>NZ_JBHTCV010000002.1:0-770932 GCF_042665635.1 Citricoccus sp. GCM10030269 | reverse complement strand
TTGTCAATCCATGGCTATAAGTCACCAACGTACACACGGGGTGTGCACGGGCAACCAATACAACCAATTCAAAAAATTGGCATCAACAAACTTGGCACACTATTGAGTTCTCAAACAACAGGTACGTGATAACTACTCGCCATAACAACCCGGTTTCCCGGACCAAATCAATGGCTTTCCTTATCCGCGGCTTTCAACTTTAGCCCCCCGGAACCACCCCGTCAAATCGGCGAACCCGCCACATCCAACGAACCAGAACCGAAGATTTTCGGCTGTTCCTCCCGGTCCAGACGGCCGCTGTGCGAACTGTCCTTTGCCCCGGAGCAACTTTTCTAGTCTAGACCTTCTCGCTCTGCGGTGTCAATCCGCTTCGCCTGGCTCCTCGCGAGGTTCTCAACGATCCCCGCGCCATGCCGTGGTCCTTTCCAGACGGCGTCACCTTGTGAGTAACACCGGCGCCAGAAGGAGCTCCTGACCTGCAGTTTCCTGCTGATCTTCGTCTCCCGGCCCGGAAGCTTTTCGGCTTCCGCGCCTTGGCACAAGAGGAAACATTACACACGATTCGAGCGGGTGCAAAATCGGCGGTTCAGCGCACCGGACGGAAGTAGACCGTCGCCAGCGGAGGGGCGGTGATGACCGTCGAATACGGCTGTCCGTGCCACGGTTCAGCGGTGGCCGTGAGGGGCCCACCCGTACTCACGCCGGACCCTCCATAGGTCTCCGCGTCCGTGTTCAGCACCTCTTCCCACTGGCCCGGCAACGGCAGCCCCAACCGAACGTCGTGGTGCGGGCTGCCCGCCAGGTTCGTCACGCAGACCAAGGGCCGTGGCTTCCCCGCCCCCGCCTCGGGGGTGGACCAGCGGATGAAGGAGAACACATTCCGGTCGGCATCATGCTGATCGATCCACTGGAACCCGGAGGGGTCATTGTCCTGGCTCCATAGTTCCGGGGCGTCCCGGTACAGCATGTTCAAGTCCCGGACCGTCTTCATCAGGCCCTTGTGCTGCCGGGTGTCCGTGAGCCACCAGTCGAGACCGTGGGACTCGCTCCATTCGGATTCCTGCCCGAACTCGGACCCCATGAACAACAACTGCTTGCCGGGGTGGGCCCACATCAGGCCGTAGTAGGCGCGCAGCGAGGCCAACTGCTGCCAGCGGTCGCCGGGCATCTTGCGCAGCAGAGACCCCTTGCCGTGCACCACCTCATCGTGAGACAGCGGCAGGACGAAGTTCTCACTCCAGGCATACACGAGCGAGAACGTCATCTCACCGTGGTGCCACCGCCGATTCACCGGGTCCTCGGACATATACGTGAGCGAATCGTGCATCCAGCCCATGTTCCATTTGAGCCCGAAGCCGAGTCCGCCCTGATCCGTGGTGGCGGTGACCCCGGCGAACGCCGTCGACTCCTCCGCGATCATCACGGCGCCCGGATTGCGCCGATAGGCCGTGGCGGTCGTCTCCTGCAGCAGGCTGATCGCCTCGAGGTTGTGATTGCCGCCGTGCTGGTTGGGAATCCACTCCCCGTCGTTGCGGGAATAGTCCAGATACAGCATCGAGGCCACGGCGTCCACGCGCAGTCCGTCGATGTGGAACTCCTCGAGCCAGTACAGCGCGTTGGCCACGAGGAAGTTGCGCACCTCCGTCCGCCCATAGTCGAACACCAGGGTGCCCCAATCGGGGTGTTCACCCTTGCGCGGATCCGCATACTCGTACAGGGCTTGGCCGTCGAACTTCGCCAAGGCCCATTCATCCTTCGGGAAGTGAGCCGGCACCCAGTCGACCAACACGCCAATGCCGGCCTGATGCAGGCGGTCGACGAGATACTTGAAGTCGTCCGGGGACCCGAACCGGGAGGTCGGAGCGTAGTAGCCCGTGACCTGATAGCCCCAGGATCCTCCGAAGGGGTGCTCGGCCACGGGCATGAACTCGACGTGGGTGAATCCCTGCCAGGAGACGTACTCGACGAGCTGATCGGCCAGTTCCCGGTAGCTCAGTCCCGGGCGCCACGAACCGGCATGGACCTCATACACACTCATGGCCGATTCATGGGGATTCGTCCGGGCCCGCTTCTCCATCCACTCGTCGTCCTGGAAGACGTAGTGGGACTCCTCCACCCGTGAGCCGGTGGCGGGCGGCACCTCCGTCCAGCGGGCCATGGGGTCCGCCTTGTCCCGCCAGTGCCCATCTCGGCCACGAATCGCGAACTTGTAGACGGTGCCCGCTCCGATGCCCGGAACGAAAATCTCCCAGACGCCGGAGTCACCCAGTGAGCGGAGAGCGTGCTGGCGGCCGTCCCATGAGTTGAAGTCACCTTTGACGCGGACGGCCGTGGCGTTGGGGGCCCAGACGGCGAAGGACGTCCCGGTCACTTCACCCTGCGGAGCGGCGTAGTGACGGACCCTGGCACCGAGGACGGTCCACAGGGTCTCGTGCCGACCTTCCCGGAGCAAATGCTGATCGAGTTCCCCGATCGTCGGCAGATAGCGGTACGGATCGTCCTGCTCCACGGCGTCCGCACCGGGGAACGTGACCTGAAGGCGGTATCCCGGCACGTGTCCCGGTTCGCTCGCGGTGGCGGTGCCGACCCACACGCCCTCGTGTTCATGGCGCAGCGGCACCTGCCGTCCGTCGTCGAGCACGACCGTGACGCTCTCCGCCAGGGGACGCAACACCCGGAAGGTGACCGCCTCGTCCTCCCCCAAGTGGGGGCCCAGCACTTCGTGCGGCTGGTGATAACGGCCGTGCGCGACGGCGTCGAGCACCTCCGCGCGCACCTGGACCGGCGCGTGTTCCCCCGGTGAGGCTGGCGTCGGGGACAGTTGGCTGCGTTCCGGTTCCACTGCGACCTCCTGGGTATGGGGCTCTGCTGGGTGTTCCGACGAATGCTGGACACTGCGGGGCGTCCTCGGCTCCACGGTATCCGCCTGCTCGGCCGATCTCACGATCTCGCGTACGGCGGCGGCCGGCACCTCGACCCAGTCGGGCCGGTGACGCAGTTCATACGCGGTCTCATACAGCGCTTTGTCCAGCATCAGCGCCGTGAAGACGAGTGAGCCGGTGTCCACGGGACGGCCGACGGCGTCCCCGTACCCCGCGAGGAAGGCCTCCTGGCTGCGCGCGGCCCATGCCCGGGTCCCGGCCAGGGCCCCGGCGTAGTCGAAGGAGCGCAGCATCCCGACGACGTCCCGCAGGGGAAGATCCCAGCCGGACCTCTCGTTCGCCTCCCGCAGCGGTTCACCCTCGAAATCCAGCACGGTCCAGCGAGGGGCTTCCTCCCCTCGGCGTGTGACCAGCACCTGCCCCAGGTGGTAGTCGGCGTGAATCCGCTGCAGCGGCGGCAGTCCCGTGGCGGCATCCGCGGAACGCAGCTCCTCCACGAGGCGGCGCACCGCGGCCGCATGGTCTTCGCCGACGGCGGAGGCGGCGTGGTGCCACCCCCACTCGATGCGTTCGGCGAGCGCGTCGAGGACCTCGGGTGTCCGGCCGGCGCCGGCCGTCACGTCTCGCGTGCCGAAGGCGGTGGCCAGCGCCACGTGCAACCGCCCCGTGGCGGCACCGATGCCCGCGGCCTCGGCGGTGAAATCCTCGCCGGCGCCGGCGGCGTCCGTGGCCGCCCGCCACGCGTCCTGGGCTCCGGACATGAATTCCCGCAGGACACTGACCTCACCCGATTCGTCCACGGTGTGTTCAGCCGTCTCCGCCTCTTCCTGGCCGGCTTCCCGGGGCGCGCTCGGCTGGACGCGCCGCGTCCACCCGGCCGTCACCGATCCGTAGGTCACCGGCACCTCCGTGGAGCCGCCGGCCGAGAGCGCGAGGCCGATCTCGACGTCGGGATTGGTTCCGGCGGCCAGCACCCGGAAGAATTTCACGATCAGCCCGCCGCGTTCGGTGTCCACGATCACCGAGGTGTTGGACTGCTCGCCCTGCAGCACCCGGGCCCGGAGAGTGCCGGCGTCGAAGGCGGGCCAGTCCCCGAATCCGGCATAGGCGTGACCACCCGAGCGGCCGTCGGCGGTGGGCAACTCTCTCCGCATCATCTCCAACCAGACAGCAAGGAACGCCGGATCGTGCGTCCCGTCGTAGACCCAGCGCGTCCCGGAGGCGTCCTCCCACCGGCCGATCAAGGCCGCATCGCCGTCGTCGACGATCGTCCTGCGCAGAGCGACCGGGACGGAGATCACCACGGTGTCCCGGCTCTCGGTTCCGCCCTGGACCTTGTCCTCCCGGACGCCCGGATCTTCACCGTGCTGGCCTCCCACCGGGGTGGCGGTCAGCACGAGCAGCTGCAGTTCGAGGTCTTCCGCCGAGCCGGCCAGCGTGGCACCGCCGGCTCGGTGCAGGTCGAAGGCACCGTGCAGGGGGAACCAGCGCTGCGTCGGCAACCAGCTCGCCAACAGGTCAGATAGAGCGGTGCCGGTGTTCATCAGGTGCTCCCTGTGGACTGGCCCGGAGTGATGACGGGCATGGACGTGGTGTACGGATTACGCTTGTCGGCCAGCGCGGCGGCATCGGCCCCGGGCATCGGATCGGGGCCGGTGCGCAGGCGCAACCAGAAGAAGCCTCGGCCGGGCAGCGTGACCGGCAATCGGCCGTCCTCGCCGATGTCGAGGAACGGCCGGCCGCCGAACATGTCTCGCAGGCCCCGGCCCTCATAGCCGGGAACGGTCAGCCACGTGGCCACGGGGTCCGGCGACAGGTTGAAGATGCACAGCACCGTTTCCGGGTACAGATCCTCCTCCATGGCGGGCAGGTCCCGAGTGAAGGCCAGGATCTGCTCGGCGTCGGACTGGACCACCGTGAAGTCGCCCAGGCCGAAGACCGGGTGGCGCTTGCGGACGGCCAGGATCTCGCGGACCCAGTGCAGCAGCGAACCGCCGGAGGCCAGTTGGGCCTCCACATTGACGTTGTTGTAGTGATAGACGAGTGACTGGATGACGGGCAGATAGAGCTTGCCCGGATCGGCCTCGGAGAATCCGGCGTTGCGGTCCGGATTCCACTGCATGGGGGTGCGCGAGGCATCGCGATCGGGCAACCAGATGTTGTCCCCCATGCCGAGCTCGTCGCCGTAGTAGAGGAACGGCGATCCCGGCATGGCCAGCAGCAGACCGTGCGCCAGCTCCAGCTCCGACCGGCTGTTGCCCAACAGAGAGGCCAGCCGACGGCGGATGCCGACGTTCGCGCGCATCCTGGAGTCCGGCGCATACCAACCGAGCATGGCCTGGCGTTCCTCGGGGGTCACCATTTCCAGGGTGAGCTCATCGTGGTTGCGCAGGAACGTGCCCCACTGGCTGCCCGCAGGGATCTGTGGGGTGTCCGCGAGGGCCTCGAGGATGGCATTGGCCTTGTGGTCACGCAGGGCGTAGAAGATCTTCGGCATGATCGGGAAGTGGAAGCACATATGGCATTCGGGTTCCTCCTCGGTCCCGAAGTAGTCCACCACTTCCTCCGGTGGCTGATTGGCCTCGGCGATCACCACCCGGCCGGGGTACTCCGCATCCACCATCGCCCGCAGATCCCTCAGGAAGGCGTGCGTGCGTGGATCGTTCTCGCAGTCAGTGCCCTCCTCTTCGAAGAGATAGGGGATGGCATCAGCCCGAAAACCGTCGACGCCCATGTCCATCCAGAAGCGGACGACCTCGAACAGGGCCTCGATGACGTCCGGGTTCTCGAAGTTCAGGTCCGGCTGGTGAGAGAAGAACCGGTGCCAGTAGAACTGCCGGCGGACCGGGTCGAAGGTCCAGTTGGACTCCTCCGTGTCCACGAAGATGATCCGGGCGTCCTGGTACTTCTCATCCGTGTCACTCCACACGTAGAAGTCACCGTAAGGACCGTCCGGGTCGGCACGAGACTCCTGGAACCAGTGATGCTGATCCGAGGTGTGATTCAGAGGCAGATCGATGATGACTCTCAGCCCGCGGGCGTGCGCCTCCGCGATGAGCCGCTTGAAGTCGGAGACCGTGCCGAACTCGTCCAGCACCTCGTAGTAGTCCGAGATGTCATAGCCGCCGTCCCGCAGCGGCGAACGGTAGAAGGGAGGCACCCACAAGCAGTCGACCCCGAGCCACTGCAGGTACTCCAGCTTGTTGATCAGTCCGTCGAAATCCCCCGAGCCGTCCCCGTTGCCGTCGTGGAAGGCCCGCACCAGGACCTCGTAGAAGACGGCGGTACGGAACCAGTTCGGGTCATGGGAGATTCCGTGGGTGTGAAGCTGGAAGGAATTGGCCATCGTGGGGGTTGTCTCCGTGGTCGGGGATACGTGGTCCGGTGTGGTCGAGTGCCCGGATCGGCCGGTTTCGGAACGGCGGTCCGCTCGCGTCACTCCTGCCGGATCACCCGAAGAATATGGGCAGGTTCGACGTGCGGGTCCAGGCGGACGTAGTTGTGCTCGCCCCAGTGCCAGCGGCGGCCGGTGAGGAGGTCCTCGACCTCGAAACGGCCCTCGGGGTCGAGGTCCTGCGGACGCAGATCCAGCGCCTCCAGGTTCAGTGAGACGGTGGCCTCGCGCACCTCGTGCGGATCGCAGTTCACCACCACGATCACCGTGTCCGCGTGCCCCGGCAACCCGGCCACCACGCCGAGGGCGTCGGGCACCCCGGGGAACATGTCGCGCGCCAGGGGCCCTTCGTCGTCGTGCTCGGTGGTCCCGACGCCGGCCGGAGCCCGGTGCTGGCCGTCCGGCCAGTGCCGGCGAGACTTGGAGAACGCGAGAATGTCCCCGTTGTCCGCGCTGTGCAGCGTGAGGTTCTGCAGGTCCTGCAGCGCCGGGTGAGCGCGGCGAATCTGGTTCAGACGGGTGATGTACGGCGCCAACGAGGCGCCTTCGGCCTCGGCTCGGGCGAAGTCCCGTGGGCGGAACTCGTACTTCTCGTTGTCGATGTACTCCTCCGCGCCTGGACGGGCGACGTGTTCGAAGAGTTCGAAGCCGGCGTACATGCCCCAGAGCGGATTGGACGTCGCGGCCAGCACGGCGCGGATCTTGAACGCACCGGGCCCGCCGAACTGCAGGTACTCCGAGAGGATGTCCGGGGTGTTCACAAAGAAGTTCGGTCGGTAGAACGCCGCGGTCTCCGCCGTAACCTCGTGCAGGTATTCAGCCACCTCGTCGCGGGAGTTCCGCCAGGTGAAGTAGGAGTAGGACTGTTGGAACCCCACCCGTCCGAGGGCGTGCATCATGGCCGGACGGGTGAAGGCCTCGGCCAGGAAGACCACCTCCGGGTGGCGCCGGTGCACCTTGGCGATGAGCCACTCCCAGAACCACAGGGGCTTGGTGTGGGGATTGTCCACCCGGAAGATCTTGACCCCACGCGCGATCCACAGTTCCACGACCTTCAGCACGGCCCGGCGCAGACCACGCGGGTCGTTGTCGAAGTTCAGCGGATAGATGTCCTGGTATTTCTTCGGCGGGTTCTCGGCGTAGGCGATCGACCCGTCGACCCGGGTGGTGAACCATTCCGGGTGCTCGGTGACCCAGGGGTGGTCCGGCGAGCATTGCAGGGCCAGGTCCAGAGCGACGGCCAGTCCCAGATCCTCGGCGCGCTGGACGAACGCCGCGAAGTCCTCCTCGGTGCCCAGGTCGGGATGGATGGCGTCGTGGCCGCCCTCCGGAGAACCGATGGCCCACGGTGAACCAGGGTCCTTCGGGCCGGCGTCGAGGGCGTTGTTCGGTCCCTTGCGGTGGCTCCGGCCGATCGGGTGAATCGGCGGGAGATACACGACGTCGAAGCCCATGTCCGCCACCGCTGGGAGCCGTTCGGCCGCCGTCGTGAAGGTCCCCGACGTCCACTCGCCCGTCTCAGGGTGGTAGACGGCTCCCTCGGAGCGCGGGAAGAACTCGTACCACGCGCCTCGGCCGGCGAGCGCCCGCTGGACGTCCAGCGGGTAGGCCGGCGAGGCGGACACGAACTCGCGGATGGGGCGAGCCTCGAGCAGCGCGGTCAGCTCCGGATCGTCCGCGGCGGCCAACCGTTCGTGGGGATCCCGGGTGGAATCCTCCAGTCCGCGCACAGCTCGGGCGAGCGTGGCCCGGTCGGCTTCCGAACGCTCCCGGTCCGCGGCGGCCCGGCGGAACAAGGCGCCCCCTTCGGCCAGCATGAGCTCGACGTCGATGCCGGCCGCGATCTTCACCGTGGCCGCGTGGTGCCACGTGGCGAAGGGGTCCGACCACCCTTCGACAACAAGACGGTGGTGGCCGACCGAGGTGGGGCGCACGGTGGCCAGGTATTCGTCCAGTCCCGGCGTGCCCTCGGTCATGCGCACCCGCTGGACCTCGGCGCCGGAGGGATCGACGAGCACGGCGGTTGCTCCGAGGCGGTCGTGCCCCTCTCGGAACACCGTGGCGCGGACGGGAATGTCCTCGCCGATCACCGCCTTGGCGGGGTGCGCGCCACAGTCGATCACCGGCTGGACACCGGTGACCGGAATGCGGCCGACCTTCAGTTCGGTGCGGAACATCGGCACGTGACTCACCTGGCTGGAATTCTTGGCAGCTCCCACTCGCTCGACGTTAC
Organism: Citricoccus sp. GCM10030269; assembly: GCF_042665635.1. Classification (NCBI taxonomy): domain Bacteria; kingdom Bacillati; phylum Actinomycetota; class Actinomycetes; order Micrococcales; family Micrococcaceae; genus Citricoccus; species Citricoccus sp. GCM10030269. The sequence continues at coordinate 762,423 of NZ_JBHTCV010000002.1, read as the reverse complement.
CGGCGGGAACCCCCGGTGGCCACTGATCACCGCTGTCGAGTGCGCTGTTCACCGTCTTTTCGGTGGTTCTTCGCCGGAGATCGTGCAGGATTCAACCGGTGGCCAACCCGCCGACCGCCGAGATTCACTCAGTGCACCCATACCGGAGGCGATCCGGCGTGGATAATGAGGGGCTGTGAAGGCTATTCGTCGTTTTACTGTTCGCACCCATCTGCCCGAGTCCATCGCCGGGCTGAATCGTCTGGCCACCAATCTGCGGTGGTCATGGCATCCCGCGACCAAGGAGCTGTTCCGCGATCTCGATCCGGTCGCCTGGGCGGAGTTGAACGAGGACCCGGTGGCGCTGTTGGGTTCCTTCGACCGCCAGAAGCTCGCCGAGCTCGCCGATGACACCGCGTTCGTCGCCCGTGTCCACGAGGCGACGGCCGACCTGGACCGGTACCTCACCGAGGATCGATGGTTCCAGCAGGACTCCCGGGAGCGGGGCGGTGGCGCGGACGGCAGCGGGGACGGCTCCGCCCGGCCGATCGCCTATTTCTCTCCCGAGTTCGGCATCACAGCCGTCCTCCCCCAGTACTCCGGCGGCCTCGGCATTCTGGCCGGTGACCATCTGAAGTCGGCTTCCGACCTCGGCGTGCCGATCATCGGCGTCGGTCTGCTGTATCAGTCCGGCTACTTCAAACAGTCACTGTCCCGCGATGCCTGGCAGGTGGAGACCTACCCCGTCCTGGATCCGGACAACCTGCCGCTGACTCTGCTCAAGGAGGCCGACGGCTCAGCCGCTCTCGTCTCCCTGCCTCTGCCCGGGGACCGTACCCTGCACGCCCAGGTGTGGCGAGCCGACGTCGGGCGGGTTCCGCTGTTGCTGCTGGACGCCAATGTTCCCGCGAACGACGACACCGCCCGGTCCATCACCGACCGGCTGTACGGCGGAGGGGGCGACCACCGGCTGCAGCAGGAGCTGCTGCTGGGCATGGGCGGGGTGAAGGCGCTGCGGCTGTACTGCCGGCTCACCGGCACCGAGGAGCCGGCCGTTTACCACACCAATGAAGGCCACGCCGGGTTCCAGGGGCTGGAGCGGATCGAGGAACTCATGTCCGCCGGGCTGGACTGGGAGGCGGCGCTGAGCGCGGTCCGGGCATCGACGGTGTTCACCACCCACACGCCCGTGGCGGCCGGCATCGACCGCTTCGACCGATCACTGGTGGAGCAGTTCTTCCGCGCCGGGTTGACGCCGAGCGTGCCGGTCGAGAACGTCCTGGCGCTGGGGTCGGAGGACTACGAGGGCGGCAATCCGGAGTTGCACAACATGGCCGTCATGGGTCTGCGCCTGGGTCAGCGCGCCAACGGGGTCGCCCGGTTGCACGGGGTGGTGTCGCGTTCGATGTTCAAGGGACTGTGGCCCGGCTTCGATGCGGAAGAGGTGCCGATCGGGTCCATCACCAACGGCGTGCACGCCCCGACCTGGGTCTCGGATGCCGTGTCCCAGGGCGCCATCGCGTTGTCCACATCGTTCTCTTCGTCGGCTTCGTCGGCTTCGGCTTCTTCGGCGGCCTCGTCTTCTTCGACGGTGACCACGTGCGACTGGGAGCGGGTCTACGACGTGCCCGACCGGGATCTGTGGGAGATCCGCCGGACGCTGCGGGCAGCGCTGATCGCCGACGTTCGCTCCCGGATGCGGGACTCGTGGCGCAAGCGGGGAGCCTCCGAGGCGGAACTCGCGTGGACCGATTCGGTGCTGGACGAGAACGTCATGACCATCGGTTTCGCCCGCCGGGTGCCGACGTACAAGCGCCTGACGCTGATGCTGCGTGATCCCGAGCGCCTGAAGAAGCTGCTGCTGGATCCCGATCACCCCATTCAGTTGGTGGTGGCCGGCAAGTCACACCCCGCCGACGAGCAGGGCAAGTTGATGATCCAGGAGATGGTGCGGTTCGCGGACGACCCGGAGGTCCGGCACCGGATCGCGTTCTTGCCCAACTACGACATCCGGATGGCGTCGACCCTGATGCCCGGGTGCGACGTGTGGCTGAACAATCCGCTGCGTCCCCTCGAGGCCTGTGGCACCTCCGGGATGAAGGTCGCCATGAACGGCGGGTTGAACCTGTCCGTGCTGGACGGCTGGTGGGACGAGATGTACGACGGCGAGAACGGCTGGGCCATCCCGACCGCCTCGTCCGCTGCGTCCATTGAACAGCGCGACGACGTGGAGGCGGCGGCCCTCTACGATCTGCTCGAGAACGAACTCGTTCCCCGCTTCTACAGCAGTGAGCCCGCGGAACAGGCGGGCGCCGCTGGACCCTCCGATCTGCCCACGGACGGCATTCCGCACCAGTGGTTGGCCATGGTCAAGCACACCATGGCCACGCTCGGCCCCGCAGTGTCCGCCGACCGGATGGTCCAGGACTACGTCAACGCCCTCTACCGGCCCGCCGCCGAGGCCGGTCGGGTGCTGGTGGCCGACGGCTACGCCCGAGCCCGGGAACTGGCGGCATGGAAGACGCACGTCCGGTCCCGCTTCGGCTCCGTGTCCGTGGAACACGTGGACTCCTTGGGCGTGAACGAGGAGCCGCAGATCGGTGACGAGATGCAGGTCTCCGCCTACGTCAATCTCGATGGGCTGTCCCCGTCGGACGTGTGCGTCCAAGCGGTGTACGGCAGGGTCGCGACCAAGCCGGTCGATAACTTCGAAGAGGATCACCTGGAAGACACCGACACCTTGGAACTCTCCCCGGCCCGGGATCTGGGCGACGGCCGGTGGCAGTTCACGGGTTCACTCGTCATCGACCGCTCCGGGGCCTTCGGCTACTCGGTTCGGGTCCTGCCGCAGCATGAACTGCTGGCCTCACCCGCCGAGATGGGCCTCGTGGTCAACGCCGGCTGACCCCCTCCCCCCTCTTTGCACCTCTTTGCATCTGGCGGTCAAAAGTGCACCAACACGCCCGGGAATTGGCGTGGAATTGGGGCACTTTTGACCGCCAGATGCGGGTTTAGCCAGCTGAGGGGGTAGGGAGAGCGGGTTAGGGGGTCCAGCCGCGAGACAGGAGGGCTTCTCTGGTCTTCCGAACCGCCGGTCGCCAGTCATCGCGGGCGTGCAGTGCGCTGAACCTCAGTTCGAGCCAGTCCGCTCGGTTCAGGCGTTCGTGGCGGGAAATGTCCCGTTGCACCTGTTCCGGTTCGGAGTGGTGGCGCCCTTCGTACTCCAGCGTGATCCGGTATTGCTCATACGTCAGATCGCCCTTGTGCAGCAGCTCTCCCGTCTCCGGATCGACAATCCACTCATTCACGGCCGGCTCGGGAAGGCCGTGGTCCACCAGAGCCAAGCGCAGCGCGGTTTCCCGGGGAGAATCCGAACCGACTCGGGCTCGATCCGCGGCACGCCGTGCTGTGCGGATTCCCGGTTTGCCGCGATGCCGCTCAAGGACGGCACGCAGTTGTTCCGGAGTGCTGAGGGCAGGGCGCTCCCAGTCACCACCCCAGACCGGATTGAACAACCAGTCTGCCCACAGCACCATGCGGAACTCGCTGGAACCATGGGCCAGGTCGAGCCATGTCCGGGACGGCGTCGTCACGGCAATCCCGTCCACCATGGTGGTTTCTTCCGGTAGTACCAGCCCGCGCCGACCTGTCATCCCCTTCACCCGACGACGGCGATCCCCGGCGATGGACAGCAGGTGCAGGTCCTGGGGCGGCTCGACGTCCGGAAAACCCCAGAGGAATGCCGCCGACTCATGGGAAGCGACATCCAACGCCGACCACGACATGGCTCCCAGCAACCCGCGATGCAGGGATGCCGCATCACGTTCACCGTGGCGAGGACCGTAGATGCCATGGAGATGGCGTTCGGATCTCGGGTTCTGCAGAGTTCTGCGGCTGGTGCCGAGCGCTCGAGCCTGAGCCAGCGTGACGATGTCCGGGGTGTCCATGCGCCCAGACTGACCGGTCTGGTCGGGTTAAAGGCGGGGCCGCCGTCGTCGTGGGGATAAACCGAGCACTGCTGTGACCTGTGGAAGACCCCACCCTCACCATCTAATGGTCAAAAGTGCCCCAACACGCCCGGGAATTCGCGCCAGAACGGTGCACTTTTGACCTCCAGATACAAGATCAGAGGGAGTAGAGGGTGATCGAGCTGGCCTCGATCGTGTCCTGGTTTCCTGGCGAGAACACCGCTCCACGGCGCAGCTCACCGTGCTGAGAGGTCGAGAGCAGCAGCGAGAACGATCGCAGAGCGACCCCGTGCTCGTCCGAGATACCCCGGAGCTCGTCCGCGACGGGCAACTGAAACGGCGTGGGTTCCAGACTGCCGTTGACCACAATCAGCCCGGTGCCGCGACCGCCGGGCACCCCGATCAGCAACTGCAGCAGACGACACTGGGAATCGCCCCAGTTCTCCTCGGTCATCGGGTGACCGGAGTCGTTGAACCACTTCAGATACCCCAAACCCCGTGCAGGATAGGAGTAGGGCTGACCGGCCAGGAATCTCTTGCGGACCGCGATCAGTTCTCGCGTGGTGGCCAGCAGTCGCTCCTGGCGACCGTCCAGATTCCAATCGGTCCAGGAAATCTCATTGTTCTGGCAATAGGCGTTGTTGTTGCCGCGCTGCGTCCGCCCAATCTCGTCCCCGGCGGTGATCATGGGGACCCCGAGCGAGAGCAACAAGGTGGCCATCAGATTGCGCTGGGTCTGGGCACGGGCATCAAGGACGTCATCGTCCTGAGTCAGTCCCTCGGCCCCGTGGTTGTAGGAACGGTTATTGGAGGTCCCGTCCCGGTTGTCTTCTCCGTTGGCCTCGTTGTGCTTTTCGTTGTAGGAGACGAGGTCGTTCAGGGTGAAGCCGTCGTGCGCGGTCACCAGATTCACGGACGCCAACGGGGATCGGCCGGAGGACTCGAACATCCCGGCGGAGCCGGCCAGGCAGTCGGCGAGACGGGCGGTGGAGCCTCCCTGGGAGCCGTGCTCGAGGGCGCCGCGATCGGCCACCCAGAAGTCCCGCACCACGTCCCGGAACCGGTCGTTCCAGTCGGACCACCCCGCGGGGAAGTGCCCGGTCTGCCATCCGCCCAGTCCCACGTCCCAGGGCTCGGCGATGAGTTTGGTCCCGGCGAGGACGGGATCCGCCTGCGCGGCCACGAGGAACGGATGCCGGTTGGTGAAGTGGTGCGCACCGTCGCGGCACATCGTCACGGCGAGGTCGAAACGGAAACCGTCGATCTGGAAGTCATTCACCCAGTGCCGCAGCGAATCCAGCGTCATCCGCACCACCTGCGGGTCATCGAAGTTCAGCGCGTTTCCGCAGCCGGTGGTGTCCACATACCGCCCCTCGGCGTCATGGCGGTAGTAGTGCCGATCGCCCAGACCACGCCAGCAGAAGGTGGGACCGCCCGGGCCCTCCTCGGCCGTGTGGTTGTAGACCACGTCCAGCAGGACCTCGATCCCGGCCTCGTGGAGGAGCTTGACCATGCCCTTGAACTCGTCCTGGATGGCCTGCGGTCCGCGAGCCTGTGCGGCTGCCGTGGCATAGCTCGGGTGCGGGGCAAAGAAGCTGACGGTGTTGTACCCCCAGTAGTTATCCAAGCCGAGCTGCCGCAGGTGGTTCTCGTCCCGGTGGTGGTGCACCGGCAACAGCTCGACGGCGGTGACACCCAGCTGGGTGAGGTACTCCAGCATCACGGGGTGGGCCAGTCCGGCGTAGGTGCCGCGCAGCTCCTCAGGAATCCCGGGGTGCAGCTTGGTCTGACCGATGACGTGGGCCTCGTAAACGATGGTGTCCCGCAACGGGGTGTGTGGCTTCTGCGCGCCGTTCCAGTCGAAGTCGCGACGGACCCGCGTGGACCAGTACCGCCCGCCCCGCTCGACTACGGCATCACCATACGGGTCGATCAGCAGTTGCGGCAGCGCCTTGCTCTTACCGGAGGTCTTCCGGCCGGTGCGGGAAACCCCGGAGATCCGCCGGTCACGGGCTACGAGCGCGTAGAGACTGCCATACCCCAGCCCGACGACGGTGCCGTGGTGAATATGGTCCGTCACGTCGAACAGCGGGGCCCGGTGCAGATCCTCGGCCGTCGGCACGGCATCCGCGGGGAAATCGGGGTCGGTGAACACCACGTCCAGTGCCTGCTGACCCGGAGCGTAGACGGCGAGGTTCACGGCCCCGGGCACGGATTCCACTCCGGGGACAGAGTCCGCGACGCCCAGCGGGAACGGCCGGGAACGGTGTCCGGTCCCGCGCTTCAGCTGCACCGGAATGGACCCGGTCGGCTGGGACGTGGCCGTCATCAGTCCTGTCCTTCCGGACCGTTCTCCTCGGCGGTTGCCAGTGGCCGGTCACCGCTGCGCAGCACCGAGATCTCGTACAGGGAGATGCCCACGGCCATGGACGCGTTCAGCGATTCGGTGCTGGAGGCGATCGGAATGGAGATGATCTGGTCACAGTTCTCGCGGACCAATCGGGACAGGCCCTTGCCCTCGGAACCGACCACGAGGCACACCGGGTCGGTGGCCAACGGCAGCCCGGGCAGAGTCTGCTCCCCGCCGCCGTCGAGCCCCAGGACGAACATCCCCAGCTTCTTGAACTCCTGCAGGGTGGTGTTCAGGTTGCCGGCCTGGGCCACGGGAACCCGCACGGCGGCACCGGCGGAGGTCTTCCACGCGGTCGCGGTCACGCCCACGGAGCGGCGCGAGGGGACCACCACGCCGTGCGCGGAGAACGCTGACGCCGAGCGGATGATGGCGCCCAGATTCCGCGGGTCGGTGATCCCATCCAGGGCGATGAACAGCGGCGGAGCAGTGGTGTAGCCCTTGACCCATTTCTCCATGGTCTCCGTGGCCAGATCCAGCGCGTCGGCGTAGTCGTACGGCGGCACCTGGAGAACGAGGCCCTGATGAACGGCGTCCTCGGTCATCCGGTCCAGTTCGGGCTTGCTGTTCTCCATCACGGGGATACCGCGTTCGGCAGCCATCGTCAGCGCGGCTCGGACCCGCTCGTCCATGTCGATCCGGCTGGCCACATGGAGGGCCTTCGCCGGAATGCTCGCACGCAGGGCCTCGACCACCGAGTTGCGCCCCGCGACGGTCTCGTCCGAATGCCGTGAGCGCGTGTTGCGGCCTCCTCCGCGCTTGGCGGAGGAGCGTTCGGAGAGCTGCTTGCTGCGGTGGGCCTTGTGGTAGACGCGGTCCTCGGCCTTGGGGGTGGGGCCCTTGCCTTCCAGCGACTTCCGACCGTGGCCACCGGTTCCCTTCAGGGGCCCCTTCTTGCCGCGGTTTCCCCGCGGGGAGGAGCCGGGGCGTGGTGCTGCGGCCATGTGGATGATGCCTCTCTGGCGTACGGGCGGGTCCTGGACCCGGTGCTGATGGTGCCCTTCGGACACCGGCCCCATTCTACGGCCCCGCGGCCACCACCCCGTCGGCGGCTTCCTCAGCGTCCCGCAGGACTACCGCAGGACTACTGCAGAGACCACCGGGCACCGTCGGGGGAATCCTCCACCACGACGCCGGCCGCAGCCAGCGTGTCCCGGATGCGGTCCGCGGTGGCCCAGTCGCGATCGGCCCGCGCGGCGGCGCGCGCCTTGAGTTGGGCCTGGATGAGAGCGTCGAGGGCGTGGTGGGCCGAGGAGTCCTCAGCGGAGCCCGGTTCCGGCACGTCCTCGAGCCCCAGCACATCGACCATGGCTTGGACGTCGGCATAGTGCTGCTCTACGTCGTCCACGTCTCCGGCAGCCAGGGCGCTGTTGCCTGCGCGCACCGAGTCGTGGAGCACGGCGAGGGCTTGGGGCACGTTGAGATCGTCCTCCATGGCCGCGCGGAAGGCGGTGGGGACGCTGCTGAACTGGGCGACGTAGACGGCCTCGGGCGCACTCTCTCCACCCAGGGCCCGTGCCACGGAGCCGGTGTCCTCGCGTTGGAGCTGCAGGTCCGCGACCACATCTGCACCCCGCTCCAGGAAGGCCTCGATCCGATCGACGGCCGCCTCCGCCTCTTCCAGCGAGGTGGGGCGGTAGTCCAACTGGGACCGATAGTGCGCCTGGCCGAGGAAATAGCGCACCGCTTTGGGCCGGGCCATGGCCAGCATCTCTTCGGGAGAGACGGTGTTGCCGACCGACTTGGACATCTTCTCGCCCTCGTAGGTGACCATGCCGTTGTGCATCCAGAAGTTGGCGAACCCGTCTCCGGCCGCCGCGGACTGGGCCAGCTCGTTCTCGTGGTGCGGGAAACGCAGGTCGAGTCCGCCACCGTGGATGTCGAAGCGTGAGCCCAGGTACTTGGTGGACATCGCCGAGCACTCCAGGTGCCAGCCCGGACGGCCACGGCCCCACGGTGATTCCCAGGCGGCGGTGTCAGGATCGCCGTCTTTGGCGCCCTTCCACAGCGCGAAGTCGCGCGGATCGCGCTTGCCCCGCGGGTCGGCGTCGGGAGCGTCCTTCATGTCCTCGAGCCGCTGGCGGGTGAGCTCCCCGTAGGTCGGCCAGGAGTTGACGTCGAAGTACACATCCCCGGAGCCGTCCGTGGCCGGGTAGGCGTGGCCGGCCTCGACGAGGCGCTGGATCAGGGCGAGCATCTCGGGGATGTGCCCGGTGGCACGAGGCTCGTAGGTGGGACGGCGCACGCCCAGTGCGGAATAGGCGCGGGTGAACTCCTGCTCGAAGCGATAGGCCAGCGCGAACCACGGCTCCTCGGCCGGGTAGAGATCGTTCTCCTCGAAGTCATCCGCGAAGGACGCCGCCGACTTCTCGAGGATCTTGTCGTCGATGTCCGTGACGTTGCGGATGCTCGTGACCTTCAGCCCGGTGTATTCGAGCCACCGGACGAGGATGTCGAAGGCGATGGCCGAGCGCACATGGCCGACGTGTGGCATGCCCTGCACCGTGGCACCGCAGCAGTAGAGCGAGACCTCGCCCTCGATCAGGGGGACGAAGTCCCGGACTGTCGCGGTTCTGGTGTCGTAAAAGCGCTGTGCCACGCAGTCGATCCTAGTCCAGCGCTGATGCAGGACCGGCGGCGGGACCGGTCACAAAAACCACGGCGGTCGCGACGGCGGCCAGCCCCTCGCCGCGGCCGGTGAGACCGAGACCGTCGGTCGTGGTGCCGGACACCGAGACCGCGGCCCCCGCCGCCTCACTCAGCGCCTTCTCCGCTTCGGAGCGGCGGCGGCCGATCTTGGGCCGGTTGCCGATGAGCTGGACGGCGACGTTGCCGATCTCGAAACCGGCTTCCCGGACCAGGCGGGCCGCCTCCGCCAGCAGATCGGTGCCCGAAGCGCCGGCCCATTCGGGACGGGACGTGCCGAAGTGCAGCCCGAGATCCCCGATGCCGGCCGCGGAGAACAGGGCGTCACAGGCGGCGTGGGCCACCACGTCCCCGTCCGAGTGTCCGGTCAACCCGGGCTGCTCCGGCCACTCGAGCCCGGCGACCCAGCAGGCCCGCTCTTCTTCTGGGCCGGCGAACGCGTGGACGTCGGTGCCGATACCGGTCCGCGGCAGCATCGGCACCCAAGGCCCTGACGGCACCACGGGCGACGACGGCGACTCAGCTGGGGTCATCGGGAACTCTCCTCGGGTCGGTTGCTCTTCACCAGCGAGTCGGCCAGCAGCAGGTCCAGTCGCGTCGTGATCTTGAATCCGAGGGGGTCCCCCGGGACGACGACGACCTCGTGCCCGGCCGCTTCCATGGCCATCGCGTCGTCGGTCAACAGGGTCGCGTGGTCGCCGACTGTTGCGGCGGCATCGCGGTGCGCCGCCTCGAGGGCGTCCAGGTCGAAGCCTTGCGGCGTCTGGACGGCGCGCAGTTCCGAACGCGAAGGGGTCCCCGTCACGCGTTCGGGAACCGCGGTTCCCGTGGAGGGCACCAGCTCCACGGATTTGATGGTGTCGACCACGGGAAGTCCGGGCACGACGGCGGCCGCGCCACTCTCCAGCGCTGCCCACACTGTGCGGAAGACGGCCGGCGGCACGAACGGCCTGGCGGCGTCCTGCACGAGGACGGCGTGCCGATCGGCGGTCTCGCCGGCCAGCTCGCGGACGGCGGCCAGCCCGGCCCGCACAGAGTCGGCGCGCTCTGAGCCACCGGGAACGGCCTGCACGGTGAGGCCGGTGCGCAGCGCGAAGGCGTGGCAGACGTCTTTCAAGGCGGACGCGGCGTCCGGTTCGGAGGGGACGACGACGGCGATGCCGGTCACCTGCGGAGCGCCCGGTCCGGCAGTCTGCAGTGCCGCCGCGGCGACGGAATCGAGGCAATGTTCCAGCATGGTCCGGCCATCGCCGAGCGTGACCAGTGCCTTCGGCATCCCGGCCTGCAGGCGGGTTCCGGCTCCAGCGGCCACGATCAACACGGTGGCGCGCATAGTGACCTCAGGTGTTCCCACGGAATGAACGGTACTGCTGCCGGTATGGGCTTCGCGCGAAGAAGTCGTCCGAGCCCCGGCACGCCGTCAGGCGGCGAGCGTCTCGTCCAGGAGGTCTGCGGCGCCGTCTTCGGTGATCTTCTTGGCCAGGGCGAGCTCAGAGACCAGCACCTGACGGGCCTTGGCGAGCATGCGCTTCTCCCCCGCGGAGAGTCCACGGTCATGATCACGGCGCCAGAGGTCACGCACCACTTCCGCGACCTTGATGACATCACCGGACGCCAGTTTCTCCAGATTGGCCTTGTAGCGCCGGGACCAGTTGGTGGGCTCCTCGGTGAACTCGGCCTGAAGAACCTGGAAGACGTGCTCCAGTCCTTCGTTGTCCACGACGTCCCGCACGCCGACGAGGTCGACATTCTCCGCTGGCACTTCGATCGTCAGGTCGCCCTGCGCCACCTTCAGCTTGAGGTACATCTTTTCTTCACCTTTGACCGTGCGCATCTTGATCTCTTCGATCTTCGCCGCACCGTGGTGGGGGTAGACGACTGTTTCTCCGACCTCAAATACCATGTGAATGGACCCCTTTCCCTCCGCTTGAGTTTACCACGTCACATTTTCAGCACCCGTGTCGTTCCTTGCACCCGGGACGGGAAACGACATAATTCGCCCTTGCTGATGTACGTCTCACGCTCGTCAGAACCGGAGCCGAGCGCGGTCGATACGGTAACCTCGAGTCAGCACCGCGCCGTGCGACCACCAGTGTCCGCCCACCGGTCGATCACGGTGCGCACTTGTTCGCATCCGAGGAGAATCCACGTGAAGTTCGCCGCTTCCCAGGCCACCGCCCGCAACGCCGCTGTGGCCGGCCTGGCCGCCGTCGCCCTGTTGGGGGCCACCGGCTGCAGCGCCATCAACCAGCAGGCCACGACCATGCAGTACTCGCCGTCCGACGGCATCGTGGCCGACGTCGGCGACGCGCAGTTGCGCAACGTTGCCCTGGTGACCAGTGCACCCGATGCGGAGGCGCGCTACATCGGCAGCCTGGCCTCTGCGTCCGGCGAGCCGCTCGATCTCACCATCACCGTGAACGGCACGCAGACGCGGTTCAACGTGCCCGGTGACCGGTCCCTCCAGCTTGAGGACCCCGCGAACGAACAGATCATCCCGGATGCGGGCGTGCGGCCCGGCGAAATCGTGGACGCGACCGTGGAGGTGGACGGCACCTCCGAGACCGTGGGCATCACGGTGCTGAACGGCACTCTTCCGGAGTACCGCCCCTTCGTTCCCGGCGGCGCCGACCCCAGCGTGGGCGCACACCTCGAGGAATCGGCGGCTCCGGAAGAGGGCGGTCACTGAGCGCCGGTTTACGGCTCGAACTTGTAGCCGAGACCGCGGACCGTCACCAGGTACCGCGGGTTCGACGGATCGGGTTCGATCTTGCCCCGCAGGCGCTTGATGTGCACGTCAAGGGTCTTGGTATCTCCCACGTAGTCCGAGCCCCAGACCCGGTCGATGAGCTGTCCGCGCGTGAGCACGCGGCCGGAGTTGCGCAGCAGCATCTCGAGTAGCTCGAACTCCTTCAGCGGCAGGGACACCTGTTCCCCGCTGACCGAGACCACGTGTCGTTCGATGTCCATCCGCACCGGGCCGGCCTGCACGGTGGAGCTGATCAACTCCTCGGGCTCCCCCTGGCGGCGCAGGACGGCACGGACGCGGGCCACGAGTTCCCGGGAGGAATAGGGCTTGGTGACGTAGTCGTCGGCGCCGAGTTCCAGGCCGACGACCTTGTCGATCTCGGCGTCCTTGGCGGTCAGCATGATGACCGGCACGTTGGAGCGTTGGCGAAGCTGGCGGCAGACCTCGGTCCCGGACTGCCCCGGAAGCATGAGGTCCAGCAGCACCAGGTCTGCCCCGGCCCGGTCGAACTCCATCACGGCGGTGTTGCCATCGGCCACCACTTCTACCTCGAAGCCCTCCTTCCCCAGCAGATAGGACAACGGGTCGCTGAACGACTCCTCGTCCTCCACGATCAGAATGCGGCTCATGATGGGGTTCCTTCCTCGCCTGCCGGGGCGCTGGCGCCCCGCTGGTTCACTGAGTTCCCGTGCTGTTGATCAGCATCGGACTGTTCCATCTGGGGCAATCGAACCGTGAACGTGGAGCCCCGGCCCAGTTGGGACCAGACCGTCACCTCCCCGCCATGGTTCGAGATCACGTGTTTGACGATCGAGAGACCGAGTCCGGTGCCGCCCGTCTGACGGGACCGGGCGGCGTCGATCCGGTAGAACCGTTCGAAGATCCGGTCCTGTTCGTCTTCGGGGATGCCGACCCCCTGGTCGGTCACCGAGACTTGCGCCAGACCGCGCACCGACTTCAGCCCGACGCCGACGGTGGTGCCGTCCGGCGAATACCGCACCGCGTTGTCGATGAGGTTGCGCAGGGCCGTCATCAGCTGATCAGGATCACCGTGGACGGTCGAGTCGACGTGCCCGGCCACCCTGATGGTGATCTGCCGGGCTTCGGCCTGCATCCGAGAGCGGTCCACGGCCTCGTTGACCATCGTGTTCAGGTCCACGGACTGACCGGCCCGGACGGTGTCCTTGCCCTGGAGCCGGGAGAGCTCGATGATGTCCTGGACCAGGGCGGCCAGCCGCGTGGACTCGATGCTGAGCCGACCGGCGAACCGGCGCACGGCGTCCTCGTCGTCCGCGGCGTCGTCGATGGCCTCGGCCAACAGCGAGATGGCGCCCACCGGCGTCTTCAGTTCGTGGGAGACGTTGGCCACGAAGTCATGCCGCATCGCCTCGGTCCGAGAAATCTCGGTGCGGTCGTCGGCCAGCAACAGGATGTATTCGTCGGCTAAGGGGGCGATGCGCAGTTGTACCACCAGCGTCCCCTGTCCCAACGGGCCCCGGGGCAGTTCGTACTTCCGATCGACGATGATCCCGTCCGAGCGCACGCGATCCGTCAGGGCCAGCAGGTCCTCTCGAGCCAGATGGTGGCCCCGAACCAGGCCGAATGCGTACGCGGAGGGGTTGGCACGGACCACGCCGTTGACGGCGTCGACGAGGACGTAGGCCCTCCCGATGACGGAGAGCACTTCGGCCGCCCCGGCCGGGACCGAGGGCTCATCCACGGACAGGTGTACCGCACGGCTACGCTCAGAGGCCCGGAATGCCAGCATGGCCAGCACGCCGAGCACCAAGCCGATGAGGCCGCACACCACTCCCACGACTACCGGATCAGTCACGCTGTCCAGAGTACCCATCACGTGGAAGACCGATGGCAGGTGTCACCGCACTATGACAGGGGCAGAGCCCGGGAACCACGCGAAAAGCGGACCGATCCGTGCGTCCGCGGCTTCCACGGCATAATGTGCACAGGGAAGTTCCTGTGGTTCAGTTCGCGTTCATCTTGCCCCGTCAAGATAACTGCGGATCCGTGCCTATGACCCATCCGGGTCCTATGCCGCCCGACCACAGGGGCGAACACACCAACCAGCGGATCGAGGGACGAAACCATGCGTGAACTTTTCCAGGCCGACATGAAGTCTTTGGGCGACCAGCTGGTCGAAATCGCCGGTTTGGTACACGAGGCGATGAGCCAGGCCCGGGATGCCTTCGAGAATGCGGACGTCGAACTGGCCGAGGCCGTGATCACCAACGACGCGCGCATCGACTACCTGCAGACGGCCCTCGACGAGAAGGCCATTGAGCTGCTGGCCCTGCAGGGTCCCGTCGCCGCCGACCTGCGCACCGTCGTCGCCGCCTTGCGCATGAGCTCCTCACTGGAGCGCATGGGCGACCTGGCCCGCCACATCGCCCAACTGGCCCGCCGCCGTTTCCCGGACCTGGTGGTTCCCGAGTTGGCCCGTGAGGATTTCCGGCAGATGGCCGATCACGCCGTCACCGTGTCCGGCGAGGTGGAGCAGCTGCTCACCACCCGCGATCTGCAGCACGCCTCGACGATCGCCAAGCTGAACGCATCGATCAACGAACTGCACGCCAAGAACTTCGCCACGGTCTCCCTGCCGGAGTGGAACGCCCCAGCCGCGACGGCGGTCGACGTCGCCCTGGCCTCCCGGTTCCTGGAGCGCTTCGCCGACCACGGAGTGTCGGTGGCCCGGAAGGTGACCTACCTGATGACCGGCGAGTGGGAGCCGGTCATCGCCGCCGACTGATCAGCCGACCGGTCTCAGCGGCTGCCCTGGTTCGCCACGGCAGCCGCGCCGGCGGCAGCGGCCTCCGGATCGAGATAGCGCCCACTGGGCGTGAGTGGCTTCAGGTTCTCGTCGAGCTCGTAGTAGAGCGGGATACCCGTGGGGATGTTCAGCCCGGCGATGGCCTCGTCGGAGATGCCGTCCAGGTGCTTGACGAGGGCCCGCAGCGAGTTGCCGTGCGCGGCGATCAGCACGGTCTTGCCGGCGGTCAGGTCCGGAACGATCTCGGACTCCCAGTACGGCAACATCCGCTCGACGACGTCCTTGAGGCACTCGGTGCGCGGAATCTCGCCGTCGAGGTCGGCATACCGCGGGTCTCCGGCCTGGGACCACTCTGAGGAGTCGTCCAGCGCGGGCGGCGGAGTGTCATAGGACCGGCGCCAGATCATGAACTGTTCCTCGCCGAACTCCTCACGGATCTCCGCTTTGTCCTTGCCCTGCAGTGCCCCGTAGTGACGTTCGTTCAAGCGCCAGTTGCGCTTGACCGGCACCCATTCGCGGTCGGCGGCCTCCAACGCCAGATTCGCGGTGGTGATCGCCCGCTTCAGCACGGACGTGTGGAGAACATCCGGCAACAGGCCCTCGGCGGCCAGCAACTCACCGCCACGGACCGCTTCCTCGCGGCCCTTGGCAGTCAGGGGAACATCCACCCAACCGGTGAACAGGTTCTTCTGGTTCCAGTCGCTCTGGCCGTGCCGCAGCAGGACGAGCTTGTAGGGAGTTTCAGCCATGCCGACCATTCTATCGGGGCGAAACCCGCCGATTCGCGGGTGGCTCGGGCATGTCCGGATCAGCCCTGAACAGGAGCCGCGATCAGTAACCGTAGGGCGCGGAACCACCGCGGCCGAACAGCTTCATCTCACCGCGGGGCCCGGCCAGGTACACGGCGGCCACGCAGAGAGCGGCAATCTGGAACAGGCTGAAACCGGCGCCGAGGCTGTTCAAGGAGCTGAGCAGCGTCAACAGAGCCACCGCGGCAGCCACGGCGGTGAGGATCAGCCAGAAGGACTTCGGGCGCTGACCGGCGCGTTCGAACTGGTCCTTGGATCGGGTGAGGCAGTCGCCCAGGGCCCAGACGGCGAGCACCACTGACACCAAGGACAGGGCGATGTACAGCCAGTTCTCGATGGTCAGGACCAGGAACCAGGAATTCATGGGCTCAGCCTACCGGGATTGATCTTCCCGGCCACCCACGGCGCGCAGCCCGGCGACCAGGTCATCCCACAGATCGTCCACGTGCTCGATGCCGACGCTCAGCCGCAGCAGGCCCTCAGGAACTGAGAGCGGCTCACCATCGAAACGCCGGCGCCGTTCGATCAGTGACTCCACACCACCCAGTGACGTGGCCGGGACCCAGTGCCGCAAGTTCTGCACCACGGCGTCGGCCGCGTCGGCAGCGGCCACACCAGAGGAGCCCGATCCCTCCGGCGCGGCGATCTCCAGGGTGAGCACGGCACCGAAGCCGCCCTGCATCTGCCGTGCCGCCAACCGGTGCTGCGGATGCTCGGGTAGGCCCGGATAGCGCACCGCAGCGATCGGCAGGCTGCCCTCGCGTCGAGCCGCCTCCGCGCGTCGGGCCAGTTCGGCGGCATTGTCCTGTGAGCGTTCTAGGCGCAGAGCGAGCGTACGCATACCGCGCAGGGCCAGGAATGCTTCCATCGGCCCGGCAATGGCCCCATGGAGCGTGCGGTGGGCGTGCAGACGCTGGTGAAGCCCCGCGTCGGAGGTCACAGCCGCTCCCAACACCACATCCGAATGCCCCGCCAGGTACTTCGTCACCGAATGGACCACGACGTCGGCCCCCAGTTCCAGCGGGCGCTGCACCAGAGGCGTGGCGAAGGTGTTGTCCACCACCACGAGGGCCCCAACGGCGTGCGCGGCCTCGGTCAGTGCGGACAGATCGGCGACCTCGAGCATGGGGTTCGTGGGGGATTCGAGCCAGAGGATATTCGCCGGCCGGGTCTGGGTGGCCAGTTGCGTGACGGACTCCGCGACTCCGCCGGCCGCGCCGGGCGAACCGTCAGCGTCCAGTTCAGAGCCCTGCAGTGCCCGGACGACCGCATCCTGGTCGGTGATGTCCACTCGGTCCAGCACCAGCCGGCCGCTCTCCTGGAGGGACCCCAGTAGCGACAGCATGCCCTGATAGGCGTGTTGCGGCGCGACGACGCGTCCGCCGTTGGGCGCCAATTGCAGGGCCGCAGTGATGGCCGCCATCCCGGAGGAGAACAGCAGAGCCGGCCGTTCTGCCGGATCCTCGACCCCTTCCAGAGCGGCGAGGAGTTCCTCGGGGCCGTCCCAGGTGGGGTTAGACATGCGGCCGTACAGACGGCGCGGGGTGCCGCCGTCGGGTTCCCACCCCACGTAGGTGGAGGTGAAGTGCACCGGCTCGTTGACCGGTGCGTCCACCTCCTTGGCGGGGCGAGCGGCACTGACCAAGAGAGTTTCCGGATGCATGGGTGAAATCGTACTTCGGCACCAGGGGCGGGCTGGTGGATGATGTTCTGGTATGAAGACGGCGCCCGCGGGCCGCTAGGCTGGACCGGTGACCGACCAGGCTGCCAGCCCCCTTTCCCGCGAAGAACGTGCGCCAGGACTGTTCATCGCTCTCGAAGGCGGTGACGGTTCCGGAAAATCCACTCAGGCGCGCATGCTGGCTGAGCGATTGAGGGCCGAGGGTCACGATGTCTTGCTGACGCGCGAACCGGGCGGAACCGACGTCGGGGAACGGCTGCGGTCCTTGGTGCTCGATCCGGAGAACGCCCCGATCGATCCGGTCACGGAGGCGCTGGTCTTCGCTGCTTCGCGCTCGGCGCACGTGCGTCAACTGATTCGTCCGGCCCTGGCCGCCGGCCGCACCGTGGTGACGGATCGGTACGTGGATTCCTCCGTGGCGTATCAGGGTGCCGGCCGGGAGCTGGGGACCGAGACCATCGCCGACCTCAACACGTGGGCGACCGACGGCCTCCAGCCGGATCTGACCGTGCTGCTGGATGTGGACACCGCGACGGCGTCCACCCGCCGCGATGCGCGACAACAGGCCCCCGGAGGCCTCGGTCCGGATCGGATGGAGTCGGAGCCGGAAACGTTCCACCACCGCATTCGTCAGGCCTTCATGGACCGCGCCGCAGCTGCCCCCGAGCGTTATGCCGTGCTCGACGCCGGCCGGCCGGCCGAGGACCTTGCCGCCGACATCCTGGCCGGGGTGCGATCCAGAGTGCGGTCCAGGGCGAACGGCACGCCGGAGGCCCGCCGATGACCGCCCTCGCCGATGCCGCACCCGCCTGGAGTGACCTCGCGGGTCAGCAGGCCGCCGTCGAGCAATTGTCCCGGGCCGCGGCCGCGGACAACCCGACACACGCCTGGTTGTTCACCGGTCCCCCGGGATCCGGACGGTCGAACGCCGCCCGAGCGTTCGCTCAGGCGCTGCAGTGCGAGGTCGAGGACCCAGCCCGCCGTGGCTGCGGGCACTGCGCAGCGTGTCTCACCGTGGCGGCCGGAACGCACGCGGATGTCAAGATCATGGCCACCGAGAACGTGACCTACAAGATCGACGAGATCCGCGAGCTGATCTCGGTGGCCCAGGACCGTCCCTCCAGTGGACGTTGGCGAATCTTCATTATCGAGGATGCCGACCGGATGACCGAGCGCGCCACGAACGTGCTGCTCAAGGCCATCGAGGAGCCACCGCCGCGGACCGTGTGGATGTTGTGCGCCCCCTCGCCGGCGGACGTGTTGGTGACCATCCGGTCCCGGTGCCGCCCCGTGGGACTGCGCATCCCCTCGGTCCAGTCAGTGGCTGACCTGCTGGTGGAACGGGACGGGCTGGACCCGGCGTTGGCGCTGTTCGCGGCGCGCGCCTCGCAGTCCCACGTGGGCATGGCCCGGCGGCTCGCTCGGGACGAGGGAGCCCGGCAACGCAGGGAATCGGTGGTGCATCTGCCCCTGCGGATTCAAGCCACCTCGGACGCGGTGGCCCTGGCCAAGGAGCTCGTGGAGGTCACCCAACAGGAGGCCAAGGCCTCGGCAGAGGTGCGCAACGCCGAAGAGAAGGCCGGACTGATGCGCGCGCTGGGCCTGGAGGAGAACGAGAAGGTCCCGGCCAAGCTACGCCATCACGTCAAGCGTCTGGAGGACAGTCAGTCGGCGCGCAATAAGCGCTCGGTGCATGACACTCTCGACCGGGCCATGATCGATCTGACCGGCGTGTTCCGGGATGTGCTCGCCCTGCAATTGGAGACGGGGGCCGACTTGATCAATGAGCACCTGCGCGATGAGCTGGCCTCCTACGCGCGGTCCGCCACCGCCGACAGGACGGTGGCCAGGATCGATGCCGTGGCCACGGCCCGTCACCGGCTGGCCGGCAACGTTCCGCCGTTGTTGGCGCTGGAGGCCATGACGACGAGCTTTCTTCCCGACCGCATCTTGGACCGTCGGCCGGCCGAACGGTCTTGACCGAGCAGCACCGCCCCTTGCCGGCCCCTGTCCCGAAAGGACCCTGCGTGCCACTGCACTCCGCCTTCTCTCCCCGATGGCCCGACCGGTGGCCCCTTCGCGCGTCCGGTGCGCTGCTCGCCGTACTCTTTCTCGCCGCCTGCACCCCGGCAAGCGACCCGGATGGTGCTGACGGCCAGACCCCGAGCGGTGGTGCCTCGCACTCCGGTCAATCCACCTCCGGCGACCCGGAGGCGGACGGCGAGCAGCCGACGTCGGGATCCCCGGCCGCTCCCGAGGCCGTGCCGGAGGGATTGGAGGACTTCTACGGACAACAGCCGAATTGGCAGTCCTGTGAGCAGGACGCGGGCGAGTTCCAGTGCGCCACGGTGGAGGCGCCCTTGGACTATGCCGACCCCACCGGCGAACGCATCGACCTGGCCCTGATCCGCACCGATGGCGCCGGGGACGGCGCTCCTCACCTGGTCCTGAACCCCGGAGGACCGGGAGCTTCCGGGGTGGACATGGTGGTGGATTCACTGGAGTTCGTGGTCTCCGATGAGGTGCGCGAGAACTACGCCGTCGTGGGATTCGACCCCCGGGGCGTGTCACGGTCAACACCGGTGACGTGTCTGCCCGACGAGGAGATGGACGCGGCCCGGGAGCAGAACATCGATCCCTCGACGGAGGAGGGCCTTCAACAAGCGCGCGATGCCGCCCAGGACTTCGCCGAGGCCTGCGATGAGAACACCGGGGACATCCTCGGGCATGTCGACACCGACACCGCTGCCCAGGACATGGACCTGATCCGGGGCGTGTTGGGTGATGAGCAGCTGAACTATCTCGGCTTCTCCTACGGCACGTCCCTGGGGGCATCCTACGCCGGCCAGTTCCCAGACAACGTCGGCCGCATGGTGCTCGACGGGGCGATGGACCCTTCCCTGGGCGAGTTCGACGTCACGCTCGGCCAAGCCACAGCGTTCGAGAAGGCCATCCGTTCCTGGGCCGACTACTGTCTGGCCACCACGGAGTGCCCCTTGTCCGGAACCGTAGAGAACGCGGTGGCACAGCTCCAGCGGCTCCTGACCCAGATCGAGGACTCCCCCATGACCTCCTCGGACGGACGCCAGGTACCGGCTTCGGCCTTCGTGGCCGGACTGATCACTCCGTTGTATTCGGACGAGAACTGGCCAATGCTCACCTCGGCGGTCCAGGACGCCATGAACGGCAATCCCGATCTGATGCTGTATCTCTCGGACCTGAACGCCGGCCGCGACGAAGACGGCACGTACACCTCGAACATCAACGACGCCTTCACCGCGATCAACTGTCTTGACTTCTCGTCAGCCTCCGACACGGAGACCCTGCGCAGCCAGGCTGCCGAATTGGAGGAGGCATCGCCAACCATCGGCCGATTCCTGGCCTACGGCGGAGTGAACTGCGCTGACTGGCCCGAGGAGCCCGTCGGCGAACCCGCACCGGCCAGCGCACCCGGCGCCGCACCCATCGTGGTGATCGGCACTCAAGGCGACCCGGCCACACCGTATGAGTGGGCGCCGGCCTTGGCTGAGCAGTTGGAGTCCGCCGTTCTGGTCACCTGGAACGGCCAGGGACACACGGCCTACGGCCGCGCCGGAGAATGCATCGGTGGCGCCGTGGACGAATACCTGATCGACGGCGTGGTGCCCGAGGACGGGCTCACCTGCAACTGAGCTCTGCAGGCGGACTCCAGCGGGGTCCTCGCATTATGAAGTGGGCGTTATGAGGCACGCGAGGCCGTGCCGCTCACCAGCGGCGGTACCTCGCGAATGGACGGAACCACCGCCGACGCACCGGCGCCACTGAAGGCAGCACTGTCGTCATAGCCGGTGAGGACACCGACCGTCAGCCCCGCACCGGCACGCTGTCCGGCCCGGATGTCACGCACGGTATCGCCGACCGCCATGACGGAGCGGACGTCGTCGAGGTCCAGGGCCAGCAAGGCGGTGAGGATCATGTCCGGGTACGGCGATCCGCGTCCAGCATCAGATGGGCACAGACTGAGGTCGGAGACGCCCATCCAGCCCAGCGATTCCAGGATCATGTTCTGGGTGTGCCGGGCGAACCCGGTGGTCAGAACGATTTTCATGCCGGCCTCGCGCAGCTCGGCGATGGCCTGGTCGGCCCCATCCATGGGTTTGACGCCACGTTCGGCCAGCAGGCGGTCGTAGGTCTTCTCGAAGATGTGGTTGGCGCGACGGGCCGCGACCGTGTCCTCGGCGAAAACGGCCCGGAAGATCTCGTGCCGAGAGGCGCCACGGGCCTCCTGGAAGTAGCCCAGCATGGCGTCATAACGGGAGGTGCCGGGTTCGACACCCTCTTGATGGATCGCGGCGATGAACGCCTCGTCCTGTAGGCCCCCCTCGTCTACCGTGGTTCCGGACAGATCGAGCACCGCGAGCTTCAGCGGACGCCGTGACCGGAAGCACTGGCCCGGGTCAGCGGTGGCAGGCATCGTCATAACAGTCCTCCCGTAGACGTGCCCTGGCGGGTGCCAGGCCTGATTCCATCGTCGGCCCATTTCACAGCCACGATCTGTCCTGCGGTTGGCCGCGAAGTGAACGCCAACTGTGGGTTCTCACCATGCGGAACGGCTTCGTTCCCGCGTGTGAGCAAAAGGGTACGACTCGCTTTGCCCGTCGGCCACTCGGACCGGTATCATGGACAGCCGTGGTACCCGCTGGCGGGTGCGCATATGCCTCCTTAGCTCAGTTGGCCAGAGCGGCTCCCTCGTAAAGAGCAGGTCGCCGGTTCGAATCCGGCAGGGGGCTCCGAGAAACCTCCCTGATCAGGCGTCACGCCTGCGGGGAGGTTTTTTCGTTCCCGCTAGTTGAATGGCATGTGTTGAACCAGTTCAGTGACTTTCAACGTCCTGTGCTATAAGAGCGTCCACAGCGTCCATAGATCGCCGCCCGTCTCCGCTTTGGACAGCAGCCAGGATCTCTGCGTGCAGGCGAAACGACTCTTCCAGCCCAGCTGGATTCTTCGCGAGTTGGGCACGCCGACGTGCGACCGAGTCGTCCATGAGACCGCGCACCGCTCCGTACATGAATCGGAGCGACGGCTCTCCGCTGGCCTCAAACAAGGCGGCGTGAAAATCAACGTCAGCGCGAGTCTTCTCGTCCGGGGACTCCGCGACTCGAATCGCCTGCAACGCGGCGTGCATTGAGGCCAAGGCGGATTCGTCCGGGCGACGCGTCGCTGCGAGGGCCGCCTGGCGTTCGAGCGCAACACGTACCGGCCGGAACGAGATTTCGTCGTCCAGCTCCATGCCACTGAGACCAATGCGCATGGCATCGGAGACGTCCTCCGGTTGCATGGTTCGAGTGAAGGAGCCCCCCGTTCCTCGTCGCTCGAGAAGCCCGACCGATTCCAGAGTGCGCAAACGTGTACGCAATGCCGGCCGTGAGACGCCCCACTCTCGTTCCAATTCTCGCTCGGACGGAAATTTCGACCCTAAAGGCAGCGATTTCACCAGGCTGAGCAGCCTCACTGCCAAAGAGTCAAGCCCATGTGGCTTGGACACATCGGACACAGCGCCTCCGTTACCTAGGTCGTCTTCCGATGACCACAGTAAATCCCACCTCGGGCGCAACTTCGCAGTACTCGGGTGATCGGAACGAGTCTTCAAGAGCGTGAAACGGCAGTCTCAACCTGGCAACCAACTGGTAACACCAGTCTGCTCGGCGTGAAACATCCGCCTGCGAGTGTGGGCTATTAGCCGCGGGAGGCGCGGCACCTTCGGACCCCATCGGAGATCTCATGACCCATAAACTCGTGGCCGAGAACGTCGGGCATACCTTTCAGGTAAAGGGCGAGTCCGTCGTCGCGATGCAGAACATGAGCTTCCACGCGAGAGAGCAAGAGTTCGTCACATTTGTCGGCCCCAGTGGCTCGGGAAAGTCCACGCTCTTCAATGTGCTCGCCGGCCTGCTCACCCCCAGCCGAGGCGATGTATTCGTCAATGGCGAAGCCATCACTGGCACGCCACATCCGGCCCTTGGCTATGTACTGCAAAAAGACCTGCTGTTGCCATGGCGCACCCTCATCGACAATGTCGTGCTCGGCCTCGAAGTCCGGGGTGTACCTAAACGCGAAGCTTATGAACGTGCCCGCCCCTTATTCGCTCGCTATCGCCTAGAGGGGTTTGAAGACCAGTATCCGCACAGTCTTTCGGGCGGCATGCGCCAACGGGCGGCACTTATGCGCACCCTGGTCCTGGACCCTGAAGTCGTCCTGATGGATGAGGCGTACAAGGCCTTGGACTATCCACTGAAGATCGAGCTGGAAAGTGATCTGCTGGCGACTGTCAAGAGCCTCCACAAAACGGTCGTTTTCGTGACGCACGACATCGAAGAAGCCGTCACGCTCTCCGACCGCGTCTATGTACTCAAAGCGCGGCCCGGGGAAATCGTCAAGGAGATCACCGTGGACCTCGGCATCGACAGCACTGACGTCGCCGAGCGACGCACATCACCACGCTTCAACGACTACTACGAACAGATCTGGCGCAGTATCGCGGATGGCAATTACTCGCGTTCGAACGGCAAGTCAGGAGTCGCAGCATGACCACGGTCGCTGAACCTCACACGGTCACCGCCGCTACCAACGCGCCGCCCGCCAGAGTGTCCCCACGGCGGCTGGACCAACGGCACTCCGTCATCGTTGGTGCTCAACTGGCGATACTCATCGTCACGCTCGCCCTGTGGGAGATACTTGCGCAGGCCGGTGTCGTCAGCACTTTCCTGTTCGCCAGTCCAACTCTCATATGGCAGGCGCTAGTGCAGCAGGCAGGCGCGGGCACGCTCGTCAGTGATTTTCTCCTCACCATGCAGGAAACTGTGTTCGGCTTTCTTCTCGGTGCAGTCGGTGGATCGTTGCTCGGATTGGTGCTCTGGTATTCCCGAGTGGTCGCCCGTGTTTCTGCACCCTATATAGCGGCCATTGGCGCCATTCCGGTCCTCGCCGTAGCGCCACTGATCATTATCTGGTTTGGCACGGGCATGCTGTCGAAGGTAGTTATTGTCGCCTTCTCCTGCGTCGTCGTATCGCTGACGAACGCTTACCGCGGAGCACTCGATGTCGACCAAGACGAACTTAACCTGATGCGGTCGTTTGGTGCGTCCCGGCATCAAATCTTCACCAAGGTTGTGGTGCCGTCCTCAATGACGTGGGTGGTTTCCGGACTGAAGCTCAACGTCGGTCTGGCTGTCATCGGTGCCATCGTCGGCGAGTACATTTCGTCGTCTGCCGGAATCGGCCACTCGATCCAAGTCGCCAGCGCTAATTTCTCGATCGCGCGCGTCATGGCCGGGCTCGTCATGGTCGTGGTTCTTGTCGCACTGTTGCAGCTCGCCATGTATGTCATCGAACGCCTGCTTCTGCCATGGAAGCGTCGCTAATTCACACTCCATCCTGCTTCTGAAAGGCATTCCCATGCAACAAAAATCCACTCGTCCGCTCTTGGCGACCGTCGGCTTAGCGATCGCCACCATGCTTGCCGGCTGCGGAACCGGTGCAAGTGCTGGCGGCTCTGACGGATCCGGAGATACCCAGACCGTCCGAATCAGTCAGGCCTTTCAGTCGCTGCTCTACCTACCGCTCTATGTCGCTGATGATCAAGGCTTCTTCGAGGGTGTAGACGTTGAAATTCAAACGGGCGGGGGCGGACAGCAGTCTTGGGCTTCAGTGCTTGGCGGCTCAGCGGATTTTTCCATTCATGACCCAGTTTTCGGTGCTATTTCGAAAGCAGAAGGCGGTCCCGGCATCGCTGTCGCATCCGTTCAGAATGCCCCCTCCGTGTGGATGGTGGGTAGCGATACCGACGACTTGCAGGACGACATCAGCCAAGTCGCAGGCAGTTCAATAGCCACGATGCCGGAGCCGGACACCACCTGGGCTTTCATGAATTACCTCTTGCAAGAGAATGGGCTCTCAGCCAGCGATGTCGAGATCGTTCCGACGAGTATCGGCAACGAGATGGCTCCGCTGTTGTCGGGCCAAACCGATTACGCCCTTGGCACTGAGCCGCAGATCAGCCAAGTCGAGGCCGAGGGCATGCACGCCGTCTATGCGTTCCCAGAGAATCCTGATTGGTATCCCTATGCGTTTTCTTCGCTCATGACAACCGAGGCCTTCGCCGAGCAGAACCCTGAGGCAACTCAGGCTGTGGTCGACGGATTCGAACTTGCTTCTCGATTCATTTACGAACACCCGGACGAATCGGCTGATATTGCTAAGAAGGCCTTCCCCGATCTGGATGAATCCGTTGTTGAAGCAGCTGTCGCTCGGCAGATCGATGTTCTCGGCTACCCCGAGACGGTGGAGATCACCAAGAAAGCGTGGGCGAACGTTATGCGTGTTTCTGACTTCGTCGGGATCGTCGACAAAGATGCCGAATCGAGTGCCTTTGAAGCTGTCGTCGACAACAGCTTCGCCGAGAAGGCAAAGGAGAACGTCGATGCCCAGGAGTGAGTTCAAATCAGCGTATGTTTCGGAGGGTGAAGGGATCGATCAGTACGAGCAGCTTTCCAACGTAGCCGACCGTCTATCGGCCGGCGAGATCACCTCAGTCGAACTCGTCGAACAGACGCTTGCCCGCATCGAACGGCTCGACGGCACACTGGGTAGTTATAGCTTCGTAGACGCAGAGGGCGCTTTGAGCACTGCTGCGGAACTCGACGCACGGCGCGGAGAAGAGAACGGGCCACTGTACGGAGTTCCCATCGCAGTCAAGGACATCTACGAGGTGAAAGGGTGGCCAGCAGCCCACGGGATGCCGAGTCGAGTCGGCCAGGTCTCTGTCCACACCGCGACTGTAGTGAAACGCCTTCAAGCCGCAGGCGCGATTATCTTAGGGAAAGTCCATACCACAGAAGGCGTGTATGCCGAGCACACCGATCCCTTCCGGGCTCCGCTCAATCCGTGGGACGGTTCCCGTTGGTCCGGGGTCTCTTCCAGCGGCAGTGGAGTCTCCACGGCGGCTGGGCTCTGTTACGGCGCTCTAGCTTCGGACACCGGCGGTTCGATCCGCATGCCGGCATCGGCCAACGGACTGACCGGCATCAAACCCACGTGGGGCCGCGTCAGTAGAGCCAATGTCTTTGAGCTGGCCGCGACTCTTGATCATGTGGGTACGCTGACGCGGTCAGTCATGGACGGCGCCCTCATGCTTGCCGCTATTGCCGGACGTGACGAGGCCGACCCGACTTCCAGCTTGTTTCCTGTCGACGATTACATCCGTGCAGTCACCGCGGGCGTTGATGGTTTGCGAGTCGGCATTGACCGATCCTGGGCTTATACCGATATCTCCGAAGACGTGCGAGTGGCCCTTGATCGGGCTCTCGCCATACTTGAATCTCTGGGTGCCACAATTGTCGACATCGCCTTCCCCGATTCGGAAGCCATCGTCGAGGACTGGTTCGACGTCTGTGGCGTGCAAACGGCACGCGCCCATGGCACTTGGTATGACGAGCACAAGAGCGATTATGGCGCAGCGCTGAGGGAAATTATTGAGCGTGGCCGTGCGCTCGACTCCACATCCTATGACGAACTGCTGCAGCGAAGAGCTCGTTTCATGGGCGAGGCCGAAGGTGTACTTGCTGCCGTGGACACCATGCTCGTCCCTGGGCTTCCGTTCGAGGCTCCCCCCGCAGCCGACATGGAGCGAATGGATGAGGAGACCGTCGCCCAAGTGCACCGCTATACGGTGCCTTTCACCATGTCTCAGTTGCCAACGGTCACCGTACCCGGCGGCTTCAGCGACCATGGCCTGCCGGTTTCTGTGCAGTTCGTCGGATCTAAATTCGACGAAGCGACGGTGTTGCGGGTTGCGGGCAGCTTCCAGTCAGTTACGGATTGGCACAAGCGACATCCGGCTCTTTGACCTGTTGAAACCTGCGAATGTACTGGACTAGGGCGGTCTCGGTGGACGAGGCTGCCCTAGGCTGTTTGGGACGTTCGAAACCAGCAGCGCCCAGGAACGGACCCACTACCGTGCGACTGTTCGACCCCCGTGACCGTAAGGACACCGACCACCTCGCCCGTGTCTACGCCGCCTTTGAAATTGTGCACACCGCCGTCGATTTCCTGGCCGCAGGTCTGTTCATCGTCGGCAGTTTCCTGTTCTTCTCGGAGTCCACCAAGACCGCCGGTATCTGGTGTTTCGTCGCAGGCTCCATCTGTTTCGCCCTGAAACCGACCATCCGTCTCACACGGGAGCTGCGCATGGCGTCAATGCGCAACGTTGAGGTGCTCGCACGGAAGGCCCCAGAGGCTCCGCCTCACCGTGAGCGCTCGTAACCGCCCAGCGGGAGCGCTCATCAGAGCTAGGAGCCTCGCGACGTCGGCGTCATCCGGGCGGCGGCCTCCTCCGCCTCTTCGACGGCGGCCACGACCTTCTCCGCCCGGCGCCCCACGGAGTCCAGCGAGGTCTGCCCGAGACGGAACATCGTCGCGGCCTGGGCGGTCGTCGCCAAGTCGTTGGCCGCACGGGAAAGGATCCGGTGCACCTCACTCGCGGCGCCCGGAATCTCCATCCCCTGACCCGGATGCTCACGGTGAGCCGTCATGCACAGTTTCCGCACCCGCGGCATCAGGTCCGCCAGGACGTTGCCGGCGTGAGCCAGCCCATTGAGCTGGTCCTGCGGAATGGTGCCGTCCTTGCCGGCCTCCTCCACGACCTGCCAATACCGGTCCAGAGAACGGTGGAACCAATCATGACCGCGCCGCCACAGGCCGTTGCCCAGTTCCTGATCGTCCCTCTTGGCCTGGCGCCGACGGGCGAAGGGACCAGCTCTCACCGCGTCACCCCGACGGGCTCCGGATGGGCGTCGTCCGTCACGAGCAGCACCTTTCCGGTGCGGTCGGGCTCCTCGAAGCGATCCTGGGCCTCGGCAGTCCGGTCCAGCGGGAACGTGGCATCCGTGGTGGTGCGAATCTGGCCGGAGGCGATCATCGGCCAGACGTTCTCCTGCACCTGACGCATGATCTCGGTCTTCTCCTGAACCGGGCGGGGCCTCAAGGTGGTTCCGGTGATCCAGGCGTTCTTGCCCATCAGCTTGTTCAGCGGCACAGTCCCCTGCGTTCCGCCCTGCAGTCCGATGACCACGATCCGCCCGCCACGAGCCAACGCCTCGAGGTTCTTCTCGGCATACTTCGCCCCGATCACGTCGAGGACCACATCCGCCCCGTGACCGTCGGTGATCTCCTGCACCCGCTCCACGAAATCCTCGTCCCGGTGATTGATCGCCGCCTCAGCGCCGAGCTCCAGGCAGCGTTCGACCTTCTCCTGGCTGCCGGCTGTTGCCAGTGGACGCGCTCCCAACGCCTTCAGCAGTTGCAGGGCGAAGGAGCCGATGCCACCGGTGCCTCCGTGCACGAGGACCCAGTCCCCCTTTTTCACCCCGGCGTGCATCACCAGGTTCGACCAACAGGTGGCCGCGACCTCCGGCAAGCCGGCCGCCTCGGTGAGGGAGACGCCGTCGGGCACCGGAACCATCTGCCCGGCCGGGACCACCACGTACTCGGCGTAGCCGCCTCCGGCGAGCAGGGCGCAGACCGGGGTGCCGAACTCCCAGCCCACGACGCCGGCCCCGGTCTCCTCGATGGTCCCGGAGACTTCCAGCCCGGGAAGGTCGGAGGCCCCCGGCGGAACGGGATAGTTGCCCGAGCGCTGCAGCAGGTCGGCACGATTGATGCCGGCTGCGGCGACCTTGATCAGCACCTCGCCCTCGCCGGGAACCGGGATCGGGCGGTCCACCACCTCGACGACCTCGCGCCCACCGGCGCCCGCGTAGGAAGCGGCCCGCATGGTGGGAGTGTGCGTGACAGAGGTGGTGTGCTCAACGGACATTGGTCCTCCACAGTACTCGTGGTCGGCCGGCCGGCAACCGGATGGATCTGACCATGATCCCCTGTTCGAGGCACATCTCGCCAGCGAACGTTAGGCTGTGCAGGTCCTTTAGAATGGATCCTTCAGGATGGTTGTCCGAGCGGCCGAAGGAGCTGGTCTTGAAAACCAGTGTGCGGTAACCCCGTGCCAAGGGTTCGAATCCCTTACCATCCGCGTGAATAAAGGGAAGCGGCCCCGCTGAGTGGGGCCGCTTCCGCTTTTTCGGGGGCCGTTTAGGTCCGATTTGTGGCCGC
Source organism: Citricoccus sp. GCM10030269 (assembly GCF_042665635.1). Taxonomy (NCBI): domain Bacteria; kingdom Bacillati; phylum Actinomycetota; class Actinomycetes; order Micrococcales; family Micrococcaceae; genus Citricoccus; species Citricoccus sp. GCM10030269. The sequence goes on along the minus strand of NZ_JBHTCV010000002.1, from coordinate 733,252 downwards.
ACTGTGGCCGTCGGTCCTCGACGCCGCCTGGCGGGGGGATCATGCCGGCGCGCTGCTCCGCGGCGGTCTCCCCGACGCCCGGCAGCAGGTGCCCACACGTGTCCACGGTGACCTTGATGGTGCTGTGCCTCAGCACCTTGGACATCACGGCGACGTCCACGCCGGCCGCGATCATCAGCAACGCGGTGCCGTGCCGTAGATCATGCAGCCGGACGCGCCGTAATGGCTTCTGAGCGCCTTCAGGCTTCTGCGGGTCCCTCGGGACGCTCACGCCGTCCTGCAGCTCCAGGAACCGCGCTGTGAACCAGCTGGGCCGGATCGGCGTCCCGTCCTCCCGGGCGAACACGAATCCATGGTCCCGGTAGGCCTCGCCCCACGCCTCGCGTTCCTCGCCCTGAACCAATTGTTGGGGACGACCACTCCCCCACTGCGGCTCACCGACGACCAGAGGACCACCCTCTACGGTGCCGCCAGTTTCACGGTCACCATCGAGGACCTGCGCCCCGGGGACGTCGTGGCCGCCACCGACATCGACAACCACGCCAGCACCAAGGAACCCGTCACCATCACCGGCATCAGCGGAGACACCACCCTCGAGTTGCGGTACCGCAACGAACTGGTGACCGGCGAGGCAAGAAACGGTCCGAGTCCGAGGTCACCGTCCTGGACCGCACCCACGGAGCGCTGACCGGCCACGAACTGCTCACCCTCGCCCGGCCCGAAGCGGACCTGCCACCCCGAATGGGACTGCGCGAACTGCTTCATCCGGAGCCGACCGGCCAGCACGTCCTGTTCGACCTGCCCACCAAGGGTGAACTGGCCGGCGGACTCATCCCCGGGCGACTGCAGAACGTGGAGCAGGAGCACAAGACCGGGGCCATGGGACGACGGATCACCGTCAACCAGCTCGTCATCGAAACCCCCGACGGGGACAACCTGCGCATCCCCACGCAAAGCGGCGGGCATGCCACCGTGGTGAATCAATCGGTGAGCCTGGCCGAGTTGCGACTGGCTCCGGTCCCAGAGGCCACACCAGAAACCCCGGCGACGACGACAGTCCCGGCCGGGACCACTGTCACCGGGGACGTCTACCAACACTCCACCGGCTTCTCCCCCGGCACCGAATCGGAGCCTGCACAGCAGCCACGGCAGTCACCGCAACTGGACCCGGCCCTCGCTTACCAACTGCACGCCACCCCAGCCGTCACCAGCGCCTCGCGGGGTATGGCACGAGGCCCGGCCGCGCAAATACACCCCTGAGGTGTCCCTGTGATGCGTGAGGGTGGAGTGGCGGAACGGGAACGAGCCAAGGGGGCGCTAGCTTGGGCACCGCAGAACTGATCGGCTGGACAGGACTGGCCGTAGGCTTCGCCGGAGTTTTCGGCATCTTCGCCACGAACCGCGCCCTGCGCAGGCTGATAACCCTGGCGATGAACGCCGGCCTGATGGTCTTCGCCCTCCGTCGAGCTTAAGTACCCGCGGGCACGTGTCACCTGGACGGAGCGTACGAAGCAGACCTTCGCTACCGCGCCAGTTTGCCCCGCAAGCGCGCTAGCGGAATGAAGTGGTAACTCGATCCATGGAACGGGAAACATGCGCCTGTTCTCCGCGCACATCGTTGTGAGCCAGAAGATCCACCCCAGGTTGGAGCATCCACGATGCGCCGCGAATCCCTTCTCTACTCCGCCACCCCGCGTCACCAATCCGGAACCGAACCCATTCGAGGGTGTTAGAAATGGTCTGTGAATTGTAGCCATAGACTCGATGCGACGTCGTTCGCAGTGTGTGAACACATTCCCCTTGCATAAATCGGCTGGATAGGTATAAGCTGGCAAAACTAGATCAGAAGGGAGGCTCGCCGGGAGCCCCTCCATATCGGAAAGGCAAGATTATGATGAGGAACACCTGCCCCTACGGGGCTCCCAACGCCCGCGACTTGTGCGGACGGACTCTTTACTTGGTGGACATCGAGAACATGGTGGGCAGTAGTGCCCCCACGCGTAGCGAGGTCGCCCAGGTCGAACGTCGCATTTGCGCTGCAGTGCAGCCCTGTGCGGGCGACCACACCGTGGTCGCGGCCAGCCACCACAACGCATTGGCAATGAGTCTTGGCTGGACCGGAACGGCCCAGCGAAAGTGGCGCAGTGGGATCGACGGGGCCGACTTGGCTCTACTGGAGGCAGTCGCTGACATCCCTTGGATCGCCGAGCGATATCGCCGGGTCGTCATCGCCTCCGGGGACCACACGTTCACCTTCGCTGTCGCGTCGCTTCGAGCCGCCGGCGTGGAGGTCATCGTGATTCGCCCTGACATCGGGTTTTCTTCCGCCCTGCGCCGGGCAGCGGGACCCAACGTGGTCTCCCTGGGCTCGCGCCTCCCCGCCAACGTCGTCAACCTGTTCACTCACACGAAGGACGCAGCATGAGCACGCCCGCCACCCTCACCCTCACCCTCAGCGCCAGCGACATCGCAAAGCTGGCCGACGTCGGCCGCTCCACGGTCAGCAACTGGCGCAATCGTTACCCGGACTTCCCACAGCCTGTCGCAGGAGATACCACCAGCCCCCGCTTTACAAAAGCGGAGGTCGAGCAGTGGCTTGAGGACCACGGCAAGAAGGTCAAGGACATCTCCCTCGGCCGGCATCTATGGAGTGCGATGAACGGTATTCGCGGCGCTATTGAGGCCGAGGAAGCCGGAGCAATTGCGGCCGACCTGATCGTCTGGAGATACGTCTCCGACCGTGAAAGCGACGGCTTCGATGAGGCGCTACCAGCCGAGACGCAGTGGTCCCAGCTGGTCGGTTCGGGCATGTCCCGGGACACGGCGGAACTGATTCGCAAAGGCATGTGGGCCTGTGAGGAATCACATCCAGAACCTGCGCCTCTGTTCAACGCAATTCATTCCAACTCCCCCGGTTACGATCAGGCACGCGACCAGGAGTTGCTGCTGAGTCTGGCGCTTCCCGTGGTGGATCACCTTGGGCTCGAGCAGTTGGAAGAGGCCTTTGAGAGCTTCCAGGACCAGATCACCCGCTCGGTACGACGCGGTTACGATTCGGCGGCCACCAGTGACACGTTGGTGAAACTCGTGGCGACCCTCGCCAGTAGCATTCCCGGGCCGGTGCATGACCCCGCCGTGGGCTCGGGCCGGATGCTGATGGCCACGGCCCGTCACGGTGAGAATCGGACTGCACTCACCGGTCAAGACATCGATCCCCGTGCCGTCATCCAAGCGAACCAGCGCGCCTTGCTCGCTGGACACCCTCGGACCGACCTCCGACACGGTGACGTCTTCGCGATGGACCACTTCGACCAGGCACTGGCCCAGGTCGTGGTCATGGACCCGCCTTACGGGGTGAGAGGCCACAATACTGAACACCTCTACCTGGACCCCCGTCTGCCCTACGGCACGCCACCGAAATCCAGCATGGACTTGGCTTGGCTCCAACTGGCCACCTGGTATCTCGGGACAGGAGGACGCGCGTTCGTGCTCCAGCCGGCCGGCAGCGCGTTCCGGGGCGGGGCTGAGGCAAAGATCCGTGCTGCCATGCTGCAGGCCGGAACCATCGAGGCCATCATTGCCCTGCCCGCCGGGTTGGCCTCCCACACGCGGATACCGCTGAACCTGTGGGTCCTGGCGCGCCCCGGAGAGGTCAGCGACGCGGACCGGGTCCTGATGGTCGACCACAGCGAGACCAAGGACATCAACCCCGACGCCCTTGCCACGGCCCTGCAAGACTGGCGAGAGAACCGTACCGTTCCCACCGCTTTACCCGCCGAAGCCGTCTCCATCGCCGACATTCTTACGGTCGCGGACAAGACCGATGTGAACCCGCGCCGATGGCTCTCCTCTGGTTTGGACGCACCGGATCTGGAGAGCGTGCGGTCAACGGTCGAGTCGCTCCACCGCGCCACGTCCAGCGCCCAAGCGCTGACCCAGCTCACGGCCGAATCGATAGCCGCCGGCACGCAGACTCCGAAGCTCGTGTCGATCACTGACCTGGAAAAGGCTGGCAGCCTCGAGATCCTGCGGGCCCAGGAAACCATCCGGGAGGCCGACCACGGTACGGACGGCACTCCCGTCGCGTCCGGTGCCTGGATCCGCGGGGACGACGAACCGCGCACGGTCGAGCTCGGCCTGTTCAAGACGGACCCGACAATCACCCAGCCCGGGGACGTCCTGCTGCAGAACACCGGTGGACTGGCCACACGGGTGGACACCCACGGTGGGCGCGTGCTCACCACCAACAGCTTCCACCTGCTGCGTCCCCTCAGTGACAACTTGCGCCCTCAGTTCCTCGCGGAATTCATTGTCAGTGCGCACAACCGAAGCCAGGCACAGGGAGCTGCCGTCCAGCGCATCCGCCTACAGGACCTGAAGATCCCCCTGCTGCCGGTGGAGCAGCAGGACCACACCCTGGAACGCCTCGCCGAGATCCGCGCCCTCCAGGAATCCGCCAAGGCGATTTTGGACTCAGCCCGCCAAGCCCGGAATGCCCTCGTCGACGCAACCAGCGCCGGAACCATCAGCCTCGGTTAGTCCCCGGCGGCGACGCCGCCTTGCATGCCGCCGTGGGCTTGGCGTTGATCCACGAGACCGTCACGGAGGCCGGTCCCGCCGGCGGCGGGAATGGCATGTCCCCCTGACGACTAGGGTCAAGTCGTATTAGCTCAACGAAGGGAAGCAATGGCACCGAAGGGATTCGCGGACAAGGTTGCGTTCGTGTGGAAGGTGGCCGACAAGCTGCGTGGCACCTTTAAGCAGCACGAGTACGGCTCGGTGATGCTACCCCTGCTCGTACTGCGGCGCATGGATGCGGTGCTGTCGCCAACCAAGGACGCGGTCCTGGACCAGGCCGTCGCCAGCGGCGCCCTGAAGGCCGACCGCAAGACCCTGGGGAAGGCGGTCGGCGAGGGCGTCGACATGCTCCTCAAGCGTGCCTCGGGTCATCGGTTCTACAGCCTCTCCCCGCTGACGTTCGCCTCGATGCTGCAGAACGATAAGGAGCTGGCCGAACAGCTGGCCAGCTACATCCGCCGGTTGTCCCCGGATGCGTACACGGTGATGGAGTCGTACAACCTCGACGACAAGATCACCCGAATGGACCGCGCGGGCATCCTCTACCCCGTCATGGCGGACTTCGCCGACCTGGACCTGCGCCCCTCGGTGGTCAGCAATGAGGCGATGGGCTACATCTTCGAAGAACTGCTCCGGAAGTTCTCCGAGATGAGCAATGAGACCGCCGGTGAGCACTACACCCCACGGGAAGTCATCGACCTGATGGTCGAGCTGTTGTTGCACGGTCGCACGCATGCGGAACTGACCGAGAACCCCAAGCCGGTCCGCACCATCTACGACCCTGCAGCCGGCACCGGCGGGATGCTCATGGGCGCTCTGCACGGCATCACCCAAGCCAACCCCGACGCCAAGGTCCACGTGTACGGGCAGGAACTCAACGCCGAGACGTGGGCGATCGCCCAATCGGATTTGATGCTGCAGGACACCAACCCGCAACAGATGGCCCAAGGCAACTCCTTGACCCAGGACGCCTTCTCAGGGAAGAGTTTCGACTTCATCCTGGCCAACCCGCCTTATGGGGTGAAATGGTCGTCCTACGCGAAGCCCATTGTGGACGAGCACGAGAAACAGGGCTTCCACGGTCGCTTCGGCGCCGGTCTCCCGAGTGTCGCGGATGGATCGTTACTGTTCTTGCAGCACATGCTGTCCAAGATGAAGCCAACGGGTTCTCGGGTGGGCATCGTCTTGTCCGGATCACCGTTGTTCTCTGGTGCGGCTAGTTCTGGCCAGTCGGAGATCCGTCGGTGGATCCTCGAACAGGACTGGCTCGAAGGCATAGTCGCCCTGCCAGACCAGATGTTCTACAACACCGGTATCTCCACGTACGTGTGGATCTTGACCAACAACAAGGCTGCTGAAGACCGCGGCTTGGTCCGCCTCATCGACGCCCGGCAGCTGGGCACGAAGATGCGCAAATCTCTCGGAGACAAGCGCAAGGAACTCACCGCAGACGCGATCGCGCAAATCGCCCAGTTGTACGGCGGGGCGAAGACAGAGTTTGCCGACGATCCCAAGGTAAGAGTCCTGCCCCGGGAAAAGTTCGCCTTTCAACGCATCGTCGTCGAACGCCCCTTGAAACGGAGGTGGGAAGTCACGCCCGAGGCTGTCGCGGCCGCTCCCTTTGACGAGTACGCCCACCTTGTTGGGCGCCGTTTCGACACCGAGAGGGCTCTACTTACCGAGGTGAGTGACCTGACGGCCAAAGCGAAGAAGGCCTTCGCCACGGCCTGCGCTATCGCCGATCCTGAGGCGCAAGTCATCACCAAACGCAACGGGAAACCCGAGCCGGACCCAGAGCTGCGCGATCAGGAGAATGTGCCCGTTCCCGCCGGGTACTTCGACCTCGAGGAAGCCGGGCGAGACAAGGCCTTACGCGAGGCCGCCGAGACACACCTAATTCGTGTGGTCCATCCCTACGTCCCGGACGCATGGATTGACCACACCAAGACCAAGGTAGGCGTCGAGATTCCCTTCACTCGCCAGTTCTACATGTACGAACCTCCACGCCCCGTTGAAGACATCGCAGCAGAAGTCAAGGAACTTGAAGTGCAGATCCAGGAGTGGATGAAAGGACTGGGTCTGTGAAACTCAAGCATGTTGCGCACTTCGTGGCGGGTGGTACGCCCGACACAAATAATGAGCAGTTCTGGAGCGAGCAGGGAATCCCTTGGGTCTCGATCGGCGATATGAGTGCCGTTGACATCGTGACCTCAACCGCCAAGTCGCTTACGGAAGCAGGGGTAAGGAACCGGAGGCTCACACTGGGTGAACCCGGGACTGTCTTGTTCGCGATGTACGCGAGTGTGGGCGCGGTGGCAACGCTGGGTATCGCGGCCACTTGGAACCAGGCGCTGTTGGGCATTGTCCCCAAGCCACAGCGAGCAGACCCGAGATTCGTGGCGTACTGGTTGAAGCACTATGCGCCCGAAGCAGTAGCTGAGGCGCGCTCTGCGACTCAAGCCAATCTCAATGCTGAGCAAGTAGCAAACTTTCCGTTCACCGAGATGGACTTGGCCGAGCAGCGGCGAATCGCGGACTTCATTGACGACCGCGTTTCCCGGCTCGATCGCATCATCGCTGCTCGCCGGCGGCAAGCCCGACTGTTGCAGGAGACTCTCCCAAACCTCATAGCTCGTGAACTCAAGGCGCGTAGTGCGGGCATGCCTCAGTCGATCGAAACGGGATGGGAGGGACATCAGCTTCCAGAGGGCTGGCGCGCATCTACTCTTGGTCGAGTTCTGCGTCAGTTGACGAACGGGTACGTCGGACCGACTCGGGACATCTTGGTCGATGACGGGATCAGGTACATCCAAAGCGTCCATATCAAGAACGGAACGATCGACTTCGACCGTAGACCCTTTTACGTTTCGGAGGAGTGGCACGCAGCGCGTCGGCGAATCAATCTGAGAGCCGGGGACGTGCTGATCGTGCAAACGGGAGCTATCGGGCAGGTGGCGCTTGTGCCAGAAGGTTTCGGTGAAGCAAGTTGCCATGCGCTCTTGATCGCCCGAGCGAACTCATCGCTGATTTCTCCTGAGTATCTGGCCACCTTCCTGCAGTGCAACTTCGGCAAGCAGGCGATGTTAGCCAGAGCCACCGGCGCACTTCACCCGCACCTCGAGGCGGGAGTCCGGTCAACCCCCCTCCTCTTGCCTCCCCGAAGTGTGCAGGATCAGATTGTCGATCGAGTCCGGGAAGATCAACAAGTGGTCCGCGCTGGTATTCGTGACCTAGAACGCTCCATCGCCCTCCTTGCCGAGTACAAGTCCTCCTTGATCTCAGCGGCTGTGACGGGGCAGCTGGACGTGACAACCGCAGGCTCTACCATCCCGGGGTGATCTGATTGATCAACACGACTGAGGCGACGTTCGAGAGCAACATTGAGGCCCACCTGCTTTCGTGCGGCTGGGACGCGGTGCCTGCGTCATCGTACGACCGTGATCTGGGATTGTTCCCGGAGGAGGTCATCGCCTTCGTTCAGGCATCCCAGCCGAAGGCATGGGACACCCTTATTGCCCGCCACGGCGGTGAAGCCACCGCGCGGCAGCGGTTCCTCAAGGTCGTCGCCGACGCCATTGATCACCGCGGCACGATCAGCGTGCTGCGGGGCACGGTCAAGGACTCTGGGGTGACGGTGCGTATGTGCTGGTTCAAGCCGGCCAACACCCTCGCCCCCGAACTGCTGGAGCGTTACGCCGCCAACCGGCTCGCCGTGGTCCGCCAGTTGCACCACTCGGAGTCCAACCCCGCTGATTCGCTAGACCTAGTGCTGGTGATCAACGGTGTCCCGGTCGCATCTGCGGAGTTGAAGAACCCGCTGACCGGGCAGGGCCTGGAGCAGGCTATGGTCCAGTACCGTAACGACCGCAACCCCCACGACAAGATTTTCGCCAAGCGCATGCTCGTTCACTTCGCGGTCGACCCGCACCAGGTGGCAATGACAACGATGCTGGCGGGGCAGGACACCCGCTTCTTGCCGTTCAACCAAGGTTCAGCCGGCCCCGGGAGTCCGGGGTCGGCCGGCAATCCGGCCAGCAACGGCTATCAGAGTGCGTACCTGTGGGAGCAGGTGTGGGACCGCGACGCCTGGCTGGACCTGCTGGGCAACTTCATCCACACCGAGAACGGACGGGTTCTGTTCCCACGCTTTCACCAGTGGCACGCTGTTCGGTCCATTCTCGCCGCCACCTACGCCGATGGTGCCGGCGTCGACCGGCTGATCCAGCACTCGGCAGGGTCGGGCAAGTCGAACACCATCGCTTGGACGGCACACTCCCTCTCCCGACTGCACGATGCGGGCGACCAGCCGATCTTCGACAAGGTCGTAGTCATCACCGACCGTCGCGTGCTGGACAGGCAGCTGCAGGAAACCGTGGCCGGCCTGGACCACACGCCAGGCACGATCGTGCGCGTCGATCAGCACTCGTCCCAACTGAAGGAAGCGTTGGAGGGCAACGCCGCCCGCATCATCATCACCACGCTGCAGAAATTCCCCGTCGTCGCGAAGATTGCCGCCGAGGAAGCCGCCGAGGGGGAAGCCAAGGGCGTGGCCGGGCGCAGCTTCGCGGTCATCGTGGACGAAGCCCACTCCTCCACCACCGGGGATGCAGTCAAACAGCTGAAGACGGTCCTATCTGCCGGCGAGGACGCCCTCGAACAAGCCGAGGCCGTCGAGGCCGCAGCCGAGGCCGCCGACGAGCCCGATGACGCGCTGTTAGAGAGTGCCCGAAAGCGGGGCAAGCAGAAGAACCTCTCGTTCTTTGCTTTCACCGCCACCCCGAAGCCCAAGACCCTGGAGACCTTCGGTCAGCCTGGCCCGGACGGGATCAAGCGGCCCTTCCACACCTACTCGATGCGTCAGGCCATCGACGAGGGATTCATCCTCGATGTGCTGGCGAACTACACGACCTACGCGACGTACTACAAGCTCGCCACCGCCAGTCCACGCGTCGACCCGGAGCTCGACTCCTCCAAGGGCCGGGCGGCGTTAGCGCGGTTCGCCTCGCTGCACCCGTACATGATGGACGCCAAGGCCGAGGTAATCGTCGAGCACTTCCGACAGAAGACCGCCCACAAGATCGACGGACAGGCCAAGGCGATGGTCGTCACCCGCTCCCGACTGCACGCAGTCCGCACCCAGGCCGCCATCGAAAAATACATACAACGCAAGGGCTACGACCAAGGACCACACCCCCTGCGCGCCCTGGTCGCGTTCTCCGGAACGGTAACCGACCCGGACGCGCCCGAGCTGGCCTACACCGAACCGATGCTCAACGGCTTCCCCGAGGCCCAACTGCCCAAGCGTTTCCGAGAAGACTTCCAGGTACTGGTCGTCGCGGAGAAGTACCAGACCGGGTTCGACGAGCCGTTACTGCACACCATGTATGTCGACAAGAAGCTCTCCGGGGTCAAGGCCGTCCAGACCCTCTCCAGGCTCAATCGGACCCACCCCGGCAAGCAGGACACCTTCGTCCTCGACTTCGCCAACACCGCCGAAGAGATCCAAGCCGCCTTCGAGCCGTTCTACGAACAGTCGATGGCCCAGCCGACCGACCCGAACGTGCTGTACACGATGGAGCACGACCTGATGTCCGCCGGCGTACTCGCCGTGGACGAACTTTCCGCGGCCACGAAGGCACTGCTCTCGGATGACCCGGCCGAGCAGCCGGTGATCTACGCCAACCTCCACCCCGCGGTGGGACGGTTCTTGTCGCTGGAGGAAGACGCTCAAACAGAGTTCCGAGCGCGCTTGACGCACTTCTGCAGGGCGTACGCGTTTGTCGCTCAGGTCATGCCATGGCCGGACGCGGATCTTGAGCGGCTCTTCCTCTACGGCAAGCTGTTACTGCACGAATTGCCGGCGCTGGATTCCGACCCGATGCCGCAGCTGAGCCACTCGGTGCAGCTGACCCACCTGCGGTTGGCCGTCACCGGAGAAGGAGGCATCGCCCTGGAAGCCTCCGAGGAACCGGGAAGCGCTCTGCCTGGCGAGGGGAAGGGGTCGGCGACCGACCCCGTGCTGGACAAGCTGTCCGCACTCATCGAAGTGATGAACGAGAAGTACGGCGCCGACCTCGGCGAGGCCGATAAGGTCTGGATCGACCAGCAACGGACCGTCGTCATGGAAGACGACGAAATGGCCGTGGTGGCATTGCACAACGACCGCAACCAGTACCAGCTCGTACTTGAGGAGAAGGTCAAGGAACTCCTCCTTGAACGCCACGAGAAGAACGGTGAACTATTCAGCCAGTTCTTCGCCAACCCCGACTTCCAACAGATGCTGCTGGGTTACCTCGGCGGCACCTACGACGAGTTCCGACGGAGGTCGAGTTGACATGGCAGATACACACGAGACCGGCGGAGCTGTCGACGTCGATGCGCGAGTCACCGAAGTCGTTGACCTACTGCAGCGGAAGTTCCCTGGCGGCCCGCCAACCGACGAAGACGTGCGGCAACAAGGCTTCCACTGGTCCACGGCACAGTGGCGCAAGCGGTGGCCATCAGAACTGACACTGCCGGAGCAACTCCATGAGGAGGCACCGACGCGGCCCTACATCACCCGTCAGGACGTCTTCGAGCGAGCCAAGCGGGTCGAAACGCCCTCCGATGCTGTCGAGCTGTTCCTGCTCATGGCCGCATGGGGCACCGGCACCAAAGCCCGCAGTATCGCCCGTGTCGTCCCGGTCCTACATCAGGACGGTGCCCCTGAGAGGCTCCTGTCCTCCACCCGTGCAGCACAGGAAGGGGATCCGGTAGAGGCGTACCGCCGCCTGTACTCCTATAAACACGACCGCATCAAGCACCTAGGGCCGGCGTTCTTCACCAAGTGGCTTTACTTTTCTGCCCACGACCTCTCGGAGTCAGATTCCTCGCCAGCCCCGCTAATCCTCGACAAGCGAGTAGCGGAGTCGCTGGGTTGGCCCCCGCATGGCTGGTCGGCGACTAAGTACGGCGAATACCTCAACCTTTCGACTGCGGTCCGTGACGCCTGGGCGCCGAACGAGCCGACACACGTCATCGAGTACGCCCTGTTCAAGCCGCAGGACCTTTGAGAAGACACTGCGGACCACGCGGCGTGAGTCTCTACAGGGACTCACCGCAGCTCATGCAGGTAGGTTCACCGTCCTCGTAAATCATTCCGCAGCAGTACTTTGCGCCGCCCCCATCGTCATCTCCCCATTCGCAGCCGAGTTCCTTGTGAACAGTGAGGCCTTGCGGGTAACCGAAATCAATGTCACAGGTGGGGCAGACATAAGAAGCCATGAGGCGGTCCTTCCAGGTCGACCGTTGACCAGCAACGGCTTGAATGCTCAGGACTGCAAGTAAACCCTGCCGCCGGGTGCAACAGAGATAGTTACCGCTCCCGGCCGGCAGGAATCACTCGGGGCTGCCTTCATCGAAGTAGTCGCATTTGTCGCACTCACATGTAGCCACGTCGCATCGCCCATTCTTATCTTCATAGCGAAGCCTCAAATGGCCACACTTCGGACAACCCCAGTAGTCACTCATGCTGTTCACCATAACGAGCCGCATTGAACGCTGCATCAATGCCAATGCCAATCACTGAGAGAGCCCCCGCTCCCGCTTCACGTGCCGGCCGCACGCCACTCCACCCGTATCAACAATCGTTCCTTTGATGAGACTCCCGACGAGCCGCCAGACGCCTTCGAGCATCCGCAATGGAGGCCCTCACCTTTGCAACGACCTCATCGAGCACGTAGCCAGGGTGCACCTCAATGAGTGTGCAGCCGTTCTCCTCACACCGCTGCCGCTTGTAAAAGTCGCGCATCTGACCGTCCTCGAACGCCTCCTCGCCACCGAAGAACTCAACCGGGCGTGTGTGCTGGGCGCCCTGGTACTCGATGCCGATGTTGTGGTCGGGCAGGTAAATATCCAGGCTCTGGGGCCTCAGCCACCATGGTCGAAACTGGTGCAAAATCTTCTCGTCTGGGAAAGCATCCCGGATCCGCTCAAATAGTGCTCGCTCCGAAGGCCACCGCTCCCCCACCCGGTGAACCCCCGCCTTGTCGCGGGCGGTGTTCTCGGCATCGCGCAGGACAGCCCGCAGTCGCGCTTCCATGAGACCCGCATAGGCACCACAATTGGCCCAGGGTCCCGGCCACTCGACTTCCTCTTCATAGCCGGGGTGCCGCCCAAACGCCAGGGGCGGATCAACCGTCATGCCGTACTGGCTCCCCCTCGAGAGCAAGACCTGAACGTCCTGGTGCGTGTACGTCTGCACAACATCATCTTGGATGCTGGCCGATACATCTTGGATCGTTCCTTCCGCGGTCAGCCTCAACCAGAAGTCCTCAACGATACTCAACCCCCGCTCGGTGTGGAAATCATCGAGCAGTCTCTGGAGTTCCTCGAACATTGCGGATCCGAGTCCCCTGAAGCCCTTCTGTGTGAATCCCCCCGGGGCCCACCTCAGCACTTGCCACGCCGTCAGCTTCGGATGGCCAATATGCGGCGCCAGGGAAAGGTGGTGAGAGGGGTGGGGCTGCGTGCCGAGAGTGAAATATCCGGACGCGAAATCCCCCTCCAGAAAGTAAAAATCGGCCAATGCGGAGTTGGCGAAGTAGGGGGCCCCAGCGCCTTCGTAGGCATCGATCAGCATCTTCAGTTTGCGCCTAGCCTCTATTGGGTCCGATCGGCGCTCGTCCAGCAGCTCGTAGAACAGTACGTGGAAATATCCCCACTGTCCCTGCAGGTCCACCGGGTCACCGGCGATCAAGGACGGGAGGAAGGTGCGCTGGTAGAACGGCTTCTGCAGACGGTTCATTAGTGGCGGTTCAACGTCCGCTTGGAACTTCGGCACCCTGCGTGGGGGCGTGGTTTTATCCGGCGTTTCCTCCGTCGAGTTGCTCATTCTGCTGTTTCCTCAGCCTCTGCGGACCCGACAGGTTGGCGCAGGTACTGGTAGAGCGTTTCTCGGCTGATTCCATACTCGCGCGCCAGGCCAGTCTTCTGCTCTCCGGCCTCGGCCCGCTGTTGCAACTCCGCGGCCTGCCCGGGGGTCAGGGACTTCTTGCGTCCGCGGTAGGCGCCGCGCTGCTTGGCTAGGGCGATACCTTCGCGCTGGCGTTCCCCGATCACGGAGCGTTCGAACTCGGCGAAGGCCCCCATGACCGACAGCAAGAGGTTCGCCATCGGGGAGTCCTCTCCAGTGAAGACCAGGTGTTCCTTAGCGAACTCGACCCGCACTCCCTTGCCGGTGAGGGTGCGGACGAGGGAGCGCAGGTCGTCCAGGTTTCTCGCCAGCCGGTCCATGCTGTGCACCACGACGGTGTCCCCGTCGCGGGCGGAGCGGAGCAGCTCGGCCAACTCGGGGCGGTTGGCGTCCCGGCCGGAGGCCTTGTCCGTAAACACCCGGTCCAGGACCTCCCCTTCGAGCTGACGTTGCTCGTTCTGGTCCAGGGTGCTCACCCGCACGTACCCGATTCGCTGACCCGCCATCTGAGCCTCCAACCCCGGAACTGTCAGGTTGAAATCTAAGACCCACGGACCGCCATGTCAATAAAGATAAAACCCGACCCTATTCTGACACCCAGAAATATGTGCGCCTGACGTCAGGCTGGGGTGTACCCCAGTCTGACGTCACGCCACCTACTGCACCGGGGACACCGGTTTCGCCACCACCCCATCACCAACAAGGACTTAGGGCAGCGAAGCATGACCGACAAAACCGCAAATTAGCAAACGAATTCGCGGATACGATAGCTCCTGATCTCATAGCGGCTTGCCCTGTCTACATCGGCGGCTGTCAAAGCCGGTGGAAGGATAGGTATGGACAACTCAGGTGCAGAGCGAACTCGCGGAACAGCTTGGCGAATCTGGGATTTGCACATCCATACGCCGGCATCGATGGTTCAGCAGTACGGCAGTGAATCCGAAGAGACGTGGGCGCGTTTTATTGATGAGTTGGAGGCTCTGCCCACGGACATCAGTGTTATAGGCATCAACGACTACTGGTTCCTCGATGGCTATAAGCGGGTCCTCGCGGCCCGAGATCACGGCAGGCTGAAGAACGTGGAAGCAATCTTCCCCGTAATCGAAGTACGCCTAGACCAGTTCGGCGGCACTGCCGGGAAGCTGTCGCGCGTCAATGGCCATGTGATCTTCGATCCAGAGCTTGATCCAGAGCTAATCCAAACTCAGTTCCTAAACGCGCTCCAGCCCAGAGTCAAACTGTCTCCCGGCCACGACGCGCTGGGGTGGCAGGGGGTTATCACCAAGGCGTCACTGATCGATCTTGGGGAAAGGATCAAGAAATCTGTCCCTGAGGAACAACTCGGCAAGTATGGTTCTAATCTTCAAGAAGGATTCAACAATCTCAACGTCGCGCTAGATGACGTCCAGGCAATACTTGACGGCCCGTACTTCAAAGGCAAAGCCTTGATAGGAGTAGGCAAGACCGAGTGGGCCGACATCAAGTGGAATGACCAATCGATTGCTGCAAAAAAGAACGTCATCAATTCAGCCCACTTCATATTCACGGCTTTTGAGGATACCGCTCGTTGGGAAGCTGACGTTGAGTCCTTGCGATCAAGCAAGGTGAACCATCGACTTCTTGATTGCAGCGACGCTCATCACTTCTCAGGTTCTGACCAGCACATGCGACTCGGCGCTTGTCAGACTTGGATGAATACAACTCCAACGCTTGCAGGTCTTGCTTACGCCCTTGAAGAATTTGAGCGCCGAGTATTCGTGGGACTTGAACCGCCAGCACTCGTGCGCGTCCGCAAAAACCCCGAACGGTTCATTTCGAGAGTAAGAGTGCAGTCGGACAAAGAGGAATACAAGCTTTTCGACTACGAAATACCGCTCAATGCCGGATTTGTGGCAGTTGTTGGAAACAAAGGCCAAGGCAAGTCTGCACTGCTTGACTGCATTGCCTTAGCCGGAAACTCTTCACGCAACCGAGAGTTTGCATTCTTGACGCGGACACGTTTCCTAGGATCCAATAACGCCAAAGTGGCGAAGGAATACTACTCCGAGTTGGAGTGGGCAACTGGCGGAAGACGCCGCGTTCAGTTAAATGATGAGCATGACAGGTCAGCTCCGATCTCTATCGAGTACCTGCCTCAGGCATTCGTTGAGCGCGTTTGCAACACCGACCCTGCTACTGGAGATTCCGACGAGTTCGAGCGCGAGTTACGGGCTGTCCTCTTCACCCATATTGGGGAGGAAGATCGCTCGGGCGAGAAAACCTTCGATTCCCTTCTAGCGCAGAAAACGCGCGCGTCTCAAAACGACATTGACCGGCTACGCGACGATTTACGTACGGCCGTTGACTTGTATGTATCGCTCGCCACGTTCCGGGCGGACAACTTACTGTCTGAAGTCGACGGACGCCTCGCCCTCAAGAAAGCCGAGGTGACGGCGGCTGAAGATGCGTTCAAAGCCGCGCAAGAGGCACTGAATGAGGTCGACGCTGCCAGTCGTGACAACGACCAACTCGCAGCCCTGAAGACGCGTTCTGAAGAGATCGAGGTGGCGCGTGCGGAACTACTAGCCAAGCGAGTCGACAACGAACAGCGTCAGGCAGGGTTTCGGAAGGCATCGTCCGAAATGGATGCCGTCGCCCAGCGAGCTGAGGCCTTGCGGGCGGATGCTGTTGACATCAACACAGAAGCCGAGGCTCTTCTAACAACGGGGGTCGAGCCGTATGTCGCCGTGACGATCAACCACGCGCGGTACGACTCCTGGCTACAGGCCATCGAGGCCGATCTTGGCATCTCAAAAGCGGAACACGATGTACTCGTTCGAGACATTGCAGCGCTAGATGGAGAACGTCTTGAAAACGCTTCCGCACTGGCCGCGGCCGATGGTGCACGTGAGCGCGCCCGCCAGCGCGTCCTTCAGTCCGAGGAGCGATTGTCTGACCTCATCGGAAGCGAGGGTGACGCGGAATCATTCGCAGGGCTCGAAGCGCTTCGTGCGCGTATCAAGAAAGCACCAGCAGAGATGGGCGTCCTTCGTGATGGAATCATCGAGCAGGCCGGACGGATCCATGCAGCACTTGGTACCCAACTCCAAGCTGTAGAAAGCTTGTACGCGCCGGCGTCTAACTTCATCGCAAATTCCGATGTTGTTAAGAACGCCGGCCTTCAGTTCAACGCTGAGTTGCGAATGCTTCCGACTTGGCAAAGCGTAGTAAGTGCCCTAGATGGCAGGCGCAATGGAGATTTCCCCGATTGGCTCTCCGACTTGCCTCAACGAGTCGAGGATACGAGCTGGGAGCAGCTTTCTGTCCAGCTCACGGAGGCCCTCCGGCGCTTGGAGCACGAGCGCGCAGAACTGGATTCCGTATACAGGAATCCTGCTCACGCACTTCGCAGCACCACCACGTTGGACGACTACCTGATGAACATGTTCGATTTGTCGTGGCTCGAAGTTCGATTCGGGCTGACCGGCGACGGGCTTCCTCTTTCGCAGCTGTCACCAGGCCAACGCGGCCTGGTACTGGCACTCTTCTATCTCGTAGTGGACCGCCGCACAACACCGCTTCTCCTCGATCAGCCCGAGGAGAACTTGGACAATGAGACCATCTCTTCCAAACTCGTCCCAGCAATTCATGAGGCTGCGGGTAGAAGGCAGACCATAGTAGTAACCCACAATGCAAACCTCGCCGTTGTCGGAGACGCCGATCAAATCATTCACTGCGAACTCCGCAGCCAGCGATTCACCGTCAAGAGCGGCAGTATCGCCAAGCTCGACGTCGCCCAGTTCGCCTTGAACGTATTGGAAGGAACCAAGCCCGCGTTTGACAATCGTCGACACAAATACGAGGCATTCCCTGAGTTGACGTAACGCTCTGTTTAGCCGGCGCATACGCGCACTGATCGTTCTGCCTAGCCTCCGCATCCAGTACCGTCAGGGCTGGCTAATAGGATGCGAGGATGATTCAGAGGTGAGGCGCCCGGGCTTGCTGTAAGGTCCTCGCCCCCCTTCCAACGAGTCGCTCAAAGGCTGAAATGGACGCATAAATTTGGGGAAACGCCAAATTCGAAGGACTCGCGCCCGCCGTCCTCGTGTCTTGCAACCGACGTTGAAGACCCGATCCCCGACCCGTGGTTCCAATACGTAGATACAAGACACCACTGGGGCGGACGCGCCGTCGGCAATCCGCGGTTGACCGAACGCTCGTGAAAGTGCCGTACGAGACGTCTTGCAACCCTTGGGTTGCGAGACGGCCCGGATGCACGCATATGGCCACCATGTAACCCCTGGCGAGAGTCGAAGCCCTCTGGACTGTACGTTGACAGGCATGGCCACTCCGAATGCACCGACGGATAACTTCAGCTGGCTTCCCGAGGAATTGGAAAGTGTTGCTTCGCGGCTGGCAAGGGCTGACGAATGCGCCTTTAACATCGGAGACGTGGCGTCCAAGTGGTCCGCAGATGGCCCCTTGGGCTTTGAGCAGGTACGCCGCGGGGGGCAGGTGCAGACCTTCCTAAAATCCGTGAAGCCTGTACCTCCTGTCGTGACTCTGCTGTTCAGCGAGGCCGTGAATCATCTCCGGGCCGCGATCGACAACGTCATCTGGTATCTCGTCGAGCGGGAACACGGCCAGCTGAGCGGCTTCAAGGCAACCTTGGTCAACATGCCGATCCACGAGTCTCTAGAGGCCTTCGACAAGTGGACGAAGCGGAGGGTGAAAGAGGGGATCACAGTCTTTGGTCCTGGCACCCCGCTGGGCCGCCGTCTGCGGATA
This sequence comes from Citricoccus sp. GCM10030269, assembly GCF_042665635.1. Lineage (NCBI taxonomy): Bacteria > Bacillati > Actinomycetota > Actinomycetes > Micrococcales > Micrococcaceae > Citricoccus > Citricoccus sp. GCM10030269. The sequence goes on along the minus strand of NZ_JBHTCV010000002.1, from coordinate 714,954 downwards.
CTCCAGCCGTATGTCGATACGAAGAGTGATGTGCCGTCCATGAGCGAGGCCCTGGCCGCAATGATGGGTCACAAGGTTGAATACGCGCAGCCTCTCCGTCTCTTGCAGGCGTATTCGAACGAGGATAAGCACCGCGCCATCCGGGTCGCCGCAGCCAGAACCTTCAGCTCTACGGACGCAAGTCCTTTGGCCGAACAGAGTCTCTATCACCAGGAACTGAAGGTGGGCGACCCGATGGGACCCCCCGCACCCTGGGGCCAGGTCTCCATTCTGGAAACCAACACGGCCCTGATGATCCAGCGACCAGACCCCTTCGCTGCCTGGGTCAATCCCGTCAATGACCTCAACGCAATGCGGCGCCACGTGAGCCAGGTCGTTGTTCCGGTATTGCTGACGGGCCTGCAGATGACGGACGGGCTGCCGCCTCAGATCGATCTCGGTGACAACGGGCTGTCCAACCGCGAACGTCTAGCCGCCGCGTCCTGGGATGGCGCTGACACGCGTCTGATGAGCCTCGTTCGGGAACGGTACCACGAAGCCATAGGCAGGGGCGTGCAGTTCACCCCCGTCGCGAACGGCACCGATGCTACTGACGAAGAACCGCAAGATGGCATGAGGTAACGCCGATCAGGACTCTCGACTCGAAAAGGTGAGCTCGGAGCGACGTCCGCTTCCCTCCTTAGGCTTTGGGCATGACACAGATCATTCGCCCCGTAAGGGGAAAGATTCAAATCAGACGGTTGCCGTACCGGCCGAAGGGAGGGAACTATGACCTGCTCAAATCCATCTGCGGCGAACGGACCCACCCAGACTGGAACGCGGACCTTAAGTACTTTGAGGTGGCACGAGCACACCTCGGAAAACTGATTGAACAACTCCCCAACGAGATTGGTCGCCCGGTTGAAGTCGTTCTCTACGGGGCAGCGCAAACACTGTGTGTTTCGGCTTGCTGGGATGCCAGCCCTCACACAATTTGGGACTGCGTGTGTTCGTGCGCAGGAAAGAACCATGGTTCGGGCCGCCCGCTGCCCCAGCGAGTGGCACCCGACCTGTCCGTCGATACGGAGTACACAACTGAGAGCTATTGGGTCCGACCGAATCCTTAGGCATGGGCAGGACAGAGCGGCAGTCACTTGGCCGGGTGGCCCTTCGCCGACAAGGATTTATCGTGCGGCTCATCCTGCTGGCAGGTTGATTGTTCCCAAACTATGTTGATCGAGGGAATGTCAGGATGAAGCTAGACGCGCACCAGCTTCAAGAGCGATGCCCATCATCTTCCGGCCGCTTTTCGGTCTGCCTTCAGTCCCCTGCCGAACTCCTTGAGCCCGGCCCAGGCAATTGGGCCGAAGATTACGATGCCAACTACAGACGCGATGAGCGTGACTACAAGAACCCATGGCTCGCCCACGGTTATGGCAGACGCGAGAGCCCGGACAAGGGCGATCAACACGATCCCACCATTGACAGCTCGCAATGTCCTGAGTGATTGCAAGGACATATCTCGCTTGACCGGCTCCTTGAGGAACAGCCAGGCAGCAAGACCTGCAACTCCTACGTCGAAGAGGGGAACCCAAGAATGGTTCTCTGTGGTCGACCACCAAACGAACCAGAGAACCACCGCAGCACCGAAGAGTATGAGGCCCATGATGAAAGGATTAGCGCTCCGCTTGACGGACGTTGTCTCTGTGCTCATCCCCTAAGAATGATCCATCGCTAGCTTTGCCCAAGCCAAATACACATTTTGCGACTTTACCTGTCCCACTCTTCCCCATCCCGGCCACGGCGCGGGCCGGACACGATGACCTGCTCGTCGGCAGTCGGACGGCCGGGTCTACTGATTTCAAGGTTGATCCAGTTATCCGACAGCCCGGACACCAGGGCCTCGTGCCGGGCATCGCGGTTGTCCGTCCGGTTCTCCGGGCTCGGGTGCAGGGCAGCGTAGGCGGCCTGGTGGTACCGAGCGGTGTTGTCCTTCTCGGTGGGGGCCTTGCCCAAGGGTGTGTCGGCGTCGTCTTGTCCGGACGCGGCGCGCCACACGAGCACGTCGGCGGCCGCGGCGCGGCGGTCGGCCGGGTCGGGGTGGTGCTGGGCGAGTTCGTCGTACCAGGCCGGTGGGTCAGCCTCGATCCGTTCCAGTCGGCCGTCGAGCTCTCGGTGGATGTGGGCCACGAGGTCGGCGGTGACCTCGCGCTGAGTCTCGGGCTGGCGCTGGGGCATGGATAGCGGCGCATCCTCGTGGCGTGGGGGGCAGCGGGCCAGGGTCTCTGGCACCGCATCCTCGGGACCGACCTCGCCCTCGTGGTGCAGGGCGGGGTCGGCCTTGACCAGTTGCGGCCAGGTCGCGGCCTCGGTCAGCCGGGCCACGGTCTCGGGGTCGTCTCCGTAGGTGGACTGCACCCACTCATGCGTGCGCGCGGAGCGGGCGGCCCAGTGGAGGTAGTCGAGTTCGTGGACCATGCGGCCCAGGCCGTTGGCCCAGGCCCGTTGTTGGTCGCGGACCTCGTGGGCGGTGTGCTCGGCGGATTCACATTTGAGGACGCCCTCGAGGACGGTCACCGGATGTTCGGCCGGTGGGGTCTCGGTGAGCAGTCCCCACTCGTCCGGGGAGTGCGCCTCGTGATCGACCCCGAAGTCGACGTAGGCGTGGTTGGCCTGGCGTCCGCGGGTCATCGCCACGTAGAACAACTCGCGGGACAGGCCAGCCTTGGCGACGGCGTGGGCCGAATCCACGGTGACGCCCTGGGAGCGGTGGGCTGTGGTGGCGTACCCGAGTTCGATGGAGCTGGCCAGGTAGTCCGGGTCCAGGGTGAGCACTCCCCCGGTGGTCTCCGAGAACCAGTTCAGCGACTGGCTTTGCAACCACCGGGAAGAAGACCTTCGAGCCATCCCTGCGTTCGGTCTTTTTCGGGAGGTCATGTCGGGTCTCCACCTGAACAAATCCAGGAAATGGACCAACAACGATCTGGTCGACCTCATGTACCTGACAAGTGCAGCCGCCTACGCTGACTATGTAGTTGCGGAGCGACCCATGGCAAGTCAGATTGCCCAGGCACAATTGAGACTAGGCAGGAAAGTGAACGTCTACAGACGGCTGCCTGACCTGCTTGAAAAAAAGGAGAGCCTCTCTGTCGACGATTCCAAGCCGGCCGCCATATAGAGTCTTCGTTAACGACTTCCTCAATTACCAACCCAGAGCAGGAGAAAAATATAATGACAGAGCAGCCCACCAACGGATGGACCAGTTCAGACGAAACCGTCTTGGCGCAAGAATCCAGAAAGTCGTTCGACACACTCAATTTTGATGCGCCCCCCGTAGCCACCGTCTCGCTACAGGCCTTGGCTGGGGATAGGACGTCGGACACTGGTTCCAACGGCAAGTGATACCGACTTCTTGGACAGCGTTCCTGCTGTTCATCATGTTCGTCACGCCGGGTCTTGCCTTCGACTACTTCAGCCAAAGGCGACGTCCAAACGCGGACGAATCCATCTTTCGGGAAAGCAGCAGGGTCGTACAAGCGTCCGTCTGGTTCGCGTTTCCAGGCGTGACCCTGGCCATTCTTCTCTGGTGGGTACTTGACAGACAGAAAGTTCCGCAACCAAGCGAAATTGTCGACGGCGGGGTTTTCGTCGAACTCGGATGGGGTTTTCCACTTGGACTCGTGGCATACCTCGCCGGAAGTGTGGGTACGGCTTACCTGACGGACCTCTGGCTTAGGCGAAAGCACGGCGCCACCCTTACATCTACTCATTCCCAGTGGGTTCAAGCCTTCAAGCGTGATCGGCCAGAAGCAACGCAGACCTACGTGCGTCTCAAGACTGATTCCGGTGATGAGTGGAGTGGCCTGGTCAAGCACTACTCCGCGGATTTCGAGGTAGCTGGACGCGAGATCATCTTGGCCCCCCCGATTTCCCACCGAAGTCCTGCGAATTCAGACCCTGAACCTGTCGAGCACCTTGCCGAACTCGTTGTCCGAGGAGATGCAATTGAGTCGATTCAGGTGATCTATGTTCCGTTGCCGCCGCAAACTTTGGTGACAGAGACCTAGAACAGGGTTGGGATTCCTGGTAGTTGCCAGCCAGCATTGCCCGGCCGCGGGACGCTACGCGCTCTTGGGCCAAAACTTGTGAGCGGAATTGCTGTTCGGGCCGGGCTTTGGACAAACTGGGACGAGAGCCTGCGGGAGCTTAAGAGCAGAGTCGGAAAGGAAAGCCCCGCCGAATGGTCCGGAATTCAACTTCAGTTCATGAGGTAACTGATGTATTCAGGATCATCCGAACTTTCCGTTCATGGCGGCGTAGGTGATGGCCTCGACCGCTCCGCTTGTTGAGGCGGTAAAGCCGACAAGCCCCAAACTAGCCGCGGCTCTCTTGAACACGCCGGCCTTCTTCACCACTTCACCACTTCACGGGTCTCGGGGTTCGGAACTTTCAACACCTCCTCCAGATCATTCAGTGCCGCCAGCACCTCACGGACATCCTGACCGCTGACCTCGTTGGCCTCTTGGCGGAGACCCGCGAGGAGTGAAAGCAAATCATCGGTGCTTGCTCCCTCGGCATGGGCATAGGCCTTATTGCCGATTGCCAGAGGTCCACTGCTCTGGTGTACATGAGTGACGTACTGAACGCCGCCGCCCTGTGGGCGACGGTCTCGTCCACCTTTTCCTTCGGAGGAAGCAACCCGAGTGGCGTGTCCACAGTCAGGTCAGCCACCATCTCGGCCATTGTTGTCCTGATTTGATCTACCATCCCGGAGATCGGTGATCCGCCTATGGAAAACTTCAGACCAACTATCTCCTGACCTCACCCCAGCGTCTTATTCCACTGGTCACGTGCCACAGCCAGTGCCGGACTGCCGAAGGCCAGCGAAGAGTCTCCCGCCAGGGCTTCCAACTCTTTGGCAGGTTGACGGAACATCAGCTTCTCGGGTACGAACTCGCGCGCTTGCTGAGGAAGTTGCTCGCGAACGTACTAGATGCCCCGGGCATGACTATAGCCACTTACCAAGTCGACCATGAGTGCCGGTGTACCAACTTCCCGATAATGGGGTAAATCGTCCTCAAAGCCGTAACCATGAAGTTCGTTCTGCGCCCAATCGCGGAGTGCTTGAGACTTCGTGTCGGCACCGAGGAATATGCACTTGCGGAGCAGCCCGGCAAAGGGCTCAGACTCGTCCAGCACGGCATTACGGAGAGACTGAAGGAGGGAATCATCCATGGCCCTGATCGTAGGCGAGCTGCACTGGACGTCGCGCCGTCACTCTGACTGATCCCGGCGACGCTTGGTCCCAACTGTGGCCAATCTGTGGCCACAGGCGCAGTAACGTCGCAACACGAGGAGACACGGGACAGACTCAAATGCGCGTGATTCCGGGGAAATTGGGGCACGGCGAGACTGCCGGGAACCCGACATTCCGGGGTAGCCAAAACTTGAAAACCAGTGTGCGGTAGCCCCGTGCCAAGGGATTCGAGTCCCTTACCAACCGAGCGTTAACCGGTGACATCAGGCACTGCAACTAACGTCCTCTCTGCCGAACCATCGCCCATACAGCCTGGGCCGCGGCCTCAGCATCACCGAGGGTACGGGCCCGCCCATCCGGATCCTGGCCGGCTTCCGCAGCGATCGCGGTGCCCCACTGCACCGAGGACAGTTGCAGTCCCAACACGAAGATGTGCTCGTGAACGGTGCCGTCGGCACGCTTGAGCCGGTGGGGTCGCTCCGTGACATCGAACCCCCGCCCCGGCAAGGGTTCGCCGTCCTCGTCCTCCACCGTGTGGGGAACAGCGGTCCCCTCGGCCAGCAGCGAGCGCACCAGAGCGGACTCGGCCTGCTGTACCCGGTTGGGCGGCATCATCGCCTCGATCAGCCAGGTTCCCCGGTGGACATCTTGCGCGTCTTCGTCACCGGCCACCTGTGGTGAGGAGACGGCGAACTCTGGGCGGCCGGCGTCGGGCTCGAACTGCGGGTCCGGACCCACGAACCGGACCAGGCCCGCGCGCTCCAGGGCCAACAGCTGCTCCACGCGCACCAAGGGCGGCCCGGAGGACAGACCCTCCACGAGCGTCTCGAACCAGCCGGAGACATCCCGCAGCACCGAGGCGTCAGTGAGCCGCTGCTCGGCCACCAGCTGCTTCACCATCAACCGAGCGGCATGCAGCGTCCCGATGGCCACCATGAGCGGTGAGTCCTCACCGGCGGCGGCCTCCGCGCAGGCCCCCTGAAGAAAGCCGACGACCTCCCGCTGGTAGTCCTCACCCGAGTCGAACACTTGCCCCTCGAAAGGTCGCGCCAGCGTGCGAATGTCCAGGAACGGCATCCCGGGGGCGTAGTGCTGCAGCAACGCCTGAGCTTGGTGACTGATGACCGGCTCACCGCGGGCCGCCGACTCCAGCAACCCGACCAGCGCCGCCTGGAACTCCGCCGCCGGCCCCGGTCCGCCGAGAACGTCGGGGCGAGTGCGCGCCATCGCGTTGTAGTACGCGCGCACCACGTCCCGGTGGATCAGCGGCCACAGGTGAATCATGAAGTCCAGCGGCCCATGCTCGGCGTGCAGGGCGCGGACCGCCTCCGGAACCAGATACTTCAGGGACACCGCGCGCGGCACGTAGGAGTCCAGCTCGGCCCGCGGCAGGTAGCAGACGCCCCGTCGCGAGGCCGGGTGCAGCACCGGTTCCCGCCCCGAGGGCACATAGCGCAGTGACTGCCCCGGGCCCGCCCCGGTCTCCTCGAAGCGTCCACCGCGGCCCAGTGTCAGTTCCGCCAGCCCGTCGAAGAAGTTCAGGCCCATCCCCCGCACCAGCACGTCGGCGCCGGCGGGAACAGCGTCCCAGTCGAGGTCACAGGGGATGTTCGGCCCGCGATAGCCCAGTCCCCGTTCCGCCGCCGCGTCGGCCAGCCGATGCTGCTCCCGGGTCAGCCGAGCCGGGACGTGCCCCACCGAGAGCACGACGGCATCGGCCTCCACCGTACCGCCCTCACGCAGAGTCAGCTTGGAGCGGTTCTCCGGCAGCGTCTCCAAGTGCACCACCTCGTCCTGCCGCCACTCCACCCTCCCGACGGCGGCGCTGGCCTGCAGTGCCTCGGTCACCTCCCGGTAGGCGTCGGTCAAGTACTGCCCGTAGACCGCTCTCGGCGGATAGTCGGTGCGGTCCAGCACCTCCGCTCGGGCCGGATTGGCCTGGCGCCATTGATCGAAGGTCTGCGCCACCGACGACGGTCGGAGCCCCGGAGTGCCCGCTGCGGCCACGGTCGGGAAGAAGGACGGGGTGTTCATCAGGAACTGCCCGGACTGCGTGGTTCGCCAGACGTGCCCTGCTCCGGGCGAGTAAGGGTCGATGACGACGATATCGACGAGACGTTGCGGTGGGGGCGTGCTCTCGGCGGCCTGCTCAGTGTCCTGTCCACCGGCTTGTTCATCGGCCTGCTCGATGGCGGCCAGCAGACGCTCCAGAAACGAGGTCCCTCGCGGTCCGGCCCCGACCACGGCAACGGTGAGATGCTCGGGCTCGGCGTGGGGCGGCATGGCAGGAAATCCTCTCTGAGTGGGTGATTCCAGCCTACGGCGAGCCAAGACGACACCCGACACTGCCGGGGCGCAGAGTACCGGCCGTCGTCGGGCAGTGTGTTTCGATAGGTGGATGGAGCCGAAGCCCGATCGCCACGCCGCGACCAACCGCCCCATCACCTGCAGCCCCGCGACGACGATTCCGCGTCCCGAGGAAGAGCCCGAGGACGAGTTCCTGTGGCTCGAAGACATCCACGGCGAGCGCCCGCTGGAGTGGGTGCGGGAGCAGAATGCCCGGACGGAGGCCCTGCTCCACTCGGACCGCTTCGAGCAGCTGCAGCAGGACCTGACCGCAGTGCTGGAGGCCCCGGACCGCATTCCGCACGTGTCCAAGCGCGGTGAGTGGTACTACAACTTCTGGCGCGACGGCGACCACCCGCGCGGTATCTGGCGCCGAATCCGGTGGGAGCCGTACCTTGCGGGTGAGTCCGACTGGGAGATCCTGCTGGACGTGGATCGTCTCGCCGCCGAGGAAGGCACCGACTGGGTGTTCTCCGGGGCTCGCCTGCTCCGCCCGGACTGGGACCGCGCCCTGATCCGCCTCTCCCCCGATGGCGGTGACGCCGTGGCCTTGCGCGAGTTCGATCTGGCCACCCAGGACTTCGTGCCCGAGGGTGAAGGGTTCGTGCTGCCGGTGGCCAAGACGCAGGTGTCCTGGATCGACCGGGACCAGGTGCTGGTCGGCACGGTCACCGACCCGGATCCCGAGAGCGGTGACGCGACCCGCTCCTCCTACGCTCGAACCCTCCGCGTCCTACACCGAGGCCAGGCGCTGGCCGAGGCCGAGACCGTCTTCGAAGTGGACCCGGGCCACGTGGCCGCGTTCGGTGGTCACGATTCGACCCCGGGATGGGAACGCACCCTGGCGATCGACGCCATCGACTTCTTCCACTCCACCACCTGGTTGCGTCAGCCCGAGGCCGGCGGCCGTCGCCCGGGGTGGCGCCAGATCGACGTCCCGCGCGATGCCGAGGTAGATGTGCACCGCCAATGGCTGACCGTGTTCCTGAAATCCGAGTGGGAACTGCCGACCGCCGTCCACCCCGCCGGTTCACTGCTCATCTGCACGGTCGAGGGTTTTCTCGACGGCTCCGAGGAACCGCGTCCGGCCTTCATGCCCGCACCGGATGCCACCCTGTCCTCCTGGACCTGGACCGCTTCTCACTTGGTGCTCACCGTGCTGCAGGACGTGGCCTCCCGGCTGATGGTGCTGCCCCAGGCCTCCCTGAGCGCCCCGGAGTCCACGCTGGGCACCCCCGAAACGGCCGTCGAGGCGCGGCGGCCGGATCAGTCCGCCCGGTGGATCGCCCTGGCCCAACCGAATCCGGCCGATCCGTTCCTGACGCTGTCCGTCTCCGCCGTCGACGACGAGGACCCCGAGTGCGGTGACGACCTGTGGATCACCGCCACCGGCGCGCTCACGCCGCCGACTCTCTTGCGGGCCACGCTCCCGGTGGACCTGGACGAGGCCCGGCCCGACGTGGACCCGGACCCGGACGCCGGAACCCTGCCGGACGACGTCGTGCCCGCCCTGGTGACCGTGCGGACCTCCCCCCACCGTTTCGACGCCACGGGGATGTCCGTCCGGCAGCACTTCGCGGTCTCCGCGGACGGCACCCGGGTGCCCTACTTCCAGATCGGCCCGGAGAACCTCGAGCGCGACGGGCAGAACCCCGTGTTGATGGACGGGTACGGCGGATTCCTCGCCTCCAAACTGCCCGCGTACTCCGGTGTGTACGGCCTGGGCTGGTTGACCCGCCGGAACGACGCCGGCCGGTCCGGCATCCACGTCATCGCCAACATTCGCGGTGGTGGCGAATACGGCCCTCAGTGGCACCGGGCCGCCCTGCAGCAGAACCGGCACCGGGCCTACGAGGACTTCGCCGCCGTCGCGCGTGACCTCGTGCGCCGCGGGGTGACGAGTCGGCCGTATTTGGCGGCGACCGGCCGCTCGAACGGTGGTCTGCTCATGGGCAATATGGCCACCCGGTACCCCGAACTCTTCGGGGCCCTGAGTTGCGGAGTGCCGCTGCTGGACATGCGCCGCTACACGGTCCTCTCCGCCGGTCACAGCTGGATTGCCGAGTACGGCGACCCGGACGATCCGGCCCAGTGGGAGTTCATCCGCACCTTCTCGCCGTACCACCTGCTGCTCGACCGCGACGTGCCGGGTGCAGAGGCGGGACGTGACGCCGAGGGCGAGGGAACCGGCTACCCGGACCTGCTGGTCTGGACGGCCACCTCGGACGATCGAGTCGGCCCCGTGCAGGCCCGCAAGATGGCCGCTCGGATGGAGCGCCTGGGCGTGCCGAACGTGTGGTTCCACGAGGACCTCGACGGCGGCCACGCCGGCGCCTCCGACCACCGCCAGGCTGCGGCCATGCACGCGCGATCTCTCGAGTTCCTCTGGCAGTCCGTGGGTGATGGACCGCTTTGATCTATGCGGGCCAGTCCCGCTACCATGTCAGGGTTACCATCTGAGCGATGGGAACAGTGGAGACGTGCCAGAGCGGCCGAATGGACTTCACTGCTAATGAAGGGTCCGGTGAAAGCTGGACCGGGGGTTCAAATCCCCCCGTCTCCGCAGTGGGAAGCCCGGAACCATGAGGTTCCGGGCTTTTTCCTTGCCCTGACTCTGCCGCTCGCTGGCTACCGTGCTCACATGCCGCCACTCCTCCCTATTGCTATTGCGCCGCGATTCCCTGGCTACCGTGTCGCGATTCGTGCCGATCCTGAAGAGTCGCAGTCATTTTCAGCACGAGCGGTCAGGATCAGCGCGAAAACTCGGCAGGCGGGCAGGCGGGCAGGCGGGTAGGCGGGCGGGAGCGCCGCGGATCTAGCCTCAGGACTGCACAGTGCCTAGCCTCGGAAGGGTGACCGCTCGGTACGAAAGCTGGGTCCGAAAGCTAGGAACGAAGGAGAGCAGATCATGCCCGACAACCACTCCATCGACTGGCTGCAGAACGCCACCGTCTTCGGCAACGACGGTGAGAAGATCGGAACGGTCGGCCAGGTGTATCTCGACGACCAGAGTGACCAGCCGACCTTCGTAACCGTGAAGACCGGCCTGTTCGGCCTGAAGGAGACCTTCGTGCCGGTCGATCAGGCTGCACAGACCGACGACGGCCTCCAGGTTCCCTATGACAAGGCATTCATCAAGGATGCCCCGAACGTCGATCCCGATGGCCTGTTGTCGCCCGATGAGGAGCGCCGCCTCTACGAGCACTACTCCATGGAATACCGCGGCGGCGGGGGTCGACCACCGGAATCCGGCACAGAGCCCGGTTCCAGCCCCGGCACAGATTCAAACCCTGATGCCGACAGCGACCGGGATCTCGGTCTAGCGGCTGCCCAAGACACGGCGGCCACCGGGATCGGTGGACTCGGAACCCAGCGCGGAGACACCGACGAGACCGCGTCCGACCTCAATAGGGACGTGAACACGGCCAATCCGGAGGACGGCCCCACCGGCCCCGGCTGAGAGAACCCTCAGTCGTCCTGGCCCTGCTCCCGCTGCAGAATGTGCAGGAAGTGCAGGGCCTCCTCGGCGGTCAGCACCGTGTTGGCAGAGAGTTCCAGGGCCGCATCCTCTACGCGGCCGTCCCGCACCAGGGCGGTGAGCTGGTCGCGCAGGAACGGCGGCAGGTCGTCGGAGGAGACACGAACCGTGGTCTCGTCGCGGACCACCTCCAACTCGAAGGGGCGGTCGGCCGGCAGCTGATCGCCGAGCCAATCCTCGGGTACCACGAGGTCGGAGGTCTCCGGCGCCGTCGGGGCATCCGGGGTCTGTTCCTGCGGCGGGATGGACGGCGAGCCGTCGGCGGCGGGCGAGGGAGCCGGCGTCGTGCTGGTGTTGGTGTCGCTGCCGGTGTCCGGCTTGCTCCACATCTGGGGGTAGGTGGCCAGGGCCTGGACGTCGATCATCGCCTCGAAGGTGCCGACGCCGGTGGAGCGGCGGTAGGCCATGACGGCGTCGGACGTCCGCCCGGCGGCGATGAGCCGGTAGACCTCCCGGTGGGTTTCCTGGTCCAGCCGACGTGAGGCGGCGCGCGCATTCTCGGAGCTGACGCGGCCGGCGAGCAACCCACGGCGCGTGCGGCCGCTGTCCTGCTCGGACGTGGTCCCGGAATTCGCACGGCGCGAGAGCCACCAGGCACCACCGCCGACGACGGCGCCCACGACCACGACGATCAGCACCGGAATGAAGTACTCCATGGTCCCAGTCTAGGGCGATACCCTCAGGGTGCGTCGACGGTCCAGACCCGATGCCCGGGGGCCACTCGTTCCGGGTTGTGTGAGGTGAACAACACGACCCCGGGGTAGGCCTCCAGCTCGGCTCGGAGCAGGCGCAATCCGTCCTCGTCAAGGTCGGAATCGATACCGTCCAGCACCAGCAGCGACGGATTGTCCAGCAGGGCACGGCCCAGTTTGAGGCGGGCCACCTGAGAGCCCGTCAGCGGCTGTCCACCGTTCTTGATCCTCGTGCTCTCGCCCTGCGGCAAAGCACCGAGCACCTCGTCCAGCCCGACTCGGGCGAAGGCCTCGCGGGTCTGCTCCTCCGTGGCCTGAGGCTTGCGGTAGGTGATCGCTCGGGACAGGCTCCCCCGCTCGAGCGGAATGCGCGTGGAGGCGTGGCCGAGCAGTTTGCGGCGCTGGCGTCCCGGCGCCCGGGTGTAGTCGTAGCCGTCCACCGTCATCTCGAGGGGCGGGACGTCGCCGCCCGGCTCCGCGGCGGTGTTCTGCCCCGCCAACAACGTCGCCAGGAAAGGCTCGATCCGGCCGGGGTCATGGGACTGGATCTGGATGACGTCACCGGCGGTGGCGTGCAGCATGGGCACGCGCCGACCCTGGACGACCATGCGGCGGACCCACAGGCTATTGCGCTGGGCGACCGAGCGGTCCCGCTCCACGTGCTTCCAACGCTCTTCCCGGTCTTCCTCGGCCTTCAGGAGCGACTCGGCCTGGGCCAGTAGAGGGGCCTGGATCCGGCGGGCGGCTTTGTAGTTCTGCCGGTACTCGACCACGCGCCCCAGGTCCCCCAGCGGGGTGGACATCACGCCCACCAGGGTCATGGCCGAGGCCACACCGGCGGTGTCGATCAGCCCGAGAGCTCCCAGCACCACCACGGCGGCGGTGGCCAGCGAGGCCGCCGTGATGGCGGATGCGCGGACCAGTCCGGTGATGCGAGCGCGAGCGACGGCGGCGTTGACCACCTTGCCCGAATCCCGGTCCAGCGCGTTGAGTTCGCGCTTGATGCCCCCGGCGGCCTTGACCGATTCCCCGGCCCGGACGGTGTCCGCAATGCGAGCGGACATCCGCCCACGACGACGGCGCAGGTACCTCGCGCGGGTGAAGGTCACCTTGGCCAGCGGCGGCACCGCCACACCGAGCAGCACGATGGGAACACCGACGGCCAGCCCCACCTGCCAATGCGAGATGGCGAGCGCCCCGAGCACCACCGCGATCAACGGCGGCGAGGTCAGCAACGGGACGAGACCCTGCGAGATCCAATTGCGCACGGCGGTCAGGTCATTGGACGCACGGGTGATGGTGATCCCGAGCGATGGGTTGCCGGGCCCGGCCAAGGTCGTCCCGATCAGCTTGCGGCGCAGCTCGTAGACGTAGTCCTGCCCGAGGTCCTCCCCCACCACGCGTTCGCCCCAACGGGCTCCGAAGATGGACAGCACAGAGACGGCCAGAATGGAGAGCTGGAGCCAGGGCACGTAGGTTCCGGCCTCGGCCACGGCCGGGGGCAGGGCGGATCCATCCGCGGCCGTGCCGTTGTTGAGAGCGGCGTTGACTCGGGCGGGAGCCCCCAGCAGGGCGTTCACCGTGAAGGCCATGACCAGCGCCATGATGGCCTGGAAGATGCCCAACAGGAACAGGATGACCAGCAGATAGCGACGACGGCCCGCCCAGACGGTGGGCATCTTCTCGCTGTTCTCGCCGCGGCTGTTCGCGCCCCGGCTGTTCGCGCTCTGCCCGTTCTCGCCCCGGCCGGTGGCCTCAACCGTTCCCTCGTCCTCCAGATCCGTGTCGGCGCCCACTGGATCAGCTGAGCCGTCGGACTGGACATCGCTGTGCGGTCTCATGGCCAGCCGCTCAGGCATGGGGCAGCAGTGCTGTCGAGACCGCGGCGTCGGTCAGTTCATAGGTGTCGATCACCGGCACCCCGAGGCGGGCGAGGATCTCGTTCGCCTCGGCGGTGGCCAGCGGCGATGAGGTCAGCACCCCGGAGACCGCGGCCACGTCGAGGCCGGCATCCTGCAGTTCGCGGACGCCGCCCACGGCGCCGAGGGCATCTCCGGCGGCGAAGACCACCCGATCCACCACGGACTGAAAGAGCGGGTCCCGCAGCAGTCGGGCGGTCTCCCCCTGGTAGACACCGTCGGCGATCTCGACGAGCACCACGTCCGTGTCCGTCTCCGCCATGGCATCCACCAGGTTCACGGTCAGCGAGCGGACCTGCTCGAAATCGAGCTTGAAGGTGGTCGGGTACCCGAAGTCCGTGAAGTCCAGGACCTTGGCGGCCCCGCCGTCCCCGTAGATCATCGGGTCATTGCCGGCGCCGGTGCCGGTGGACTTGCCGGCCGAGACCGTCAGGCCAGCCTTGGTCAGGCCGTTGACGAGGGTGGCCATGGCGGTGGACTTCCCGGAGTTCATCGAGGTCCCGAGCACGGCGACGACGGTCGGGCGGCCCGGCAGGGCGGCGCTCAGTTCCGCGGCGGAGGCGCCGATCTCCGGGACGGGGTTCAAGGAGTACGGAGCGAAGCGGGAGAGATTCACGATGCCGGACTCGTCCGCCAGCAGCCCCAGCGGCTCGATCATCGTCGGGTCGTCCATGTCGGCATGCTGTTCGGTGACGGTGCCGGCCAGTCCGCCAGCGGCGATCAGGTGGCACGGCTCCAAGGACGACGGGACGTGGGCCAGGAACTGGTCGGCGGCGTACCGATGACCGTAGGCGACCATGATGAGGGAACCGGGGAACAGGATAGCCTTGCGGGATGCGGGGGTCTCGACGCGCTTGTGGTGGCGGATCTCGGTCACCCGGGCCACGACCACGTCGCCGGCCCGCGGGATAACCGTGGGCCCGGCGGCCAAGTGGAACGAGGTGCTCTCGGCCTCCAGCGCCTCAGCGACGAAACGGGTCGTGTAGGCGGCCTGGATGCGGCACGACGGCGGCAGATCCAGACGCTGGTACGTGGCCGCGGCGGTGTCCACGATGGTCAGTGCGCTGCTCGAATGCGTCATCTCGATGGTCATGGCGTGGCCTCTCACTGTGTTTCCGTGACCGCTCGGGGTGTTCCGCCGGCCTCGAGAACCATCGAATCAACGCGCTATGAGGAGCACATGAGTCCAGGATGAGAGCGTTCTCATCTGTGGTCGGGGCTGCGCATGAGACTGGCCAGGATCATCGCCAGCACCGCCAGGCCCGCCGTCATGAACACCGTCCCGGGCCAGCCTGCGCCGGCGAGGAAGATCCCGCCGAGCCAGCCGAAGACGCTCGAGCCGGCGTAGTACCCGAAGTTGTACAGCGACGCCGACTGGGCCCGTCCCGCCACCGCGGCCGCCCCGGCCCAGCCCGAGGCGATCGCGTGCGCCGCGAAGAATCCGCCGGTGAAGACGACCGTGGCCACCAGCACGACCCAGACCAGCGGCACTAGGGTCAGCAGGACGCCGCCGATCATCACCGCCGTGGACACCAACAGCACCGGCCTGCGCCCATACGTGCCGGCCAGTCGCCCGGCCAGGGGGGACGTCCAAGTCCCGGCCAGATACGCCAGGAAGACCAGAGACACGACGGCGACCGGCAGGTTGAACGGGGCCTCGGCCAGGTGGAAACCGAGGTAGTTGTACATGGCCACGAAGCCACCCATGAGCAGGAAGGCCTGGGCGTAGATGGTCCAGAGCGCTCGCGACCGCAGATTCCCGGACAGCGCGCCGATGGCTTGCTTCAGGGAGGTGCGGTGCGGAATGAAGCCGCGGGCCGCCGGTGCCAGCAGCAGGAAGGCGACGGCACAGCCCACGGAGATCACCGTCACCACGAGCATGCCGGTACGCCAGTGGGCGAGTTCACCGATGGGGGCGGCGACGATCCGGCCGAGGAGCCCGCCCAGGGTGGTTCCCGAAATATAGGTTCCGGCCGCCAACGCGGACGATTTCGCCGACACCTCTTCGTTCAAATACGCCAGTGACAGTGCGGGCACGCCCCCGAGCGCGAAGCCCTCCAGGAACCGGAATGCCAGCACCGCCTCGAATCCGGGCACCAGCGCGGCCACCAGCGAGAAGGCGTTGGCGGCCATGACGGCCCATCCCATGGTCTTCTTCCGCCCGAAGCGGTCTCCGGCGTACGACCACGGGATCACGCTGATCGCGAGTCCGAGGGTGGCCAAGGAGATCGTCAGGGCCGCATCGTGGGCGGTGACACCGAGGTCGACGCTGATCAGGGGCAGAAGCCCCTGGGGGGAGTACAGCTGAGCGAAGGTGGCGACGCCGGCCAGGAACAGTCCCAGCAGCAGCTTGCGGTATCCGGGAGTTCTCGGCGTGTGCCCGTACCAGGATCCCGTTTCGTCTCCGCCCACGCTGTCGACTTTAGCCGCTGGCCCGTGCCTGACCATCTCCCGCGGCGCACCTGGCCTAGGATGGCATTCCGTGACGACTTCAGTGGATCTCAGCCAGTCCTTCAAGGCCTACGACGTGCGCGGCCTCGTCGGGGACACCATCACCGACGACTCCGTGCGGGCGGTGGGAGCAGCCTTCGTGGATGTGCTCGGACTGGCCGGCTCGCGGGTCCTGGTGGGCGGCGACATGCGCCCCTCCTCCCCCGCCTTCGCACAGGCCTTCGCCGAGGGCGCGACCCGGCGTGGGGCGGATGTGGTGATGCTCGGGCTGATCTCCACGGACATGCTCTACTACGCCTGTGGTGTCGAGGACGCCGCCGGCGTGGTCTTCACCGCATCGCACAATCCGGCCGCCTACAACGGCATGAAGATGGCTCAGGCCGGAGCCGTTCCGGTGTCTTCAGACACGGGCCTGTACGAGATCCGTGACGTCGCCCAGCGCTATCTCGATGCCGGAGACATCCCGGCCGCCGAGGCGTCCGGCACGGTGAGCGAGCAGGACATGCTGGCCGGTTACGCGTCCTACCTGCGTTCCCTCGTGGACCTGTCCGGCATCCGGCCGCTGAAGGTCGTGGTGGACGCCGGCAACGGCATGGCCGGCAAGACGACCCCCGCCGTCCTGGGCGACACTGTGCTCTCCGCCCTCCCCCTGCAGATCGAGCCGTTGTACTTCGAGCTGGACGGCACCTTCCCGAATCACCCGGCCAATCCGCTGGAACCGGCGAACCTGCGCGACCTGCAGCGCGCGGTGGTGGACCATGGCGCGGACATCGGTCTGGCCTTCGACGGCGACGCGGACCGCTGCTTCGTGATCGACGAGAAGGGCGATCCCGTGTCGCCGTCGGCGGTCACTGGACTGGTCGCTCGCCGCGAGATCGCCCGCGCCAAGGCCGGCGACACCGTCAACGGGACCGTCCACGCCCCGGAGACCGAGCCGGTGGTCATCCACAATCTCATCACCTCCCGCTCCGTGCCCGAGTTGGTCGAGGCCGAAGGCGGCCGGGCCGTGAAGACGCGCGTGGGGCACTCCTTCATCAAAGCCGTGATGGCCCAGGAGCACGCGGCGTTCGGCGGGGAGCACTCCGCGCACTACTACTTCCGCGACTTCTACAACGCGGACACCGGCATGCTGGCGGCAATGCACGTGTTGGCCGCTCTCGGAGAGCAGCAGTTGCCCCTGTCCGAGCTGGCCGCCGAATACAACCCGTACTTCGCCTCCGGGGAGATCAACTCCGAAGTGCAGGACAAGGTCGGCGCGGTCAGCCGCGTGCTGTCCGTCTTCGCTCCCTCACTGGCCGAGGATGCCACCGCGTCCGGCCAGGACACGGTGGCCGGAACGGCACTGGCCGGGACCGCCGTCACGGTGGACCGGTTGGACGGCACCACCGTCTCCGCTCAGGACGGCTCCTGGTGGTTCAACCTCCGGCCCTCGAACACGGAACCGTTCCTGCGCTTCAACGGGGAAGCTCATGACGAGCAGACCATGGCGACGGTGCGCGACGAGGTGCTGGGCCTGGTGGGCGGTCAGGGATCCTGACCCGCGGCACCAACAGCCTGGGCACCGCTGATCCGCTAGTAGTCCGCTAGTAGTCCACTGGCGCTATCCCGCTAGGGCCAATACCAGGGGCAGCACCCCGGGGGCGCCGGCTTCGCGCAGAATCCGTCCGGCCTCGGTGAGCGTCCACTTGCTGTCCGCCCGGTCGTCCACCAGCAGGATCGGCCCGTCCTGACCAGCCTCTCTGGCGGAGGCCAGCTGAGCCGCTATCGCCTCCGGGACGGTGAACTGCTTCCAGACGGAGGCGAGCCGGAAAGCACTATTGCCGCCGGGCTCACTGCGCGGACCGCCGTCCACGAACTCCAAGGATCCCAGGTAGGGCAGCTTCCCGATGCGGGCGATGCCCTCGGCGAAGGAACGGACCAGTTCGGGGCGGGTCCGGGATGGCATGGACACCACCGCCACCGGACGTTGCTCCCAGTTCCAGGCGGCCAGGACCTGAACGGCACCCTGCAGCAGATCCTGGTCGATCGGAGCATCCGCGCTGTTGTGCACCGCGTTCTGCACTGCACCGTCCTGCGGCGCACTGTCCTGGGCCGTACTGAACAGTGCGCGAAGCCGTCCACCCCACCCGAGGTCCGTCATCCTGGCCACCGCCCGGCCTTCGCTGACCTGCAGGTCCTCGGGGATGCGTCCCTTCAGCGGCACACCGAGGCGGTCCATGCCGCTCGGCCAGCTGCGGCGGGGCTCTATCGCCACCCCCACTCGGCCCAGGGCACGGGTGGCGTGGTCTTTGGCTGATTGCTCGACGCTCGTGGGGTACCAGGCGCCGGCGCAGTTGTCGCAGCGGCCGCACGGGGAGGCGTCCGGATCGTCGAGGACGTGCGCGAGAAACTCCATCCGGCATTCAGTGGTGTTCTCGTAGTCGAGCATGAGCTTTTCCTCGGCCACTCGGGCCTGAGCCACCCGACCGTAGCGTTCACCGTCATAGCTCCAGGGCTGGCTCGTCCGTTGCCAACCACCTTGAGTGCGTTCCACGGCCCCGTCCACGGCGAGGACCTTGAGCAGCAGCTCCAGCGGCGTTCTCTTCACGTCCACTCTGGTCTCCAGGGCAGGCAAGGACAGCGGCCGGCCCGCCGCCTCCAACTCGCCCAGCACGGCGCGGGCGCGGTGCTCATCCGGCATCGATGTGGTGGCGAAATAGCGCCAGATCTCCCGGTCCTCCGTCCCGGGTAGCAAGAGCACGTCGGCATGATCGGTGGCGCGTCCGGCACGGCCCACCTGCTGGTAGTAGGCCACCGGAGAACTCGGAGCGCCGAGGTGGATCACGAAGCCGAGGTCCGGCTTGTCGAATCCCATTCCGAGCGCTGACGTGGCCACCAGGGCCTTGACCCGGTTGTCCTTGAGGGACTGCTCCAACTCGGCGCGCTGTTCCGGGTCGGTCCGGCCGGTATAGGCGGCGACCTCGTAGCCCGCCTCTCGCAGGGCACGGGCCGTGTCCTCTGCCGCCGAGACCGTGAGGGCATAGACGATGCCGGATCCGCCGAAGGAGCCGAGATGGGTCAGCAGCCAGGCCAACCGGCTGGCCGGACTGGGCATGCGCAGCACCCCGAGGCGCAGAGACGAACGTGCCAAGGGCCCCCGGAGAATGAACACGTCCTCGGTGCTGGCCACGCCCAACTGCTCCGCGACGTCCTGAACAACCCGTTCATTGGCGGTGGCCGTGGTGGCCAGCACCGGAACCCGCCGGTCCCCGGTGCCGGGCAGCTGACCGATCAGATCGCGGATCCGGCGGTAGTCCGGGCGGAAGTCGTGGCCCCAGTCCGAGATGCAGTGGGCCTCATCCACCACCAGCATCCCCGTGCGACGGATCAGGTTCGGTAGCTGGACGTCCCGGAAGCGCGGATTGTTGAGCCGCTCCGGAGACACGAGAAGCACGTCGACGGCGTCCTCGGCCAAACGCTCCTGGATCAGATCCCATTCGGTGGCGTTGGCCGAGTTGATGGCTTCCGCCCGCACCCCCGCCCGGGCCGCTGCCGCAACTTGGTCCCGCATCAAGGCCAGGAGCGGCGAGACGATGAGCGTGGGCCCCGCGCCGCGGGCGCGCAACAACAGGGAGGCCACGAAGTAGACCGCTGATTTCCCCCAGCCGGTGCGCTGAACCACCAGTGCACGACGGCGGTCGGCCACCAGGGCCTCGATGGCCTCGAACTGCCCCGGGTGGAAATCGGCGTCCTCACGGCCCACCAGTGCGCACAGGATCTCCCGTGCCTCTGCGCGCAAGTCGGCACGGCTCGTCTCCGCGATCATCGCTGGGGAGCCGCCGTCGTCGTTGATGTCCGCCATGGACTCAGTATTCCAGGCAGGCCGGACGCGCTACGCCGACGGCGACCGGGTCCGGGGAGGACACGGCCGCCGTCGTGCATTGTGTAGTAGTTCAGGAAAGCAGTGCTTTCCGGTCAGGCACCGATGCGCTGCTTCAGGCCCTCCAGCTGACCGCGGATCGACTCCGGCAGGGACGGACCGAAGCGGTCGAACCATTCCTGGATCGAGGCACTCTCGGTCTTCCACTCCTCCGGGTCCACCTTCAGGGCGTCTTCGAGGTCATTCTCGGCGACGTCGAGGCCCGTCAGGTCGAGGGCGTCTGCGGTGGGCACATAGCCGATGGAGGTCTCCTTCGCACCCGCCGTGTCTTCGAGCCGCTCGACGATCCACTTGAGCACGCGGGAGTTCTCCCCGAATCCGGGCCAGGCCATGCCGCCGTCGCGGTTACGCCGGAACCAGTTCACCAGGTAGATCTTCGGCAGCTTGTCCTGATCGACCTCGCCGGAGACCTTGACCCAGTGGCCGAGGTATTTGCCGGCGTCGTAGCCGATGAAGGGCAGCATGGCCATCGGATCGCGGCGGACCACGCCCACAGCTCCGGCGGCGGCCGCCGTGGTCTCCGAGGAGAGGGTGGCGCCCTTGAAGATGCCGTCCTCCCAGTCGAAGGACTCGGTGACGAGCGGGATGGTGGTCTTGCGGCGGCCGCCGAAGAGAATGGCGTCCAGCTTGACCCCATTGGGCTCCTGGTACTCCGGCGCCAGCATCTCGGTCTGGTCGATCGGAGTGCAGAACCGCGAGTTCGGATGGGCGGCCGGCGTCTCGGACTCCGGAGTCCAGTCGTTGCCCCGCCAGTCGGTCAGGTGGGCAGGCACCTCTTCGGTCATCCCCTCCCACCACACGCCGCCGTCGTCAGTGAGGGCGACGTTGGTGAAGATGGAGTTGCCCTTGCTGATGGCCTTCATGGCGTTCGGGTTGGTGGACCATCCCGTGCCCGGTGCCACGCCGAAGTAGCCGGCCTCGGGGTTGACAACGCGGAACTCGCCGTCCTTCCCGGGGCGGATCCAGGTGATGTCATCGCCCAGGGTCTCGGCTTTCCAGCCCTCGATAGTGGGCTCGATCAGCGCGAGGTTGGTCTTGCCGCAGGCCGAGGGGAAGGCGCCGGAAACGGTGTAGGACTTGCCCTCGGGGTTGGTCAGCTTGAGGATCAGCATGTGCTCGGCGAGCCAGCCCTCGTCCCGGGCCATCACCGAGGCGATCCGCAGCGCGTAGCACTTCTTGCCCAGCAGGGCGTTGCCGCCGTAGCCGGAACCGTAGGACCAGATGGAGCGCTCTTCCGGGAAGTGCACGATCCACTTGGTCTCGTTGCACGGCCACGGCACGTCGACGTCGCCCTCTTCCAGCGGCGCCCCGACGGAATGCAGTGCCGGGACGAAGAACGCCTCGGTCTCTTCCATCTTCTTCAGCACATCGGTACCGATGCGGGCCATGATCCGCATGGAGTTCACCACGTAGGCGGAGTCGGTGATCTCGACACCGAACTTCGGATCATCGGCTTCCAGGTGGCCCATGACGAAGGGAAGCACGTACATGGTGCGGCCATGCATGGAACCCTTGAAGGCGTCCTGGAGGATCGACTTCATCTCGGCCGGGTCCATCCAGTTGTTCGTGAAGCCGGCCTCCTCCTCCTTTTCGGAGCAGATGAAGGTCCGGTCTTCCACCCGCGCGACGTCGGCCGGGTCGGAGAACGCTGCATAGGAGTTGGGGAACTTGTCCTCGGCCAGCTTGACGAACGTTCCGGCTTCGACGAGTTCGCCCGCGAGACGGTCGTATTCCTCCTGCGACCCATCCACCCAATACACAGAGTCGGGCTCGGTGAGCTCCGCGACCTCCTTCACCCAGTCCAGCAGCTTGCCGTAGCTGGTCGGCGCGTCCGCCACGGCGCGATCTGCGAACGTGAGCGAGGAGTTGATGACCATGGGGGTTTCCTCCATTGGGTTGCGGGTGCATTCCGGTTTCGCCCCGGGAATGCGGCCGTGCAGGGGCCGGCACTCCATTGTGCGTACACCGTCTCCGGTGGCCATTCTACCTACGGAGATTCCGCCGCTTTCTCGGTGACGAAGTCGGTCGGGCTACCCTATACGTCTTCGCCCGCGGAAGCATCCACCGACCGAGCGTCCCCACGATTTGGTGAACAATGGGTGGACCGGTATAGTCTTTCAAGGCCGTTCGCGGCCGAGCGCCCTTAGCTCAGCTGGATAGAGCGTCTGTCTACGGAACAGAAGGTCAGGGGTTCGAATCCCTTAGGGCGCACCGAATTCAGAGGTCGGGACACAGTGAAAATGTGTCCCGACCTTCGTCGTTAACGGGGCTCACGAGTCAAGGGCGGCTTGCCCGCGATTTAGTGGTGACTTTCGCGCGATTCGTGCTCATCCTGACGACTCGCATGCAAAATGACTGCGACGTGTCAGGATCGGCGCGAAAAGCACCAGCGCCAGCCTCGATGACCGCAGTTCAAGGACCGCAGCTCAGGGGCGCGGGACGACGAAATGGGTCATCCGCGCGTCACGGCCGTCGAGGGTGGCCCACTCGCCTCGAATCCGGAAGACCTGCAGCCCCAGGGTGGGATAGTGTTCGGCCATCCTCACCACGGCGTCCTCATCAGAATCGACGGAGGCGATGCGCATCCCGAGATCTTGGACCCACGGCATGTGCCCGACGACCATCAGCGTCCGGACCTGCTCCTCGGTCTCATTGATCACGGCGAGGGCGGCGGCCGCGTCGGCGTCGTAGAGCCGGGAGTCCAGATACGGCGTCGGCGCCTTCTCCCCCAGCTCGCTGCACACCCAGGTGCAGGTCTGCCGGGTTCGCACGGCGTCCGAGCACAGGATCATGTCCGGATAGAGCCCCTGCTCCACGAGCCATCGCCCGGCCACGGGAGCCTCTCGATCACCACGGCCACCGAGGGGACGATCATGGTCGGAGACCCCGTTCGGCCAATCCGACTTGGCGTGGCGGAGGATCAGCAGCGTCTTCTCGCCCGTCCTCTCGGCACCGGCTGGTGCGGACATCACGACGTCGGCTCAGATGCTGTACTCCGGGGCCGCCCACACGACGACCTCGGGGTGCTCGTAGAAGCGGTAGCCCTGTCCACGCACGGTGCGCACGGTGCCGGAGAGGCGACCGAGCTTGGAGCGCAGCCGACGGATGTGGACGTCGATGGTGCGCTCGTTGGGCACCTCGTCGGAGTTCTTCCACAGGGACTCGAGGAGTTCATCGCGGCCCACGGTCCGGCCACCGTTCTCGACCAGGTAGTTCAGCAGCTCGAACTCCTTGTAGGTCAGGTTCAGCCCTTCGCCATCGAGTTGAACCTCGCGCCGGGCCAGATCGATGAGCACCCCGGGCTGCCGGGTGGACACGGGCGCCGGAGCCTGGCGCAGGTCAGGACGCTCGCCCAGCTGGATCGTCGGGTCTCCCAGGACCTGCCGAACGACCTCCAAGTCCGATCCCGGGGCTCCCGCGGGAGCAATCGCAACGGCAGCCGCAGACTCAGATCCGGGCACCAGGGATTCGACGTAGTGGCGCAACTCATTGGCCAGACGGGTCAGCGAGGTCCCGGCGGCAGATGCGGCGGACTCGTCCATGCCGACGTAGATCACGAAGCCACGGGCCTCGGTCTCCGTGGCCACAGCTTGGGGACCTGGAACGCCATTGGGCGCCAAGACCGGCATCGGCGCGGTCTGAGGGCCCGGCTGCGTCCCGTCCGACCCGGCCTCCGCTTCGTTCTGAACCGAGTGCAGCTGGTGGTTCGGCTGGCTCGCCGGTGCCCCATAGGTGCCGCCGTGTTGGCGATAGCTGCGAACTCGGGCCGCGCGCCGCTGGGCGTTGCGGACGGAGATGTGGACGTATCCCTGGGGACTTGTAGTCATGTCGATGAATCCTTGCGTCAGTGTCCTGTCCGGTGCGGAGCTGGCGGGTTAGACCGGGTTACGGCCGAACCCGCCGGCTACACCCGCGACGGGAGCCGACTCGGCCGTACCGCTGGCGCCATCGCCCGGCGGTCGCGATCCCCTCGGAGAGGGCCGAGTCGCTGAAGTTCATGGGACAACACTCTGTCGTCATATTTGTTCCGTGCAAGTAACAATTGCCCTGTTGTCTCAGCATTTGAGACAAACACGCTCAAAAGTGACCAAGCTCACGCTGACGGGGGCCGATCGACGTCCGGAGCGACCCGACCGGATCAGCTCATTCGGCCAGGCCATACAGGCGGTCGCCCGCATCGCCGAGACCGGGCACGATGTACGACTGATCATTCAGCTTCTCGTCAATAGCCGCGAGGTAAATGGTCACGTCCACCTCGGAGAGCTCCCTCTCCAACCGGTCGATGCCTTCAGGCGCTCCGAGCAGACAAATGCAGGTCACGCGCCGTGCGTTGCGCTCGTACAGAAAGCGCACGGCCTCGGCGAGGGTTCCACCAGTGGCCAGCATGGGATCGAGAATGAACACGTGGCGGCCGGTCAGGTCCGCCGGAAGACGTTCGGCATACGTGACGATGTCCAGGGTCTCCTCGTTCCGGGCCATGCCCAGGAAACCGACCTCTGCGGTGGGAGCCATGCGCACCATGCCCTCCAGCATGCCCAGGCCCGCCCTGAGGATGGGGACCACGAGGGGCGTGGGCTTGGCCAGCCGCATCCCCGTCGTGACCGAGACCGGCGTTTCGATCTCCACCGGCTCCATGGCGACGTCCCGCGTCGCCTCGTAGGCCAGCAGCATGACGAGCTCCTCCGTCAGCTGCCGGAAGATCATCGACGGTGTCTTCGCCTTCCGGAGAACCGTCAATTTGTGGGCCACCAACGGGTGTTCTACGAGCTCTACGCGCATGGTCACAACCCTACCGGGCCGCCTCCCGACTGCCCGGCGACCGCCCTCCGCCCACGGATTGCCGCCACCAAGTCCTGACACAATGTCAGTGTCAGTCCTGACGGCACCGCCCACGCCAGCGCCCACGTCAGCGCCTGCCATCCCCACACTCCGAAAGGAACCGAGTGCCCGAGCCGAGCCGCGGAAGCTACACCGTACCCACCCCAGAACCAGCACCGCGAGCGCCCACCACCCTTCTGGTGGGCCTGCTGGCCCTGCTCTCTGCTGTCGCACCCTTGGCGACCGACATGTATCTTCCGGCCTTCCCGGACGTCGCCACCGACTTGGGCACCACCGCCTCGGGCGTTCAACTCACCCTGACGGCCTTCATGCTCGGCCTGGCCGCCGGGCAGTTGGTCATCGGCCCCCTCTCCGACTCCACCGGGCGACGAGGGCCATTGCTGGCCGGTACCGTGCTCTGCCTGGCCGCGAGCGTGGTCTGTGCGCTGGCTCCGGACATCACCGTGCTGACCATCGCCCGGTTCCTCCAGGGGTTCACCGGTGCCGCCGGCATCGTGCTGGCCCGGGCCATCATCACCGACACCACGCGAGGCCCCTCCACCGCCAAGCTGATGAGCCTGATGATGGTGATCGGCGGCATCATGCCCGTCCTCGCTCCCCTGGCCGGTGGCGTGGTGCTGGAGTTCCTCGACTGGCGCGGGATCTTCTGGGTCGTCGCCGCCCTGGTGGCCGTGATGATCCTCGGTGTGGCCACGGTGGTGCGGGAGACGCTTCCGCCGGCTCAGCGGCACGCCGGAGGCCTGCGCAACCTGCTCGCCAACGCCGGGACGGTACTGCGTCACCGCGGCTACGTGACGGCCACCCTGGTCTTCGCGATGTCCTTCGGCGCGCTGTTCTCCTACATCTCCGCCTCGCCGTTCGTGCTGCAGAACGTGGTGGGGCTGACGCCACTGCAGTACTCGATCGTCTTCGGCGTGAACTCGCTCGGCCTCATGGGCTCCGGCGCGCTGAGCATTCGCCTCGTCAGCACTCTGCCCGTCCGCCGGGTCCTGGGAGGCGGACTGACCCTATTGCTCCTGGCCACCGTCGGCCTCTTCACCACGGTCCTGCTCGGCACGGCCCTGGTACCCGTGCTGATCTGCATGTTCGCGCTGACCTTCTCGCTGGGCTTCGTGCTCGGCAACGCCTCCGCTCTGGCCATGCGGTCGGTCCCGACGGCGGCCGGCACCGGTTCGGCGTTCATGGGCGCCTTCCAGTTCCTGCTGGGTGCAGCGGTGGCCCCCTTGGTGGGCATCGGCGGGGAGCACAATCCGATGCCGATGGCCGCCTTTGCCTTGGGCTGCGCCGCCCTGGCGGGGACCTCCTTCCTGGCGATTCCGCGCTCTCCTGGCGATGGCGACGGAGCGCGGTCATGAGAAACACCGAGCACGATGCCTGGATGGGACTCGCCCTCGAGCAAGCCCGGGCTGCTGCCGAGTCCGACGACGTGCCGATCGGCGCCGTCGTCGTCGGACCGCAGGGCGAGGTGTTGGGCACGGGGCGCAATGAGCGCGAGGCGACGGGCGACCCCACCGCCCACGCGGAGGTGCTGGCCTTACGCCGGGCGACCGCCGCGCGTCGGGAAACCGGTTCTGGCGATGGATGGCGACTGTCCGACTGCACGTTGGTGGTGACGCTGGAACCCTGCGCGATGTGTGCCGGCGCGATCATGCTGGCCCGGGTTCCGCGCCTGGTCTTCGGCGCCTGGGACCCCAAAGCCGGGGCGTGCGGGTCCGTGTTCGATGTGGTGCGGGAACCCCGGCTGAATCACTGGGTCGAAGTGCATCCGGGAGTGCGCGGTCCGGAATGCGTCGGGTTGCTGACCGAGTTCTTCAACGCTCACCGCGGCTAGCGCGGGGCGGGGCTCTGTGATCGACTCCAGTTATTGCGAACCGATCTCATTTAGCATACCGTCGGGCCATGCCCTCATCGTCGCCGCAGTCACCCGAGTCACCTGAGTCGTCCGCGTCACCCCAGCCACGTCAGACTCGCCGGTCGCCCCGGCCGGCCCACCACGATGACGCCAGCGGGCCGCTGTTGGCGTGGTGCGTCGGCCACCGGTGCGCCGCACTGCGGCGACTGAGCCGGCACGGCGAGACGACCGACCGCATCAAGTCGACGATTGCCGGCACCGCCGGTGCCGTGATGGTCTCGTCGACCTGTCTCGGACGGTGCGAGCTGGCCAGCGTCGCCGCGGTGGGTCGTCGAGACGGATCCAGCGGGCAGGCCGGCCCTCTCGTGTGGTTCACCGGAACGGAGCAAGGCACCCGGTTCGAGGCTCTGGAATCGTGGATCAGCACCGGAGGACCGCGGAACCTGGTGCGTCCGGACGCGGCGATGCCGGCAGCACTCTCGGAAGCGACCTGTGGCATCAGCGGACCACCGACCCTGCACAGACGGTGAACAGGTGATCTGCAGTGGCGAGCCGGCGGTGAGCAGACGGTGAGCCGGCACGGCAGAAGCACTGGGCAAGCGATTGAGCGGCGATTTTGGGACCGACGTGCCCGGCGGATACCATGGAACGCCTGGTGACGTGTCCGAGCGGCCGAAGGTGCAACACTCGAAATGTTGTGTAGGTTCACCCCTACCGTGGGTTCAAATCCCACCGTCACCGCCGAGAAAGCGCCCCCGGCTCCGTAGAGATCCACGGAGCCGGGGGCGTTTTTCGTCAGGGCCCTGGCCCCTGGAGAGCCGGGTCAGTTCTTCCGGTAGTTCTCCCGGGCGAAGGCCGAATACGGGGCCGGTTCTACGGTGGCCCGGATGGAGACCTGTCGGTGCGCCTCCACCGACGGCTTGGTGGAGTTCGGCTCTTCTCCCCAGAGGACGGTGACCGTGGTCCCGGGGCTGGCGAACTCGTTCTCGAGGCTGGCCAGCGAGACGAACGCCTGCTCGTTGGTGATGTAGCCGGCGTCGTGGGAGATCCCGACGTCCTTGCCGTCCACGAGCACCCGGTCCACCTGGTACTGGCCATACCGGGCCTTGGGCAGATCGATGTACTTCGCGGGCACTCCGGGCTCGAACTGCGACCGCAGGGCCGCGGCCACATCTTCCGGCTCCCAGACGAGGGTCACCTTCTGGCGCCGCTGCTCGGCGGCATGGCGCTCCAGAGCGGCCCGGCCGATGAACTCGTGGTCGAAGGACACGCTGCGCCCGTAACCGAGGTCATACGGCGTGAGGTAATAGTCCTCCACTCGTTCGGACTGCAGGCTGCCGGCCAGAGATCCGGCCCGACTGGCCGGCAGCCATTCCCGGTACTCCTGGGTTCCTTCGCCGCTGAAGATCGCCGGGAACGGGGACGGCACCCAGGCTGATTCCAGGTTGGACGAGGAGTACGCCTTCGACCCCACCTGCACGAGGTCGAGTCCTTCACCAGCAGCCAACAGCGCGGAACGCACTCGCTCGCCATCGGCCCACGGCCCGAAGAGCTCGAAGCCGGGCTGACCGGCCATGCCGTGGCGCAACGACCGCACGGTCACGCCGTCGATCTCGAAGGTGGCCATGCGGAAGAACTTGGTCTCGGGCACCGGCTGACCCGTGGCCTTCTCCATGAGCTCCAACGCCTTCGGCCCCTGGATCTCGAAGCGGTACTGCTTCGGGTCGCCCTGACGCACCGCGGAGCTAGCATCTCGCTCGAAGGAGACGTCGTACTCGCCCTTCTCTCCGTGGTACTGCACCCAGTCCAGCACCATGTGCCATCCGACCAGGTCGAAGGAGTTCTCCTCGAGGTGGAACAGGATCGCGTCCCCGATCAGGTATCCCTCATGGTTCACCGCGATGAACTGCTTGGCCCGGTCGACCGCGAAGGAGCTGAAGCTGTTGACCCCGACGTCGGAGAGCAGCTTCAGCGCGTCAGGGCCGGTGATGAACAGGTCGGTCATGTGATGGGACTGGTCGAGCAGTGCCACCGAGGTCCGCCAAGACTTCTGCTCCGAACGCCAGTTGGTGAACTCCGGCTGGACAGGAAAGACGGTGGGTTTCACGGGGGCATTGCGCAGGTAGTTCACGGCGGAGCCGGCTGCGGTGATGGCATCGGCCAATGATTCGGTCATGGAGTCTCCAAACGAGTCGAGGGGTGGGTCATGAGGTGGGTCATGAGGTTGGGGCATGAATCACCATCAGCGTACGTATAGTTGGGCCGAGTGGGCATAAGGATTGCTTATGCACAACATGTCGGCGCTTACCCCAGGAGACCTCGTGGACCTGAACCTGTTGAGGTCATTCGTGGCCGTCTACGAGTCGCGGAGCCTCACTGCGGCCGCAGCTCGCCTGTACGTCACCCAACCGGCCATGAGTCAGGCGCTGTCCCGGTTGAGGCGCCACCTGGACGACCCGCTGTTCACGCGAGCGGGTCGGAGCATGGACCCCAGTCCCCTGGCCCACTCGATGTATCCGGAGTTCAGGGACGCATTGGTCTCCATTGACCGTGTCCTCGACTCGGTGCACGGATTCGACCCGGAGACCTCGGAGCGACGATTCACCGTGGCCATGTCCGAGCTGGGCGAGATCGGCTACTTCCCCGCCCTCTTCGCCGCCGTACGGTCGCAGGCACCCGGAGTCCGGATCGACACCGTGCCCCTGAACGTCAGTGAGCTGCCCGAGTGGCTGGCCCGCGGCACAGTGGATCTCGCCGTGACGTCCTTGCCGATCTCTGGTTCCTTCGATCACGTGGTGCTGAAAGAGGAGCGGTACGCCGTCCTGATGGGCGAGAACCATCCGCTGGCTGCGAGTCCGGTGTCCGTCAGCGATTATCTCCAGGCCGACCACGCCGTCGTCGCCGGGGATTCGGGACGCCCCCATCTGGAAGCCGCGATTCGTCGCGTGGGCACCGCCGTGCAACCCGTGGCGTCCGTCAACCATTTCGCCTCGCTGCCTCCGCTGCTGGCGGCACGGGATGACCTGATCGCCACGGTCCCGCAGTCGATCGCCGCCGGCTGGTCCGAGTCGTGGCCGCTCGTGGTGCGCGATCTCCCCTTCGAGGCACCCGGCGCCGAGATCTCCCTGCTCCGGCGCCAGACGAGTCAGCACACCGCCGCACTCGACTGGTTCCATCGGACCGTGATCCGCGCTCTCCGCGGTGCCCCGGGGGAGTTTTCCGCCATCAGGGCATCTTGAGAGCACCCTGAGAACATAGACCTATGAGCGTGAAGATCCTGGCCATCGGCAAGAAACACGAGCCATGGGTGGCCGACGGCATCGACCGCTACGCCAAGCGCCTCAAGAAGCCCTTCGACGTCTCGTGGCAGTTGCTGCCCCATTCGGCCCGGGACGGCGACTCCGCCCGTGCCGAAGAGTCAGCGCGGATCCTCACCAAGGTCGGCGAGCGCGACCATGTGCTGTTGCTCGATGAACGCGGGACCACCTTCGACTCCCCCGGCCTGTCACGGCACCTCCAGTCACGCTTCGACACCGGGCAGGCCGTCACCGTGGTGATCGGCGGCGCGTACGGCGTGGATGAGTCAGTGCATTCCCGGGCGGACACCGTGTGGTCGCTGTCGAAGCTCGTCTTCCCGCACCAGCTCGTGCGCCTCATCCTGGCCGAACAGCTCTACCGAGCTCAGGAAATCGCCGGCGGTCGCCCCTACCACCACGTATGACCGTCCCGACGCCGGCCCATCGGCTTGTGTAGCGCCCGACGGGACCCAGTCGAGCGGACAGGACCCAGTGATGTAGTGCTGGGTGCGGTCCGGAGCACTGGGACAAATCAGGAGTCAGCCGACGGACTGACCCGCTTGCCGTGTCCGTGCCGAGTCGTAGGCTGAATCCACGATGCCCACTGCCCCGGATCCCGCGTCTGTCCTGGACCGATTCACCCCCGCAACCCGTGAGTGGTTCGCCGGGGCCTTCGCCACGCCCACGAGTGCCCAGTTAGGGGCGTGGGACGCCATTTCCTCGGGACAGCACGCTTTAGTGGTGGCCCCGACCGGTTCGGGTAAGACGCTCTCCGCGTTCCTCTGGGCGCTCGACAGTTTCCTGCGCACCGATTCCGCCTCGGCCTCCTCGACCGCCGCAGCCCCACAGCAGCAGGGCACGTCGCAAGCGGGAGGCGAGCGGCCGGCGTCGGGATCCGCGAACGCTGGAACGAAGGTCCTGTACATCTCCCCGCTCAAGGCGCTCGGGGTGGACGTGGAACGCAACCTGCGGGCGCCGCTGATCGGCATCACGCAGACCGCCAAACGGCTCGGCCATGACGCCCCGGAGGTCCGCGTCGGCGTGCGTTCCGGGGACACTCCGGCCCGCGAGCGCCGACGCCTGGTCAGTCATCCGCCGGACATCCTGATCACCACTCCGGAGTCGCTGTACTTGATGCTGACCTCGCAGGCGCGGTCCACCCTGGCCGGTGTGGAGACGGTCATCGTGGACGAGGTGCACGCAGTGGCCGGCACCAAACGCGGCACCCATCTGGCGATCTCCCTCGAGCGGCTCGACGCGCTGTTGCCTCAACCGGCGCAGCGCATCGGACTGTCGGCCACGGTGGAACCGAAGGACGAGGTGGCCCGGTTCCTGGGCGGCATTCAACCGGTGCGCGTCGTGGCGCCGGCGGCCACCAAGTCCTGGGACGTGCATGTCACCGTCCCGGTTCCGGACATGACCGAGCTGCCGGCCGCAGAAGCGGCTCACGACTTGGGGCCGGCCTCGGGGATCGAGGCGCAGGCTTCCATCTGGCCTCATGTGGAAGAACAGATCGTCGATCTCGTGGCCGCCAACCGCTCCACCATCGTCTTCGCCAACTCGCGGCGTCTCGCCGAGCGCCTCACCGGACGGCTCAATGAGATCTGGGAGAACCGGGAGGTCGCTGACCAGTTCCGCAATCCTCCGCCCCAACCTCCCCTCGAACCTGCCCGCGAACCTGCCCACCCACCTGCTCGTCAGGCCCCGGCCCAGTTGATGGGAGGCGCGGGTCAATCAGCCGGGACCGCAGGCGAGGGTACCGAAGCCGAGTTCGCGCGGGCCCATCACGGTTCCGTGTCCAAGGAACAGCGGGCCCTGATCGAGGACGCTCTGAAGTCGGGGCGCTTGCGGTGCGTGGTGGCCACCAGTTCCCTGGAGCTCGGCATCGACATGGGCGCGGTGGATCTGGTGATCCAGGTGGAGTCGCCGCCGTCGGTGGCCTCTGGGCTGCAGCGAGTGGGTCGCGCCGGTCACCAGGTCGGTGAGACCTCCACCGGCTGGTTCTTTCCCAAGCATCGCGGCGACCTGGTGGACACCACCGTGGTGGTCGAACGCATGCTCGCCGGCAAGATCGAGTCACTGTCCATCCCGAAGAACCCCTTGGACATCCTGGCCCAGCAGACGGTGGCCGCCTGCGCCCTGGAGGACCTGGACGTCGAGGACTGGTTCGACCGTCTTCGCCGCACCGCCCCCTTCGCCACCCTGCCCCATTCGGCGTACGAGTCGGTGCTGGACCTACTCTCGGGCCGCTACCCCTCGGACGAGTTCGCCGAGCTGCGCCCACGCGTCGTCTGGGACCGTGAGGCCGGCAGTCTCAGCGGCCGGACCGGCTCTCAGTGGCTGGCCGTGACCTCGGGTGGCACCATCCCCGACCGCGGACTCTTCGGCGTCTTTCTGGCAGGCACGGAGGATCGGACGGCTGGCGAGGGCACAGCTGGCAACGGCAATACCCCGGCTGGCCCCGAGTCAACAGGAAAGGCCTCGGCGGGCACCACGCGAACCGGCGGTCGGCGGGTCGGCGAACTCGACGAGGAGATGGTCTACGAGTCGCGCGTCGGGGACGTGATCGTCCTGGGAGCCACCAGCTGGCAGATCCAGGACATCACGCACGACCGCGTCCTCGTGGTCCCGGCCTTCGGCCAGCCCGGACGCCTGCCGTTCTGGCGCGGAGACGCCGAGGGCCGCCCCGCCGAGCTCGGTGAGGCGGTGGGCGCCTTCCGCCGTGAGGTGGCCGCCGCCCTGCCCGCCACCCCCCCACAGGATGCCACCCCCGCAATGCCCGACGACGGCCCGGTGGACCGGCTCTCGGCCGCCGGATTGGACGAATGGGCCCAGGACAACCTCACCGCCTACCTGTCCGAACAGGCCGAAGCCACCGGGCGACTTCCGACAGAGAAGACCCTCGTGGTCGAGCGGTTCCACGACGAGCTCGGCGACTGGCGCGTGGTGCTGCACTCCCCGTACGGCATGCCGGTGCACGCTCCCTGGGCGCTGGCCGTGGGAGCGCGGTTGCACGCCCGCTATGGCATGGATGGTTCGGCCATGGCCGCCGACGACGGCATCGTGCTGCGCGTGCCGATGATGGAGGACGAACCTCCCGGGGCAGACCTGTTCCTCTTCACTGCTGAGGAGCTCGAGGAGCTGGTCACCGCGGAGGTCGGCGGTTCGGCCCTGTTCGCGGCCCGGTTCCGGGAGAACGCAGCCCGCGCCCTGTTGCTGCCGCGCCGGGACCCGGGCAAGCGCACCCCGCTGTGGCAGCAGCGCCAACGCTCGGCGCAGCTGCTGGAGGTGGCCCGGAAGTACCCGCA
Organism: Citricoccus sp. GCM10030269; assembly: GCF_042665635.1. Lineage (NCBI taxonomy): Bacteria > Bacillati > Actinomycetota > Actinomycetes > Micrococcales > Micrococcaceae > Citricoccus > Citricoccus sp. GCM10030269. The sequence goes on along the minus strand of NZ_JBHTCV010000002.1, from coordinate 681,558 downwards.
GTTCCCCATCATCCTGGAGACCGTCCGTGAGTGCCTGCAGGACGTCTATGATCTTCCCGCGCTCAAAGAGCTCGCCACGAAGATCGAGGCCCGCTCCCTGCGACTGGTGGAGACGACCACCCAGTCACCCTCGCCGTTCGCGCAGTCGTTGTTGTTCGGCTACGTGGCCCAGTTCATCTACGAGGGCGATTCTCCGCTGGCCGAACGCCGGGCCGCAGCCTTGTCACTCGACCCGGGACTGCTCAACGAACTCCTCGGCAGGGCGGAACTGCGGGACCTGCTCGACCCCAGCGTCATCATCGCCGTCGAGACTGACCTGCAACGACTCTCCCCCTCCCGCCGTGTCAAGGGGACGGAGGGCCTCGCGGACCTGCTGAGGCTGCTGGGGCCGTTAACAGCAGAGGAAGCAGCGGCACGACTGCGCGGGGACGAGTCAGCCAGCCCCGCGCCAGAGCACCTCGACCCAGAGCACCCCGAGCCAGAGCACCCCGAACCCGCCAGTCGGGACGAAGCCGCAGCCCTGTTGGACGGGCTGGTCACCGCGAACCGCGCCCTGAGCGTCCGGATCGGTGGCGAGGTGAGATATGCCGCCGTCGAGGACGCGGCCCGGCTGCGCGATGCGCTCGGTGTGGCCCTGCCCATGGGCATCCCGCTGGCCTTCATCGAACCGGTGGCCGATCCCCTCGGCGACCTGGTCTCTCGCTTCGCCCGCACCCACGGGCCCTTCACCGCCGCCGAAGCCGGTGCTGCGCTGGGACTGGGGGCCGCCGTCGTGCATCAGGTTCTGCAGCGGCTCGCCGCCGAGAACCGGGTCACCGAGGGACAGTTCCGCCCCACACCCGAGCCAGCTTCTGACACCGAAACCCGGCCGTCGGGGCCCTTGGACAGTGAGTGGTGCGACGTCGAGGTGTTGCGGCGGATCCGGCGTCGGTCACTGGCCGCCCTGCGCGCCGAGGTGGAACCGGTGGATCAGTCCGGCTATGCCCGGTTTCTGGCGGATTGGCACCACCTGGCCCCTGCTCCCGGCGGCGGGTCACCGGCCACCCTGTCCGGGGTCGACGGCGTGGCCTCGGTACTGGACCAGCTCTCGGGCATTCCCATTCCGGCGAGCGCCTGGGAGACCCACATCCTTCCGTCCCGCGTCCGCGACTACGCCCCGGCCCTGCTGGACGAGTTGTTGGCCAGTGGTGAGTTCCTGTGGTCGGGCACGGCGGCGGCCAGCGGCCATGACGGCTGGGTCGCCTTCCACAGCGCCGAGTCATCGGACCTGTCTCTGGCGCGGGCCGAGGACTTCGAACCGGAGCCGGTCCATCGTGCCCTGCTGGACGTGCTCGACGGCGGCGGAGCCTGGTTCTTCGGCCCGCTCGCCGAGCGTGCCCGGTCCGGACTGGAGGGTCACCTCTCGTCCTCGGCGCTGCTCACGGCCCTGTGGGACCTCGTGTGGGCCGGGCTGGTCGGCAATGACACCTTCGCGCCGGTCCGAGGTCTGCTGGGCCAGGGACGCACGGCGCACAAGTCCACCTCCCGTCCGCCCCGCGCACGGGCAGCCCGGCCCGGACGAGGAGCACGCTTGTCCCGCTTGCGCAGACTCGAGGAAACCTCAGGACGCGAACTCGGAACCCGGACCACCGGAGCCATGCCTGCTGATATGTCCCCGGTGGACGCCGCCCGCTCGGCCGGACGGTGGTCGCTGTTGCCGTCCCCGTCCACGGATCCCACCCTTCGCGCTCATGCCACGGCCGAGTACCTGTTGGACCGCTATGGCGTGATCACGCGCGGTTCGGTCATGGCTGAGAACGTCCCCGGCGGCTTCGGCACCCAGTACAAACTGCTGACGCGGATGGAGGAAGCCGGCCAGGTCCGCCGCGGCTACTTCATCGAGCACCTCGGAGCCGCCCAGTTCTCCACGGGAGCCACGGTGGATCGGCTGCGCGGATTCTCCCAGCAGGATGTTCGGGCCGAGGCCGCGCCTGCGGCCGTGGCGCTGGCCGCCACGGACCCGGCCAATCCCTACGGCGCGGCCCTGCCCTGGCCGGAGATCCCGGTCGAACCTGACAGCAGCCGACCGACCGGCCAGCGCCCGGGACGGAAGGCCGGCGCCGTCGTCGTGCTGGTGGCCGGGGAACTGGTGCTGTACCTCGAACGCGGCGGACGGACCGTACTGCTGTTCACGGAGGATCCAGAGGTGCTGCCACCGACGGCCACGGCGCTGGCGTGGGCCCTACGCACCGCGCGGGTGCAGAAGATGTCCCTGGAAAAGGTCAACGGCCTGCCGATCCCCGGCACCGCTCTGGCCCATGCCTTGGTCGAGGCGGGGTTCTATACCTCGCCCGCGGGCATTAGGTTCAGGGCATGAGCGAATCTTCTGGCCATCCCGACACTGCTGCTGCCCCCTCCGCCTCAGCCACCTCCGATGCCGCACCCACAGTGACGCCCTTCCTCATGTTCGAGGGGAACTGCCGCGAAGCCGTGGAGTTCTACGTGGCGACCTTCGGTGCCTCTCTGCCCGACACCGCCGTGGACTCACTGGCCTTATACGGCCCGGACGACGCCGGCACCGAAGGTCTGGTCGCCGGGTGCGAGTTCACGATCGCCGGACAACGGATCCGGGCCTTCGACTCACCTGCCCATCACGAGTTCACCTTCACCCCGTCCATCTCCTTCTTCATCGACGTCACCTCGGCCGATGACGTCCGGACGCTGGCCTCCGCGCTGGGAGAGGACGGCTTCGAGCTCATGCCACCGGACGACTACGGCTTCTCCGAACTCTTCGCGTGGGTCCAAGACCGATGGGGAGTGACCTGGCAGCTGAACTATGCCCGAGGGTGATTCCCTCGTCCGGCTCGCCGATCAGTTGCGCCCGGTCCTCGAGAGCAAGACCCTGGTGCGCACCGACTTCCGGACGCCACAGCTGGCCACCCTCGACCTCTCCGGGCGACTCGTTGACGCCGTGCGGCCATGGGCGAAATACTTGCTCTTCAGAGCCGGTGACCTCACGATCTTGTCCCATCTGAAGATGGAGGGCCGCTGGGAGGCCTACCCACTCACCAACGACGCCGGCACACCGGTCACCCCGCGCTGGCGCCACCCGGGGTGGCAAGCACGCTGCGTTCTGCAAACGGAACGGCACCAGGTGGTCGGATTCCAATTGGGCCTGCTCGAGGTGGTGCCGACCGCGTCCGTGGCGGACCGGTTGGCGTTCTTGGGCCCGGATCTGCTCGATCCGGACTGGGACGAGCTACCTCGGGCGGATGCGTTGATGAACGAGGCGGTCCGCCGACTGAGCTCGGACCCGGACCGGCCCGTCGGCCTGGCCCTGCTGGATCAGAGCCTGGTGTCCGGCATCGGCAACATCTACCGCTGCGAAGTCCTGTTGTTGGCTCGGTTGGATCCGCACCGATCCGTCGGCTCGGTCCCTGATCTGCCCGGACTGCTCGGCCTCGCCCGGGACCTCATGCGTGCCAACATCGAGCCAGCCCGCCCCGGCAGCCGGCCACCGCGGCGCACCACCACCCAGGTGACGCCCGACGACGGCGCTCCCTACGGCGTGCGCGTCACCCCTGCCCGCGCGACCGTGCAGCATCGACCCGGCCGGTCGACACCACCAGGGCAGCGGACGTGGCCCAGCCATTGGGTGTACGGCCGCCAGCGCGAGGGGTGCCTGCGCTGTGGCGGGCCAGTCGCCGTCGAGCCCTTCGGAGACGAGCAGGCGAACAGCCCGGCCGAGAGTCGTACCCTGTATTGGTGTAGGCAGTGCCAGCGATGACCGTTCCGGTGGCATTCGCGTCTCGCCGGAAGCACCCCTCCCGAGGAGGCTGACATGGCTGATCCTTTTCCGCAGGACCGCGCCCACTCCACCGTCGCCCTGGTGTTGGCGGGTGGACGAGGTGGCCGCCTGTCGCCGCTGACCGATGCCCGGTCCAAGCCAGCCGTACCGATCGCCGGCCAATACCGCCTCATCGACGTAGTGCTGTCCAACCTGGCGAACTCTGCGTTGCGCGACGTGTGGATCGTGGAACAGTACCGGCCCTTCACCCTCAACCAGCACTTGGCCGGCGGACGACCGTGGGATCTCGATGGCACCCGCCATGGAATGCGTCTGTTGCCTCCGGCGGAGGGTCGCACGGAGGAGGGATTCGCCGCCGGCAATGGTCACGCCCTGCACCAACAGATTCCTCTCCTGGAGTCCTTCGGGGCCGACACGGTCGTGGTGCTCAGCGCCGACCAGCTGTACCAGTTCGACCTGCGCCCGGCGCTGGAGCGGCACCACTCCCGCGGCTCGGAGCTGACCATGGTGACCACCGAAACGAACGACGACCCGTCCCGGTTCGGCGTGGTACAGGTGGACGGCCACGACGTGGTCACCCGCTACGACCACAAGCCCGACGCGCCCCAGGGCCGGCTCGTGGCCTCGGAGATCTTCATCTATGACGTCGCCGCTCTCGCGGAGGTGACCCGCCATCTCACGGCCGAGCGCGGGGATCCGGACGGTGACTCCTTGGGCGACTACGGCGATTCGATCCTGCCGCACTTCGTGGAGCACCGGAGGACCCACGCATACCGGATGGAAGGGTACTGGCGAGACGTCGGCACCATTGAGGCCTACTACACGGCCCACATGGAGTTGCTCGACGGCACCGGCTTGGACCTGGACCGACCCGGCTGGCCACTGGTGACCAACCCGAAGCACGCGCCGCCGGCCTGGATCGATACACAGGCCACGGTGTCGGCATCGCTCGTCACCTCTGGCGGTCGCATCCTGGGCGAAGTCGAGCACAGTGTGATTGGCCCGGGCGTGGTGGTGGAGCCTGGCGCCCGGGTGTCCCACTCCGTCCTGCTCGGTGACTGCGTCATACCAGCGGGGGCCGTGCTGGAATCGGTCATCGCCGACGTCGGCGCGGCCATTCCTCCTGGACGTTCCGGCGGTCCCCGGCGCGGGCAGGGCGACATCACCGTCCTGGTGCCGGCCGACCGCGGCCCCAACAGTTCGGATGAGACCACCGGGCACTGACGCCGCCGTCCCGCGGGCGGAGTGATGGGCACGTGCGACAGGAACCGGGCCGCCGATCTGGAACACTGGACCCTGTGTCCCAACCACCACCGCTGCCCGTTCGTGACGGCGTCAACGCGACCCGACTCACCGTGCCGGACACCGGTTGGGCGACCATCCTCGACTACGTGCTGCACCGTTGGGGTCACGTGGACCCGGACGGCATTGTTCAGCGCTTCCGCGACGGCGAGGTGCGCGCCGCTGACGGCCAAGTCGTCACGCCGGACACCCCGCTGACCGCCCACGACTTCGTCTGGTACTACCGCAGCGTTCCGCACGAGGACCCGATCCCCTTCCCGGTCACGGTCCTGCACCAGGACGAGCATCTCCTCGTCGCCGACAAACCGCACTTCCTGCCCACCACTCCGGGCGGCCGGTTCGTGCAGGAGTCGGCTCTGGTGCGGCTGCGCAACTTACTCGGCCTGGATCACCTGGTGCCCATGCACCGCCTCGACCGGGCCACTGCGGGCGTGGTGATGTTCTCGACCAACCCCGAGACCCGCGGCGCGTACCAGGTGCTCTTCGAACGCCGGCAGGTGTGGAAGGTCTATGAGGCGGTGACGGCCCTGACCGCGGCCGACCGTTTTCCCCTGACCTACCGCAATCGGATGGACAAGGTGAAGGGCGTGCTGACCGCCCGGACGGTGGACTACCCCGTCAAGGTCTCAGGCCGCTCGCCCGGCGACCCGGCACGGCCCGGGCGCAAAACCAACCGGCCCACGGTGGGCGCCAACGCGGAGACCCGGATCGAGCTGATTGGCACGGGGGTGTCCGCGGGCACCTGGGCGGGGGACGCCGTCGCGCATGTTCGTCTTCTGCCCCGCACAGGGCGCACCCACCAGTTGCGCGTCCATCTGGCCGCGCTCGGACTGGGCATTCTGAACGACCCGTTCTACCCCGAACTCCTCGACGCCGCCCCGGACGACTATGACCGTCCCCTGCAATTGCTGGCCCACACCATCGGCTTCACCGACCCGCTGACCGGCCAGCCACGGCAATTCAGTTCCCGGCTGCGGCTGCGCGAACGCCCGGAGGCACCTCGATGAGGTGGCCGGTCTGGCTGGAGGCGCTGGCAGCCACCGGGTCGGGGGTGTCGGCGGGCTCCGGGCTCGACACCGACTGGATCGAGTCCCTGGGCTGGTGGTTCCATCCCCTGACCGCACTGCTCGTCGCCCTGGATGCTCCGATTCCTCCGGTGCCCAGCGAGCTGTTCGTCATCGGGTCCGGAGCCATGGCCAATGTCGGCACCGTCAGCCTGGTCTCGTCCGTTCTGGCGGCGTGGTTGGGGTGCTGGGCCGGGGACGTCGGGCTCTACGCGCTGTTCCGGTACCGGCTCACGGGTCTACTCGACCGCGCCTCCTGGGGCCAGCGGATCCACCGCGGCATTCTGCGCCTGTTGGACAAGGCCGGGCCGGCACCGAGCTTCGCATCGCTCTTCGTGTTGCGCTTCGTGTCGGGCGGCCGGACGGCGTCGATGGCCGCGGCCGGAATCGCCGGCATCCCGTGGAAGCCGTTTCTCGCCCTGTCAGGAGTGGGTTCCCTCGTGTGGTCCGGATACATGGTCGGTCTGGGATGGTTCACTGGCAACGCGACAGGCCTGCCCTTCTGGGCCAGCGCGCTGGTGGGGATGGGATTGGGTACCCTTGCAGGGTTGGTCATTGCGGGGGTCGTTGCCATCCGGCGACGGTCCAGGGAGGGGTGAAGGTGGACGCTGAGTCTTCCTCGTCATCATCTTCCGCCGCGCTGGAACGTCTGAAAGCCGCGGCGGAGAAGTCGTCCGGCCCAACGCGGTCTGACGCGCCGGAAGAGCCGACGTCGGCGCCGTCCGGTGAGGCCACGGGCGACGACAACGGCACCCACAAGCCAGCGCGACTGCGGCACGCCAACACGCGCGAACCCCAAGGGCCGTTCGAGTCGTTCAATGAATGGCTCGACAGCCTGGGCGAACCGGACTGGGACAAGGTCTCCCAGTCCATCTACGACTCCCCCGCCACCTTGAGAGCTGCCTACGAGCGGCAGAGGGCCCATTGGGAGGCCGAGCGCAAACGGCGGGCTGAGGAGAAGCGGTTGGCCGAGGAACGGGAGGCCGCCGAAAAGGCCGAGGCCGAACGCCAGGCCGAGCTTGAACGCCAGCGCGCTGCTGAGCAGGCCGAGCGGGAGCGCCAAGAGGCGGAACGACGCGCCGCCGAGGAAGCCGAACGCGAGGCCCGGCGGCAAGCCGAAGAGGAAGCCCGGCGCGAACAGGAACGCCTGTTGGAGATCCAGCGCGCCGAAGAAGAGGCCCTGCGCCAGGAGATGGAGCGCCAGGAACACGAGGAGTGGCTGGCGCGCCAACGTGAGCGAGAGACCTGGGCGCTGCAGGTGGCCGCTCGCGAGGCCGACGGCACGGACTGGATTCCCCCGGCCGACCGCCGAGCCATGCTCGAGGAACGCGGAGAGAACCTCACGGACGCCCAATTGCTGGAACGGGCTCGTGCGTCCTTGCCGGATATGCGCCACCGCGACCGGATCGTGGAAAAAGCCCAGGCCATTGAGACCGCGACGCTGCGCCGGTCACGTCCGATGCCGTCCGCGGCGGCCCCTGAGCCGGCCCCTCCGGTCTCGAACTACATTCCGCCGTACAACCTGCCCTCCCTCGAGCCCGATCCGGCCCCGACCAGTCTCGACGTGCTCCGTCGGTTCACCGTCACGGTCGCCTTCCTGGTCTTCGTCGGCGGCGGGATCTTCGGGATCGGCTTCCTCGGCAACGACGGCGCCGGGCCGTGGCTGCACGAATTGCACGGGGGCAGGTTCGCCGGCGGCTTCTCCATGCTCTCCATGTCCTCGTGGCATCAACTCGTCTGGCCGGTGCTCTGGCTCGCGATGGGGCTGTACACCGTGCACCAGTGGCTGCCCTCACAGGCCTCCGCTGCCCGCCAGCGAGCCACGGGGTGGCGACTGTCCGCGGCCATGGTCGCGGCCACTCTGTGGTTCGTGATCGCCCGCACCGGAGTTCTCCTCGGCTTCGAACTGGCCGTCTGGCTGGCCGTGGGATACCTGTTGGTGGACAGCATCCACCAGCTGAACCTCTACACGGCTCGCACCCGGGTCGAGAGGGCCATCACGGACGGCATGATCGGGTTGTTCACCGGTTGGGCGGTCATTTTCGCCGCCACCAACGCCTCCATTTGGCTGCAGTCCCTCGGCATCAACCTGCTGTGGATTCCGGGGCCGGTCTGGGCGGTGCTGACTCTGATCATCGTGGTGTGGGGCGCGGCCATGATGGCCATGACCGAGCGTGGCCGGATCACCATCGCGTTGGGCTTGGCGTGGGGTTTGACGGCGATCCTCGTCCCCCGACTCGTCGGCTCGATGACCTCAGTCTGGGTGGCGATCGTGGCCGCCATGGGCCTGTTCGTGGTGCTCCTGGCCACCGAGAACCGCCGGTACCGGATCAACCATGCCGAGCACCGCGCCGCCCTGGGGCACGAGGTCGACGACTTCTAGTCGGTCGGCGAGACACGAATGAGGTTTCCGTCAGGATCCGTGATCACGAAGGTCCGGCCGAAGACGTCGTCGTGCGGCTCCTCCACCACCGTCACGCCCTTGCCGATCCACCGGGTGTAGACGGCGTCGACGGCCTCACTGCCGCCAGCCTCCATCAGGCCGATCTCACTGGTCCGGGGAGTGGCCGGAACGGCGTGATCGTTGTTGCCGCTCCAGAGGGCGAAGAGCACGCCCGGCGCCACTTCGAACGCCACGTAGCGAGGGCTGGTGAAGTTTGGGCTGATCTCAAAGAGGTCGCTGTAGAAGGCGGTGGAGGCCTCGACGTCCTGGACGTAGAACAGGAACAGATTCGGGGCGGTCATGATGAGTCTCCTCTCGGTGGCGAACGGATGGTCCATCCACCATGACAACGTCAATACAGGACAAAAGCTGTCATGTATTGACAGACTGATCTCATGAAGGCCTCCCGATTGCTGACGCTGTTGCTGCTGCTGCAAACCCGCCAGCGACTGAGCACGGCAGAGTTGGCCGAGCGACTCGAGGTGTCCCGCCGAACCGTCTTGCGTGACGTCGACGCCTTGTCTGCGGCCGGAGTGCCGGTCTATGCCGAGCGCGGCCGGTACGGCGGCATCGCCGTGCTTCCCGGTGCACGGCTCAATGTCTCTCACTTGGAGCCCGCCGAGCTCGAGGCGCTCTCCATGACGGGACTGGACCGAGACCAACAAGACCGTCTCGGACTGGCAGCGGCAGCACAGCGGGCGGCCGACAAGGTCCACGCCCGGCATACTCCGCATGCCGTTGCCGATTCTCCGGCAGTGCCGCTTCGCGACGTGGTCGTGGCTGAGTCTTCCGCGTGGATGAGCCGATCTGAACTCATGGTGGATCTCAGTGAGCTGGCCTTGGAACTGCGGAACCGCCGGCGAATGCGGATCAGATACCGGCACAGCTCCCACGATCAGCCTCAGGACGAGCTGGTGGATCCCTACGGTCTGGCCACGAAGTCGACTCGGTGGTACTTGGTGGCCGATCGACAGGACAAACCCCGCCTGTATTCGCTCGAGCGTCTGGAATGGTACGAGTCCTTGGACGAACCGAGCATGACCCGGCCCGGCGAGACGCTGTCGTCTGTGTGGGCCGAGCTGAAGAAGCGTATCGAGGCGCCCGGGGATGTCACCGTGGAGGCGCGGCTGCGCCGTCGTCGGGTCGATCTGGCCCAGCGCATCCTCGGGACGAGACTTCACAGCGTTCGCCCCATTGACGACGAATGGTGCGAGGTGACGATCCAGTATTCGGACGTGGAGTCCGTGCGCCAGCTCCTGCAATTCGGCGACCACCTCGAGGTCATCGCCCCGGCCTCCGCCCGCCAGCGGATGCACGACCTTGCCGCCGACGTCGCCCGGAGGCACGCTCCTTGGGGCAAAGTCAGCGATCAATAGTGGCTTTGAGGGCCGCTCAATCGCCACCTTCGGCCGCGGGCAGGACCGTGGAGCTGCGGATGTGCTCGTAGACGATCGAGGTGCGCACGTCGGCGACCTCGGGTTGTTCCGTCATTCGATCGATCACGAAGGCGTAGAGATGGTTGTTGTCCGGAACGGCGACGTGGATCAGAAAGTCCTCGCTGCCGCTGGTCACGAACAGCCCCAAGACTTCAGGCAGTTCGGCGGCCCACTCCCGGAACCCTTCGATATTCGAACGCGTTGGGGGTCGCACCCGGACCGCGACGAGTGCTTGAACCGGTCGGCCGATCTTGGCCAGATCGACGTCCAGCCGAGCTCCGGTGATGACTCCCCGTTCACGCAGCGACCGAGTCCGGTCCAAGGCTGTGGTCGGTGCGATGCCGACCGCGGCAGCCACATCGCGATTGGTGCGCCGAGCATCGTGGAGGAGTTCGCGCACGATCGCCGTATCAAGTTCGTCCAGATCAGCCATACGACCAGGGTATCCGAATTATATACGAACAGCGATAACTGCACTGAATCTATGGTTAGACTTCCTCTTCGTTACCGTATTCAATTCATCACGAGAGGCCGATTCTGGTATGAGTGACCAGCCAGTGGGGTTCAATCCCGACGAGATTCGAACCGGTGCATCGACGCGTTCGACCCCCTTGAAGTGGGTCATTGTGGTCGATCGCGATCTTCCCGCAGGACGGTCCGTCAACGCGGCTGCCTGCGTGTCCGCTGCCACCACCTCGTCCGTTTCTGGGCTTCTCGGGCCTGGTGGCCCAGACAGTGACGGCACCTTGCACGCTGGCTTGCCTTGGGCAGGATGCTCCATCCTGGCCGCCGACGCCGAAAAGCTACGGGTCATACGGGACAAGGCCGCAACTCAGGAGGCGATCTTCGTCGCCGATATGCCGACCGCCGCGCAAGAGGCGCGGGTCTATGACGACTACCTCAACCGTCTCGCCGGCCTCCCCGCCGAAGGGATTGACTACGCGGCCGTGAGCTTGGTCGGACCACGCAAACAGGTGGACAAGATCGTCGGCAGGCTCCGCCTTCTGCCGTGACCGTCGTTCATGCGGCCTACTGACCCAGCAATCGAACCGGTATCTCGCGCTCGACGACACCATCAGCAGTCCGCTCTACCCAGAACACCGGTCGATCACGCTGCTCGGCCACCGCCTCCACGAACGCCCCGTCTCGCCAGACCACAGCGGCGTAGTCGTCCACAGCAAAACCGTCCGCCAGTGCCCCCGTGGCCACCCAATGCTGATAGGACTCGCGACGACGAGGTTCGCTGAGATAGTGCGGGCAAGCGCTCCCAGGGATCAAACCAAGTCCGTCGTCGAGTGGTGCGAGCGGACCATACGAATCAGTTGACGATGACTCAAACCAGCAATTCATCCCCGCGCTGATACCTGCGAGCACGGTTCCGCTGTCCAGGGCTTTCTCCAGCATCTCGGGCAAGCCGTGAAGGCGCCAGATCGCCAGTAGATTTGCGGTCGAGCCGCCGCCCACGTAAATGACGTCCTGTTCCAACAACATCGCCGGGTCCGAGTACCCCCAGGGCTCATGACAGAACAGAGAAAGTACTGACGTGTCCGCACGGTCCCTGAAGGCGGCTTCGAAACGCTCACTGTAGGTGTCGGCGTCTCCGCTTGCCGTCGGGATGAAGCAGATCCGTGGCCGCGGCCTTTTGGTCATCGCAAGGATGTAGTCATCGAGAGCAGACGCTCCGTCTTCGGACATCGAGAAACCGCCCCCACCGAGTGCCACCATGGTGCCCTTCATCAGCCGACCGGCACCCATCTACCGCGCTCCCGGCGCAGCACCTCGAGGCGACCTGTCGTGGCCACCTGCCGGACGGCGTCGTGCATGCTGTGGGCGGCGGTAGCGGCCTCGACGTTCTCGCCATCCCACGTGGACTCGGGCACGGTGAACCTCACCACAATCCTCGGGATCCGGGCCACCACCTCGACGTCCTTGGCCTCCACCGTGTAGGTGGCCGCGAGCGCGGCCACGGCCCGATCCATGACCTCCTCCGGCCCGCGGTTCGGCAGCAGATCGCCGATCTGCAGGCGGGCGCGGAAGGAGGGCATAGCCACCAGTGTAGGAATCCGAGACCCGGTTCCGGGTACCGAGCGCGCGCGGCCGGTGCTACGTGTGAGCCGGAGCACTCGCCGTCGTCGGAATAACCCCGGCCTGACCAGCAGTTGTGCCAGCCATGAGCATTCTCTTCGACTCCGTGACCGTGTCCGGCCAAACTCTGCGCAATCGCCTGATCCTGTCGCCGATGTGCCAATACAACGTGACCGCCAAGGACGGAGTGCCCGGCCCCTGGCATCAGACGCATCTGGGTGCCCGCGCCGTGGGCGGCTTCGGCATGGTCGTCAGCGAGGCCACTGCGGTGGTGCCCGAAGGCCGCATCTCTGACCAGGACACCGGACTGTGGAACGACGAGCAGCGGGACGCCTGGGCGCCGATCACCGAGTTCATCCGCTCACAGGGCGCCGTTCCGGGCATTCAGCTCGCGCACGCCGGATCGAAGGCCTCGACCTGGCCCGCGCATCCGGGATACCCCGACGGCGGGATTCCGCTGGACGAGGGCGGTTGGGAAACGGTCTCACCGTCCGGAGTGCCGGCCGTGACCAACGTCGGACCCACCCGCGAGCTGTCCACCGACGAGATCGAAGAGGTCATCGAGGCCTTCGCCGCCGCCGCACGGCGAGCTGACGAGGCCGGTTTCGACGCCATCCAGATCCACGGCGCCCACGGATATCTGATCCACCAGTTCCTCTCCCCGATCACCAACCAGCGTACGGATGAGTGGGGCGGGTCCTTCGAGAACCGCACCCGGCTTGCGCGCCGCATTGTGGCTGCTGTTCGCTCCGTCTGGCCGGCCGAGAAGATCCTGGGCATTCGCCTGTCCGGCTCCGATTGGCTCGACGGCGGCTGGAGCGAGGACGACACCGTCCGGCTGAGCCGCGAGCTGGCCGCCGAAGGCCTGGACTGGGTCGACGTGTCCTCCGGTGGCATCGGCGACACCTTCCAGGGTCCGACGGGACCGGCCTACCAGGTGCCGCTGGCCGGGGCCGTGCGCCGTGGCACCCTCGACGTCCCCGTGCCCGCCGGATACGGGGCCGCCTTCGACGGGAACGAGGACGACCGTCGAGTCTTCGTCTCGGCCGTGGGTGCCATCACCGATCCCGAGCTGGCCGAGTCCGTGGTCACGGAGGGGCGGGCCGACGGCGTGAGCCTGGGCCGCGCCGCCCTGGTCCAGCCCAACTGGCCCATCGAGGCAGCCAAGTCCCTCGGCGACGATCGCTTCCGCGAGTTCGTCGCACCGCCGTACCACCGCGCAGCGTGGGGCCGGGTGTCCACCCCGGTGCGTCAGGCAGAGCCCGCCGGCGTCGCCAGCTGATCCTAGCCGTGAGCGGAGGCTGACAGAGCCAGAGGAGGGGTCACCGCCGGTCACGGAGCCAGGCGGTGACCTCCTGCTCGGTGATGCCCCGGTCCTCCCAGTCCTGATACCACGCGGGCCTCAGGGACCGGGGCAGCCGGTGGCTGGTCCACACGGCCGCCACCAGGCTGACGACCAAGCCAACCACCAGAACGAACACCCAGACCGCGGGAACGGAACCGGTGCCACCGGCACCGATGATCACTCCTGCGCAGACGGCGACGAACAGGATGCCGGCCCCGGTCAGAGCCATCGGCAGGAGGCCCCAGTACCGCCCCAAGAAGGTCAGCGGAGGCCGCGCCAACATCCAACTGCGGAACCGGCCGCTGTAGGACAACCACGCCGTGAACAGGAATCCCGCACCGATCACGCCCAGCACGGCTCCCACGACCACACCGGTCAGCTGTTCTGACATGCTTGCTCCTCCAGCACTCGGTGGTTGGCTCTGCATCTGCGGAGTCGCCTCGTGTACCACTCACACCACATGGTCACGCTACCGGTCGCTATGGGCTCCGGCTCCGCGCCAGAACGCGCCTGAGCTTCGCGACACCGCGACCCGCCCAACTGGCCGGTCCCCGGTCCGGCGGCGTGACCGGCAGACCGGACTCGGGTAGAACAGAGGCTATGAACGTACGCACCCCCGACCCGAATCCCGGGTGGCTGTCGGAAGAGGAACTCCAGGAAGCCCGACGCCGGCTGCCCATGGTTTACGTGGAGGCCCTCCCGGTCCGCCTGGACCCGCTGGGGTACGTCTCGGAGATCGGCCTGCTGTATCTCGCCGACGGTGACGGCCACTTGCGCCGCACCCTCGTCTCCGGTCGGGTGATGTACCGCGAGACCGTGCGGGCAGCCCTCATGCGCCACCTCGAGAAGGACCTGGGCCCGCTCGCTCTGCCCCAGCTGCCGCCGTCGATCACGCCGTTCACCGTGGCCGAGTATTTCCCGAGCCCTTCGGAGACCGGGCTGACGGACGACCGTCAGCACGCCGTCGCCCTGGCGTATCTGGTCCCGGTGACCGGGGAATGTCAGCCGCGCGGAGATGCCCTGGAGCTGTCCTGGCTGACCCCCGAGGAGTCCATCAGTGACGCGATCCAGGCCGAGTTCATCGGCGGCCGCGGCAACCTGGTGCGTCAGGCCCTGGCCCACGTGGGCTGGGGGCGCTGAGCGGTGATGGACCAGCACGACGACGGCCGGACCGACTATCTGCGCTCGGTCAAGGCCCAGCACGTTAAGCCCGGAGACCGGTTCCTGACCCGACGCGGCGAACCTGCGGCCCCGGTGACTCAGACGCGGACGAGCCGCGACGACTTCGGGACTCCGGCTCTGGTGATCGCGACGCTGGCCGACGGTCGAGAGGTGCGGATCGCGTACAACTCCACGATCCGGGTGCGCACGCACCGCCCGGCCCCGGCACTGGATGCCCGGGCGGACCTGGCTCCGGTGGCCGAGGGAACCCCCGAGGCCACCGTGGTCCAGGTGGCCCAACTGCATCCGGACAATCAGCACGTGCTGACCGTCGCCGCGAAGCTCTCCCGGGGCATCAACCTACGCTCGGGGTCACAACTGCAGGACATCGACGCTCTGGCGCGGCACCTGTTCATCGACCTCGATGATCCGGATGGCGCACTGCGCCTGACCACCCTGCTGACGGATCTGCCGTACGACGGGGCCATGGGCCGGTGGAAGTCCATCGAGTCATCCCTCGCCCTGGCGGCCACCATCCACTTCCTGCGCGGCGAGGAGACCGAGGGACGCGCGGCCGGGGCCCGCCTGACCGAGCCGGACGACGCCGAGGACGATCCCATCCGCGCTCAGCGCACCGCTGAGATCCGGCAGCGCCAGCTCAATGAACCGAATCTCTACGACCGGGAGGTCCTGCGCGCCGAAGCCGCTGACGACCCGGTGACGGAACGGGAGTGGCGTGAGGCCCGCCTGGCAACGCTGATGTACCTGCGCGCCCGCGGCGGTTCGGAGACCTTCACCGCTGAAGAGCTCGACCGCCGGGTGCGCCGGGAGATCGAGGCCCTGCGCGCTCTCGCCGCTCGGATCGCAGAGGCCGGCGAGGACTGAGGAGTACCCCTGAGGGGACGGAGGGTCCGGACTCCTACCGGAGCTGGGCCTTGATGGCCTTGCGCTCCTTCTCCAGCCTGCGTACCCGGTGGCCGAGCTTGATGAGCCGCACGGAGCCGAAGAGTCCCATCACGAGGACGCCGGCGATGGCCGCGAAGAGCATGGCGATGCCCAGCGGCAGGCTGAAGTTCCAGCCGAAGTAGGCGAACTGCGCCTCCACGTTGTTCTGCAGGATGAAGATCAACAGCAGCACGAGCACCACGGCACCGAGGATCAGCGCGATCCAGGTCCCGCCGCTGAGGCCTCTGCGGGCCGGCTGGTCCAGGGAAGGGTCCATCTGCACTTTGGGCCGGGTGGTGCCTTCGGGGACGGTGTCCAGCTCACTGTCCGCCCGCGGTGATCCAACAGGATCGGTTTCGACCTCGTACTCCAGCTCGGTTTCTCCCGGGTGCGCCGGTTCCACGGCACCGGATCCGGTCCCGGGAGGCCGCCCGCCGTGTGGGTTGTCGCTTCTGCGTTCCATGTCAGGTCCCACTCTCGTTACCGATTGGTACTGGTCAAGCTACTGCCATTGGGCCGCTCACTCAACCCGCGCCGCCCCCGTCAACTGGGGGCGCCGTGGCTGGAGGAGGCCACCATCGCAGGACAGGCCGAGCGGTAGTGGTAGCACTAGCGGAATCGGTATCATGGCACCATGACCGCCATCCATGTTCGGAACCTATCCGAGAGCGTGGTAACTGCGCTGCGCGAGCGGGCCGCCCGGCACGGTCACTCGATGCAGCAGGAGGTCCGGCAGATCTTGGAGGCCGCCGCTTCGGAGGCGCCTCCCCGTGAGGCCCTCCCGCCGCTCCACCTGACCACCGTCCGCACATCGGGTGACCCCACCTGGAACCGCGAGGAGATCTATGGCGATGCCGGACGCTGAGCGAGCCGTCCTGGACACGAACGTCCTCCTCGCAGCCACTGACGAATCCAGACCGGAGCACCTGGAGGCGCTGGCGGCTCTCAACGAGTGGCCGTCATTCGGAATGGCCCTGTATACGAGCGGGCAGATCATCCGTGAATACCTGGTGGTGGCCACGCGCCCCGCCGAGCGCAACGGACTGGGCCTGTCCCGTCCGGACGCACTGGCGAACCTCAGAGCGCTGCGCACGCGGCTGAAGCTCTTGGCCGAGGACGCCAAGGTCACCGACCGCCTCCTTCACCTCCTGGACGACGTCGATTGCACGGGCCAGCAGATTCATGATGCTCAGGTCGTTGCCACCATGCTCGTTCACGGAATCGACACCATCGTGACTCGCAACGTGGACGATTTTGCTCGATTCGCCGGCCACGTCGGCGTCATGGGTCTGCGCCCGTGAGCGCCGATCCGGCGCCCACCGCAGCCTCGCCGCGGGACTTCACCTTCGCCGTCGGGACCCGACTGACCGGACCGGACGGGCAGCCGCGCGCCGGCCGCACCGGGACCATCACCACTCCGCACGGTCAGATCCACACCCCCGCGTTCATCCCGGTGGCCACGCAGGCGGCCGTCAAGGCCGTGCTGCCGGAGGCGATGGGCGAGCTGGGAGCTCAGGCGCTGCTGGCCAACGCCTACCACCTGTACCTGCAGCCGGGACCGGACCTGCTGGACGAGGCCGGTGGGCTGGGCGCTTTCATGAACTGGTCCGGCCCCACGTTCACCGACTCCGGCGGCTTCCAGGTGATGAGCCTGGGCTCGGGGTTCAAGAAGGTCATCGACATGGCCGGGCCGAAGGCGCCGTCGGGTCAGGGAGCCGATGACACCGTCGCGCCGGGCAAGGAGCGTCTGGCCGATGTGGACGAGGACGGGGTCTGGTTCAAGTCCCATCTCAATGGCGACCGGCACCGATTCACGCCGGAGGTCTCGGTCGGCATCCAGCACCAGCTCGGGGCGGACATCATGTTCGCCTTCGACGAGCTGACCACCTTGCACAACTCGCGCGGCTACCAGGAGGACGCCCTCGAGCGCACTCGACGCTGGGCCCAGCGGTGCCTGGACGAGCATGCCCGGCTGACCGCCGAGCGTGCCGGCAAGCCCTACCAGGCCCTGTTCGGCGTGATCCAGGGCGCCCAGTACGAGGACCTGCGCCGCAAGGCGTGCCGGGATCTGGCCGGGATGCGCACCAGGTTCGCCCTCTCCGAGTCCGAAGCAGAAGCAGAGACGCCGGAGCATGGTTTCGACGGCTACGGCATCGGCGGGGCACTGGAGAAGGCCAACCTGGGAACCATCGTCGGCTGGTGCACCGAAGAACTTCCCGAGGACAAGCCTCGGCACCTGCTGGGAATCTCCGAGCCCGACGACCTGTTCATCGCGGTCGAGAGCGGAGCGGACACCTTCGATTGCGTCTCCCCGACCCGGGTGGCCCGCACCGGCGCCTTCTACACCGCCGAGGGGCGATTCAACCTGCCCGGAGCCCGGTACAAACGGGACTTCGGCCCCCTCGAAGAGGGATGCGGGTGCTACACCTGCGCGCACTACACGCGGGCGTACATCCACCACCTCATCAAGGCAAAGGAACTCATCGCGCACACATTGATGTCCATTCACAACGAGTGGTTCACGGTGCATCTGGTGGACCGGATCCGAGCCTCGATCGACGACGGAACGTTCTACGAGCTCAAGGACGAGGTTCTGGGGCGTTACTACGCCCCGAAGTCCTAGCGGCTCTCTGACGACGCTTCCAGGTCTTCCAGGACTGCGGTCCAGGCCTGTTCGGTGCGGCGGGCGACCTCGGTGACGTCCGGCTCCGCGTCCTTCGGCAGATGGAGGTAGGCGCGCACCACGGACATCCGGGTGTCTCCGTACTGCACCGTGCCGAACTCCCAGATACCCGGCGCCGCCTCCTCGCCGTCCGGCACCCGTAGCACCACCGACTCGGGGCTCTGCCGGCCGCCGTCGGGCCCTTCTCTGATCTCGATCACGGTGCCGGTGACGCGCTGCGGCTGCCCACCGGCGGTGGCGTGCACGGAGCTCCGGCTCCCGACGGCGGCACCGTCCAGTCCCAGCAGGCCCGGCAGCCGGTGCCGCGCGGGGACGGAGAGCATCACCAGGGCCTGTGCCGTCTGCCTCCCCGCGAAGTGGGCATGATATTCGGCCAACGTCCGCAACGCCGATGTCCAGCCGTCCACGGTTCCGACGATGTCCTCGGCCCACTGCTCACCCTCGGTATCGATGCCGCTGGACAAACGGACCCGGGTGCGCGGTTCAGCGGCGTCCGGCACGGACACCGGCACCGGAACCGACGCCGGAGCCAGGGTGATCTCCGTGTGCCAGTCGGGCACGGGAGTGCCGTCGCCCATCCAGTCCGCCTCCACGTAGGCGTAGTGGTGCCGACCGGGTTCCCACTGCGTGATGATGCCCTCGGAATCGCCGAAGTCACCGTGGTGGGTGATCAGTCGTCCGCCCTCGCGTGGCTCCAGCTCCGCGGTGACGAACCATCGCAGATAACCCTCTCCGGTGGCCACGGACTCCCAGACGTCGTCCACTCCGGCGGGCACGTCCACCTCGACGACCACCCGACAGCCATCGTTCGAGCGGTCCACCGTGGCGGTGGGAACGGCCGCCGGCTGCTCGGGCTCGGCGGCGGAAGCAGAGGGTGTGGACTCGACCATGTGGTCATGGTGGCAGCCACCTCAGGCGTCGGCAAGAGTCGAGCGGCCATGCTCACCGCTGCGCACCGCTGCTCACCCCTGCTCACCGCGCCAGGGCGTGGGTGGAGAGCACCTCCAGGGAACCGAGCAACCTCTTGGTGTAGTCGTGCTGAGGATCGTCGAAGACCGTGGACGCCGGACCGTACTCCACCGCTTCACCGTGCTTCATCACCAGAATGTCGTCGCTCATGTGGTGAATGACGCCGAGGTCGTGGGAGATGAACAGATACGTGGTCCCGAGGGTCTCCTGCAGCTCCGTCAAGAGGTCCAGGACTTGGGCCTGCACGGAGACGTCGAGGGCGGAGACCGCCTCATCGAGGACCACGACGTCCGGTTCCGGGGCCAGCGCCCGGGCGATGGACAGGCGTTGCCGTTGCCCGCCGGAGAGCCGCAGCGGGTGCTTCGCCAAATGGCGGGGATCCAGCCCGACGACGGCGGCCCACCAGGCCGCCCGCTTCCGCAGCTCTTCGCGGTGGGTGCGGCGCTGCCGCGCCGAGGCGAACAGTCCTGGCTGGGCGCCGGCGTCGAGGGCGTCCACGAGCACTCGCTCGCCAGTCCAGCGCGGGTCGAAGGAGCTCAGTGGATCCTGGTACACCGACGTGACCTCACGGCGCCGGGATCGCCGCCCGGCCACGTCGAGATCGCTCCAGGACCGGCCGTTGAGCAGGACCGAGCCGGCGTCGGGCTCAATGAACCCCAGCGCCATGGAGGCCGTCGTGGATTTGCCCGAGCCGGACTCGCCCACGATGCCCAGGGTTCGGCCGGCCGTGACGTCGAAGGAGACGTCCCGCACCACGGTGCGGTCGCGTCCATCGGGACCTCGATACGACTTCGTCAGGCCGCTGGCCGTCAAGACCGCCGGCCGGGCGGGCTCACTCGGAAACTCACGCGGCACCTCACTCGGTCCATCACTCAGCACATCAACCGGCGCATCATGTGGTGCCGCCTCCGGCGCCCGGACCCGGAGACTGGCACGCTGCCGCCCCTCGTCGGTCAGGTACTCGCCTTTGGTGTGCCCTGACGGGACCGCATCCAGCAGCTGACGGGTATAGGAGTGCTGAGGGTTCTCCAGAACCGCGGACGCCGTCCCGGTCTCCACGATCGCTCCTCCCTGCATCACCAGGACACGGTCCGCGAGCCGTCCCACCACGGAGAAGTCATGGCTGATCAGCAGCACGGCGGTGCCGGCGGCCTTGCGCTCGGCCAGCAGGTCGAGCACCTGGGCCTGCACCGTGACGTCCAAGGCGGTCGTCGGTTCGTCGGCCACCACGAGCGCGGGTCGGTTGGCCATGGCCGAGGCGATCAGGGCCCGCTGCCGCAGGCCGCCGGAGAGTTGGTCCGGACGCTGACCGGCGCGCAGCACGGGCTCGGGGACGCCGACCTCGGTCAGCAGCTGTTCGATCCGGGCCTGGCGCTCGCCACGGTCGCGGACGCCGTGCAGGCGCAGCGATTCGCCGATCTCGGCGCCGACCGTGCGCAACGGGTCCAGGGAGACCAAGGCGTCCTGAAGGATGAAGCCGATCTCACGGCCGCGGATGCTCTTCCAGTCGGCATCGCTCAGGGCCCGCAGATCCCGGCCGAAGACCTCGGCAGTCTCCGCCTCGACGCTGGCGTTCGATCCGGCCATCCCGATCAAAGTCCGCGCCGTGACCGATTTCCCGGACCCGGACTCGCCGATGATGGCCACACACTCCCCCGCCGAGATCTCCACCGAGACGTCATGGACCACGTGACGCTGGTGACCGTGCTGGTCGGCGAACCAGACGTTGAGTCCCTTCAGCTTGGCCAGCGGATTCATCGGCGGTCTCCTTCGAGGGTGGTCTCCAGATGGCGGCCGAGAACGGTGGCGGTCAGCGCGGTGGCCAGGACCGCCAGGCCCGGAATGATCTCCAGCCACCAGGCTTCGGTGATGTAGGGGCGGCCGGCCTCGAGCAGCGCTCCCCATTCCGGCGACGGCGGCGCCACACCGAAGCCGAGGAAGGCCAGGCCCGAGGCCCACACGATGGACTGTCCGATGCCGAGCGTCAGGACGACGATCAACGGGCGCAGGGCATTGGGCAGCACGTGCTGGGTGAGAATCCGGGCCGGATGATGTCCCAGCGCGCGGGCGGCCTGAACGTAGCCGGAGCCGCGCACCTGCATCACCTGCGCCCGCACCATGCGGGCGTAGCCGGGGGCGATGCCCAGCCCGACGGCGAAGATCAGCGTCTGCACGGAGGGGCCGTACACGGCGATGAAGACCATCGCCAACAGCAGGATGGGGAAGGCGAAGAGCACCTCGATCGCCCGACCGATCACCGCGTCGGCCCACCGTCCGCCGAGAGCGGCCCAGCACCCGAAGACCACCGCCAGGCCCACTCCGACTCCGGTGGCTCCGAGCCCGATCAGCAACGACGAGGCGGTTCCATGCACGATGCGCGAGTACAGGTCCCGGCCGGATTGGTCGGTGCCGAACCAGTGCTCCCAACTCGGTGGGGCCAGTGGTGACGCCAGATCGATGGCCCGCGGATCGGCGGTGGCCACCAGAGCCGGAGCGACGGCGGCCACCACTAGCAGCGCTGCGATGGCGGCGGCGACCCACACCGTCGTCGGCGTCCGTCGCCAGGCGCGAGGACGGAGACGGGGACGGAAACGGGGACGGAGTTCAAAGGCCGTGACCGGGCTGCGCGTCGGATTCGGCGAGGAGTCGCCCGGGGACCCGGGGAGGTGTTCGAACGGAACCGCGGATTCACCAGTGGGGTGAGCTGTCTGGGGTGGTTGGGTGGTCTGGGTGGTGACGGGCTGGGCAGTCATGAGTGCTCCTTCAGTCGGGGGTCGACCAGGGTGTATGCGGCGTCGATGACGAGGTTGGTGATGACGTAGATCAGCGCGACGAGCATGACCACTCCGCAGACCACCGGCAGGTCACGCCCGTTGACGGCGGTCACGAGAACGCGACCGAGTCCGGGCCGGGAGAAGACGTTCTCGGCGATCACCGCCGCGGAGAACTGGGCCCCGACCGCCCAGCCGGTCAGGCTGAGACCCGGCAACAGCGAATGCCGCAGCACGTGGCGCACTCGGACGCCGCCGTCGGACATTCCCCGGGCTCGGGCCGTCAGCACGAAGGGCTCGTCCAGGGTCCGTTCGAACTCGGTGCGCATGACCTGAGCGAGGAACCCCGCCAGGGGGATGCCGAGGGTCAAGGCCGGCAGCACGAGACCGGCCGTGCCGCTACCGCTGACGACGGGAAAGAGGCCCAGCCACAGGGAGAACACCACGAGCAGAATGATGCCCAGCCAATACTGGGGCAGGGCCGCGGCGGCCGCCTCGAGTCCGGAGAAGAGCTTGGAGACCCAGGCCGCGCGTCGCGCCGTGCACACCAGCAGCATCAGGGCCAGGGCCCAGGCGATGGCCAGCGCCGTGAAGGTCAGGACCACGGTGGGGAGGATCTGGTCCCCGATGACCGTGGCGACCGGCTGGTACAGGGTGTAGGAGATGCCCAGGTCGCCGCGGAGGAGCCCGCCGATGAAGTTGAGGTATTGCAGGAACACCGGATCGTCGAAGCCGAACATCTCGTTGATCGGCGCGAGTTCTTCCGCGGTGCGTTCCTGGACCTGGCCGGTCTGCTGATTCAGCAGCAGCGTGGCCCGATCGCCGGGCAACACGACCTGGATGAGGAAGGTGATCGTCGCGGCGGCCCAGACGACGAACACGGCGCCGGCCACCTTCCGGCCGATCCGGGCGAGCACTCGGCCCATCGTCACCGTCATGGGTCAGTCCTCCGTTCTCACGGCCGCAGCCGAGGTGAAGTAGGCGTCATGGAAGACCGGTCCACCCTGGGCGGGCTCGAGCCACACCCCGGTCACAGTGTCGTCAACGGCCAACGTGTTGGTCTGCGTGTAGAGACCGATGGCGGGGGCCAGATCGCTGAGCTGCTGTTGGGCCGTGGAGAAGTGCTCGGTGACCTCGCCCGGCGTCGGCGCCCTCAACGCCGCCTGGATGGTGTGGAACACCTCCGGGTTGTTCAGGAAGGTGGTGTTGGCACCGTTGGGTGACTCCTCGGTGGAGGGCCGGTAGTTGATGTTGAGGATGCCGGCATGCGGGCTCGTCCAGTAGCCGACCTGGGCGTCATAGCTGTCCGGAGTGGAGAAGGCCCCGGAGAAGAACTCGGACTGGGTGGCCGGTCGCAGCACGATGTCGAAGCCGGCCGCCCGTGCCTGTTCCTGGAAGTTCTGGATCACCGTGTTGCCGTCCGGCGTGATGATGCTGTTCAGGCCATAGACGAACGTCACCTGCAGTCGCTGACCGTTCTTGGTGCGGGTGCCGTCGGCATCCCGGCCGGTCCAGCCCGCCTCATCGAGAAGGTGCCGCGCCCGGTCCAGGTCGAAGGGGTACTGGTTTGCCGCTTCGGAGTCGTAGTCGGGCGTGGACTGGGAGAGATAACCACTGGGCTCGAACGGGACCGTGCCGAGGAAGGCCGACTCGACGTTGGCCTTCCGATCCGTCGCGAAGCTGAGGGCCTGACGGACCGTCTGGTCGGTGAAGATCCCCTGCTCGGTGTTGAGGTTGATCACGACGGGCCGTCCGGGAGTGATGTATTGCGTGAAGTCGAACTGCTGCCGGGCGTCATCGATGTTCACCGCCGGCACCTCGCCGATGACGTCCGTCTCTCCGGAGACCAGGGAACCGTACCGGGAGGTGTTGTCCGGGATGATGTTCCACCGGATGCCGTCCACATAGGCCGGCCCCTGATGGCGGGCGTTCTTCGGGGCCCAGTGGTAGTCGTCATTGCGGGCGAACTCGATGTACTCGCCGCGCTTCCACTCCTTGACGGTGAACGGGCCCGAGCCGATGGGTTGGCGGCAGTTCTCCTCGTCGCTGCGGTTCTCCAGGGCGGTGGGCGACTGCAATCCGAAGTAGGACTGCGAGATCGTGGAAAGGAACGGGGAGAACGGCGCCGAGAGGTGGACCTCCACCGTGTCCTCGTCCACCACCTCGGAATGGTCGTAGAAGCCACCGAGGTGCGCGGCGGCGGTGCTGTTGCCGCCGTCGAGCCAGTAGTCGAAGTTGTAGGCCACCGCTGCCGCATCCAGCCGGGTGCCGTCGGTGAAGTGCACGTCATCGCGCAGTTCGAGCGTCCACACCAGCCCGTCATCGGACACCGACCAGTCGGTGGCGATCCACGGCACCACCCCGCCGTCCTCGGTGTGCGAGACGAGGTTGTCCAAGACCTGCCGGGCGGTGAAGTTCTCCTGGATCCAGCCGCCGAAGATGCAGTTGGGTTCCTGCAGGTGGCCGTACTCGATGATTCCGCCCTGGCGTGGGCCCTCGGTCCCGGCCAAGGCAGCAGGGTCCGGGCCGCCGTCGGGCTGTGCACTGGACGTGCACGAGGTCAGAAAGAGGGAGGCCAAGATCAGAGAGGTGACCACCCACCCTCGGCGGTGTGGCTCACTTTGCGGGCAGAACGAACCGGTTCGTTCTGCCCGCACAACGTTCGAGAGACGGGGAGTGCTCATGAGGTCCTTTCGCTCCGTCCGGGGATGATCAGACAACGGCCGGCGCGGGTGCGAAGGCACCCCGGTACTGGGCGCCCGGGTGGGTTTCCGGCAAGCGGTCGCGACCGAACAGTTTCTGGCGCAGGGTCCCGGGAGCGTATTCCCGCTGAGCCAGCCCCCGCTCCCGCAGCACGGGCAGGACCTTCTGCGCGAACTCCTCGAAGGAGCCGGGGATGACCCAGTTGATGACATTGACGCCGTCCACGCCTGCGGCCTGCCATTCCTCCAGCCGATCGGCGATCTGTTCGGGCGTGCCGACGACGCGGTTGTTGCGGTGACCGCGCCAGCCGATGTCCGCGACCACGGGCTCGCGGTCGGTGATCGCCCGTGCCGCCCATTCCGCCGCACCACGCTGCGTATTGGTCTTCAGATTTTTCAGCGGTGTCTGCGGCGGGTAGACCCGGCCGTCCGGATCCACCAGAGCCGAGTGCGCCAGGTACCCCTCGATCGAGGCGTACTCTTCGGCTTCCGCCAGCTTCCGTTGGGCCTCCTGCTCGGTGTCGCCGATGATGAAGCTCAGCCCTTGGAAGAACTTGATGTCCTCTGGGGCCCTACCGGCCTCGACAGCACGGCGTCGGGTGTCGTCGATCTGCTGACGGGCGATGCCCGGGTCTGCGGCGGTGAGGAAGACCGCCTCCGCGTTGCGGGCGGCGAAGTCGCGTCCGGAGGCCGAGGACCCGGCCTGGAACAACACCGGCGTGCGCTGAGGGGACGGCGGCGGCAGGTGGGGTCCTTCCACGGAGTAGCGCGGACCCTCGTGACGGATCTTGTGCACCCGGGCGGGATCGGAATAACGCGAGCCGGCGCGATCCTTGAGCACCGCTCCCTCATCCCAGGATCCCTCCCACAGCTTGTAGGCCACGTCCACGTACTCGTCCGCCCAGGCATAGCGCTCCGTGTGGTCGGTCAGCCGGGGCAGGCCGAAGTTCCGGGAGCCGTTGTCCTGCGTCCCGGTCACAATGTTCCACGCGATTCGCCCGTGAGAGAGGTGGTCCAAGGTCGAGATCTGGCGGGCGAACTGAAACGGATGGGACTGGAACACATTCGAGGTGGTGGCCAGACCCAGGTGCTCCGTCACCACGGACAGCGCCCCGAGCAGCACGGTGGGGTCGTTGGAGGGAATCTGCAGCCCCTCGTTCACATACACGGAGTAGTCGGCGTCGGCATCGCCGTAAAGGCCCACCACGTCGGCGAAGAACATCGCATCGAACTTGGCCGCCTCCAGCGTTCTGGCCAGGTCGACCCAGGTGTTGAGGTCAGTGAACTCCGTCTGTCCAGCGTCCGGTCGGCGCCATTGGCCGTGGTGGATGTGGCTGGTGGTGTTCATGACGAAGGCATTGAAGTGCAGCGGGGTCCGGCGGGCGTGCTGGGTGCTCATGGGATTCTCCTGAGGAGTGGGTAGGTCTCGGGTGAAGGGATGCTCGGTTGGTCCGGGTGGTCCAGGTGGTTCGGGTGGTCCGGGTGGTTCGGGTGGTTCGAGGCGCAGAGTGACAAGACCACGTCACTCTGGTGGGGGCACGGTCACTTTGCGCCAGAGGGGGCGGAGCCGATGCGGTAGGACCGGGCGGGCGGAATCCCGTTGACCTCCCAATCGCCGATAATCCGGGCTCGGTAGATCAAGGGATTGTGGCTGGCCAGAACGCGGGCATTGCGCCAATGACGGTCCAGCGCTCGGGAGCGGCTCACCGCGGAGGCGCCGCCGACCTCGAATAGCCGGGTGGTCGCGGCCAGCACGTTCTCCGCCACCACCTGTTGGGCCTGGTAGACGCGGACGTACACCGCGTTGACGTCGTCCTCCGGCAGCTGTTCGCCGGCCGCCTCGCGTTCCAACAGACCGCCCAGGGCGGTGACGACGGAGTCGACGGCGGCCCGAGCGGCGAACGCGGCGGAGGAGATCTCCCCGACGATCTGCAGGACTTGGGCGTCATCCCGGGGCAGTTCGGCCGCCCCATGACTGAAGGAACGCCGTCGCCCCTGGACGTACTCACTCACATCTCGCACGGCGGCCTGCGCGATGCCGGCTAGCGTCGCCAAGTGAATGAATTGCCAGGTGGCCTGCCCCGTGGCCACTCGCGTTCCGTCGTCGAGGCCGCCGACGTAGACCTCCTCGGCGGCCACGGGGGTGTTCTCGAAGATCGTGGTCCCGGACGCGGTCAGCTGCTGACCGAAACCGTCCCAGTCGTCCAGCGCCGTGACTCCCGGCGCGTCCGCGGGCACCACGGCGGCGATCTCCTCGCCGTGGGCATCCACGGCGGCCACGATGATCCAGTCGGCGTACAGCGTCCCGGTGGAGTAGTGCTTCCGGCCGTTGAGTCGCCAGGTTCCCTCGACGTCCTGGACGAGGCGGGTGGTCCCCTCACCGATGGCATTGTTCACCTCTGTGATGGCATTCCCGACGACGGCCCCGCCGCCGATGCGGCGCAGCCACCGCTCGCGGAACGCCGGGTCTGGATGCCCGAGAATGTTCTCCTGGTTGACCAGGTGGGCCCGCAGCGCCTGGGTCAGGTTCGAATCGGAGGCTGCCAGCTCGATGATCAGCTCGGCGGATTGGGCGAAGTCGAGTCCGGATCCGCCGTAGTCGACCGGGACCCGCAGCGAAGTGAAACCGGCCTCGGCGAGGCGCCGGACGACGTCGCGATCAATGCTCCGCTCAGCCTCTCGCGTGGCGGCGCTGTCGGCGATGGAGGCGAAGATCGGGGCGAGCCCTTCGCGGAGGTTGGCGAACCGGTCGGCGGTCAGGAATCCGGTGGCGAGGGCGGTCATGGCGAGGCCTTTCCGTCATGGCCCACCGCAAGACTGCGCCGGAGAACGACGGTGTGCACAGCTGTTCAGAGCCGACCGGCCCAGTACACGCGTCCTCGGTGGTGCCGTACTTGCCCCTCGGCGGTCGCCGGGGGCCGAATCATCACCTGGAGCACCCCACTACAGCGAGAGGGTTGCCGTCCGGTCAGCCAGGGCTTCACACCGGAGCTCGTGATTCTTCACAGAACGTTAGGGACGGCTCTGGGCACCGTCCAGCACGGTCGTCATCTTTCGCCGTTTCGCGCGCTCGAATGGACCTCGAGCGCGGATGGCGTCGCCCGGCGCCAGAATGTGACCCGCCATGACGACGCTGTTGCCGAATCCGAGACTCGGCCACGCGCAGGTCAGCCGGCGTACGCGGGTTCGGCCTTCTTGACCCGGCCGATGACCCACATGGTCACCGGAGACAGCACGATTTCGACCACGGACTTGAACACGAAGCCGACCACCACGTAGTTGAGGAAGGTGGGGACGTCCGTGATGCCGATGACGCCGGCGGCGATGGAACAGAACACCAGGGTGTCGAGGAACTCGCCGAGCAGAGTGGAGACCGCGAGCCGGCCGAAGAGCAGGCGCTCCCCGGAGCGGCGCTTGAGCCGGACCATGAGCCAGGAGTTCGCCAGCTGGCCGATGAGGAAGCCGAGCAGGGACCCGAGGACGATCAGCGGCACCGGCGCCAGGGTGCGGACCAGCGCGTCCTGCCCCGCGTACCACTCGGCGCCGGGCAGCGCGATGACGATCCAGTAGCACAACGCGGCGAAGACGGAGAGGGCGAAGGTGGTCACGATCGCCCGCCGGGACGCGCGGAATCCGTAGACTTCGGACACCACGTCACCGACGATGTACGCGAGCGGGAAGAGGAAGAATCCGCCGTCGGTCACGATCGGGCCGAAGGTCACGCCCTTGGTGGCACCGAGATTGGACAGGATGAGCACCACGGCCATGATCGCCGTGAAGACGGCGTATAGGCCGGTGCCGGTGGGGGCGAAGCGGGCGGGGGCAGGGTCAGTCTGGGTCACGTGGGGTCCTTGGGGTGGTGGTTCGCCGCACGCCTTCCCGAGGAGACGGCGCCGGCTGTATTAGCACTCACTGCTGTCCGGACGCGGCGGCTGGCGGTCTCTGCGACCCCGCACGCACCTGCTGCCCCAGGTGGCGTCTCGAACAGACCCTGATTCTTCCATATCCGCCGTCGACGGACCCGAAGACTAGTCGACGATCATGGCCTCCAAATCGGGCTCCCGGTCGATGAAGTCGTACTTCACGGCGAGTTCACCCATCGCCTGGAGCTGTTCCTCGCGGATCTCGCCGCCGAGGTCGTCCAGCTTGAGGCTCGTGGCGACCTCTTCGGGCAGGCTCAGGAACTCCGGAAGCAGCTTCTTGGCGTCATCGGTGTTCTCTTCCGTGGCGGCGAGCGCCTCCGTGATGGCCGCCTGGAACTTCTCCACGGTTTCGGGGTTCTCCTCGGCGAAGGTGCCGGAGGTGAAAGTGACCATGGTGGGCATGCCCTCAATGGAGTCGCGGAACGAGTAGCCGAGGAGCTCATTGTCCGGATTGTCCAGGGCCGTGGTCAGGAACGGTTCCGGGATCCAGATGGCGTCCGTGTTCCCCTGGTCGAGCTGAGCCGGCATGTCCTGGAACGGCATTTCGGCGAACTTGACCGCCGCCGGGTCAGCACCGCCCTGTTCAGCCAGATCCATGAGCGTGAGATCTCCGAGAGTGCGCAGTGCGTTGATGGAGGTCGTCTTTCCGGCCAGGTCACCGTAGTCCTCGATCCCGCTGTCCTTGCGGGTCACCACTCCGGAGGTGTCCTCGCCGTCGTCCGCCGAGTTGCAGTATCCCGCGACGATCCGCATATCCAGGCCCTGATCCGCCGCCGTGAGAACGGACAGTGGATTGCCGACCCCGACGTCCATCTGGCCGTTGGACACCGCGGGCAGCATGGCAGCCCCCGCGTTGGCGAGCGCGATCTCGACATCGAGTCCGTGCTTCTCGAAGATGCCCTCCTCGATGCCGTACTCCACAGCGATGGACGCCGCCAGCGGTACCAGGCCGACGGTGACCTCGGTCAGTTCGCCACCAGACTCGCCTCCCGCTCCCCCGGCCTCGGCAGAGTCCTGGGTGCCGGACGGTGACCCGGAGCCACAGGCGGACAGGGCCAGGCTGGAGACGGCGGCTGTGGACAGCAGCTGCAGCAGCTGACGTTTCATCGTGTTTCCCTCGAAGACTCTCTGGCGACTGAGTGACCATTCAGTGGCGTGGATCACGCCACGGTCGAATGCCTATGACCGTAGCCAACCCGCCCCAGACTGTCTATGATTTTGTTGACAATATTGTTCCAAGTTCCGAGAACTCCGTATTTGAGAGGGCCAGCATGACCGAACGCATCCGCGACATCGCCCACCTGTCCACCGTGGAGCTGTACACCCCGAAGTTCGAGGAATCCCTGTGGTTCTTCCGGGATCTGCTGGCCATGCGTGAGGTGGGCCGCACCACGGAGAACGGCAACGAGTCCGTCTACCTGCACACGTGGGACGACTACGAGCCGTACTCCATCAAGCTCACCGCCAAGGAGCACGCCGGCGTCGGCCGGGTGGGCTGGCGTGCGCACAGCCCCGAGGCTCTCGACCGCGTCGTCGAGCGCGTGCAGGCCGCCGGTCAGGGCGAGGGCTGGGTGGACGGCGAACAGGGCCGCGGACGGACCTTCCGCTTCACCGACCCGGATCAGCACCTCATGGAGGTCTTCTACGACACGGAGTGGTACGAGGCCACTGACGAGGATCGCCCCGCGCTGAAGAACCAGGCCTCCAAGTTCCCCGGATTCGGCGCCAACGCCCGCCGACTGGACCACGTCAACTACCTGACGGCGGACATGGCCGGGGTCTGCGACTTCACCGAGAAGGTCTTGGGCGGCTACACCACCGAGTACATCCAGCTCGACGACGGCGAGGTCGGCGGCCACTGGTTCACCTTCGGCCAGAAGTCCTACGATCTGGTCTACTCGGACGACTGGACCGGCACCCCGGGGCGCCTGCACCACATCGCCTTCGCTGCGGACACCCGCGAGGACATCCTCAAGGCCGCGGACATCTTCCTGGAGAACGGCATCTACATCGAGTACGGGCCGTACAAGCACGCCATTCAGCAGGGCTTCTTCCTGTACGTCTGGGAGCCGGGCGGCAACCGCATCGAGCTGGCCAACCAGGGTTCGCGCCTGATCCTGGCTCCGGACTGGAAGCCGATCGGCTGGACGCAGGCCGAGCGCGCCAAGGGCCAGGCCTGGGGCATGAAGACCATCTCCACGTTCCACACCCACGGCACTCCGGTGGTCGAGGACGGCGACAAGGTGGCCAACCCGCACGAGGCCGAGTCCAAGGAGCGCCAGAACGCGGCCCAGGCTCAGGAGAACAAGCCCGTGGACACCGGCCTGGACTCCTGAACAACCCCTGACCCCGAAATCGAAGTAGCACGATGTGTCGATTCTGTAGCCCAGATTCGACACATCGTGCTACTTCGTTCAAGCAGGCGGTCAGATCAGGGGCTCAGAAGCCAATCTCGGCCCGCTGCTGGGTCTCGCTGGCGTGCTTGGCCTCGGCCTTGACCAGCACCTCGGCGGCCTGATCCCGCGGGACGATGGCGACGCCGTCGTCATCTCCCACCACCAGATCTCCCGGCTGGACCACCACATTCCCGACGGCGGCCGCGGCCCCGGTCCGGAACGGACCGTTACGGTAGGGGCCGGCCGGCGTCGTGCCCCGGGCGAAGACCGGAAAGCGCATCTGCTCCAGGTCCACGGCGTCGCGGACCATGGCGTCCAGCACGAAACCGACGCAGCCCTGGGCCATGGCCCGCCCCGCGATCAGCTCACCGATCAGCGCACGGTGGGTGGCGGCCTGACCGTTGACCACGAGAACGTCGCCGGGCTGCAGGGTCGGGATGACCTCATGGATCCCCTTGTTGTCTCCCCCGGCCACCGTCACCGGTACCGCCCGGCCGGCCATCCGGGCGCCCGCGGACGGCCAGACGGACTGGATGGCGCCGTCGAGCACCTGGAGGCGTTCCATGGCGTCGCCGACGTTGGCCACCGGCAGGGCGGCGAAGCGCTCGATCAGTTCGGCCTCGGAGAGGTCCTTCGCGTCCCCACTCACAGGCTGGACACCACGTTCGGGACCAGACGCATGAAGGCCTCGGCCTGGCGGATCTCCTTGTTGCCGGTGACCTTGCGCGCGTGGTTTCCGCGGTGTTCGGCGCGCTCGGCGTAGTAGGACTGCAGGTAGACCTGCGCCTTCATCTCGGCCATCGCGGCCTTCTTCTGCTCGAACACCTCGGTGATGTCCACGAAGACCGAGGGCACGAACCCGCACAGCTCGGGCTGGTGCGGCTCGAACACGAGGAACTCGCTCGGTGGGGCGGTCTTGAAGCCGGATTCCACGCCGGCGCCCGAGGTCATCAGCCGGGCCTTCTGTACCATCTCGTAGGCCACCGGGTGGTCGGGGTTGAACGGGTCCTTGTCCGGGTGGGTCAGCACCACGGTCGGGGCGAAGTCCCGCATCAGCTCGGCCAGCCGCTCGATGTCCGACTGGTCGTTGACCAACGGGTAATCGCCCAGATCAAACGCTTCGAAGGACGCCCCCAGGTGCTGCGAGGCGCGCTCCGCCTCGCCATGGCGGATCTTCTTGACGTTCTCCTCGGTCTGCCCCTCCTCCTGCCAGAGCACGCCGGACTCGCCGCGCTCACCGTAGGTCAGGGCCACCACCTTGGCTTCACCGCCGGCCTTGACGAAGGAGGCGACGGCACCGGCGGCGCGCCAGACGAAATCAGCGGAGTGCGCGCCCACGACCAGCAGGCGGCCGGCGGATCGGTCAGCGGTGGGAACTTCAGTCATGTCAGGTCCTTTCGGGATGATGGCTCTGCTCAGCGCAGGTGTGCCGGGGCGTCCGGCAACGGTGAGGCCCCGGCCAGATACCGGGAGTTGTGGACGATCATCAGCTTGATCTCGGACTCGGAATACCCCTCATCGAGCATGATGTCGGCCACGATGGCCAGCCCGTCCTCGACGGGTGGGTTGAAGGGCTGACCCAGGTCGGTGGAGACGACCGAGTGCTCCACCCCGGCGCCGCGGATGTTGGCGTGCCACGTCTCCCAGGACACCTTTCCCGTGAGCGGGGTGGTCAGGCAGCGTTCGAGGAACACCCCCTGCTCAGCGAGCCGGCGTTGAGAGTCCAGCCCCATCCGCTGGGATGTGAACTCCGGGTGGGTGACGATGATCTTCTCCACACCGGCGGCCTGTGCTGCCGGTACCAGGGCCGAGGACTCGTCGGTGTGCAGGTGCCCGGTGGCCAGCACCATGGAGTGCTGGGCCATGACCTGCAGCACCTGAGCGGTCTGGGTGGTCGGGGTGCCGTCCGGGTTGAGCACCTCCACCGCATCGGCCTTCATGCCGGCGTCCTCGAGGTCCTGCTGCAGACGGGCCCACATCGGCGGCATGGCCCCCTCGGGCTCCTCGGCCAGGCAGGAGCGTTGATTGTCCGAGTCCACGGTGGGGAACCAGACGACTTTCGCCCCGCCGCGACCGGCGATCTCCACGGCCACGGGATTCATCCCACCCACGGAGGCGTTGAGGGTGATCGCCCCGATGGCATCGACGTCCGGATACATCGTGCGCACCTGCTCGGCCCGCTCGGCGGTGGGCACGTAGTGGGACTTGATGACGAAACCGGCCAGACCGAGCTCACGGAAGCGCGCCGCCAGGTCCAGGTCGTTGATGCGACGTTTCATGACGTCCGGTGCCACGTGAATGTGCAGATCGTAGGCGCCCCGGACGAGTTCCCGGGCGCGCGCCGAAGGGACTGGGTGCTCACTCATGACCTCAGCGTAGACAATCCGCCACGCGATTGCCACCAAAATTGTTGACAATCCGAATCACGATGGGGAGAGTGATCCACGTCCCATTGCTCGCACCGTGACCCTCTCCAGAAAGGCCACGTTCCTTGTCCTCGAATTCCACGCTCACCACCGACGACGCCAGTCGCCCGTCGCAGCATGCCGGCGCGCCGGCCCCCACGCCCGCTGACCAGCGCCGAGTTCTCGGCGCCAGCTTCGCGGGAACCGCCATCGAGTGGTACGACTTCTTCATCTACGGCTCGGCGGCCGCTCTGATCTTCGGGCCCCAATTCTTTCCGAGCGAGGATCCCATCACGGGCACGCTCTCGGCCTTCGCCACTTTCGCCGTCGGGTTCATCGCCCGCCCCATCGGTGGCCTCCTGGCCGGCCATTTCGGCGATCAGATCGGCCGCAAGAAGATGCTGCTGATCACCATGCTCGTCATGGGCGGGGCCACCGTCGGCATCGGTCTGCTGCCCAACTTCGCCACCATCGGGATCTGGGCGCCGATCCTGTTGGTGACCCTCCGCTTCATCCAGGGACTGGGTGTGGGCGGCGAATGGGGTGGCGCCGTGCTGATGGCCGTGGAGTACGCTCCGCGGAATCGCCGGGCCCTGTTCGGGGCCTTCCCGCAGATGGGCCTGCCGGTCGGCATCATCGTCTCCAATCTGGTCTTCATCACGGTCACCGCCACCCTCGCGCCCGAGGCCTTCCAGGACTGGGGCTGGCGAGTGCCGTTCCTGCTCTCGGCCCTGCTGATCATCATGGCGCTGTATCTGCGGTTCAGGGTCGAGGATTCCCCGGTGTTCCAGCGGACCCAGGAACAGGAGGAGGTCCAGCGGTTCCCGCTCGGAGAGCTCTTGCGGCACCACGGTGGCAGCACGCTCTTGGCCGGCCTGGCCTCGGCGGCCTCCCCGGCCATCGGCTACCTCTACTCGGTGTACATGCTCGCTTACGGCACGGAGGCCCTCGGACTGCCGCAACCGACCATGCTCTGGCTGATCGTCGGTGGTGCCGTCATCCATCTCGTCACTGTCATCCTCGGCGCCCTCTTGGCCGACCGTTTCCAGCAGAAGCCGGTGTTCGTGATCGGTGCGGCGCTGGTCGTCGTCGGAGCTTTTCCGCTCTTCTGGCTCGTCGACACAGCACAACCCGTGCTCATCCTGCTGGGGTTCGCCATCGTCCTGCTCGCGCAGTCACTCATGGCCGGCCCTCAGGCCGCCCTGGTCGCCGAATTGTTCCCGGCGAACCTGCGGTACTCGGGTGCGTCGACGGCCTATCAGATCGGTTCCATCGTGGGCGGCGGCTTCGCACCATTGATCGCGACGAGCCTGTATGCGGCCTTCGGGGCCTCGTGGCCGATCTCCCTCTACGTACTGGCCCTGGGCGTGCTCGCCCTGGTCACGATCCTGCCGTTGAGGACGGGACGGTTCGACGCGTCGTGGGAGAGCTCCCGCTAGCCGGTATGTCCTGACCCTTCCGCCGCGGACCAGCCGGCACTCGCGGGCTGGTCCGCGGCGCAGTCGGCCGCCGGCCCTCCCGGCCGGGGGCACAGCACGGCGCCGCAGGCCAGCGGCTGTACCGCCGAGCGATAGAGCTCGAGGTACCCGCCGGCGTCGTCGGCCGCGGCAGGGGTATCCGGCTGCTCGAAAGGAGGCCGGGCGGCCAGTTCGTCCGGGTTGACGAGCGCGTCCAGGGTTCCGGCCTCCAGGTCGATGGCGATGATGTCCCCGTCCCGGATGAGCCCGATGGCGCCGCCGGTGGCCGCCTCCGGAGAGACCTCACCCACCATCACGCCGGAGTTCGCCAGTCCGGAGTACTGACCGTCCGTGACGAATCCGACCTTTCCGGCCAGTCCCGCCCCTTCCAGGGCGAAGATCAGTCCCGAGACGAACCCCATGCCCGGGCCACCCTCCAAGCCGAGCCCCCGGAGCACCACCACGTCACCGGGCTGGACTCGGCCCTCGGCGACCGCCTGGATCCCCTCCTCGCGGGAGTGGAAGATCTTCGCCGGCCCCGTGAAGGCATAGGGGCCGGGGTCGGGAATGGGGCGCTTGGACACCGACCCCGTCTCGGCCAGGCTGCCGCGCAACACGACGATCGAGGGCCTCGTCGAGTATGGATCGTCGGTACCCCGGATCACCGTTCCGTCGGCGGGCTTGGCGGCCGTGATGCGTTCGGACAGGGCCTCCCCGCTCACCGTCGGCCGGTCGCCGGAGAGCATCGGGGACAACTCCCGGAGAAGGGTGGCCGCACCTCCGGCGTCTTCGAGGTCTTCGACCAGATGCGCGCCATTGGGCCGAATCGACGCCAGCAGTGGCACCTGCCGACCGAGGGCGCGGAAGGTCTCCCACACGTCGATGTCCAGCCCGGCTTCGACCGCGACGGCCTGCAGATGCTTGATGGTGTTCACCGAGGCCCCGACGGAGAGCATCACGATGACCGCGTCTCGGACGGCGTTGTTGGTGATGATGTCCCGGGGACGGACGTTGTGCCGGACGGCATGGGCCATGGCGTCCGCGGACCGGTGGACGGAGTCCCACATCCGCTCACGGCCGGCCCGGACCGGGGCCGCCCCGGCGACGGCCATCCCCAACACCTCGGCGATCATGTGCATCGAATTGGCGGTGGCCAGACCGGCACAGACGCCCGGACCGCGGATGGCCGTGTCCGCCATCGCCTCCATCTCGGCCTGGTCTCCGCCACGAATCGAGTGATACGAGGCCTTCAGGAAGACCTCCTCGATGTCAGCACTGCCGTCCTCGGACAGCCCCGAATGCTGATAGCCGCACGGAATCACCACCGTGGGCACATTGAGTCGCCCGGCCGCCATCAGGTGGGCGGGGGTGGTCTTG
Organism: Citricoccus sp. GCM10030269; assembly: GCF_042665635.1. Taxonomy (NCBI): domain Bacteria; kingdom Bacillati; phylum Actinomycetota; class Actinomycetes; order Micrococcales; family Micrococcaceae; genus Citricoccus; species Citricoccus sp. GCM10030269. The sequence continues at coordinate 645,307 of NZ_JBHTCV010000002.1, read as the reverse complement.
TCACACGAGCTCAGACAGATCATGCCGTCCAACTGCGCGCCTTCCACCATGACCTCAATGTCGTTGGTGATGAGATCCCGGGCCGGAAGCACATAGCGGCCGGCCTTGCCCACGCTGGTGATGAAATCCGAGGGCGCCGTCGTGCGGATCTCCAGCGGAAGCATCCCGCGGTCCCGCAGCTCGTCCTTGAGGGCGACCACGATCTCGTCCAGGTGAGCGAAGCACGCGGCCAGATCATTGGAGGTGTTGACGATGGCGATCTTGGGTCGATTCAGCTGATCCGGTGTCACACCCAAGGGTTTCCATTCGGCGCGCCGAGCCAGCGAGCGCATGGAGTCCAGGGGGAAATTGCTCCGCAGTTCCGGCCAGCCCGTCGAGTCCTGTGACGTCGAGTCCTGTGACGTCGAGTCCTGTGACGTCGAGTCCTGTGGCGGAGTGGTCATGGTTTCCAGATCATCGAGTCGAGGTCCGGCGGATTCTGCACGAGGCCGAACTCCACGGCAGCATCGGCCAGGGGCTGGATGTTCTCCTTGCTCAGGTCATATTTGCCGTAGGAGCCCAGCCGGATCTCGGCGGCCAGGTCCTGGTCGATGCCGGTGAGGTCGGCGATGGCCATGCGAAGTTCCTCATCGTTCTCGCCCGCATAGGTATTGGTCTCATTGATGGCGTCCACGATGTCCTCGTAGTACTCCGGGTTGGCCTCCACCTCGGCCCGGTTGGCATACCAGACCCCGCCCACCACGGCGCCGTCGCTGAGGAGGGCATGGGGGTTGGCCAGCGTCTTCAGTCCGTTCTGGCGTCCCAGCGTGCCGAAGGGCTCTCCGGCAACGAAGGCGTCGATGTTGCCGTTCTCCAGCGCCGCCGGCTGGTCCGGTACCGGCAGTTCAATCCACTCCACGTTGTCCGGGTTGCCGCCCTCCTCCTTGATGGCGATCATGGCCAGCAGCTGGGCGTAGCCGCCGAGCGCATTGACCGCGACCTTCCTGCCCTCGAGATCCGCCGCCGTCTGGAAGTCGCTGTCCGGCAGCACCAGGATGTCGTTGATGCCGTTCTCCGGGTCGTCGGCTGTGGCACTGGCGGGGGCGATGATCTGCAGGTCGATGCCGTTCTCCACGGCCTGGAACACTGAGGTCACGCCGCCGTAGCCGATCTGGTAGTCGCCGGACATGATGGCGGAGATGATGTTCGGCGAGGAATTGGCGGTCTCGATGGTCAGGTCCAGGTTGTGGTCCTCCCAGATGCCCTGGTCCTCGGAGAGGAAGATCGGACCGGCGTCCGTGACCGGAATCGTGGCGGCCGTGACGCTGGGGACGCCGCCCTCCGACGTCCCACCGCCACCCTCGGCGGCGGTCCCACCACCACAGCCGGCCAGCACGAGTGACGCTGCCAGCAGGGTCGCGGAACCCCAGACTCCCCGGCGCTTGTTCCTGCGGTTCATGGTCAGTCTCCCTGCCTCATGAGTTCTGCTCGAACGATCATCTCTGACGCCTCCACACCTGGGTGGATGCTGAAAATCGTGACACACGTCATAGAGCCTTGTCTATGATTTTCTGTACATTCCGCGAATCACCTGCACGCAGAGCGTCCACAGCTTGTCCCGCGGATACCGACCAGCCGTCCCGCAGTGAGGGCGATCATGACGGTCTACCCGGCGACCCGGCCATCGTCACGGCCAATCCCACGGCGGAGCTCCAGGCAGCGCTCAGACAAAACAAGTGACCACTCTGCGTACACTTGAGGTCAGGAGCCGAGAAGGGAGCAGGACCATGGAAGACGAACCGGACGAGGCCCGTTCCCGGGACCGCATCCAGAGCATCGAACGCGGCATTGAGGTGCTCCGAGCCTTTGACGGCCGCAACTCCGCACTGAGCGTGGCGGACATCGCCACCAAGGTGGGATTCTCCCGGCCCGTGGTCCGGAGAATCCTCCTGACCTTCGCCCACTTGGGCTACGCGGAGCAGGCACACGGACTGTGGAACCTCACTCCCCGGATTCTGGAACTCTCGGTCGGCTATTTCGGCGCCTCCTCGCTGCCCGAGGTGTCCTATCCCTTCATGTCTGAAGTCGTGGAGCGCACGGGGGAGACCTGCAGCGTCGGCACCCTGGACCGCCACGAGGTCCTGCATGTCGCCCGGTTGGAAGACCGCCGTCCCATGCCGCATTCAGTACGGGTGGGCACGCGGCTTCCCGCCCACGCCACGGCCACCGGGAAGGTCCTCTTGGCACACCTGTCATCCGAAGCGCTGGAGGAGTTTCTGGCCACCAGCCCGTTCGAGGTCCACACTCCACACACCATCACCACGGCCGCGGCCATGCGGGACCGCCTGGCCACCATTCGGGAGCAGGGGTTCGATATCTCCGAGGAGGAACTGCATCCGGGCATGGTCGCCGCAGCGGTGGCGATCCTTCACGACGGCGTAGCCATCGGCGGCATTTCCGTCTCCTCCACCACCGTCCGCGCCAGCGAGGAGGTCCTGCGTCAGACCATCGTGCCGGTTCTCCAGGAGGCCGCGGCCCGGATCTCCGCGCAGTACCGCTACGCCAATCCCCATCTGTCTCAGCGGCAGCATCGCTGAGGGCCGGCTCAGCGCCAGATGGTCTTCGTGTTCTGGTACGCCTGCACCGCTTCCGGAGCGAACTCCCTCCCCATGCCGGACTGCTTGTAGCCCCCGTAGGGATGGTTGAGGTCGGGGCGATACCCGTTGATCCCCACGGTGCCCGCCTGAATCCGGCGCGCCATGGCCTCCGCCTCATCGGGATCTCCATAGACCGCCGCGGCGAGACCGTAGCTGGAGTTGTTGGCGAGCTCGATCGCCTCATCCGGTGACGCGTAGGCGTGAAGGCTGACCACGGGACCGAAGACCTCGGTCTGGGCGATCTCACTGTCCATCGAGGCGTTCTCCACCAGCATGGGAGAGACGAAGCAGCCTTCCCCGGGCAACTCCTCATGAGTCCGCGTCACCGAGGCGCCGGACGCCTCGGCATTCCGCACGAGACTGAGCACCCGGTCCCGAATGCGGGCCGAGACCAGCGGGCCGAGATCGGTGGCCGTATCCCAGGGATCGCCCACGGCCAGACTGCGCATCTGGGCCAGGAGCCGATCGCGCACCTCGTCGTACCGGGACTGTGGCACCAGAATCCGCGTCAGGCTGGCACAGATCTGTCCGCTGTTCTCGAAGCTGGCGCCCCGCAGGCTCGCCATGACGTCGTCGAGGTCGGCGGACTCCAGGATGACCGCCGGCGATTTCCCACCGAGCTCCAGGGTCACCGGAAGCAACCGTTCGCCCAAGGCGCCGGCGATGGCCCGCCCGGCCGCCGTCGAGCCCGTGAACCCCACCTTGTCGATGCCGGGGTGCGCCACGAGCATCTGCCCTGTCTCCCGCCCACCGGGCACGATGTTCACCACGCCGGCGGGCAGCCCGATCTCGCGGCAGGCCTCCGCCAGGACATAGATGTCCAGGGGCGTTTCCTCCGCGGGTTTGATCACCACCGTGCAGCCCGCCGCCAGAGCCGGTCCGAGCTTGAGCGTGGTCGAGGCGAAGGGATGGTTCCATGGCACGATCACGGCGGCGACGCCGCGAGGTTCACGGCGGATGGTGGAGGTGCCCTCCCGGGCGGAGTTGGGCCGTTCCACCTCGGTCTGCAGGTCCCGGGCCACCTGGGCATAGAAGCGCAGATGGGCCATCGGCCTCTTGCCACCCCACGGCGTGGAGACGCGGATCGGTTGGCCGATCTCCGCGGTGATCATCGCGGCGATGTCATCCCCACGCCGTTCCAGTTCGTCCGCCAGCCGGTCCAGCCACTGCCCACGTTCGGCCGGTGACAGTTCCGGCCACGGCCCGGCATCGAAGGCCCGACGCGCGGCGGAGACCGCATGGTCGACGTCGGCCTGGTTGCCCCGCGGGGCGCGCCCCACCTCGCGGCCGTCCACCGGACTGGTCACCACGATCTGGTCAGTGCCGTGCTGGTCGACCCATTCGCCGCCCGAGAAAATCTCTGAGCGGACCAGGTGGCCCGCTGTCACGGTGGTGTCAGTCATCAGTAGATCACTCCCCCGCGGATGTTGAGGCCGTTGAGCAAATCGTCATATCCGTCGTTGATGTTCTCCAGCGAGTAGGTGCGGGAGATGAGCTCGTCGAGCTTCAATTGCCCGGCGGAGTACATGCGGTACTGGCGAGGAATGTCCGCCTGCGGATTGCTGCCGCCGTAGACGGAGCCCTGGATGCGCTTCTGATAGCGGGTGAGTTCCAGCGGTTGGATGGGGATCACTTCTTCCGAGGCGGGAGCGATGCCGGTGACCACGACGGTGCCGGCCTTGCGGATGGCAGCGAACCCCTGAGCGATGTGTTCGCCCGCGAGAACACCCGGCGTCAGGATGGCCTGGTCCGCGCCTTGGCCGTTGGTGATCGACCGGGCGAACTCCGTGGCCTCCTGGATGTCGGCGAAGGCGTGCGTCGCTCCCATCTCTCTCGCCTTCTCGCGTTTGAACTCCAGCGGATCCACAGCGATCACGGACATGGACCCGGCGTGCACCGCACCCTGGACCGCGTTGATGCCGACACCACCGATGCCCATGACGATCGTGACATCACCCGGGTGGATACCGGCCAGGTACACCGCCGACCCCCATCCGGTCCCGACGCCGCAGCCCAAGAGCCACAGCGTCTCCAGCGGGGCGTCCGGCGGCAACTTGACCGCAGAGTTGACGTCCACCACGGTGCGCTCGGCGAAGGTGCCCAGCCCGCACATCTGGCTGATCGGAGTACCGTCCGGCAGGGAGAAGCGGAAGCTGTCAGGGTCACGGAAGCGGCTTCCCTTCATCAGGAACGCCCCGAGGTCGCACAGGTTGGTCATGCCCTCGCTGCACCATCGGCATTTGCCGCAGCTGCCGATGAAGGAGAACACGAGCTTGTCGCCGACCTCCCAGCCATGGGTGTCCGGCCCGACGCCCTCGACGATTCCGGTGCCCTCGTGCCCGCCCACCATGGGAAGCAGGCCGGGTTGGCTGTCCCCGCTGAGCAGGTGGTAATCCGAGTGGCACAGGCCGCTGGCCACCATCTTGACGAGGATCTCTCCTTCGCGCGGTTCCTCGAGTAGCACGTCGGTGACGTCGAACCTGCCGGGCTGCTCGCGCACGATGGCGGCTGTGGTGGGAATGGACATATCGACTCCTTGCGGTGATCAGTGGTGAACGGCGCTGAACATCGATGGTCTGCGGTGATCAGCGTGAAGTGACTGGGGTGACATCGGGAGCGAGTTCGGTGCCCAGGTAGGCGCCGGTGTCCTCGAGTCGCTGCTGCAGGCGGGGCACCTCGATGTCGCCGACTGGCGTGTTCTCGGACAGGCTCAGATGGGAGGCCAGTCCGGCCGCCTGTCCCATGACGAAGCAGGGGCCCGTCACTCGGGCCGAGGACTGGCCCCACTGTGTCATCGAGGCCGAGCGCCCCACGGTCAGCAGGTTGTCCACCTGTTGCGGAACCAGCATGCGGTACGGCAGTTGATTGAAGCCGCGGGACTCGACGCCGGCCGCCGGAAAGCGGAATTCGACGGTGCCCTCCACATGGGCCTCCACGGGCCAGCCCTGGACGCCGATCGTGTCCGGGAAATCCACGCAGTCCAGAATGTCGGCCTCGCTGAGCTGATACTGCCCCACGGCCCGGTAGGTCTCCCGGATGCCGATTTGCGGAGCGATGTCCACCACATAGGCGTCCTCGAAACCGGGTGTGGTGTCACGGATGAACCCGAACACGTCCTTGACCTGCTGACGTCCCTGCAACTCCCCTCGGCTCAGTTGCCAGGCGTCCGTGCCGTCGATGGCGCTGCCGTCCTCATTGGAGAGCTGTGTGAGGTTGGCCCGCCATTCGAGCGGATTGCGCTGAGGCCGGACGATCGGCTTTTTGCGGGGGAAGGTCCGCTCCCCACGCTCTTCTGCCTCGTCCATGATTCTGGCGACGGTTTCCCAGGCGCGACCGGCTTTCTGGTGATCCACACCGTTGATGCGGAACATCAGAGACGGATAGAGCAGGTCTGCCGACTTCTCCGTGGGGGCTCCGGCATGCCGCACGAGATCCGCGTCGCCGGAGCCGTCGATGAAGACCCGTCCCCGAATCGCTCCGCGCCCGGATTTCGATTCGACCAGAACCGCATCGACGCGCTCGGGGGCATCCATCACCACTCCGACCACGCTGGTGTGGAACAGCAGGGTCGCTCCGCCGGCCACCAAGAACTCGTCGGCGGCGATCTTGTAGGCGGAAATGTCGAACGCCTGCGCCTGGATCCGGTTCTGCACGCTCAGATGCGGCTCACTGAGCGCGTCCATGTGTTCCAGCCGCTCCAGCAATTCGTCCGCGTAGCCGCGGATCACCCGGCGGTGCTCACCATGGACCCGGGCGTGCAATCCGCAGAAGGTGCTCAGTCCGCCCATGGTCCCCGCACCGCCCAGGAATCCGTAGCGCTCGATCAGCACGGTGGATCGACCTTCTCGGGACGCCGCGGCGGCGGCCATCAGCCCAGCCGGGCCACCTCCGACGACCACCACGTCATACTCTCCGATGACGGGTGTCTCCCGTGCGTCCTCGTGAATGGATTGCTGCACCAGGGGTGTCCCTTCGTCCGGCGGACCACCTCGGGCCGGCAGGACCGCGGACGACCGTTCGAGATGACGCTGACGGTGTTCCCACGGCGGGCCCTTGGCAGTGCGCGTGTACGCATAGTAGGTCGCTCGTGCCTGAAGCGTACAGCAGCCTCCAGAGGCGGTCGAGCATTCTTCCGAACGCTGGAAGAAGGCCCCGGAGACCCACAGGGCTCCCGACGGTCGATGGAACGCACGATCCGACGGACGCGTTGCGTACACTCAAGCCAGTCATCGTACGAATACGGTAGACAGTTGCCTCCGGCATGTGTCAGCATCTCTCCAACCCGCCCGATGGAGACCCAGCTCACAGTGGCCAAGGCTCGGCTCGGCCTCACGGCACTCCGGCGCACCATGAGTACGGGCTGGGCGACCACTACGTCTGACCAAGGAGAATCGTGGCGACCACCATCGACAGACCGGCCTCCGCGCCTGTGTTGCCGGAGTCGCAGCGGCCGGAATTCCACGACCGACCCTGGTCCACTCCACTGCTTGGGGCCGTGGGCGTGGTGGCGTTCATGGGGATCTGGGAACTGACCTCTCGCCTGGCTCTGGTCAACGCCGACTATCTGCCGCCCTTCAGTGTGGTCATGGTCGAACTGGTGTCCCTGCTGGTCGATCCGGTCTTCTGGGAGTCCCTGGGTGCCACGATGCGGTCCTGGTTGATCGGCGTGGCGCTGTCCCTGTCCGCCGGGGCGGTCATCGGGCTGATCATCGGTTCCAGCAGCGTGCTGATTCGCTACACCACGTCCACGGTCGAGTTTCTGCGCCCCATTCCCTCGGTCGCGCTGATTCCCATCGCCATCGTGCTCTTCGGGATCAATTCCACCGCCACCGTCTTCGTCATCGTGTGGGCGTGCTTCTGGGTGATCCTGGTCCACGTCATGAGCGGAATCGACGACGTCGACCCGGTCGCAGAGTCGACCGCCCGCAGCTATGGCCTCGGGTGGGCCTGGAGGGCGCGGTACGTCACCTTCCCGACGGCGCTGCCGTTCCTGATGACCGGGCTGCGCCTATGCGGGACCATCGCCCTCGTCGTCGGGATCACCATTGAACTCGTGGTCGGAACGCCCGGGGTCGGCGACCTGATCGCCACGAACCAGAGCGCGGGGAACGTCACGTCGGTCTATGCCCTGGCCTTATTGACCGGCGTGCTGGGCCTGACGATCAACTACGGCTTGAAGTTCATCGAGAACCGGCTTCTGCATTGGCACCCGTCCGTGCGATCGGAGCAGTCGGCATGAGAGGCATGAGAAGAGTTCGCTCGATCCCGGCCATGGTGGCCCTGCCCATCGTCCTGGTGGTCCTCTGGTGGGTCGTCACCCTCGGCAACACCAACCCCTTCATCCCGAAGCCCGAAACGCTGATGACCGATCTGTGGGAGACCTGGGTCGGACCGCGCTTCTTCAGTGACGTCCTCCCCTCGATCACGCGGTTGCTCAGCGGCCTGCTCATCGCGGTCATCGCCGGGATCGTGCTGGGCGTGCTCATCGGCTCGAACCTCACCGTCCGCAAGCTCACCGGACCGATCCTCGAATTCGTCCGGTCTATTCCGCCGCCGGTCCTTCTGCCCGTGCTGATGATGGTGATCGGCATCGGCGATGAGACCAAGGTGTTTCTCATTGCCCTGGGCTGCCTGTGGCCGGTCCTGCTCAACACCGTGGACGGCGTCCGCTCTGCGGATCCGGTCTTGCGGGACACCACGTCGTCCTACAACATCGCCGGCCTGACCCGACTGCGGTACTTTGTGCTGCCGGCGGCACTGCCGCGCATGGTGACCGGCATCCGCTTGTCCTTGCCGATCGCGTTGATCCTCATGGTCGCGTCCGAGATGTATGCCGCCACCAACGGTCTCGGGTTCTCCATCATCTACTTCCAGCGGACCTTCCAGAACGGACCCATGTGGGCCGGGGTGGTCGTCCTGGGGCTGGTCGGCATCATCATGGCCCTGCTGTTCCGCTGGCTCGAGCGCCGCCTGCTGTCCTGGTACTACGCACAGCGGCAGTTGGAATCCGCAGCGTGAGCTGACCGCTAGCGGGGCAGGGTCAGGATCTCCGCGCCGTCCTCGGTGATGGCGATGGTGTGTTCGGAGTGAGCCGTTCGGGAGCCGGTGGCACTGCGGAGAGTCCATCCGTCGGCGTCCATTCTCAGGCGGTCGGTATCTGCCATGACCCACGGTTCCAGGGCCAACAGCAATCCAGGGCGCAGCACATAGCCCCGCCCGGGCCTGCCGACGTTCGGAACGTGCGGATCCTGATGCATGGTGGAACCGATGCCATGGCCGCCGAACTCGGTGTTGACCTGGTATCCCGCGTCAGCCAGGACAGAGCCGATGGCGTGCGAGAGATCTCCGATGCGAACACCGGGACGGGCCGCTTCGATCCCGGCCGCCAACGCCCGCTCGGTGGCCTCGATCATCGACTCGCTCTCTTCGGGCCGGGATTCCCCGACGATGAAACTGATCGCGGCATCGGCAGCGATGCCGCGCAGGGACACCGCCAAGTCGAGTGTCAGCAGGTCGCCATCTGCGAGCGCGTAGTCGCGTGGCTTGCCGTGCAGAACGGCGTCATTGACCGCCGTGCAGATGTAGTGGCCGAACGGCCCTCGCCCGAAGGACGGTTCATAATCCACGTAGCACGATGTCGCCCCGGCCTCAGCGATCATCTCCCGGGTCCAGTCGTTGATCTCCAGCAGGTTCGTCCCCACGGTGGCTCTGCTCCTCATGGTCTGCAGAATGTCCGCGACCAGGGCGCCGGATTCCCGGGCGCGGTCCACTTCGGCGGGAGTGAGGATCTCGATCATGGGCTGCCTTCTCAACGGAAATGGTCACGGGGCTGTGGCGGGGCCGTGTCCCCCACCGCAGCAGTACAACTCCCGTCAGTACAGCACGTTCCTAGCGGACGAAGGCACTGTGTCCAGTCAGGGCCCTGCCGAGAATCAGGGTGTTCATCTCTCGAGTTCCCTCGAAGGTGTACATGGCCTCGGCGTCCACGAAGTACCGGATCACCTCATGTTCCAGGAGCAGACCGTTGCCGCCGACGATCTCGCGGGCCAAGGCCGCCGATTCGCGCAGTCGGTTGCCGGCGATGAGCTTGATCAGGCTGGGGTTGACGTCGTCGCCGACCGGGTGCGTGGTCGTCCGCACGGCCAAGGCCAGGGTCTGAGCGATGTTCTCGACGATGCGCACCAGTTTGTCCTGCACCAGTTGGAACGAGGCAATCGGCCGGCCGAACTGTTCACGCTGCTGGGCGTAGTCCAGCGCGGACTCGTAGGTGGCCAGCTGCATTCCGGCAGAGCTCCAGGCGATCTCCGGGCGCAGGGTGCGAAACGCGCGATTGATGTCCGCGAACGATTCGATGCGAGGCAAACGCAGTTCCTCCGGGACGACCACATTCTCCAGGAGGATGTCGGCGTTGTGGACGCTGCGCAGGGCCGCCTTGTGTTCGATCACCGAACGTTGAACGCCGTCCGCCGACGCGGGAACCACGAAGGCCAGCACCCGACCGCGCCGACCGTCCCGGCCGCTTCCGGACGGGCCGCCGTCGTTCTCCTCACGGGCCACCACCACCAGGTGATCGGAAATGGTGGCATTGCCGATCCAGCGCTTGGCGCCGTTGAGCACCCAGCCATCGCCCTGCCGACGGGCCGTGGTGGACAGGCCGCCGGCGATGTCGGAACCGTGGTCCGGTTCCGTGAGGGCGAAGCAGCCGGTCATCCGGAACTCGAGGATGTCCCGGTCCCACCGCGCGATCTGCTCCGCGCTGGCGCCTTCAAGCACCAGCGTGCGGAACATGCCGACCTGACCGCCGTAGGTCATGGACACCGACAGATCGGCCCGGCACATCTCGATGGTGCGGAAACCGCGATACAGGGCGCCGATCCTGCCGTCGTCCTGCAGCAGCGCGGGGTCGTCCTCGAGCCGCAGGGACGCCAACGGCTCGCGAATGTGGGCCAGGTGCTCGGCTCGCTCCCAGTAGTCAGGCAGCAGCGGACGCACGTGCTCGTCCAGGTGCGCCCTCAGGGTGAGCAGCTTGGCCCGTTCCAGCTCGGTCAGATCATCGACGAAGCCGAGCAGATCCCCCGGATAGGACAGCGTCGTTCGGCGGTTCTCCCGCTGCGCGCCGTCCCGAGGACCGTCCTGACTGTCGTCCTGCCTGTCGTCCCGACCGCCGGCAGGCGCCTCGGTGCTCATCGGCTCACACCCTCCTGCTCGCGACGATCCTGGATGAGCTCCTCCCGCAGCTGCTTCAGGTTCAGCTTGCCCTGCGGACTGCGTTCCAGGGCGGAGCGGACCATCAAGTGCCGCGGCTTCTTGTACCCGGCCAGCAGGGAACTGACGTGGTCCAGCAGCTCTCCGGTCGTCGTCGCATCCGAGGTGGCGACCACCGCCGCGACGGTCTCGCCGAAACGCGGATCCGGGATGCCCACGACCACGGCGTCCTGGACCGAGGGGTGGCTCATCAGGGCCTCTTCGACCTCCTGGGGGTAGACCTTCTCCCCACCGGTGTTGACCACGGAGCTGCCCCGACCGAGGAACTCGATATGGCGGTCCTCGAGCACACGCACCCAGTCCCCGGGCACCACGTGGCGTTTTCCACGGATGATAGGGAACGTCTCGGCGGTCTTCCGCTCGTCACCGTGATAGCCACGGGGCAGCGCGCCGTGTGAGGCCAGGATGCCCATGGCCCCAACCTCGTCCTGGATCTCCTCCTGGTTCTCATCCAGCACGACGGCGGTCGGCATCAGCCGCGGTCGGCCCGGCAGATCCTCGGCTCCGGTGGTCTGAGTGACGGCGAAGCCGCCACCTTCGGTGGTCGCCAACAGGTCCACAATGGTCATCCGGCCGTGGCCGTGAAAGCGGCGCTTGGTCTCCGGACTGAACCGCATTCCGGAACTGAAGACCGAGTCCACCTGATCGAGCCGCACGCCGAGCCGGTCGGCGGCATCGAGCACGGGCAGAGAGACGGCGTCACCGGCGACCACGATCCTGGTGGCGCCGAACTCCACGGCCATCCGCACGGAGGCCTCCGGATCCAGTCGCGGGGAATCGGTGGTCAGCACGGTTCCGCCCAGCACCAACGTGCTCAGGGACACGGTCAGGGCCGTGCCGTGCATGAACGGGGCCAGCGGCAGGGTCATCACGCGCGGCGTCCCAGGGTCCGTGGCGATCGATACGGCCTCGGACACGTCCTTCGGCGGTGTCAGTCCGAGGAGGGTGTAGGTGCTGAACAACTGGACCTCGAACATCTCCGAGGCCACCCATCGAGCCGCCCGAGGCCGACCGGTGGTGCCGCCGGTGTAGATCCACATCTCCGCGTCGGCGGGCGGGGCCTGCGGCAACTGCCCTTCCGGAGCGATGGCATCGCTCCAAGCCTGCCCGGCAAGAGAATCTGACTCCGCCTCCGCCTCCGGCCCTCCTGCCGATTCTGCCTCCGGCTCTGCCTCGGCACCGTCGGGCACCCAGATCACCCCGGGCTGTTCGGTGGAGGCGGCGAGCGCTGCCTCCACCACTGCTGCGAGTGAGGTCGGCGCCACCAGGGCCGCCGCCTGGGCATCGTCGAGCAACTCGGCCACTTCCGGACCGCGGAGTCGATAGTTGAGCGGGACGGGGATCATCCCCGTGGCCAGGCACGCGTAGAAGGTGATGAGGAACTCGGGGCGATTGTGCAACAGGATCGCCACCCGGTCCCCCGGCCGGACGCCCTGCTGCCCGAGGCTCTCCGCCAGTCCGGCCGCCTCGCGCGCGAACTGGCCGAACGTCCAGGTCCGGCCATCGGCGGCACGCAGCGCGGTGCGATCCGGGATCGACTCGGCGAGCCCCTTCCACACCAGGCTGTGCTGGCCGCTCACGAGTCCTGCTCCGAACCCCGGGGACCCGACCGCTGGGCATGGGCGTCCAGCCCTGAGTGCCACGCCTCGTCGATGAGGGCCGGCGACCAGCCGCCGTCGTGATTCTGGGTGTGCAACACATCCGGGTGCGAGTACACGGTCAGCCGGTCTCCGCCCAGGCCCAGGGCCTGTCCGGTGACGTCGGCTGCGGCGTCAGAGGCCAGCCAGACGACCAGTGGGGCCACGTCTTCGGGAGTACCGAGGGCGTGGTCGCGCCGATACTCGACGGGGATCGGCTCGCCGCGCAGATAGTCCTCATAGACCTTCGCGTAGGCGGGAATGGTGGCCGTCATGGGAGACAGGGCCGTGGGAATCACTGTGTTCACGGCGATTTCGGCCCGAGCCAACTCCAGGGACCAGGTCCGGCTCATGGCCACCAACCCGGCCTTGGCGGCGGAGTAGTTGGTCTGGCCGAAGCTGCCGAACTGCCCGGCCGGGGAGCCGATGAGGATGATGCGGCCACCCTCCTTCTGCTCGCGCATGGTGACGGCGGCCGCGCGTCCACAGGTGAAGGCGCCGCGCAGATGGGAGGAGATCACCAGGTCGAAGTCCTCGTCGCTCATCTTCCAGAGCACGCGGTCGCGGAGAGCCCCGGCGTTGGCGACCAGAACGTCGAGGCGCCCGAACTCGTTCACCGCGGTGTCCACGAGTTCCTGCGCCGTCTTCGAGGTGCCGACGGCGGCCACCACGGTGGCGGCCCGACCCCCAGCCGTACGGATCTCTTCGGCCGTGGACTCGGCCGTCTCGCCGTCGAGATCGTTGACCACGACGGCGGCTCCGGCCTCGGCCATGGCGATGGCGTACGCCCGACCCAGACCGCGGCCCGCGCCGGTGACGATGGCGACCTTGCCGTCCAGACGGACCGAGTCCGTTCCCCGCGCGGCGCTCACCGGTAGTACCTCAGGACGAACTCGGCCACACAGACCGGTTTGGTGCCGCCCTCCACCTCGTAGGTGACCTTCAGGACCACTTGCCAGCCGCCGTCGAGCTCCGTGACCTCGAGGACCTCGGCACTGGCGCGCACCCGACCCCCGGCCGGGGTAGGCGCGGGAAACCGTACGCGGTTCAGCCCGTAGTTGATGCCCATCCCGACGCCGGTCACCTTCCACAACTGGGACAGGTGCGGCACCACGATGCTCAGGGAGAGCAGCCCGTGGGCGATGCGGGTGCCGTAGACAGAGGCGGCGGCGACCTCCTCGTCCACGTGGATGGGGTTGTGATCCCCCGTGAGGTCTGCGAAGACGTCGATGTCTTCCTGGGTGATCGTCCGCCATTCCGAGGGGCCCATGGTGGTGCCCTGCAGTTGTGGCAGTTCGTCCACCGTCACGGTCAGGGGTCCGGCAGTTGAGTCTGACGAGGCTGACGGGGTGGGCGAGGGCGAAGAGGGCGTGGACGAGGGCGAAGGGGTGGTCATATCCGGCTCCTTCAGAGGTGGCAGGCAGATTCCGAGAACTCTGTACTCGACGCCGTCCTGGGAGCCCCCGGAGACCGACGAGATATCAGGCTTCCTGAAACATAGTGCCCCCATCCGACCCGTGTCCGCCCCCTTCCGTTTAGCGGAAGAGGCCGTTCTCCCCCTCGGAACCCCCCGATAGCGTCACCGTGACGTACATCACCTCGTCAGGAGGATCACCCGTGGTGCAGACCAGCCAGGCCGGCGTCCAGACCGACGTCTCCACGCCGGAGAACCCGCCGCCCGCGCGGCAGACCGCCAAGATCTCCATCCAGTCCGTTTCCAAGATCTTCGCGACGAAGTCCAAGCGCACCGAAGCGCTGAAGGATATCGACCTGGACATCACTGAGGGCGAGACGGTGTCGCTGATCGGACGTTCCGGTTGCGGCAAGTCCACCCTGCTGAGGATCATGGCCGGGCTGCTCCCACCGTCGGACGGCAACGTCTTCGTGTCCGGCAAGCCGCTGTGGAAGGGCAACCAGGTCGAGAGCGGCGTGCTGGAACAGCTGGGAGTCGTCTTCCAGGAACCGCACCTCTTTCCCTGGTTCGACATCGCGGACAACATCGCCCTGCCGTTGAAGCTGCGCGGCATGGGCAAGGCCGAGCGCCGCCGTCGTGCCACAGAACTGGCCGATCTGGTGGGGCTGGGCGACTTCTTGAAGTCCTATCCCCGCGAACTCTCCGGTGGCATGCGCCAGCGCGTGGCCATCGCCCGCGCCCTCAGCCGGGATCCGGAGCTGCTGCTGATGGACGAGCCGTTCGGCGCACTGGACGCGATGACCCGCGAAAAGATGAATATGGAACTGCAGCGGATCACCATGGCCACCCAGGCCACCGTCGTCTTCGTCACCCACGACATCTCCGAAGCCGTCTTCATCGGTGACCGCGTCATCCAGCTCACCCCCCGGCCTGGCCGCATCCAATCCACGGTGGACGTCGGCCTGGAGCGCCCACGGCCCCTCGACGTTCAAGCCACCGAAGCCTTCGGCACAACCGTGCGGACCCTTCGCCACGCACTGGAAAGCGAGGAATCATGAGTTCATCACGTTGGGGCAAGCTGCTGCCCTGGGTCGGAGCGCCCCTGCTCGTCATCCTCCTGTGCGTCGTCTGGGAGATCTCCGTCCGGGCCCTCGAGGTGTCGACGCTGATCTTGCCCCCGCCGTCGATGATCGCGGAACGCCTGGGAGAACTCATCCAGGACCCCGAGGTGTGGAGTCACGCCGGCATCACGGCCACGGAGATCATCTTCGGCTTCCTGCTGGCGGTCCTCTTCGGGGTGATCGTCGGCGTGCTGCTGGGCAAGATCGCCTGGCTGGAGATGACGGTCCGGCCGATCATCGTGCTGTTGCAAGTCGTCCCGAAGGTGGCGTTCGTTCCGCTGTTCGTCATCTGGTTCGGCTTCGGCATGAGCTCGAAGGTCATCATCGCGGCCATGCTCGCCTTCTTCCCGATCATGCTCAACGTGCTGCTGGGCGTGAAGTCGATCGACCCCGGTCACCGCGATGTGATGACCGCCCTGAACGCCGGAAACCGGCAGCGGTTCACCAACCTGGACTTCCGCAGCGTCATGCCCTATTTGCTCGCCGGCATGGAGACCGGCATCGTCTTCGCCGTGATCGGCGCCATCGTCGGTGAGTACCTGGGCGGCAACGAGGGTCTCGGCTACATGGTGGTGCGGACGCTGAACCAACTCGACGCTCCCGGGCTGTTCGGGGTGGTGGTGCTGCTGGCGGTCCTGGGCCTGCTGCTCTATGGAGCGGTCTTCGCGCTTAAACGCTTCCTCATCCCGTGGCACGAATCCGTCTACTCGCAGCAGGGGACCGTGGCGTGACAGCGGTCAGGATGGACGAGACGGCGGCCGACGACTCCGGACGCGATCAGGGTCGACAGGACCGACTGGGTCGACCGAGAGATATCAGCACGGCCCGCAGCGGACCGCGCCGGTCGGTCCTCGGCCGCCTGCATCGGTTGCTGTCCGCCTTCGACCACGACCACGACCACCTGACGCTGTCAGAGCTCAGTCGCCGGACGGGCCTGCCGTTGACCACCACCCATCGCATGGTCAGCGAGCTGTTGGATCTGGGCATGCTGGACCGCGACGACGAAGACCGGCTGTGCATCGGTGTGGACCTCTGGAACTTCGGGCTGCTGGCGCCGAAGACCCATGGTCTGCAGCGCATCGCCCTGCCGTTCATGCAGGACCTCTACTCCACCACGGGCTTCCCCATTCATCTGGGCATCCCCGACGGCCACCGCATCACCACCGTCGAGAGCCTGCGGCCGCGCGGACCCGGCAACGAGCGGCCCCGCATCGGCCAGCGGGACCCGTATCACGTCGTCGCGCTCGGCATGGCCGTCCTGGCTTTCCTCAACCCGGGTTTTCAGGAGCGGTACCTGGCCCACCTGGAAGCGCGCCACGCCACCGGTGCCGACGCCGCTCATGCCGTCCGGAACGCCCTGGCCCAGACGCGCACCAACGGATACTCCGTCAACAACAACCGGACCTATCCCCGGGTCGGCATCGGCGCTCCGATTCTGGACCGCTTCGGTCAGCCATTGGCCGCGATCTCGATCGTCGTGCCCGAAGGAACCTCGAACACCCCGTATGGACTGCTGGTGCGCAGCACGGCCCGGTCCATTCAACGCACGGCCATGGAACAGCACGTGTCCCTGCACCCACCTCACTGAAGGAGCATCACCATGAACCGGTCCCCCAACCGACTCAGCACACCGCCCGGCCTTCCGGGCGCACAGCAGCCCGGCTCCCGACTGGCCGGACTCCACCTCAGCAGGCGGTCCCTCTTCCGTGGCTTCGGCGCCGGCGTCGTGGCCGTGGCCGGCAGCGGGGCACTGGCCTCGTGCGGGACCGACGCCGGTGCCGGTGGCGGAAGCTCGGACGGTTCCCTCGGCGACGTCACCTACATCAGCTTCCTGCCCTTCGAGACCCTCTCCTTCTCCGCGGAGATGCTGGCCATGGACGCCGGGCATGACGAGGAGAACGGGATCAATCTCGGCGTCGAGGTCGCTCGAGGCACCTCCCCCTCCCTGCAGGCGATGATCGCCGGCTCGGGACTGGTGGCCCGGTGCAACACCGTTGACCTCGCGGCCGCCCGGGCCCAGGGCCAGAATCTGGTCAACATCGGCACCATCGCCCGTGGACCGTCCCAGCGGATCAACTACTCCCCGGACAGGCCCATCAACACGCCCGAGGACATGGTCGGCATGACCATCGGCATCCCTTCCGAGGGCGGCAGCACGGAGAACAACCTGCTGCTGACCCTGGAGACCGCCGGGGTGGATCCCGAGCAGGTCAACCTTCAGGTGGTCACCGACAACCCCGCCTCCTGGGAGATGATCAAGCGCGGCCAGATCGACGGCTACATCTCCAGCCCGGACCAGAGCTTCCTGCTCCTGGACATGGAAGACGAGGCCGAGGCCGTAGTGATGGGCGACCTGTCCCCCGTGATCTCGGACCGCCAATACTTCGTGACCACCGAAGAGCACATCGAGAACTCCTCGGAGCAGCTCACGGCCTTCCTGGGGGCGCTGAAGGACGCCATCAACTTCATCGTGGAGGACGAGGACCGCTCCAAGACCATCGAGGCCCTGCGCGAGTCCAACTCGTTCGCCAGCCTGGACAATGACTCGGTGGCCCGCTCGGCCATGGACGTCCAGGTGGAGAAATTCGTCAACGACGAGGAAACGGAGCCCCTGGTCACGGACGAGGAGATCTGGGTGGCCGGCATCGAAGAACTCGTCGAGTACGGCCGGATCGACGCCGTCGATTCCCCGGAGTCCTGGATGAACAACGAGCTGATTCCGTCCTAGAACGACGCTGATCCACGACAACGGGGCCCTGTCCATCTGGACAGGGCCCCGTTGTCGTGGATCGCTGAGGTGGCCTCAGTGGCCGCTGGGGAGGCTGACCTTTCCGACCGAATAGGGAGTCTCCGACAGGGCCTTCTGGAGGATGGCCTCCATGATGGGCGTCGGGGACAGGCAGTCGGCGCACGCCTCCGGGCCAGCTTCGATGGAGACCGCGATCTGGTCAGCGGACTCCGGCTTCCAGCTCGCCTGGTAACCGTCCTGGGCCATCATCCCGGTGAAGTCGGCCAAGGCGGCATCGACGACGGCGGCATCCGGTTCCGCAGATTTCGTGTGGGCGGACATGGTGTGCTTCTTTCTCTGGTCTTCTGTTGCTGACGGGTCAGCCGCGGTATTCCACGGGGCTGTAGGACGAGGGACGCAGCCGGGGGTTCAGGCCGAACACCTCGGCAATGGCGGAGACACCGGCGTTGTTGGCGCCGGCCACCACCACCTGGATCGACTCCGGCGACGCCAGTGCCGGGACCCGGTCTGGGGTGTCCGAACCCTGCGCTGTGTCCGCAATCGCATCGGGGTGATCCGAGGACAGGCGCCACCGAGCGTGATGCGAAATGGCGTCCTTGCCCACCTCGGCCAACTCGGCACGCGTGCGGACCGCATGGGCGAAGATGAACTGCCGCAATTGGTCCTTGTCCCAGCCGGCCCCGGCGAACACCTCGGCATGCTCGGGACTGAGGACCAGCAGCGCATTGGTGTATTCGTGGATGAACGCGCCGGTGCGGTTGATCGAGTCCGTGAAATCCAGGGCCAGTTGCTCGGCCACCTGGGTGTGACGGGCCTCGATGTGCATCACCGAGCGAATCACGAAGGACGTCACCACGTCGTCGGTCTCGGCGAAGCCGTACTCGGTGTGCAGCGAAGGCCAGGGGCTCTGCTCCTGGTTCTCGCCGATCACCGCGGTGTACTTGGCCGGCGTGGCCTGCGTCGCCTGGTCCAACTGATGCGGACGCAGCCCGAAGACGTTGATCAGCGCCAGCCGAATGGCCCGGCCGATGGTGGCATTGGCCCGGTGACCCGAGCCGAAGATGTTGCCCCGGGAGTTGATCTCCAGTCGCTCCCGGACCGGACCGTTGACCACCGTGAACGGCGCGGTGCCCGTGGTCGACTGCCAAATGCCCTTGCGCGGATTCGGCTCTTGAGCGATGCCCTTCCACGCCGCCACGACCACGGGGAAGTACTCCGGCTTGCATCCGGCCAGGGCGGCGTTGATGGCCGCGAAGCGCACGGTCAGACTGCGGTTGAGGTGAGGCACCTCGAACAGCATCGTCTCCGGGTCCAAGGGCGTCGTGGCCAGGAATTCCTCGACGATGGACTCGCTGACGGGAACCACGGGCAGACCGTCGGTCCACCCGTTCTCCTGGTAGCGCTCCAGGACGTCGCGAATGGCCCGGGCATCGGCTTCCAGACCCGGTGTTGAAACGGTGTGTTCCACTGCGGCGCTGTTCACGAGACCACCTCCGCGCTGAGGATTCGCTCGACGTCGGCCACGAGCTCTTTCGCTCGTGCCTGCAGTTCCTCGGACGACAGGCTGGCGACCGGGTGGGCCGCCGCGAGGAAGTCGTAGCCCGGGAACCCCTGGAGGGACGCCATGGCCTGGCCGGACATCAGGAATGAGTCACTGACGATGCTCACGGCCGGCAGTCCGTGCCGCTCGAAGATGATTCCGTCATGGACCGTCGCCGCGCTGCACGACCCACAGTCGCCCACCGCGGTGATGACGACATCGCACTCCCGCACGATGTCATCGCGCAGTTCGTCTTTGACCGGTGTGCCGAAGTAGTCCTTGGTGTACATCCGGACCTCGCCGATGCCGTCCCGCTGTTTCAGTTCCTCGGCGATCCTCTCGAGCAAGGCAGTCGCATTGGGTTTGGTGTTGTCCAGCAAACCCACGGTCAGTCCTTCGAGGCTGCCGGGCCGGGGCGACAAAGTCATGTCGTTCTCGCGCTCGGAAGCGCCTGTGGGGTCGATCAACACTTCCATGGTGGTCATGTCCGGGCCTCCCTTTCATTCTTGAGACGACCATCACACAATCACCACGCCACCGTCTGCTCAACGATCGATTCCGATGTTCGGAAGGGCAGATCCGCTCGCTATTCCATGGAGCGGAAGAACGGCGGCGCCCTTCCTCACCGGGGAATCACCATGGAGAACAAGCGTTGTCACGGCCATACTGAAGACGCACGTTGACTATCCCCATCCAGGAACGTGTTCCTGCCTCACCACCGGAGGACCCATGACCACCCAGCCCCTCGAGGACTTGCGCCAGACCCTGGCGGCGGACGGCTACATCCTGCAGATCGACGAAGTCGACGGCGGACGACTGGACGCCCGCATCAGCGCCGAAGACGGCGTCTGCGGTGACTGCCTCGTGCCGAAGAACCTCATGGCGGCCATGATCGCCAATGCCACCGAGAAGCCGGCCGACGCCATCGACATCACCTACCCCACGGAGATCGACGACGACGGTCAGATCATCTGAGCGGCTCTCCCCCGGATATCTCCGTCTCTCAACCGATAGCGCCGACCGGCCAGGGATTCTCGGCCCAGGTGCCCTGTGCCTCGGGCGGGACGACGGGCAATTCCAGATGGGATCCGGTCGCTCCGGACGCTCCGCCAGATCCCTCCGGACCGTCGGACCCCTCCGGGCCGCCGGACAGGACCCGGTGCCGGGCAACCACGAAATCTGCCTCTGTGGCGGTCGCGGGATCGACGAACGACTGCGGATTGCGTTCGTAGACCGGGAACTTCCCGGCGGTCACGGTCAGCTCGATTCGCTCTCCTTGACGTACGAGCACGCTGATCGGCCGTAGCTCGATGATGTAGTCCGTGATCGACGACGGTTCCACCGGCTGTGGATCTTCTCGACCATGCCGGTACCGCGCACGTGTGATGCCCTCGCTGTAGAGGATCGACCGACCATCCGCACCGGAGATGCTCAACTCCGCGAGCCAGTCGGTGTCTCGGGCCGTGGTGACGGCCTGCAGCACGAGTCGAGGAAGCCCGGTGATCTCCCAGTCGCGGTCCAGCGGCGCCGTCCGGTAGACCAACAACTGCTCACCGGCACGGAAATCCGTGATGTCCTTCGGTCCGCCGAGCACACCCGGTGCCACATAGGGATATGCGGGGTCATACGCGAAGTCTCGATATCCCTCCTGCGCCGATGCGGCACCGAGTGACCCGTCCGCTCCCAGCGGCAACCGGAGGGTCTGTGTCCCGGGGATGGGCCATTCCGGCTCGTGCCGCCACCGGTTCTCGCGCAGAACGTAGATCGTGGCCCGCGGGTGGGCCGCCCGGTCAGGTGCCTCCCCCCGGTCAGGCGCCTCCTCCTGCAGCAGCTTCCCGGCCGCCTCGACGAGCACGGCGCTACTGTCGACGGCCGAGCCCGGGAACACGACGCCGTCGAAGGTGTCCTGGCCGAGCTGTCCATGGGACCACGGGCCCATGATCAGCCGGTCCTGTCCGCCCGAGGGCCGAACCGAGGTCAGTTCGAAATGCCGCAGAGTGGTGCGGGCGAAGAAGTCGAACCAGCCACCCACGCTGACGACGGGGACCTGGATGCGAGGCACCTCAGCGGCTCCGATCCGGCTCTCCGCGAAGTACTCCGGATCTTCCCGGTGGGCCAGTGGATCGGCCCAGAGCCCGGGAAAATGTCGAAGAAACGGCCAGTCGACCAGAGGAAGCCGTCCGAACTTCTCCGGTCCGGCCGAGGAGAAGCCCTGCAGCTCGGTCTCGACCACGGCGCGTTGGTCCTCCGGCAGCCGGGCCAGCAGGTCGGGGGCCACGATGCCACTGGCCGGCCAGTCCGCGACATTCTCCAGATTCAGCACGCCGTCGATAAACGTGCGGGCGGTGTACTCGTCCGTGGCCGGCTGCAGCGCCACCACACCACTCAGATGCTCGGGTGCCGCAATCGCCGCCCCCAGGGCGGTATGCCCCAGATAGGACAGCCCGTGCGCGACGACCCGGCCGTCGCTCCAGTCCTGGGCGGCCACCCATTCGACGGTGTCATGACCGTCCTGATGAGGGCCGGTGCTGTCGTCTCGCAAGAGCGAATACGTGCCCTCCGAGGCGAAGCGGCCACGCTTGTCCTGGACCACCACGGCAAAGCCCGCTGCGGTGAGGATCTCGGGGTCGGACAACTGCGTGAGCGGGCCGGTCTTGCCGTAGGGAGTCCGGGACAACAGCGTGGGCACCGGTCCGTCCCGCTCGGCCGGAAGGTACACATCGGCCCGCAGGATCGTGCCGTCCTGCATCGGGATCTCCAGTTCGCGCAGCAGGCGTGCGTCGGTCTGCTGTTCTGTTCTCGCCTGAGTCACCGCTCGCCCTCAGACGCCGACCGGATGCAGCGAGTCCACGTGCTGGCGCAGTTTGGGCGCCACCTGCTCGGAGAACAGCCGCAGGCTCGCTTGGGCCTGGTCGTACGGCATTCCGCCGAAGGCCGGCGCCATCAGCAGCACGAACTCCCCGAGCTGTTCGCTCATCCAGATCGCCTTGTCCAGCACCTGCTGGGGCGTTCCGGAGAGGGCACTGTCCGCATAGTCACGGCCGGCCTGATCGACGCCGGTCTCCCGCAGGGCGGCAGCGCCCTCCGCGTAACGCTCATAGCCCTTGGTGGTCGCAAAGTGCGTCCCGTTGAACTCATAATGATCCACGTTCTGGTTGTAGAACGTCCCCACGTACTCGTAGAAGCGCTCGTTGACCACGCTCTCATCTTCGTGGGTGTAGAAGTTCACGTTGACGGCGACCGGTGGCGCCTGCTCGCCCCAGCGCTCCTCGAACTGGTCCCGATAACTCTGGAACGTGGCAGCGAGCTTATCCACCGGCTTGGTGACGAAGGACATCAGACCGGCCTTGTTGGCGACCCCGGAGACGATCGAGTCCGGTGAGCCGGCCACCGTGTACAGGCGGTCCTGCCAGCTGGCCAGCGGCCGAGGGCGCAACTCCGTGCGCGGCTGCGGGTAGTACGGCCCGTCGCCCTCGATCACGCCGGTCTCGATCGCCTGGATGATCATGGCCGAGGCCTCATCGAAGCGCTCCCGAGTCTCGTCCAGCGGGATGTTGAACGCCCGGTACTCACGCCGGGACAGCCCTCGGCCCATCCCGAAGATCGCCCGCCCGCCGGAAAGGTGATCCAGCATGAGCAGTTTCTCCGCGACGCGCAGGGGATTGTTCCACGGCAGGATCACGGCTCCGGTACCGAGTCGGATGTGCGAGGTCTTCCCCGCTATGTGAGCCAGCCACAACAGGTTGTCCGGGCAGAACGAATAGTCCTCGAAGTGGTGTTCCACCGCCCACACACTGTCGAATCCCAAGCCCTCGGACTCCACGGCCAGCGCTGTCTCGCCCTGGTACGTCTCGGCGTCCGTCACCGCGGGATCGCCTTTGCCGAAACCGAAACTCAGACCGATATGCATGATGAGATTCCTTCGCTGTCTTGACCGTCACACCCGTCCGGTAATGACGTCCATACCGTAAGCACGCGGCCCCGGCCCGGTTAGTCTCACTGTGCGACAGTCACCGACGACGGCCCGGAGCACGGATGCCGAACCGTTTCAGTTGCCGATACACCGTGGCTCGGGAGATGCCCAACGATGCGGCGGCCGCCTCCCGGTCCCCACCCGAGGCGCGCAACGCCTCGACGAGCAGTCTGCGGCGCGCATCGTCCACCGGAGACAATCGCGGCGCGCTGGCCTCCGTGATGACCGACGACGGCAAGTGCGTCAGTTCGATCTGCCGACGGCCCCCGCTGGCCAGAGCCGTGGCCAGCACAGAGCGCAACCGCGGAAAGTTCCCGTGCCAGGGATGACGGATGAGGATCGAGAGGGCCTCCGGGGTCACGCGGGTCTGCGGCGCCTCCAGGTCGGCGAGGACGGCGGAGATCAGCTGTGGCATCTCGTCGCGGCGCTGACGCAGGGGGCTGCGCTCGACCACCACGGGAAACGAGTCCAGCAGCTCCGCATCCGAGGCGTCGGTGGCCGCCGTGGCCGCCACCCAGGCCTCACCCCGGGAAAGGGGTGTACGGAGCACAACGGCACGCAGCCGCTCCGGCAGTCGGTCGATGTCCCTGATCAGCACGACCGCCTCCGGCACGGCCAACGCCCGCTGGAGTCGATCGCACCACCGTTCGCCGTCGTCCGCCTCCTCACCGGCCGCCAGTTCGGTCACGGGGCAGCCGTCCGCTGCGTGATGGACCATCCATGCCCGTCCGCTGCCGTGTTCCCCGCGGATCAAGGCCGGAATGCCGTCCGCGCGCGCCCGCTGCACCCGACTGAGCTCCGAGATGGTCTCCGGGCGCGGGTGAGCGCGAGCGAGCTTGGCGATCACCCCAGCCGTGCCCGACGGCGGCCGCTGGGTGCGCAGCTCATAGTCGCCGCCGTCGAGCCGGACGGTTCCCTGGGAGCGGGTCCGCGACTGGCCTTGTGCCTCCGCCCTCAAGGCGACCTCGTCGAGCGCCGACCGTCCGGTGAGCAGTTGCCGGGCGGCGCTGTTGAGCATCAAGACGTCGTCACCCACGGCGAGCACGGGGCGAGACGGGCGCCGAGCGCTCTGCATGAACTGCATGAACAGCGACCGCTCTCCCCGGTGGACGATCTCCAGCAGTCCGTCGGAGATGGTCCGGGCGATGCCCCGGGCCAGGGGAAGCATGACCGGGTGGGCGTCGGCGAGCCGGGCGTTCAAGGAGACCACGCCGGCCACTCGCCCCACGGGATCGCGGATGGCAGCGCCCACCGTCACCAGGTTGTGTGTCGACCGTTGGAAATGCTCCGCACCGATCACCGCGAAGGCGTCCATCCGCTCGATGGCGACCGCCGCACCATTGGACCCCACGGTGTCCTCGCGGAAGACCGCCCCGTGGCGGGCGCCGCCGACCAGCGCGGTCAGGCGGACGTCGTCGTCAGCGCCGATCGCCGAACCGATGGTGCGGCAGCGTTGGTCCATCACCATGACCCAGCCATTCGTCCCGTCCAAGTCCTGCGCGATGCTCTCACGCTGGGCTTCCACCACCCGTTGCAGCGCAGCGCCGCCCACGCGGCGCTCTTGCGGCGGCAAGGCGTCTCCGTGAGAGTCCACCCCCGCATCCAGAGAGCGTTTCCAGGACTGGAGGATCTCTGGACGGACCACCTCGGGCGGGGACTTCAGCACCGCATCCGGATCGTGGAGAAAGCGTTCCTTGGCCCGGCCGATGGCACCTTGAGCCTCGGGGTCCGTGACGAAGGCCCGAGCGAACTGGCGCGTGGTGAAGGACGACGGATGCGTCATCGGGGCTCCCTGGGCTCGCCACAGGCCCGCTCGCCACAGGCCGACTCGCCACGAGTGGGACCCCGGCCGGCCGCGGTCTCAATCTGCGACTCCCAGATCACGGTGGCGCCTGCCACCATCGTCAGCAGGACTGCCGGCCGAACGACGGACCGCCGAGCAGCGCTGATACCGACCGAAGGAGCACGACCATGGCACGCACGGTAGAACTCAAGGGGGCCGTCGTCGTGGTGACCGGAGGCGCCTCCGGCATCGGCCGCGGCATGGCCGAGGCCTTCCTCGCGGAAGGGGCGAGAGTGGTGCTCGCGGACATCGACGAGCAGGCCCTGTCCCGCACTGCTGGTGAGCTGGGTGCCCTCGGCGTTCGCACGGACGTCACCGACCAGTCCAGCGTGGACGATCTCGCCGATCGGACGCTGGCCGAGTACGGACGGATCCACGTGGTGTGCAACAACGCCGGCGTCGGTCCCTTCGGACCCCTGGAGGGCATGACGCTCGAGGACTGGAAGTTCGTCCTGGACATCAATCTCTGGGGCGTCATCCACGGAATCCGCTCCTTTGTGCCGCGCCTGAAAAAGAACGCTGACTGGGGTCACGTCGTCAACACCTCCTCCATGTCCGTGCACGTCACGCCCGCCGAGGCCGGCGCCTATGTGACCAGCAAGGCGGCCGTGCTGGGATTGACCGAAGTCCTCTCCGCCGAGCTGGAACAAGACGAGTCCGTCGTCGGGACGACCGCCCTGTTGCCCGGTTTCGTCCGGACCAATATCAAAGACTCGCTGCGCTCGCGCCCGGCCACCGAGCGAACGGCGCTGCACAACGTCGATCTGGCGGCCAGTGGCCGCGAGTTCAGCTGGCTCGATCCCCTCGACGTCGGCCGCATGGTGGTGGATGCCGTCCGGCGGAACCAGCTGTACCTCAACACCAGCGTCGAGGTCATGCCGCAGGTCCTTGCCCGGCATGAGGCCATCCAGAGTGGCGTGCCCTCTGGACCGTCATCGCGCTGAGGCCGTCCGAACGCCTGCGGCATCCTGGCCCGCCGCTACTGCCGCTACTGCCGCCGTTTCCAGGTCCGGATGCAGCGTGCCGAGCTGGCCGCGGAAGTAGGCCAGGGGCCGGCCCGGTCGCGCCTCAGCCGACAGCACCCGGCCCATGAAGACCGTGTGAGTGCCGCCGGTGGCCACCTCCGTGACCTCGCATTCCAAGGCTGCCAGCGCGCCGTCGAGCAATGGCATTCCCTGGGCTCCGAGGGCGTGCGCTACCCCCTGGAACTTGTCGTCCCCCTTCTGAGCGAAAGCACGGGCGAGTCCGGCCTGATCCGTGCTGAGGACGTTGACGGCGAACCGTCCGGTCTGGCTCACGGCACCGTGGGTCGCACTGCCCCGGTTCAAGCACGCCAGCATCATCGGAGGGTCCACGGACAACGACGCCACCGACGACGCTGTGGTCCCGAACGAGCGTTCTCCGAGACGGGTGGAGATCACGGTCACTCCCGTGGCGAAATGGCCCACCACCTCACGGAATCTGCCCGAGTCCACCTGTTCGAGTCCACGGTGTTCAAGCGATCTGGCAGTCATCGGCCTGCCCTCCTCGGCGTCCGTTTCCCGGGCCCTGCCCGGCTTCTGCGGTCACGCTATCGCCACCGCAGCCGGCCCGTGGGTCTCAATGTGAGACGCCCCGGGCCGGCGTGCGACAGCTGCTCTCTCGACTACTGCTCGAGAGCCTTTGCTGGGCCTACTGCTCGACCCATACCCGGTCGTAGAGCACTCCGGGGTTGACCGCCAGGGCCGGGATCGGCGTGGTCAGACCCGGACCGTGCACACCCTTGCGCATCACCTGGGCCGGCGAGAAGGCCGGACCGAACGGGCCGTAGGCCTCATCGGAGATGAGCTTCGCCGCCTGCTGATAGAAGTCCGCACGCTCCTGCTCGTCCACGGTGGCAGCCGCGTTCATCAGCAGGTCGTCCAGCTCGGTGTTCAGCCCCTTCTCCAGGGCCTCGGACGCGGTGTCCGCGCCCTCGGGCAGCGGGGTGCCGCTGAACGGTGACGTCGAGCCGAAACGCACCCCCACGCCGATGCCGGCGGCCGGTTCCCACGCACCGGCCGTCTGGAGCATGGATTCCCACTCACCGCTGGTGAACTTCGTGATCACGTCACCGAGGGGTACGGCGTCGATCTTCACATCGATGCCCGCCTCACGCCATTGCGTCTGCAGGGCGGTGGTGACCTGTCGGGCGGTCACGATGTCCGTGGTGCCCAACTCGACCGTCAGGCCGCCGAGCTCCTCCACGAGTTCCTTGGCCTTCTCCGGATCGTATTCGCGGTAGCCCTCGACCTCCGGTTCATGGAACAGACCACCCGACGCGGTGAACGACTGGGTCATGTCACCCTGACCGTTGAAGAGACCATCGTTGATGGTCTCGAAGTCGGTGGCGTAGTAGATCGCCTCGCGGGCCTTCTTGTCATCGAACGGTGGCTTGCGCGTGTTCAACTGCACCACGTACGGCGACGTGGGCGCACCCAAGGTGGTGGTCAACTGGGGATTGTCCTGCGCCTGCTTGATCAGGGTCACCGAGCTGAGGCCCTCGATCACGTCACCCTGGCCGGCCTGCAGCGTCTGGTACAGCACCTGATCGCCCCCGACCGCCTGGAACGAGAGTTCATCAAGGTACGGCAGGCCATCCTTGAAGTATTCCTCGTTCTTCTTCAGGTCCAGTCGTTCGGAGAGCTGGTTGGCTTCCACGGTGAACGGCCCGGCCCCGACCGGAGCCCGGCTGAACTCCTCGCCGCCTATCTCCTTGTACGCCGTCGGCGACGCAAGGAAGTTCAAGCTGGTGGCGGGCAGGGAGTTGATGAAAGCGCCGTTGGGCGTGGAGAAATTTATCTCGAAGGTCAGGTCGTCCACGGCCTGGATCGCGCCGAGGTCCTGTTCGACCGCGGCCTGGTCGACGTCCTCGGGCAGCGCCGCGTAGAGATCGTCCAAGAACTGCTGATCCAGATCCGGCATCTCGATGTCCTGGGCCAGCTCCAGCTGGGGCGCACCGCTGCTGCCGGAGTTCAGCGCGCGGATCCAGTTCCACACCACGGCATCGGCGTCCAGTGGTGTGCCGTCGGAGAAGGTCACGCCCTCACGGAGTGTGATGGTCACCGTCTTTCCGTCTTCGGAGAACTCATAGTTCTCGGCCTGGTGGGGAACCACTTCCGCGTTCTCCCCGTTCTCATCGGCTTCCAGGTTGAACAGGCCCCCGAAGATCGCATTGCTCTGGGGCAGGTTGGCGCCGACGGTATTGGAGGTGGCCGGGTCCAGACCCGTGGCCCACCCGCCGGAGTACCCGGCGTCCAGCAAGACGGTCAGTTCACCGCCGGCCTGTGGCTCGCCGACCTCCGATGATTCGCCGTTGTTTCCTCCCTCGGCATCGGCATTGCCGCCACCGCAACCGGTGAGCGCGAGACTGAGACTGGCGGCCAGTGCAACGGCGCCGAAGAGGGTCCGGCGGGGCCCCTTCTGGCGTGGATTGATGTTCATGATGACTCCCCATGGGACGGTGTATCAGGATTCACCGGCGTGATCGAGGTCACATTCGGCTTCACGAAAGTCTTTCCCAGCCGGAGAACCGGTACTATGCGCTTTCCATCCCGCGAAAGGCAGTCACCCTCCTCACCACCGCGCACCCGAGGACGAACCAAGCCCCCGGGCGCACAGCGGTTGAGGTCAGTGCTCAAGAGGTCGCTCCCGGAGGACTACTGCTCAACCCACACCCGGTCGTAGAGCACTCCGGGGTTGACGGTGAGAGCCGGGATCGGCGTGGTCAGACCCGGACCGTGCACACCCTTGCGGACGACCTGTGCCGGCGAGAACGCCATGCCCATCGGCCCGTAGGCCTCGTCTGAGATCATCTTCGCGGCCTCCTTGTACAACTCGCCACGCTCTTGTTGGTCCACGGTGGCGGAGGCATCCAGCAAGAGATCGTCCAGCTCGGTATTGAGTCCCTCCTCCAGGGCCTGAGTCGCGGTCTCGGCGCCTTCGGGCAGCGGGGTGCCACTGAACGGAGAGGTCGACCCGAACCGGACGCCGACGCCGATGCCGGCCGCCGGCTCCCAGGCTCCGGCGGTCTGCAGCATGGACTCCCACTCGCCACTGGTGAACTTCGTGATCACGTCACCGAGCGGCACGGAATCGATCTTCACGTCGATCCCCACTTCACGCCACTGCGTCTGCAAAGCCGTGGTCACTTGGCGCGCGGTGACGATGTCAGTGGTACCCAACTCAACCGTCAGGCCACCGAGTTCCTCGACCAGCTCCTTGGCCTTCTCCGGATCGTATTCGCGGTACCCCTCGACCTCCGGCTCGTGGAACAACCCGCCCGAGGCGGTGAACGACTGGGTCATATCACCCTGGCCGTCGAACAGACCGTCATTGATGGTCTCGAAGTCGGTGGCGTAGTAGATCGCCTCACGCGCCTTCTTGTCATCGAACGGCGGTTTGCGGGTGTTCAACTGAATGACATAGGGCGACGTCGGCGCACCCAGGGTCGTGGTCAACTGCGGGTTGTCCTGAGCCTGCTTGATCAGGGTCACCGAACTCAGGCCCTCGATGACGTCACCCTGGCCGGCCTGCAGCGTCTGGTACAGCACCTGATCGCCGCCCACGGACTGGAAGGACAGCTCGTCGAGATACGGCAGGCCCTCCTTGAAATACTCTTCGTTCTTCTTCAGGTCCAGACGCTCGGAGAGCTGGTTGGCCTCCACGGTGAACGGCCCGGCACCCACCGGAGCGCGACTGAACTCCTCACCCCCCATTTCCTTGTAGGCCGTCGGCGAGGCGATGGCATTCAGGCTCGTGGCCGGCATGGCGTTGACGAAGGCGCCGTTGGCGACGTCAAAGTGGATCTCGAAGGTCAGGTCGTCGACCGCCTGGATGGCACCGAGACGCTGTTCGATCACAGCGTGGTCCACGTCTTCGGGGAGGGCTGCATAGAGGTCGTCCAGGAACTGCTGGTCCAGGTCCGGCATCTCCCGCTCGAGGTCGAGCTCCAGCTGCGGCGCGCCGGTACTGCCGGAGCTCAGGGCCCGGATCCAGTTCCACACGACGGCATCGGCATTCAGGGGCGTGCCATCCGAGAACGTGATGCCCTCGCGCAGCTTGACGGTCAGCGTCAGCCCGTCTTCAGAGAACTCATAGCTCTCCGCCTGGTCCGGGACGACCTCGGCGTTCTCCCCGTTCTCATCGGCTTCCAGCGCGAACAGTCCACCGTAGATGGCAATGCTCTGGGGCAGGTTGGCGCCGACCGTGTTGGAGGTCGCCGGGTCGAGGCCAGTGGCCCACCCGCCGGCGAATCCGGCGTCCAGCAGGACGGTCAGCTCGCCGCCCGCCTGGGGTTCGCCGGCATCCGAGGATCCGCCGTTGGCACTCCCCTCGGCGTCCGGGTCCCCACCGCCGCATCCCGTGAGGGCGAGACTGAGGCTGGCGGCCACAGCGAGGGCACTGAAGAGTGTCCGGCCGGGCCCTTTCTGGTGCGATTTCGTCTTCATGATGACTCCCACTGGACGGTGTATCAGGATGTATCAGGATCCACCGACGTGACGTACATCACACCCCGGCTTCGCGAAAGTCTTTCCCAGGCAGGTCATTGCTCCTAGACGCTTTCCACCCCGCGAAAGCCCGCCCCGCCAACGTTGGTCCCACCGACACAAAAACCCCGGGCGTACCGAAGTACACCCGGGGTTCTCTCGTGGTCAGAGGAGCGTGCGATTCGTCAGGCGTCGACCGCCTCCGGTGACCGACCCTCTCCCATTCCGGCACGGGCCGGATGGCCGTTGGTCGGCCGTCCCTCATCATCCAACGGGAAGTGGCACGCGACCATCCCGCCGCCGTCGCAGGGCTCCAGGAGGGGCTCCTTGGTCGCGCAGACCTCCTGAGCGAACGGGCACCTGGTGCGGAAACGGCATCCCGACGGCGGATCCAAGGGGCTCGGCACGTCTCCCGGGAGCGTGATCGGCCGCTTGGTCACACCCGTGTCCGGGTCCAGTCCGGGGACGGAGTCCAACAGGGCTCGGGTGTACGGATGACGCGGGGTCTCGTACAGCCGGTCCGAGGGAGCGATCTCCGCCAGCTGCCCGAGGTAGAGCACACCCACCCGGTCGCTGACCTGCTTGACGGTGGCCAGATCGTGGGCGATGAAGAGATAGGACAGCCCCAGCTCGACCCGGAGCTTCTCGAAGAGGTTGATCACCTGGGCCTGGATGAGCACATCCAGGGAGGAGATCGCCTCATCACAGATGATCACGGCCGGATCCAAGGCGATCGCCCGTGCGATGGCGACTCGCTGCGCCTGGCCGCCGGAGAGCTCCATCGGCCGTCGCCTCATGTAGGCGTCCGGATCCAACCCCACCAGTTCCAGCAACTCGCGGACCTTGGCTCGGCGTTCCGCCCGGCTCAGGTTCCGGTGGCTGTCCAGGGGTTCCGCGACCACATCCTCGATGCGCCACCGCGGGTTCAAGGAGCTGAACGGATCCTGATACACCATCTGGAAGTTCGCCCAGACCTTCTTGAGGTCCTTGCGATGCAGGTCTGTCAGGTCCTGGTCCCGGAAGATCACCGAGCCCGACTTGGGCCGGTCCACTTGGATAATCGCGCGGGCCAGGGTGCTCTTGCCGGATCCGGTCTCGCCGACGATGCCCAGGGTCTCCCCCGGCATCAGGTCGAAGGAGATATCGGATACGGCGTGCACCACGCCTTCCTTGACCCCGCCGGGACCTCGACTCTCGAACTCCTGAACGATGTTCCGGACGGAGAGCATCGGCTCCTGCTCCGGCTGCGCCGCGCCACCCTGAGTCTGCGGCCGATGGCCCAGCCCGGTTTCCGCGTCGTCCACTGTTTGCGCGTTGGAACTCATGGCGTCGACTCCTCTCCTGTTGCCGGCGTTCCCGTCGTCTCCGCGGAGGTTGTCGGCGGACGCTCACCGGGTAATGCGTCGACATCGGCGGCCACGGCGGCCGCTTCGCCGGGCACGGTCCCGGCCTTCTCCGGAATCGGAGCCAGGGCCCCGTCTACCGGATGCCAACAGGCATACCAATGAGCCGGCTCATGCTCTTCCAGGAGCGGAGCGGTCGCACATTGGTCGGTGGAACGAATACACCGTGGCTTGAAGGGGCAGCCCTCGATCCGTTGACTGGGGTCCGGCGGATGACCGCTGATGACCGTCAGTGGAGCGTGGGACGGCCGCGTCACCTGCGGGATCGCCTCCAACAGCGCCCGGGTGTACGGCATCCGGACGTTGCTGAACAACTCTGAGGTGGCGGCCTGTTCGACCACCTTGCCGGCGTACATCACCAAGACCTCGTCCGCGTAGCTGGCCGCGAGCCCGAGGTCGTGGCTGATCATGATGACAGCGGTTCCCAGGCGTTCGCGCAGATCCACCAGCAGTTCCATGATCTGGGCCTGCGTGGTCACATCCAAGGCGGTGGTCGCCTCATCCGCGATCAGCACCTTGGGATCGGACGCCAGGGCGATGGCGATCATCACGCGCTGGCGCATGCCACCGGAGAGCTGGTGCGGGAACTGGTGGAACCGCTTCTCCGGGGCGGGCAGGCGAACCAGTTTCAGCAACTCGATCGCGCGTTCCGCGGCGTCCTTGCGGTTCACCGGCCGGTGGGTGCGAACGGATTCCACGATCTGGGCGCCAACGGACATGGTCGGGTTCAGTGACCGAGCCGGGTCCTGGAAGATCATGGAGATCTCCTGGCCGCGCACCATGCGCATCTTCTTGTCGCTGAGTCCGACCAGTTCCTTGCCCTCGAGGTCGGCCGAACCGGAGATCTTGGCACTGGGCGGGAGCAGTCCCATCAGCGCGCGAACGGTGACGGACTTTCCCGAACCGGATTCACCGATGATGGCGAGCATCTTGCCGGGCTTGGCGTCGAAGGAGACGCCCTTGGCAGCCCGGATCCGCTTACCTGCGCGGGTAAACGTCACCCTCAGGTCCCGGACCTTCAGTACTGGTTTCTCGCCCGGCCCGTCGCTGGTCTGGGGTTCGGGGGTCGCGGTCATGGTCGTACTCATCGTCCACTCATCTCGTCGCGGATGTTCTCACCCAGCAGGTTGAAGGACAGGACCGTGGCCAGAAGCGCCAGGCTGGGCCACAGCACCAACAAGGGCGTGGCCGACATGGACTGCTGGCCCTCGAAGATCATGTTGCCCCAGCTGGGAGCCGGTGGCGGGATGCCCAGACCCAGGAAGCTGAGCGCACCTTCGGTCACGATCACGATGCCCATACCCAACATGGCGAAGTTCAGCATCTGCGGGGTGATGTTCGGGGCCACGTGGCGCAGCAGGATCTTCCACGCTGGACTGCCACTGAGTTCAGCCGCCTGCAGGAAGGGCATGGTCATGACGCGCAAGGTGGCCGAGCGGGAGACACGAGCGACCGCGGGGATGCTGAAAGCGGTCAAAGCCAGGATCGTGTTGGGAATGCTCGGGCCCAGCGCCTGGGCGATCGCGATCGTCAGCACGAGCGACGGGAACGCGATGAACACGTCCAGCACGCGCATGATCACGTTGTCGATCCGGCCCCCGATGTATCCGGACAGCGCACCGATGCCGCCACCGATCACCAGACCGATGACGTTCACCGAAACGGCCACGATGAGCGACGACTGGCCACCGTGCAGCAATCGCGACAGGACGTCGTTGCCGTTGATGTCCGTGCCCAGTGGGTGACCGGGACTTCCCGGCGGTAGGGCACTCTCCAGGATGCTGCCTCCCACCGGAGCGGGAAGCGGAAATACCAGGGGCCCCACGAAGCAGGCCAACAGCAACAAGGCCACGAAGGCCAGCGGCAGAATCACGACCAGTCGCTGCCGGATCCTGGACCAGCGCAGATCGGAGTCGTCGTGGGTGTCGGGGAACGCGGCGACCACCGCGGAGGCATCAGTGACTGCCATAACGAATCCTTGGGTCGAGGACGGCATACATCAGGTCGACTGCGAGGTTCGCCAGCACGGCCACCGCGGCGAAGATGAACACGCACATCTGCACCACGGCCACGTCCTGGGACATGGCGCCTTCGAGCATCATCATGCCCATGCCGGGCATGGCGAAGATCTGCTCGATGATCACCGTGCCGCCGACGAGGGTGCCGATGTTCAGACCCACGATGGTCAACAGGCCGAACGATGAATTGCGGAAGGCGTGGATCCACAGCACGAGCCCGGGACGCACGCCCTTGGACCGGGCCGTGTCCACGTAGTCGGCAGAGTTCATCTGCTCGACCAGGTCACCGCGCAGGAACCGGGTATAGAACGCCGCCAGCGGAACGGCCAGCGCCAGGACAGGCAGGATGACCGATCTGAGGTTGGGTATGAGCCCGTCCTCCAACGGGACGAACCCGATGGCCGGCAGCATCTGCAGCGCGATCGAGAAGATCAGGACCAGCAGCATGGCCAGCACGAAGTTCGGCACGGCGAGCATGGTCATCGCCACCACCATGGTGCCTCGGTCGAAGAGTCCACCGGGCTTGCGGGCGGCCAGCAGCGCCGCCGGGATGGCGATCCCCAGCGAGACGACGAAAGCCAGGATGACCAGCTCCAGGGTGATCGGCGCCCGGTCGGCGAGCATGTCGCCCACCGACTGGCCGCTGACCGAGGACTGGCCCAGATCCCCGCGGAAGATGCCGAACAACCAGCCGAAATAGCGCTCGGGAGCGGGCCGGTCCAGACCCATCCGATGGCGGACGGCTTCGACCTGTTCCTCGGAGGCGTCCATACCGGCCTGGTTCCGCGCCGGGTCGCCCGGCATCATTTCCAGCAGGGTGAAGACCAGAACGCTGATGGCCAGCAGCAGCGGAATGGTCATCAACAGGCGGCGGCCGAAGAGTCTCAGCAGGGGTGATCCGCCTCCCCGGCCGGCGGACTTGGCTGCCTCCGGCCGGGTCTGCGGTTCCCGCGTTGCGGTGTCAGTCACTGCTCAACCCATACCCGGTCGTAGATCACTCCGGGGTTCACGGCCAGCGCCGGGATCGGCGTGGTCAGACCCGGACCGTGCACACCCTTGCGGACCACCTGGGCCGGAGAGAAGGCCATCCCGAACGGGCCGTAGGCCTCATCCGAGATCATCTTCGCGGCCTGCTGGTACAGCTCCGCACGCTCCTGTTCGTCCACGGTGGCTGCGGCGTCCGCCAAGAGCTTGTCCAGGTCCGTCTGCAAACCCTTCTCGAGCGCCTCGGACGCGGTGTCCGCACCTTCGGGCAACGGGGTGCCGCTGTAGGTCGAAGTCGAGCCGAAGCGCACGTCCACGCCGATGCCGGCCGCCGGATCCCACGCACCGGCGGTCTGCAACATGGATTCCCACTCACCGCTGCCGAACTTGGTGATGATGTCACCCAGCGGCTTGGAGTCGATCTTGACGTCGATGCCGGCCTCGCGCCACTGCGTCTGCAGGGCGGTGGTGACCTGGCGGGCGGTCACGATGTCCGTGGTGCCGAGTTCGACCGTCAGCCCTCCGAGCTCATCGACCAGCTCCTTGGCCTTCTCCGGATCGTATTCGCGGTACCCCTCGACCTCGGGCTCGTGGAACAGCCCGCCCGAGGCGGTGAACGACTGCGACATGTCGCCCTGACCGTTGAACAGGCCCTCGTTGATGGCCTCGAAGTCGGTGGCGTAGTAGATCGCCTCTCGCGCCTTCTTGTCATCGAACGGCGGTTTGCGGGTGTTCAACTGAATGACATAGGGCGAGGTCGGCGCCCCGAGGGTGGTGGTGAGCTGGGGATTGTTCTGCGCCTGCTTGATCAGGGTCACCGAGCTGAGGCCCTCGATGGCGTCGCCCTGGCCGGCCTGCAGCGTCTGGTACAGCACCTGGTCGCCGGCGATCGACTGGAAGGAGAGTTCATCGAGGTACGGCAGGCCGTCCTTGAAGTACTCTCCGTTCTTCTTCAGGTCCAGTCGCTCGGAGAGCTGGTTCGCCTCGACGGTGAACGGGCCCGCCGCCACCGGAGCCCGGCCGAATTCCTGGGCGCCCATCTCCTTGTACGCCGTCGGCGAGGCGATGAGGTTCAGGTTGTTGTACGGCATCGCGTTGACCAGCGCGCCATTGGGCGTGGCCAGTTGGATTTCCAGCGTGTGGTCGTCCACGGCCTGGATCGCCCCGAGATCGTTCTCGATCTTGTCCTGGTCCACGTCTTCGGGCAGCGCCGCGTAGAGATCATCGAGGAACTGCTGATCCAGGTCGGGCATCTCCACGTCCTGGGCCAGATCCAGCTGCGGCGCTCCGGTACTGCCGGAGTTCAGGTTGCGAATCCAGTTCCAGAGCACGGCCTGGGCGTCCATCGGCGTGCCGTCGGTGAACGTGATCCCCTCACGGAGCTTCACGGTCAAGGTCAGTCCGTCGTCGGAGAACTCGTAGCTCTCCGCTTGGTTCGGGACGATTTCGGCGTTCTCCCCGTTCTCGTCGGCCTCCAGATTGAACAGACCGCCGAAGATGGCGGAGTTCAGCGACTGGTTGGCGCCGATCGAATTGCTCGTGGCCGGGTCCAATCCGGTGTCCCAGCCCCCGGAGTATCCGGCGTCCAGCAGGACAGTCAGTTCGCCACCGGCCTGGGGTTCTCCGACGTCGGACGGTTCACCGTTGCCCGCGCCGTTCGTTCCGGCGTCACCGCCGCCACAGCCGGCGAGGGCGAGGCTCAGGCTGGCGACCAGAGCCACGGTGCCGAGAAGACCACGGCGTGGCCTCTTCTGGCGTGGATTCAAATTCATAACGACTCCCCACAGTGGTGGATAGCGAGACGGGTTGATGTGAGTTGTGGCACATCCGACGGCTAGAAGTCTGGCCTAGACCATCGGGCGGTCCCACGCGGTTTCCGCCGGATGAAAGTCAGTCGGCGGTTCGTCGGTTGTGCTCTTCCGGAGCACCCAGGGCTTCCTCCGGGCATGCCGAGCCGCCCTCTCCCGGCACGGCGGGAGAGGGCCGCTCACCACGGACGAAGCAGTGCTTCGAAAGTCGCCGTCGCGGTCGACGCGGCAGCGATTGACTCTCGGCTTACTCCCGGCCGAGCCAGCGCAGTGCATTGCGAGAGCTGATGCTCTCCCATTCCTCAGGGGGCAGATCCATCGACTTCAGCGTCTTGGCGATCGGCTCCTCTCGCAGCATCGCCGGGAAGTCGGAGCCGACGAGCAGTCGGTCGGCGCCGAGGAGGTCGATGAGATAGCGGATCGTGCGGTGGTCGAAGACCATCGAGTCGTAGTAGAACCGGCGCGCCATCTCCAGGGGTGACGGGCCGTCGTCGGGCATCACGGCCCGTTCCGGATTCACCGGTTCCTCATTCCAGGAACCGCCCCAGAAGTAGTTGGCCCGGGGCAGCATCATTGCGAAACCGCCGGCAGCGTGGCTGAAGGAGATCCGCAGGTCCGGGCAGGCGGCGGCCGTGCCGCCCAACGCCATCGAACCGGCGGCGAAGATGCCCTCCACGCCCACCACATAGGTGCCCATGGCGGACATCGGCAACCGGGACATGGGCGAGGGCATGGCGTGCACGAAGACGGACACCCCGAGCCTCTCGGCTTCCTTGAAGAAGTCCAGGAACTTCTCGTCACCGATCGAGTCACCCAGGATGTTCGAGGCGATCTCGACGCCGGCCAGCCCGGCGTCCTTGATGGCGGACAGTTCGGCCGTCGCGGCGTCCGGGTCCTGGAGCGGGACCATGCCGAGGCCGGTCAGTCGGTCGGGAGCGTGTTCGCACAACTGCGCCGTGAAGTGATTCACGTGCTGGGCCAGGGCCAGTCCGTCCGCCGCCGGCAGGTCGTACTTCAGCAACGGCGGCATGGGGCTGACCACCTCCATGTCCACTCCCGAGGCATCCTGCTCCTCGATCCGCCGTTCGGCGGCGAAGAAGGCGTCCTTGGCCTGGAAGCGCATCTGTCCGAAGACCAGGGTGCGGTCCGTCGATCCGGAGACGGCCTCCATCGAGGGGAAACACTCCGGTGCGTCTGCGGGATAGTCGTCGGGCAGGATGTGCGCGTGGGCGTCAATGATCATGGTGCACGTACTTTCTGTTGCTGTGTGCCGCTCAGGCGGTGCGGTCGAGGTGGGGCTGGACGGTGACGTGGATGGCGGATTTGTCCTCGCCGGCTCCGGCCAGCGTGTCGATGGCTTCGCCGACTTGGTCCAGGCCGAAGGTGTGCGTGTGCAACAGTTCCAGCGGGAACCGTCCGGACTCGAGCAGCGCGATCGCCTTCTTGTTGGCGGCGGCATCGACGCCGAAGGCGCCCCGGACGGTCAGACCACGGTTGATCAGCAGATCCGTGCTGACCGGAATCTCCCGGCCGCCCTTCAGCCCCGCCAGCACCACTCGCCCACCGTGCCGGACGACCTTGAGGGCGTCGGTCACCGGACCGGCCGCCATGGGGGTCAGGTCCAGCGAGACGTCGGCCATGCGTCCATCGGTCAGCTCGGCGACGACGTCGACGATGTCCTGGCCGTTCGGCCCGTCCACCACGACGGTGTGATCCGCTCCGAGCTGCTCGGCCACGGACAGTTTGTGGCGGTCGCTCTCCAACCCGGTGATGATGACCTTGCTGGCCCCGGCGGCCTTCGCCGCGATGAGGGCTCCCAGTCCGCGCTGACCCGCGCCGAGAATGACCAAGGTGTCGCCCATGCCGACTTCACCGAGGTCCACGGCCCAGCGGACGCCCGCCCCCAGTGGGTTGTACATGGCCGCGATGTCGATCGGCAGAGACTTGTCGATTTTGTGCATCACGGCGTTCGGGGCCAGGTACAGGTACTCGGCGAAGCCTCCGTACAGGGACGGCTCCACGTCCAACGGCGTCACGCCGTGGCCGTTCTGCTTGTTGCGGCACGCCTGGTACCGACCGACGAGGCAGTCCTCACACGAACGGCACGGAACGATGACCTCCAGGGCCACCCGATCCCCGACCTGGACACCCCAACGTTCCGCGGCGCGCTCGCCCAGTTCCTCGATGATGCCCAGTGGTTCATGGCCGGGAATGAACGGATCGGCGCTGCGGCCATGCAGATGGCCGCGGTAGATCTCCACATCCGAACCGCAGATGCCGTTGGCCTCCACGCGCAGCAGTCCGTCGTCCGGTCCGATGGTCGGGCGCGGGAACTCGCGGACCTCCATCGTGCTGGGTCCGGTCTGGACCGCCGCCCGGACGGTGTCGGGCAGGTTCTCGTGCAAACGTTCTGGCATGGTGGGCACCTCTCGGTCTGGTCCGTCAGGTTCCTCGGATGAGTCCTGACGAGGGTCGCGCTGGTGGGACCCGTGGGATGGGGTGGGGATGGGCCGGATCACTCGGTCCGGTCGCTCCGGTCGGTGCGACCGGTCACGTGCTTATCGCGCCACGGAGGTGACCGGCGGCCCGCCGGGGCCGCGGCCGAAGGGGCCGCCGTCGACGGCCAGGGTCTGACCCGTGATCCACCGGGCCTCGTCACTGAGCAAGAAGGCCGCAGCGTGAGCGATGTCCCACGCGCTGCCCTCCTTCTTCAGCGTGGTGCTCTCCCGGCGCGACTCCCGGAACTTCTCGTCCATGTTCGCGGCCGCGAAGGAACCCCAGATGGCGCCGACTTCGATGCAGTTGACCCGGATACCCTGAGGCCCGAGCGTCGTGGCCGCGCCTTCACTGAAGTTCTCGAGGCCGGCCTTCGCCACGCAATAGGGCATTCCCGGGCCCCGGGCGCGCACGCCCACGGAGGAGATGTTGAGGATGGCACTGCCGCTGGGCATCTGCGGCACCGCGTGGCGCGTCACGGACCAGGCGGACTTCAGATTGATGTCCAGCAACTCTTCGAACCGTTCGGGCGTGATCTCGAAGATGCCGGCACGGTCCCCGCTGGCGACATTGTTCACCAGGGTGTCCAGTCCACCCAGCAGCTGAACCGCCTCGGCGATCGCCTGTTCACAGGCAGAGTCGCTGGTGACGTCAGCCGTCAGGGGGTAGGCCTGGCCTCCGTCAGCGGCAATGCGGTCGACGGTCCGCTGCGCGGCTTCCGGGCTGCGGTCCAGGACCACCACGGAGGCACCGCGGGCGGCCAGCAGCCGGGCAATGCCGTACCCGACGCCGGGCAGGTCCCCGTTCTGCCCGGCGCCGGTGATCAGGGCTCGTCGTCCGGCCATCCGCGCCGTCCCCTGTTCGGCCAGCGGATCCTCCAGCGGCGTCTCTACCAATCGGCTCTCGAAAGCGGAGCTGCTCATCTAGCGTCCTCACCTGTTGTTGCGGTGGCGGCACCGACGGGTGCGGCCGAATCGGAACCCGACGTGGAAGCGCCGACGGCGCGCACGGGAATGGACTGCCCGGACCAGTCGGCGAAGTACCGCACCACCATCGAGATGCCAGCGGTACGAGATCCGGCCACGGCCACGATCATCGACGCGGGGTCAGCAATGGTGCGTTGGAATTCTTCGGGGTTCGCGTTGTCTCCGGGGAAGCGGACTCCGCCTTCATTGGCCCGGTCCTTGCCGACCCGGGCCAGTTGAGCCGTCGTGCGCCCCGACTGCTCGGTGAGCCAAGCGGCCACATCCGAGCGAGACCATCCGGCACGGGCCAGCAGGTTGGCGTGTTCCGGACACAGCACCACTCCGGCCATCGCGTGCTTGAAGATCCAGGGGCCCGAGCGGCCGATGGTGTCCGCGAAGTCGGCCAGCAGCTGTTCCGGGTCGGAGGTGTGCCGGTTGTCCACGAACTCACTGGTGCGCAGCAGGGTGGAGGTCACGGCGTTGCCACTGACCCCGAGGTCTTCGGCCAGAGGCGCCCACGGGCTCTCCTCCTCGTTCTCGGCGAGGCAGATCGACCAGCGTCCCGGCAACCCCTGAGTCGCCTGCTCCAGCTCGTGAGGGCGGATCCCATAGGCGTTGCGCACCGTCAGCCCGATCGCCCGGGCCACGGTGGCGTTGGGCCGGAAACCGGGACCGAACACACCGCCGGTGCTGTTGAAGCCGAGTTCCTGTCGGATCGGGCCGTTGACGATGATCAACGGAGCCGGCCCGCTCGTGGACTGCCAGCCACCTCCGCCGGTGGTCCGTTCCAGCGTCAGCGCCTCCCACGCGGCTAGCACCACGGGAAAGTACTCGGGCTTGCAGCCGGCCATGGCGGCGTTGATCGCCAACAGTTCCACCGTCACCTGACGGTCCACCTGCTTCAAGTGGCTGAGGACCTCATCGGCCGGACGTCCGCCGGCGGCCAGGAAGCGCTCGAGCAACTCCTGCGTGGCCGGAACCACGGGCAATCCGTCCGTCCAGCCCTGCTCATAGGCATACTCGATGGCTGCCTGAGCGGCCGCCGGATCCAACTGATCTGCCGGTGTTGCGCTCAAGCCGTTCCCTCCTGCCCCGAGGAGGCCGTCAGCGTACTGACAATCTCCGGCAACAGCTGGCGGGCCCGTTCCCGGACCTGGTCCTCGGCCAACACGGCCATCGGGTGTTCGGTCCGGATCCATTCGTAGTCCGGGGCGCCCTGAACGCCGGCCATCGTTCGCCCGGTGACGTCGAAGGCGTCGGTCAGCACGACGGCGGCCGGCAGCCCGGCTCGCTCGAAGTTGATCCCATCCGCGACGGCGGCCGCGCTGCAGGACCCGCAGTCCCCGACGCCGGTGATCACGACGTCACAGGCCTCGCGGTAGCGCGAGACGATCTCGTCGTCGACCGGGACGGAGAAGTTCCGCTTGGTCTCGACCAGCGTGACCTCGGCGGCACCGTGCTCCTCGACCAGGAGTCGGCCCACGGTCTGCAGCAGCAGCATGGCGTTGTGTTTGGTGTTGTCGAGCAGCCCGATCCGGGCGCCGGCCAGTGAGTCGGGGCGTGCCACCAGCCCGGGGGCTGGCTGGCCCTGGGCACCGGCGGTGTCCCCGGACTGCACGCGCAGGCCCGTGGGGTCAAGGATCGTCTGGGTCATGTCCGCTCTCCTACTGTTCGTGGACGATGATGCCGCGCACGTTCCTGCCGGCCAGCAGGTCCTCGTAGGCGGTGTTCACTTCGTCCAGGGTGTATTTGCGGGTGATGAGTTCGTCCAGCTTCAGGTCCCCGGCGCGGTACAAGCCCAGCAGCTTGGGGATGTCATACAGCGGATTGCAGTCCCCGAACAGGGCGCCGCGGATCTGCCGCTGGTAACTGATCAGCATGCCGGCATGGATGGTGACGGCCTGCTCGGTGAGGTGTCCGACCGAGGTGATGGTCAGCTTTCCGCCCTTGCCGGTCATGGCGATGCCGGCGTTGGCCATCTCCTCGGTGACGGCGTCCGCGGTGATGATCACCTTGTCCGCCAACTGCCCCCACGTGGTCTCGACCACGAAGTCGTGGGCCTCCTGCGCCGTGGCGAACGCATGGGTGGCACCGAACACCTCGACGGCCGACTCCCGCTTGAACTGCACCGGGTCCACGACCACGACGTTCTTGGCACCGGCGTACCGGGCGCCCTGCACGGCGTTGGAGCCGACACCGCCGGCACCGAAGATGACGACGGTATCCCCGGCGCGGACCTCGGCCGCGTAGACCGCTGAGCCCCAGCCGGTGGGAACTCCGCAGCCCACGAGGGCGCCGATCTCGAAGGGGATGTCATCCGGCAGGGGAACCGCGGCGTACTCGGAAAGCACGGTGTATTGGGAGAAGGTGCCCAGAGTGCAGAAGCCGCCGACGTCCTCGCCGCCCTGATGAAAGCGGAAGGATCCGTCCAGGAACATGCCCGTCCCGGCGTTGAGACCTTTCACGCACATGTTCTGGTGACCGGTGGAACACGGACGGCACGCACCGCACGCCGGGATGTAGGCGCAGACGACTCGGTCGCCCGGCTTCACCCGGGTGACGCTCGGGCCCACGGATTCCACCACGCCGGCGCCTTCGTGCCCGCCGACGATGGGAAACCGGACCGGGGCGTCGCCGGCGGTGATGTGATGGTCCGAATGGCACAGACCGGCCGCGTGGAGCTTGACCCGGACCTCGTGCTCCTGCGGCGGGTCCAACTGCAGGTCCGTGACCTGCCAGCCGTCATGGGGTCCTCGGGCTACGGCTGCACGCGTGGTGATGGTTGCCATGGTGTTGGTGTTCCTTTCAGTTGCCCGGACGCGTGGCGCCACGCATCGAGATGGTCTTGACCTGGGTCCAGTTCTGGACCGCGTCAGCGCCCATGGTCCGGCCGAAGCCGCTGCTCTTGTATCCGCCGAAGGGTCCACCGATCACACCGGCGCCCAGGGCGTTGTTCACTCCGACCTGTCCGGCCTCCAGGGCCCGGGACATCCGCACGGCGGTGCCCACGTCCTCCGTCCAGACTGAGGCGACGAGGCCGTAGTCCACTCCATTGGCGACCGCGACGGCCTCTTCCTCGTTGTCCACGGGAATGACCGAGAGCACCGGGCCGAAGATCTCCTCCTGGGCGATCTTCATGTCCGGCTTGACGTTGTCGAACAGAGTGGGATTCACGAAGAAGCCGTCACCGAAGGCCTCGCCGGACGGAACACCCCCACCGAGCACCAGGTCGGCGCCGCCGGACTTGCCGGCTTCGATGTAGCCCATGACGCGCTCGTGCTGGCGGCCATTGATCAGCGGACCCATATTCACCTGCTGGTGCCAGGGGCCGACGGTGACCTTCTGCATGGCCTCGGCCAGGCGCTCCACCATTTCCTGGTGGACGCTGCGGTGCACGACCACGCGGGAACCGGCTGCACAGATCTGACCCGTGTTCATGGTGATGCCCGCGGCGATCGCGGGGGCGGCCGCGGACAGATTGGCGTCCGGGAAGACCACCTGCGGCGACTTGCCGCCCAGTTCAAGGTGCAGCGGGATGAGGTTCCGGGCACACGCCTCCATGACGATGGAGCCGGTGGCCGGGGAGCCCGTGAAGCCGACCCGACGGATACCCGGGTGGCTCGGAAT
The DNA here is from genome assembly GCF_042665635.1 of Citricoccus sp. GCM10030269. Classification (NCBI taxonomy): domain Bacteria; kingdom Bacillati; phylum Actinomycetota; class Actinomycetes; order Micrococcales; family Micrococcaceae; genus Citricoccus; species Citricoccus sp. GCM10030269. The sequence continues at coordinate 601,321 of NZ_JBHTCV010000002.1, read as the reverse complement.
GGCAGCGCCGGCCTCGGAACCGTAGCCGGTCACCACGTTGACCACGCCGGCGGGAATGCCCGCGTCCATGGCCAGCTTGGCCAGGGCCAACGGCGCCAACGGCGCGTCCTCCGCCGGCTTGATCACGATGGTGTTGCCGGCGGCGATGGATGCGGCCACCTCATTGGTGAACATCGGACCGGGAGCATTCCACGGGATGATGGCACCGACGACGCCGAACGGCTCGCGCACGGTGAAGCCCATGACGTCCGGCGAATAGGTGGGCAGGGAGACCCCGTGCACCTTGTCCGCCTGTCCGGCGATGAACCGGAGCATGCCCGGCACCGGAGAGGGGCCCCAGTGGGGGCGGCCCACATCGCGGGACTCCAGCTGGTCCAGGACCTCTGCGTTCTCCTCGACCAGAGTGGCCCAGCGGTACAGCAGGCTGGCCCGGGCGGTGGCGTTGAGATCACGCCACGCCGGCAAGGCCTGTTCGGCCGCCTTGACGGCCGCGTCCACGTCGTCCGCGGTACCGCGGGGGATGCGCGCGAGCAGTTGCCGGTTGGCGGGGTTGATGACCTCGATGGTCTCGCCACTGGCCGCGGGAACCCACTCTCCGCCGATCAGCTGGACGTTGTCTTGGAGCAGCGGGGTGTCGAGTTCTGCCTGGGGATCGATGACTGCAGTCATGAGTGTCTCTCTTCCGTCTCTCGCGCTGGCTTAGTGCTCGATGTTGATGATGCCGCGGATGTTTTTGCCGTCGAGCATGTCCTGGTAGCCCTCGTTGACTTGATCCAGGGTGTAGCGGTTGGTGATGAGCTCGTCGAGCTTGAGCTTGCCGTTCAGGTACATGCTGGCCAGCCGGGGCACGTCGTGCAGCGGGTTGCAGGCGCCGAAGATCGCGCCCTGGATCCGCCGCTGGAAACCGATCAGCATGCCCGGGTTCTCCCGGATCCAGCCGTTCCCGACGGCGGTGATGGTCACCTGTCCGGACTTGCCGACGATGTTGATGGCGTCGTGGATCACCTCGTCGTGGAGGCTGCCGACGGTGATGATGGCGTGATCGGCCAGCTCGCCCCAGGTGGCCTCGATGACGAAGTCCGTCGCGTCCTTGGCGTTGTCGAAGACGTGGGTGGCGCCGAACTCCAGCGCCTTGTCCCGTTTGAACTGCACCGGGTCCACCACGACGACGCGCTGAGCGCCGGCCATCGCGGCACCCTGGACGGCATTCATGCCGACGCCACCGGCGCCGAAGATGACGGCGGTCTGGCCGACGCGGACGCCCGCGGCGTGCACGGCCGAACCCCAGCCGGTGGGAACACCGCAACCGATCAGGCACGCCACCTCGAAGGGCAACTCCTCCGGGATCGGGATGACCGAGTACTCGGAGACGACCGTGTGCTCGGAGAACGTTCCCAGGACACACAGTCCGCCGAAGTCGACGCCATCCTGATGGAACCGGAAGGTGCCGTCAGGGAACTCGCCGGTCGCGGCATTCTTGCCGGAATCACAGAGGTTCTGGTGGCCGGTGGAGCAGTAGCGGCAGGATCCACACGCGGGGATGAAGGAGCAGACCACGTGGTCGCCGACCTTGACCCGCGTGACACCCTCGCCCACTGCGTCGATGATGCCGGCACCTTCGTGACCACCCACCACCGGCATACGCATGGGCGCATCGCCCTTCTGGATGTGGTCGTCCGAGTGGCACATTCCAGCGGCCATCATCTTGATGCGGACCTCATTGGCCTTGGGCTCATCGAGGTCGAGTTCAGTGACTTCCCAGGGCTGTCCGGGCTCGCGGCATACGACCGCACGAGTCTTCATGCTCATGGGACCCCTTTCTGGCGAATGGCACCTTGAGTCAGGCACCGGTGGTGGGATGGGCGCATCACCGGTTGTCAGGACCGGATGGTGCAGCTGCCTCCACCGTGCTCGGTCCGATGAGGGGCTGCCATGGGCTTTCCATCGCACGGAAGAGATCGAGGTGATGGGGGTCACGTTGGGGGCCTGAACGCCCCGAGTGCCGGACGGTCTTCTACGGAGTGGAAACCGGCGTGCTCGCGCCCTTTTCCGAGGATTGACTACAGGGTGACCGGACCGCATCCGTCGCTTCGCACCTCGTGCCGCCGGGTCCGCACCCGGCCCCTCGTCCAGAAGATGCCTCTTGTCCAGAAGATAGAGAAGTAGGAAGAACCTTGATCAACAAATTCCGCACCGATCTCCATGAGCACCTGGACGCCGTCTGGGACGGCGCGTCGATCGCCGTCGGCGGTTTCGGCAGTTCTGGACGTCCAGACGCTCTCCTCAATGCACTCTCTGACCTGGGCAAGAAGGACCTCCACCTGTACGTGAACAACGTGGGGGACGACTTCACCGGAATCGGGCGGCTCGTCATGGAGGGCAGGGTTCGCCGGATCACCGGATCGTTCCCGGTGCTGCCGGAGTTCTATGACGAGTACTTCGCCGGCCGAGTAGAGCTGGAGCTCATTCCACAGGGCACGCTCGCCGAGAGAATGCGGGCGGGCGGGGCCGGGATCGCAGCCTTCTTCACGCCGTCCGGCGCCGGAACCATGCTGTCGGACGGAACGTTCCCCGCCTCGTATTCGAACGGGGAGCCGGACGTCATGCTGCCCGCCAAGGAAGAGCGCTACTTCGACGGCCGTGCCCATGTCCTCGAGTACGGCATCCGTGCCGATTTCGGACTGGTCAAGGCGAAGCGGGCCGACCCCAAGGGCAACGTCCGATTCAACCGTTCCGCCCAGAACTTCAATCCTCTCGCCGCGATGTCCGGCCGGACGACCTTTGTGGAGGTCGAGCAGTTGGTGGACACCGGCGTCCTGGACCCCGACGACATCCACGTGCCCGGCGTTTTCGTCGACCACGTGGTCATGACCGCTGACCCCGTCCCAGCCGACCTGCCACGGCGGGCCGCCTCGACTCAGAAGGGCTGACCATGTCTACGACCAACACCGAAACCGTCACGACGGACGCGCCGCGCATCACCGGCCGCAGCCGGAACGAGATCGCCCAGCGTCTGGCTGCAGATCTGGTGGACGGCTACACCGTCAATCTGGGCGTGGGCATCCCGCTGGCCGTGCCGCAGTTCATCCCCGACGATCTCGAGGTCTTCCTTCATTCCGAGAACGGCATCCTCGGCTTGGGCCCGCATCCCGGGGAAGGAAACGAGGATCCCGACCTCACCAACGCCGGCAAGATCCCCGCCAGCATGATCCCGGGCGGTGCCATCGTGGACTCGGCGACCTCGTTCGCCATCATTCGTGGCGGTCATCTGGATGTGACCATCCTCGGCGCACTGCAGGTGTCCGAGTCGGGCGATCTGGCCAACTGGTACGTTCCCGGGCGCAATCCTGCCGTCGGCGGAGCCATGGACCTGGTCGCCGGCACCCCCGAGGTCTGGGTGTGCATGGAACACGTCGACCGTCAGGGCCGGTCCAAGCTGGTGCCGGAGTGCACCTTCCCGCTGACCGGCGTCGGCGTCGTCACCCGGGTCTACACCGATCTGGCGATCTTCCACATGATTGACGGCAAGCTCACCCTGGTGGAGTGCACTCCCGGCATCACTCCCGAGGATGTCCGCCAGCGCACCTCGGCCGAGTACGTCGAGGCCATTGCCGCATGAGCGTTGACGCGGCAGAGCCACAGAAGCCCCACGAGTCCGGTCCGTCCTCGTCGCCGTCTCTCCAGCAGTGGCGCGACCTGGCGGGGATCGACGTCCACGTTCACGTCCACCGCTCGGTGAAGGACGACGCCGGCCCCGTCGAGTCGGGCGAACAGATGGGCGAGTACTTCGGCATCGGCACGATGCACGGATACACCGTGCCCGAGCTGGCGGAGTACTACAGGTCCCGGAGGATGGCCGCCATCGTGTTCACCGTCGACTCGATCTCCGCGACCGGTGACGAACCCGTCCCGGGCAACCGGGAGATCGCCGAGCAGGCCGCTGAACACTCGGACGTGTTGATCCCGTTCGCCAGCATCGACCCGGCGCGCGGCGCTGCCGGCGTCCGGGAAGCCCGAATTCTGGCGCGGGACTACGGGGTGCGCGGCTTCAAATTCCACCCCGGCGTTCAGCGCTTCTTCCCTGACGACCGGATGGCCTACCCGTTGTACGAGGTCATCGAGGAGTTCGGCCTGATCGCGTTGTTCCACACTGGTCAGACCGGGGTGGGCGCTGGGTCGCGCGGTGGCGGCGGAGTGCGCCTGAAGTACTCGAACCCGCTGCCGCTGGACGACGTCGCCGGTGACTTTCCGGACATGGACATCATCATGGCCCACCCGTCCTTCCCCTGGCAGGACGAGGCGTTGTCCATCGCCCTGCACAAACCGCGGGTCTACATCGATCTGTCCGGCTGGTCGCCGAAGTACTTCCCGGCGCAACTGGTGCAGTACGCGGACACGCTGCTCAAGCACAAAGTCCTCTTCGGCACCGACTTTCCGGTGATCACGCCGGAACGCTGGTTCGAGGCCTTCGACAAGCTCCCCATCCGGGAATCCGTGCGGCCGATGATCCTCCGGGAGAACGCCGCCCGACTCCTGCAATTGCCCGGCGCGAACAACACAAAGGAAAGCTCATGAAGGAACTGACAGGACGCGTCGCCGTCGTCACCGGCGGCAGCAGCGGCATCGGCCGAGGCATCGCGCTGGCGTGTGCCCGCGCCGGCATGATCGTCTACGTCACCGGACGCAGTCCGGACCATCTCTCCGAGACCCAGTCGGAGTTCTCCGAGCGTGGACTGACGGTGGCCACTCTGCAGGTGGACGTCACGGACCTGAACGCCATGCGCCAGGCGGCAGAGCAGATCGAGGCCGAGCAGGGCCGCGTGGACCTGTTGGTGAACAACGCGGGAATCGGCCTGACCGGCCCCGTGTCCGACGCCACCGCGGCCGACTGGGACTGGTTGATCGACGTGAACATCAAGGGTGTGGGCAACGGCATCCAGGCGTTCCTTCCCGTGATCCGACGCCGCGGCGAAGGCGGGCACATCGTCAACACCTCGTCCATGGCCGGGCTGCTGCCGATCGTGGCCGGCTTGTACTCCATGTCCAAAGCCGCGATCATCGGCCTCTCCGAGGCGCTGCACATCGAGTTGTTGCCGGAGCGCATCGGAGTCTCGGCCTATTGTCCCGGCCCGACGCACTCGAACATCGCCTCCTCGGTGGCGAAGCGCCCGCGCGAGTACGGCGAATCCGGCTATACCGCGCCCGGCCCCGAGGCCACCGAATTCCAGCTCAGCCAGCCGTACATGAGCGCCGAGGAGGCCGGCGAGCGCGTCTTGGAAGGGGTGCGCCGTGGGGACATGTTCATCCTGACGCACCCGGAGTTCAAGGAGGGCGTGGTGGCCCGCCATCGCGCCATCGAGGACTCCTTCCCCGACGAACCGCTGAACCAGGAGCGCGCAGAGGCCATTCCGTTCCTGCTGTCCTCCCCGGTGTATCAGCAGGAGAACCGTCTGCCAGCACCGGTGTACACCCCGGTGCACTGAACAGACTGAGCGAATTGAGAGGGGTCGGCCAGTCCACATCGGACCAGCCGGCCCCTCTTGACCGCGTCAGGCTGGGAGTGAGGCCGGGATCAGGTGGCGTCGTCTTCGTCCAGGCTGATCAGTGGGACCGGGCCGGCCAGGTCCTCCGCCGCAGCGGGAATGTACGCGAAGTTCCGCGCCCTCGCGCCGCCGTCGACCACCAGGTCCGTGCCGGTGATCAGACGCGCGTAATCCGAGCTCAGCCACGCCACGGCGTGTCCGATGTCCGTGGGGGTACCGGTGGTTCCCATGGGCACCATGGGAGCGCGGTCGCCGGACCACCGGGTGGGACGGCGCCACGGTTCGTCGCCGACCGCTCCGCCCAGCCCGCCACTGGTCGCCCGGCCCCCGCTGCCGGACGGAGCCCCCTGGGCCGGTGAACCGCTGCGGGGCGGGGATTGCAGCACGCCGGTGACTCCCGCGGCCACGAGTTCGGGATTGTCCGGGGTCGGCGCCGTCGGAGTGAAGCTGTTGACCCGGATGCCGTAGGGCGCCAAGTCCATGGCGGCGGCCCGGACGAAGTTGTTCACGCCGCCCTTGTTGAACGCATAGGCAATCACGCCAGCAGTGCCGCTCCAACCGTTGGACGAGGAGACACACACGATGGAGCCCCGGATCTCCCGCTCCGCCATGGCTCGGCCCACATGCTTGGTGTTGAGGAAATACCCCAGGGAGGACACCCGGACGGATCGTTCGAAATCCTCGGCGGTCTCATCCAGAACGCCCTTGCCACCCAGCAGCGCCGCGTTGTTCACCAGGATGTCGATCCGTCCCCAGCGCTCGAGCACGGCGTCCACATAGCCCTTCACCTGCTCTTCGTCGGTGACGTCGCCGGGAGCCGCCATGGCCGTGCCACCGTTGCGTTCGATGCGGCGGATGCAGGCGTCGATCGACTCGGTCGAGACGTCATTGCACGCCACCTTGGCCCCGTAGCGGGACAGGGCCAGGGCGATGCCACTGCCGATGTTCGGGCCGCAACCGGTGATCAGTGCGACTTTGCCGTCCAGATTGATGTCCACGGTGATTCCTGTCTGCAGGGGGATGCGTTGATTCAGCTCTGTTCCGGAGGCTGACGCAAGGGGAAGGGGGTGAGCCCGCCACCGTCCACCGGGATGGCCTGTCCGGTGACGTAGCCGGCGTCGGGCGAGGCCAGGTAGGACACCAGGGCCCCGATGTCCGCGGGACGACCGACGCGGCCGACCGGGATGTTGCGGCCGCGCTGGGCCAGGGTCGATTCAACATCGAGATCGGCCGAAGGGTCCAGGATCGCGCGGCTGGTCGCCACGAGACCCGGGCAGACCGCGTTGACGGTGATGCCCCACGGGCCGACGTCCATGGACAACGCGCGGGTCAGTCCGATCACCGCGGCCTTGGACGCCGAGTAGGCCACCGAGAACGGTGCCGAGGACAGCCCCGCCATGGAGGAGATGTTCACGATCCGCCCGTACCGAGAGGCACGCATCAACGGCACCGCTGCACGGCACATGGCATAGGTTCCGCGCACATTCACGTCGATCAACAGGTCGAAGGCCTCATCCGGCACCTCTTCAATATCCCGCCGATCGGCGCCCTGCGGAGCGGCCGCGTTGTTCACCAGGATGTCCAGACGCCCGAAGCGGTCTTGCACGGTCTTCATGATGCCGGCCACGTCCGCCCGGTCGGAGATGTCGCCCAGCGCCGTGGTGACGTCCACTCCGTCTTGACGCAGCTCGTCCGCGAACTCCTCCAGACCGCTGGGTGGCGTCTCCTTCAGGAGGCGCTGGCGGTCATTGGCGACGCCCCTCGGCTCGCGGTCGGTGATGACCAGCGCCGCACCACGAGCAGAGAGTGCACGGGCGATTCCCTGGCCCATCCCGTCCGGCTTGCCACAGCCGGTGACCACGGCCACCTGACCGTTCAGGTCACGGCCGTCGGCCTGGTCGCGACTGGCCGTGCCGCTGGCCGTCCCGTGGGCCACGCCGTTCGCACCCTCGTCGGTGCCCTGACTGTTGCTCTGGTCCGTCATGGGATCATCTCTCTGCTGTCGAGGTCATGAGTGTGAAGGCGTCATTGGCTTCATCGATCTGAGCAGTGAATCTAGGGTGCGCGTCCGCGGCGCACAGCCGTGATTCCCCTGGACGGAAGACGGCGTCCGGCCACCGTTGCTTCCGCCGGATGGAAATCCGTCGCGTGTCGGAACGGCGCATCCCACCATGGAATGACTCCGGATACACCTGTCTCCGGGCCGCACAGCGGTATCCCGCATCGCCCCGAAAGGAGCCGACCGATGGCTGAGAGCATGACCGGCGGAGCCATGCCGTGTGGTGGCCCGACGCCGGCCGGGGCACCGATGACGCCGAGCCCGTCCACCGCCTCCGCTGCCCAGCGGCACACCCCGCGAGCCGGGTCGGCGTCCACTCCCCCGGAAGCGCCGACGGAACCGGACTCGGAGGCCGCCGCCTCCGCCGCAGGGCAGCGCTCGGAGGCAGGGGTACTCCGGGACGCGCAGTCCCCGGACGATCGCCGCACGGCTGCCGGGCGAGTCCTGTCAGTGCTGGACACCTTTGACCAGGACCACCTGGAGCTCACGCTCAGCGAGATCAGTCGCCGCGCGGGATTGACCCTGAGCACCGCGCATCGTCTGGTCGGCGAACTGCGGGAGTGGGGGGCCCTGGAACGCCTTCCGGACGGGCGCTACACGATCGGAATGCGCGTGCTGGAACTGGGAACCCTGGAACCGCAGATGCTGCAATTGCGAGACGTCGCTCCGGCGTACCTGGCTGACCTGCAGTCCGCCGTTGATGCCAACGTGCACCTCGCCGTGCGGGACGAACATGACGTGGTCTACGTGGAGTCCCTGCAACGCACCACCGGAGCCCACGTGCTCAGCCGTCTCGGAGGGCGGTGGCCCCTCCATGCCACGGCCACGGGAATGGTGCTCTTGGCGTTCGCCCCCTCGGCCGTGCGCGATGAGGTGCTCAACGGCCGGCTGAAGCGCTACACGGACAGCACCATCACCGACCCGGAGGTCCTGCGCCGGCTCCTGGCCGAGGTCAAGCGGACGGGGGTGGCCGTCCTGCATGAATCGATCACGACGGGGGCCTTCGCCGTCGGCGTGCCCGTGCGCGGACCACGGGACCGGACGATCGCGGCACTGAGTGTGACCATCAAGCGCGACGGCGATTTGACCGTCCACCACGTCCTCCCGGCCCTGAACGCCACGGCCCGCGCCCTCTCCCGTGCGTTGGGGGCGCCGTCAGCACAGCGTCCCGGGCGTCCTGACGCGCCAACACGTCCCTACAGCGCATGAGCGACGCGCAGTCCGACCGGCAGGGTATGACCCGGTCAGGTCCTGATCCTCAGCACCGCCCCGACGTCCTGGTGGTGGGTGCCGGCGGCGCGGGGGCGCCGTTCGCCGCGCGGATCAGTGAGGAGCAGAGCCGGACAGTACTGGTCCTGGAGGCCGGGCCGGTGCCGCTGGCTCAGCCGGGATTCCCCGCGGACGTGCTGAACGCCGCCGCGCTGCCCACCGTCACCGGCCCGGGACCGCATTCGTGGTGGTACCGCTCCGAGGTGGCTCCCGGACAGGAGTACGACGTCGGCCGCGGCCAGGGTGCCGGCGGCTCGACCGCGGTCAACGGCGCCTACTTCGTCCGCCCCCGCATCACCGACCTTCGGCGATGGGCGGCCGCGGGCAATCCGGACTGGGCACCGGATCAGGTCCTGCCTGTGCTGGCAGCGCTGGAACGCGACCGACAGTTTGCCGACACTGCGGGTCACGGAGGCGAGGGGCCGGTCCCGGTGGATCGCCAAGCCTTTGCGCCGTCACCCATGGCGGAGGCCTTCGCTCGGGCCGCCTCGGGCCTGGGCCATCAGCCTCTTCCCGATCTCAATGACATCCATGCCCTCTCGGGACACGGTCAGCTGCCCCTCAACGTGGAAAACGGCGTCCGGATGAACACCGGTCTGACCCACCTGCTGCCCGCACTCCGCCGACCCAATCTGACGGTGTGGGGTGGGGCTCGTGTGCTGCGCGTCCTGATCAGTGCCGGACGGGCCACGGGGGTCGAGGTCGAGGTGGACGGACGGCTACAGCGGATCAGCGCCGGCGAGGTCGTCTTGGCTGCCGGAGCCGTCCGCTCCCCCCATCTGCTGATGATGTCGGGCATCGGGCCGGCGCACGACGTGGCGAAGGCGAGAATTCAGGTTCAGGTGGACTCCCCCGGCGTCGGGACCTCGTTCTCAGACCATGCTGATCTCACCGTCACCGCTCCGCTGAGGCGCCCCGCGCGGCCGGGGCCGCGGGACCCTCTGTTCGCCTGGGCCCTCAATTGGGCGGCCGCCCCCCTTGGTCTGGGCGATGCTGAAGAGAGCCGGAACGAGACGGGCGAGAGCTCCGGCCACGCTGGAGATCTGGAGATCCTGCCCCTGTTGCGTCCCTTCTCCGTGCTGGCGGGTGCGGACGAGGGTACCGAGCTGCCCGTCATCGTGGCGTTGCAGCGACCGGTCAGTCGGGGGCGGCTCTACCTGAACGACGCGGATCCCTCCTCGTCGCCCATCGTGGAATACCACCACCTGTCCCAGGACGAGGATCGTCGTCGCATGCGGGAAGGACTGCGTACCGCCGTCGAGCTCCTGGTCTCGGACGAACTCGCCGAGTGGGTGGACCCCGAGTCATGGGACCGAACCGTGTTCGATCGGGACCGGGACCTGAACGCCTGGATGGTCGAGAACCTGGGCACAGCGGTCCACATGGCCGGCACCGCGCCCATGGGTCCGGACCAACGGCCGGGAACGGTCACCGACCACCACGGCCGAGTCCACGGCGTGGAGGGGCTCCGCGTGGTGGACACGTCGATTCTGCCGGAGGTTCCGAGCCGAGGGCCGGCCGCCACGGCTGTCCTCCTCGGTGAACACCTGGGCGGTCTCTTCATCAACGACCATCAATGACCATCAACGACGGTCACGAAGACCACCACTTCCGCCTCACGGATGTGGCCTCCCATCTGGCAGAAGGCATCCCTAGCATCGGAACACGCCATCCAGAACACCACCTCACACTGCAGAACAAGTGCCTATCTTCATAGACAGTTGCGGCATTCATCCGTAGTGTTCTGGATCACAGGGGCCTGCATGTCAGGCCACGGATTCGCCGAAAGGAACCAGACCATGCCTGAGCACAATCTTCCCTCCCGCCAGTCGGTCACCGAAACCGAGGGCCAGACCACCCAGGACGTCGCGGAGCTGATCGAGGAAGTCTCCATCGACGGGATGTGCGGCGTCTACTGATGACTGCCCTGCCCCGCCCGGACGGCGCGGAGACGACCCGTTCCCAGTTGGTACTGGCGGGTTCGGTCTCCGTGCGACCGGAGCGCTTCGGCGCGCTCCTGTACGACTTCCGCACCCGGAAGCTCATGTTCCTCAAGACCCCACGGCTCGCCGCCGTGATCGAGTCAATGGACGGTGACCGGACCGTGGCGGAATGCTTCGACGCCGTGGAGGCCGGACCCGAAGAACGGGCCGGCCTTGTCGGCGTCATCGACCACCTGCTGAGCATCGGAATGCTGCAGTACGCACCAGTCACGAAGGAATGAGCACATGACGGCGCTTGCCACCCAGGACCAGCCAGCCACTCGCCTGGTCGACTACTTCGAGAAGGGCCTCGAGGCTCCCATCTGCCTGACCTGGGAGCTGACCTATGCGTGCAATCTGTCCTGCGCGCACTGTCTCTCCTCGTCCGGCCGACGGGACCCCCGAGAACTGACCACCGAACAATGCGAATCGGTCATCGACGAGCTTGAGCGCATCGGCGTCTTCTACGTCAATATCGGCGGTGGAGAGCCGACGGTTCGCCCGGATTTCTGGCACCTGGTGGATTACGCCGTCGCCCATCACGTGGGCGTGAAGTTCTCCACGAACGGCGTCCGGATCGACGAGGCCAACGCCCGTCGACTGGCTGCCACGGACTACGTGGACGTCCAGATCTCTCTGGACGGCGCCACCCCGGAGGTCAATGACTACATTCGTGGCCCCGGCTCCTATGACACCGCGATCCGAGCCCTGGACAACCTGCAGAAGGCCGGGTTCCGGGACGCGAAGGTCTCCGTGGTGGTCACCCGGCAGAACGTCGGCCAACTCGATGAGTTCAAGGAGATCGCCGACCGCTACGGCGCCACCTTGCGGTTGACGCGCCTGCGCCCCTCCGGACGCGGCGCCGATGTGTGGGATGAACTGCACCTGGTCGGCGACCAGCAGCAGCAGCTCTATGACTGGCTGGTGGCCAACGGGGAGAACGTCCTCACCGGTGACTCGTTCTTCCACTTGGCTCCGCTCGGCGGCGCCCTTCCCGGACTGAACCTGTGCGGCGCCGGCCGCGTGGTCTGCCTGATCGATCCCATTGGCGACGTCTATGCCTGCCCGTTCGCCATCCACGAGGAGTTCCTGGCGGGCAATGTGCTCGACGGCAACGGCTTCACTGGTGTCTGGCGGGATTCCGCGCTGTTTGCCGAGCTGCGCAATCCGCAATCGGGCGGGGCCTGCTCCTCCTGCCAGTTCTTCGATTCCTGCCGTGGTGGGTGCATGGCCGCGAAGTTCTTCACCGGACTGCCCATGGACGGCCCGGACCCGGAATGCGTGCTCGGCAACAGCGAGGAGAAGCTGAAGGAGACGCGGACGGTTCCGGACGCCAGCCAGGACCACTCTCGGCCGTTCGCCACCAAGAACGAGCCGGTGCTGGTGCAGTTGATGCGCCGCAAGCCCGATGAGCCGCCGGCGCAGCCACCCACCTCGGCCTGCGCGGAGAGTCCGCTGGCCGGGTTCTCTCCCGGCTCCGGACTACGCTGACGGACCCCAGCTCCTTGTCCGTCACTGATCCGGTGGCGAGCTGGTGACGAGCGCAGCCGGGCTGTCCGAGCTTCGCTCGCCGCAGACCGCCGTCCGAGCCGAAGACGGAGCCCATCACGAGACCAGGCCCCGTCCCGCCGGAACGCTCATCGTCCCACTGGGTTCGATCGAGCAGCATGGTACACACCTGCCCCTGGGAACCGATGGAATCATCGCCGAAGCACTGTGCCGCCGGGTGGCCTCCGGGCTCACCGCTGCGGACGGACCCGGGTCGCCGTGGTTCCTGGCACCACTGATTCCCTTCGGTTCCAGCGGTGAGCACGAACAGTTCCCCGGCACCGTTTCCATCGGCCACGCCGAGCTCGGCGGCTACCTGGTCGAGCTGGCCCGGTCGGCCACTCGGTGGTGTCCGCGCATCCGCTTCGTCACCGGCCATGGCGGCAACGCACCGGCGCTGCGTGGTGCCTGCCGACTCCTGCTCCGAGAGGGTCGGGACGTCGCCTGGACCGGTCTGGACCCGGCGGACGCCGACGCCCATGCCGGCCACACGGAGACGTCACTGCTGCTGCATCTGGCGCCGGAACTGGTTCGGATGGACCTGGCGGCTCCGGGTCGGCTCGATCCACTGGAGAAGATCCTCCCGGACTTGGTCCGCGACGGAGTGCAGGCCGTGAGCCCCACGGGGGTGCTGGGCGATCCCACCACCGCTACGGCCGCCGAGGGCGCGGTGCTGGCCGAACAGGCGTGCGCCGACCTCTCCCATCGCTTGACCCACAGCCTTACCGACGACGGCGGTCGCCTGGCATGACGCACCAGCTCCCCACCCCGCCACCCGACAGCACGGCCGTCCTTCCGAACGGTTCCCGGGTCCGCCTGGCCGCTCGGCGGTTTCCCGGTGGCCTGCTCGAATCGACCCTGCGCCCGGCCCTGGCACGAATCCACGTCGACGAACGATCACTGCCCCCCGCCCAGGGCATCCTGGAGGTGGACGGCCCAGCCAGTGCGGCATTGGCCCGTCGCCTGACGGATCAGGATCTGGCCGTCACCGTGCCCTCCGCCCAGCCGGAACCACCGTGCCTGACCCACCTGTCCGTCGTCGTGCCCGTGCGCGACCGCGCGGAGGCGCTGGACCGGCTGCTCTGCCGACTTCTCGGCGGCCTCCCGGAGGAACGCCGGCCCCGGGTGATCGTCGTCAACGACGCCTCAGCGGATGCTCCACGACTGTCGGCGGTCACGGCGCGTCACGGCGCCCACCAGGTCGATCTCCCGGTCAATGTCGGGCCGGCCGGTGCTCGCAACGCCGGCCTCGCGCATGTGGAGACCCCTTTCGTGGCGTTCGTGGATTCCGATGTGGCCGTGACGGCAGAGCAGTTGGAACGGCTTCTGGCGGAGTTCTCCGATCCACTGCTGGCGGTGACGGCACCACGAGTGGTGGCGCCGAGAACTCCGGCACGGACGAGAACCGATCCCCCGGCATGGGGCGTCCACGCGGCGCTGGCACGGTACGAGCGGTGGATGGGGCCGCTGGACGTGGGCAGCACGCCTGGCCTCGTGGGTCCGTCCCGGCGGCTGACCTACGTGCCGTCGGCGTGCTGGGTGGCACGCACCTCAACTGTGGGCGACGGCTTCAGCGCGGAGCTGCGCGTCGGCGAGGACGTCGATCTGGTGTGGAGGCTGACAGACGCCGGCTGGCGCGTCAGATACGTCCCCGACGTTAACGTGGCCCACACCACCCGAGAGGACGCGGCCGGCTGGTGGCGTCAGCATGCCGGCTACGGCCTCAGTTCCGCACCCCTCGCACAGCGCCATCCCGGACGTTTGGCTCCTGCTCGGTACAACGCGACCGGACTGGCGGTCGCCGCCTCCATGATGGCGCCCTGGCCCGTCTTCGCACTGACCTCGGCGGCCGCCTATTCGTTGTCCTGGTGGCGACTCAGACGGCGCATGGACCGGTTCGACTCGGCCGATGCCGTCGCCGGGCGACTGGCCTGGGCGGGCCTGAGCGCCAACGTGGGACAAACAGCATCCTGGTCGTGGCGCTACGGCCTGCCGGTGCTGCTTCCCGCCGCGCTCGTCTGCCGACCGGCACGCCGACTACTGCTCCGCGGACTCGTGGTGGACACAGTGGTCACCGTCAGCCGGCGTTCCCGGCGGAACGGTGACGTTCTGGACGTCTTGGCCGTGGTGGCCGGTGCGGCAGCGCTGCCCGCACGAGCCGCAGAGAACGCGGCGTTCGCCTGGGGCGTGCTGAGCGGGTGCCTCCGATACCGCACGCTGGCGCCGCTGATCCCCGCCCTGATTCGTCGCCCGTCCTGAGGAAACCGATATCAGTGCGGACACAACGGCAGAATTGCCTATCCACATAGTGGATCAATGGCTAGACTGATGTGATGCCCATCACGCTGAAGGAGTCGCCTTGACATCGCAGTCAAAGCCCACAGCAGCCGGCCGCGTCCTCGCCATTCTGGACACGTTCACGGACCGCCATGACAGCTTGACCTTGAGTTCGATCGCCCGGCGCGCCGGACTAACCCTCCCCACAGCTCACCGACTGGTCGGTGAGCTGACCGAATGGGGTGCCTTGCACCGCCAGCCGGACGGTGAGTACACCATCGGATTGAAGGTTCTGGAGCTCGGCTCGCTCGCCGGTCACCGTCTGCGCCTGAAGCAACTGGCCCACCCCTTCCTCCACGGCCTGCACCACGCCACCAAGACGAACATCCACCTCTCGGTGTCCATGCAGCAGGACGTGCTGTATCTCGAGTCGATGCTCGCTCCGGGCGGGGCTCCGGTGACCAGCCGCTTCGGCGGCCGGTGGCCGATGCACGCCACCGCCACGGGTCGTGTCCTGCTGGCCGCGGCGGCGCCGGAGACTCTGGACGAGCTGCTGAACAAGCCGTTGATCGCCTATACGCCGTCCACGGTGACCGATCCCAGCCAGTTGCGCCAGGTGTTGGCGGAAGTGCGTCAACGGGGGGTGGCCGTCGCCTACGACCAGATCATCGACGGGGTCATTGCGCTGGCCGCTCCGATCGCCGGTCCACACGGACGGACGGTCGCCGCCGTCGGGATCACCGCGCCGAAGGACCAGTTCACTCCGCACCAGCTCATCCCGCCCCTGATGACCACGTCGAAGCGCATCTCCGAAGCGCTCAACGGCCCCGATGACGACGGACACCTCGAGCACGAGCTTCAGTCGGCTTGAGGGCGCCGCGCGACGCGGTGGCGGACGACGCTGAGCCCTCCGCTTCGAGGCGGGCTAGTCGAAGACCACCACGGTGCGCCCGGGGTGAACAGCCATGTCGTCAAAAGCGCCGTTCACCTCGGACAGGTTGATGGTGCGCGAGACCAAGGCGTCGAGGTTGAATCGGCCCTGCCGGTATAGATCGGCATACCGTGGAATGTCACGCTTGAAGTTGCTGTTGCCCATCAGCACCGGCCTGATAGTGGCTTGCCGGAACAAGGCCTCCGGTCCAATGTCCAGGGACCACGTACTGCCGGGCGCGGACATACCGACAATGGCCATCTCTCCGCCCTGTGCCACCATGTCGTAGGACTGCGCGGTCACCGCCGGGATCCCTGCGACGTCGAAGACGTTCGTCACCCCTCCTCCTGAGAGTTCACGGACGGCCTGGACCGGATCCGTCTGAGCGCTGTTGACCACGTGAGTCGCGCCCATCTCCCGAGCAAGTTCGAGCTTGGAATCCACCACATCGAGCGCGATGACCTGCGCGGCCCCCGCGAATCGGGCGGCCGCGATGGCGCTGAGCCCGACTCCGCCGCAGCCGACCACCGCAACGGTGGAGAACGGACGGATGCGGGATCCCTCGATCACCGCCCCGGCCCCGGTGATCACCCCACACCCCAGAATGCAGGCCACCTCGTGTTCCACCGGTTCGTCCAGCTTCACCAGGTTGTTCTGGTGTACCAGAATCTCTTCGGCAAAACCGGCCAGATCCATGTTCTGCGTGACCGGGCGGCCGTTCCAGGTCAGCCTGGGTGGTTGTCCAGGGTCTCGCGCGACGGCGTCCCGGTGCTTGCAGAGGTTGATCTGCCCGTCGATACAGTCTGGGCATTCGCCACAGTGCGCCTGCAGGCAGGCGATGACCTGGTCACCCGGCTGGAACCGAGTGACCTCCTTGCCCACTTCAGCGACAATGCCGGAGATCTCGTGCCCGAAGACGGCCGGCAGTTCCAGACCCATGTCATGGGTCGATGCGGTCAGGTCGCTATGGCACACCCCGGAGGCTCTGACCTGGACTTTCACCTCGCGATCCAGCGGGGTGTCGAGTGAGATGTCGCCCAGAATGAACGGAGCGGCGACTTGCTCCATGAGTAGCGCTTGCGCCATGGGAGTTTCCTTGAAAGTGGTAACGAATGGATCAGAAGGCAGTGATCACCGAGCGCGCCACCGCGCCCTCCTTCAACAAGTCGTAAGCGTCGTTCACCTCGTCCAGCCGAATGTGCTGTGACACCAACTCGTCAAGCATCAACCGGCCCTGCAGATAGCTCTCGGCGTAGTAGGGGATGTCCACGCGCGGATTGGTTGAACCCATGGACACGCCCCGAAGCCCCTTCTGCGGGAGGATCAAATCCTCGAAAATCTGAAAATCGAGCTTCGCTGCCGGCTTCTGCACACCGATCAAGTAGGCGGTTCCGCCGGTGCGGCACATGTTCAACGCCTGGACGGCAGTTCCGGTCAGTCCGATCACCTCGAAGGCGCTGTTCACTCCACCACCGGTCACGTCTCGGACGGCTTCTACGGGGTCCGTCTCGGCCGGATTGACCACATCAGTGGCCCCGAACGCACGAGCCAGCTCGAGCTTGACCGGTTGCAGGTCCACCGCGACAATGCGCCGTGCCCCGGCCATGGCGGCACCCTGGATCACATTCAGTCCCACGCCTCCACAGCCGATCACGGCCACCGTCTGCCCGGGACGTACCTGGGCCGTGTTGATGGCCGCACCGGCACCCGTGACGACACCGCAACCGAGCAGGCACGCCTTGTCGTAGGGGATGTCCGGGCTCACCGCGACCAGTTGGTTCTCATGAACCAGGACCTGTTCGGCGAATCCGCCGATGCCCATGAACTGGAAGAGCTCACCCTCGTCGGTCCGCACCCGTGGTCCGTCCTCGGGAGCCCGACCGACCTCATGTGGGAATTCGCACTGATAGGGACGTCCGCTGCGGCAGGCAGTGCAGTGACCGCACACCGTGATCCCACAGGCCACGACGGGATCACCGACGGCGAAATCCCGCACGCGTGCCCCGACGGCCACGACATCACCCGCGATCTCGTGGCCGAGAAGGGCCGGCATGGGGAAGCCCACCGAGTCCTCCGCCACGGAGATATCGCTGTGGCACAGGCTCGATGCCCGGACCTGAACCAGGACCTCTTGGGGACCGGGCTCGTCCAGGACGACATCGTCCCGAACAACGAACTTCTCGCCGACGGCGGGAGTGATCGCCGCTTTCACAGCCTGGCCTCCGCGCGGGGATCGTCGACACCGACCCAGGGCTGGGCGGGACCGGAGAGCACGATGATGGACGGCTCGCTGCGCTGTCCGTTCTCCGCCGGGAAGGTGCAGGCGGCCACGTAGAGGTCATCATTGATTCTGCGCACCTCATCCACCAGTCCCTCGCGGCCAGTGGGGTTGTCGAAGTCCCCGTACACCAGCAGCAGCGCGGGCTTGCCGTCGATGAGTGACTCACCGGGACGGACGCCGAACCGCATCATGCGAGTCGTGCTGCCGTTGGCATTCAAAATCCGGTTGTATCCCTCATCGCCGTGGAAAGCCTTTCCCAACCACCAGGTGCCCTGGCCGGCCTCGGCCCGTGCCCAGCCGGCGTCCCAGCCCTCTCGGGTATGGCCGAGGTAGTCGTACCCCGAGTATTCGCCGTCCAGCTCACCGTCCGCGGGCGCCGGCAACTGACCGAACAGCTCCAGCAGATCCTGCCGATGCATGCCCAAGAGGTGAGGCGGTCGCCACGCGGACAGGGTCTGCGGATCGTGGGACAGGGTTTCAGCCATGAGATTCCTCCATTCACACCGCGGGGACGCGATGCGTCGACGCGGATCGGTCGTGTGGTGACCTCCGGATGTACCGTCGATCACCCTTGCTGTCATCACACGCTATGGCGGCGAACTGAAGCAGGGTTGCCACTGCGGGCATCTTCCTTGCGCAGGAGCGCAGTGATCGTTCGATGGGCGCTATGCGGCCATTCGCCGGCGAAACTCCGACGGCGTTTCCCCAAAGGTCGCCTTGAAGGAACGGGAGAAGTGCGGCGCGTCCAAGATGCCCCACCTCGCAGCCACCGCGGCGACCGGAGTACTGCGCAGCCGTGGATCGGCCAGGTCCACCTTCGCGCGTTCCAGCCGGCGGTGCTTGATCCACGTGGAGACAGTGTGGCCCTGCTGGTGAAACTGGCCGTGGAGATGGCGTACTGAGATGAATGTGGCTGCCGCCACCGACTGGGGGCTCAGGTCCGGGTCGTCGAGGTGAGACTCGATGTACGCGAGGATCCGCTGCATCAAGGGCTGTTCTCCGGTCGAGTGCGCCCGCGAGTCATCCCCCAGCTCAGAGGCGATGAGCGTCGAGAGGAGGTCCGTCGTGTTCTGGGCCAGCCGTGCACCGTCAAAGGTCGACACGCGGTCGGCCATCCGGATCAACTGGCCGAGAAAGCCGCTCACCGTTGCGGTGACGCCGTCTTCGATCGGCATCCGCACGGCCGTCAATTCCGCAGCCTTCTGCTCCGATATTCCGAGCCGGTTTCGTGGAATGAGGATGATCATGGACCAGTTCTCATCCGTCGTCACCAACGAGTAGGGCACGTCCGAGTCATAGAAGGCGATGTCTCCAGGGCGCAGCACCGCTTCACGGCCAGCTTGCCTGATCAAGCCGCTGCCACTCATCTGCAGGCAGAACTTGTAGGACGCGCGCCGCATTCCGGCAATATGTTCTTCACTTCTGGTGATGGTGTGCTGACTGGTGTGGATCGAGCACAGCTCCATCAGTCCGAATCGCCGTGCGGAGATCGCGCCGGAGAATCGGTGACGGCCACTCTCCACGGCCATGGGCGCGATGGCTTCGGACACATCCCTCGCATAGTCCGACACGCTCTTGTAAACGACGTTGTCCGCTCCCTGCGCGGTCGCAGGAGATCGTGAGTCGACAGTCATGGGCAACCCTTCTCAAACCATGCACGTCAATACATAACTGGAAATCCAGTATGTGACCCGCATCACCTTAGGTTGATGGTCCACCTATGTCCATAGACACAGAACAATCCTGAGTCACGCCCGAACTGAGAGTGATTTGATCCAGGGGGAATCAGTTCTCGGCATTCTTGCCTCAGCGTGCACCCCTTGGCCATGTGAGTCCTCCACCCACTCAGAGCACACTACGTTCGCTCCATATCCCGCACCCGCATTGCGGTCCGGCGTCACGACTCTTCTCCACCCACCGTGAGAATTACTCACTCGTGTCATCTAAAGGAATTCACATGAAGGCAAACATTGGCCATGGTCGCCAGTCCAACCACCGCACCGCACTCCTGACCTGTTCCGCCGTCGCCTCCCTGTCTCTGGTGCTGTCCGGCTGCTCGGGGCAATCGGGACCGGCGGCCGACGCCGGCGACTCCGCCGGCAGCGGCGACCACGGGACCGCCGCTGCACTGCAGGGCGACTGCGGGACGGTGCCGACCGTTGAACCCAACGATCCCGACGACCTCTTGGCGGAGGAAAGCCCGGAACTGAAGGAGCTGTTCAACGGCTTCCCCTACCGGATCGACGCGTCTGCCTGGGCTGACGCAGGCCCGCTGAATGACGGTGAGCCGGCTACCGTCGGCTATCTGCAGCTGGACAGTGGAAGCACCTATGCGAACGCGTTCGCCGGGCAGATCACCGCGTCATTCAAGGAGGCCGAGAGCGAAGGACTCGTGGATCGGCTGATCGTTCAGAACCCCGGCGGCACGGGGGGATCGGTCACCGCGGCCGATCAACTCCGCGCCTACAGTCAGTTGGTCCAGGATGGCGCCGATATCATCATCGCCCAGCCCGTTTCCGGAGACGCTTTCGTACAGGCGGTCAACGATGCCGGAAAGAAGGGTATTCCTACGGTGACCTGGACCGGATTCATTCCCTCCGAGTATGCCGTCGATGTCGCTCCAAACACGTTCACCACGGTGGCTGAACCCGTTTCCCGAGGCCTCGAGAAGATCGATGGCGAGGGGAATGTGATGATTGTCCAGGGCATGGAGGGAATGTCCGTCAACACCGTCTCCGTGGAATCGGCCAAGAGGGTGATCGGACTCTGCCCGGACGTGTCCATCGTCGGAACCCCGGCGGGGGACTTCTCCGAGGCGGCCGCGAAGTCAGCTGTCTCCACCTTCCTGGCGACTCACCCGCAGGAGATCGATATGGCGTATCAGGTGGCCTCCATGGGCACGGGCGTGTTCTCGGCCTTCGACAGTGCTGGCCGAAGCCCGATGCCGATTGTTGTCGACCACATCGCCTCTGCAGCGTCGTTGGCCTGGTGGAAAAAGCTCCAACCGGATGGTTACGAGGGCATCGCCACGGGAGGGAACGGGAAGATGGGCGCCGAAGCTGTCTTCGACATCTCCACCAGGATCATTGAGGGAGAGGGCCCCAAGTTCAACCACATCGTGACCAGCAATCTGCTGATCACCGAGGACAATCTGGACGACTTCGCGGTTCCCGATGCCACCACCACAAGTTCAGAGGAGATCCAGTCACACGGAGAGCTCCTGCCCCAGGAGCAGACCGACCTGATGTTCACGCATCCCGGCGAGTAGTGGTGCCTTCCATGTCTGACCAGACCAACCAGACCAACCAGACCAGCCAGACCGGCCAAGCCCAGCGTTCCGCCACCGCCCTACTCACGGTGGAAGACGTGTCGAAGCGTTTCGGACCGACCACGGCAGTGGCCCAAGCACAATTCGACGTCAGGCCCGGCGAGGTTCTCGCCATCATGGGAGAGAACGGTTCGGGCAAGTCGAGTCTCGTCAAGATGCTCGCCGGCATCCACGTTCCGGACACCGGGACCCTGACTTTGGCGGGGAAATCTCAGCGTGGCTTCGCCTCTCCCCGGCAGGCCATGACGGCTGGAGTCGCGACGGTCTTCCAGGAGGTGCTCTCCGTGGAGCCGATGTCCGTTCTCGACAATCTCTGGCTCGGCGTTGACGGCGTGTTCTCCACGGTGGTCGACCGGCGGACCAAGATCGAGCGTGCTGGCGAGGTTCTGGACCAGCTGTTCCAGACTCCACCCTCCCTGGACAGCCCGATGGAATCACTGTCCTTGAGCGACCGACAGGGGTGCGCCATCGCGCGTGCCCTGCTGCGAAGGCCCCGTTTGCTCGTCCTCGATGAGGCCACATCCGCACTGGACTTCGATGGGCGGTCCAGGCTGTTTGACGCGGTGCGCGGACTCCGCGAGGAGGGCACGGGCATCATCCTCATCACCCACCGCATGGATGAGGTCGAAGAGATCGCCGACCGCATCACGGTTCTGCGGTCCGGACGCACGGTGGGGACGTTGTCCGGAACGAACTGGACCCCGGACGAGGTGATTCGGCTGATGACGGGGAGCGGCTCGCTGGCACCAGCGTCGGTCCGGGACGAGGTTCGGCCGGCCGCGACCGTGGCACCTGTCGTTCTGGAGACGCGAGACCTGCAGACCTCCCCTGACGGCGGAACCATCGAATTTCGCCTTCATGCCGGCGAGTTGGTCGGTCTCGCCGGACTGGAAGGTCAGGGGCAAGCGGATTTCCTGCGGGCGCTGGCCGGAATGGGACAAGTCAGTGGTTCGGTCGTCACCGTCAATGGACAGAACCACCCGCTGACCAACCCCCACGAGGCAGCCAGGCAAAAAGTCGCTTATGTTCCCCGTGAACGTCGGGCCGAATCCCTGTTTCCGTGGATGAGTATCCTGGACAACTTCTCCATCCCGACGCTCTCCCGTGACAGCACCGCCGGCCTCGTCGACGATCGGTCTGCTCGACGCCGATTCGAGCACTATGTCGACCGGCTCAACATCACGTTCCGACGCAGCAGTGACGCCATCACCACGCTGTCCGGCGGCAATCAGCAGAAAGTCGTCATCTCGCGCTGGCTCGCAGCCAACCCGCAGATTCTCTTGCTCAACGACCCGACCCGGGGCATCGACATCAATGCCAAGCGGGATCTATACCGCCTGCTGCACGAGCTGACCAGTGACGGACTGGCCGTGGTCATGCTGTCCACGGAGGTCGACGAGCACCTTGAGCTCATGGATCGTGTCCTGGTCTTCCACGAAGACCACGTGGTGGCCGAACATCGCAAGCACGAGATCACCCGGGACGGCCTCGTGACGTCGTTCTTCGCCACGTTGGAGACGGCGAAGGACTCCAGCTCTCCCAGGAGCCCAGACATGGAGGTGACCTCTTGACCGTGCTCACGACCCCTGAGAATCCGACCACTACACACCCGGCCGAAGCAGCCACCGCGGCGGCCGCCAGACACCGTCGTATCGGGCAAATGCTCCGAGACTATCCCTTCGCGTTCGCCCTCGCGGCCTCCGTGGTCATGCTGGTCATCAATCTGATCCTTCAGCCGAACTTCGGTCCGGTCTTTCAGCTCGCCTCGTTCGCTCCCCTGGCTCTGGCTGCCATCGCCAGTACTCCGGCGGTGGTGGCCGGAGGGATCGATCTGTCCATCAGCGCACAGATGACGCTCACATCGATCTTGTTCATCGGTTATCTCACGCCCGCCGGAATAGGAGGCTGGCCGGCCATCCCTCTGTTGCTCGGCGTGGGCGCCGTCATCGGTCTGATCAACGGAGTGATCGTCGTGTGGCTACGCGTTCCGGCGATCGTCGCCACCCTCGCGAGCATGTTCGTACTGTCCGGGATCAACCTGCGGCTCGCGCCAACACCGTTCAACCTGCAGTGGTCTTGGGTGCAGATGCTGGGCGGCTCGGTGTGGATTATCCCCGGAGGTCTGCTGTCCATCGGCACCGCTCTGCTCATCTGGTGGGCCTTCGCCCGAACCGCCTTCGGCCGGAACACCTATGCCGTCGGCGGAAACGATGCCACCGCGTTCTCCTCCGGCATTCCTGTCGGCGCTGTACGTATCTTGACGTACGTGCTCGGCGGTGTGCTGGCGGCCCTCGGAGGTCTGGCATTGGCCGGGCTGACCAGTTCCATCGATGCGTCCTCCAGCCAGGCCTACATTCTGGGAGCCATCACGGCCATGGCGTTGGGAGGCGTCCGGCTCGGCGGTGGCCGTGGCGGCGTCATCGGCGCGCTGTGCGGCGCCGCTGTGGTCTTCCTCGTGCAGAACATGCTCTCGGTGTTCCATGTCCCCACGACGTGGATGAGTCTCGTCTCCGGATCCCTGTTGCTCTTCGCCATCGTTCTGAGCTCGGTCCTGTCTCCCCAACGAAAGGCCCACTGACATGACCACGTCACTGACGCACCCCGCTTCGCCGGAGAGTGCGGAGGCAGCTACCCCCTCCGGCCCGGGTTCCGGTGAGAGCAATTCCCCCTGGCAACGCCTGGCACTCTGGCAACAGAGGTTCCCTCTCCTCCAGCTAGCGATCACGGTGTTGGCGTTCGCCTTCGGTGCCCTGACGATCGACGGTTTCGGCACGGCTGGAACCCTCAAGTCGATCCTCATTCTGACTGCTCTCGTCGGACTGGCCGGGATCGGTCAGACCCTGGTGGTCCTCATCGGCGGTGTGGACATGTCCGTGGCGAACTTCATCGTCTTCGGGGCCGTGATGGTGACGCAGATCGCGGTGATGTACAGCCTTCATTTCTGGATCGCCTTCGCCATCATGGTTCCTGTGGCGCTGATACTCGGCGGGCTCGTGGGGTGGTTGTGCCACCGATTCTCCGTCGACCCGCTGGTGGCGACCTTGGCGATGGGTTCACTGGCACTCGGTGTGGTCCAGGTCCAGAGCGAAGGAGTCATCGCCGGCGGTGCTCCAGAGTGGCTGACGAAGTTGACGTCGCAACAGTCGACGACGTTCGGCCTCCCCATCCCACCTCTGCTGGTGATCTGGGGAATCGTCATCGTGCTCATGTGGGTGTTTCTGCACAAGACGGTGGCGGGCCGGCGTCTCCAGGCCGCCGGCGCGAATCCGGTCGCGGCGGGCTACTCCTTGATCAGGCTGCGCACCACGTGGATTCTCGTGTTCGCCTTCTCTGCATTGGCCGCCTCCCTGGCCGGGGTCATGCTGGCCGCCTTCGCCGGGACGGTCACCACAGCCATCGGCGGACCGTACCTTTTTCAGTCGCTCGCCGCCGTGGTCGTCGGCGGCACCGTCCTCGGCGGACCGGGTGACTACACCCGCACCGTCGGCGGTGCGCTCATGCTCATGGTGGTGTCCACGGTGATGGTGGGCCACGGATTCACCACCGCTGACCAACAGATTCTCTACGGGGTCATCATCATCCTGGCCATGATCGTTTACGGCCGGGACCGGAAGCTCAAAGACCGGGTGTGACGGTGTGTTGAGCGCTTCCGAAACGCACGAGGCCACGCGGTTCACCCGCGTGGCCTCGTGCGATCAGCAGTAGATCAAACAGAAACTAACAGCAGCGAAGGATCAGACCTCGCCCTTCTTGCGCCAGGAGCCCTCGTAGTTGTCCCGCACCTCGGAGGAGTACGGCACCGGCGAGACGGTGACGTTGACCTCGGTCTGGCGGTGACGCTCCACGGTGGTCTTGCCGGAGCCGCCGTCGGGCTCGCCCCAGATGACCTTCAGGCGGTCTCCGACCTTGACGTCCGGGTCCACGACGGCCAGGGAGAGCGCCGTGCGCTCGTTGTACGAGTAGCCGGTGAACATGGACAAGCCCACGACCTTGCCGGACTCGTCGACGACCGAGTCGAAGTTGGAGGAGCCGTAGTTGGCGTTGGGCAGGTCGAAGAACTTGAAGGGCAGCTCATCCTTGCCGTACATGGAGGCGTGGATCCGCGCCATGTCCTCGTCGTCCCAGGCCAGCGTCACCTTGTGGCGCTGCGTCGAGGCGTCGATCTTCTCCAGGGCCTCGCGACCGATGAAGTCATGGTCGAACTTGATGAAGTTGCCGTAGCCCAACTCCCACGGGGTCGTGTAGTAGTCCTCGATGTTGTCGGAGACGAAGGAGCCGGCGATGGCGTTGTTGGCCTCGTAGGAGTCGGCACCGAGCCAGGCGCGGTAGTCGGCGAGCATTCCGTCACCGGAGTAGATGGCCGGCAGCGGCGAGGGGATCCAGCCGGACTCCAGGGTGTTCGAGGAGTAGGCGCGGGCGCCGACGGCGGCCAGACCGAACTCTTCGCCGGCCTCCATGATCGCCTCGCGGACCTTGTCGTAGTCCTTGTAGTCGCCCCACAGCTCCAGGCCCGGAGCGCCGGCCATGCCGTGACGCAGGGTGCGCACGGTCAGTCCCGCCACGTTCATGGTGTCCATGTGGAAGAACTTCAGCTGCTCCACCGGCCCACCGTTGACCTTCTCGATGACGTCCCAGGCCTTGGGACCCTGGATCTGCAGACGCCAGTACTCGCGCGTCACTGATTTGCCCATCGGACGCGACGGGGAACGACGGTCCTCGATCAGCTCGACGTCGTAATCGCCGGTCTCGGCGTGGAACTTCAGCCAGTTGGTGGCCGGCGCGCGGCCCACGTAGGTGAACTGGTCCTGCTCCTCGTGGAACAGAATGCCGTCGCCGATGACATAGCCGGCGGGAGTCACCGGAACGTACTGCTTGGCGCGGTTGACCGGGAAGTTCTCGAGCGAGTTGATCGCGGTGTAGGACACCAGCTTGTGGGCGTCAGGGCCCTTGATGATCAGGTTGTCCATGTGGTGCGTCTGGTCGAACATGACCGCGGTCTCGCGCCACGCCTTGACCTCGTCCCGCCAGTTGGTGAACTCGGGGGCGACCACCGGGTAGATGTAGGCGCCCACCTTCGAGTTCCGCATCATCTCGACGGGGTTCCCAGCGGCCTCCATGGCCTGCTGCAACGACTTCTGTTCTGACATGTCTTCTCTCCTGCTGTTGTGGTCTCCGTTGGCCTTCAATACCTATGAGCATAGGTATCAGAGTGTGATTCGGGCAACACCCTGCCAATAGTTGTTTGCAACGGCTATGAGGCCCGTGCTCCAAGAGACGATTTAAGTTGGGCCATGTTCAGCTTCCCGGTCGGACCGCGATCGAGGCTGTGCCGCAGCACCAGCGTCCGCGGCTTCTTGAAGCCGGCCAACCGTCCCGCAACGTGGTCGAGGAGGTCGCGTTCAGTCACCTCCGCGCCGGGCTCCACCTCAACGACAGCGGCCACCGCCTCGCCCCACCGAGGGTCCGGTACGCCGAACACCACGACGTCGGCCACCGCCGGGTGCGACAGCAGCGCCTCTTCGACTTCACCGGGAAAAACCTTCTCCCCGCCGGTGTTGACCACGGAACTTCCCCGGCCGAGCAGGTCGATGTAGCCGCCCTCCTCCACCCGCACGTAGTCCCCCGGGGAACAGTGCCGGACCCCGTTGATCACCGGATACGCCTCGGCGGACTTCTCCGGATCGTTGAGGTACCCCTTGGGCAGGGCTCCGCGGTAGGCGAGCACACCCGTGGATCCGGGAACGTCCTGCACCTCCCGCTGGTCAGCATCCAGCACCACGGCGTCCTCGGTCAGCCGGAACCGCGCCGGCAGCTCCTCGGCCCGCGTCGTGGTGGCCATGGCATAGGGACCACCCTCGGTCGAGGCCAGGATATCCACGATGGTCACCTGACCCAGGGCGTGGAGGCGTCGCTTGGTGTCATCACTGAATCGCATGCCGGAGCTGATCACGGAGGACAGACTCGACTCAGCACCGGCGAGTTCGGCCTCCAGGGCATCGAGGAGGGGAATGGCGACAGCGTCCCCCGCGACGATCAGGCGGGTCACCTCTTCGCGCACGATCAGCCGTGCCACGTCGCCCGGCACGAGGCTCGGGTTGGGATTGATCAGGACCGTGCCGCCCAAGGCCAGGGTGTTCATGGCGCTGAACAGGGCCGTGGCGTGGATAAATGGCGCCAGTGGCAGGGTCCTCACCGGCGGCCGGTTCTCGTCCACGGCGATGCGCACGGCGCCCTCCACCTCTTTCGGGAAGGGCACCCCGATCGGCCCGTAGATGGAGGACTGCTGGATGTGCAGCAGATCGCCGATGCCCCAGACCACGGCCTTGGGGGTGCCCGTGGTTCCGCCGGTGAAGATGTACAGCTCCGCCTCCGGATCGGGACGTTCAGGAGCAGGGCGTTCAGGCCCAGAGCGATCCGGAGCCGATGGTGCCTGAGGTGACCGGTCGCCGTCGGGCCAGGCAAGGGCGGGCCGGGCCAGGTCGGGCCGGGCAAGGTCAGCGAAGTGCGTCTCGTGCACACCAGCGTGTCGGGCGTCGCCGTCATCCCCGGGGCGGGCGCCCTCCTCGGGGTCACCAACCTCGAACAGCACTCGGGGACGGCCGCCTCCGTCGACGAGGCGGTCCATCGCATCGTCGACCGGCCCTCGATAGGCGCTTCCGTAGATCAGCGCCACCGGATCGGAGACCCTCATCAGCTCAGCGAGCTCGGAACCGAGATAGCGGTAGTTCACCGAGACCGGGATCGCCTCCAGCTTCAAGCAGGCGTAGAAGGCCACCAGGTACTCGACCGTATTGTGCAGGAAGAACGCGACCCTGGTCCCCGACCCGACGCCGTGATCCGACAACCGATCAGCCACGCGCTGAGCCGTCGTGTCCAGTTCCCCGTAGGTGTAGTCCTGCGAGGGGGATCGCACGGCCAGTCGCTCCGGAGCGCGGCGCGCGATCTCGTTCCAGAGCACGGCGTAGTTTTCGTGCATGAAGGGGCCCTTGTCTCCAGCAGTTGATGATCATGATGATCGGGAACCTCCTCAGTCTCAGGTAGCCTGAAACAATCGTCAAGAGCCACCGACCAAGGAGCCGCCATGTCCGCCCACGCGACCGGATCCGCCCACGGTCACGACGGCCATGACGGCCTCAGCGGTGACGCTGACGGCTGGTTCATCTACATGATCAAGCTGCTGGACACCGGCGTGCGCCCGGTGTTCGAGACAACCGTCGGAGAGCAGGGATTCACGGCGGCTCAGTACACGGCCCTGACCGTCCTGTTGTCCCGGCCGGGGGTGACCTCGTCAGAGTTGGCCAGACGCTCCTTCGTCCGGCCGCAGTCGATGGCCGGAACCATCGGCCCCTTGATCGATCAGGGGCTGATCAGCCGCGCGCCGGATCCGGGAAATGCGCGGCGCTTGCTCCTGCATGCCACGAGGGAAGGCCGGGAAGCGGTGACACATCTCCACGACAGTGTGGCAGCACTCCAGGAACGCCTGCTGGCCGGCCTGGACGATGACCAGCGAGAGTCCCTCTCCACCGCTCTCCGCACCCTGCGCAACAACGTCCAGGACATCAACTCCTCGACGCCGTAGCGCCGCAAGAGCAGACGGGTCTCCCGCACTCAGGACCGTGAGGGCACCGGCTCCCGGGAGGACTCCTGACCTGCTTCCCGGCCTGCCTCCTGACCTGCCTCCTCCACCGACTCCTGAATGGCCGCGCCCACGGAGAGCAGGTGGACCTCCATGGCCTGCGAAGCCCGCTCGGGATCGCGCGAACAGACCGCTTCGATGATTTCCAGATGCTCCGGGAGTGACTGCAGCGCCCGCCCCGGCTTGGCGAACAGTCGGTACTGAAACCGGACGGCCTGGGCTCTCAGCCGGTCGATGGTGGCAGCGGCCGTCTGCTGTCCCGAGAGCCGAATCACCGTGGAGTGCAGATCGGTATTGCCCTGGGCATACGCACCCTGATCCCCCGCCTCCACGGCCCGCTCCATCCGCCGACCGATCTCGCGCAGATCCTGGATCTGACCATCGGTGATCCGCGTCGCTGCCCGCGAGGCACAGAGCGCCTCCAGAGCGGCACGAACCTCAATGATCTCCAGGGCCTCCTCCAGCGGGACGGAACGAACGCGCGCCCCGCGGTTCTGGATCCGCTCCACCAGACCCTCGACGGTCAGCTCCGACAGGGCGGTGCGCACATGACCACGGCTGGCCCCGTACATCTCGGCCAGGTCCGCCTCGACCAGACGTTGATTGGGGACGAGCTCGCCAGCGAAGATGGCCCGGCGGATCTTCCCCGCGACCTCAGACGCGTTCACGGCGGTACTGCCGCGCGCTGCAGTTGCCACTGGTCATCTCCCCCGCTCGTCAGTCATGATGGTTCCGATTGTAAACAATTTTGTCACGGACACCCCGAGTCACTTCCACCGAAGGAAAGAGCTGCTCCGATGAACGCCACGAACATCTCGACTGCCGAGTACTCCACCCACGGAGTTCCCTGCATGATCATGCGCGGCGGGACCTCCAAGGGCCTGTACTTCCTCGCCGATGATCTGCCCGCCGATCGGGCCGAACGCGATGCCCTGTTGTTGCGCCTCATGGGTTCGCCGGACGCACGGCAGATCGACGGCCTGGGCGGCGCCCACCCGCTGACCAGCAAGGTCGCCATCGTCTCCACCCGTCCCGACGGCGGTGTCGACTACCTCTTCCTGCAGGTCGCCGTGGACGAGGCGGTCGTCTCTGACCAGCAGAACTGCGGCAACATCCTCGTGGGCGTCGGACCCTTCGCGATCGAGCGGGGATTGGTCCCAGCACAGGACGGCACCACCGAGGTTCCCATCCACATGCTCAACACCGGATCGGACGCCCTGGCCACGGTCACGACGCCGGCCGGTCGCGTCTCGTACGTCGGCGACACGGAGATCGCCGGTGTCCCCGGCACGGCGGCCCCGGTCGTCCTGGACTACCAGGGCACGGCCGGCTCCAGCTGCGGCGCCCTGTTCCCCACGGGGAACCTGAGTGACACCTTTGCCGGCGTTCCGGTCACCTGCGTGGACAACGGGATGCCCGTCGTCGTGATCGATGCGGCTGAACTCGGCGTGGACGGCACGGAGGAACCGTCCGAGCTGGAGGCCGACGAGCGGCTGTGCGCCACCGTGGAGGCCGTGCGACTGGAAGCCGGCGCCGCTATGGGGCTGGGGGACGTCGCGGCGGCCACGGTGCCGAAGGTCTGCTTGGTTGCTCCGGCACGTCAGGGTGGAACGTTCAACACGCGGTGCTTCATTCCAAAGCGCGTACACGAGGCGATCGGTGTCTTCGCGGGAGCCTCCGTGGCCGTGGCCTGGGCCGTTCCCGGCACCGTCGTCGCCGGGCTGGAGGGCGACCACGCAGTGCAGGACGTCCGTGTGGAGCACCCCACCGGCCATACCGACCTGAAGGTGGAGGTCGAGATCGCCGACGAGCGCCGGCCTGCTAGTCCCGCGAGTAGCTCCGTGACCGCGGAGGACGTCACGGTGCTGGTCACCGGCAGCGTCCGCACCGCCCGCAAGCTGATGGACGGCACGGCGTTCGCCTGATCGGTAGACTGGCACGGGCCTTCAGCCCGCCGTCACCATTGGAGCAGCCATGACCACCCCCATTCCGGTCGCGCCGAGCCGACGCACACGATCGGCGCGCGCCGCTGGTTCTCGACCTCGACTGAGCATGTCCCTCTACGGCTTCCTGGTGGCCTGGCTGGCGCCGAATCTCGTGATGGCCGCCATCGTGGTGGTACTCAATCTGGTTCCCGCCCTCCAGGTGTACGGCTCGCTGTCACCTCTGCTGGCCGTCGTCGGGCTGGCCGGACTGGTCATCGGTCTGCCGCTGTGCCTGCTGGTGAACTGGTTCTTCCGGTATCAGACCAACCAGTGGGTCCATGTGTTCGGCTATGCCCTGGTGGGCATGCTGTACGGAGTCGCCGTGCTGTTCACGGGAGCCGGCGGGCTGGTTCCGATGCTGATCCCGGTGATCGGGTTCCCCGCCGCCATTCTCATGGCCTTGGGACGCAGCGTCGCGCGGCCGTTGGTGGCCGTGGTCCGTCCGCAACCGACGGCGTCACCTGCGCGGATGTCAGCGGAGTCCCCACAGGCCTAACATGGTGGGCATGCCTTCTTCTGCTTCGTACGACGTGCACAACCCCGCCCTCGCCCTGACGATCGCCGGTTCGGAAGCGACTGGCGGCGCCGGAGCCCAGGCCGACCTGAAGACGTTCCAGGAACTGGGCACCTTCGGCATGGTCGCGTTGACGTGCATCGTCTCCTTCGACCCGAAGGACGACTGGAACCACCGCTTCGTCCCCGTGCAGCCAGAGGTGATCGCCGCTCAGTTGGAAGCCATCCAGGCCGACTACGCTGGGACGCTGAAGACCACCAAGCTGGGCATGATGGGGTCCCCGGACACCATCTCCACGGTGGCCACCGCCCTGAAGAATCAGGACTGGGACCACGTGGTGCTCGATCCGGTACTGATCTGCAAGGGGCAAGAGCCCGGCCATGCCCTGGACACCGACCGGGCGCTCTCCGCTGAACTGCTGCCCCTGGCGACCTTCACCACGCCGAATCACTTCGAGGCCGAACAGCTCTCGGGGCTGACGATCGAGACCGTCGAGGATCTCCAGCAGGCCGCGCAGCGTATTCATGAGATCTCCGGTGCCGTGGTCCTGGCCAAGGGCGGCATGAAGCTGGACGGCCCGGACGCCGTGGACGTCTTCTACGACGGCGAGACGCTGGAGGTCCTCTCGGTGCCGAAGGTCGGCGATCACGGAGTCTCGGGCGCGGGCTGCTCACTGGCCGCCGCCGTCACCGCCGAGCTCGCCAAGGGTGCCACCCCGCTCGACGCCGCCCGGCGGGCCAAGGACTTCGTCACGGCCGGCATCAAGCAGCGCGTGGCGGGGAACACTCCCTTCGACGCCTTGTGGCAGGGCGGCCTGCGGGACGCCTGAGGCTCCGCCGGAGTATTCGGAGTACCGCGAATACTGGGAATGCTCAGTATCGGAATACTCGGGGCCGCGCCGGGGTTGGCTCTGACGTGAAGATTGAGATTTTCTCTGACATCGCCTGCCCGTGGTGTTTCATCGGCAAGCGTCGATTCGAACAGGCCCTCTCCGCCTTCGAGCACCGAGAGCAGGTGGAGGTCGAGTGGAAGAGTTACCAGCTCGACCCGACACTGCCCGAGCATGATGACCGCAGCGAGATCGACTATCTCGTGGAGTCGAAGGGCTTCTCGCGGGAACAGGTGGCCGGCATGCTCGGCCACGTCTCCGAACAGGCCGCATCAGTCGGTCTGACCTACGATTTCGATGCCCTCGTGGTCGCCAACTCGTGGAAGGCCCATCGAGTCATCCAACGCGCGAAGGCCCTTTCCCTGGCCTCAACTCATGAGCTCGAGGAGCAGCTGTTCCGCGCACACTTCGAGGACGGCAAGAACATCGGCGACGACGGCGTCCTGGTCGAGTTGGGCCTCGCCGCAGGACTCACGGAGGACCACGTCCGCCAGGCCCTCACGGAGGCCAGTTGGGAAGCCGCCGTCAAGCAAGACCTGGCCGAGGCCCGAGCGCTCGGTGTGTCCGGTGTGCCCTTCTTCGTGCTGGGCCGCACCTATGGTGTTTCCGGTGCGCAGCCGACCGAGGTCTTCGCCCAAGCACTCGAGCAGGCATGGGCTGACTCCCGGCCCCTGAATATGGTTCAGCCCGCCTCAGAGGCGCCCGCCTGCGGACCGGACGGTTGTGACTGATCAGCCGCGGTGCTGAAAGTCGATACCCAGCCGACGGTTCGAGAGGAACCGCCAGGCCAGGAGTAATCCGATCACTGTGGCAGCGAGGGTCATGACCCAGGAGTAGTGCCAGCTGCCGACGGCGGTGGCGATGGTGGCCAAGAGGATCGGGCCCACGAAGTTCGCCCCGTTGTAGATCTGGACCATCAATCCCATCACGGCCGCCCCCGAGCCGTTGGGCGGCGCGATGTCCACCGCGATTCTGTTCAGCGTGGCGG
The DNA here is from genome assembly GCF_042665635.1 of Citricoccus sp. GCM10030269. Lineage (NCBI taxonomy): Bacteria > Bacillati > Actinomycetota > Actinomycetes > Micrococcales > Micrococcaceae > Citricoccus > Citricoccus sp. GCM10030269. The sequence goes on along the minus strand of NZ_JBHTCV010000002.1, from coordinate 568,091 downwards.
GAATCAGGGCACCGCCTCCGGAGAACACCGCCACGGCCACGATCTGGACAGCCAGCCCGCCCGGAACGGTCGACCAATCCGGAGCGAAGGTGATCACCGAGGTGATGCCCATGGTGGCCAGTCCGATCATGACCAACCTGCGCATCGGGATCCCCCGCTGATGCAGCCTGCCGGTCAGGATGTTGCCCACGCCGTTCACCCCGCCGACCACGGCGGTGGCGATGCCCGGCCAGAGACCGCCGACCCCGGCGTCATCGAAGATGGTTGGCAGGAAGCTGATCACCGAACCCCATTGCAGGGTGTAGCAGGCGAAGACCAGTCCGCCGATCCACGGGGTCAAGGTTCGCAGTGTGGCCCCCACCCGTCCCACGGCGAGCCTCACGTTCGCATCGCGGCCCGCCGGCGGTGGCGGCACGAAGAACAGGATCAGGGGGATGGTGGCAGCCGTGACCACGGCCATGACGATCCACCACACGTGCCAGCTGACACCGGTCAACAGAAATGTCGAGGCCAGGACGGCGACGAAGGTCGCCAACCCCTGGAAGGAGCCCCACCATCCCATGGCGATGTTGGTCTTGGCCGGGTGAGTGATGAGCCGGATCAGCGGCGGGGCGACGACGGTCGCCATGAGGAACCCCACCCCCTCCACCGCTCTGGTGGCCATGAGGAAGGCCGTGGTGTCCGCGAACGCCCCGGCGAGCGATCCCGTCGCCAACAGGCTCAGGCCAATGAGCAGGGTACGGCGCAGACCCAGAACCTCGGAGAACAGGGAGATGCCCAGGCCGAGGAGCATGGACCCCACTTGGACGATTCCCAGCAGTACGCCCGATTCGATGAGGGTCATGCCGAGGTCCTGCTGGATGTAGGACAAGGCCTCCGGCAGTTTCCAGACGTGCATTGCTGCGGCAACGCCGGCGGCGACGATGGGGATCCAAGAAGTGCGCGTGCGTGCTGTCTGCCCAGCGAGCACGCCAGACGGGGCGTTCATTCTTGTCACCTTAGCCTCGTTAAACACCTGAGAGGCGGTGGCTAAGCCACCGCCTCTCAGCGGATATTGGATTGGTGGGCCCGTATCCCCCCGGGCTGATTCCACCGTCCGATCCGTGTGCACCGTCTCATGGGGCCCTTTCAGGTTAACCGGCGCGCCTTCGGAGCCGCTATTGGACCTTTGGCTATTCTTTTGGTCGACAATGTGATGCAAGTCACATTCAGGCGTGGGCTCCATGCAGGGGAACTTGGGCGTGGACCTTCCACCAGCCGCCCTCATTGCCCGACGACAGGGTGCCCCCGAAAGCATCCACTCGGTCTCGCATGCCGATGAGCCCGCTGCCCGACGAGTTCCACCTGATACGGCCGGGCGATCCTGGTGACGCCACGGTGTTCTCGACGGCCAGTTCCAGTTGACCGCCATGGGCGCGGATGCAGATCCGGCATTCACCGCCCTCTTCGGCATGCTTGGCCACATTGGTGACGGCTTCCTGAAGGACTCGATAGAGCGCCGTCTCCACACTCTGGGGGACCCCGTCGCCCAAACCGTCCGTTTCCACTGTGGTCAGCACACCGAGACTTTCCAGCATGCGACCGAATTTGACGGCTCCATGTTCGAGATCCAGAGCCGAGGCTCCCTCTCCCAGCTCACGCTGGGCGGCCTCTTGGTCCCCTGCCACCAGCCCCTCGGCCTGGAGCAATGACAGCATGCGGCGCAAGTCGACCAAAGCCTCTCCCGCGGAATCGCCGATGACATCCACGGCCTCCCGAGCAGAGGCGTCTGTTCCGGCGTACTTTGCGGCACGCGCCTGCATCGAGATGATGGTCAGATTGTGGGCCACGATGTCATGCAGATCCCTGGCCAGGGACCGGCGCTCTTCCTGGGCAGCCAGTGCGGCCCGGCGCGTGGCCTCAGCCACTCTCACTTGATCCTGTTGCCGGCGGTCCAGCATGATCCACACAAAGTTGCCGGTACCCCACGCCAGGCCAATGAAAATCAGCGCAATCCAGATGGCCGCCGCATTGTCCGGCGACGTCCATCGGATCAGGCATGTCCAGAGAACCGCGATACCGAGAGCCACGTAGCTGAAGAGACGATTGGCCGTCGCCGCGACCACTCCCAGCATCACGGGCAACGCAAAGGTGCTCCAGCTGAACGAATCGAGAAGGTGACTGGCGATCAAGCTCGGAATCAGTGCAACGAAGGCGAAGGTCGAACGGACCCAAAGCACATAGAACGCCAGGGTGATCAGAAGACTCACCAAGGTGTTCGCCGAATCGAATGATTGATTGATCGCCGTCCCGGCCACCAGATCCGAGACGAGGGAGACGGTCATAAAGGCGGTGACTACAGCCAGCAGAATGCGCCCCAGGGGCCGCGCAGACCAGAAACCGGCTGGTCCCTGAGGACCAGCCGGCGTGGTGTCACTCATGAATCAAGTTCAGCAGAAAAACCCCCACCAGTTGCACCAGATGACTTGGGACCCCTGTCCGGCACCCATGGTGGACATGCCACCAGTGGATCCCTTGGTGACGGACGAGGACTGAAGTGCGGGGGAAAGCGCAGAACCGGAGGTAGAGGTTCCTGCGGCAGCAGCCGGAGAAACGAGGAGGGCGGAGGAGACGAGCACAGCGGCCGCAGAGGCCATGAGGGTGCGTTTCATGGATTCATTATCACTGCCCGACGCGACGTAGGCCAGCCTCAAAGGTCACTGCCAGGATTTTCCCAGGAAGCGCGCTCTGATCACGCTGACGAGGGCCAACGACTACGCTGACGGCATGGCGGACCCGAACCTCACTGTGCTCATCGTTGACGACCAGCCCCTCATGAGCGGCGCGCTCAAGGTTCTCGTGGAAAACTCCCCCGACATGGAGTGCGTCGGCATTGCCGCCAACGGCGAGGAAGCCGTGGAATCATGCCGGGCCACTCGTCCGGACGTCGTGCTGATGGACATGCAGATGCCCGTCATGGGCGGAGTCGAGGCCACTGAGCGCATCACCAGGGAGTTCCCTGAGACCAGCGTGCTGGCCATCACGACTTTCACCTCGGAACCGTATCTGGTGCCCGCGCTGCGCGCCGGCGCAGCCGGATACCTACTCAAGGACGCCGACCCGGAGACGATCATCAGCGCCATCTGGAGCGTGCACCGGGGCGAGTCGGTCCTCTCCCCCGCGGTGACGCGCAAACTGCTGTCATCCATCGAAGACGACCGGCCCGTCGTCGGGACCGCCCGGCTCTCCCCCGGCGACCCGGACGGCTCAGACCTGACACCCCGTGAACTGGACGTCCTGCACTTGCTGGCCCGCGGCCGGTCCAACCCCGAGATCGCCGACGAACTTCACATCTCGGAGTCCACGGTCAAAGCCAATCTCTCGAAGATCATGGACAAACTCGAAGTGCGCGACCGCGTTCAGGTCATCATCCGGGCAGCCCAGCTGGGCCTCGTCACACTCTCCCTGGGCTGAGTCGCCGGCCTGCCACTATGGCAGCCCTAGGACGATTCGTCTTCGCTCGGAGTCGTCGGGTCCGGTTTCGGTGAGCTGCTCGACGTCTTCGGCGACGGAGATGAGGAAGACTTCGAGGGCGACGGGGACGTTGACGGGTTCGACGACGACGGTGAAGACGATGGAGACGCCGATTCCTCGGCCCGGCGTTGCCGCTCCTCGGCTTGGCGCTGAGCCTCCTGCCGCGCCCCCTCCTGACGCTGGCGTTCCAGCTCGGCCTGGCGAGCGGCTTCTTGACGCTGGCGTTCCAGCTCAGCCTGACGAGCCTCTTCCCGTTGGCGGGCGGCTTCCTCTCGCTCGCGCGTCAACAGCACTTTGCGGGTGGACTGCAAGGACTTCAACTCGGATTGAGCCGACGACAACGAGCTGTTCAGCCGCTCTTGCAACCGGGGGGCCTGGTCGCCCCACGCCAGCGATGTCAGTGAACTACCGTTCGGATCGATGGTGTTGAAGACCTTGTCCGCGGCCACACCCTGCTCCACGGCAGCGGACACCTCAGCGATCAAATCGTCGGCCTCGGCGGACGTCGACGGGCGATCTCCGGGCAGATTCTGCAAGGCGGTCACCGCGGGTTCAATGCGTCCGGCCAACGTGCAGGGGACCGATTGCGAATACAGTCCCGTCTCGTTTTCACGGGCCGCGTCCTGCGCTTCCTGAAGTTCCGTCCCCAACTGTTCCAACGGTTGGTCGCGCGACGGCACGGCAAAGCCGGCCTCAGTCTGAACGATGTTGACCACCTCGCCGCTGTGCCGGATCAGCGCCAGCTTCGTTCCGCCAGGACCCGACGACTGATCCGGGTACTCGAGCTGAACCACGGCGCCGGGCTCCAGAATGCCGGCCAGATTCTCCTGAGCTTCCTCGGCCAGGCAGTTCTCTGCGGTGGCCTCTTGGCCTTCGGCAGGCAGACGCGGTGCCACCACGCCGGCCAAGGTCACCGTCTCCTCAGTGCCGTCCATGTTCACCACCACGGTCCGGCCGTCTTCGATGCGGACGACGTTCCCGTAGGATTCGGCTGTCCGCACACTCTTGACTGTACTGAGGATGGCCAAGGTCAACAGCAGTGCAGCGAGCAGGACGAACGCGATAATGCCCAGCACGGAGATGCGTCGGGCCGTACGCTGTTCAGTCATAGCATTCCTGCAGTTCTGGGGTGAGGAGTGGCGCCCGCAGGCTCAGGGAAGTCTAGCAAGCAGGGCGCCTTCCCGAGGGAATCAGAACACCGGCATGCCCCCCGTGACGCCTAGGACCGAGCCCGACACATAGCTGGCCTCTGCCGGGTTCGCCAGAAAGACGTAGGCCCCTGCAAGTTCGGCCGGCTGACCGATCCGGCCCAGCGGGGTGCTGGGCCCCATATGGGACACCGCCTCCGGCTCCTTGGTCGCCGGCTGCAGAGGCGTCCACACCGGCCCCGGAGCCACCGCGTTCACCCGGATGCCCCGGGAACCCAGCTCGCCGGCCAAGTTGACGGTGACGTTGTTCAACGCCGACTTGGTGGCGGCGTAGTCGATCATGGTCTCGGAGGGCTGGTAGGCCTGCACCGACGTCGTGATGATGATGCTGTCCCCCGAGGACAAGTGAGGCAAGCACGCCCGGCTCAGCCACAGGGTCCCGTACAGATTGGTTTTCACGGCCCGGTCCAAGTCCTGGGTCCGCAGGCCCTCCAGGCCCGATTCCCCGCGGGCCCAGTGGTACCCGGCATTGTTGACGAGGATGTTCAGCCCGCCCAATCCGGACACGGCTTCGTCGGCGATGCGTTGGCACTCGTCCTCGTCGCGCAGGTCCCCGGGGACAGCCACCGCGTTCCGGCCCGCCTTCTCGATCCAGCCGACCGTGTCCTGGGCGTCTTCCTCTTCGTCCGGCAGATAGCTGATGGCCACGTCCGCGCCCTCGCGAGCGAAAGCGATAGCCACGGCGCGACCGATGCCCGAGTCGCCCCCGGTGATCAACGCCTTCAGCCCTTCCAGCCGTCCGCGCCCCACCCAGCTGGACTCGCCATGATCCGGCATGGGGTCCATTGGGGCGGTCAGTCCCGGGGGTTGCTGCTGCTGTGGCGGCATCGAGCCGTCATCCCCGGCCAGGGAGTCTGCATGCCGTCCGACTTCCGTCCTATCCGCCTCATTCACGATGCCTCCTGCCGTCATGGTTTTCTCAACCCGCCTCGTGCGTGAGGCGTCGCTATGCCACCCTAAGAGCACCACTGATCCGGCCGGAAGGTCTGAAACCATGGCTCAAGCAACATCGAACATGCCCCTCGTTCCCGACGGCGGATGGTCCCGCGTGCTGTGCGTCGTCGCCCATCCCGACGACCTCGAATACGGCACATCGGCCGCCGTCGCGACGTGGACTGCCCGAGGTATCGAGGTCACCTATCTACTGCTCACCGCCGGCGAGGCCGGCATGGCGGAGCCGCCTGAGGTGACCCGGCCGCTGCGCGTGAACGAACAGCACCAGGCCTGTGCCGAGGTCGGGGTCTCCGATCTGCGCATCCTCAACCACCCTGATGGGATGCTCGAGTATGGGCTGGCTTTGCGGCGAGACATCGCCCGAGTGGTTCGCCAGGTCCGGCCCGATGCCGTCGTCACGGCGAACTTCGATGTCGAGGCCTACGGCGGTCTGAATCAGGCCGATCACCGTGCCGCGGGGCTGGCCGTGGTGGATGGCGTCCGCGATGCCGACAACCCGTGGGTCTTCCAAGAGCTGTCCGAGGAGGGGCTCCAGCCGTGGCACACGAGCGCACTGCTCGTCGCCGGTCATGAGAGACCGAGCCATGCCGTCGTCGTGGATCAGGCCTCCGTGAACGCGGCCGTCGCCTCTCTCAACCGCCACGAGGCCTACCTTCGGCACGTGACGGGCCACCCGGAACCGGATGTCTTCATCCCCGAGATCCTGCGGGACGGCGGGGAACTGTCCGGGTCTGAGCACGCCGTCGTCGTCCGCCTCTTCGATCTGGGCGGGCTGGGCGGCACGGAGACCTAAGAGCCTCCGTCAGGCCATGGCGGGCTCAGAGTCCGAGGCGTCCTCGGCGAAGCCCAACTCGTCGAGGGATGCGCCGTTGGCCACGGCGTCGATGACCTCCACCGCCTCATCCTCGGTGATGCCGAGTGCCAGGCCGACCTCAGCGGCCAACGGCACCTGGGCGCTGCGGAACAGGTCCTTCTCGGCCATGGACAGACCCTTGGTGTCGCGACGGCGGCCCAGGTCACGGACCACCTCGGCGATCTGCTCCAGCATGCCGGAAGCCACCTTCTCCTGGTTGGCTTTCATCCGACGTGACCACTGCTTCTCTTCGACGCCACTCGACTCCTGCACGACCTCGAGCAGCTTGCGCAGATGAGCCCGGTCGTACACCTCGCGGATACCGACCTCTTCGACCCGGGATTCCGGGATGGACACCACCAGACCGCTACTGCGGACGGTGAGCTCGATGTAGGTCACCTCCGCGCCCTTGACGGTGCGCTGCGTGCGGTTCGTCACCGCTGCTGGACCGTGGTGGGGGTGAACAACAAGCTTGCCGGGGCTCAACTGCATGAATACGTCACTTTCCTTCGGTCCGAAGGCCGCCCACCACACCGGACCCGTCCACGAGTCGGCAGTCTTTCCGTGAGTTCGGCCGTCCTCCATTTTCGCACAAATGCCCGGCTCGTGCGGCCGAATGCTCTAGGCTTCTCCCTCCATCCCACAACTCATCTTTGGCGCCATGGCCTGTATGCGCCGCGCAGGTTGCGGGATAGCATGGGTCGGCTGATGGAACCGTACTTCGTGATCGCCCTCGCCCTCCTCGCCCTGACCGCCACGGTCCTTGGGGTGCTCTCGTGGGCTGCCTATGCCGGCCGGACCACGGTGCTCTGGATCCGAGGGGTGCGTCCGCTGATCGGCGGACGATACTGGTTTGTCCTGAGCCCTGCCATCCTGATCGGCAGCCTCCTCTGTGCCGCTGCCATGGTTCTGGTCGAAGTTAATCCAGAGACCGCCGGGACATTTAGAGACAGCCCTGGGAATCCGTTGCCAGCCAGCATCGTCGCGGCCGCGTGCGTCTTCCTCATCGTGTCCCTCGTGGCCTCGTATTGGTTGCCGGAGGGATTAAAACCGGGCTGGATCCGAGAGCGTGAAGAGCAAGAATGTCGCGCCGAGGCGCCCGCCCCTCCTGGCTTCAGCGGCGAGGACCGGGGTGCTCAAGACAAAGACCGGGGTACTCAAGACATCAACTAACCGGCAGGCCCCGGGCTATCCGTCCTGCGAGCGCAGGAACTCGAAGACCTCCACCTCGTCCACGCCGGGGAACGCACCCGACGGCATGGCCGCCAGCAGGTGCGCGTTGGCACGGGCCGCGGGCCAGGCGTGGCCGCCCCACTCGGCCTCCAGATCCGGGGACGGCAGCCGGCAGCAGTGGGGGTCCGGGCACTTGGAGACCGAACGCGAGGTGGTGTCCGCCCCGCGGAACCAGCGGGCGTGCTCGAAGGGCACTCCGATGGACAGCGAGTAGAACCCGGAGGAATGGCCCTCGACGACGGCCGTGCACCAGTACGTTCCGGCCGGGGTGTCCGTGTACTGATTGAAGGCCCGGAAACGGTCCGCGACGCCGAACACCTCTCGTGAGGTCCAGTTCCGGCACACCGGCTGGCCTTCGATGGCGCCGGTGTGATCGGCAGGGAACGAGACGCCGTCGTTCTCGTACGCCTTGTGGATGATCCCGGACTCGTGCACCTTCTGGAAATGGCAGGTGATGCCCAGGTGCTCCGTGGCGAGGTTGGTGAAGCGGTGGGCAGCGGACTCATAGGACACCCCGAAGGCGTCGCGGAGGTCTTCGATGGCCAGGTCCCGAGACGACTTGGCGTGTTTCAGGAACTTGACGGTCTCTTTCTGCGGCATCATCAGGGCCGCCGCGAAGTAGTTGGTGTAGACGCGCTGGCGCAGGAAGTCCGAGTAGTCCTCCGGCTCGCCATGCCCCAGAACATAGGCCGCGATCGCCTGCAGCAGCACCGACCGCGGATCATGGTCGGGGCTGCGTGAGCGGGAGAGGTAGAAGCGTCGGTTCTTCAGATCGGTCACCGATCGCGTGGAATGCGGCAGATTGGACACCGAGCGGACGGTGAAGCCCAGATGGTCGGCCAGGTCCGCGGCCGCGTGGTGGCTGAGCGGACCGCCGGTATGCCCGACGGCGTCCAGCAGGTCCTGCGCCTGGCGCTCCAACTCCGGGTAGTAGTTGTTGCGCTCCTTCATCTCCTGGCGCAGTTCCGCGTTCGCCCGCCGGGCCTCCTCCGGAGTCGCCGATTGTTCGTCCATGCGGCGGTTCAGTTCCGCCTCCAGCCCCGCGATGACCTCGAGCACCTCGGTCGGAGTGCGAGGGGAGATCTTGATCTTGGGCAGTCCCAAGGTGGCATAGTGCTCGCTGCGCTGGGCTTTCTCGACGGCGATCTCCAGTGCCGCCCGACGGCTCGGTGCTTCCGTGGCCAGCAAGTCCTCCACCGTGGTGCCGTGCAGGCCGGCGAGCTTCGACAACAGTGAGAGCCGGGGCTCGCGATTTCCGTTCTCGATCAGCGAGAGATGGGACCCGGTGGCGTCAACAGCCTCGGCGGCCTGCTCCAGCGTGAGTCCAGCCTTCTTCCGCAGGTGACGCAGGCGGCGGCCCAGAACCACCGGATCCAGGGCGGTGGCGCTCGATGAGGCGTGGGCACTCTCCGCAGACTTGGTGACGACCATCACGCCATCATAGTCAAGATGGGTCACTTTGTGTATAAACCGCCAACCAAGATGGGTCCGATCGCACGGCACATCACTTTTTTGACAGATTGTCCGGTTCGTCGACTCAGTCCGCCGGAAACACCTTGCCGGGATTGAGGAGTCCCTGAGGGTCGAAGACCCGCTTGAGTCGCTTCGACAACTCGTACTGTTCCTCGCCGAGTTCATCCTTAAGCCAGGCGCGCTTCAGCACTCCCACGCCGTGCTCGCCGGTGAGCGTGCCGCCGAGCTCCAGCGCGAGCGAGAACACCTCGCCGGCCGCCTCCCAGATGTGGGCGGGCACCTCGTCTTCGGTGTACACGAACGTCGGGTGCAAATTCCCGTCCCCGGCGTGGGCCGTCGTCGGGATGGTGACGCCGTACTTCTGTTCGATGCGCCGGATCGCGGCGAAGGCATCCGCCAACCGATCCCGCGGCACCGCGATGTCCTCCACCAGCAGCGTGCCGAGGGATTCCAGTGCGGGGAAGGCGTTGCGCCGCACCGCGACCAGTCGCGCTGACTCCACCGGATCGCGCGTGATCTCCACGAGGCCGCGGCCGTTCCGGGCAATATCCGCGATGGCTCCGGCGACGATCTCCGCATCGGCCCCATCGCACTGAACCAGGAGGTACGCGTCCCCCGGCCCCTCCGGCCGCTGCCCGCTGTGGCTCTCGATCGCCGCCAGCGTCCGGCCGTCCATCAGCTCCATCATGGAGGGGACCAGTCCCTGCCGGACCACGTTGGACACTGCGGTGGCGGCGGAGTCCACGGTGTCGAAGAACGCGCCGATGGTCACCGCGTCGTCGGCCCGCAGCGCCTGCAGCTTCACAGTGCATTCCACGATGATCCCGAGCGTCCCCTCGGAACCAATCATCAGGGCGCACAGGTCGTACCCGGTGACGCCCTTGACAGTACGGTGCCCCAGCGACATCAGCGTCCCATCCGCCAGAACCACCTTCAGCGCCAACACGGCCTCGCGCGTGACGCCGTACTTCGCACAGAGCAGTCCGCCGGCGTTCATGGCGATATTGCCGCCCACCGTGGAGAAGTCCTTGCTGGCCGGGTCCGGCGGCCACCACAGGCCCCGCTCCGCCAGCAGCAAGTTCAGCTTGCCATTGAGAATCCCGGGCTCGACGACGGCCAGCCGGTTCTCCGCCGAGACCTCCAGAACGCGGTTCATCTCGTCCAGGAGCAGAACGATCTCCCCGGCCCCGGCCACGGCGCCGCCGGCCAGCCCGGACCCGGCTCCGCGGGTCACGATGGGACACCCGGCCTCCGTGGCGATGCGGCAGACCGTTTGGACGTCCTCAATACTCCGGGCCCGGACGCACGCCAGCGGCAGCCCGTCTCCGCGGTGGCCAGAGCGGTCAGTGGTGTACTCAGCCAGGCGATCGGGGTTCGACTCCACCCTGCCCGGCAGGGCCTCGTCGAGTCGTTCGACGACGTCAGTCATGGTCGCGGTCAACGGACCTCCTCGGCTCGCTAGAGTTCTGCCAGCAACCCCGTCGGGTTTTCGAAGCAGTCTGCCACGAACCGCAGGAAGCCACCGGCCACTCCGCCGTCACAGACGCGGTGATCGAAGACCAGGGAGAGCTGCATGATCTTGCGCACGGCCAGTTCGCCGTCCACCACCCACGGGCGGTCGATGATGCGCCCCAGGCCGAGGATGGCCACCTCGGGGTGATTGATGATCGCCGCCGAGCCGTCAGTGCCGAAGACGCCGTAATTGTTGATGGTGAACGTCCCGCCGGACAGATCCTGCGGGGTGCCCTTGCCCGACCGGGCCAGCTCGGTGAGCCGGCGCAACTCGGTGTCGAGTGTCCGCGCACTCATCTGGTGGGCTCCCCGGACGGACGGCACCACGAGGCCACGGTCGGTCTGCACCGCGAACCCCAGGTTGATGCCGTCGAAGGAGACGATCCGGTGCCCGCCCTCGCCGTCCTCCTCAAAGCGCATCGCTAACTCCGGATAGCGGGACAGACCGGCGAGCGCGAATCGGGAGGCGAAGGCGAGCAATCCGGGAACCTGCTGGTCCCCCCGGGCCTTCATCGCGGCGCGCAGATCCATCAGCGGAGTGACGTCCACATCCACCCAGACCGTCGCCTCCGGGATCTCCCGGCGCGAGCGCGCCATGGCCGCGGCCGTCACCTTACGGACCCCCGTGACCTTCTCGACGCCGGCCACCGCCAGTCCCGTCCGGGCGTCCCGATCGCCGGTCGGTTCCCCTGAGGCTGCCGAAGACGAATCCGTGGTAACTGCGGAATCTGCGGTCTCCGACGCAACAGTTGTCCCGACGCCGGTGGCGGTTCCAGTTCCGTCTCCGGATGCGGCGAGGACATCTGCACGCACGATCAAACCGCCGGGGCCCGAACCCTGCACCGTGGACAGATCCACGCCGCGGTCGCGGGCGAGTTTCCTCACCAAGGGGTTCACCACCCGCGGTGCTTGCTGCGCGGAGCGGCCGGAGCCTTCGGATGCAACGGGTGTACGCGACGCAGGCGTCCCCGAACCGGAACTCTTCCGCCGTCGGGTCCGCCCGGTGCTCGCGCCACCGGGGGTGCCGTAGCCGATCAGGACGTTGCCGGAGCCGCCGTCGCCGCCGTCGTTGTCCTGCGCAGCGGCTTCCGGCTGCACGCCGGCGCGCTCCTCCTCACGGTAGGACAGGGCCGCTTCCTCAGGGCCGGAGCCATCGGCGGCCGCGCCGTCGTCCACAGCACCGTTATCCACCGAGCCGTCGTCCACCGAGATCAGGGGTTTCCCGACCTCCACGGTGGTGCCCGCCTCGGCATGGAGCGTGGACACGGTGCCACCGAACGGACTGGGCACCTCGACGAGGGACTTGGCCGTCTCGACCTCGACGATCGGCTGGTCCACGATCACGGTGTCTCCGGCGTCCACCAGCCAGCGGACGATGTCAGCTTCGGTCAGGCCCTCCCCCAGATCGGGGAGCAAGAACGTGCGGACGGTCATCTCAGTCCTCCCATTGCAGGTCGTCGACGGCGTCGAGGATGCGGTCCACCGACGGCAGGAAGTAGTGCTCCAGCTTCGGGGCTGGATAGGGGATGTCGAAGCCGGTCACGCGCAGTACGGGAGCGGCCAGCGAATGGAAGCAGCGCTGCTGAATACGCACGGCGATCTCGCTGGCCACCGAGGCGAAGCCCGTCTCTTCCGAGATCACCACGGCGCGGCCGGTTCGCCGCACGGATTCGGCCACCGTGGCGTCGTCGAACGGCACGATGGTCCGCACGTCCACCACCTCGAGCGAACGGCCCTCGTCCTGGGCGGCCGCGGCAGCCGCCAGGGCCGTGGGCAGTGAGGGGCCGTAGGCGATCAGCGTCGCGTCGGTGCCGGCGCGGGCGACGACGGCCCCACCGGACTCCAGCGCGGACCGCGCTGCTTCTCCGGCACTCATCTCCGACGTGTCAGAGGATTCAGCGGTTCCAGAGGTTTCAGAGATCTCAGCCGTGCCGGACTCGTAGCGCTTCTTCAAGCCGTCCAGGTCCACCTGGTCCTTGGCGAAGTACAGCTTCTTGGGTTCCATGAAGACGACCGGGTCGTCCGAGTCGATGGCTGCACGCAACAGGAGATACGCGTCGGCCACCGTGGCGGGAGTGACGACCTTCAACCCGGGAGTGTGTGCGTAGTACGCCTCCGACGAGTCACAGTGGTGCTCCACGCCGCCGATCCCTCCGGCATACGGGATGCGGATGACGATCGGCAGTGCCACTCGGCCGCGCGTGCGGTTACGCATCTTGGCCACGTGCGAGGCGATCTGCTCGAAGGCCGGATAGGCGAAGGCATCGAACTGCATCTCGACCACCGGCCGCATGCCGTTGATCGCCATGCCCACGGCCATCCCGGCGATCCCGGACTCCGCCAGCGGGGTGTCGAAACACCGCTCGGCCCCGAAGCGATCGGCCAGTCCGTCCGTGATCCTGAAGACGCCACCCAGGGTGCCCACGTCTTCCCCGAACACCGCGACGCCGGAATCCGCTGCCAGCGCATCGGCCAGGGCCGCGTTGAGCGCCTTGGCCATCGTCACCGGACCAGCAGTGACCGGTGCCGCCGGGGAGTCGGGCCGAGCGTGCGGAATGCCGGCTCCCCCGGCGCGCGTGGACGATTCCTTCGCCGCGTCCACGGCGATCTCCGTGTCGGCGGTCTCGGTGGTGCCAGTGCTACCAGTCGTGCCAGTGCTGTGGGCGTCCGTTGCGGACTCACGGATGCTCATGATGCCTCCTCGCGGGCAAGCTCATCGGCCAACTGCGCCGACTGTTCGGCCAATTGCGGCGTGGGAACGGTGTAGACGTGAGAGAACAGCTGCTGGGGGTCGGGTGTGACGTCCTGGTTGAGCCCGTCCCGCAACTCTGTCGCCACCTGCTCAGCGTCCTGCTCAGTCCGGGCTTGCAGCTCGTCGTCCAGCAGGCCCTGATGCGTCAGATAGGCACGCATTCGCTTCACGGGATCCTTGGCCAGCCACTCCTGCACTTCCGCGTCTTCGCGGTACCGGGTGGCGTCGTCGGCATTGGTGTGCGCCTGGATCCGGTAGGTCTGGGCCTCGACCAGCAGCGGGCCCGCACCGCCGCGGACCAGTCGCATGCCTCGCTCGAGCACGGCGAGCAGTGCCACGAGATCGTTGCCGTCCACGCGCTCACCGGCCATGCCGTAGCCGACGGCCTTATGCGCCAGGGACGGCGCGACCGTCTGGCGGGCGAGCGGCACCGAGATGGCGTACTGGTTGTTCTGCACGAAGAAGATCACGGGCAGCTGGAACACGGCGGCGAAGTTCAACGCCTCGTGGAAATCGCCCTCGCTCGTGGCGCCGTCGCCGCACAGTGCCACCACCACGGTGTCCTCACCGCGCAGTCTCGCGGCGTGAGCCGCCCCGACGGCGTGCAGCAGCTGAGTGGTCAGCGGGGTGGACTGAATGCCAACCCGGTGTTCGGTGGGGTCGTAGCCACCGTGCCAGTCTCCGCGGAAGACGGTCATCGCCTCCACGGGCGGAACTCCACGGGAGATCACGGCCACGGTGTCCCGGTACGTCGGGAACAGCCAGTCGCCATCCTCCAGGCATTCGGCCACGGCCACCTGGCACGCCTCCTGCCCGTGGCTGGAGGGGTAGACCGCCATGCGGCCCTGGCGCACCAGGGCTGAGTTCTGGTCGTTGATGCGGCGGCCGATCACCAACCGGCGGTAGGCCGACAACAGGTCCTCATCGGCCGGGACCGGATAGTCGTGACCCGGTTCCGGTCCGGGGCCGCTGGTGGTCGGATTGCCGTCCTGGTCCACCATCCGGATCAATGACCGGGCCGGGAGCATGTAGTCCTCTGGCGTGATGCCGAAGTTCTGGGCGGCATCCGTGATGCCGGTCAAGGCGTCGTCGCTCATCGTGACCTTCCGGATTGTTGTTCACCTCACACGCGTGGTCAATTTGACCTCGAATACTGACCCACGTCTACTGGCTGTACCCGTTTTCGCCACAACTGTAGATACTTTGGCTTCAGAGGCCTACATTGAGAGATGAAACGAACCTGCTGCAGGAGACTTGGGGGCGACATGGCCACGACGCCGGGCCGCATCGATGCGGTGGATGAGCTCATCCTGGCCGAGCTCACCAGGGACGGGCGGCAATCCGTGACGGCCTTGGCACAGAAGGTGCACATCTCCCGCGCACACGCCTACGCCCGGATCAATCGCTTGCAGGACGACGGCGTGATCACCCGGTACAGCGCGGTGATCGATCCCGTGCTCGCCGGCCTGAGGTCCTCGGCGTACGTCACCTTGAAGCTGCGCCAACACGGGTGGCGCGAGGTTCGCGAGGCGCTCTCCACGATCCCGGAGATCTATCACGTCAGCCTCGTCGGCGGGAACTTCGACGTCCTCCTGCTCGTCCGGGCGCGCGACAACCAGGATCTGCGCCGGGTGGTCTTCGACCACATCCAGCCGCTGCCGGGAGTCCTGGACACCCAGACCTTCGTCATCTTCGAGGACCTAGACACCCGCTGATCAGCCCATCAGCCGTTCACTCAGCCGCCGAGCCGCCAGGGCCGTGGAACAAGGGCTTGCGCTTCTGTTGGAAGGCGGCGAAGCCCTCGGCGTAGTCGTCGGTGGCGCACAGGTCCGCTTGGGCCTGGTTCTCCGCTGACAGGGACTCCCACAGGCCCACCCGCTGGTCACGGATCTGGGCGACGAGCTCCTTGGACGCCAGGAACGCCTCGGTGGCGCCGGTGGCCACCGTCGCGACGATGCCACGAGTGTCTGCGAGCAAGGTGTCCGCCGGCATGGCCCGGGAGAACAGGCCGGAGGCGACGGCGTCTGCGCCGCTGATCAGTTCAGCGGTGTAGATCAGGTCCAAGGTCCGGTGCGCTCCGAGCCGCTCCGTGAACAGCCAGTGCCCACCCGAGTCGAGCGTGGCCCCGAGATTGGCGAACGGTGACCCGATCTTGGCGTTCTCGGCCACATAGACCACGTCCGTGGCGATGGCCAGCCCGAGCCCGACACCGAGGCACGCGCCCTGTACCGCGGCGAACGTAGGCGCGGGGAACGAGCTCATCGTCCGCAGCAGCGGAGTCACCTGCTCGCCCAGGTACCCCAGGACGTCGTCATCGGCCGGGACGACGCCGGAGATGTCCCGGCCCGCGCAGAATCCGCGGCCCTCGCCGCGCAGCAGCAGGGCCCGCACCTCGCCGCGCGAGGCGGCGGCAGCGGCGTCGTCGTAAGCCTGGCTGAGTTCGGTGAGCGCGTCTTCATCGAGCGCGTTCACCTTCTCCGGCGCGTTGAGGACCACCTCGGCGACACCGTCGGTGATGGACAGCTGGATCATGGGTGCCTCCTAGGCGTCGTAATTGACGACGAGCGCGTCCGACGTCGGCCGGGACTGACAGGTGAGCACGTAGCCCTGCTCGATCTCATCGGGTTCGAGGGCGAAGTTCTCGTCCATCTCCACGGACCCGGAGACGACCTTGGCCCGGCACGTGCCGCACACACCGCCGGCGCAGGCGAAGGGCACGTCCTGCCGAACCCGAAGGGCGGCGTTGAGCACCGTCTCGCGCTGGCCCTTGGGAGACTTGACCTCGCCTTGGAGCCCGTCGAGCGTGAAGGAGATCTCGACGTTGTCGCCGGCCTCGTCGACGACGACGGGACGCCCGCGGTTGCCGTCCGGACGGCCCTGCTGCGGGTCCCCGGTGGTGAACAGTTCGTAGCGGACCCGTTCGTCGTCCACCCCGAGTTCGGCCAGCTCATCACGGACCGTCTGCACCAGCTCGAAAGGCCCGCACAGGAACCACTCGTCCACCTCGGCAGGCCGGATCACCGTGCTCAGCAGGGTGGCGAGCTTCTCCCGGTCGATGCGTCCGGACAGCAGCGGGGCGATCCGCTGCTCGCGGGTGAGCACGTGATGCAGCGCGAAGCGAGCGGGATAGCGGTCCTTCAGGTCGGCCAGTTCCTCGAGGAACATGACGTCCATGGCGGCCCGGTTGGAGTAGATCAGCGTGAACTGGACCTTCTCATTGGCGGCCAGCACGGTCCGGGCGATCGCCATCAACGGGGTGATGCCCGAACCCGCCGCCACGGCCACGAACGTGTGCTCCGTGTCGGTGTCGATCGACTCCGGGTGGTTGAGCTGAGTCATCTGGTGCTTCGAGATGAAGGCGCCGGAGGGACTCATGACATCCATCGTGTCCCCGGCAGCCAGATGCTCGTTGGCCCACGTGGAGAAGAGGCCGCCCAGGTCCCGTTTGATGGCGACCCGGATCTCTCCCGGACGCGGGTCGGCGCAGATCGAATAGCTGCGGCGGACCTCATGCAGTTCCCCGTCGTCGCCGGGCAGTTCCTTGCGCAGCGCGACGTACTGACCCGGGAGGTAGTCGTACTCGTCGATCAACTCTTCCGGCACCGCGAAGGTGACCTCGATGGCATCGGCGGTCAGCCGGCGCACTCCCGCCACCTGAAGCGAATGGAAGGTAGCACGGCGGCGCGTGGGAGCGGCGTCGGTCTCGGCAACGGTCATGAGAGCACCTTGAAGTAGTCGAAGGGTTCCAGGCAGTCCCGGCACGTGTACAACGCCTTGCAGGACGTGGAACCGAAGCGGGACAGCTCTCTCGTGTTCAACGAGTGGCAGTGCGGACATTTGACGGCCATGCCCACGGTGACGGTCCCCCGGTGGCCGGTGCCGGTCGGCGGGGCGATGCCGTATTCCTCGAGCTTGGCTTTGCCCTCGTCCGTGATGCGGTCGGTGGACCAGGCCGGTGACAAGACGAGGTCCACGCGGACGGCGGAGTACCCGGCGTCCCGGAACTCCCGTTCCAGATCCTCCTGGATGGCGTCCATGGCCGGGCAACCGGAGTAGGTGGGCGTGATGGTCACGGCAACGGTGCCGTCGTCGTCCAGGGAGACGCCCCGGAGAATGCCGAGATCGGCAATGGTCAACACCGGGATCTCCGGGTCGGTCACCCGAGCCGCGACCTCGTGCAGCCGCTCGGTGTCCGGAGCGGCGCGACGGTCAGTGATCGCTGTCATGGTGGTCCTCCTCGACTTCTACCAGCTGGCGCCGGGATGTTTGCGGGCCAGCACCTGCATCTCAGCCAGGATGTATCCGAGGTGTTCGGAATGCTCGCCTTGGCGGCCCCGGCACAGGGCGAAGGGAATCTCCGGGACCGGCAGCGCGGCCTCGGTCAGGACGGTCCGCACCTCCTGCTCCCACTCCGTGCGCAACGACGACGGCCGGGGCGCGACGCCCTCGAGCCGCTCGTACAGAGCGTCGTCCAGGAACGGCTCTTCGGTGTAGGGCCACAGCTTCTCGAGGGCCGAACGCATGCGCCGCGCGGACTCCTCCGTTCCCTGGCCCAGTCGCAGCGTCCACAGCTGGGCGTGCTCGCGGTGGTAGTCCACTTCTTTGAGGGCCTTCGCGGCGATCGCGGCCAGCGTCTCATCGGCCGAGTCCAGCAGCCGGCTGTAGAGCAGATGCTGGTAGACGGCCACGAACAGTCCGCGCACCGTGGTCTCGGCGAAGTCACCGTTGGGCTGCTCCACGAGATGCAGGGACCGGAAGTCCTCCTCTTCGCGGAAGTAGGCCAGATCGTCCTCACTGCGGTCCCAGGCCTTACCGGCGTAGGTGAGGAACGAGCGGGCGTGACCGAGCTGATCCAGGGCGATGTTGCCGAGGGCCACGTCCTCTTCGAGCTCGGGCGCCCGGGAGATCCAGTGCGAGAGGCGCTGGGCGAGGATCAGGGCGTCGTCGCCCAATCGCAGGGCATACTCGGCCACATCGTCATTGGCCGGACGGTCCTCTCGCTGGGCGATGTCCTCGGGCCGCAGCGCATTGCCGGGGGTGACCCGGGTGGCGGAGGCGGTGGCATCGCCGAAGCTGTCCAGGCTGTGGTCTATTGCTGGGTCTGTTGCTGGACCGGTGGCCTGATCGGACGGGGTATTCACAGGTGCTTCACCCCTTCGCTCTCCGTGTAGTACGTGGCGTGGCGGTAATCCTTGCCCTTGGCCGACTCGAACATCGCGTCCTTGGCGTCCGGGTCCGACGTCGTGATGTCTGCAGACCGGACCACCCAGAGGGAGACGCCCTCGTTGCGGCGGGTGTAGAGATCGCGGGCATTGCGCACGGCCATCTCCGCATCAGGGGCGTGGAGCGAGCCGGCATGGACATGGGAGAGTCCGCGCGATGACCGCACGAAGACCTCCCACAACGGCCAGGCGGCCCGTGCCGAGACGGTGGAACCAGTGGGGGTGGACTCAGTGGGCGCGGAATTGCTGGAAGCCTCAGTCATGATCAGGCCACCTTCTGGTCGTTGCGGTCGGGATGTCCGGACAGGCCGGCCTGCTGCTTGGCCGCGTAGGCGGCAGCGGCCTCGCGCACCCAGGCGCCTTCTTCATGGGCTTCCCGACGGCGGGCCAGTCGTTGGGCGTTGCAGGGACCCCCGCCCTTGACCACCCGGTTGAACTCGTCCCAGTCCAGCTCCATGTGCTTCCAGGTCCCGGTCTCTTCGTCATACCGCAGCTCGGGATCGGGCAGCGTCATGCCCAGGACCTTGACCTGTTCGGCGATCATCCCGACGAAGCGCTGGCGCAGCTCGTCATTGGAGAATCGCTTGATGTTCCACGCCATCGACTGCTTCGAGTTCGGGGAGTCATGATCCGAGGGGCCGAACATCATCAGCGCCGGAGCGTAGAACCGGTTGATCGCGTCCTGGGCCATCTTCCTCTGCGCCTCGGTGCCACGAGACAGCTGCAGCAGGATCTCGAAGCCCTGACGCTGATGGAAGGACTCCTCCTTGCAGATGCGCACCATGGCGCGTCCGTAGGGCCCGTAGGAGGCACGGCACAGCGGGACCTGATTGGCGATGGCCGCCCCGTCCACGAGCCAGCCGATCGCACCCATGTCCGCCCACGTTCGGGCCGGATAGTTGAAGATCGAGGAGTACTTGGCGCGACCGGTCAGCAACTGATCGTTGAGCGTGTCCCGGTCCGTGCCCAGGGTCTCTGTGGCCGAGTACAGGTACAGGCCGTGGCCCGCCTCATCCTGGACCTTGGCCATCAGAATGGCCTTGCGCTTCAGGCTGGGGGCGCGGGTGATCCAGTTGGCCTCCGGCTGCATCCCGATGATCTCCGAATGCGCATGCTGGCCCATCTGGCGGGTCAGGGACTTGCGGTAGGCCGCCGGCATCCAGTCCCGGGGCTCGATCCGCGAGTCCTGGGCGATGATCGCATCGAACCGGCGCTGACCCTCCGCGTCCGCAGATGCTTGGAGAGCATCTTCTTCGGACGTCTGGACAGCGGCCAGTCGCCCGTCAACGGTGTTCTGTTCGGACATCATGCCCACCTCTTCTGGAAGCTGTGACTCGGGGCCGGCGGACGACGCCGCCTGACCGTGACGTCATCCGGTGTATTTACCGACCGTTCGTTCAGTATATGATGTGGCTCACGCCTCGTCAACATTCCGGCACCAGTGAACCCAGGGGCACGGCAACGGCGAACGCTGGGCAACGGTGGACCCCGGGGCGGAGTAGAGTGCTGGAACTTGACCTGGCTCACATTTTACTGTTCCCTAACGATCGTTCAGTACATAAAGATCGGAGCACCATGAGCGAGACAGGAACCGTCTCGACGACCGACCTCGGAGAGCAGCACGCCATCCTCGCGCAGGACTATGCGGCGCAGTGGATGGGCATCGAGGTCGACGCCGTCAGAGAGGGGCACGCCACCATCTCCATGGTCGTGCGGAAAGACCACCTCAACGGGTTCGGCATCGCCCACGGCGGCATGGTCTTCGCCCTGGCGGACACCGCTTTCGCCATGGCCTGCAACCCTCCAGAGGGTTCGCCGGACACCATCACGGTGGCCTCCGGCGTCGACATCAACTTCCTCAAGCCGGGTCTGCCCGGCCGCGTCTTGACGGCCGTGGCCGACCGGCGCAGTCAGTCCGGCCGCAGCGGGCTTTACGACATCCAAGTGCTCCAGTCCCTTCCGGACGGCGGCACGGAGGTCGTTGCCGAGTTCCGCGGCCGGTCCCGGACCATCCCCAAACGCTGACGCCCCTCGACGATCCCCCGCGACCACAGCAAAGGCACACGAGATGACCGAGACCCTTTCCGCAGCGGAGCCCAGCACCGGCCTGGACGCCGAAGAGACCATGAGCCGCGACCAGATCGAGTCGCTCCAGTTGCAGAGGTTGAAAGAGACCGTCGCCTACGCCTACGAGCGGGTTCCCCTGTATCAGCAGAAGTTCGATGCCGCCGGCGTGCATCCGAGCGACCTCAAGGAACTCGAGGACCTGGCCAAGTTCCCCTTCACGGACAAGGAGGACCTGCGTCAGTCCTATCCGTTCGGCATGTTCGCCGTGCCCCAGGAACAAGTCGCGCGGATCCACGCCTCCTCCGGCACGACCGGCCGGGCCACGGTGGTGGGCTACACCCAGCAGGACCTGGACGACTGGGCCAAGCTCGGGGCCCGCTGCCTGCGCCTGTCCGGTGTGCAACGTGGCTGGAAGGTGCACAACGCCTACGGCTATGGCCTGTTCACCGGCGGCCTGGGCGCCCACGCGGCCGCGGAGCGGTTGGGCACCACGGTGATCCCGATGTCCGGCGGTCAGACCGAGAAGCAGATCACGCTCATCCGGGATTTCCAGCCGGACGCCATCCTGTGCACGCCGACCTACCTGCTGACCATCGGTGACGCCATGCAGCGAGCTGGCCAGGATCCTCGCCAGACCTCGCTCAAGGTGGCCGTGCTCGGTGCGGAGCCGTGGACGGAGGAGATGCGCCATGAGCTGGAGGAGATGTTCGACCTCGACGCCTGTGACATCTACGGCCTCTCCGAGGTCATGGGCCCGGGCGTAGCCGGCGAATCCGGCGTGACCAAAGACGGCTGCCACGTGTGGGAGGACCACTTCCGCCCGGAGGTGATCGATGCCTTCGACGAGACCAGAGCCCTGGGCGATGGCGAGCACGGCGAGCTCGTGTTCACCTCCCTGACCAAACAGGCTCTGCCGATCATCCGCTACCGCACTCACGACCTGACCCGGCTCTTGCCGGGAACGGCGCGCCCGGGTCACCGCCGCATCGGCCGCATCACGGGCCGCTCGGATGACATGATCATCCTGCGCGGCGTGAATCTGTTCCCCAGCCACATCGAAGAACTCGCCCTGCAGGTCCCCGGTCTCTCACCGCACTTCCAGTTGGAGATCACGCGTCCGAACCGGATGGACGAGCTGGCGGTCAAAATCGAACGCCGCGATGACTGCACCTCCGACCGGGCTCGCGTGGCCGGGGACGAACTGCAGAAGCTCATCAAGATCCACGTGGGCTCCACGTGCCGGATCGATGTGGTGGAGCCGGAGACCCTCCCACGGTCTGTCGGTAAGCTGAAGCGGATCCACGACCTGCGGAACCCATAGCCGGAACCGTAGTCCGAGCCCGCCGCGCCCGCCCATCGAACCAGGAGGCCCACCATGCCCACCGCAGCCACCGCGTCCACCGCACCGCGGCGAGGCCGCCCCGGGTATGACCAGGAGTCGGTGCTCCAAGTCGCGGTGACGGTGTTCAACCGTCATGGCTACGACGCCACCTCGATGGGCATGCTGGCCGAAGAGCTCGGGGTGAGCAAGTCCGCGATCTACCACCACGTGCCCTCCAAGGGCGACCTGTTGCGCCTCGCCCTGGATCAGGCGCTGGTCCCTTTGGAAGCCATCGACCAGGACGAACGCGCCCAGTCGGGCAGAACCATCGAGCGCCTGGAGTTCATCCTGCGCTCGACCATCCGGGTGCTGCTGGAACGGCAGCCCTACGTCACTCTGCTCCTACGCCTCAGGGGCAACACGGACATCGAGCGTGACGCCCTCGAGCGCCGGCGGACCGTCGACCGCAAAGTCACCGACCTGGTGATCGCCGCCCAGGCTGAGGGACAGGTTCGCGACGATGTGGAGCCTCGGACCACCACCCGCCTGATGTTCGGCATGGTCAATTCGCTCGTCGAGTGGTATCGCCCCGACGGTCCGGCGACCCCGGAGGAAGTCGAGGAGACCACCATCGCGATGATCATCGACGGCCTCCGGGGCCGCAGCTGACCGAGTCGGTCAGCTGCGGCCGAGCACGCCGGGTCGGTTCCGGCCGTGTTGGCAGTGCCGTGTGGGCAGTGCCGTGTGGGCAGTGCCGTGTCGGCAGTGCCGGTCGGGCCGATCAGTCCGTCCAGTCGGCGTAGAGGGAGTCCTGCTTCTCCACCAGCGTCAGCACGTCATAGGTGGCGACGATCTCGTCGTGCTGGTTGTGGATGACCGCATCCCAGGTCACTTCGCCGTACTCATCGGTGACCCGGGGGGTGATCTTCTTCGCGGTCAGGGTGATCCGGATGGAGTCACCGGCGGCCACGGGCGTGATGAACCGCAGGTTCTCGAGACCGTAGTTCGCCAGGACCGGACCCGGCGCCGGCTCCACGAACAGCCCGGCGCCCCACGAGACCAGCAGGTAACCGTGGGCGACGATCCCGGGGAAGAAGGGATTGGCCTCGGCGGCCTGCGGGTTGACGTGCGCGTAGAACGTGTCCCCCGTGGATTCGGCGAAGGCGGAGATGTCCTCCTCAGTCACCTGGCGGAGATCGGAGGCCAGAGCGTCACCGACGCGCAGGTCGGCCAGCGACTTGCGGAAGGGGTGCACGGCACTGGGGTCGGCACCGTAGGCGGGCGATCCGGCCAGCCGACGGTCGGCCCCGGGCTGCCACACTCCGGTCACGGCGGTCACGAGATTCGGGGAACCCTGCAGAGCGGTGCGCTGCATGTGATGCTTGATCGCGCGCACACCGCCCAGTTCCTCTCCGCCGCCGGCACGGCCGGGTCCGCCGTGCACCAGGTGCGGAACCGGCGAGCCATGGCCCGTGGAGCTCTTGGCGGTCTCCCGGTTGAGCAGGTGCACCCGCCCGTGATGACCGGCGATGCCGGTGGTCATCTCTCGAGCCACGTCCGGGTCGTTGGTGCACACGGTGGCCACCAGGGAGCCGGAGCCGCGCGCGGCCAGACGCACGGCGTCGGCCACATCGGTATAGCCGAGCAGTGAGGTCACGGGACCGAAGGCCTCACGCGAGTGCAGGACGTCCGACTCGGCGTTCGCCCACGTCAGAAGGATCGGTGACAAGTAGGCCCCGTGGTCGACGACGGCCTCGTCGCCGGCAGCGGTCCGCACCGTCGGCGCATCGAGAGTGCCGTAGGCGAGTTCGCCGCCGGCGGCGATGAGGTCCTCCACCGCGCCGCGCACGCCGTCCAACTGTTCAAGGGAGGCCAAAGCGCCCATCGTGACGCCTTCGGCGCGCGGGTCTCCGATGACCACTCGCTGGGCGAGCCGGTCGGAGATGGCCCGGGCGACGGCGTCGCGCTGGCTGTCTGGAACGATGGTCCGCCGGATGGCGGTGCACTTCTGCCCGGCCTTCACGGTCATCTCGGTGACCACGGCCTTGACGAACGCCTCGAACTCCGGGGTGCCCTCAACGGCGTCGGGACCCAGGATGGCGGCATTGAGGGAATCGGTCTCGGCGGTGAATCGGACGCCGCCGGTCACCACGTTGGGGTGGGTCCTCAGGGCCTGAGCGGTGGACGCCGAGCCGGTGAAAGCCATCAGATCCCGGTAGTCCATGACATCGAGCATTCCGCGGGCGGAGCCGGAGACGAGCTGCAGTGATCCGGCGGGGAGAATCCCGGACTCGACCATGATGCGCACGGCGGCCTCCGTCACGTAGCCCGTGGGAGTGGCCGGCTTGACGACCGTGGGAACGCCGGCGATGAAGGCGGGGGCGAACTTCTCGAGCATGCCCCAGACCGGGAAGTTGAAGGCATTCACCTGGACGGCGGCGCCGGGCAGCCGCGTGTAGATGTGGGTGCCGATGAACGATCCATCCTTGGACAGTGACTCGGCGGGACCGTCCTGAAGGACGTTGGAGTTCGGCAGCTCGCGGCGTCCCTTGGAGGAATAGGTGAAGAGCACGCCGATGCCGCCGTCGATGTCCACCTTGTTGTCCACCACGGTCGCCCCGGTCCGGTGAGAGAGCTCATAGAGTTCCTCTCGCCGGTCGTTGAGGACTATCGCCAGTTCCTTGAGCTTGAGGGCCCGCTCGTGCAGCGTCAGGGCGCCGAGCTCCCGTTGGCCCACACTGCGGGCGTGGGCCAGCACTTCACCCAGGTCCAGCCCTTCGGCGCCGAAGCGTGCGAGGGGTTCGCCCGTATTGGCGTCGAGGACCTCGGCGGTCCGGGAGTCCTCGGCGGGAGCCCACCACTGGTCGAGGACATAGCTGGGGACGGTGGAGATGGCTGTCTGAGTGGTCATCCGACTGGAACCTTCCTGAACGATCAGTCAGTAATGTAACCACCCTAACAGCAGCGTGGCCCAGCGCACATCTTCCGAGCGGACCAGCGGACCGACCAGCCCTCGCGGCCGCACAACACTGGCCAAAAGTACCGTTGAATTTCGACCCATCAGTCTGTGCTTAATAGGGGCTGGTTAGGTAAGGCTAACCTCACCAACGAAGGGATAGTATGACAGCCCCCAGCTTCACCGTGCAGACCGCACCGGCAGCCGGGGCCGATCTGATCGGCCCGGCACCGGCCCCGGACGTCCACGCCCAGCGGCAGCCGTCAGCGGACTCCGTCCTCCTCTCGGCCGACAATGCGTACCGTTTCGTCCAGGACACGGGCACCGCCGCATTGCTGGCCGCTGCGGCGATCGTCAGGGCACCATCACCGACGTCGGGACGGGACCCGTCGGAGCTTCAGGAGTCCGCCTCCGGCGTCGACCTCGCGGCACCGCTCGGTTCGACCGAGGCCGCTCTGGCGGAGGCATCCTCGCTCTATCTGGACGACGCGGTGTACTTCCACCACCCCCGGTACGCCGCCCACTTGAACTGCCCCGTGGCGTTGCCGGCCGTGGCCGCGGAGGCGCTGGTCACGAGCATCAACACCTCGATGGACACGTGGGACCAGTCCGCCGGCGCCACCCTGATCGAGCGGCGACTGGTGCGCTGGGCCGCAGATCTGGCCGGACTGGGACCAGCAGCGGATGGGATCTTCACCAGCGGCGGCACCCAGTCGAACCTGCAGGCCCTGCTGATGGCCCGCAACCGGGCCGTCTCCCCCGCCGACGGCCCCCTTCCGGAGCGGCTGGCCGGCTGGCGCATCTATGCCTCCCGAGACAGCCATTTCAGCATCGTGCGGTCCGCCGTCCACCTCGGCCTGGGTGAGGACGCCGTCGTGGCGATTCCGGTGGACCGGAACCACCGCATGGACCCGGCGACCCTGGACCGGGCCATGTCCCTGGATGCGGCGCGGGGGCTGCGCCCTCTGGCCGTCGTCGCAACCGCGGGCACCACGGACTTCGGGGCCATCGATCCCTTGGACGACCTGGCTTCGGCGGCCCGGAGCAAGGGCGCCTGGTTCCACGTGGACGCCGCCTACGGCTGCGGACTGCTCGCTTCTAGCACACGCCGGCACTGGCTTGCGGGAATCGAGCGCGCCGACTCCGTGACCGTGGACTTCCACAAGTCGTTCTTCCAGCCCATCGGCTCCAGCGCGCTGCTGGTGGCCGAGGGCAGCCGGTTCGCCCACATCACGCACCACGCGGAGTACCTCAACCCGGACCAAGATCCGGACAGCCCCAACCAGGTGGACAGGTCGCTGCAGACCACCCGGCGCTTCGACGCCCTGAAGCTGTGGGTGACGCTGCGCTCTCTGGGCTCCGACGTCCTCGGCGAGCTCTTCGATGCCACCGTGGACTTGGCCGCCGAGGCGGGCCGGCTGGTGGAGGACACCGACGAGCTCGAGCTTGCCGCCCCGGTCCAGCTCGGAACCGTGGTGTTCCGCTTCGAACCCGCGCGAGAACTCGGGGTGGACGCCTCCGTCGTCGACCGGCTGCAGGACCTCATCCGGCGCTCGCTGTACCGCTCCGGCGAGGCCATGGTCGCGGCCACCACCGTGACCGGCCGCCGCCACCTGAAGCTGACCCTGCTCAATCCGCGCACCACTGTGGCGGACGTCGAGGCCATCCTGGAGGCCGTGGTCCGGCATGGTCGTGCCGTGGCGAGAACGGAGGTGACCGCATGAGCGCCCCCGTGGTCCACGACGCCATCGCCATCGGCGCCGGGCCGTTCAATCTGGGTCTCGCCGCCTTGGCCGGGCCCGCCGGCGTGGACGTCGTGGTCCTGGAGAGTCGCGACAGTCCTCAATGGCATCCCGGGATGATGCTGGCGGGCACGCGTCTGCAGGTGCCGTTCCTGGCCGACCTGGTGTCCCTCGCGGAACCCACCCATCCGCTGTCCTTCCTGGCCTTCCTCAAGGACGCCGGACGGATCTACCCCTTTTACATCCGTGAGGACTTCTACGCCCTGCGCTCCGAGTATGCGAAGTACCTCGCCTGGGCCGCCGAGCAGTTGCCCGTCCGGTACGGGCACCGCGTGACGGACATCCAGCATGACGGCACGGCGTACCGCGTCACCGCACTCACCCCGGAAGGACCGACCACCCTGGCCGCACGGAACCTCGTCCTGGGCACCGGCACCGAACCCCTGATGCCCGACGCCGTCCCCGGCACGTTGCGCTCCGACCCGCGCGTCGTCCATTCCTCCGGCTACCTCCCCGCCCGGGAGCGGCTGCTGGCGGCCCAGCGCATCGCCGTCGTGGGCAGCGGGCAGAGCGCCGCCGAGGTCTTCGACGACCTGCTGACCGGAGCCGGTGAACACCGGCACGTGCAGTGGCTGACCCGGTCCCCCCGTTTCTTCCCGCTCGAGTACACCAAGCCGACCCTGGAGATGACCTCCCCGGACTACATCGACCACTTCACCGCTCTGCCCCAATCCGTCCGGGACCGACTCGGCGCGGAGCACCAGGGTCTGTACAAGGGCGTCAACGCAGAGCTGCTGAACAGCATCTACGACCGTCTCTACGCTGCCAGCGTGCACGGACCCGCCCCGGCCACGCTGCGGACGGCCACCGCACTCGAGGGCGTCCGGGAGAGCACCAAGCCCGGTGAGTCAGCTGCACCCGGTGGTCACAGCGGTCGTTTGGTGCTGTCCCTGCGCCACGGCGACGACGACGGACTCCACGAGACCGAGGTCGACGCCGTCGTCCTGGCCACCGGTTATGGCTACCGTCAGCCGGACTTCCTGGCCGGCGTCGAGGAACGACTGTCCCGCCTGCCGGACGGTCGCTGGGACGTGGACCGCGGATATGGCATCGGCGTGCACGGCGACGTGTTCGTCCAGAACGCCGAACTGCACACCCACGGATTCACGGCACCGGACCTGGGCATGGGCGCCTACCGCAACTCCGTCCTCGTCAACCGCCTGTGCGGACGAGAGCACTACGTGGTGGAGCGACGGATCGCCTTCCAAGAGTTCGGGACGCCGGGTGGCCACCCGACCTTCGACCCCACCCTTTCCACAGACTTCCAGGAGGCCCTCCGATGACCCCCCGCTTCTCTTTCCGCCCCGTCGTCCCGGCGGCCGATGCCGAACTCTTGCACTCCTGGGTCAGTACCGAGCGAGCCCGCTTCTGGGGCCTGACCGAAGCCAGCGTGGAGCAGGTCCGGGTTGAGCACGAGCGGATCGCCGCCGATCCGCACCACCACGCGCTGATCGCCCTGGACGAGCACCGCGGCGGGTCGCCGGCCTTCCTGCTCGAGACCTATGACCCGGCCCATTCCGTGCTGGCCGGCCACTACGCCTGGCGGCACGGGGACGCGGGGCTGCATTTGCTCCTGCCGGTGCCGGGCACCGCGGACGCCCACGCCCCGACCACCCCGGGCCGTGGTGGGCCGGAGGCCGCGAGCCGCACCACTGGTCGCGAGCCCGGTTACAGCGCCGCCGCGATGGAGGCCGCGCTGGCGCATCTCTTCGCGGATCCGGCGGTGCTGCGCGTCGTGGTCGAACCGGATGCCCGGAACACCGCAATCCAAGCGCTCAATGCACGGTGTGGGTTCCGCCCCGTGGAGCGGCTGGAGCTGCCCGCGGCGGACGGTGTCCCGGCCAAGACGGCCGTGCTGTCCTTCTGCACCCGGGCGGACTTCGCGACCGCCACGGGTGGGCCTGCGGAGACCGTCGCCCACGTGTCCCCGGCACGTTGGGCCACCGCCAACCGGCACCTCTTGGCCAAGGCCCTCGCCGAGTTCGCGCATGAGCGTCTCCTCGAACCCGTACTCAGGGAGGGCTCGTGGCACCTGGACGGTCCCGGAGTGCGCTACCGGTTCCAGGCCCGGCGCTATGCCCTGGACCACTGGGACATCGACGCCGCCTCGCTGCGCTGTGAGGAGCAGACCGGTCCCGACGCCGGCTGGGCGCCAACGGTGCCGGACGTCCAGCGGTTCGTCACGGCCTTCCGCGACGTGCTCGGCCTGTCCGCAGCACAACTGCCGGTGTACCTGGAGGAGATCGGCAGCACCCTGGCTTCCCATTGCTACAAGCAGCTCCACTCGGTGGCCACCGCAGCGGAGCTGGCCACCGGCACAGGCGACGCCGTGGCCGACTTCCAGCGGACCGAGGCTGCGATGACCAAAGGCCATCCCTGCTTCGTGGCCAACAACGGCCGGCTGGGCCTGAGCTCGCAGGACTATCTCGAGCTGGCCCCGGAAACGGGTTCGGCCCTGCCCCTGGAATGGGTGGCGGCCCACGTGTCCCGGACCCGGTTCACCGCCGTGGACGGGCTGGACCTGGACGGGCTGCTCCAGGCCGAGCTCGGCACCGAGCTGCGAGCCGCGTTCCGCACCCGGCTGGAGCAGGTATGCCGGGACAACGGACTGGACGCCGCGGACTTCCTGCCGTTGCCGGTGCACCCCTGGCAGTGGCGCCACCGCCTCTCCGTGACCTTCGCCGCGGACGTGGCCACGGGGCACCTGGTGCATCTGGGGGCCACGGAGGACCTGTACCAACCGCAGCAGTCCATCCGGACGTTCTTCAACCGCTCAGCCCCGGAACGCCACTACGTCAAGACGGCCCTGTCCGTCCTCAACATGGGGTTTCTGCGGGGGCTGTCCGCCGAATACATGGACTCAACGCCGGCGATCAACGATTGGCTCCAGGGACTGTTCGCCGAGGACCCCGAGCTGGACCCGGGGCGTGTCCAACTGCTGCGCGAGGTCGCAGCCGTGGGATACGCCAACCCGCTGTTCCATGCGGCCACCGAGCAGGATTCGCCCTACCGGAAGATGCTCGCGGCCCTCTGGCGTGAGTCACCGGCCACGCGCGTTGGCCCGGGAGAGCAACTGGCCACCATGGCGTCCCTGTTGCACACAGATGCCGACGGCGCTTCCCTGGCCGCCGCCTATATCCGGCATTCCGGGCTGGCGGCCACCGAGTGGCTGGAGCGGTACCTGGACGCCTACCTCGTGCCGATCGTCCACTGCCTGGTACGCCATGACCTCGTGTTCATGCCGCACGGGGAGAACGTGATCCTGGTGCTGCGTGACGGCGCCCCCGAACGGGTGCTGCTCAAAGACCTGGCAGAGGAGGTCGCGGTCCTCGGGGACCGGACGGACCTGCCCCCGGGCGTCGAACGGCTCCGGGCCGACGTCGCTCCGGAGGACCACGGGCTCTCCATCCTGACGGACATCGTGGACTGCTTCCTGCGGTTCCTGGCCCCACTGCTCGAGCGCGAGGGCCTGGTCACCGAGGAACAGTTCTGGGCCGTGGTGGCCGGGCGCCTGACCGACTACCGGTCCCGGCACCCCGAGACGGCCGAACGCTTCGACGCATTGGGCCTGCTGGAGCCGACCTTCCGGCTGTCCTGCCTGAACCGCCTGCAGTTGCGCAACAACCGGCAGATGGTCGACCTGACGGACCCCGCAGGATCCCTGGCCTATGCCGGGGAACTGCAGAACCCCTTGGCTGCAGCGGCGGCGGCGATGGTGTCCACGGCCTCCTCGGCTTCCTCAGTCAATCCCACTTCGGTCAGTCCCAACTCGGTCAGTCCCAGCTGAAGAAGCCCTGTCCGGTCTTGCGGCCGAGCTCGCCGGCGGCGACCTTGTCCCGCAGGATCTGTGGAGGGGCGAACCGGTCGCCGAGCGTGGACGCCAGGTACTCGGCGATACCCAGGCGCACGTCCAACCCGACGATGTCGGTGGTCTTCAGCGGCCCGGTGGGGTGCTTGTAGCCCAGCACCATCGCATTGTCGATGTCCTCGGCGCTGGCCACCCCCTCCTCGACCATCCGCATGGCCTCGAGGGCGATGGCCACGCCGAGGCGTGAGGAGGCGAAGCCGGGTGCGTCATTGACCACGACGGCGGTCTTGCCCAGTCCTGCCGTCCAGGTGCGGGCGGCCTCCACCACCTCCGGCGCCGTGCGGGCGCCCACGACGACCTCCACCAGGGTGGAGGCCGGCACCGGATTGAAGAAGTGCAGGCCCAAGAAGTTCTCCGGACGCGTCAGTTCCTGGGACAGCCCCGTCACCGACAGGCTGGAGGTGTTGGAGGCCAACACGGCACCCTCGGGCAGGTGGGCCTCCACGGACTGCAAGGACGACGTCTTCAGGCCCCAGTCCTCCGGAACGGCCTCGACCACGAGCTCGCGGTCACTGAAATCAGACCGGTCCGTGGACACCGTCAAGCGTCCGAGAACGGCCTCGACGGTTTGGTCCAGCGCACCGCGCTCATGCGAGGTGGCGGTCGATCTCTCGATCCGTTCCCGCGCAGCCGTGGCGGCGGCGTCATCGCGCTCCACCACGACGACGTCGGCGCCCTTGATCAGGAAGCCATGAGCGATGCCGGCGCCCATACGTCCGCCGCCGAGGACGCCGACCTTGCTCGGTACCTTGTCGAACGCCTGGTGTTTGTCTTCCATGAACGCCTACTTTTCGGTCTGGTTGGTCTTGTCGGGCTGGTCGCGCTTCTCGCGCTTGTCGAGAAACGCCTGCATACGCTCGAACTTGGCCGGGGACTCGAAGAGCATCCCCTGCGCCAGGGTGTCGATGAGCGGGTGTGCCTCCCGCGGCGAGTGGAACACCGACTTGGTGATGCGCACGGCCAGGGGGTCCTGCGCGGCGATGCGGTCAGCCAGTCCGTGGGCGGCCTCCATTAGCCGTTCTGCCTCCACGAGCTGCGTGACGAGACCGGCCGCGAGGCATTCGGCACCGGTCAGCACCTTCCCGGCGAGCAGGATCTCCTTGGCGAGAGGTTCGCCCACCAGCTCCTTCAAGCGCCAGGAGGCCCCGGCCGCCGCCATGATCCCGAGATTGCCTTCCGGATTGCCCATGCGCAGCGCCTCGGTGCCGATCCGGAAGTCCGCGGCGTAGGCCAGTTCGGCCCCGCCTCCCAGCGCGTAGCCGTCCAGCGCGGCGATGACGGGCATCGGTAGCTTGGCGATGCGCTCGAACAGCGTGGAGTTGATCCCGGCCAGGGCGTCGTCGCGGCGGCGCTCCCGGAGCTGGGCGATATCGGCTCCCGAGGCGAAGATGCCCTTCGTTCCAGTCTCCCGATCCGAGGGAGTGCCGGTGAGGATGAGCACCTTCGGGTGGTGCTCGAGGTGATCGCAGACAGCATGCAGCTCATCGACCATCGTCTGATCGATGGCGTTGCGCACGTCGGGACGGTGCAGCCGGACCACCAACCGGTCCGCCTGCTCGTCCAGGAGCAGGGTGGTGACTCTCTCGTCCGACAGTTCGCCCATCAGACGGCCTCCACCAGCAGCGCCGCACCCTGGCCCACACCGACGCACATCGTCGCCAGACCGCGGGCGCCTGAGCCGGCCTCCCGCTCAAGGCGACCCAATAGGGTGATCACGATCCTGGACCCGGACGATCCGAGCGGGTGGCCGAGGGCGATCGCGCCGCCGTCGTTGTTGACGATGCCGGCGTCCAGGCCCAGCTCGCGCATGCTGGCCAGGGACTGCGAGGCAAAGGCCTCGTTGAGCTCGACGGCGGCGAGGTCGCCGACCTCGACACCGGTGCGCTCGAGCACGGCACGGGTCGAGGGCACGGGCCCCATCCCCATGATCTCCGGCGCCAGCCCCGCGGAGGCGCCGGCGAGCACCCGTGCCCGTGGTGACAATCCGAGCCGTTCCACAGCAGCTGCGGAGGCGACGACGATCGCCGAGGCGCCGTCGTTGAGGGACGAGGCGTTGCCGGCCGTCACCACCGATCCACCGTCGACGACGGGTCGCAACCCCGAGAGAACCTCGGTGGTGGTACCCGGGCGCGGACCTTCATCGGTGTCCACGACCGTCTCTGCCCCCTTGCGACCGGTGACGGTCACCGGGACGATTTCCGAAGCGAACCGGCCGGCATCGATCGCCGCGAGGGCCCGATCGTGCGAGCGCGCGGCGAAGGCGTCACAGTCCTCGCGCGAGACGTTGTAGACCCGGGCGACCTCCTCCGCGGTCTCCGGCATGGAATAGGTCATCTTGCCGCCGCGGGAGTATTCGCCGGAGAGGAACGCGGGGTTGGTGAACCGCCAGCCGATCGAGGTGTCCTCGACCTCTCCGGGCTTGGCGAAGGGCTTCGTCGGCTTCTCCATGACCCACGGTGCCCGAGACATGGATTCGACCCCACCGGCCACCACGACGTCCGCCGCACCGGCCTGGATCATGTAGCTGGCCATCTCGATGGCGCTCATGCCGGAGGCGCACAGACGATTGACGGTGATGCCGGAGACATGCTCCGGATAGCCGTTGAGCAGCCAGGCCATCCGGGCCACGTTGCGGTTCTCCTCGCCGGCGCCGTTGGCGTTGCCGTAGATGACTTCGTTCACCTCGGCAGGATCGATCCCCGCACGCTCGACGGCCGCGCGGACACTCAGTGCCGCCAAGTCGTCAGGGCGGACCGAGGACAGCGCACCCCCGTACCGGCCCACGGGGGTGCGGGCACCTCCGACCAGGAATGCTTCGCTCACGGGGACTCCGTTTCATCGACGCCAGAATTACCGACCAATCGTTCACTTTACAGGGTCACACCCGGTCGGCGCAGGGTCAACCGCAGAACAGGGTGGGCGAGCACGGAGGCACACGGCGACACCGGACGCCGAATCACACGCCGAGACCACGCAACCCGGGCGACCTCCCGCATGTGGTGCCGATCACAGCCATGGCTTATAGTCTTCTCGGTGACTGAACGGTCGGTCACCAAGGATCGCTCAGTCCGTCCCGCACTCAATCAACTGGAGTACACCATGGCAGATCGAGACGCCACCCTGGCATCCCCCCGGGGACGCACGGCCGAGGAACGCAAGGTCCTGGCCGGAACTCTCGTGGGTACCACCATCGAGTGGTACGACTTCTTCATCTACGCTCAGGCGGCCGCCTTCGTCCTGGCGCCGCTGTTCTTCGGACCACTCTCCAACGAGAACCCGGGTCTGGCCCAGGTCGTCTCGTGGGCCTCCCTCGGCATCAGCTTCCTCTTCCGGCCCCTCGGCGCCGTCGTCGCCGGCCACTTGGGTGACAAGTACGGCCGCAAGTTGGTGCTGGTGATGACCCTGGTGGGCATGGGCGGCGCCACCGCCCTCATCGGACTGCTGCCCACCTATGCCACGATCGGCGTGTGGGCCCCGATCATTCTCGTCTTCCTGCGCGTGGTCCAGGGCTTCTCCGCCGGAGGCGAATGGGGCGGCGCGGCCCTGATGTCCGTCGAGCACGCCCCGCGGAACAAGCGCAGCGCCTTCGGCTCCTACCCGCAGATCGGTGTTCCGATCGGCATGCTGTTGGCCACCAGCTTCATGTGGATCCTCACCAGCTCGATGAGTGAAGAGGCCTTCTTGTCCTGGGGTTGGCGCATCCCGTTCCTGTCCTCGGTGGTGCTGATCGTCGTCGGCTACCTCATCCGCCGCGTGGTGGACGAGTCCCCGGTGTTCAAGGAGATGCAGCTGCGCAAGAAGGAGTCTGCCGCACCCCTGGGCGTTCTCCTGAAGACCCACAAGAAGAGCGTCATTCTGGCGGCCCTGATCTTCGCCGCGAACAATGCCGCCGGCTATCTGGTCATCGCCTTCTTCGCTTCCTACGGCGCCGAAGTCCTGGGCATGCCTCGCGAAGCGACGCTGGTGGCCACGTTCGTGGGCGGCATCGGCTGGTTGGTGTTCACCATGTTCGGCGGCTTCCTCGGGGACAAGATCGGCAAGATCCGCACGTTCCAGATCGGCTACGGGATCATCATCCTCTGGGCCATCCCCATGTGGTTCCTGATGGACACGGCCTCACTGCCCTTGTTCGCCCTGGCCATCGTGATCCTCACCATGGGCCTCGGCCCGTCCTACGGTCCGCAGTCGGCGCTCTACGCCGAGATGTTCCCGGCCAATGTGCGCTACTCCGGCGTCTCGATCGGCTATGCCTTCGGCTCCATCATCGGCGGCGCCTTCGCCCCGATGATCGCCCAGCTGCTGCTGAACGAAACCGGCGCCGGCTGGACCATCGGCGTGTACATCGCCGCTCTGGCCATCGTCTCCTTCATCGCGGTGTCGATGGTGCCCAAGTCCGTCGAAGGCTCCGACCTGCACGTGGACGAGGTTCACCAGCAGTACCTGGCCGAGCACCCGGAGGACGCCACTCTCGTCCGGGAGGCGGCCACCGTCCAGCCGGACCAGACCCGCTGATCCGGGACGGTCGTCAACAGGACCGTCACGCTGTTAACTGACTTCGGCCCGGGTGCCCACCACATCACGTGGTGGGCACCCGGGCCGATGAGCGCCGCCGTCGGGAAGGTGCTTCGGGAAGCTGTCTTCGGGTCAGGTGCGGCGCTAGACCTCAGCCGGGACGGTCAGCGCTGGCCGGCCGGGGTGAAATCGGTCGAACCGGCGAACTCCGGGCGGGGCTTCGGCGCGGAGAAGGGCTCCTCGATGGTGTTCTCCACGGAGTTGAACACGATGAACACGTTCGACCGCGGGTACGGCGTGACGTTGCCGTTCGAGGCGTGCATGCAGTTGCTGTCGAACATCACCGCGCCGCCGGCCTGGCCTTCGAGCACGTCGATGCCGTACCGGTCGTAGAAGTCGCTGAGGATCTCCTTGCTCGGCGTGCCGGCGCCCTGCATGACCAGAGACTTCTTGTAGTTGTCCTCGGGCGTGGCCCCGTCACAGGAGATGTACTCCCGGTGCGAGCCGGGCATGATCATCAGGGGCCCGTTGTAGGAGTAGTTGTCCGTCATCGAGATGGAGATGCTGACGGCCCGCATCCGCGGCATGCCGTCCTCCGCGTGCCAAGTCTCGAAATCGGAGTGCCACATGAACTCCTTACCCTCGAAGCCGGGCTTGAAGTTCACGCGGGACTGGTGGATGTAGACGTCGGAGCCCAGCAACTGACGGGCCCGATCGACCACCCGGGGATCATTGGCGATCCTCTTGAACACCGGGCTGATCCGGTGCACGTCGAACACCGACCGGACCTCCTGGCTGCTTGCCTCGATGACGCAGCGCTCATCGGCGCGGACATCCGGATCCTTCGAGAGGCGCTCCAGCTCCCGGTGGAATTCGGCGACTTCCTCGTCGCTGACCAACCGGTCGATCGTCAGATAGCCCTTCGCGTCGTAGCCGTCCAGGGTCGCCTGGTCCATGGGACCGTCATTCGCGGTCCCCCACACCACCGCGTCCTCGCGGGGCATGACCTTGACCTCACCATTGTTCCGGGTGGGGTAGGTGTCGATTCTGTTCTGCACTGCCGTTGCAGTCATCGGTCTCCTCCTATCCTGCGGTTCTCTTTTCTTTAGTGCTTTTGGCGGTTTTCCTCGCCGCGGTCTGGACCCTACTATGCCCCAGCGCTGAGCACCACCGTGGCCCGGGACCCCACCGCATACGGCGGTGGGGTCCCGGGCCACGAGGCTTAACACCCCGACATGTGCTGCCGAGGAACAGTCAGAAGGGTCGATCAGGCCATGGCCTGAGTCTCGACATTGGCCTTCTTCGGCACCTTGCGATCCGAGCCCTCTTGGAGCACGAGCTGGTAGATGCCGTTCTCGTCGTGAGTCTCGCGACCCGTCACCGGCGGGTTGAAGACGCAGGCCATCCGCAGCTCGGTGGTGGCGCGGACGGTGTGCTTCTCATGACCGTCCAGCAGGTACATGGTGCCGTCCTTGATCTCGTGCACCTCACCGGTGACCTCGTTCGTCAAGGTTCCCTCACCCTGCACGCAGTACACGGCCTCGATGTGGTTCGCGTAGTGGAACGTGGAGGTGGTGCCCGCGTAGATCACGGTGTCGTGGAAGGAGAAGCCGACGCCTTCTCCGGCCAGCACCATCCGGCGCGATCGCCAGGTCTCGGATTTGATGTCGCGCTCGGTGTCGTCCAGGTCATTCAGATGGGTGACCAGCATGGTTGATTCCTTTCAGTCGACGTGGGTGGTTAGGATCCCACGAGTTCTCGGTCGCCGGGCCGGTACTCGACGTCAGTACCGGTGACCGTGGCGACGGCGGTGGCGATGATGCCCAAACCGCGCTCCAGTTCGTCCTTCGGAGTGGTCAGCGCGGGCATCAGCTTGAGCACCTCGTCGTCCGGGCCGGACGTCTCCACCAGCATGCCGTTCTGGAACGCTTCAGCGGCCACCTTTTCGGCCACCTCGATGTCCTCGAAGTGCAGACCGGTCAGCAGGCCTCGACCCCGCACGGAGGAACCCTCCACGGCGGAGCTGATCTGCTCGAGGCCGTCCTGCACGATCGAGATCGCTTCGGCCAGTTGCCCCTTCTGGAAGGAGTCGTCGCTCCAGAATTCCTTCAGGGCGGCCGTGGCGGTGACGAAGGCCGGGTTGTTGCCGCGGAACGTGCCGTTGTGCTCACCCGGGGTCCAGACATCCAGCTCCGGGCGGAACAGGGTCAGGGCCATCGGCAGGCCGTAACCGGAGATCGACTTGGAGATGCACACGATGTCCGGGGTGAAACCGGCCTCTTCGAAGCTGAAGAAGGTGCCAGTGCGTCCGCAGCCGGCCTGGACGTCGTCGACGATCAGCAGGATCTCATGCTTGGCACACAGCTGGGAGAGCTCCTTGAGCCACTCGAGCCGCGCCGCACGCAGGCCGCCCTCACCCTGAACGGTTTCGACGATGATCGCGGCGGGCTTGTCCACGCCCGAGCCAGAATCCTCCAGGACGCGCTCCAGCCACATGAAGTCTTCGGTCTCGCCGTTGAAGTAGTCGTCGTACGGGATCTTGGAGCTGTTGGTGAGCGGAATGCCCGCACCCTTGCGCTTCATCGAGTTGCCGGTGACGGACAGCGAGCCGAGGGTCATGCCGTGGAAGGCATTGGTGAAGGACAGGATGTGCTGGCGGCCGGTCACCTTGCGGGCCAGCTTGAGGGCCGCCTCGACGGTGTTCGTGCCCGTCGGACCGGGGAACATGACTTTGTAGTCGAGCCCGCGCGGCTGCAGGACGACGTCCTGGAAGGTCTGCAGGAAATCACGCTTGGCCGGGGTCATCATGTCCAGCGAGTGCACGGGGCCGTCGCTGGCGATGTAGTCCGCGAGGGCGGCCTTCATGGTCGGGTGGTTGTGGCCATAGTTCAGTGCGCCGGCACCGGAGAAGAAGTCCAGGTACTCGGTGCCGTCCTCGGCGGTCTGGGTCGAGCCCTTGGCCTGAGTGAAGACGGCGGGCCATCCGCGGCTGTAGCTGCGAACCTCAGATTCGATCGTGGAGAAGATGGTGGTATCCATGGTTCATCCCTTTCTTGGCATGTCTTGGTAGGTCCGTGACATGGGTGGTCGTGAGGAATCGTGGCGAGTGGGTGATGACGTTGACGTCGATGCCGCTCTCGCGGCCGGCAGGCGTGCGGCTCTCCCGCCGTGGTCCGATATCTC
Organism: Citricoccus sp. GCM10030269; assembly: GCF_042665635.1. NCBI lineage: Bacteria > Bacillati > Actinomycetota > Actinomycetes > Micrococcales > Micrococcaceae > Citricoccus > Citricoccus sp. GCM10030269. The sequence goes on along the minus strand of NZ_JBHTCV010000002.1, from coordinate 529,662 downwards.
TCGGCCGATCTCTACTCCGCGAGCGGAGAGATGCGGTGGAGGAATTCGGTGTCGTGCCCGTCGGGGTACATCTCGGCAGTGATCAGCGGGGTGATTTCGTGGTCGGCCCCGAATCGCTCGGCCAGACTGGCGAACAGACGCTGCGACGCCGCATTGTCGTCCGTGATGGTGGTCTCGAGGGCCTCTGCGGAGGTTCGGGAGATGAGTTCGTCCAGCATGCGGGAGGCCAGACCGTGGCCTCGCGCGGCCTCAGTCACCGCCACCTGCCACACCATCAGGGTTCCAGGAGCATCCGGCCGCAGGTACCCGGTGACGAACCCCACCGGCTGGCCCTCCAACTCCGCAATCACGGTGGTGTCGGCGAAGTCGCGGCACCACAGCAAATAGTAGTAAGAGGAGTTCAGGTCGAGAACCTGTGAGTCCTTGGTCATCTGCCACAGGGCAGCTCCGTCCGCTGTCTGCGGAGGCCGGAGTACGGGTGTTGCCGGTTGTGTGATCAGTGCTGTGTCTGCATCATCTGCCATCCCGTCAAACCTAACGGGATGAGTTTTGATTTCAAGCCGGGCTCGGCGATATTCACGGTCCAGCGCCCCTTGAGCACGGCGGCCGAGTTCCCTGCACTTCGCCGCTACAGCCCATGGCTGGCGCGGATGCCCGACGCCGGCTCAGGCCACCTGGAGCAGCCTCACAGATAGTTACCGTTCTGTTACTTTTGCGGAACGTCCCTACCCGTGATATGAGCGCGCGGGTCAGTGTCAGGCGGCCTGCTTGTCTCGCTTGCCGTCCTTGCCCCGATCCAGGCCGAGATCTTTCAGCGGCGTGCCCTCCATCGCCTGGACCATGACCTCTTCGGCCTCGACCACAGAGACGCCCAGCACGATCGCCACTTCGGCGGCCAGGACTTCTACGGCATCGCGGTACAGCGTCCGTTCAGCCATGGAGAGTTCCTTCTCAGCCTGCCGCCGATGCAGATCACGAACGACCTCAGCCGCCCGGGGCAGGTCGCCGGTGGCCAGCTTCTCCTGGAAGGCCTTGAGCCGGCGCGACCACTGCTCGTCCACGTGCTCACTCGGCTTGGCCAGCAGGGACATCAGCTTGCGCACCTGGGTGTGGCTGCTCACGTCCCGGACGCCGATGTCCTTGACCATCGACTCGGGAACGGAGATCCGTAGCCCCTTGTCCTGAACCTCCAGTTCCACGTAGGCCACGTCCTCTCCCTTGAGCTGGCGAACCTGGCGATCAAGGACGATCGCGGGGCCGTGGTGGGGGTGAACTACAAACTGACCGGGAACCAGACGCATGGGTGGAATGGACCTTCCTGTTGCTGACGCCGAACCGCCATCCCGGAGCCGGCCATCACGGCGACCTCCAGGAAATTGACCAATTTATTCTCTCATTTTGTGAGATAGAAATCAATTCGGCTGGCGTTTCTACCGCGCTCCGGCGGCCGCATGGTCTATTCTCCGCGGGCCTGCTCAGTGGTGGGTGAAACGAGGCGCACGCTTCTCCAGAAAAGCGGCCATCCCCTCGCTCTGGTCCTCCGTCGCGAAGCAGGCATGATTCAGGCGACGCTCCAGCAATAGCCCCTCCTGAAGAGTGGACTCCTGCGCGGTATTCACCGCCTCTTTCGCCAACATGCTGATGGGCTTGGACGTCCCGGCGATGGTCGCGGCCAGATCGGTCGCCACACTCAGCAGCTCCGCCACCGGCACCACCCGGGACACGAGTCCAGCCCGTTCGGCCTCCTCGGCTTTCATGGTCCGTCCCGTCAGCACCATCTCCATGGCCTTGGATTTGCCGATGGCGCGGATCAGCCGCTGGGAGCCGCCCATGCCCGGAATGATGCCGAGCTTGATCTCCGGCTGACCGAAGCTGGCGTTGTCCGCAGCGATGATGATGTCCGCGATCATGGCCAGTTCGCAGCCGCCACCCAGGGCGTGTCCGGCCACCGCGGCGATCATCGGCGTCCGCACCTCTGACAGGCGGCTCCAGGCGCCGAACAGGTCGGAGGTGTACGCCTCGGTGAAGCTCAGAGCAGCCATCTCCGTGATGTCCGCTCCGGCGGCGAACGCCTTCTCGGAGCCGGTCAGGACGATGGCACCGATGCCCGGATCGGAGTCGAAGCCGGTGGCCGCGTCGAGCAGTTCCTCGGTGAGGCGTGCGTTGAGCGCGTTGAGCGCCTCCGGCCTGTTCAGGGTGATGGTGGCCACGCGGCCGTCCGTCTCAGTCAGGATGGTCTCGTACTCGGTCTGTTCGGTCATGAGTGCTCCTTCGGAGTGAACACGGTGGCCACGTCTTCCGATCGGACCTCCTCGAGCGTGGGCGGCTCCCATTGCGGATTGCGGTCCTTGTCCACCAGCTGAGCCCGGATCCCCTCGATCATGTCGTGGCCGCGTACCAGGTGATAGGCCAGCCGGGCGTCCACCTCGAGCACCTCCTGAACGGACACCAGCTGAGAGGATCGCCGGACGTGCTCCAACGCGATCTTGACCGACGTCGGTGACTTTCCCCGGATCTGGGCGGCCGCCTCCGCGGCGGCCGCGTCTCCATCGGACTGCAACGCGGCGACGATCGACTCGGCGCTCGGCTCGGCGTAGCAGCTCTCGATCCAGCGACCGTGCTTCAGCAGAGGCGCCGGGTCCGGCGTGGACGCGACGGCGTCGATGGCCGCATCCGCGTCCGTCGTCTCCAATGCGCGGGCCAGATCCGGCAACTGATCCGACCGGATCCACGTGTCCGCGAATCCCAGGGCGACGGCGTCCGCCCCGGTGATGTGCGCAGAGGTCAGCGCGAGGTGGATCCCGAAGCCGGCCGGCGCCCGGGACAGCAGCCAGGCCCCGCCGACGTCGGGAAAGAAGCCGATGCCGGTCTCCGGCATGCCCAGGCGCGTCCGCTCGGTGACGATGCGATGAGACCCGTGGGCCGAGATCCCGACGCCGCCGCCCAGGACCATGCCGTCCATGAACGCCACGTAGGGCTTGGGGTAGTCGGCGATGAGCGCGTTCATCGTGTATTCGTCACCGAAGAAGCTGTCCGCGGCTTCCGGCCGGCCGTCGAGAGCGTAGCGGTAGACCTCGACCACGTCACCGCCGGCGCACAGTCCCTTCTCCCCCGCTCCTGAGACGAGGACGGTGGTGACGCTGTCGTCGTCGCGCCAGGCCTCCAGAGTGTCGCGGACGGTGACGACCATGTTCCAGGTGAGGGAGTTCAACGCCTTCGGCCGATTCAGGATCAGATGTCCCAGCCGCCCCGCCCGCCGGACGATGACCTCCGGTTCGGTCTCGGAGGTCGCGGTGTCCGCCGGTGGTGATGTCTCGGTGCTCATACGGTCCTTTCGGGTTCCCGGTTATCTGGTCACCGTTCCCATGCGAGCGGCGACCGGGGCGGTAAACAGTGGTTTGGTCAGGAACCAGGCGGCCGCGATGACCACCAGGGAGACCAGGAAGATCACCAGCCCCCACCCGTCCACGACGTCTCGCGAGGTGTACATGTGGTTGAGATTGCGCAGGGCTCCCGTGAAGAACACCAGGAAGACGTGCACGACGGTGAAGCCCACGAAGTAGATCATGACCGGGAAGTGCACGGCTCGCGCCCACTCGACCGGATACCACCGGTTGAGCCTGGGGGCTCGCTCCGGCCACCAAGTGGAGATGCGGATTCCGGAGAGGATCGCCAGCGGGGCGGCGACAAAGACGGTCAGGAAGTAGGTCACCAGCTGCAGCGCGTTGTAATGCACCCAGCCGTTCTCGGTCGGCCAGTCCAGGGAGGCGTACTGCAGGCCGGTGGAGACCATGTGCGGGAAGACGTCCCAGTCCGTGGGCACGATCCGCATCCACTGCCCCGTGGCGAACAACAGCACGATGAAGATCAGCCCGTTGACGACCCAGAGAACGTCCAGGCCTTGATGCAGCCACTGCGTCAGGGACACCTTTTTCGGGCTGTTCCCCTTCGGCGAGAAGAACGAGTTCGGCCGAGCCGTCCACTGGCCCGGAGGCTTGCGTTCCGTGCGAACCTGCCATCCTGTACGCACGATCAGCACCAGAAGGAACGTGTTCAGGAAGTGCTGCCACCCCAACCACGCCGGGATGCCCGCCGGAGCCGCGTCCGGCTGGGAAGAATGGCCGTCATACGTGGCGATGAACTCGTGCACACCCTCCAGGGTCCGGAGCCCCCTCGCCGCCAACACCACGACCAGGGCGGCGACGACCAGGCCCACGATGACGGCGAGCGGCTTCCTCCACCGAACCTTGTGCCGTGGGCTCGGCTCCTGTGGGCCGGGCTCCTGTTGGCCGGGCTGATGCTGCTCAGCGTGGTGCCGGTCTGTTTGGTGCCGGTCCGCGACAGTCGGCGTCTCCGGCTGAGCGGCCGGGGCCGCCATTCTCTGCCGGGGCCGCGTAGGGGGTGGAGTCGGCGCGGAACCCATCCGCGTCCGGCCCGGCTGTCCGGACATCCGCGTCCTGCCGGCCGGTGCTGAGGGCGCAGACTCGGTGGATGAGTCAGGCGAGCGGGTCTCCGTGGTGCGCTCGGTTCGCGGTGACGCGGGCGCTCCCATTCGCTTCTTCTTGACGGCGGGTTCTTCGGCCGGCGGCTGGGATTCCGGAGCCTGAGACGCCGGTGGAGGGGATGCCGGCGACGGGGATCCGCCCATGCGGCGCCGACGCGGGGGGCCGTCCGGGCTCTGCTCGCTCATCATGGGCTGTGGCGTCCTTCGTCAGGGGGTGCATGGAAACAACGGTCACCGCCGTCAGCTGCGCCGGGCCCTGAGCTCCTCGATCAGCTGTGGGACCACGGTGAAGACGTCCCCGACGATGCCGAAGTCCGCGATCTCAAAGATCGGCGAATCCTCATCCTTGTTGATGGCCACGATGGCCTTGGAGGTCTGCATCCCGGATCGGTGCTGAATGGCTCCGGAGATGCCCAGGGCCACGTAGAGGTCCGGAGCGACCGAGATACCCGTCTGGCCGACCTGCGAGGAATGCGGGACGTAGCCGGCGTCGACGGCGGCCCGGGATGCGCCGACCGCCGCACCGAGGGCATCGGCGAGCTCCTCCACCAGGGAGAAGTTCTCCTTGGACCCCAGGCCACGACCGCCGGCCACCACGGCCTTGGCACCCCGCAGCACGGGGCGTCCCGCTTCCGCGGGCACATCAGTGGCCTCGTCGATCCGGGCACCGGGGGCTGCGGGAGTGGTGACCCCGGCCGTGACAACCTCTGGATCGCTCACGGGCTCGGCGCGGTCATCGATGGCACCGGGTCGGACGGTCACGATCATCAGACCACCCTCCACCGCAGACTCGGTGGTGTAGTCGCCACCGAAGACGGCATGCCTGACAATCACCTCTTGCCCCTCATCGTCGTAGAGGAGCCCGACGGCGTCCGCGGCCACCGCGCCGTCGGCCACCACCGCCAGCCGGCCGGCCACGGTCCTGGAATCGTTGGTGTTCGCCACGAGCACCGTGGACGGAGCATAGGTGTTGACCGCATCCGCCAAGGCTCCGACCTGCGCCGTTCCCAACTCCGTGCCGGCGTTCTCGGCCTCGGCCAGGTAGACATGCGTGGCGCCGAGGGCCGCCAGATCATCGGCCAGGGCACCGGCCCGGCCGGGGCTCGTGACGGCCACGGCCACGGGCGTGCCGATGATGGCAGCGGCTCCGAGCAGTCCCGCGGCGGTCGACTTCGGCGTCCCGTCGCTCGTCGTCTCGATCAGCACGAGGACGTTCCCGGCTTTTCCGGAGGCTGGGGTGGTTGCCATGATGGGGTCTTCCTTCACGTCAGCAGGGGCGTCTGAAGATCGGTCAAGGGCCTGACGAGAGTGTCAAACCAGCCGATGAGAGGTGAGGTACTCGGCCAGCTGAGCCGCTGCGGTGCCGTCATCGGTGATCTTGGGTCCAGCCTCCTTCGGAGGCCGCGCGGTGGCCGAGACCATCACGGAACGCACGGCTGCCGCCTCCGGCCCCGCGTCGATTCCCAAGTCCGCCAGCGACCACGTCTCCATCGGCTTCTTCTTGGCCGCCATGATGCCCTTGAAGTTCGGGAAGCGCGCTTCCGCCGCTTTCTCCGTCACGGACACCGCTGCCGGCAGCGGGGCACTCAGTTTCACCGTGCCGCCGTCGACCTCTGCCGTTCCGGAAACGGAACCGTCAGCGATGGCGACCTCGTCCAGTCCGGGCAAGATCGGCCAGCCGAGGATCTCCGCCACCATGGCCGGGACCATGCCGCCGCGGCCATCGGTGGCCTCATTGCCGGCCACCACCAACTCCCCGCCGGCCTGACGCACACCAGCGGCCAGCACCCGGGCGGTCTGCACCATGTCCGAACCGGCCATGGCCGGGTCCGTGATCAGCACGGCAGAGTCCGCGCCCATGGACAACAGCTTCCGCAACGTCTTCGTGGTGCCTTCCAATCCCAGGGAGATCACCACGATCTCAGTGTCCGGGTGGCCGTCCTTGTACTGCAGGGCGGTCTCCAAGGCACGCTCGTTGATCTCGTCCGGCACCGGTTCTGATGCGTCCCGATCCAGCATCCCGGTCTCCAGGTCGATCTTCCGGTCCGACCAGGTGTCCGGGACCTGCTTCGCCAGAACGGCAATCTTCATGGAGAACTCTCCTTGGCAGTGGACGAACGTGAAGGGTCTACGATCTGCGCTCCAACTTACTAGTGCCACCCGGTATTCACTAAGCGCGCGAGTGCCGCCACCGTTGCCTCCGCGGACACCGTCCACGCGACGGCGGTGAGCCGCCTCAACGGAGAACTCGCACTTCTTCACAGTTTTCGCATCGGAATCGCAGCACGTGCCCAATCTGGTTGCAAACTACGCACTGTTTGACACATGTCAGACTTCGGAGATTTTTTCATCGTTTCCCTGGGTCAGTGCGGCACCTTCCCGTCAAGACTGGAATTCATCGAAGCAGCCGGCTTCGAGAAACAGAACGACATCACGTGGACCACGGCCCGCACGTGGCCGGCACACCCCGAAGGAGACCGCCATGACCGAGCAGGACACCCCGCGCACCCCGGCGTCAGCCGAGCAGATCCAGCACGACTGGGACCACCATCCCCGGTGGGCCACCACTGAGCGTGCCTACTCGGCCGAGGACGTCGTGCAGCTTCGCGGCCGCGTGCAGGAAGAGCACACCCTGGCTCGCCGCGGATCTGAGAAGCTTTGGAACCAGCTGACTTCCGAACATGCTGAGGGCTCGTACACCAACTCCCTCGGCGCCCTGACCGGCAACCAGGCCGTGCAGCAGGTCAAGGCCGGACTGCGCGCCATCTACCTCTCCGGCTGGCAGGTTGCCGCTGACGCCAACCTCTCCGGTCACACCTACCCCGATCAGTCCCTCTACCCGGCCAACTCGGTTCCCCAGGTGGTTCGCCGCATCAACAACGCTCTGCTGCGAGCCGACCAGATCGAGTTCGCGGAGGGCATCCAGACCGTGGAGGACTGGCTGGTCCCGATCGTCGCCGACGCCGAAGCCGGCTTCGGCGGCCCTCTCAACGCCTACGAGCTGATGAAGTCCATGATCGCCGCGGGCGCTTCGGGAGTGCACTGGGAGGACCAGCTGGCCTCCGAGAAGAAGTGCGGTCACTTGGGCGGTAAGGTCCTCGTCCCCACCGGTCAGCACATCCGCACCCTGAACGCGGCGCGCCTGGCGGCCGACGTCGCCGGTGTTCCCTCGGTCATCATCGCCCGTACCGATGCCGAAGCCGCCACCCTGATCACCTCCGACGTGGACGAGCGGGACACGGAGTTCCTCACCGGCGAGCGCACCGCCGAGGGCTTCTACAAGGTCCGCAACGGCATTGAGCCGTGCATCGCCCGGGCCAAGGCCTACGCTCCGTACTCCGACCTGATCTGGATGGAGACCGGCACCCCGGACCTGGACCTGGCCCGACAGTTCGCCGAGGCGGTCAAGGCCGAGTTCCCGGACCAGGTGCTCGCCTACAACTGCTCACCGTCCTTCAACTGGAGAAAGAACCTGGACGACGCCACCATCGCGAAGTTCCAGCGCGAGCTCGGCGCGATGGGTTACACCTTCCAGTTCATCACCCTGGCCGGTTTCCATGCGCTGAACCACTCCATGTTCGATCTGGCCAAGGGGTATCACGAGCGCCAGATGTCCGCGTACGTGGAGTTGCAGGAGCGCGAGTTCGCCGCCGAATCCGCCGGCTACACGGCCACCAAGCACCAGCGCGAGGTCGGCACCGGCTACTTCGACGCCATCTCGACCGCTCTCAACCCCGACGCCTCGACCTTGGCGCTGACGGGTTCCACTGAGGCCGGTCAGTTCTGATCGACCGGCAACCGCACTGCTGAACGACGACGAGGAGACCCCATGTATGCCACCGACCAACCGATCTCCCTCAACGGCGTGACCATCACGGGACCACATCTGCCGCGCCAGGAGAAGATCCTCACCCCCGACGCACTGGATTTTCTGGCCACGCTGCACCGGCGCTTCAATGGCCGTCGGCTCGAGTTGCTGGATCGGCGTGAAGAGACTCGTCAGCGGATCTCCGAGGGCTGGACGCCGGACTTTCTGCCGGAGACCCGCACCATCCGTGAAGATGATTCGTGGCGAGTGGCGCCCTTGGCTCCGGGACTGAAGGACCGGCGCGTCGAGATCACCGGTCCCGTCGACCGGAAGATGACCGTCAACGCCATGAATTCTGGGGCCAAGTGCTGGCTCGCCGATTTCGAGGACTCCTCCTCGCCGTCGTGGGAGAACGTGCTCAACGGCCAGGTGAACCTGCGGGACGCCATCCGTCGACGGATCGACTTCACCACCCCGGAAGGCAAGGAGTACACCCTGGGCGGTGTGCAGCTCGTGGACCGCCCGACCATCATCGTCCGCCCTCGCGGCTGGCACCTGGACGAAGACCACCTCGTGGTCGACGGTGAGCCCATGGCCGGGGCACTGGTGGATTTCGGGCTGTACTTCTTCCACAATGCCAAGGAACTGCTGCGCCGCGGCCGTGGACCCTACTTCTACCTTCCGAAGCTCGAGAATCACCTCGAGGCCCGGCTGTGGAACTGCGTGTTCGTGGTGGCTCAGGACGCCCTCGGCATCCCGCAGGGCACCGTGCGCGCCACCGTTCTGATCGAGACCATCACGGCGGCCTTCGAGATGGAGGAGATCCTGTACCAGCTGCGCAATCACGCGGCCGGGCTCAACGCCGGACGCTGGGACTACATCTTCTCCATCATCAAGAACTTCCGCGACCGCGGTGAGGAGTTCGTGTTGCCGGACCGGGCCGAGGTCACCATGACAGCTCCGATGATGCGCGCCTACACCGATCAGCTGGTCCGGGCGTGCCACCGTCGCGGGGCCTCCGCGATCGGCGGGATGGCGGCGTTCATTCCGAACCGACGGGACCCCGAGGCCAATGCGGCGGCACTGGAGAAGGTGCGGGCGGACAAGACCCGCGAAGCCGCAGACGGTTTCGACGGCTCGTGGGTCGCCCACCCCGACCTGGTGCCAGTGGCGATGGAGGTCTTCGACGAGGTGCTGAACGATCGGCAGAACCAGATCCGTGCCAACCGGCGCGAGGATGTGGTTCCCGACGCCGCCGCCCTGTTGGCGGTGTCCCAGACCCCCGGGTCGATCACCGAGCGGGGTGTTCGGATGAACATCGAAGTGGGCCTTCGCTACGTGGAGTCGTGGTTGCGCGGTCACGGTGCCGCGGCTATCCACAACCTCATGGAGGATGCGGCCACCGCGGAGATCTCACGGTCCCAGATCTGGCAATGGATCAATGCCGGCTCGACGGCGGCGCTCGAGGATGGCACGCAGCGCACCGTGACGCGGGAATGGGTTCAGGAGTTGATGGAGGAGGAGTTCGCCGCCATCGAGCGCGCTGAGGGAGATCGATTCGACGACGCGCTCGAGGTCTTCGCCAGCTCCGCGCTGGCCGAGGAATACCCCGACTTCCTCACCCTGCCGGCGTACCGCCGCTTCCTCTCGGCCAGTTCCCCAGCACACTCGACGGCCGGCTCACCGACCACCTCACCGGCCAGTCGGGAACCGACCTTCGCGCCCTCCTGATCCCGGGCAGCACCGTGTGCTTGCCCGATCGGACGGCGGTTGCCACACTGGGATCCCCGGACGTCGGATGAAGGAGTCACCATGGAACATGTGGACCCAGAAGTGCCCGAAGAAGTCCTCCTCGACGAACCACAGCCCCAGTTCTCGGACGAAGACGTGCAGATCGGTGCGGAGGTCGCCGACGACCCGGTGGAGACCCCCGCTCACCACGAGGACGAGGACTTCGCCCCCGAGCTGGAGGAAGAACCCTTCCCCGCTACTGAACCGCCGAGCGGCGACTGACGGCGAAGCTGAGATGTGGCCGGAGGCCTAGTCCTCCGGCCACATCCATGCCGCCAACTCGGCGCGTTCGTTCTCCGTCAGTGCTCGGGAGCGCCCGTCCTCACCCAAGGTGACCAGGACGGCATCGACGGTGAAGACCGCCTGCCCGTCTTGGATGCCCTGATGTCGCAGGGTGTAGGACTTCGTCCCGCTGCGGGACACCCCCACTCGCATCGTGATCGCGGGGGCGTACATGGCCTGAGCGTGATAGTCGATCACTTGCCGAGCCACCACCCTCCGGGCCTCCCCTTCCGATGAATGCTGCTGGGCAGTGAGGTGTGCGAGGAACCGTACTCGCGCTTCCTCGGCCAGCGTGACGATCTTGGCGTTGTTCAGGTGGCCCAGAAGGTCCTGATCCGACCAACGCAGACCGAGTTCGAACTCATAGACGTGGGGCTCGGGGGTGGGGTAGTTGGAGACGGTCACGGTCATCTCTCCTGTCGTGGTGCCGGTAGGGGACGAGAAAGAGTTCGCGAGGAAGCCGCGGACGGGGATGCGGGCGGCGAAGCGGTGGCTACGGCGGCGCTGGCCGCCTCGACCTTGGCCGCCGGACCCGCGATGAAGAGGTGCTCGGTATTGCGAAGATGGGAGATGCGTCCCACCTTCTCGCCGGTCGGCGAGTGAATGCCGATCGACGCGCCGACGTATCGCTTGGAGTCGAATCCGAGGACAGCGACCGACTCGTGTCCGGCCTCGCGCAGAGATCCCTCCATCTGCTCCGGTGTGATCCAGGCCTCGTCGCTGTAGGAGACGATCACCACCTCGGAGCGGATGCGGGCGAGCACGTCGGCGAGCGCAGCGGGCATGGTGCGTTTGGAGTTGAAGACGCTTCGATGATCGTCCTCGCGGACGTCCACGCGCTTGCAGGCCACTCCGTAGTGCTCCGGCTCGTCCCACCGGACGAGGGTTTCCCAGACGTGATAGTTCGCGAAGTACCGGTGTTGGTTGTACGGCGGGTCCACGTAGTAGAGATCCGCCTCCGGCAGGGTGTCCACGGTCTGCATGACATCCCCCACCACCACCGCGCCGGGTCCGTCCAGCAGGTCCGGCGTACGCAGGCTCAGATCCCGCCGGGACCGTGGCGCCCAGGACTTCAGGTACGCCATCTGGATCCCCGTGGTCGAGTCCACCCGGTCGGCGGCCTCCAACAACGAGGTCAGCAGAATCGGGTACCACGCGGTGCCGACGTATTCGTCCTCGATCCGCTGGCGGATGGCGTCGATCCGCATCCCGTTCTTGGGTTGAAAATACCGGGCTTGCTCGCAGAACGTGCGCGTCACGTAGCCGCGCACCGGCGTCGTGGACTGCAGGTCCCTCAAGATCTCGGTAAGTCGGGCACGGTCGATCTGCCGGGCCTCGGTGGCGATGTAGCACTCAGCCAGCACCCCGGTGTAGGTGGCCCGGTCCGAGGCCGTGGTCCACAGACCCCGTCGCTTGAATTCCTGGGCCACACGCGTGGTGCCGGAGAACAGGTCGACGGCGGACCGGGCGCCGATCGCGGTGGCCATGGCACCCAGCACGGGCACCAGCACGCGCTTGGATCCCAGGTACTTGATCATGACTTCGAACCCTATCCGAGGCTGACTCCCGGCGACGCTCTCGCGCTGGAACCTTTTGCGCTCGGCCCCCAAGGGGTCAAGATGACGTGTGAGACCAGGAGACGAAAGGACACCCCGTGCCCATCAAGGATCCCATCGACGCCACGCTCGAAGCGGCCGACGCTCCGGCGCCGGATCACGGTGAGAAGCCGGATGATCCGCCCAAGCTGACAGGCAAGAGCTGGAAGTACGCCTTCAAGAGGGCACTGAAAGAGTTCGGCAGTGACGGAGCCACCGATCTGGCCGCCATGCTGACGTACTACACGGTGTTGTCCCTGGCTCCGGCGCTGCTGGCCATCTTCTCGATCATCACGCTGGTCTTGGCGAACAACGCCGACACCGTAACGACGCTGGTGGACGACCTTGTGCAGCAATACGTCCCCGCCGACTACCAGCCACTGGTGATCAATCTCGTCGAGACGATGATGGGCTCGGCGAGCGGAGGGGTGATCGCCCTGATCGTCAGTATCGCCATCGCACTGTGGTCTTCCTCCAAGTACGTCAAAGCCTTCTCCCGGTGTCTGAACACCGTCTATGAGGTTGAGGAGGGCCGCGGGTTCGTCCGGCAGACCATGATCATGCTCCTCACCACCCTGTGCATGCTGCTCGGCGTGGTGCTCATTCTCGTCTCGCTGGCGCTGAACGAAACCCTGGTCACCGGGACGCTGGGACCGCTGGCCGATCCTTTGGGTCTCGGCGGCACCCTGAACTTCCTGACGCAGACCTTCCTGCCGATCTGGGCCTGGGTCAAGTGGCCGTTCATTCTGGCCCTGGTGATCACCATGATTGCGATGCTGTATTACTTCACCCCGAATGTGAAAGAGCCCAAGTTCACGTGGATCGGTGTCGGGTCCATCGTGGCCATCGTGGGCATCGCCATCGCGGGAGTGGCCCTGTCCATCTACTTGCGGCAGTTCGCCGGCTACAGCTCCTACGGGGCCATCGGCACCGTGATGGCGCTGCTCTTCGTGCTCTGGATCTTCAACATCGTCCTGCTGCTCGGCGCAGAGGTCGATGCCGAAGTGGAGCGGGCCCGGCAGTTGCAGGCCGGGATCGAGGCCGAGGAAATGATCCAGCTGCCCCCGCGCGACATCAAGGCGGTCCAGAAGAAGAAGGACGCCCGCGACAAACTGGAAGCCGACGGTCGCGTCCTGCGCCTGAGCCTCAGTGAGGGGACGTCCTCCAAGGACGCGTGACTCCGCTCCGGGCCCGACCCCGGTTGCTCAGCAGGGCTTCCAGGACTGGCCACCCGGGGCATAACAGCGCGGACCGGTGTACCCCGGGAAGTCAGCGTCCGTTCCATACCCTCCCGATGCCGGCTGGCGGGCCGGTTGGCGAGGCGTTGTCTGCTGCTGCGAGCGGCCGGTGTTCCCGCCGGAATTATTGCGTTGGCGTTGCTCCCGCTGCTGGGCTTGGCGCTCTATCTCTGCCTGCCGGGCTGCCTCCTGCTGGGCTGCTTCCCGCCGCGCCTCCTCGGCGGCCTTTTCCTCGGCTTCCTCAGCTGCACGCCTCTCAGCAGCGGCTCGTTCTTCAGCGGCCTTCTTCTCGGCCGCGGCCTGTTCTTCGGCGGCCTTCTTCTCCTCCGCCCGTTGAGCGGCGGCCCGGCGCTCGGCCTCGGCGATCTCCGTCTTCTGGGAAGTCAAGTCCTTCTGGTACGCCACCGCCGCAGGCAACGCCGAGTCAACCCGGGGCCTCAGCTTGGTCGCAACAGCGCCATAAGCGCGGGACAGGACGACGTGGTCGCCCGACTCAACCAGCCCCAACGCCGCCTCCAATGCCTCGCCGGCAGCGATCACCGGAGCAGCGGCCGACAGCGCCGCAGTGACCCCAGCAGCATCCGTCGGAATGCCGGCCGGCAGGTCTTCCAACGGTGGGAGGGCTTCTGCCAACGCAGGCAACGTGCAGCCAAGATCAGGGTCGTGAAGCCCCGCGCCGGCGTCGACGGCCCGCTCCTGCGCCTCAAGCACTTCCGGATAGAAGCGGTCGTTCGGCTCATAGACGACCGCAACGCCCAGTCCGGCCTCCGCCAGATCGGCGTTCACCAACGACTCGTCCTTGTAGACACCCGCGAGGGTCCGGTCATAGCGATCAGTGCGTTCAACGTCGTACACGAGCTCGATCTGCTCACCCGGTGCCAACAGATTCTGGAGGAACTCGGTGGCCTCCGGACCCAGGCACTGAACCGGCTTCTCCGGATGCTTCGTCTCGGGCGTATCCACGTTCAACAGCCGAATGCGCTGTACTTCACCATCGACCTCCGCGTCGAGAGTGTCGCCATCGATCACTCTGACCACCGTGGCCCGGTCGCGGCCGTCGTCCGAACCACCCCACTGTGCTACCGCGATCCCGGCGACACCACCGACGACGGCTACCGTCGCTACTCCGGCGATGACCTTGGTGGCCACCGACAATCTCTTCCCTGAACGAACCATGATGGTCGTGTCCTCCGTGCGGGTCCCCTCCGCGTGATGACAGCAGAAGACTAGCCGTCGGCCGGACGCTGCAAGGTCCCCCTCCCAGCATGACGCGAGACCGGGCAGAATGGCCCCATGGCCACGACCCCAGCGCAACCCGCCGAGCCCGCCACACCGAAGAAGACGACCGCCCAGAAACTGTTCCTCAAACCGTCTGACGTCTTGTATCTCGGGGGCGGTCACCAAGGCCTGCACGCCTTGCTGGACCCCCTGCCAGAAGGAATTTCCCTCACCGACGAGATCACCGAGGCCACCGCCGTCGTGCTGTTCGCCCAGGACCAGAAGTCCCTCGACGGTGTGCTGGACGATTGGATGGAGCCGGCGCTCGGCGCTCGGGTGCTGTGGATCGGTTATCCCAAAGGCGGCCGGTCTGACATCAACCGGGACACCATCTGGAAAGACGTCGAGGCCCGCGGCCACAAACTGACCGCGAACATTCCACTGTCCGAAGAGTGGTCCTCGGTCCGGGTCAAGACCACATGAGTGACTCGTAGACTGGAGGTAGCAGGCCAGCAGACGTTGGCCAGAGCACCACCCGACGAATAAGGGATAGCACCCATGCGCCGAATGTCAGATCCCGACTACGTCACCGAATGCCAGAACACCCTGCACGACGAGAACATCGCACCCCTCACCCAGCTCTGTGACTCCCTGCAGACCAGCGGCAAGGGAACCGTCCCGTATGTGGATCCGCACTATGACGTGGACCAGGCCCGCATCTTGACCCTCACCCCCGCTCCCGGCCCCGGTACCGCTTCGGGTTTCTTGTCCCACGAGAACGACGACGACACGTCAGAACGCCTGATCCGGATTCTCGCTGCGGCCGGGCTCACACCCCAGCACACCATTCCCTGGACGGTTCATCCCTGGACCCAGGACGGTTACGCCACCAACCTCACCAAGGATAGGATCGCGGCCGGCGTCAAGCCGTTCAACCGGTTCCTCAAGCGAGTTCCGCGTGTGGTGGCGATCATGGCCCATGGCGGCGAGGCCCAGAAGCTGATCAAGGCCTTCTCCACCACGATCGGCGGAACCGTCCTGGCGGACAAGGCCATCAAGGTCTTCAACCTGCCGGCTCTTCAGGCCCAGAGCTCCAACAAGAAGTTCACACCGGAGGAACTCGAGGAGCAGATGGCGGACACCTACGGCCAGGCCATGCGCCTGTGCGGCATTCGTCCCCTCGTCAGCGGCAACTAGCTCTCACGGTCCGCAGGTTCGGGGCAGCCCGTCGAGCCCCGTCGATCCGGGCGAGAGCAAGGACCACAGTGTGGCTCCCTGTGGAACCATGTTCCTATGACGACGTATCTGACCGCAGTGGTCCCGCGGGACCTGGAGGAGCGTTTCGAGACGTGGCTCGCTCCTCATCTGCCTGAGTCCGGTACTGAGCACCTCGTGCGGGACCTGCCGGGGAGCCCTGCACGACTGCATCACGTGGCGCGGTCAGCGCACGCAGACCTGCTGACCGGCGTCGAGCCTGGGACCGGCGGCCTCTTTCGCGGTTATGCGCAGGCTCCGGCCGGGGACGCTCTCGTGTTCGGTGGAGCCGGTGCCTCCGAACTCGCCGTCCGCCAACCGAAGACCGTCTGGGGGACCGACTCCGGATTGCTGCGCGGCCAGCCGGGCCACGAGTGGGACGGCGCGCATCTGGCGGTGTCCTGGGACCGCCATGGACTGACGGCGCACACCGACTTTTTCCGGATGCTTCCCCTGCTGTACACAGCCGGCTCCGGCATCGTCGCCCTGTCCGATTCGTGGCAGCTGTTGGTGCGGCTGAGAACCGCGCTGGGGCTGCCCGTGAGCATCAACACCGCCACGGTGTGTGCCATGGCCACGGAACGAGCCATCACCGAGCACCCGCTGGACCGGGGCACCGCCTGCAGCCAGGTGCAACTGGCCACCCTCGGATCCCAGGTTTTCAGTCCATTCACACTGGAGGGCGCCGGGGATCCTGTTCTGCGGCAAGCACCGTTTCCGGAGATCTTCTCCGAGCCGAGCGGATCCTGGGCGGAGATCGTGCGAACCGGGGCGACGAGCATGGCCTCCGTCCTGCGGACCTGGGCCCAGCTCCCTGGAGGGTCCCTCCGTCTTTCCATGTCCGGCGGCGCGGATTCGCGCGCCGTCCTGGCTGCCGCCCGGCGCGCCGATCCCGGGCAGCACGTCACCACCATGACGACGGCGGCCCCCGCGGCTGCCACGGCCCAGGACTTCGAGGTGGTCCGGGACATCGCCCGCACCGTCGGAATGCGACTCGGGAACAACCCCGTGGCACCCGAACCTCAACTCCACAAGTACCGCAACGACTTCCTCGTCTGGATGACCGGCTCCCTCGGATTGCACGACCGCGTCCACCTGCCCAGCCGCCGCGTGGGCACGCCCGGTCATTTCACCCTGACCGGTCACGGCGCCGGGCTGTTCAAGGGAACCTACGGGTGGCGCCCGTTCACCCGTGTGGCCGAGGATCTGGTCTCGTGGGACGCAGGGGTCGGGACCGTGGCCGGGGAACGCGGCATGGACTTTTTGCGGTCCGTGGGAGTGGATCCCGCCGGAGGAGACTCCAGCGAATGGCACTACATCGGATTGCGGAACTCCCTGCATGGCGGGCGATTCACCCTGTCCACCTACTTCGGCACCCCTCCCCTGATGCAGCGCGAACTCGCACGGTTGGCCCACGTTCCCGCCGACTCTCCGCGCGCTGTGCCGGAGTCCCTGCGCAAGCGTCCGGACTCCAACGCCCCCCGGCTCAACACCTCGATCTCCACCGTGCTGACCGCCCTGCTCGAACCGTCCTTGACGACCATTCCGTATGACAATGCGGAGAAGAACGTGGACCCGGCCACCCTGCAGTCCATTCTCGAGGAGGTCGGCGGACCGATCTCCGATGACGAGCTGACCACGGTGGCCACGTACGGCATCCCCGCCGACGTGGACCATGGAGCCGCGGAGACCATCCAGTCCCTCTCACGCACCTGGGGCCAGACGGTGGATCCACAGCGCGGCAGCATCGCTCCACTGGTGGCCCACGGTGGCGCGATTGCCGCCCAGGCCGGACTGGGCGAGTGGTACGGCCCGCTGGCCGAGCACGCGGCCGCCGCGCTGCAGGAGAAGGTCCCGCTGGCTCACCAACGCGGATCGTTCGGCCGATTGATGACCTTCCTGCCGTTGGAGGACGCCGACCTCGACGGGCCGGTCCCGCCGCGCGTTCCCGTCTCTCCACAGCCGGCACAGCAGCCGGAACCAACACCGGGCCCGACGCCGGCGCAGTCACCGAAGTCATCGGCAGTTCCGCCGATGGTGAGACGCGCCGCTCGACTGGCTCGGCGCGCCGCTCGGCTGGCTCGGCGCGTCGCCCGCCGCGTCATCGACCGGACGCCGGGAGACCGCTGATGTCGACCTATCTCTCCGTGGTGCTGCCCGACCACTTGGAGGACCGATTCGCCGCGTGGCTGGGTGAGACGGCGAAGGCGGACCATCTGGTGATCGACCTGCCGTCGGCGGGATACCGATGGCATCACGTGGCTCGGGCCGCGCAAGAGGATGTGGTGACCCAGGAGAGCCCGCGGCTGCACCACCCCGAACAGGGCGGTGCCTCGCCTGGCATGGTCCTGCCCGAGGCCGGCGTCACGCTGTTCCGCGGCTTCGCGCAGGACCCCGAGGCGACCACACTGGTCTTCGCCGCTTCGGGCCTGTCCGCTCTGCGCCACACCGACCCGCACCTCGGGGTGTCTGAGTGGGACGGGTGCCACCTGCTGATCGACGTCGACCACCGCGGATTCCGGGCGACCACCGACTTCTTCCGTCAGCTGCCGTTGCTGTACACCTCCGGTCAGGGGCTCGTGGCGATGTCCGATTCGTGGTCCCTGTTGGTGGATCTTCGATCGGCGCTGGGACTTCCCCTCACCGTGGACACCTCGGCCGCTCTGGCCTCGTCCTGGCCCAACGCCATGGCCAACCACCCGCTCTCAGCCACCACGCTGTGCCACGAGATCCGCATGCTTCCTCCAGGCGCTCGCCTGGAGGTGCTGTTCCACTCCACGACGGTCTCCGAGCCGCGACCTCATCAGACACCGTGGCCGGAACTGTTCGCTCCACCCGGCACCTCCTGGGGAACCGAGGTCCGCCGGGCCGCCGTTCGCACGGCGTCCCTCGCCTCGGCTTGGGCTGCCACCGAGGGCACCTCCGTCAGGCTGGCGCTGTCCGGCGGGGTCGATTCCCGTCTCGTGCTCGCGGCCACCTTGATGGCCGACCCGGACTCTGACGTGACCGTGTACAACACCACCAACCTGGGCAAGGCCAACCAGGCCGATGCCGACGTCGTGGCCTCCCTCTCCGAGCGATTCGGCTTCCCGGTCGGCGCCGGTGGCCGGCCGGCACCGCGGCCGGTGTTGGAGAAGTACGCCTCGCCACTGTCCGTGTGGCTTCTGGGCTCTCTGGGCCTGAACCACCAATTGGCGCTGCCCTCGTTCCGGGTCGGCGGCAACGGTTTCTTCACCGTCAGCGGCCATGGCGCGGGCGTCCACAAGGGTGCCTTCGGCTGGCGTTCAATTCCCGATCTGAAAGCTGAGATCGCCGCGAACGACCCCGCCATGGGGACCGCTGTGGCCCGTGAAAGCGCAGCGATACTGCGTCAACTCGGCCTCGATCCCGAGGACCGCCCGCATGCCACTGAATGGCACTATGTGGCGATTCGGAACTCGATCCACGGTGGCCGGTTCGCCGTCCAGAACATGCTCGGTCCCCGGCCGTTGATGCAACGCCAACTGGTGTCCCTGGCTCATGCGCCGGCCGGTTCGCCCGCGTCCGCTCCGCCGGAGATCGGTCCCGTATGGACCCGAGGAGGCGGCTCCACGCTCACGGCAGCCCTGGCTTCCGTGCTGAGCCCCGAGCTGGCAGCCCATCGCTACGACAGTCCGGCCAAGGCGATTGCACCGGAGACCATCCAGGCCGTGCTGGTCGCCGCGGGCGGCCCGCTGGACCCCTCCGAACGGCACGCGGTCCGGACCTTCGGTGCCCCGGCCGACGTCGTGAACGGCCCGCCCGCGGTGTTCGAGACCATGGCGCGCGGCCGGCTCGACGCGGGACTGTCACACACTCCCGAGGGGTCTCCGCAGAAGGTGCATCAGCAGGTCACCGCCCTACTCGAGGACGGATTCCGGGTCGCACAGGACCTCGGGTTCTCGGAGTGGTTCACCCCGACCGCAGAACGTGCCCGCGCCGCTCTGGCCGCCGGCGGTCCGCTGTCACATGCCCGTGGGGACGCCGGAACCCTGATGACCTTCCTCCCCTTGGCCCGAGCCGGACTGACGGAGCCGGTCCCGTCCCGGGCCGTTCCGAACCCTCAGGAGAACGACGCCGGACCGTCGACCTTGCGCCGGCTCGCCGGACGGGGGAAAAGGTGGGCGCGACGACGCTGGGCGCGCTGACCCTGTCTTCGCCTGCTCCTCAGCCCTGGACCCCGGTGGGAGCCTCAGTCTCCAGGCGCTGGCAGTCCAAGGGCCCCGAGTTGGTGGACACCCGATCCACCGGCAACAGTCCGGAGTACTTGGTGCCCAGGATGACGTCCACGGTGTTGTCCTCGCGGGCGTCCGGTCGGTAGTACGAGCCTTCGATGTTGCGCTGGATGGTGAACGCGGTGTCCCGCCCCTGGGGACCGGACATGATGACGGCGACCATGTTGGAGGTGGTGAATCCCTTGTTGCCGACGCCGTCGATCTGGAATCGTCGCGATTCCAGATCGTTGGCCACGTCCCCAGCCAGCCCGCCGATCGTGGTGCCGTTGTAGACCAATACCGGCGACGACTTCGAGTAGCTGAACTCACCGGCAGGACACAACAGCTCCTCGTCCGGTGGAGCCGCCTCCCATCCGGGGATACTCCACGCGCCGCGGAGGACCTGATACGCCGTCACGGTCACCCCAGCCAGCAAGACCGCGATAACCACCAGGACGATGGCCTGTCGGCGGTGCCGACGCCGTCGGTCGCGGGCCAGGATCCGGGGATCAACGGCGGCGAAATATCCCTCGAGGTCGTCTTCGGTGAAGATCCGCCGGCCGTCGGGCTCTCTGCGCGGGTCGGCATCGACCGGAAGCCGCGAGCTGGCTGAACGCTCCGACCGCTGACGGCGCGGGGACACTTCTGGAGGGTTGGTCACGGCGACCCCCTTCGGCGCGAGCGGACTCTTTGCTACAGACTAGGCGAACGAGCATGCCCCTCAGGTTCTTGCGCGCCCTTAGTCTGGGAGCATGCGCACGCTCCCTCCGGTCGGCTTCCTCCTCGACGTCGATGGTCCTCTGGCCTCGCCCGAAACCCGTCGCGTGCCCGCGGGCGTCATCGCCGCCCTGGTCGATCTCGCCGCGCTCGGCATCCCGGTGGTCTTCAACACCGGCCGGTCCGCCGACTTCGTCCTCCAGCAGCTGGCCGTTCCCCTGCGGGCCGCCGGGCTGACGTCAGGGGCCCCTTTCCACGCCGTCTGCGAGAAGGGCGCTGTGCGTTTTTCCTTTTCCGGACTTCCCGACGGCGACCTGCCGTCCGTCACGCCCGAGCAGACGGTGCCGGGATGGGTGACGGTGGACGAGGCCATGAAGGTCCCCGAGGAGCTCGCAGCACGCCTGCGCGAGGTGGTCCGCGACTACCAGGAGACAATGTTCCACGATGAGACCAAGGTGGCGATGTTCTCTGCAGAGATGAACGTCGGCGAGGCGGAGGAACGCTATCGGCAGGACCAACGCTCGTATCAGGACCGAGTGGAGGCGATCCTGACCGAGACGGGAGCTCACCGTGATTTCACGGTGGACCCCACCATCATCGCCATGGATGTGGAACATCGCACCAGTGGCAAGGACCTCGGCGCGGAGCGTTCCTGGCAGCTCGTGGGCGCCAACGGAGAGCTGCCGGTGAGGTGGTACACCTGCGGCGACTCGAGATCCGACTACGCCATGGCCGACTGGCTGCACGGACATGGGGCGACCGTGACGCACGTGGACGCACGGCCTACCGATGGGGTGCCGGACACGCCCTACCCGGTGCTGACGAGCCAGCAACTGTCGGCAGAGGGCTTCGGACCGCCAGACGGCCAGCATGAGGTGACCGGTCAGGCGCTGCTGGAGTGGGTATTAGACTCCTTCCGCCGGCGAAATGCCAGTGTGTGACGAAATCTCGTCACCGGAGGTAGTCCAAGGCAACGTGGGGATCCCACGGGGGGCCGCCGTCGTTGACTGGTGTCATGATTTCTGCGTTCTCTGACGACTCCACCCCGGCCGAGGCACCGCTGGATATTCCGGTTCTGGATCTGTCCGGCATGCGCGCCGCGGACGGTTCCTTCGCCCCCGAGTTCCTGGAGCGGCTGCGCTACGCGGCACATCACGTCGGCTTCTTCCAGATCGTCAACTACGGCGCCGCCGATGGTCAGGTCGATGAGCTGTTCCGAGTGACGGCCGAGTTCTTCGCCCGTCCACATGAAGAGAAGCTGCGACTGCACAACCAGAACTCACCTCACTACCGCGGCTATTCGTCCGTGGGCGCCGAGCGCACCCAAGGCAACCCGGATGCGCGGGAGCAGATCGACTTCTCGCCCGAACGGGCCCCCGTGCCGGCCGAGCAGATCCGCCCCGGCGAGGAGTACTGGCATCTGCAGGGTCCGAATCAGTGGCCGGCGGACATGCCCGAACTCGAAGAGACCGCCATGAACTGGGCCGCGTTGATGGACCGCGTCGGCGAGGACCTGCTCAAGGCCCTGTGCGTGTCCATCGGACTGGACGAGAACCACTTCGCTGAGCCGTTCACGGGCGACCGCGCCTGGATGGCCAAGCTCGCCCACTACGTCGGCGGCGTGAAGGAAGCCGGCTCTCAGGGTGTGGGATTGCACGCCGACTACGGCTTCATCACCCTGTTGCTGCAGGACATGATCGGAGGCCTGGAGGTGCGCCCCTACGGCCAGGACGACTGGCTGCCGGTGGAACCGATCCACGGTGCTCTCGTGGTGAATCTCGGCGAGATGCTCGAGGTGGCCACCAACGGCTACCTGATGGCGACCATTCATCGCGTCATCGCCCCCGACGAGGGCGTGGATCGTTACGCCGTGCCGTTCTTCTACTCCCCGCGCTTGGATGCCGTCATCGACCCGGTCACCCTGCCCGAGGACCTGGCGGCAGAGGCCCGCGGTGTCTCCGACGACCCGACCAATCCGATGCTGGCGTCCTTCGGATCCAACATGCTCAAGGGCTTCGTCCGCGCCCATCCGAAGGTCACACAGAAGTTCCATCCGGAGCTGGCCCGGAAGTAGTCGGGTGTGAAAGCCTGAGCCCGACAACGGCAGGAACCCGTTCGACCGGAAGAGGCACCGTGGAGAAGTTCGACATTCGGGACATGACCAAAGGCGTCGATGAGGCCCTGGCGGCGACCACCGACCCGCATCACCGGGCGATCCTGAAGAATTATCGCCGGCACGGTCTCCTGGAAGTCTCGGGGCTATGGCAAGAGATCCTCTCGCCCGCGATGACGGTCGCTGAACCGTCCTACCGGATCATGTACCACAACCGCACCGAGGTCTACGAGGGTATGGACGCCGTTCGCGGTCTCTACAGTGGACTGGCCGAGATGGATCCGATGCTGTTCGGACCGATCGACGAGAAGATCGCCGTCGCCGACTGGGGCTTCGCCGCCGAATCGAAGTTCGACGTCTACCTGCCCGGATCGGAGTTGGCCAACATCGGCTACGACGTCGAGGACTCGGACACATTGCACCGGGCTCGCGTGCCCGTGGCCTTCATCTGGCACTACACCCGCGACGCCTTGCTCATCGGCGAGAACGTCTACCAGGACTGGGGAGCCGCCCAGATTGAGGTCGCCGACCCCGCGGACCTGATCACGATCGGCGAGGCGCGGGAACGGCTGGCGCCCCTGCTGGAGAACGAGCCGGCCTGAGCGTCTCTCGCTGAGCCACGTGTGGCCGCGGCCGCCGGACGGTGCGCTTTTCGCACGGATCCTGACCGCTCGCAGTGAAAATGACTGCGTCTCATCAGGATCGGTGCGAATCGCGCGAAAACCACCGTTAACGACGTGGGTCGGGACACCGATCAACGATGTCCCGACCCACAGAATTTGGCGGAGGATGGGGGATTTGAACCCCCGAGGGCGTTAACCCAACACGCGTTCCAGGCGTGCGCCATAGGCCGCTAGGCGAATCCTCCTTGGCGCTCCCATGCCGGTCCTCGAAGGAAATCGACGCGAGAGCAGGTTCCACCTTACCCGACACCGCGCCGCGAGGACGAATCGAATCAGGATCGCGTCAGTGAGCATCCTCGGCCGACCGAACAATGGCGAGCGCGAACCCGTCCCATCCCTTGCCGCTGACCGTCTGCAGCACCGTGCCATCCAGCCGCTGCTCTTCCCCCTGGAACTCCAGGTACGCACGGATGCCGGCGATATCCGGATCATTGCCGGACTCGTCCATCACCCGGCCATCGCGCACCACGTTGTCGCCGATGATCACGGTGCCCGGTCTGGACAGGGCCAGCGCGGCCTTCAGATAGGCGGCATTGTTGGCCTTGTCCGCGTCGATGAAGACGAGATCGTACGGTCCGGCTCCCTCGTCGATGAGCTGCTGGACGGAGTCCAGGGCCGCGCCAGTGCGAATCTCCACGCGATCGCCCACACCGGCAGACTCCAGATTCCGCCGGGCCACCTCCGCGTGCTCACGCGCGAACTCCAGCGTGGTGACCTTTCCCTGGGGCCCGACGGCGGTGGCGAACCACATCGTCGAATACCCACCGAGTGTGCCGAACTCCAAAACGGACCGCGCACCCGCCAGTTCCGCCACCAGCGCCATGAACTTCCCCTGGCCCGCCGGCACTTCAATGGGCGGCAGTCCAGCCTCGTGGGAGGCTCGGCGGGCGGCGTCAAACTCTGCAGGGGGGCGGATGGCGGTGGAGACGAGGTAGTCATCCACGGCAGCCCAGTTCTCTTGCGGCGTCATGTCTCCAGCCTAGAAGTAGGGCGGACTCCGGGCACAGTGGCGCGCCCCGCTCGACTCGGCATGCGTTCGGCCCGACTGTTATCATGGACGACGGCCCCTCACGTGGTGTCATCCTGTTGAACTCCCCCAGGACCGGAAGGTAGCAAGGGTAGGCGGGCTCTGGCAGGTGCGTGGGGGGTCTTCACTCTCCCCGCCGTGTCATCCGTCCGGAGGTCCCGTGCCCGCTGGCCGCTATGCTCCCAGCCCCACTGGCACATTGCATCTGGGCAATCTCCGCACGGCGATGGTGGCGTGGTTGTGTGCCCGCCAAACCGACCGGGCCTTTCTGCTGCGAATCGAAGATCTGGACCGGGTGCGCTCCGGCTCCGAAGCCGAACAGCGTGCCGATCTCCAGGCCATTGGCGTGAGCTGGGATGCGCCCCCGGTCCGGCAGTCCGAACGCCTCCCCCACTACGAAGCTGCGCTGAACACGCTGATCCGCGAAGACCTCGTCTACGAGTGCTACTGCTCGCGCAAGGACATCGCCGAGGCCGCGAGCGCTCCACACCTGGCCGACGTGGCGCCCCAGAACACGATCGTCCTGCCTCCGGGCACCTATCCGGGCACCTGCCGGAACCTCTCCGAATCCGACCGCCGGCGCCGCCGTCGGGAACGGCCTGCGGCCCTGCGGATCAACGCCGCCCGCGCCGCAGGACTGCCCGATGGCACGGCGCCGTCCCACAGCGTCACGGACGAGCTGGCCGGTGAGGTGACGGCCGCCGTCGACGACTTCGTGTTGCGTCGCAATGACGGTGCCTTCGCGTACAACCTGGCGGTCGTCGTGGACGACGTGGCCCAGGGCATCGACCAGGTGGTTCGTGGACATGACCTGCTCTCCTCCGCACCGCGACAAGACTGGTTGGCGCGGTTGCTGTCACGGTATACCGGGCAGACGCTCCCGGAGACCGAGTACATCCACGTTCCTCTGGTCCTGAACCGGGCCGGCCAACGGCTGGCCAAGCGCGACGGCGCCGTCACGCTCCAGGACGTGCTCGCCCTGCCGGACGGCTCGCCAGGGCTTCCCGACGGCGGCCGGTCACCGGCGCGCGTCCGAGACCTGCTGCTGGACTCGCTGGGCCTGCCTCCAGGTCCGTTGGAGCAGGCCTTGGCGTCCTTCGATCCACACCGCATTCCGGGCTCCCCGTGGACTCCTCCACAGGTGCTCACCGACTCTGCGCAGGACCTCGGGAACGGCTAGGGTTCCAAGGGTGACTACCGCTCTGTACCGCCGCTACCGGCCCGACTCCTTCGAGGACATCATCGGCCAGGAGCACGTCACCGTGCCGCTAATGACCGCCCTGTCCAAGGACCGGGTCAACCACGCCTACCTGTTCTCCGGTCCGCGCGGCTGCGGCAAGACCACCTCGGCCCGCGTTCTGGCGCGTTGCCTGAACTGCGCGGAGGGCCCGACTCCGAACCCCTGCGGTGTCTGCTCGTCCTGCCAAGAGCTGGCCACGGGTGGCTCCGGTTCGCTGGATGTCATCGAGATCGACGCCGCCTCGCACGGTGGCGTGGACGATGCCCGCGACCTGCGTGAGCGCGCGACCTTCGCCCCGGTGCGGGACCGCTACAAGATCTTCATCATCGACGAGGCCCACATGGTCACCTCGGCCGGCTTCAACGCCCTGCTGAAGATCGTCGAAGAACCGCCGCCGCACATCATGTTCATCTTCGCCACCACGGAGCCGGACAAGGTGATCGGCACCATTCGGTCCCGGACCCACCACTACCCGTTCCGGCTGGTGCCCCCGGAGCCGTTGATGGACTACCTCGAACGGCTGTGCACGCAAGAGGGCATCCGCGTGGAGCCGGGGGTGCTCTCTCTGGTCATCCGTTCCGGTGGCGGATCCGTCCGAGACACTCTGTCCGTGCTCGATCAACTGATGGCCGGGGCCGCCGAGGGCTCGATCAGCTACGACCTGGCCGTGAACCTTCTTGGATACACCCCGGACGCCCTGCTGGACGACGTGGTGGATGCGGTGGCCGCCTCCGATTCCCAAACCGTCTTCCGCGTGGTCGACCGAGTGGTGCAGTCCGGTCAGGACCCTCGCCGCTTCGTCGAGGACCTGCTGGAGCGCTTCCGGGACCTCATCATCACCAAGGCCATGCCCGAGTCGGCCTCCGCCGTGCTGCACGGCATGCCGGAAGACCAGATCCGCCGGTTGGAGACCCAATCGGGGCAACTCGGTCCTGGCGAGATCTCCCGGGCCGCAGACATCACCAACCAGGCGCTGACGGAGATGGTCGGGGCCACGAGCCCGCGGCTGCACCTCGAACTCCTCATGGCACGGCTCATGCTGCCCACCACGGACGCCACCGAACGCGGTCTGGCGGCCAGACTCGACCGGATCGAGCGGCGGCTCTCCTACGGTGGGACCCCGGAATCTCCGGGTGACGCCACTGATCCCTCCGGCTCCTCGGCGAGTCCCTCCAGCACCTCGGCCGGCCCCTCCAACACCTCGGCGGGCCCTTCCGACACCTCGGCGGGCCTCTCCGGCGCCGCCCTGGCCCGGGCCGCGATGAAGCGGGAACAGGCTGAAAATGGCGAGGATGCTCAGCAGCCTCAGAATGGTGGAACGACTGACGAGCAGTCCACGCCACCGCCTCGGCCCGAGCAGCCGTGGTCTGCCCCTCAGCCTGAGCAGACGTCGGCTCCAGCGTCCGCCGCACCCCAGGAGCCTCACGAACCTGACGAACCTCGCGAGCCCCACGAACTTCGCGAACCTCGCGAACCTGAGCCGGCCAACCGCGGCGATTCGACACCCAGCCGCTCCAGCTCCCAGGTGGACATGATCCGCCGGGCGTGGCCAGAGATCTTGACCTACCTCGAAGAGAACTCGCGGCTGGTCTGGATGCTGGTCTCACAGAATGCCTCGGTCACCGGGTTCGACGGCGAACTGCTGACCATCGGCTTCTCCGGTGACGGCCCTCGCGACACCGTCCAGCGCCGCGGCGGAGATCAGATCATCGCCGAGGCAGTCCACGCGGTCCTCGGGATCCGACCACGGCTCGACCTCATCACCGGGGGGTCCGCGCCGGCGGGTGGTTCCAGCCCAAAAGCTGAGGGCCGCCCCACGCCGGCGGCCTCCCGACCGGAACACCTCGACGTTCGCCCCGAAGTCCACGAGACCGACGGCACGGATCGGGCCGCCAGCGCAGACAGTGCAGGCGAGCCCCACCCCGTCATCGACGAGGTGGCCGACGAGGCTCCCGAGCTGGAAACGTTCGAAGAGGGGGCCACCGGACCGGGTACACTCCCTCCGCCGGAAGACTTCGAGGCAGACTCCGTTCCGGTCTCCGACTGGTACCCCCCTGAGCCCGATCCCCGCGATGACGGGCGCGACGGCGACGCACCCGACGGAATCGGCAGCGACGGCGGAACCATGCCAGACGACCAGCCGGACGACGACCGACAGGACGACGATGAGCCGGACGACGTCAAGGCTCCGCTTTCCGCACCGCCGTCGGGCGTGATTCCCCGGCCCGAACCCGGCGTCGGAGGCATCCCGGCCTTCGCCCGGCCAGAAGCCGAGCTGAATGCCGAGCTGGACGCGAGAATCACCGACGCACGCAGTCGCTCGCGGCCCACACCGGCGTCGGCCCCTTCACCGGAGCGCCCCGGTGAGGAGCCGTCGTCGGGAACCGATGTGTCTTCGGCGCCCGAGGCCGAGACGCCGCATTTCCGGCGGGCCAGCCGCTTCCAGCAGATGATGGAGCAGTACAACCGGACCCAGGACACTGGCGTCCGACCGGGCCCGGGCGGCGCCCCACAGTCCGGTCTCGGAGGTGCCGCCGATCCCAGCCAGAACGGGTCCGCCCGAGGGTCCGAGCCGGCGTCGGGATCCTCGGCGGCAGGGCACGGCGGTGCGAACGGTCCGTCATCACGGTCGTCCGTAGACTGGAACGACGACGTTCCGAGCGATGACGACGTCACCATCGAGGAATCCGGTATGGCCGGACGCGCGGTGGTCGAGCGATTGCTCGGTGCACGACTCATCGAAGAGCGCATGCTGGACGGCAGCCCCTTGTCCTGATCCGCTCCCGACGATTCCCGTGGAACTATGCCTTCCGGCCTCTCAGGCCGGGCCCAGACGCAGAAAGTGGTCGGTAGCGTGTACGAAGGTGCGGTCCAGGACTTGATCGACGAGCTCGGACGGCTCCCCGGCGTGGGTCCGAAGTCGGCCCAACGCATCGCCTTCCACATTCTGGAGGCCGACGCCGAAGACATGGTGCGGTTGGCCGACTCCATCCGCACGGTCAAGGACAAGGTCAAGCTGTGCAGCATCTGCTTCAACGTCTCCGAACAGGAGACCTGCTCAATCTGCCGAGATGAGCGTCGGGACGGCTCTCAGATCTGTGTGGTCGAAGAGTCCAAGGACGTCATGGCGATCGAGCGGACACGGTCGTTCCGCGGGCGCTATCACGTGCTGGGCGGCTCGATTAATCCGATTGCCGGTGTCGGCCCGGATCAGTTGCACATTCGGGAACTGCTGACTCGCCTGCAGGACGCCCAGATCGAGGAAGTCATTCTCGCCACCGACCCGAACCTCGAAGGCGAGGCCACCGCCACCTATTTGGCACGCATGCTGGGTACCACGGGCTTGAAGGTCACCCGGCTGGCCTCCGGGCTGCCCGTCGGGGGCGACCTTGAATACGCGGACGAGGTGACACTGGGCCGTGCGTTCGAAGGGCGCCGCGGCGTCACGGGTTAGCCAGCCTCCGGCCACGGGGGCCGGGCGCACACGACGGTCTGCGATGGCGGGGCTGAGGCTGCCGCCTGGGGGCTACGGACACACCGCTGCGGGCACAGGGCTACGGGAGCCGGCTGAAGGAGAAGTCTGATCCGTCAGCCTCCCCGGACACCGTGCTGAAGGGATCAGACAGGGTTCCCCGCATGCGTTCGACGGTCTGTTCGAAGTGGCCTTCCAAGCTGCGGTAGGCGCCGTCGCCGTCGCCCTCGGAGATCTGGTGCAGCAGAGTCCGGTGAACGTCGAGAATGTCCGTGCGCACTGTGTAACCGTCCGGATGGGACAACGCAGCGATGCGGGTCTGCACGATGAGCGTTGAGGCCGAGGAGATGAGCCGGAAATTGCCGGTGGCCTCGACCAGGCCGTAGTGCAGATCCAGGTCTGCGTCACCGATCCGGCGAGCATCTCCTCCGTCTGCCACGGCATCTTCGAGAGCCGCCAACAGTTCTCTGGGCGTTTCCAGGCGTTGCTGGCGATCTTCCGGTTCCTGACCGGCGACCCAACGCACGGCGAAACCCTCCAGGGCCAGCCTGGCCTGGTACAGCTCGGGGACTTGGTCCTTGCCGACGGTGACCACCCGCAACCCCGCGCCGGGCTTGGCCACCAGGAGCCCCTCCTGAACCAGTCGCTGAGCCGACTCGCGCAACGGCCCACGACTCACGCCCAACTGCGCAGCCACCTCGGCTTCTCGAACGGAGGATCCGGGTTCCAGGGTGCCGCTGTAGATCGCATTGCGCAGTTCCACGGCGATCAGATCCACCGTGGAGGGACGGCGCACCATCTTGACCAGGGGCCTGGTGACCGGTCCGTTTCGGCGCGTATTCTCGCGATCCTGAGGTTCATTCATGGAGTGGATCCTTTCCGTGCACCCCTGATCTTCCCATGCGGAGCACCCCTGATCTTTCCATGCGAATCGTTATATTGTCGACATTCTTCGCGCCGACGATCTGATGGTGCGCTGGTTCTTCTTCTGCTAACGTCAACAAATGGTTGCCAGCGATTGTGGTGGCACAGGTCACATTTCAGGCTGATTTCAGCCGGTTCTGTTGCCGCTCCACCGATCGCCCGGACCCCGACGCACCGCACCAATGCACCGTCACGAACCGCACCACCGGTTCCTTCCGCCGGCAGCCCGGGAGGTCCGGTCAGCTGAGGAGCACGCCATGACTACCCCGTCACTGCAGCACCCGAAGACCCCGGACGCCATCACCACTCGCCCCTCCCGTCGCCGTCTCATGGGAGCAGGCCTGTTGACCGCATCGGCCCTGCTGCTGACCGCGTGCGGCGGCGGCGATTCCGGCTCGGGCTCCGAGGGCGGCAACACCGCCTCCGGAGACCAGAGCACCCTGGAGCGCCTCGAAGAGGAAGGAACCATCAAGGTCGGCATTGCCGGCGAGGTCCCCTACTCCTACCTGGAAGACGGCGAACCGGCCGGCGCCACCATCGCGATGCACGAGAAGATCTTCGGTGACATGGGCATCGACAACGTCGAGGCCGAGCTGGTCGACTGGAACTCCCTGATCCCCGGGCTGAACGCGGGACGCTTCGACGCCGTCTCCGCGGGCATGTCGATTCTGCCGGACCGCTGTGCGCAGGCCGCTTTCTCCGACCCGGAGATCATGTACACCACGGCCCTGATGGTCACCGAAGGCAATCCGAAGGGCCTGACCGACCTGGACTCGGTCAAGGAGAAGATGGACGCCGGTGAAGACGTCAGTCTGGCCGTTCTGGCCGGTGGCATCGAGGCCGGGTACGCCGAGTCCCTCGGCCTCGAGACTCAGTCCGTGCCGGACGCGCAGACCGGCATGGACACTGTGGCCAACGGCCGTGCCGATGCCTTCGCCATGACTGCCATTTCCCTCAACGCCATGGCCGACGAGAACCCGGACGCCGGCGTTGAGGTCACGGACGCCTTCGTCCAGGTGATCGACGGTGTCGAGCAGATCGGCGCCGGCGCCACCGTGTTCCGCAAGGACGACACGGAGCTGCTGGAGGCCTACAACGAGGCCCTCGGTAGCGTCACCGAGTCCGAGGAGTCGTACCTCGATGTGGTGGGCGAATACGGCTTCACCGCCGAGAACCTCCCCCCGGAGGATCTGACCACCGAAGAGCTGTGCGCAGGGGAGCTGGGCTGATTCCCAGTGCTTGACAATATTGAGGCCACGATCGATGCCTGGCCGTTACTGGCACAGGGACTCTGGATCACGATCCAGCTCACGGTGTACGGATCGATCCTGTCCATCGTCTTGGCCATCATCCTCGGGCTGATGGCCGGGGCCCGTAACAAGGCCCTGGCCATCCCCGGTCGGATCATCATCGAATTCTTCCGCGGCACGTCGCTGGTCGTCCAGCTGTTCTTCCTGTTCTTCGTCTTTCCGCAGTTCGGCATAGAGCTTCCCGGCATGCTGGTGGGCACTCTCGCCCTGGGGCTGAACTACGGCGCGTATTCCGCCGAGGTCGTCCGTGGCTCCATCGAGTCGGTCGCGAGCGGACAGTGGGAGGCCACGACGGCACTGAGCATGTCGTCCTTCCACCGCATGCGCCGCGTCATCTTCCCGCAGGCCTGGGCGCTCATGATCCCCTCGCTGGCCAGCCTGTTGGTGCATCTGCTGAAGGGCACCGCCATCGTCAACATCATCCTCTTGCAGGACTTCACCTTCCACCTGGACCAGTTGAAGCGGACCACGGACACGTTCTGGGCCTATGCCGGCGTCGGCCTGGTGGGCTATTTCATCCTGGCCCTGGTGCTCACTCTGGGTATGAACGCACTCGAGGCCCGAGCCAAGCACCGCTTGGGCCGGGGCCCGTCGTTGCGCGAGATCTTCTCGCCCACTCCGACGGATAAAGACGCCCTCTCCACGGCAGGAGGTGGCATCTGATGGACACCCAACGTGTGCTCTGGGATTGGGACATGGCCTTCCGAGCCTTGCCCGAACTGATCGAAGCATTCCTTCGCGTGACCCTGGTGGTCACTGTCGTCTCCACCTTGATCGCTGCCGTGCTCGGCCTGGTCTGGGCGATGATCATCCGGCTGGCTCCCCAGCCGATCTCCGGGATCGTCAAGTGGATCGTCAGCTTCATCCGGATGACGCCGATCGTGGTCCAGCTGCTGTTCGCCTACTACTCCTTCTTGATGTTCGATGCCATCACCATCGGCATCGTGGTGTTCGGCATCCACTATTCGACGTATATGTCAGAGGTCTACCGTGCTGGCATCGATGCCGTGCCGAAGGGCCAATGGGAGGCGACAACGTCCCTGTCCATGTCCGGACGCCGGACCTGGACCGCCGTCGTCATTCCCCAGGCGCTCCGCGCCACGATCCCGGCCTTGGGCAACTACGCCATCTCGATGTTCAAGGACACCCCGTTCCTGCTGTCGATCGGTGTGGTCGAGCTCGTCAATGCCGCCCAGATCTTCGGTGGAAACAACTTCCGCTACATGGAGGCCATCACCCTGGCGGGTGTGATCTTCCTGCTCGCCAGCTACCCGACCTCCGTCCTCGTCCGCCGATTGGAGAAGCGACTTGCCTACGCCTACTGATTCAGGTGCCGCGCCCGTTCCCGGCACGCCGGACCCCGCCGCTACCACCACGGAGTCCGCCGGCCGCGGTTCTGCCGTGCCGCCGATCATCGAATTCCGTGATGTGGAGAAGCGGTTCGGGACCAACGTGGTCCTCAAGGACCTGAACTTCCATGTGAACAAGGGCGAGCGCGTCACCCTGATCGGCCCGTCCGGAT
This sequence comes from Citricoccus sp. GCM10030269, assembly GCF_042665635.1. Lineage (NCBI taxonomy): Bacteria > Bacillati > Actinomycetota > Actinomycetes > Micrococcales > Micrococcaceae > Citricoccus > Citricoccus sp. GCM10030269. The sequence goes on along the minus strand of NZ_JBHTCV010000002.1, from coordinate 496,732 downwards.
CGGGCAAGACGACCATCCTTCGCCTCGTGATGACCCTGGAGGAAGCCACGGGCGGGATGATCCTCATCGACGGCCAGCCGCTCACGCACGAGATCGTGGACGGCAAACGCAAGCGCTTGCCGAAGAAGAAGATCAAGGAGACCCGGACCCGGATCGGGATGGTGTTCCAGCAGTTCAATCTGTTCCCGAACATGACGGTGATGGAGAACATCATCGAGTCTCCCGTCCATGTGCTGGGCCAGTCCAAGGACGAAGCCACCGCCCGTGCCCGCGATCTACTGCACCAAGTCGGGCTGTCGGACAAGGACGATGCCCATCCGTCGTCGTTGTCCGGTGGTCAGCAGCAGCGCGTGGCGATTGCCCGGGCACTCGCCATGGATCCGGAGATCCTGCTGTTGGACGAGGTCACCTCGGCGCTGGACCCCGAGATCGTGGACGAGGTGCTCGGCGTGCTGCGCCGGATCGCCGAGACCACGGACATCACCATGCTGATCGTCACCCACGAGATGCAGTTCGCCCGCGACGTCTCCGACCGCGTGCTGATGTTCGACGGCGGCTCGATCGTCGAGGATGCGCCCCCGAGCACCATGTTCACGGCGCCCACGCACCAGCGCACCCAGCAATTCCTTCGCGCCGTCTTGGGCGAAGGCCAAATCGGCACCCATTGACGGTCTGACGCTGCGCCGATCCCGACGGCCGATGCCGCCGGGGGCCTCCGCCGCGCGAATGACGCCGTCCGATGCAGCCGACTGGTCCGACGCCGTCGTGGCCGGAAAAGTCGTGGCCGGAGAAGGACTCCCGCTGTGCGGTGTCCGGTACCCGGTGTTCGCTACTCGGTGTTCGTTACTCGGTGACCGAGACATCAAACACCGGCCGGCACCACTCCACTTAAACTAAGCACTGTCCCCTTGCCCGTCCGTGCGCCAGTACGGACCGCTATACCCCTCTGAGGTTTGAATGAGTCTGATCGTCCAGAAGTACGGCGGGTCCTCCGTCGCCGATGCCGAAGGCATTCTTCGCGTGGCGCGCCGCGTGGTGGAGACCCAACAGGCGGGCCATCAGGTCGTCGTCGTGGTCTCTGCCATGGGTGACACCACGGACGAATTGCTGGATCTCTCCGAACAGATCAACGATGAGCCGCCCGCGCGGGAGATGGATCTGCTCCTCTCCTCCGGCGAACGCATCTCCATGTCCCTGCTGGCCATGGGCATCCACTCCCTGGGCGCCACCGCCCAGTCCTTCACCGGCTCACAGGCCGGCATGTTCACGGACAGCCTGCACGGAGACGCCCGCATCATCGATGTCTCCCCGGTCCGGGTCAAAGAGGCCGTCGACGCCGGCGACATCGCCATTGTGGCCGGCTTCCAGGGCATGAGCCGGGAGTCCCGAGACATCACGACCATGGGCCGGGGCGGCTCGGACACCACCGCCGTGGCCCTGGCAGCGGCATTGAACGCCGATGTCTGCGAGATCTACACGGACGTCGACGGTGTTTACACCGCCGATCCCCGCGTGGTGCCCTCCGCCCGGAAGATCGATGAGATCGATTCCGAAGACATGCTGGAGATGGCCGCCGCCGGCTCCAAGATCCTGCACCTGCGCTGCGTGGAGTACGCCCGTCGTTTCGGCGTGCCACTGCATGTGCGCTCCTCGTTCTCACACAATGAGGGCACCTGGGTGCGTCCCAATCCCGAAGACACCATCACCATTGAGGAAGGCGAACCCATGGAACAGCCGATCGTTTCCGGCGTTGCCCATGACCGTTCCGAGGCCAAGGTCACCGTCTACGGTGTGCCGGATTTCCCAGGAAAGGCCGCGGAGGTGTTCAACGTGGTCTCCTCGGCCGGCGTGAACATCGACATGATTGTGCAGAACGTCCCCCGAGTGGAGACCGGTCGCACGGACATCTCCTTCACACTGCCCATCACCGATGGCAAGACGGCCATGGAGGCCTTCCGCGAGGCCCAGGAGGACATCGGTTTCGAGGATGTGGTCCTCAACCCGCACATCGGCAAGCTGTCCGTCATCGGCGGAGGCATGCGGTCCAACCCGGGCGTCTCTGCCACGTTCTTCGAGGCACTGAAGCAGGCCGGAGTGAACATCGAGATGATCACCACCTCGGAGATCCGCATCTCGATCATCACGCGCGAGGACATGCTGGACACCGCCGTGCGGGCCGTGCACCAGGCCTTCGGCCTGGACACCGACGAAGAGGCCATTGTCTACGGAGGCACCGGCCGCTAAGCACGACCGTCCCACCGCCTCCACCCACGCATAACGCACTTTTAACGCACTTTGCGGGCAGAACGAACCGGTTCGTTCTGCCCGCAAAGTGCGTATGGGGGGTTAGCCCTCGGACGGTTCTGCAGTGCTCAGGTGGTAGCGCTGCAGGAACGCGGAGATCTCACCGCGGGTGATCTCCGTGGACTGGTTGAAGTCACCCTGAGTGTCACCCACCGTGATGCCCTCGGACGCCAACCAGGTGATGGCCGAATAGTTCGCGCCACCGACGTTCAGATCCCCGAAAGGACTCGTGGAGGGCGCGTCGAACTCCGGCTGCTCCAGTCGGTACAGGAACGCGGCGAACTCACCACGGGTCACCGCCTGAGACGGCTTGAAGGTTCCGTCGGCGTAGCCGGCGGTGACCTCCTCCGTGGCCGCCCAGAGGATCGGGGTGAAGAAGGCTCCCCCGGCGTTGACGTCGGAGAACGGCGACGTCTCTGGGGCCGCGAACTCCGGCTTCACGTACCGGTGCAGGAACGCCGTGGTCTCACCACGGGTCACGTCCTGAGTCTTCCGGTACGTGTTGTCCGAGGAGTAACCCACGGAGATGTCACCACACGCCATCCAGCGGACCGGTTCGTAGTACGCCGACCCGGGCTGGTTGTCCGCGAAGTCCTCGATCTCGCAGACGTCCGGCTCCGGCGGATCAGTCGGCTCCGGCGGGTCAGTCGGCTCCGGCGGATCGGTCGGCTCCGGACCGTCTTCCTCGGCCACCGTCACGGTAACCGCTGTGCGGGTCCCCGGGGCCCACTCCACGGCACCCTTCCAGGTTCCGGGCGTCAGTCCCTCCCACTCCAGGGTGGCCGGAGCGGTCTCGCCGTTGTCCACGGCCAGCGGCTCTGGGCTGATGGAGAGGTTACCGGCGTCCCCCTCGAGGACCACGGCCTCCATGGTGGCGGACACCTCGGTCCCGTCAGGTGAGGAGTACAGGTTCGAGATCACTGAGTACGTCCCCGGTTTCGGGTCGGTCAGCACGAGTTCCTCGGAGCCGGACGCCGTCGCCACCTGCGTGAGCGCGCCCTCCGGGTCGATCACGAACAGATCCCAGTCCGATACGTCATCACCGGCCGACAACGACCAGGTCACCGACGTGGCTCCCTCCGGGACCACCGTCTCGGTGAGGTGATTGGACGCGTCATCTCCACCGAACAGCGGACCCGGCACCTTGGAGAACGCCTCTTGTTCGGCCTTGCCGAGTCCCTCAATGACTGGATCGAGGTTGCCGGTGAGCCCGGACTTCAACTCGGTGGTGGCTTCTCCGCTGCTTCCTTCACCGTCGAGCGCGTCCGGGGCCAGGACGTCCACCGAGCGGACGGTGACCGGTGACGTGACGGCCGTGGCCCCGGGCCGGGTCCACGTGAAGGAACCGTGGCTCCACTCATCCGCCACAGCGTCGGTTCGGGTCAACGTGATCTCCACGTCGGCGGATTCACCGGCCTTCAACGACACGGTCGCGGGTGAGGCGGATACCTCATAGCCGGGCACTGAACCGCTCGCGGCCCACGTGCCGGTTTCCGTGGCCGTGACGGTGCGCGTCACGGTCGCCGAACCGAGCAGATCATTGATGGCGATCGAGGGGACGTTGACGTCCCGGCCTCGTGTGTCGCCCAAGACGAGGGAGTCCCACTGGCGCGCATCGTTCTCATAGACCAGCCCCGGGTCGACCATCGCCGCCGGATCGGCAGAGCCGGCGCCGGTGGCGAAATTGTCCTGATCGACCGAACCATCGGCGGTGAGGACATCATCGGCTGAGGTCATCATGGCCGACTTGACCGCCATCGGGGACCAGTCCGGATACTTGGCGCCCATCAGGGCCGCCATGCCGGCCAGGTTCGGGGCGGCCATCGAGGTTCCGGACATCAGCCCGAAGGAGTCACCCTGGTACATCGGATCCAGCGGTGAGACGCCGGCCAGGACGTTGACGCCCGGCGCAGCGATGTCAGGCTTGAGCATCTCGCCTTCCACGGCGGTGGAGGGTCCACGAGAGGAGAACCCGGCGATCTGCGGTACCGGAACCGGCGGCAGTCCGGAGGTGTCCCCCGCCACCAGCGTGGCCTGCTGATCGGTGGAGGCCACCAGATCCTTGATGGATTCGTCCGAAGTGTGGACGGTGGGCACAGCGTGCAGGTCAGCGTCCTCGGACCCGCCACCGATGTTCACCAGCACCATGCCGACGCCGCCGGCCTCAGCAACAGCAGCCGACTTGTCCACGCGAGCGTATTCACCGCGGTCGCAGACCACGATCTTGCCTTCGGTCAGGGCGGGATCCAGCGCACCCACGGCGCACAGCTGAATCTCCTCAGTCGTCTTCCCGGCCAGTCCGACCTCACTGGAGAGCACGATGTCGGCCGGGCCAACGCCTTCGGTCATCGACGAGACCCCACGGAACTTCGCGCCGTCGGGGAACTCCACGGTTCCGGACAGTTCGTTCGAGAACGTGGAGGCCGCCACCGAGGTGAGCCACGGTGCGGAGTGGTTGACCGTCTGGGCGTTCGGCCCGGAGTTGCCGGCGGAGGTGGAGACGAAGATTCCGGCCTCGGCGGCGGACTTGAACGCCAACGCGACCGGGTCGATCACCGAGTCGTTGTTGCCGGAGATCGAGTAGTTCAGCACATCGACACCGTCGAGGATGGCCTGTTCGATCGCGGCCACGGAGGCCGTCGAGTAGCAGCCGCCGGTATCCGGGTCGGTGTCCTCCCAGCAGACCTTGTACACGGACACCTTGGCCTCGGGTGCGACACCTGATCCGGTGCCGTAGGAAGCGCCGCCGTTCATGACCTGTTCCACCCCGTCATTGCCGGCAGCGGTGGTCGCCGTGTGCGTGCCGTGGGAGGCGACGTCGATGGGAGACAACCGCTCCCGGGGTGCCCGGTTCTCCACGGGGACGAAAGCCTCGAAGTCCTCGGAGAAGTACTGAGCGGACAGCACCTTGGAGTTGCACTCCTCACCGGAGAAGTCCTGTCCCTCCTGGCAATCGCCGCGGAAAGTGCTGCCGTCCGCCTTGAGCATGGCGACCTCACCGGAGGAATCCAGATACGGCTGGCCGACCTGTGGTTCCCCGGACAGCGGCTCGACCGGCTCGCCCGCGAGCATCTCGTGCTCGGGGTAGTAGCCGGTGTCGATCACGCCGACGACGGTGCCCTTGCCGGCGTTCTCCGCTCCTCCGTACTGAGCGTCCCAGGTTCCCTTCGAGCCCGGCAGGTCCAGGAATTCCGTCGAGGAGTAATCCGGGGCGAATTGTTCGACCTCGGAGACGCCCAGGACACGGTCGTCCTTGGCCAGGGCACGGGCCTGCTCGGCGGTGAGTTCAGAGACAAACGCGTTCAGCGCGGTCGTGTAATGACGCTCGACGGACACGGAACGAGCACCGGAACGGGCCCCGGAGTCCACATCCGAGACGGACGCGGCCACTTCCAACTGGCGAGCGGTCAAGTGCCGATCATATTTCTGGACCGAGGGGGACTCGACGTCCAGGCCACCGGCCTTGGTGGCGGTGGCGGCGAAACCGTCCGTACCACCCTGATAGGTGGCCACCGGATCCTCCTTGAGGATCACGAAATAGCGACCATCCTGGAATTCGGCGCCGGCCTGCAGCGCCTCATTGATAGACGTGCCACCTCCGGCGTCAGTGGGGGCCGCTGTTGCCGGCATCGCCGCGAAGGGCGTGGACAGCAGGCCGATCGCCGCCACGGCAGCGGTCAGAGTCCGGCGTCGCCGGACGGGTTTGGGGTTCGTGGACATGAACCTCGCCTTTCCTCACCAAGGTGCGTTCCGGGCACGGGTGTACCCGGGAAGAGTTTCCATGGCCGCAGACGACTCCCACACGGTGTCCGGCCAGAGTTCCGGCCAGACACCGTGCAGAAGCGTCCGATCAAGCGGTGCGAGTGATGCGAGCCACAGAAGTGGGATGACCGAAACCTACCGGAGCGCGGTCGCCAGCGGAAGTCCTGAAACAGATCCTTTACACGACGTCATGCGCGCGACTCTCCATGCGGTGACTGCGGTGACTGCGGTGACTGCCTACCCCGCCGACCGCAACCCCGAGCGGAGCATCCGGGACCGTACCCTGGTGGAGTGCGCTCCTCCGTTGCCGCCCCTGCCGCCAGTTCCGTGCCGCCCGTGACGCCCGTGGCCCTGGACCAGTACCGGGTTCTCCCCGCTGACCAGTGGCTCAGTGCCGCGCATGGTCACCGCGAGCGCATGCAGGCGTACACCGAACCGCTCCGGGAGCTGCACGCCCGCGGCGTCCGCCACCCCGTCCACGACTTTCTCTTCACCTACTATTCCCACACCCCCGGCGCGCTGGAGCGCTGGCATCCGGGGGCCGGCGTCGTGCTTTCGGCGACGGCAGGGCTTCCCGACGGCGGCGGCTGGCGGTTCTACCGGTGGGTGCCACCGGCACCCGGCCTGCCCGACGGCGGCTGGACGGTGGACGCGCCCGCGTTCGCCGAGCATCGGTCCGCCATGCTCGACTTCGCCGAGCGCATCCTGGGTCTGACAGCGCAGCGCCCAGCCCGGTTGGCCTGTTTCGGCCTGCACGAGTGGGCGATGGCGTACCGCTCGGAGGTACACGGCGTGCGCCATTCCACGGTCCCGTTGCGTCTCGGCGCCGACGGCACGAACCAGGTGGTCGAGCATCAACAGATCGCCTGCTCGCACTTTGACGCGTTCCGCTTCTACGCTCCCGAAGCTGCGCCCCTGAACACGCTTCAGCCGACCCGGCAGACCCAAGTGGACCTGGAGCAGCCCGGGTGTCTGCACGCGAACATGGACCTGTACAAGTGGGCGTACAAGCTGGTGCCCGCCATCGGTTCGGACCTCCTGGCGGACTGCTTCGAACTGGCCTGGCGAATCCGGACGATGGACATGCGTGCCTCTCCCTATGAACTGCGGGACTGGGGACTGGAGCCGATCCGGATCGAGACCCCCGGGGGACGAGCCGAGTATGCGCGTTTGCAGCGCGGCTTCGCCGAGGAGGCCAACGTGCTGCGCCGTCGCCTACTGGACGAGCTGTCAGCCCTGCGCAACCTGGCAGCCGCCGAGACCACCGAGTCCCACGAGACCACGTCATGATCAGCGCCCTGCTCGCCGTTGGTTGCTGGCTGCTGTTCCGCCAGATGTGGCGCGACGAACCGCGGCGGTTGAGCACCGGCGTCGTGCTGTTGCTGGGCGCCTGGTTCGCCTGGGGGCGATACTCGAGATCATCGGCTACATCTCTCCTCAGCTGGTCTCGCTGATCGCCCTCATCCTGTTGGCACTGCCCTTCTCCGTCCTGGTCCTCGCCGGGTTCCTCATCCGCAATGGAGTACAGATGGTCCGCCGGGAGGGTCGGTCCCTCGGCAATCTGCTGTCCCTGCTGGCCGGGACCGGCCTGCTGGTGCTCCCCGTGGTGGCGTTTCTGCTGGCCTCCACCCTGCATCCGGTCGGCATCGGAGTCGCAGCGCTGGCCTTCTTCGTCTCCGCCCAGGCCGGTCTGTCCTTCCTGGCTTTCCTGGTCTTCACCATCGCCTACGCCCGGAGGCCGCCCCGCCCGGGAGCGGACGCCGTGGTGGTCCTCGGGGCCGGTCTGATCAACGGCAAGGTGAGCCCCGTCCTGGCCTCACGGCTCGACCGCGGACTGCGGGTGCGAGAGTCCCAAGGATCAGCTCCCCTGATTCCCTCCGGCGGGCAGGGCCCGGACGAACCACGCCCGGAGGCAGCCGCCATGGCCGAGTACCTCGCCGACCACGGAGTTCCTCAGGAGCAGATCATTCCGGAACTGCGCTCTCGCACCACCGAGGAGAACCTGCGTTTCTCCCGTGCGCTGGCGGACCAGAGCCCGCCGGCGGGGGCAGCCCCCGGTCACCTGGTCGTGGCGACCAACGAATACCACGTGCCCCGCACCGCCCTGCTGTCCCGGCGCATCGGTGTGGACGCCGACGTGGTGGGTGGCACCACGGCCGGCTATTACGTGCCCAGTGCCTATCTGCGTGAGTTCGTGGCGGTCATGTCGATGCACCGGCGCACACAGATTCTGCTGGCCGTGCCCGGGTTGGTGCTGTCCCTGGGCCTGACCGCACTGCTCGTGATGTACCAGGCGGCGGGGTGAGCTAACCTCGGAGTAAAGCGTACTTGACGTAAAGTCTCCTTTACTGCCACGATGGTGGAACAGACAGCCGGTGCACCGGCCCGGCTGCCGACAGTGGAGGAGAAGGGTCATGAGCATGCCGGATCACCGCCAGCGCACCGCCAACCAACCGGCTACACGGTGGGGACGCTCTCGGTTCGGCGGCGGCCCTGGATTGTTGGTCCTGATGAGCCTGGTACTCGGCGGCCTCTTGTCCGCCGGAGGAAGTTGGCTGATGGCCAGCCTCGTCGAAGTCGAATCGGTGAACCCCGTACTGATGTTCTGGGTGGCGTTCGCCTGCCTGCTTCCTCCGTGCATCATGGTCCCGTGGGCGCTTCTCGTGGACCGGAACTCGCTGACCGGGGCCGTGGCTCGCCCGGAGGAGTCAGTCGAGTCCGCGTGGTACCTGAAGGCGTCCAGCGGCGCCTTCACCGACGTGCTGCTGGTGATGGGCCTCGGCACCACCGCTGTCTCCATCACCGGTGTCCAATGGCCCACCAGCCTCGTCGGCCTCACGATGCTGGTCCTGATGATGGCCTGTTTCGGAGTCCGATACGTCCACCAGAAACGCATGAACGCCTGATGGAGAATTCCCTGCCTGAGCACCGCGCACGCCTGGGCTGGTCTCAACAGCGCCTCGCCGATGAGCTAGGGGTGTCACGGCAAACGGTGATCTCTCTGGAGAAGGGCCGTTATGACCCCTCGCTACCTGTGGCATTCCGGCTGGCCGGCGTCTTTGACTGCTCGATCGAAGACCTTTTCAATCCCAGTACGGACGAGGAGTGAGCAAGGACTGGGCGCACCAGGGGACCCGCCTCAGGCCACGTCGCCTTCGCGGTAGTACCAGACTCCCCCGCGGCGCACGAAGCGAGACGTCTCGTGCTGAGTGCGCCGTCCGGCCGGGGTGCGGAAATGCGCCGTGAAGGTGACCGTGCCGACGTCGTCGAAGGGGCCCCCGCCCGTGGTCGACTCGACGTCGAGGCGAAGCCAGCGGACATCATCCCCGGACTCGTTCCCCGGCTGGTCCACCGCCAACGACGACGGCCGCGTCTCTGGTGCCCACGTCGCCAACAGGTAATCCTCGGCCCCGGCCAGCTGGCCCGTGGAGGCCAGGGCGAAGGCCGAATAGCGCGAGCGCATCAGCGCCTCGGCCGTCGGAGCGGCCAGCGCCCCCTCGGCGGCGAACCGCTGATGCCAGCGACCGCAGCAGGCACCGTAGACGTCCCCGCCACCGCAGGGGCACCGCGTCGCCTCAGGGGCCGACGTGGAGTGTGTGGAGTGCGGAGGTTGCTGGGGCGCTTGACCCGGGTCATGGTTCACGGTTTCAGCGTAGGCGGCGGAGCGGGTGCAGGCACGGCTAGACTGGCTCAAGCCCTCACGCAGACCACCGGGAGTCCTCCATGCCCACGATCGTCGTCGATGTCATGCCCAAACCAGAGATCCTTGACCCACAGGGCAAAGCCATCGCCGGCGCCCTGCCGCGTCTGGGCTTCACGAGTTTCGCCTCCGTCCGGCAGGGCCGGCGTTTCGAACTCACCGTGGACGGCGAGATCACGCCGGAGGTGCTGCGCCAAGCCCGCGAAGCCGCCGAGCAGCTGCTGTCCAACCCCGTGATCGAGGACGTCGTCAGCGTCCAAGCGCTCACCGACGCAGACTCTCAGCCCGGCGCCCAGCCCGGCACCCAGCCCGAAGGCCAGAACGCTTGATGACCACCCAGACCTCAGCACTTCCCTTGATCGGCGATGTCTCCACGAACGGACCCGTCCTCAGCGGCGCGCGCATCGGCGTCGTGACCTTCCCGGGCACGCTCGATGACCGGGACGCGGCCCGCGCGGTCCGGTTGGCCGGCGGCGAGCCGGTCCACCTCTGGCACGCCGAGCCCGACGGCGGCGCGGCCCTGGCCTCACTCGATGCCGTCATCATCCCCGGAGGCTTCTCGTACGGCGACTACCTGCGCGCCGGGGCCATTGCGCGGTTCGCCCCGCTGATGGAGGCCATCATCTCCGCCGCCGGCTCCACCACCGGTTCCGACGCCGGCACACCGCGGGGCCTGCCCGTGCTGGGCATCTGCAACGGCTTCCAGGTCCTGACCGAGTCCCACCTCCTGCCCGGCTCGATGATCAAGAACGAGAACCTGAACTTCCTGTGCAAGGACCAGGTGCTGCGGGTGGAGAACGCCGAGACCGCCTGGACGGGCCAGTTCTCTCGGGGTGAGGAGATCGTCGTGCCGCTGAAGAACCAGGACGGCCAGTACGTGGCCGATGAGCAGACGCTGGACCGCCTCGAAGGCGAGGGCCAGGTGGTGTTCCGCTACGTCGGCGAGAACCCCAACGGATCCCGGCGAGACATCGCCGGCATCGCCAACGCCGCCGGAAACGTGGTGGGCTTGATGCCACATCCCGAGCACGCGGTGGAACCCGGTTTCGGGCCCGATGCCGAGGAGGGAATGCGCCTGGGCACTGACGGCCTGGGCCTGTTCACCTCGGTCCTGGCCACCGTCGCCGGTGGAACCAGCACGAAGACCTCCGGAGAGACGCCTTGAGCACTGAGACCCGCCAGTTCAACATCGACACCGTTGAGCAGGCCGCCGACACGCCGGACACCGAACTGCCCTGGGCCGAGCTGGGCCTCAAAGCCCATGAGTTCGAGCAGATCGTCACGATCCTCGGCCGCCGGCCCACTGCGGCCGAGCTGGCCATGTACTCGGTGATGTGGTCCGAGCACTGCTCCTACAAGTCGACCAAGGTCCACTTGCGCCAGTTCGGTGACAAGCTGACCGAGGACATGAAGAAGGACATGCTGGTGGGCATCGGCGAGAACGCCGGCGTGACCGACCTCGGTGACGGCTGGGCCGTGACCTTCAAGATCGAGTCGCACAACTCCCCCTCCTTCGTGGAGCCCTATCAGGGCGCGGCCACAGGCATCGGAGGCATCGTCCGGGACATCATCTCGATGGGCGCCCGCCCCGTGGCGGTCATGGATCCCCTGCGCTTCGGGGCGATCGACCACGAGGACTCCCAGCGTGTGGTGCACGGTGTGGTCGCCGGCATCGGTGGCTACGGCAACTCACTGGGCCTGCCGAACATCGGCGGTGAGACTGTGTTCGATCCGGTGTATCAGGGCAACCCCCTGGTCAACGCCCTCGCCGTCGGAGTCCTGCGCCACGAGGATCTGCGTCTGGCCAATGCCTCCGGCGTGGGTAACAAGGTCGTCCTGTTCGGCGCCCGCACCGGCGGGGACGGCATCGGCGGAGCCTCCGTGCTCGCCTCCGAATCCTTCGACTCCACCAAACCCTCCAAGCGCCCCGCCGTGCAGGTCGGCGATCCCTTCGCGGAGAAGGTCCTCATCGAGTGCTGCCTCGAGCTGTTCAAGGCCTCGCTGGTGGAAGGCATCCAGGACCTCGGCGCCGCCGGCATCTCCTGTGCCACCTCTGAGCTCGCCTCCAACGGCGAGGGTGGCATGCAGGTGGAGCTGACGGATGTGCTGCTGCGCGACCCCACGTTGACGCCCGGCGAGATCCTGATGTCCGAGTCCCAAGAGCGGATGATGGCCGTGGTGACTCCGGACCATGTCGAGGCGTTCGAGGCCGTGATGGCCAAGTGGGGCGTCGAGTACTCGTGGCTCGGCGAGGTCACCGACACCGACCGCCTGGTGATCACCTGGAACGGCGAGACCATCGTGGACGTCGACCCGAAGACGGTCGCCCACGAAGGCCCCGTCTATGACCGCCCCTTCCACCGCCCCGCCGGACAGGACGCCCTGCAGGCCGACCGCTTCCGGGACTCCGCCGCCGGAGCCGACCTGCCGGCGGCGGGCGAGGAATTGCGCTCCGCCGTGCTGGAACTGATGGCCGGCCCGAATCTGTGTGACAAGTCCTGGATCACCAACCAGTACGACCGGTACGTGGGCGGCAACACCGCTCTGGCCGCCCCGGACGACGCCGGCGTGGTCCGGGTGGACGAGCAGACTGGCCTGGGCGTGGGCGTGGCCACGGACGCCAATGGGCGCTACGCCTACCTGGACCCCTACGCGGGCGCGCAACTGGCGTTGGCCGAGTCCTACCGCAACGTCGCGACCTCGGGCGCCGTCCCGATGGCCGTCTCGGACTGCCTGAACTACGGTTCACCCGAGGATCCGGAGGTCATGTGGCAACTGGCCGAGGGGATCCGAGGCCTCTCGGACGCCTGCCTCGAGTTGGGCATCCCCGTCACCGGCGGCAACGTCTCGCTGTACAACCAGACCGGCAGCGACGCCATTCACCCGACGCCGGTCGTCGCCACCCTGGGCAGGTTCGACGACGTCGGCCGCCGCACCCCATCCGGATTCCACGCGGACGCCGACGGTCAGGCCGTGTACCTGATGGGCACCACTCGCGACGAGCTGGACGGCTCCGAGTTCGCGAACCTGCGCGGTCACCTCGGCGGGATCCCGCCACGAGTTGATCTGGCGGCGGAGAAGCTGCTCGGCGAACTGCTCATCAACGCCTCACGAGACGGGATGATCGACGCCGCACACGATCTCTCCGAAGGGGGCCTCGCGGCCACCCTGGCCGAGATGGTGCTGCGCTTCGGCGTCGGCGCCCGGGTCAGCCTCGACGAGATCATCAGTCGTGACGGCGTGGATGCCTTCACCGCCCTGTTCTCCGAGTCGCAGGCCCGCGCCGTCGTCGCCGTGCCGCGCACCGAGGAGGTCCGCTTCAAGGACATGACCACGGCTCGCCGCTTCCCCGTGGCGCGCATCGGCGTGGTGGATGCGGCCTCCGGTGCACTCGAGGTGCAGGGCCAGTTCAGTCTGCCGATCGATGAGCTCCGCGAGGGCTGGGCCGCGACGATGCCGAGGTTCTTCGGCTGAGTGTCGGCCTGATTCTTCGGCTGTCTTCGGACCGCTCCGGCTGTCTTCGATTGCCCTGGTCCGGTTGCGGACGTCTTCCGTGAGTCGAGCTGGCGTGCGTAGGGTGTTCGCGGACCAGCCCCCACGGTGAGGAGATTCAGCCATGGACTACATCCGACTCGGCGACTCGGGGCTCTACGTCTCCCGGATCGCCATCGGCACCATCCCGTTCGGTTCCGGCGGCGGCTTCGAGAAGATCGCCGGACTGGGCGTGGAGGATGCCCGGCGTCAGATCGATGAGGCCCTCGATCGAGGCGTGAACTTCTTCGACACCGCAAACCTCTACTCTGCCGGCGATGCCGAGCGGGTGCTGGGCGAGGCGTTGGGCTCCCGGCGCGATGACATCGTGCTCACGTCCAAGGCCCGCACCGCCGTGGGCGAGGGCCCCAACGATGCCGGTGCCAGCAGGTACCACCTGACTCGCGCCGTTGAGGACAGTCTCGCCAGGCTGCGCACGGACCACCTGGACCTGTTGTACCTGCACCAGTGGGACGGCCAAACACCGCTCCGGGAGACCATCGAGACGGTCAACGCGCTGATTCGGGAGGGCAAGGTCCGCTACTGGGGTGTGTCGAACTACTCCGGCTGGCAACTGGCGAAAACGGTCTATGAGGCCCGGCTGTCCGGACTGGAACCGCCGGTGGCGCACCAGGCCTACTACACGCCGGAGGCGCGGGAGATCGAGTACGAGATCATCCCCGCTGCGCGCGACCTGGGTCTGGCGACCTTCGGTTGGAGCCCCTTGGGAGAGGGTCTGCTCAACGGCAAGGTGCGTCGCGGCCAGGACACGCCATCGGACACCCGCCAGGGCACCGGCTGGCCCGAACCTCACGTGACCGACTGGGACCGGGCCTATGACTTGATCGATCTCTTCGACGAAATCGCCCGCGATCTGGGCTGGACGATCCCGCAAGTGGTGATCTCCTGGATCCTGCACCGGCCCGGGATCGACGGCACCGTGATCGCCGCCCGCCGTTTCGAGCACTTGCAGGAGGACCTCGACGCTGCCGAGTTGGAGTTGCCCGAGGACGCCCGCGATCGGATCACGCAGGCGTCCCAGCTGCCGGCGTACTACCCGTGGTGGCACCGGCTGATGAACGGTCAGGACCGGCCCGAGCCGGCCGAGACGGACCTGATCCGCGAACACCACCGGCAGGTCTTCGGCAGCGGGGACGCCGGCGGCGCGTGACAGCACTGACGGTGCTGTCAGCGCTGACGGTGCTGTCAGCGCTGACGGTGCTGACGGTGCTGACGAAGAGCGCCTAGGTCAGTCGATCTTCAACTCACCCATCTCGTCCCAGCCTTCGCCCTCGACCTGACGGCTGATGATCTTCGGGGTGGAGACCAGCGCTTCGCGCATGGCTTCCAGGCCGGCGGCGAAGTGGTCGCTGTTCACGTGGGCCTCGGCGGCGTCGTCCTTGAATCCCTCCACGAGCACGAACTGGTGGGGGTCCTCGACGCTGCGGGACCATTCGAAGAAGAGGTTGCCCTCCTCCGCGCGGGTGGCCTCGCTGAAGGGGCGCACCATGTCCATGAATCGGTCGGCGTACTCGGGCTTGACCTGCTGTTTCACGACGATAAGGATCATGGGCTCAGCCTAACGACTCCGTGCGCCTTCGAGCCTCGATCGCCGGGCAGGTGTCCATGACGACGTCGAGTCCGGCCTCGGCGGCGCGTTGGGCCGCGGCCTCGTCGATCACCCCGAGTTGCATCCAGACGGCTTTCGCTCCGACGTCGATGGCCTGGTCCACGATCGTGCCGACCTTCTGCGAGTTCACGAAGCAGTCGACCACGTCGATCGGGCCCGGAATGTCTGCCAGTCTGCGGTAGCCCTGCTCGCCGTGGACGTCCTGTGCCCCGAGGTTGACCGGAATGATCTGCATCCGCAGCTCGTCCCGCAGGAATTTCGATACGCCGACGGCGGCGCGATGCGGGTTGGGCGTGAGCCCGACGACGGCCCAGCGGGCGCCACGGTCGGACAGCAGTCGACGGATGGTCGCCGGATCGTTGGTGTGGCCCATGTGCCCACGGTACGTGCCCTCGGGAACGGGCTGAACAGTTGGTGCGCACGAGTCCTGCTCACCAGCGCCCGGACCGGACTAACGTGACACCCATGACCGGATACATGCTTCCCGACTACCTCCTCAACGCCCAGCACTACATCAACGGCACGGATGCCCCGAGCAGCGGTGACGCGACCATTCAGATCCTGGATCCGGCGACGGGACAGCACCTCGCCACCACTCCTGCCGGGACCACCGCGGACCTTGATGCCGCCGTCGAGGCCGCCCACCAGACGTTCCGCAGCGGCGTCTGGTCGAAACTCTCCGGCCGGGAACGGTCCCGGGTGCTGATCCGTGCGGCCGAGCTGATTCGCGAGCGCGCCGACGAGATCGCCGAAGTGGAGAGTCGCGACGTCGGCAAGCCGATCAGTCTGGCCGGCGCCGTGGACGTCAACACCGCCGCGGACACCTACGAGTACGCTGCCTCGTTGGCCCAGCATCTCGACGGTGCCGTGCGGCGTACACCGTTGCCCGCTCACGCCTACACCCAACGTGAACCGTTGGGTGTGGTCGCGACCATCACTCCGTTCAATTTCCCGCTGATCCTCTCGACCTCCAAGATCGCGGTCGCTCTAGCCGCCGGCAACACGGTGGTCCACAAGCCAGCCGAGGACACACCGCTCACGGCCTTGTTGATGGCCCGCCTGCTCACGGAGGCCGGGGTGCCGGACGGGGTCTACAACGTGGTCACCGGTTACGGAGGCGACCTCGGCGATCACCTGACCGGACACCCGAAGGTCAACAAGGTGGCGTTCACCGGGTCCACCCAGACTGGCGCCCACGTGGCGGCCGTGGCCGGCCAGGCCCTGCGGCCGATCACGGCCGAGCTGGGTGGCAATGCGGCGAACATCGTTTTCGCCGACGCCGACCTGGAGAAGGCCGTGGAGACGGTCATCTCCGCGTTCGTGTTCAATACCGGTCAGTTCTGCATGGGCGGACCCCGGTTACTGGTCGAGCGCAGTGTCTACGAACAGGTCCTGGAAGCACTCGCCGGGGCGCTGCCCCACGTGCCCTTCGGCGATCCCCGCGACCCTGCCACGGTGATCGGGCCCCTTGCCACTCGCCAGCAGTACGACAAGGTGGTGCAGGCGGTCGAGCAGGCGCGGGACGCCGGTGCACGCGTGGTGACCGGCGGCGAGCCAGCCGACCTCAACGGCGGTTACTTCTATCGGCCGACCATCCTGGCCGACGTCGACAATTCCGCCGATGTGGTCCAGCAAGAGGTTTTCGGCCCGGTGCTGACGGTGCAGGCGTTCGACAGCGAGCAGGAGGCGATCGAGTTGGCCAACAGCACCGACTACGGTCTGGCCTCGGGCGTGCAGACCAGCAACATCTCCCGGGCCCACCGGGTGTCGGACGCCCTGGAGGCGGGCATCGTCTGGGTCAACGGCTGGGGTCTGCTGGATCCGTCCATGCCGTTCGGCGGCGTCAAGTCCTCCGGCTGGGGACGCGAGAACGGTCCGGAACAGCTCGACGCATACACTCGCACCAAGTCCGTCATCATGGCCCTGGACCCGGCGCCGACAAATTCGTGAGGGACTCTGTCGACGACTGTCACGTGCTGAAACACCGGTAGGCCGATGCCCTGCCTGTGCATCGGCTGGGAGCAATTGACCGGCCGCACCATCACGGTAAGACTTGGGACATCACCCAACCGGCGGATCCCGCCACGAAGGAGAGATGATGAAGCGACTGATCACCTTGGGCGTTGGTGCGGCTATCGGGTACCTGCTGGGCAGCCGCGAAGGCCGGCAGAATCTCGACAAGTTCGCCAAGAACGCCCAGAGCTTCTGGAACGATCCGAAGACGCAAGAGCAGGTGCAGAAGGCGACCTCCGCGGTGAAGGACCAGGCTCCCGTCGTCGCCGAGAAGGCCACCGGCTTTGCCGACAAGGCCTCCAACGCGATGAAGGACCGGGCACCGGGCCTGTCCGAAAAGTTCAACTCAGCCGCTCACACCGGTGCCGAAAAGGGCGCGGCGGCGGCACAGGACCTCTCCGACAAAGCCTCCTCCGCCGCAGAGAAGTCCACCAGCGGCAAGCACTCCTCAGACGAGGGCGGCTCTTCCACCGGCTCCAGCGCCTCGCCGAGCCCCTCGACCAGCGGTGCTTCGACCTCCGGTTCCTCCCCGTCCGGCCCGTCCGGCGGCACTGAGGGTGGCAGCCCGGACCGTCCCTGAGGACTGCCGCGGCGCAGCCCTTTTATCCCCGAACACCACGGAAACCCCGGCCCCCACAAAGGGCCGGGGTTTCCGTGTGTCACGACCGAATCAGGTCTCGTGTCCTGCCGACCTCACGCCAGAGCACGGTTTCTCAGGGCGAAGGACGCTCCGTAGTGGTTCCGCGGCAAGTGGTCGCCGCGGCCGAAGAGCTTGTTCCGCATGGTCCCGGAGGTGTACTCGGTCTTGTAGCGGCCCAGCTTCTGCAGTTCCGGAACCACATACTCGACGATGTCCTCAAAGGTTCCCGGAGTGATGTGGTACGCGAGATTGAAGCCGTCCACATCGGTCTCGTCCTGGATGCGCACCAGTTCCCGGGCCACCGTCTCACCGGACCCGATGATGACCGGGCCGAAGCCCCCGACGCCGACCCATTCCGCAAGCCGGCGGACGGTCCACTCCTCGCCATCGTCACCGGAGGCCTTCTTGAAGGTCTCCACCGCGGACTGAATGGCGTTGGACTGCACATCGCCGATCGGCTCATCGAGGTCGAATTCGGCCAGATTGAGTCCCATCCAGCCGCTCATCAGGACCAGGCCGCCCTCGACGTCGACGTACTTCAGCAGTTCCTGGTATTTCGCCTGAGCCTCCTCGTCGGTGGCCCCGGTGACGATCGTCTGCATGGACATGATGCGGATGTCGTACGGATCTCGACCCGCTTCCACGGCCGACTGACGAATCTTGGCCGCCGTTCCAGAGATCTGGTCGTCTGTGGGGGAGTTGATGAACACCGCCTCGGCATGCTTGCCGGCGAAGGCCCGGCCCCGAGTGGAGGCCCCGGCCTGATAAATGACCGGAGTGCGCTGGGGACTCGGTTCCGTGAAGGCGATGCCCGGCGTCGTGAAGTACTGGCCCTCATGCTGGATGCGGTGCACCTTGTCCGGGTCCACGAACACGCCGGACTCCGGGTCGTTGACCACCGCGTCATCCTCCCAAGAACCCTCCAGCAGCTTGTACACCACGTCGAGATACTCATCGGCATGGTCGTACCGCTGATCGTGCTCCATCTGATCCTGTTGGCCCATGTTGACGGCGGCCGACGGCAGATAGCCGGTGACGACGTTCCAGCCCACACGCCCTTCGGTCAGATGATCGAGCGTCGCCAGCCGGCGGGCGAACGGATAAGGATGTTCGTAGGCGGTGCCGGCGGTGACACCGAAGGTGAGGTTCTCGGTGACGGCGGCCATCGGCGGAATCACCAGGATGGGGTCATTGACGGGGACCTGGGTTCCGGCCTTGAGAGTGGCCTCGTCGGAAGCACCGAAAACGTCGTACGGACCGAGCACATCGGCGATGAAGAGCCCGTCGAACAGACCCTTCTCGAGCGTCTGGGCGAGATTCATCCAGTAGTGCAGGGTGTTGTAGTCACGGGCATGATCCTCGGGATGGCGCCACAGGCCCGGGGACTGGTGTGCCACGCAGTTCATGTCGAAGGCGTTGAACAGGATCTCGCGCCGGCCGGCGGCCGTGGTGGGCACGCCCTCGGGCAGCGCCTCCGGCGAGGGCCCGGGCGAGTTGTTCGGTTCGGTTGACGGTTCAGACATCGTGGTCCTTCTCTTCGTGATGGTCGTTTGGTCTCTTGGCTGTTCAGTCATGTGTTGGTCGTTTGTTGGGTCGCGGCCCGGCTCAGACTCGCCCGGTCGCCAGATACGGGACCGGCTGGGTGCCGTTGACCTCCCAGTCGCCGACCATGCGGGCCATGAAGGCCGCCGGGTCATGACTGGCGATGGTCCGGGCATTCCGCCAGTGCCGGTCCAGTTGCAGCTCGGTACTGGTGGCGGAGGCTCCCAGCGTGTCGAAGATCCGGGTACAGGTGTCCAGCACGAGCTTGGGCACCATCACGTGCGCCCGGTGGGCCGCCAGTGCCGCCCGCTGCATCGCGTCCGAGCCGTGTGGATCCTCCTGGCCGTCGTCGCCCGCCAGTGCCGCGTCCAGTTCCCGGCCGGCGGCGCGCACCAGCTCCTCAGCCGTGGCCTGTTGGGCTGAGAGCTCGCCGATGATGCCCAGGAGCTGGTCGTCGTCGCGCGGCGTCAGCCCCCCGCCGGTATTGGCGGAGCGGCGCCGGTTGCGCGTCTGCTCCACCCCATCGCGCAGAGCCGCACGGCCGATCCCGGCGAGCAGGGCCATCAGGGTGTTCTCGTGGTGCAGGGGAACCGGGCCCCCGGGCGGCGGCATGGCCAGCAGCTCCTCCACACCGGCCCCGGAGAACTCCATGGTCCCGGTGCCGGTGAGCCGCTGGCCGAAGCCGTCCCAGTCGTCCTTGACGGTGGCGCGGGGCTGACGGACCCTGACGACGGCGAGCGCGGTTCCGTCCCGCTTCTGCTCGCCGGTCGGCAGGACCCGACGCCGGATCCCGGCCTGGACGCTGGCGTCGAGTCGGACGGTGGCCAGGGTCCACGTGGCGAAGATGGAGCCGGTGGTGTAGTACTTGGTGCCCCGAATGATCAGACTCCCGGCGGCATCCTGACTCACGGTCGTGCCCACCTCGCCCAGGCCGCTCCCCCGGTGCTCGGACAGGGCGCTGCCGGCGAACTCGCCGTTCACCACGCGCTGCAGCCACCGCTCTCGCCGGCCCTCATCCGATTGAGCCAGCACGTGCTCCACGAAGCTGAGGTGACTGCGGACCAAGTGGGCGGTGTTGGCGTCCACCGCGGCCAGGTCCATCAGCAGCCGATAGGCGTCTTGCTGGCCGGCGCCCAGGCCTCCGGCGTCCTGGGGCACGGAGAGCGCTCCCAGCCCCTGGTCCCGCAAGAGATCCAGAGCCGCGAACGGCAGGTGCCGCCCGGCTTCCCGGGCAGCCTCACCTCGAGCGACCTCCTCGAAGACGGGCAGGAAGCGGGCAGTGAGGGCGGGATAGGGGGCGGTCGCAGACCCAAGATGCATCGAAACAACTCCATCGGTCCTGGCGGTAGCACCCGGACCCCTGATGGGCGGGTTGCTGCGGCGTCGCTGAGCCAGATCTCTCGGCCGCTCTGGATGGTTTATGTGACTCTATGAGACCAGTTCGGACCCTGTACAGGCCACTCGAGCGTCACAGTTCGACGCGTCGGTCCCCGCCGAGCACGCGTGAGACCTCGGGGGTACGCCCAGGGGTCCGCATGTGACGAAAGGTGACATTTCATTACTCCCTCCCCTCGCCTCCTGGTTCACTTGACCCACCAACCATCCAGAGCGGCCGAGAGATCTGGCTCGAAGACGCCGCAGCAACCCACCGGTTTATCGCCGGGTCACGGTGCTCATGCCAGAACCGATGGAGAGTGATGCTGTTGACTGCCCTGGCCGAGTCGAGTCATGCGAAGGCGCGGACTGCGTCCGCGGGCACCGGCCAGAGCCTTTCGCTCGCGTTCCATTCCGTGGGCCGGTCTTTCCCGACCGCCGAGGGCGAGCGGGCGGTTCTGCGGGATATCGACCTGACGGTGTCACCGGGCGAGGTCCTGGCCATCATCGGGGCGTCAGGGTGTGGCAAATCCACTTTGCTGCGGGTCGCCGGCGGCTTGGATCAGGGCCACTCCGGGGACCTCATCATCGGCGACTCCCCCGTGCGTCCCTACGATGCGCGCACCGCTGTGGGTTTCCAGGAACCACGCCTGATGCCCTGGCGCACCCTCCATCAGAACGTGGCGCTCGGGCTTCCGCACGGCACCGGACGATCAGAGGGCCGTGAGCGGGTGGACCAGTTGCTCGATCTGGTCGGTTTGGCCGCCCACGCCGACCACCGCCCACGCGCCATCTCTGGTGGCATGGCTCAGCGCACGTCACTGGCCCGCGCCCTGGCTCGCCGGCCAGGGGTGCTGCTCTTGGACGAGCCCTTCGGGGCGTTGGACGCCTTGACCCGGCTGAAGATGCAGGACTTGCTCCTGGACATCCACGCCAAGACCGCCACCACCGTCCTGTTGGTCACCCACGATGTGGACGAGGCACTCCAGCTGGCCGACCGAATCCTGCTCCTGGGACGGGATCCGGACCCGACAGCCCTCCCAGGGGCCACGGCCCGCACCCTCCTGACCGTCCCTGGCCATCGGCCGCGCGACCGAGGTTCGGCAGAGCTCGCCGAGTTGCGGTCCGAGTTGCTGGCCGGCCTCGGCGTCGACGCTCACCGGCACTGAGGCCATACCGGTACAGACGTCATACCGGCACTGCACCTCTTCGCACCTCACTGCACTCCTGCACCTCCTGCACCTCCTGCACCTCACTGAAAGGCATCCCCATGCGTTCACGTCTGACTCTCACCGCTGCCGCCCTGGCCGCGACCGCCCTCGCCCTCACGGGTTGCGTGCCCGGCGAAGACTCCGCTGAGGGGGCCAACGCCGAGGGCAACGGCGGCTCCACCGATGAGCTGAACATCGACTTCGCCACCTACAACCCTCTGTCGCTGGTCATCAAGGACCAGGGCTGGCTCGAGGAGGAACTCGCCGACGAGGGCATCACCGTCAATTGGCTCCAGTCCGCCGGCTCGAACAAGGCCAACGAGGCCCTGCGTGCGGAAGCCGTCGATGTGGGTTCAACCGCCGGTTCTGCCGCGCTGCTGGCACGAGCCAACGGCACGCCCATCAAGACGATCGGCCTCTACTCCCAGCCCGAGTGGTCCGCCCTGGTGACGGGACCGGACTCCGACATCACCGAGGTCAGCGACCTGGTGGGCAAGTCCGTGGCCGCCACCAAGGGCACCGATCCCTACTTCTTCCTGATCCAGAGCCTGGATGAGGCCGGCGTCGACCCCTCGGAGGTCACGATCCAGAACATTCAGCACGCCGACGGCAACGCCGCGCTGAACAACGGCTCGGTGGATGCCTGGGCCGGGCTGGACCCCATCATGGCCGGCGCCGAGGCCGACGGGGCCGAGTTGTTCTACCGCAACGTGGACTTCAACACCTACGGATTCCTCAACGCCACAGAGTCGTTCCTCGAAGAGTCCCCCGAGCTCGCCCAGACGGTCGTGGACGTCTATGAACGGGCTCGTGCGTGGGCACTGGAGCATCCGGAGGAGACTGCTGCGATCCTGGCCGACGTCGCCGGCCTGGACGAGGAGGTCGCCACCACGGTCATCGAGGAGCGCTCCAACCTCGACGTGAACCCCGTCCCGGGTCAGGAACAGCTGGACGTGCTGGAACGCGTCGGCCCGATCCTCGTGGAGACCGGTGACGTGGCCAGCCAGGAGAACGTGGACACGGCCCTCGACGAGCTGCTGGAGCCCTCCTTCGCCGAGGAAGCCACGCAGTGAGCACCGCCGAGTGGATGGACACCGCCCGCCGACCGCCCCGGGAGCCGACAAGCGACGGCAAACCGGTCGGGGCTCCCCTCGGTCCCCGCCGAGGGGCGAATGGAACCAACAGAACCACAGGTGTGCTGACCACGGGAACCGGCCGCGCCGTCGTCGGGCTGGTGGTTCCGGTCCTGCTGGTGGTGGCCTGGTGGGCGGCCACGGCGGCCGGCCTGTTCTCCCCGGTGCAGCTGCCCCCTCCGGAGGCCGTGCTGCGCGCCGGGATCGACTTGGCCGCCGACGGGTCGTTGTGGCACCACATCGCCATCTCCGTGCAGCGCGTGGTGCTCGGCTTCATCATCGGAGGAGTCCTGGGCCTGCTGGCCGGCTCGCTCTTGGGACTGTCCACGTGGGCGGACGCCCTGCTCTCCCCGTTGCTCGGCGCCGTCCGCGCCGTGCCGTCCCTGGCGTGGGTTCCGCTGTTGATCCTGTGGATGAAGATCGGGGAGGACTCCAAGATCACGCTGATCGCCATCGGGGCGTTCTTCCCCCTCTTCACGAATCTGTATGCCGCACTGCGCCACGTGGACCCGCACTTGGTCGAGGCGGGCCGCGCCTTCGGATACCACGGACTGCGTCTGCTGCGGACGGTGCAATTGCCGGCAGTGGTTCCCTCCGTCTTTTCGGGCCTGCGGCTGGCACTGGCCCAAGCCTGGCTCTTCGTGGTGGCCGCGGAACTCATCGCGTCCTCGATGGGTCTGGGCTTCCTGCTCACCGATTCGCAGAACAACGGACGGACGGACCGGCTGATCCTGGCGATCATTCTGCTGGCCGTCATCGGCAAAGCCACTGACGCTCTTCTCGGTGTTGTCGAGAAATGGGCGAACAAGCGCTGGGCCTAAGATGGCGACCGTGAACCCACGATTCAGCGAGACTCCCCTCGAATCCGAGTCGAAAACCCTCCGGGCCGCAGGGACATGGACCGGCCGGCAACAGACCCGAGTGGCCATCCGGGACTTCAGCTTCGTGGTCGATGAACCGGAGTCCGTGGGGGGTCGCAATGAGGGCCCCACCCCCATGGAGTATTTGGCCGGGGCGATCGATGCCTGTATCACCGTGACGGTGGATCAGGTCGCCGCCCGCCGCGGCATGGAACTGACCGGGCTCAACACCTACTCGTATGCGCGCCAGGACCGGCGCGGGTTGGCCGGCACCGCCGATGTCCAGCCGTACTTCCACCGTTACCGGCTGCAACTGAGCGTGGGCACACCCGAGCGGGACGAGACCGTCCTGCGGAAGTTCGCGGCCGCCGTCGAGCACTCCTGCCCCGCCGTGAACCTGCTGCGCGACGCCCACGCGGGTCTGACCGTGGCCTGGTCTTTCGCCGAACGAACCGTGGAACACGACGCCGAGGCCGCCTGCAACGCCGCGCTCGGCTACGAGTCCCAGCACACGCCCGTTGACGCCCCGGAGCCGGTGTTCACCCTCGAGAACGCCTCCGAGGTCCGCTCATGACGGCCGCCGGTCTCTGGACGATCGGACTGGCGCTGGCCTATACGGTCTGGCTCGTCGTCGGTGGGCGGATCATGGTCAGGCGCAAGGAGACGGGCAAGGGCGGATTCTTCGTCGGCGGCCGCTCCTTCGGACCCTGGACCGTCGCGTTCTGCATCACAGGGCTGTTCTCCGGCTCCTCCTACATCGCCATCGTGGAGCTGAGCTACCGGACCGGCATCTCCGCCGTCTGGTACGGCGTCGCCGAGACGGTGCAGATCATCCTCATCGCGCTGCTGCTCGTGAAACCGTTGCGAGAGAAACTCGTGGTCACAGTGACGGGAATCATCGGCGATCGGTTCGGTCGCGGGGCCAAAGGCATCGGCTCGGTCATCACCGGACTGACCTTCCCCATGTACTCCGTGGCCACCACGATCGCCTTCGCCTCGGCTCTGCACGTGGTGACGGATCTGTCCCTCCCACTCTCCGTGGCCGCCACCGCGCTGGTCCTGCTGGCGTTCCTGTCCGGCGGCGGGATGCGCTCGGTCGGGTTCAGCCAGACGATGAACGTCATCATGATCGGCCTGATGTTCCTGGTCGGCGTCTGGACCGTGGTCAGCAGTCCCGGCTTCGGAGGTGCGGACGGACTCGTGGCCTACGCCGGTGAGCGGCCGGAGATGTTCGACCTGTCCGAGGCCGGACTGTCACTGATCGTGGCTTGGTTCGGCACGTTCATCATCAATGTGCCCCTGGCCCAGGCCGCTTTCCAGATGTCGATGTCCGCCCGGACTCCCGAGGACGGCCAGAAGGGGCTGTACCGGGCGGCGGTCCTCGGCATCCCGCTGATCCTGCTGGGCGTGCTCATCGGAGTCGCCTCAGCACTCGTGGTGCCGGGTGCCGGCCTCCCGTTGGTGGCCATCCCCGAGTACATCGTGGGCGCGGTTCCCCCGTGGGCTGCAGGCCTGTTCTTCGTGGGCCTCTGGGCGTGCGCCCTCGGCTGGGCCGGCCCCTGCCAATTCTCGGGCGCCACCTCCCTGGGCCGAGATCTGGGCTCGGCCCTGAACCCGAGGGCCACCGAACGCCAACTAGTGCGGTACACCCGCGTCGCCCTCGTGGGCCTGACCGTGGTGATGGTGGTTTTCGCCCTGCTGCGCACCGAACAGTCTGCTTGGTGGAACATCATGGCCTGGACCCTGCGCAACGGCGCCACGCTGGCGCCCGTGCTGGCCGCGTTCTTCTGGCCACTGGCCACACGGTCCGCGGCGCTGACCGCAATGCTGGCCGGATTCGGCGTCGGCATGGGGTGGTACGCGCTCTCCGGCTTCCATCCCAGCGAGTTCTTCCTCGGTATCCACCCCGTCTGGGTCGGGATGTGTGCCAACCTCCTCGGCATGGTCGTCGTGACGCTGCTGCAGGCTCGGTGGCGGTGGACTGCTCCCGGCACCAGTCGTCAGCGCGGGGTCACCGCCCTCATCGTGGCCGCGGTGCTCGTGTGCCTGGTGGCCGCGGCCTGGACACTGCTGACCGGTTACGGATTGACCGGTCTGATCATCGGCGCCGCCATGATCGCGGTCTTCACGGCAGCCGTGTACCTGACCGAGGGGACGGACCCGGCACAGACGGCCGACGACGCCGTGATCGCCACCGCAAATCAGCCTCACCATTCGTGACGTCGCGCCGGTTGTCCCGACGGGATGTCTAGACGGGATGTGTCCGGCCATCACCCCCGGCACTGGCGTAGCACTCCTTCACGTGCTTCGCGGAGGCTGCCGGCACGGCCGTAGAGTGAGTGACTGACCATCCCGAGCGGCCGAGAGATCTGGCTCAGTGACGCCGCAGCAACCCGTTCCGGTCCCGTGCCCTTAGTGCCCGTGCTGGAACTTGGTGCTACCGCCAGATTCGATGGAAAGAAGGTTCTGTCTTGTCTGTTGCTCCGAACAACCAGCCACACGTTCAGCCACGCCGCCAGCCGGGCGCCGATACCGAGCGTCTGGCCTTCTGGGAGGCCGCCGCCCACCGGCTCGACTGGCACACCCCGTGGCATACCGCCCACTCGTGGACCGCTCCGGACCCGCAATCGGAGCGAGGCCCCGAGATCCGCTGGTTCGACGGCGGCAGACTCAACGTCGCGGTGAACTGCGTGGACCGTCACGTCGAAGCGGGCCGCGGTGACAAAGTCGCGCTGTACTTCGAGGGCGAACCCGGAGACCGGCGAACCGTCACCTACGCGCAGTTGCAGAAGGAGGTCAGTCAGGCCGCCAACGCTCTCCTTGAATTGGGTATCGGTCAGGGTGACCGTGTGGTGATCTACCTGCCGGTGCTGGTGGAGACCGTGGTCATCACGCTGGCCTGCGCACGCATCGGGGCCGTTCACTCGCTCGTCTTCGGCGGCTTCTCGGCGGAAGCGCTGAAGTTCCGCGTGGAGGACACCGGGGCGAAGCTGTTGGTCACCTCCGAGGGGCAGTATCGCCGGGGCCAGGCCGTTCCGGTCAAGGCCAACGCCGATGAGGCCGTCTCGGGCGAGAACAACATCGAGCACGTGCTGGTGCTCAACCGCACCGGCAACACCGACGGCCTGAACTGGGTCGAGGGCCGGGACATCTGGTGGCACGACCTCGTGGACCGCCGGCCGGAGACCCACACTCCGGAGTACTTCGACGCCGAGACCCCGCTGTTCATTATGTATACCTCCGGCACCACCGGTCGGCCCAAGGGACTGGTGCACACCTCCGGCGGTTACCTCGTGCAGTCCTCCTGGTCCTATGACTTCCTGTTCTCCCACCCGGATCCCGAGGCCCGGGATCAGGACGTGCATTGGTGCACGGCCGATCTGGCGTGGGTCACGGCCCACACCTATGAGATCTATGGGCCGCTCTCCAACGGCGTCACCCAGGTCATCTACGAGGGAGTGCCCAACGCTCCGCACCCGGGCCGCCACTTCGAGATCATCCAGCGCTACGGCGTCTCGAGCTACTACACGGCGCCGACCTTGATCCGCTCACTGATGGGGTGGTTCCCCGAGGGCATTCCCGCGGAGTACGACCTCTCCTCCATCCGGTTGGTGGGAACTGTCGGCGAGGCCGTCAATCCGGAGGCGTGGACGTGGGCCCGGACCCAGATCGGACGTGACCGGTTGCGGGAGCTGGACCGTGCGGCAAAGCGAGCCACAGGGCCCGACGGCGGCGCGCCCGTTCCCCGCGACGGTTCCGTGGGCGTGCCGATGGTGGACACCTGGTGGCAGTCCGAGACGGGGGCCACCGTCCTGTCACCGCATCCCACCGATGAGCGGTTCAAGCCCGGTTGTGCGTCGCGCCCGCTGCCCGGCGTGGACGTCGCGGTGGTGGACGACGCCGGCGACCCCGTGGAGCCCGGAGTCCAGGGCAAGATCGTGGTCACCCACACCGGCCCCGCCATGGCCCGCACCGTGTGGGGCGATCCCGCCCGTTATTACTCGTCCTACTGGAAGCATTTCGCCGATCGCGGCTGGTTCCTCGCCGGCGACGGAGCCAAATACGACGAGGATGGGGACATCTGGATTCTCGGCCGCATCGACGATGTCATCAACATCTCCGGTCACCGGCTGAGCACCATCGAAATCGAGTCGGCACTCGTGTCCCATCCCGGCGTGATCGAGGCCGGCGTGTGCCCGGTTCCCGATGACAAGACCGGTCACGCCGCAGTGGCCTTCGTCGTCGCCCATCAGGACTGGGACGGACTCAGTGATGGATCGGACGAGCTGCGCCGCCACGTCGGACGCGTGATCGGCCCGGTGGCCAAGCCGCGTGAGGTGGTGTTCGTGCCGGATGTGCCCAAGACACGCTCGGGCAAGATCATGCGACGGCTGCTGACGCAGCTCTATGAAGGATCCACGCTGGGCGACACCACCAGTCTGCAGAACGAACCGTGCGTCGGGCAGATCGCCGAGGTCATGCAGGGCCGCCGCGGCTGAGTTCGCTCGGTTCGAGCAATCACTCAGGGCTCGGGAAAGATCTTCCCTATTGGTTCCGTCTTCTCCGCCTGGAAGGCCTCTTCCGCACGGCCGTAGGCCCAGTACGCCGACAGGGACATCTGCTTGCGGTCCACTCCGCGGACGTCGGCCAAATAGCGGCGCAATGCCTTGACCATCTCGCGCTCTCCATGAGCGAAGACCTGGACCGTGCCGTCCTGCCACGGGGCGTCGATGACCGCCGCGGCCAGCTTGGTGGTCTCCGGCGTGAAGGCGCCCCCGCGATGCAGCCACGTCACCTCGATCCCCTCCGGAGCCTCCAGGGCGATCTCGTCCTCCGGACCGGCAACCTCGATGAAGGCCCGACCGTCGGCGTCGGCCGGCATCGCCTCCAGTGCGGAACTGATGGCGGGCAGAGCAGACTCGTCACCGGCGAGCAGGTACCAGTCGGCCGCGGGGTCCGGCTGGAACATCCCGCCGGGCCCACCGAAGGTCACCCGGTCGCCCACCTTCGCCGACGCGGCCCACGGGCCGGCCAGTCCGTCGTCGCCGTGGACGACGAAATCGACGGTGAGGGTGCCGGCGTCGTGGTCCACGCTGCGCACCGTATAGGTGCGACGCACCGGCATCTGCTCCGGGGTCAGCCGCTCGCGGAGTTTCTCCATGTCATACGGCATGGTCAGGCCCAGCGCGGGGTCGGCGAACATCAGCTTGATGTACTTGTCCGTAGCGTCCTTGTCCTGATACAGGGAAAAGCCGGGACCGCCCAGCGTCAGCCGCACCATGTGGGGGCTCAACTGCTCAGTGGCCACCACCTCCAGCACCACCGGGGGCTTGGGCTGGCGCGGCTGACGGGCCCCGCCCCGAGCGGAGGGATTCGCAGTCATCGAAGTCTCTTTTCGCGTTGATTTCACCGTTGCTTCGACGTTAGGCCATTCTTCGTCATCGCAATATCCGAGTCTCTTCGCGTGACTCGACGACCATGGTCGCCGCTCAGCGGCGGTAGTCCGCACCTCGGTGATCATCGGCCAGGCGGGGGCCGGCACCCATGACTGTCTCACGCAGGGTTCTCGTCCCGGAGCTCGCGGAGGGATCCTCCGGCAGTAGGCCCCGCCGGCGCAGTTCCGGGGAGACCAGGGCGGTGAACCGTTCCAGGTCGGCCGGTCGGACCGCCGCGGAGATGTTGAAGCCGTCCACTCCGGTGGCCTCCTGCCAGCGTTCGAGCTCGTCGGCGACGGTCTGGGCAGAGCCGGCGATCACCGGGCCGCGGCCGCCGATGGCCACGAACTCTGCCAGGTCCCGCACCGTCCATTGCCGGTCCGGGGAGAGCTTGGTGAAAGCCGCTAGCGCGGACTGGTTGGCGTCGGTGGCCACATATTCCAGTGCGGAGTCCGGGTCGGCGCCAGCCAGGTCGACGCCGGTCCAGCCACCGAACAGCGACAGGGCGCCGTCGATGTCCACGTACTTCCGGTAGCCGTCCAACCGGTCCTGGGCCTCTTCGTCAGTGTCCGCGACGACGACGGTGGCCATGGTGAAGATCTTGACGGCGTCCTCGGCGCGGCCACGCTCCCGGAGGCCGGATCGCACGCCGTCCACCCATCCGCGCACCAGTTCGGGGGTGTTGCCGATGAAGAAGATGGCCTCCCCGTGATCCAGCGCGAACTGCTGACCGCGCCGGGAGGCACCGGCCTGGAACAGGAACGGCGTGCCCTGCGGTCCCGGGTGGGTGAGCGCCTGGTCCGGGACGGAGAAGTACCGGCCGTCGTGCTCGACCGGGTGGACCCGAGAGGGGTCGACGAACACCCCGGCCTCGGCATCGGCCAGAACGGCCCCGGGTTCATAGGAGCCCTCGAACAACTTATACATGAGGTCCATGTACTCGTCCGCCCGGTCA
The DNA here is from genome assembly GCF_042665635.1 of Citricoccus sp. GCM10030269. NCBI lineage: Bacteria > Bacillati > Actinomycetota > Actinomycetes > Micrococcales > Micrococcaceae > Citricoccus > Citricoccus sp. GCM10030269. The sequence goes on along the minus strand of NZ_JBHTCV010000002.1, from coordinate 466,642 downwards.
TAGCGCTCATCGTGTGGAATCTGCCGCAGCATCCCCAGATTGCGCGCCGCCGAGTCCTGATACGAGGTGACGACGTTCCAGGCGATGCGTCCGCGCGTGACATGGTCGAGCGTGGCGAAAGTCCTCGCCAGCAGATAGGGCGCCTCGTACGTGACCGAGGCGGTCACACCGAAGCCCAGGCGCTCGGTCACGGCGGCCATGGCCGGAACCATGACGAGCGGATCCAGCAGCGGCGCCTGCACACCCCCACGCAGCGCAGCCTCAGCCGAACCTCCGTAGACGTCATAGAGGCCGGGGATGTCCGCCAGGAACAGCGAGGCGAAGCCACCGTCTTCCAGCGTCCTGGCCAGCGACGTCCAATACTCCAGGGTCGCGAACTGGCCGACTCCCGAGTCAGGGTGCCGCCACAATCCCGGGGACTGATGGACCGGAACCATCATGTCGAAGGCATTGATCAGCATGGGCGTGGAGTGCGCGGAGTGCGTGGATGGCGCGGGCGCGGCACTAGAACTCATCTGCCGGTCCTTTCGTCAGCGGGCGTACGGTCGGCAGCGGTGTCGTTGGCAGCAGGATCGTTGGCAGCGGTGTCGTTGGCCGTCGCGTACTCGTTCGCGGCGCCGACCGTCGCCAGCGTGCGGGAGTCTGCGCCTGCGCCTCCACCGGGAATGGTGGTGGTGGCGTCCGCCAGCGAGGCACCACGGCGATCACGGGCGGGGTCGCGGGCGAACAGGGACGCCGTCACGGAGGCCACGGCCAACAGGGACAGATACGCGGCGATCAACCACGGGGTGTCCCCGCCGAGGCTGAACAGCAGTGCCGCGATGAAGGGCGCGAAGCCGCCACCGATCACCGTGCCGACCTGATAGCCGAGATTCACGCCCGAATAGCGCACCCGGACGGGGAACTGCTCGGCGAACCACGCTGCCTGGGGGCCGTAAACGGAATCATGAGCTCCGTTGATGATGAGGATCACGACCAGCGGCAGCAACGCGAGCGCCCCCATCTCCACGGAGCCGAAGACGAGCCAGCCGGAGAGACCGATGGCGATGTATCCGCAGACCGAGACCGTGCGTCGGCCGTAGCGGTCCGACATCCAGCCCCAGAAGGGCGTGGTGAACAAGCCGATGGCCGAGGCGATCATGACCGCCGTGACCGCCGATTCCTGGTCGCCTCGAGTACTGACCAGGTAACTCAGCAGATAGACGGTGATCAGGTAGTACACGCCGTTCTGGGCCAACCGCAGTCCCGCCGTGACGAGCACCGGCCGCCAGTGGTGGCGCAGCACTTCGGCCACCGGCCATGAGGCGACGGTTCCGGAGGTGCGGTGTTCGCGGAATTCCTGAGAGTCCTCGACGCCCAGCCGAATCACCAGGCCGATGACGACCAGGACTGCTGAGGCCAGGAAGGGCAGACGCCAGCCGTACTCAGCGAACTGCTCGTCCGTGGTGGTCATCTGGACCAGGGCGAACGCGCCGGTGGCCAGGAGCATGCCGGCCGACGAACCGACCTGCGTGAACGATCCGAAGAATCCTCGCCGGTGGTCCGGGGCGTGTTCGACGGACAGGAGCGCGGCACCGCCCCATTCGGCTCCTGCGGAGATGCCCTGCAGGCAACGCAGCAACAGCAATCCGGCTACCGCCCACCAGCCGATCTGGTCGAAGGTGGGCAGCATGCCGATCAGCGTGGAGGCGACACCCATCAGCAGCAGCGAGCCGACCAGCAGGGCCTTGCGTCCCAGCCGGTCACCCAGGTGTCCGGCGATCACACCGCCGAGAGGCCGCATGATGACCCCGACCGCGAGAGTGGCGAAGGAGGCCAGAGTGGCCCCCAGCTCGGTGTAGCCGGGAAAGTACTGCACGTTAAACACGAGGGCCGCGGCCATGCCGTAGAGATAGAAGTCGTACCACTCCACGGTGGTTCCAGCGACCGCGGAGGCGAGGACCCGCTTCTTGCCGTCCAGCAGCCCGCGGCGGGCCCCGGGAGCCACTGTTTCCGGAGCGCCGCTCATCGGGCGTCCCCGATCGCATTCAGACCCTCGGGCAGAGTGCCGTTGATGAGATAGTCGCCGATGGCGCGGGCCCGGAAGGCGATGGGATTGTGTGTGGCCACCGTCTGGGCGTTGCGCCAGTGCCGGTCGAGTCCCTTCCGCGTGGAGGTGGCCGAGGCGCCCACGGTCAGGAACAGGTCCTGAGCGGCACCGATGCCCAACTCGGGAACGGTGATCATGGCGTGCTCGACGGCCAGCTCGGACCAATGCAACGCTGTGGGGATCTCCCCGGTGAATTCCGGCCGGTCGGCGCTGGCTGCTTCGGCGGCGGCGATGCCGTCATCGAGCGCTCGGGCGGCATGCAGGACTGTTGCCTCGGCGGTGTACGCCTTGGCGGCGATGCGTCCGGCCGCTTCCTGAATCAGCGGATCCTCGCGGAACGGCAGTCCGGAACCGGTGTTGAAAGTGCGCTTGCGGGACTGAATGGTGCTCACCGTGTCTCGCTGAGCGGCCTTGGCGATGCCGGCGATCACGCTGAGCAGGACGAGTTGGAAGAAGGCCGCCTCGTGGATGGCCTCCGGCGAACCCGCCACCCGGTCCAGAACGCCATCCTCACCGACCGGGACATTCTCGAACGTCGCCGTCCCCGTTCCGGTGAGCTTCTGGCCGAAGCCGTCCCAGTCGTCCTCCAGGCTCACGCCCTCAGCGTCGGTGGCGACGACGGCGAAACGCCGGCCGGTGACCGGCTCACCCTGGTCATCCACCAAGGCGGCGGAGACCCGGGTGTAGTCGGAGAAGATCGAGGCGGTCGCATAGTACTTCTGCCCGCTGAGCACCGCGCCGTCCGGTCCCTGACGGAGCACCGTGTTGAGTGTGCCCAGACTGTTGCCGCCCTTCTCGGTGGAGGCGTTGCCGACTGTCGCTCCGGCCAGCACTCGCGGGTACCAGGCCTCCTGGATCTGCCGCGGCTGGAACCGGAGCGACTCCAGGAAGCCGTAGTGCGAGCGGTAGATGTGGGCCACGTTCGCGTCGGCTTCGGCCAAGTCGACCAGCAGGTGCAGGAAGTCTTCGATACTGACTCCGGGGCCGCCGTGGGCGGCGGGCACGCGCAAGGTGCCGAATCCGGCGTCGTCCAGTTTCCGGATGACGTCGAAAGGCAGTTCGCGCTCGAGATCCCTCTGGAGCGAACCGGCGGCGATCTCCTCGAAGAGCGCCTGGAAGTGCTGTCGGAGTTCGGGGTACTGGGTCGGCAGAGCCGCGCCGAGGTTCCTGCCCTCGGTCACGGCGATGCCGGTGGTCGGTGTGGCGGTCATTCGGCGGTCCTTTCGGTCTACCGAAGGAATCCTCAGCCGAGCGCACGACTGCATCGCCAGGGGGCGAAGGTCGTCCACCTCTCAAGGGGCCGTGGACTATCCATCGGTCCTGGCAGTAGCACCCGTCTGCGGGACATCCCACGGGTTGCTGCGGCGTCAACGAGCCAGGTCTCTCAGCCGCTCTGGATGGTTACCCGGACAGACTAGTGCTCACGGAGGACGGCCGCCCGTGGCAAGTGTCACATCACTTCACACCTCCTCGCCAAGCCCGTTCTCGTCAAACCCGTTGTGGCGGCACTGGGGTGTGACCCTTGACACACCCTGAGTGTCACCTAAGACTGAGCTGACAGTCATCGTGAAGGGGAGTTCATCATGTCCACATTCACCCGCCGAGTGCGCCGGTTGGCGTGCACCGTGGCAGCGGCCTCATTGGTGGTGACGGGGTTCGCGGCCCCCGCCCACGCCAGCACGAGCCCAGGTTCGGGCGATGCAGCACAGGCCGGCGCCGAACAATGCTCCGCCTTGACGGGACTCGAGATCGACGCCGGCCAGATCGGCGTCCCCACGACCGGTGCCGTCGTCGAGAGCGCCGAAGCCGTCTCCGATGAGACGGACGGATCCTACTGCAAGGTCAATGGCCGCACGCTGCCGGTCGACCCGGAAGCCCCCGGCGTGAGGTTCCAGGTGAACCTGCCGGACGACTGGAACGGAAAATCGCTGCAGTTCGGGGGCGGGGCGTTCAACGGGACCCTGGTCAGCGGCACCGGGCGCCACAACCTGCAGCCGCTCGACCTCGAGACCCCACTGGCTCAGGGATACACGACGCTCGGATCGGACGGCGGGCATGAATCCGGAGGTGGTTTCGATGCTGAGTTCGCCCTCAACGAGGAGTCGTTGAAGGACTACGGGCTGTGGTCCATCAAGAAGGCCCACGATGTCTCCGAGGTACTCATGGAGGAGTACTACGGACAGGAATCGGACTACGCCTACTTCATCGGCGGCTCGCAGGGTGGGCACGAGGCACTCGACGCCGCGGCGCGGTACCCCGACGACTACGAGGGCGTGGTGGCCAACTACCCGGCGTACAACGTCATGATGCTGCACTTGTCCTCCCTCAACGTCGGCCGTGCGATGTACGCGGAAGGCGGGAAGGCCTGGCTCAGCCCGGAAGACACCAAGCTACTGACGGACACCGTCTATGAGGTGTGCGACACCGTTGAGCTCGACGGTGTCGTGGACGGCGTCATCTCCAACGTGGCCGGATGTAACGAGGTCATGACCGTCGATACGGTCGAGGACCTGCTGGGCTGCGAAGCCGGCGCCACCGACGAGGACCGATGCCTGACACCGGAACAGCTCCAGGCGATTGACACGGTCAATTCGCCCTATACACCCGGCATCGAGATCGCCGGCATGACCGAGTTCGGGCGCTGGCCGATCCTGGAGGGCGCCCTGTGGCAGCGGTCCACCTTCGGTTCCGCGCCCCAGCCGTCCAATCCGCTCTCCGGCACCGAGGGTCTTCTCTACAGCGTCGGGGCAGCCAACGTGAAATACCTCATCACCCAGGACCCCGACTATGACGCCATGGAGTTCGATCCCACCGAATGGGAGGACCGCATCCAGGAGCTGGCCGCCATCACGGACGTCTCGGATGTGAGCCTGGAACCCTTCTTCGACCGCGGTGGCAAGCTGCTCATGACGCACGGCACCGCCGATGACTTCATCAGCCCCCACAACTCGGACGCCTACTGGGAACAGCTGACGGAGACGTTCGGTGACGAGCTCGCGGATCACGCCCGGTACTACAAGGTGCCGGGGCTCGGCCACGGCTTCGGACCGTTCAACGCCACCTGGGACGGCCTCGGAGTCCTGAGCTCGTGGGTTGAGGAAGATCAGGCCCCGCAGACGCTGACCGCTGTCGACGCGAACGAGGGAACCGACCGGACTCGACCGATGTGCCAGTACCCGGCGTGGCCCGAGTACCAGGGGTCCGGGTCCGAGGACTCGGCGGCGAGCTTCGACTGCGTCGTGGACCGCACCGAGGACGGACCGACCTTCTCGGACAACCCTCCCGGATCTGCGTTCTACGCCCCGGTGCAATGGATGGCCGAGAACGGCATCTCTGTGGGGTATGCGGACGGGACCTTCCAGAAGAATCGCGATGTCACCCGGGGTGAGACCACCGCCTTCCTCCACCGCCACGTGCGGCCGGACTTCAGGACTCCCGAGGAAAGCCCGTTCAACGACGTCAACGTCAACGGCGCCTTCTTCACGCCGATCACCTGGGCCGCCGCCGAGAGGGTGACCGCCGGCTACGCTGACGGCACCTTCAAGCCCTCCAGGTCCGTGACCCGTGGAGAGTTCGCCGCGTTCCTCTACCGGCTGGCCGAACCGGAGCACACCGCCCCGGGGACGAGCCCCTTCGAGGACCTGAATCAGGGCGGGGCGAACTACGCCGCGATCACCTGGCTGGCCTCCCAGGGCATCACCGTCGGTGACACCCAGGGCAACTTCAATCAGTCCGATCCGATCACCCGCGGTGAGATCTCCGCCTTCTTGCAGCGGTACGACCGGGTCATCGACGCCGGATAGCGCGCAGCACCCCGAGCCAGAGCCCGGAGCCCGGAGCCGGGCAGAGAGAGTCGGCAACGCCATCCCCCGTCCAGACGGTGGGATGGCGTTGCCGCGCTCGGCGTCAAGCGACGGATGTGACCAAGCCCTCAGTACGGTATTTTGCCCCCGACGTGGGTGGGTGACGGGAATAAGGGCAGACTGGATGAGGTTGGCTAACCGGGGCCCACAGGCTCCTTTGTGATTTTTGAGAGAGGACAGCCGTGTCGAATTCGGCCGCCGAAAACCCTGACAACTCGTCAGCCACTGTTTCCCCGACCGCCACAGAACCGACCGTTCCGGAAGGCGCCTCCAGAGTCGTATGGCTGCTGGTGGTCGCCGCCTTCGTGGTGATTCTGAACGAGACCGTCATGGCCGTGGCCCTGTCCGATCTGATGGTGGAATTCGAGGCCCCCGCGTCCACCGTCCAGTGGATCACCACGGCGTTCATGCTGACCATGGCTGTGGTCATTCCCACCACGGGCTACCTGCTGACCCGCTTGCCCTTGCGAACCGTCTTCGTCATGGCCATGACGAGCTTCCTGCTGGGCACGCTGCTGGCCGGCCTCGCGCCGACCCTGCTCGTGATCATCTTCGGCCGAGTCGTTCAGGCCATCGGTACGGCCATCATGCTGCCGCTGCTCTTCACCACCGTGCTCAACGTCATTCCAGCGAGCCGCCGCGGCCGCACCATGGGCCTGATCTCCATCGTCATTGCCGTGGCCCCGGCCACCGGCCCGACCATCGGCGGCGTCATCCTGGACGTCCTCGACTGGCGTTGGCTGTTCTGGACCATGCTGCCCATCGCCGGGATCGCCCTCCTGCTCGGCGTGACGATGATCCGCAACGTCACTGAAACGCGGAAACTGCCCTTGGACGTGTTCTCCGTCATCCTCTCGGCCCTGGGCTTCGCCGGCCTGGTGTTCGGCCTGAGCAGCATCGGCTCGGCCGCCGAAGGCCAGGCTCTGGTCACGCCGTGGATTCCGCTGACGATCGGCATCGCGGCTCTGGCACTGTTCACTTGGCGTCAGCTGAGCCTACGCGAGCACGCTTTGCTGGACGTCCGGGCGTTCCGTACCCGCACGTTCTCCGTGTCACTCGGCATGATGATGACGGGCATGATGGCCATGTTCGGCACGCTGATTCTCTTGCCGATCTACTTGCAACAGGTCCTGGAACTCTCCGCTCGGGACACCGGTCTGATGCTGTTGCCCGGCGGACTGTTGATGGGCGTGATGGGTCTGATCGTGGGCCGGCTCTTCGACCGTATCGGTGCCCGGCCGCTGGTGATTCCGGGGTCCGCGATCGTGGCCGTGGCCTTGTGGGGCATGACCACGCTGACCGCCGACTCGAGTCAGGTCACCATCATCGCGTGGCACATGCTGCTCAACGCGGGACTGTCCTGCATGTTCTCACCACTGATGACCGCGGCCCTGGGCGCACTCCCCCGCCGCCTCTACTCCCATGGCAGTGCCATCATGTCCACGTTCCAGCAGGTCGCGGGCGCGGCCGGCACCGCGTTGTTCATCACCGTCATGGCGACGGCGACGTTCGCCGGTGCGCAGAGCGGCGCCGATCCGTCGGAGGCCTTGATGAACGGCGTCCACAACGCCCTCGTGGCCGGGGCGATCATCTCCCTGGTGGCCTTCGTGGGTTCGTTCTTCGTCAGGTCGGTACCGGCTCCCGAGGAGGAGACGGTCCCGGTCCGGGAATCCGTCGACGCCTGACTCGAAGTCGGCCGGTGTTGATCTGACGCGCCCGTCCGATCGATCCCCGCATCACCTGGTCGGGGCCTACTGGCGGTCCAGGTCGTACTGAGCGGCCAGCCGGACGGGCGCCGACCCTGCTCCGTAGCCGTCGTAGCCGTCGCGGCGTTCGACGACCTCGAAGAAGACGGTGCCCACGGTGCGGGTATAGAAATGCAGGAACTCTCCGCGCTCGTCCCGGTCGTACATCACATCGTGCTCGCGCAGCTCGGCCAGCAGGGTCGTGTCCAGATCGAATCGTGCCGCCAGGTCCTCGTAGTAGTTCGAGGGGACCGGCAACATCCGCAGCCCGCGGGCTCGGGCGCGCCGGGCGACCTCGATGGCATCCGTGGCGAGGAAAGCCACGTGCTGCGGGTAGGCCGCCTTCAACCGGAGCTCATCGTGATCGATCTGACTGGTGATCGTGCGGGTGTCTGAGGACCGTCCGGGATCCAGGCCGTGAGGGATGAGATTGAGCGGAATACGCACCGCTCCGTCCGGCGTCCTCATCACCTCCGATCGGACGAGCCCTTGCGGCGAGGCGACGTCGTTGCTGACCTGGGCCTCCAGGCCGAACAGCGAGCGGTAGAACAGCACTCCCTCCTCGAACCACTGCCACGGCTGAGCCAAATTGACGTGGTCGATGCCCAGGAGCAGTCCATTGCCGACGTCGGCCGAGGCCGGTTCCCCGGACCGGGCGCCATACTCCTGGACCCACTGCGGCGCGGCTGCGCTCGGGGCCAGGAACACCTCCGTCCCGTCTGGTGCCTGCACACCCCGCAACACCATCTCGTCGGCACGATTGGCGCGCCAGGCTTGCGGGTAATGCAGGTCGCGGGCGTGGTGGGCCGTCGCTCTCGGGTCGGGCACCTGCAGACCGATAGAGGCGATGACCGAGCCACCGGCCTGGTCGAGGGGACCCTCGTGGCGATCGTTGGTGACCACCCTGGCCTCTCCCGCTGAGAAGAGACGAATGTCCTTGGTGCGGTGGCGGCCGTTGTCCGCGAAGCCCAGTTGGGTCAGGACTTCGGCCAGTGCTGCCGGTTCAGCGGCCCGGACTTCGGCGAAGTCCCAGCCGGTCGGATGGGCGGGGGCGTCCCCGGCCTGAGCGTCGTCCAGCCACCGCAGCGAGCGCATGGCCTCGCGTGCGGTGCGGACGGACTCAGTCTGGCGGTAGATGTCGGAGAACACCTCCAGGGAGACCGGCCCGGTGTATCCCGTGGCGTACAGCTCACGCATGAAGCTCACGAGGTCGAAGCCGCCCTCGCCGGGGAAATTGCGGTGGTGGCGCGACCAGGAGAGCACGTCCATCAGTTTGATCGGCGCATCGGCCATCTGGACGAAGAAGATCTTCTCGCCGGGGATGTTCCGGAACCCGGTGACGTCACCTCTCCGCGAGAGGATGTGGAAGGAGTCGAGGCAGATGCCCAGGTTGGCGTGGTCGGCCTGCTCCACCAGGGACCACGAATGCTCGTACGTGTTGACGAAGCGCCCCCAGGCCAGCGCCTCATACGCGATGCGGATGCTGTAATCGGCGGCCAGATCCGCGGCCCGGCGCAGCTGCTCCACGGCGACCTCGTCCTCCCAACGGGTGGCGGTGCCGACATTGGAGCAGAGCAGGATGAGATCGACGCCGAGGCGCCGCATGAGCTGGAACTTCGCCTCGAGACGCCGCAGATTGTCCTCGAAGACCTCGTCCTCCACGCCTTCCAGGTCCCGGAACGGCTGGTACAGGTCCAGGCTCAGCCCGAGCTCCTCGGCGAGTTCGCGGACCTGCTCTGGCGAGAGTGGCGAGGCCACGAGGTCTGGCTCGAACACCTCGATCCCGTCGAAGCCGGCTTCTGCCGCGGCCCGCATCTTCTCTTCCAGTGTTCCCGCGAGACACACGGTCGCGATCGAGGTGCGGGACATCCGGTGGGGGCCGGTGTGATCACTCTGGCTCATGCTGTCACCCTACGTCGGTCTCCTGGTTTGCTTCTCGGCCACGAGTTCGAGGAAATGGCCTCTGACCCGCGCGGGATCGGCCTCACGCCCGGTGATCAGGGCGAAGGCGTCCAGTGCTTGGCCCACCGCCATGGTGCCGCCGTCCACCACGGAGCATCCGAGGGCGCGGGCGGCTCTCACCAGTTCCGTCTCCACGGGCAGATACACGACGTCCGAGACCCACAGCTCCGGACGCAACCACGCCGGCTCCACGGGAAGACCGGGATGGGTGTGCATACCCACCGGGGTGCAGTGGGCCAGACCGGTGGCCGCGGCCAGGCACTCCGGCAGCTCGGCATGCGGGCGGGCCACCACCGTCTGGCCCGGGAATTGGGCCTGCAGGTCGGCGGCCCGGGCCGCGGACCGCTCGACGTCCAGGTCGATCAGCGTGAGGGTTCGCGCGCCGGCACGCAACAGGGCGTAGGCGACGGCGGATCCGGCGCCGCCGGCCCCGATCTGCACCACAGACCCCAAGTCCGGTTCGGCCAGGGTGCTCTTGAGGCCGGTGATATAGCCGGAGTAGTCGGTGTTGTGCCCCACCGAGCGCCCGTTCCGGAAGACCACGGTGTTCACGGCGCCGAGGTTCCGGGCATCCTCGTCGACCTCATCGAGGTGTTCCATGATCGTCTGCTTGAACGGGTGGGTGATATTGAAGGCGTTGAAGCCGAGGCGGCGCCCGTAGTCCAGCAGCCGAGCCGCCTCCTCCTGAGCCTGCTGCCCCTCGAATCCGAGTGCCGCCACATCGATCGGGCGGTACAGATACAGCAGCCCGTGTTCCCGGGCCTCCCTTTCGTGCATGGGTGGGGACAGCGACGCGGTGATGCCGTCGCCGATCAGCCCGACCAGATAGGACTCGTCAACGGTGCTCATGCGCTCACCTCCTCGCCGAGAAGGGCCACCGCGGTGCTCTTGAGGTGATCCACCCAGCCCTGGGCACCCAGGCGAGCGACGGCGTCGTGATGGGGTACTTCCACGGAGACGGGCAGCCGGGCGCCCGCCCGGGGAGTGTCGGCCAGCCCGGACTCCAGAGCGGCCAGAACCCCGGTCAGGTCCAGGTCGCCCTCGCCGGGGGCCAGGCGTTCGGAGCGGGATTCGTGGATCAGGCCCTCGCGGTCAGCAGGGACTCGTGCCGGTGCGTCACACAGCTGCACCAGAGGCGCGCGGTCGGCAGCGGCGGCGAGCTCCTCGGCGGTGCCGCCGAAGCGGCCCACGTGCAGGGTGTCCACCATGATGTCGCAGCCAGCATAGACCGCGAGCTGGTCGGCGAACGGTATCGAGGCGACCGCTTGATAGCTGATGGGTTCCAGTGCCGGGCTGATCCCATAAGGGCGTCCGTCCTCGGCCATGAGTGCGAGGGTGTCCCGGGCTCGTGAAGTGTCGGTGTCGCTGCAGGCCACGGTCAGGGACTCAGCCCCGAGCGCCTGTCCAGCCTCGAACATCCGCATCCACGCATCCCGCTGATCCGTACCGTCGAGCAACAGAAACTCGATGTCCTTGACCACCACTCCGGTATCGGCCATGCGGGACAGCGTCTCGGCCAGCAGGGCCGACCCCGGTTGAACGTCGAAAGACGCCTCGGTGGTGGTCACCGGACGCACCCGGACGCCGACGAAGTCGAAGCCCGCCTCTGCCGCATGCTGCACCAACTGCGGCGGCGGGGCCGACAGCAGGGACAACGGCGCCAGGCCGATCAGGCGTCCGTTGGCTACTGGCATCAGGGGTGACCGACTTTCCGGAATCGACGGGGATGGTCTACGTCGATGTCCGTTCGGCCTCCGAGAAGGTCAACGGACATGACCCGCCCTATGTAACCTGCTTCACAGCGCAGCGTCACCATGCATCCCATTCAATAGGATTCGGCGGCGTCACCTCCGCCTCACGCCCGCGGCAGATCTCCCGCCATTCTGGACAGCCCACGCGTGGCGGACAGCAGCACTGGAACCTGGACCTTGAGATTGACCTCGGCGAGGGTCTGCACGATCGCCAAGGCCCCCAGGACCCGCCCCTGTGCGTCGAGCACGGGTGCGGCCAGACCGGCGAGGGAACCGACGAGTACACCCGGCAGATGGACGAACCCGTCAGCGGCGGCCTGGGCCAGTCGACGCCGCAGGTGTCCCTCGGTGATGCCGGACTGCAGCGTGCTGGCATCCCACGGCATGGACAGAATCCGTTCCTGAACATCGCGCGGCGAGAACGCCAGCATGGCCAGCCCGGCGGAGACCGAGAGGGCCGGCTGGCGCAAGGCCACCTTGGTCAGATCCTCTTGAGCCCCGCGATGGGTGAGGCGTTCGAGATAGACGATCTCCGCCGTCGACTCGTCCAGGATGGACAGACTGACGTTCTGCTTGAGCGTGACGTGAATGGCCTCCATGAACGGGAGCGCCAGTTGGGAGAATGCCTGGAACCGTGAGCCGCGCTGACCGGCCTCCCACAAGGCCAGGCCGATCCTGAATCGCCCCCGCCCGGTCCGGAACAGCAGGCCCTCCTCGGCCATGGCAGACGCCAGGCGATGCGCCGTGGAACTGGACAGGCCCGCCCGATCAGCCATCTCCACGGCGGACAGTTCGCTGTGGTCCGCGTCGAAGCACTGCAGCAATCGCGCCACCCGGGACACCACGGATTCGCCAGATCGCGAGTTGGCCACGACACCCCTTTCTGGCTGGTAGCACCTGAAGTAATCCGGCCGGGACTCTAGCGCAGACGGTCTCGGCCACGTAAGTTGGCTGGCACCACCGTCTCAGCTCTATCCCCGGCATGGTCATCATCCATCACTGAGTTGAGAGAGAACATGAACCGAACAGTCATCACCTCGCACTCGCAGTCCTCGCACTCCAGTATCACGAAGAAGCAACGTCACCGCCGGTCCTGGGGTGTCGCTCTCGCCAGCGCGGCCTTGGTCGCCAGCGCCATGGCCGGAGCCCCGGCCACCGCGACGCCGGCCGCCATCACGGCGGACCGCGGCCAGGGCGAAGGCCTGGGAACCTGCACGCCGGTGGAAAACGCGCCGACGTCGGGCTGGACCAGCTACGCCGAAATGCAGCGCGAGCTGGAGCGCCTGGCCCAGACCAGCAATGGATCCCTCGACGTGGAATCGATCGGCACCACCCATCAGGGCCGGGACGTCATGGCTGCCCGCGTGGGCACCGGCCCTCGGGTGATCATGGTCACCGGTGCGATCCACGGCAACGAACGCACCGGAGTGGAAGCGCAGTTGAAGCTGCTCAAGACCCTCAGCGGCAACAGCCCCGAGGCGCAGCGCATCCGCTCCGAGGTCACCTTCGTGTCCATCCCCATGCTCAACCCAGACGGAGTCGAGTTGAACCGGCGCATCAACGATGTCTCGTGGGCGGACACCGTGGAGCAATTCCCGCAGCTCACCGAGGCCTCACCGGCCTGGTACTACCGCGCTGAAGACCGCCCCGGTTTCGACCTGAACCGTGACTTCCACCCCGATCTGGACTACGTCCCGCAGCCGGAAGATATGCCGGGCACCTCAACGGACGCGGGCTTCTACCTGAATCCGGAGTCCCGAGCTGTCCGCGACCAATACGTCGCCCTCCAGGAGGAATTCGGCGAGGTGGACGCCATGGTGGACCTGCACCACATGGGTCCCTGCAACGAGACGACGGGTGGACCCCGCGACGGCAAGCAGGTCACCGTGGCCATCGACTATCCGCCCCTCGGCGTGGACGACGGTGCCGCCTATCAGGAGGAGTATCCGCTGCTGGATCAGGACAAGTCCCGCCGGTACGCACTGGCTGCCATGAACGGCCTGACGGACAGCTACGGTGCTCAGTCGCCGCTGGCCGGCGTGGTGCGGTACCTGCATCCGGATGAGCGGGAGTTCGCCGGTCAGGGACGGTCCGCGTTCGCCCTCAACGGCTCGGCCACGGTGCTCTTCGAGGTGCGCGGGCAGACGCAGTCCTTCGGTCAGAAGCAGAAGGGAATGCTGGTGAAGACGGTCGAAACCGGCCTCATGTCGATCGTCGAGTCCATGGCTGATGGCTCGGTCGACACCCTCGATGGTGATGACTTCTTCGACTATCCCGACTACGGCTGGGACACCGCCTCGGGCGACTGAGTCCGGCCACTCTGAGTCGACGGTGGTGTCCGCCTGCTGACGGCGGGCACCACCGATTCGTCTCCGCATCCCCACGAGTGCGTACAACAGCCCATTGAATGGGCTGCATTTTGGTGTTCACGTCGCGGCCCGGGGAGTCTTCTCTGAGCCTGGTGACCCGGTTCACAGCAACCGATGACCACAGGCCGCCGAACCTGGGAGAACTTATGAACACCACCATCCACGAGCACAGCACCGATGTCCTCGAGTCCCTGACGCCCGCCGAACAGGCTGTGCGCCTGAAGCGCGCCAAGCGAGCCGGCATGTCCGCCTTCCTCGGCGGCGCCCTGGAGTACTACGACTTCTTCGTCTACGCCACGGCCGCGTCGTTGGTCTTTCCGCACATCTTCTTTCCGGAGAATGGCAGCGACGCCGTCACCATGATCGCTTCGTTCGGCACCTTGGGCGTGGCCTACGTGGCCCGCCCGTTCGGCGCCATTGTGTTCGGCCACTTGGGAGACCGGATCGGTCGCAAATCCATCCTGTTGGCCACGCTGCTGTTGATGGGCGCGGCCACCTTCCTCATCGGGGTGCTGCCGACGTACCAGCAGATCGGGCTCTGGGCACCCATCCTGTTGGTGGTCCTGCGGCTGGCCCAGGGCCTGTCCGCCGGAGCCGAGATCGCCGGCGCCTCCGCCCTGAGCACCGAAGAGGCTCCCGTGGGCCTGCGCGGGTTCTTCCCCTCATTCTCCATCTCGGGCATCGCCGCCGGCATCGTTCTGGCTTCGCTGGCCTTCCTGCCGATCACAGCCATGGACGAAGCAGACCGGCTCAGCTGGGGCTGGCGACTGCCGTTCTTGGCGTCCATTCTGGTGCTGGCCGTCGCCTGGTTCGTGCGGCGTCAGTTGGCCGAGCCGGAGGAGTTCCAGGAGACCAAGGAGGCCGGCGAACAGGAGAAGGCGCCCTTCGTCGTCATGCTCAGGACGCATCCGGTGCAGTTCGTTCAGATCTCCATCCTGTCCCTGCAGGTGGTCACCAACACGTTGATGCAGGCGTTCGGTCTGTCCTACGCGACCTCCGTCGGCATCGATTCGTCCACCATGCTCTGGGTGACCATCGTCGGCAACATCGTGGCGATCGTCTCGACGCCGGCCTCCGCCTACCTGTCAGACAAGATCGGGCGCAAACCGACCTTCGTCGCCGGCACAGCGACGACCGCGGTGATGATCTGGGTGTACTTCCTGGCCATCGACTCCGCCAACATCGCCCTGATCTTCATCGCTTCCACGATCATCTTGGGCGTCACGTATGCGTTGTCCAACGCCGTCTACCCGGCCTGGTTCTCGGAGTTGTTCAACGTCAAGGTGCGCTATTCGGGCGTCGCCGTGGGCCTGCAGGTGGGCATCCTGATCTCCGGGTTCTCCCCGATGATCGCCACCGCACTCGTCGGGGACAACTACGCGAACTGGGGTCCGGCCGCCTGGCTGGTCTCCGGTGCCACCATCCTGGCGACGCTCGTCGCGCTGACGACGCGCGAGACCTACAAGACCCCGCTGCGCCACCTGGGCAACCCGGTCTCCGACGCGGAGATCCAGGCCGGGTTGCATCACGGCTCGGCGCGCTGACGAACTCAGCCGCGGAGATCGATCGAGGCCGGCGGCTCCGGGCGAACCTCGCCCGGGGCCTCTGAGCCCTCGGTGACCGTGCCGTCCGACTCCTCATCGCCCTCAGCCGCCAGTTGACCGCAGGCTCCGTCGATCTCCTTGCCGCGGGTATCGCGCAGCGTGGTGGGGATGCCGCCGGCTTCCAGGCGGTTGATGAACTCCTGGGTGATCTCCGGCTCGGATGATGTCCAGATGGAGCCCGGCGTCGGGTTCAGCGGAATGGGATTGACGTGGACCCAGCCGCGCCCGCGGGCATTGAGCTTCTTCGCCAGCAGGTCCGCCCGCCAGGCGTGGTCGTTCATGTCCTTGATCAGGGCGTATTCGATGGACACACGGCGCCCGGTCTTCTGGAAGTAGTTGAAGGCCGCGTCGATGGCCTCATCGGCCTTCCAGCGAGAGTTCACGGGAATCAGCTCATCCCGGAGCTCGTCGTCAGGAGCGTGGAGCGACAAGGCGAAGGTAACCGGAATCCCCTCGTCGGCCAAGCGATTGATCGCCGGGACCAGGCCCACCGTGGAAACGGTGATGTGCCGGGCGGACATCCCCAGGCCGGCCGGCGAGGGATCGACCATGCGTCGGACGGCACCGATCACGCGCTTGTAGTTGGCCAGGGGCTCGCCCATGCCCATGAAGACGATGTTGGTGACGCGCTCGGCATCGTGGCCGCCGTCGTCGCGCATCCCGCCCAGGGCGCCGTCAGCGATGACGCGGTTGGCCCGGACCACCTGCTCGACGATCTCGGCCGAGGACATGTTGCGGGTCAGGCCGTTCTGGCCGGTCGCGCAGAAGGGACAGTTCATCCCGCAGCCGGCCTGACTGGACACGCACAGCGTGACCCGGCCGGGGTAGCGCATCAGCACCGACTCCACCAGGGCACCGTCGAACAGACGCCACAGGAACTTGATGGTGTCGCCGTTGTCCGTGGTGAGCCGCCGAACCTCGGTGAGCAGCGGCGGCATCATTTCCGCCACCAGCGTCTCGCGCGCCTGCTGCGGCAGGTCCGTCATCTCGTCCGGGTCGGAGGTGAAATGGCTGAAGTAGTGCGTGGAGAGCTGTTTGGCGCGGAAGGCCGGTAGCCCCAGTTCCGTCACCTTGGCCTGACGTTCGGCCAGCGTCAGGTCCGCCAGGTGAGTCTGCGGTTGGGCGACGCGCGGCTGCTTGAACTGCAGCAGTGGCCGTCCGTCCGAGGCGGTCTGCTGTGTCCAGCCCTCGGCCTGGGGACGGACCTGAGGGCGGTTCGCGTCCGGGCCGGATTCCGCGGCGGGGTTGGACAGCATGCGGCCATCCAGGGGGCCGCCGATGCCCTGGCCCTGCAGTCGCTCTCGGTCTTCCGCGAGCTGCCGCGCCTCGGTCTCGTCGATCAGCCCGCGCCGGGGACGGTTCAGCTTGAGCTTGCCGTCCCGGGCGTGATCCAGGCGGGCGTCGGAGGGGTCGGCGGCGCGCCGGTTCTGCTGTCCCTGCTTCACCTCAGAGGTGCGGGACATGCGGTCCGTGCTGCGGTCCCCCGGCCGGGGGCGGTTTGTCTTAGCCATCCTTGCCATTGTCCCACGGGCGTCCAATTCGCCCGCCAGGATCCCGGGCCCGACGGCGGCCACCTCCTCTGCTGTGAGCAGAGACCGTCCGCTTAACCGTCCTCCGAACCTAGGATGACCACCATGACGGATCACGCGACGATTCCCTGGAGCCCCCTCCCCCGTGACAGACGACGACCTGTGGTCGAGCCGCTGTGGCGAGAGGCGCTGGGTGAGCAGCTCCGGCGGATGAGACACGCCCGCCAGGAGACGATCGGACAGACCGCGCACCGCGCCGGGGTGTCCCCGCAGTACCTGTCCGAGATGGAGCGCGGCGTCAAGGATCCCTCGAGCGAGATGATCGCGGCGGTGGCGCATGCGCTGGACGCCACGCTGATCGACGTGACGCTGGCCGTGGCCGGAAGCGTCCGCTCCACTGTGGCCCCGGCACCGCAGTCGGCCCACACGCGCACCACCCTCGCCCTGGCAGCCTGAACCGCCAGCTCACGGACCGAGGCAGTATCGACGGCCGCCGGGCGCTTACCGTCTGGTCAACGCCTAACGCCACGCGAGATTTCATCGGGGGTACTCGGTCAGCGCTGCTCGATCACTTCGTCCACGAGCCCGTAGTCCAGGGCCGCTCTCGCAGTGAAGACGCGGTCTCGATCCGTGTCTGCCCTTAGCCGCTCCACGGTCTGACTGGTGTGCCGCGAGAGGATGCCTTCGATCTCGGCGCGAGTGCGTACCACCTCGTCTGCCTGCAGAATGAGGTCCGGAATGGCGCCCCGCCCTTGGCCTGCGGGCTGGTGGAGAATCACTCGCGCGTGTGGCAAGACGGCTCGCTTCCCTGCCGCGCCGGACGCCAGGAGCACCGCGCCCACGGCATTGGCCTGGCCTACGCAGGTGGTCGCGATGTCCGCCCGGGCGTAGCGCATGGTGTCGTAGACGGCGAGCATCGCGGCCGGGTCGCCACCCTCGCAGTTGATGTACAGCTGGATGTCCCGGTCCGGGTTGTCCGCCTCGAGGAAGAGGATCTGCGCGATCAGGGCGTTGGCCACACCAGCGTCGAGAGCGGTGCCCAGGTAGATGATGCGCTCGGTGAGCAGGTGCGAATAGACGTCCATGACTCGCTCACCCCGGGGGTGCTGTTGGATGACGTTGGGAATGGTGTACGAGCTCATGGTGTCTCCTCTGGTGTGATCTGCCGGCCGGTGCCGAATCCCGCTTGGCCGGAGCGGTAGAGCGGGGCGATCTGATGAAAGTCACTGACCACGGAATCGACGAAGCCGTACTCCAGGGCCTGTTCGGCGGTGAACCAGCGGTCATGGAGTGAGTCCTCGAACACCCGTTCCGTCGGCTGGCCGGTGTCCTCGGCGATCAGTCCGAGCACGGTGTCCCGGGTGTGGCGGAGGTCGTCGGCCTGCAGCTCAATTTCCACCGCGGATCCGCCGATGCCCGCCGAGCCCTGGTGCATGAGGATGCGGGAATGCCGCAGAGCGCGCCTTCGGCCCGGCGCCCCCGCCGAGAGGAGGAACTGACCGGCGCTGCAGGCCATTCCCAGAACCAGGGTGGAGACATCACAGGGGATCAGTCGCATCGCGTCGCGGAGGGCGAGCATGGCGGGAACGGATCCACCGGGCGAGTGAATCCATAGGCCTATCTCGGCGGCGGCATCCTCCACCGCCAGAGTCATCAATTGGGTGGTCAGTAGGGTGCCGTTGTCGTCATCAAGGGGCCCATCGAGCACGAGGATGCGCCGCTCGTAGAGTTCCCTGCGCGCCCGTTCGTCGAACAATCTGGGTGTGCTGTCATCGGTCATGAGCCCAGAGTGCCGCGCCCCGGCGTCCCCGGGGAGTCTGTTCTGCCCTGGGCGGCTCTGCTGACAGCGGCGGAACGTGGGCAGTTATCGCTCGATCGTCCGGTTCCGTCCGGCCAGCCAGCCGAAGATCACGGCCCCCAAGCCGGAGGCAACGAACAGCCAAGCCGCCGGGCCGAAAGACCCCGTGGTGGCGAAGATCTGACCGGTGATGAACGTCCCCGACGAGCCCAGTCCGTAGCCGAGTCCCTGCATCATCCCGGAGACGCGGATCGCCATGTGAGCGGTGGAACTGCGCAAGGCGATCATGGTCAGCGCCAAGGCCGTCAGGGCGCCCTGGCCGATGCCGAGCACGCCGGTCCAGAGCCAGATTCCGGCCAGCGGGCCGTGGAGAGCGAGGACGAAGCCGCCGGCGGTGAGCAGAGCAGCCGCCGCATTGAGCACGGACTGCGAGCGCAGCCGGGCCGCCCACACGGGTCCGAGCAGGGAGCCGGCCATCTGCAGGACGATGGACACCGCGACGATCACCCCGGCAGATCCGCCGTCGATGCCCCGCTCTCGCAGCATCGGCGCCAGCCACGCGAAGCAGGTGAAAGACGTCATCGCCTGACAGATCATCATCAGCGTGATGTGCCAGGCCACCGGTGACGTCAGCGGGCTGCGCCCCGTGGTCGACGTCGACACCTGGGCAGCCGACCGATGGCGCAGGATGATCGGCACCAGCAGTGCCGCCGCTACCGCCACCGGAATGGCCCAGATGCCCAGCGCCCAATGCCAGTTCGGCAGTTGCTGATACACCGGGAACGTCAGCCCGGCCCCCAGCGCCGCGGAGCCGCAGATGGCCGTGGTGTACAGGCCGCTCATCAGGCCCAAATGCTCCGCGAAATCCTGCTTGACGATGCTGGGCAGCACCACGTTGGACAGGGCGATGGCCACCCCCGAGACCACGGTGCCGGCCAGCAGCGGAACCATCGCGCCGCCGTCGGGCCCCGGGAGTGAGCGGACGACCAAGCCGAGCGTCAGGAGAACCAGCGCCCCGAAGAGGACCTGCCATGTGCCGAAGCGGCGGGCCAGGATCGGCGCCAAGGGGGCGAAGACCCCGAGCAGGGTGGCCGGAATGGTGGTGAGCAGTGTGGCGCCCCAACCGGGCAGGCCGGTCGCCGCGACGATCTCCGGCAGGATGGCGGAGAAACTGGAGAACAGTGTCCGCAGATTGAGGGAGACCAGCACCACGCAGATGGCCAGATAGAGCCAGGAGACCGCGGCCGGCCGGCGGTCAGACGAAATGCTCACCCGGGTATTGTGCCAGCGTTCCCTGGGGACGGTGCGCTCAGGACGGTCCGTCACCTCCGACCCGCCATCCGCGATAGGCCGGCGTCCGGTAGGCGCCCTGAGGGGCTTGAATGGCGGGCACGGCGGACTCGGTTGGCTTGGCCGGTTGAGTTGGCTGGGCTGGTCGGGCTGGCTGGGCCGGCTCAGTCGGTAGAGCTGGCCCGACGTCGGCGTCCCGGTCGAGCTCGACATCCTGGTCCCGCGCCCGGTCGCCGATACCGGCTTCCGTGAGCACGGCATCGAGGTTCCGGATGAACACCACGAGCCAGGCGTAGATGACCCCGCCCATGGCCAGTTCGAAGCCTGTCAGGTTGTAGTAGCGCAGCGGGAACCACAACATCGTGGACAGGATGCCCAGGGCGAGCATCAGGTAGGTGCCCACATAGACGGCCGGTGGGAAGCCGGGCAGCCACAGCTGCACACTGGCCAACAGGACGATGAACACCACGCCCAGGATCCGGATGAACGTGGAATGGACGGGATCGGAGAAATTGATCGGCACGACTCCGGCCCCCATCATGCACAGCCCGATGATGAACAGTCCCCAGCGAAGCATGCCGATGCGGGCTCTGCGCACGCCACGGGTTTCGCGGTCATGCGCCCAGGTGAAGAGGTCCTGGGTGATGAATGAGGACAGGGTGGTCAACACCAGCCCGGAGACTGTCAGCGTGGTGTTGAAGGTCCAGAAGGAGAGAATGCCCGCCTGTCCGGTGCCGAGTTCAGAGAAGAAGGCGTGCCACCAGAACGGGTTCTCTGCCAGCAGCATCGAGACGATCATGCCCGAGGCCATGAACACCGCCAGCAACGACGACAACGACCGGGTGGAGATCCGGGCGGCGGAGTTGAACCCAAGGTAGCCCCCGATGGATCCCACGAGGGCGAGCATCACCGTGGCCGCCATGCCGTCCACGGTCAGTCCGGTGAAGGCCTCCTGGAACATCCGGAACAGGGCCAGGCACGCCATCACGGC
Organism: Citricoccus sp. GCM10030269; assembly: GCF_042665635.1. Classification (NCBI taxonomy): domain Bacteria; kingdom Bacillati; phylum Actinomycetota; class Actinomycetes; order Micrococcales; family Micrococcaceae; genus Citricoccus; species Citricoccus sp. GCM10030269. The sequence continues at coordinate 445,651 of NZ_JBHTCV010000002.1, read as the reverse complement.
AATGGCGCCGTGCACCACCACGAGGCCGAAGGCGTCGGCCACCAACCACCCCCAGTGGCGTTGGGTCATCCATTGGTGGGTGGTACGCGTGGACTGGGCCAGGCCGAGGAGGCACGCCAGCCCCGCACAGACGGCGGTCAGGACGGCGGCCGCGGTGCCCACGGACCAGTCGCCGGAGAGCGGTGGCCTGCGGCCGGAGAACATCAGCAGCCCGACGGCGGCGCCGGCCACTCCGGAGGCGATCGCCACCCAGATGGCCAGCGATTCCCGCGCGACCGGACTGGCCGGTCGGCGGGCTGAGAGCGCCTGCGCCACGGACCCTGGGTGGTCCGGCGATCCGTTCGGCGGACCGCCCGGCGACCCATCCGACGAATTACTGCTCGGCGCAGGGGTTCCTGTGGCGCGTGCTGGGGATGAGCTGGAGTGCGTCACGATCGCCAATTGTGGCACGCCGGGTGAATCTCAGTCGCCGACAAGTCCCTCACACGATCCTGCGGATGGAACCTTGACCGCCCCCCGGAGCCCGGCCAGCATGATCGGTGACAGCCCGTCACCGCCCAGATTGCCGGAGTGATGATGAACGAGCACCACACTGAAGCCAGCCGGGCCCTGGACCGGAACGTCCTCGAACGCACTGCCGCTCATCTCTATGAACGCTACGCCCACGTGGTCGACCGGGACACCGTCAACCGGATCGTCCAGGAGTCCTACGACGAGTTGGACCGCACCGCCGCGGTCAAGACCTACCTCACGGCATCGGCGGGGAACTTCGCAGACCACCGACTCCGGTCCATCGCCATCGCCAAGGGCGCCATCGAATCGCCCCACCCGCGAGTCCTGTTTGTTGATGACGCCAACGCCGGACGCTCACAGATGGCCGCGTCCCTCGTCCTGAAGCATTCGGAGGGCCGGGTGGCCGCACGATCTGCGGGTCTCGAGCCTGCGGGCCGCCTTTACGATGCCGCGGTGCAGGCCATGGAAGAAGTCGATGTTTCGCTGACCCATGCCTACCCGAAGCCGCTCTCCCACGACATCCACGCGGCAGCCCAGATGGTCGTCACCTTCGGTTGCGCCGACCGGGTAGAGCCGTTGGAGGGCACCGAGTACCGCGACTGGGACATCCCCTCGCTGGAGGGCAAACCCCTGGACGAGGTGCGGCGCGTTCGGGACGACCTCGACGCCCGAGTCCGGGAACTGATCCGGGAACTGGACTCCCGGGAGGCCTAACAGGGAGGCAAAGACCCGCCTCATCCAGTGCATCCCCCACCCCAGCGCATACCCCCCATGGGGTATTTGCAGATATACCCCCGAGGGGTATATGGTCGGGTCATGACCACGGAAACCACCCCGCATGGCTCCGAAGCCGGCGTCGCCGAAGATCGGACCGCCCCGGCTGAGCCGGCACACCACGGCTACAGTCCCCGCAAGGACGAGTACCTCAAGCGCCTGCGCCGCATCGAGGGGCAGGTTCGCGGCATCGCCAAGATGGTCGACGAGGACAAGTACTGCATCGACGTGCTGACTCAAGTCGCCGCGGCCACGAAGGCTCTGCACGGCGTCAGCCTCGGTCTGCTGGAAGACCACATGTCCCACTGTGTGGCCGACGCCGCCCGCGAGTCCCGCGAGACCGGCAACGACGAGGCCGTGCAGGCCAAGGTGGCCGAGGCTGCCAGTGCCATCGCCCGACTCATGCGCTGAATGGGCCGACTGCCCACCCGCCATCTCACTCCAGGAGGAACCATGACCACGACGGACATCAAGATCAACGGCATGACATGCGAGCACTGTGTCATGAGCGTCACCGAAGAGCTTCAGGAGATCCCGGGCGTCACGGACGTCAACGTCGCCCTGGTTCCCAACGGCACCTCCACCGCCACCGTCTCCTCCGAGGGCAGGCCACCGGCTCCCGAGGACTTGCAGGCCGCTGTCGAAGAGGCTGGCTACGCCGTCGCCACTCCAGGCCTGGAGTTGGGCTGACACGGAGGTGAGCAACCACATGACTGAGAACACGACGAGTGCTGAGTCCACTCGCCGGGTCGACCTGGACATCACCGGTATGTCCTGCGCCTCGTGCGTCCAGCGGATCGAGAAGAAACTCGGCAAGCTGGACGGCGTCACAGCATCGGTCAACCTCCCCCTGGAGAAGGCCGCCGTGACCGCTCCTCCGTCGGTGTCCGATGAGGACCTGCTGGCCACCATCAGCAAGGCCGGGTATTCCGCTACCGTGCACCGCGAGGCGCACCAGGCCGGGAGCGACCACCACCGAAGTCACCATGATCGCGATGATCACCAGGACCATCCGGACCATGGAGCCCATTCGGATCACGAGGACCATCCGGACCACGGAGACCATCCGGACCACGAAGACCACCTGAATCACGGGCCCTCCGTGGACGTGCTGAAACCACGGCTGATCGGTGCGGCCGTCCTCACGGTTCCGCTGTTCCTGATCTCGATGATCCCGGCGCTGCAGTTTCCTGGCTGGGGCTGGGTCGCGTTGGCTCTCGCCACTCCGGTGACGTTCTGGGCCGGCTGGCCGTTCCACACCGCCGCCTTCACCGCCGCCCGCCACGGCTCGTCCACCATGGACACGCTGGTCTCGATCGGCGTCCTGGCAGCGTGGACGTTCTCCACGGTGGAACTGCTGCTGAATCCGGCGATGACCGGCGGCCACCAGCTGTACTTCGAGACCGCCGGTGTGGTCGCCACCTTCCTCCTGCTCGGGCGGTGGCTTGAGGCCCGCGCCAAGCAGCAGGCGGGCCGCGCCCTGAAATCTCTGCTGGATCTCGGGGCCAAGACCGCCACCGTCGTGCGCGACGGCGTCGAGATCACCATCCCCGCAGCGCAGCTGGTGCCGGGTGACGAATTCGTGGTCCGGCCCGGGGAGAAGGTCGCCACGGACGGTTACGTCGTCTCCGGCCACTCCGCGCTGGACACGTCCCTGATCACTGGAGAGTCGGTCCCCGAAGAGGTCGGCCCGGATGACACCGTCACCGGTGCCACCGTCAACTCCTCCGGTCGGCTCCTCGTCCGGGCGACCCGCGTCGGCTCGGACACCACCTTGGCCCAGATGGGCCGACTCGTCTCGGAGGCCCAGACCGGCAAGGCCCCGATTGCCCGGCTGGCCGACCGGATCTCCGCGGTCTTCGTGCCGATCGTGCTCCTCATTGCAGTCGTGACCTTCGCAATCTGGCTGGCCGTCTCCGGTGACCTGCACTCCGCCTTCCGCGCCGCCGTCGCGGTGTTGGTCATCGCCTGCCCCTGCGCACTGGGTCTGGCCACTCCGGTGGGCCTGCTGGCCGGCACCGGCCGCGCCTCTCAGTTGGGGATCCTGATCCGTGGTCCGGAGTCCCTGGAGGACACCCGCACCGTGGACACCATCGTGCTGGACAAGACCGGCACGGTCACCGAGGGAGATCTCACCGTCACCGGCGTCACGCCCCTGAACGGACACGACCCGGATCAGGTCCTGCGCCTGGCCGGCGCGGTGGAGTCCCACTCAGAGCACCCCATCGCCGCCGCCATCGTGGCCAGCGCCCGTCAGGCCGCCGCCCGTCAGGCCGCCGCCCGTCAGAACTCAGAGGCCACACTGCCGGAGGTGACCGACTTCGCATCGGCCGCCGGGGGCGGTGTGCGCGGCACGGTGCCCGACGCCGGCCGCGACCACACGGTGGTGGCCGGACGTTCCAGCTATCTCACCGGCTACCTCTCCGGTGAACCCGGCGCGGGCGCACTGACGGCCGAGCAGGAACAACAGCTGTACGACGTGGAGTCCACGGGCGCCACCGCCATCTGGGTCGCCGTCGACGGCCGACCGGCGGGGATCATCTCCCTGCAGGACACCATCAAGGAGTCCTCGACGCCGGCCATCGCCGAGCTGAAGCGACTCGGCCTGCGGCCGATCCTGCTGACCGGGGACAACGCCCGCGTGGCCGCTCAGGTGGCCGCCGTCGTCGGGATTGCGCCGGAGGACGTCTTCTCCGGAGTCCAACCGGAAGAGAAGATCGCCAAGGTGACCGAACTGCAGGACGCCGGCCGGGTGGTGGCCATGGTGGGGGACGGCGTCAACGACGCCCCCGCACTCGCTCAGGCCGATCTCGGCATCGCGATGGGCTCCGGCACGGACGTGGCCCGCGAGGCGGCGGCGATCACCGTGATGGGCTCTTCACTGACCCAGGTGGTCCAATCAGTACAGCTCAGCCGCAAGACCCTGAGCATCATCAAGTCGAACCTGTTCTGGGCCTTCGCCTACAACACCCTCGGCATCCCGATCGCCGCCGTCGGCCTGCTCAACCCCATGGTGGCCGGCGCGGCCATGGCCGCCAGTTCCGTCCTGGTGGTCGCGAACTCGTTGCGGCTCACCCGGTTCGGACGCTGATCCCTACAGCAGGTAACCGCTGGGCGGCACCAACTGGGCGAACTCCGCCAACAGATACACCGCCCCGACAATGCAGGCTGTGTAGATCACCGTCGGAATGATCTTCATCCTGGCCACCACCAGCAGGAAGACCAGCGCGAAGAGGCCCGAGCCGACCATCATCCCCAGCAGGAACACGAGCCAGATATAGCCCACGATCCACGCTATGGAGAGCCCGACGATGCGCAAGCGGTTCATCCACGCCGCATCGAATCGACCCAGCCCGGCGTTGCTTCGCACCCGGGCGAAGTCTCGGATGAGACTCAGCACCGCCAGGAGGATGCCGGCCGAGCCCACGGTGAGCGGGAACAACCGACCGTTGTCCGAGAACTCTCCGGACAGCACCACGGTTGCGATGAAGAACGCCAGGGCCGCCAACGTGACGATCAGATCGACGAATGGAGGCACCGCCATGTCTGATTTCTCGGACAGCTGCACTCTGTCCGCAGCAGGAGCCGAGCGTCGCTGCATCCGGCGGATCACCGGCAGCAGAACCGCGCCCAGCAGGATCACGGCGATGACCAGCACGAAGGGGCGGGTCATCCACTCCCCCGAGGGGAACGCGTTGACGGTGAGGAAGTAGTAGCGCTCGAGCGGTTCGGCCAGCACGAAGGCGATGAGGAACGGAGCCCGTGGGATGTCGGTGATCTTGCAGATCCACCCCACCACCCCGAGACCGAGCATCACGTAGAAGACGTTCAGGTTCAGCGGCTCCTGAAACCCGCTCAGGAACAGGATGGGGATCAAGGCCGCGGCCAGAACGGGGAACGAGACGAAGCTCAACCGCGCGAGCGGACGGGCCAGGAAAAAGGCCAGGGCCGCACCGAACACACTGGCGATCGCGAACGCCCACACAATCAGATAGACGATGTCCAGGTCGTTGGTGATCAAGGAGGGTCCAGGCTGGACCCCGAAGATCAACAGCACGCCGAGCAGCAGGGCGAACGGAGCCGCGCCCGGCACACCGAACAACAGCGTGGGAATCAGGGCGCCCGATTCGATGCCATTGCTGGCCGCTGAGGGAGCGATGACGCCCCGGGGATCACCGCTGCCGAACCTGGACGCGGCCTTCTTTCGACTGGCGAAGGCCTGAGCCTGACCGTAAGCGAGCCACGAACCGGCCGTCGACCCCACGCCCGGCAGGATCCCGACGCCGACGCCCACAGCCGATCCGCGCACGACGTCCGACTTGTAGGTGACGATGTCCTTCAGACCTTGCCGCCAGCCGCCACCCAGGGCGACGGGCTCCTTGGACACGGCCTTCTTCTTGGCCACCAGGTCGATGATCTCGGCCAGGCCGAAGACGCCGAGGGCTGCCGCCACCAGACCGATGCCGTCCGTGAGGAACTCGGAGTCGAAGGTGTACCGATATTCCGCGGACACCGGCGAGACCCCGATGAGCCCCAGGGCCAAACCGAACACCGAGATCAACATGCCCTTGATGATGTTCCCTTTGGAGAGCATGGCCGTCAGGAAGACGCCCATCACAATCAGGCCGAAGATCTCCGGCGAACCGAAGGCCGTCACGATCGGCTGGGCAACGGGCACGATGACCGTCAAGGCCACGATGCCGATGAGCCCGCCGACCATCGAGGCGATGAAGCTGGCGGACAGCGCCCGACCACCCTGGCCCTTCTTCGCCATCTCGTGCCCGTCCAGGAGGAACACCGAGGCGGACGCCGAGCCGGGAATACCGAGGACCACGGAGGTGATCACGTCCGACGTGTGTACCACCGCCACGGCGCCGATGATCAGGGCGATCGCCTGGTTCGGTTCGAGGACGAACACGAACGGCATGAGCACGGCCACCGCTCCAGTGCCGCCCAAGCCGGGGATGACACCGATGATGATGCCGACCACCACGCCGATCCCCAAGTAGAGGAGCATGGCCGGATCCGTGAAGGCTGAGAGAGCCTCCATTGCTGCGTCAATCATGTCTGTCCCTCAGCTCAATCCAGTACCGCGTCGTACTTGTCCTCGAGGACGGTCTTGGTGAAGGCCAGCACGTCCTCGTCCATTTCCAGGGCCCTGCGGAAATCGGCCTTGGCGTCCGACCCCGAGACGAGGTCATACCCGCCGAGGGCGTCCTTCGCCTCCTCCAGGAACTGATCGTCCTGATTCAGTTCGGACACAAGCTCGTCATAGGTCTCGATGACCGAGCTCGACGTTCCGGCGTTCGCCCACAGGCCCTTCTGGTAGAAGAATCCGGGCACCACGAAGGACTGGAAGGCGCTGTAGGCCAACTCCTGGCGCTCTGTTCGATGACCCAATCCCTCGAAGATCTCCGCGAAGGTGGGGATGTCCGGCAGGTTCTTGTCCCGCCTCACCTCACCGTTCTCCAAGCTCCCGACGGCGAACAGCGGGATGGCCTCGCCGGTGTCCACCTTGGGCTTCACCTGCGACAGGTACGAGGAGGTCGTCTGGAAATCCAGGTCCGATTCGCCGCGCTCGACGGCCAGCCGCGTCGGTCCGCGTCCCTCCATGCCGAAGACTCCGCGCACGTTGGCCCCCAAGGCTTCCAGGGCCAAGAGCGGAACCAGATCCAGTCCTGACGCGGACATTCCCCCATAGCGGTACTGGGTGGCATTGCCCATCAAGTCCTCGATGGACCGAATGCCGCTCTCCGCACTGGTCCACAACACGGCACCGGTCCCGTTGAGCGCCAAGGGCTCCATGCGGGCGAAATCGAACTCGGCCGTGCTCTGTCCCAGCATGCTCTGGAAGTACGTGGTCGCGGAGGCCACCAGTGCCTGGCGCCCATTGGTCACACCGGCCCGCACAAAGGCGTTGGTTCCCGTGATGGTTTCGCCACCGGGAAGATTCTCGATCTGGTACCGGTCGACGTCCGGCTGCAGCTCGGCGAAGTAGGGAGTGATGAAGCGCGCCCAGGTGTCCGTGCCGCCGCCGGTGCCATAGGGCACCACCACGTCGACGATGCCCTCGCCGGAGGGCTGATACTTCGTCTGCACCGGCGCGCACCCGACAGCACCGCCCAGAGCCGCCACGACACCCGTGCCCAGCAGGGTTCGGCGTGAGAGAAGCCGGCTCACAGCACAACCTCCTGACCCAGATCGCTCAGTGCTGCGTCTGTTGTTTTTGATTTCTCCAACTGAGACTCCGGCAGCAGCAGCCGAGCCTCGGCGAGGGTGCGAGCCGTTCTCTGCACGCCCACGGTCTGCCCCAGCGAGCTGTCCTCCGTCAACGTCACGAGGTTGCCGACGGGGATGCGGATGCGCAGCTCGCGACCCAACCCCCGCCCGGCATGCTCAGCAACGATGGTCCCCGCCGTGCGGGCGGCGACGGTGACACCGACGCTGCCCGTGATCGGCATGGCCGGGTGCGGTCGGCCCATGGACATCATGAGCACCTGCAACTCCGCCTCGTCGTCCTGGGAGGCGCTCACCAGGCCGATCTTCGGAATCGCGCGCTCCGCTTCCATCGGCGTGGCCGCCAGGCCCATCCGCACCGCAGCCAGGCGCCGGATCTCATCGAGTTCTCCCAGCCGCGCCGTGGCCACGTCCAACCACCCGGCGTAGTCGAGGGGATCCAGCCCGAAACTCTGCGCGTCGACCATGACGATGGGCGCGCCGGCGTCGACCATGCTGACGGCGACCGAGAGCCCCTCCCCATACGCGATGACGCTGCGGGGCTCGCCGGCCGGCAAAAGGGTGCCGGTGGTGCGTCCCTCCGGGGACAAAAAGCCCAGGCCCACGCCGTGCCCGGAGAACACGACCCCGGGAATGGAGACTGAGGGATCGTCGGCGAGCCGCCCGTGCGGGGTGGGAATGCTCTGAATGATCATCTGACCGGTGTTGGTGTTGAAGGTGCGCACCTCGGTCACTCCGTCCTGCGGCACCACCCAGCCCCGCTCGATGGCATACAGTCCCACCGTGGCCGAGCAGTTGCCACAATTACTGCCCCAGTCGACCTTGGCCTCTTCGATTCCGACTTGAGCAAATGTGTAGCTCACGTCCGAAACCGAGCCGTCTTCACGCTTCACGATCACGGCTTTGCTCGTGGTGGAGGTTGCTCCCCCGACTCCGTCCAGCTGGCGGGGATCCGGGCTGCCGAAGAGACGAGGCAGGATGACGTCCGCCGAGTACCCCGTGGCTTCGAGATCTGCGGCCTCGAAGACCCAGCACTTGCTCGTTCCACCACGCATCCAACGCGCTTCGATCACCATCGACTGTTACTCCTGTCACCCTAGCGGCTTGAAGTGACCAGTGTGGTGTGGGCCATTTCTTAAGCACAAGGTGCATAACGTTTCGCATCCTGTAGCTATGCTTCATTCGCAGTCCCGTCCCACGAGCCCGCGCATGCGCTCCGAGGTGCCAGGTGCTGCTGCTCCGGCGGGTGCGCCCGCAGAAGCGGCGGCGAACAACGGCGCATCGTCGCCCCTTAGCGATGCTTAAGTCTTGCGCGTGTAGCTACACTGAAACGCATGACGGTGTTCGACACGAAACGGCTTGAGGTCTTCGTCCACACGGTGGAGGCCGGTTCCATCACCGCCGCCGCAGACGAACTGGCCTACACGGCGTCCGCCGTGTCCCAACAGCTCCGTCGATTGGAGCAAGAGGCCGGGCAGCCACTGCTCCGCCGTCGATCTCGCGGGATCGTCCCCACCGAGGCGGGCTTGGTCTTGGCCGCTCATGCCCGCAAGATCCTGCGGCAGATGGACGCCGCTCGGGCGGATTTGGACGATCTGACCACCGGCAAGCGCGGCACGTTGGTGATCGGGGCGTTCCCGACGGTGGCCGCCTCTTTCCTGCCGCTGGTCCTCGAGCGGTTCTCCAGTCAGTACCCTTCCGTGTCCCTGTCCATCCGCAGCACTCGGATCGACCAATTGGTGACCGACTTGGAGCGCGGTCAGACTCACCTCAGCCTGTTGTGGGACCACCCGTGGCGCCCCTTCAAGACCGACGGCATCAAAGTCGACGAGCTGTTCCGCGAACCGTTCGTCATCCTCGTCTCCGCGCATCATCGCCTCAGTGAGGCTCCCGAGGTCAGCATGGCCGATCTCGCCCAGGAATCATGGGTGGTGCGAGCGGCCCGGCACCCCGTGGTGGAGGTCCTGGACCGGGCCGCGACCGCCGCCGGATTCCGCCCGTCCATTGCCATGTACGCCAATGACTACCAAGAGGCTCAGGCCATGGTGAGTGCCGGCATCGGTGTGGCGTTGGCCCCCGAGAGCGCGGTCACGATCAAGCATCCCGGGGTCAGTGTCCTCAGCCTGGGCCGCGAGGCCCCGGAACGCCGGATCATGGTCGGCCAACGCGAGGAACGTGTCTATTCCCCCGCCGAAGTGGCCTTCCGGGCCGCGCTCCTCGAGACCGTGCGTGAGCTCCGGTCGCGAAGCGACCAGAGCTGAGCGGGCCGGCCCTCAGCGGGGCCGGCCCCGAACCATGGAGAACCGGCCCTCAGTCAGTGCTGAAAATCGGTGCCAGGAAGTCCGCCAGCTCCTGGGTCGCCGTCAGTGGCAGGACGTGAGCGACGTACTGGTCCGGTCGCACCACCACCACGACGCCGTCACGGCTGAGACCGCGCGCTTCGAAGACGTCGTTCTCGGGATCCACGCCCCACACCTTGTGCAGGTTGGACACCTGGAACGGCCCCACCTTCGGCCGGAAGACGGACGGCGTCGCCATCAGCTCGACCTCTTCGTGGGGCTGCTGGTACACCACGTTGAGATCGAACAATCCGTCCAGGTCCTTGCCCTCCGGCGTAAACCGGCGCACCGGTGACTCGGCTGAGTCCATCCAGTCGGCCCACCTCCGCAGCGCAGAGTCCGTCGCGGAGGACACGGCGGAATCGGCGAAGGCGTAGATCCGCCAGCGACCGTCGGCGGTGTGCTGGTGACCGAGGTACTTCGGGTTCGTGTCCGAGACCCGCTTGACCGGGTGTGCCTTGAACCGCTTCCCCAAGGGGAATCCGGTGGCCAGTTCCTGGTGCGTGGCCTCGCCCACGAGCAGACCGGCAGGGTATTGGGTCATGAACCCGGCCGGGAACTCCGCGGTCTTCTGATAGAAGTCCTCCAGCGCGGTCTCGCTCTCGAGTTCCTCGGGCTTGGCGGCCATCATCGCGGACCACTCGAGGTCGAAGTCGATCAGGTCCTGCGCCACGGGCTGCCGTTCGGCGGAGTAGGTGGACAGCAGCGATTCAGGGCTCAGCCCGGTCAACACCTGCCCGAGTTTCCAGCCGAGATTGAAGGCATCCTGCATGGACACGTTCATGCCCTGACCGGCCTTGGCCGAATGCGTGTGGCAGGCGTCGCCGGCGATGAACACGTGCGGATGGCGCTGCCCGGTCTCTTCGGCGGGAACATCGTCGAAGCGGTCGGTCACCCGGTGGCCCACCTCGTAGACGCTCCACCACGCCACGTCCTTGACGTCCACCGTGTAGGGAGTGACGATCTCGTTGGCCCGGCGGACGATCTCCTCCAGCGGGGTCTTGCGCACCGCACCGGCGTCGTTCTGGTCGACCTCGCCCAGGTCCACGTACATGCGGAACAGGAACCCGCCCTCCCGCGGAATGTGCAGGATCGAGCCGTGGGTGGACTGGATGGCGCACTTGGTGCGGATGTCCGGGAAGTCGGTCTCTGCCAGGGTGTCCATGACACCCCAGGCGTGGTAGGAGACCGCTCCCACATGCTGGGCGCCGATGTCCCGGCGCACGCGCGAGTGGGCGCCGTCGCCGCCCAGGACGTACTTGGCGCGCACGGTGCGTTCCTCGCCCGGGTTGGTGCCGGACTGGGGATCGTCGCCGACGCGCTTGAGGGTGACGCTGACCGGGTACTCACCCTCGCCCACCTCGAGGCGGACGAACTCCCAGCCGAAGTACGGCTCCGTGCGGGAGGGTGCGTTCCGGGCGAAGCGCGCGTAGTAGTCCAGCACGCGCGCCTGATTGACGATCAGGTGCGGGAACTCGCTGACGCCGGTCGGATCGTCCACGGCGCGGGCCGTCCGGATGATGTTCTGCGGATTCTCCGGGTCCGGCTTCCAGAAGTTCATCTCCGTGAGGTGGAATGCCTCGGCGATGATCTCCTCGGCGAACCCGAAAGCCTGGAAGGTCTCCACGCTGCGGGCCTGAATGCCATCGGCCTGCCCGATCTCCAGCCGGTGCGGGCGGCGGTCGATCAGGCACGTCATGATTTCCGGATACATGGCCAGCTGTGCGGTGGTGGCCATGCCGGCGGGCCCGGCTCCGACGACGAGCACGTCCATGGTCTCGGGCAGCTCGGGGGAACGGTCGATACCGACGCCGGCGGCGGGGTGGACACGCGGGTCGGTGGAAACGTACCCGTGGTGGTGGAACAACATGGGGTCTCCTACGAGGGGTCTGAAGGGGAAGTGGGCACGGCTGGGTCAGCCGCGGCGGTGGTGCACCACGTGTCGGCGAGCGCCTCGGTGGCCCGGGCCAACAGCGCGACGTCGGCGGCGACGTTGACGAAGTCGGCTCCGGCACGCACGTAGTCACGCGCCTGATCGGCGGCGAAGGCGTTCACGCCGACGAATTTTCCGGCGGCTTTCACCTGGTCGATGACGGTCTTGACGGCCGCCACCACGTCGGCGTGGTTCTGCTGGCCGATCAGGCCCATGGAGGCAGCCAAGTCCGAGGGGCCGATGAAGACCCCGTCGATGCCGTCGACGGCGGCGATCCGGTCGGCATTCTCCACAGCCTCGGCGGATTCGACCTGCACGACGAGGCTGACCAGGTCTCCGGCACGCTGCAGGTAGTCCGGGATCCTGTTCCAGCGGGCCGATCGGGCCAGGGCCGAGCCGACTCCCCGGATCCCATGAGGCGGATAGTGCATGGCCCGCACCGCCGCGGTGGCATCGTCGGGGCCGTCCACCATCGGGACGACCACGGAATGGGCACCGAGGTCCAGGTACTGCTTGATGATCACCGGATCCAAGGACGGCACGCGGACCACGGGGACGCAGGAGTAGGCGGCCGCGGCGCGCAGCTGGGCCTGAATGGTCTCCAGCCCCAGAGGTGCGTGCTCGCCGTCGAACAGCAGATAGTCCATGCCGGCGGAGGCACAGATCTCCGTGCTGGTCGCGTCCGGGGAGTTGATGAACATCCCGGCCACCGGCCGGTCACCGCGGCCGGCGCGCGCCGCCGTCGTGAACAAGTCCTTGAACGTGGTGGGTGGATCTAGACGAATCGGCATGTGACGGTCCCCAGTTCTCCGTAGTCGGCATAGACGGTGTCCCCGGCGTACACCCACATGGGGCGGGTGAAGGATCCGGCCAGGATGATCTCTCCGGCTTCGAGCACGTCGCCATGACCGGCGATCCGGTTCGCCAGCCAGTGGACACCGTTGCCGGGGTGGTTCAGGACCGCGGCTGCCACACCGGTCTCGATGATCTCCTGGTTCCGCGAGAGCATGCCCGAGACCCAGCGCAGGTCCACGGCGTCCACGGAGACCGGCCGTCCGCCGAGCACCATGGCGCCCATCGCGGCGTTGTCACTGATGGTGTCCACGATCGTGCGACCGGTCATCTCGATGCGGGAGTCGAGTATCTCGAGCGCCGGCACCACGTACTCCGTGGCCCGCAGCACGTCGAACAGCGTCACGCCCGGACCGGAGAGGGTCTCGTTGAGCACGAAGGCCAGCTCCATCTCGACCCGGGGATGCGTGAAGCGCTGCCACTCGTAGACGTGGCCGGACTCCATCACCATGTCGTCGAAGATCACCCCGTAGTCGGGCTCGTCGATGCCGGTGGCGTCCTGCATGGCCTTGGACGTCAGACCGATCTTGTGTCCGGCCTTCGTCCGTCCCGTCTCCTCTTGGCGGCGGGCCCAGATGCGCTGAACGGCGTAGGAGTCCTCGATCTCCATCTCCGGATAACGCGCTGTCAGCAGCGGCACCGGCTGACGGTCCTGCCCGGCTCGGTGCAGCTCGTCGGCGATCGCCGTATGCGTTGAGTGGTCAAGCATGTCTGTTCTGGCCTTTCCGTGCCTCAGAGCTGGTGTCCGAGTTTGAAGCCCTTGGCGGCCTCACCCTGGTAGGTGCCGTCGGGGTCGCCCTCGCGGGTGTAGGAGAAACCGTCGGCCCCGATGGTCACCTCCATCTCGGAGCTCTCGGTGCGGTCGACGACGTCCCGGGGGTTGCCGTCCAGGTCCAGGACGAGAGACGCCTCGGTGTACCAGGACGGCACCACGGGATTGCCCCAGAAGTCACGGCGCTGATTGTCGTGCACGTCCCAGGTGACCACCGGGTTGTCCGGGTCGCCGGTGTAGTAGTCCTGGGTGTAGATCTCCACGCGGTGGCCGTCCGGATCCAGGATGTAGAGGTAGAACGCGTTGGAGACACCGTGGCGTCCGGGACCGCGCTCGATGCGGTCGGAGATGCGCAGGGCGCCCATCTTGTCGCAGATCGCCAGGATGTTGTGCTTCTCGTGGGTGGAGAAGGCCACGTGGTGCATCCGAGGTCCGTCACCACCGGTCATGGCGGTGTCATGCACCGTGGACTTGCGGCGCATCCACGAGGCGTAGACGGTCCCCTCGTCGTCCTGGATGTCCTCAGTCACCCGGAAGCCCAGGTCCTGCATGAACCTGGTGGCCCGCGGGACGTCAGGGGTGACCTGGTTGAAGTGGTCCAGGCGCACCAGGGCGCCGGGAGTGTAGAGGTCGTAGCGCCAGGCGAGTCGCTCGACGTGTTCGACCTCGTGGAAGAACTCATAGGGGAAGCCCAGCGGATCCTCCACACGCACCGAGTCCCCGATGCCCTTCGTGAAGCCCTCAGCCCGGCGCTCGACGCGGCAGCCCAGTTCCTCATAGAAGGCCACGGCCTTGTCCAGATCCTCGGGAGTGCGGACCCGGTAGGAGAAGGCGGCGACGGCGGCCACGGGGCCCTGGCGCAACACCAGGTTGTGGTGGATGAACTCCTCCAGCGACCGGAGATAGATCGTGGTCTCGTCTTCCTCGGTCACGGTGAGGCCGAGGACGTCCACGTAGAACTCACGGGACTTGGCGAGGTCGGTCACCACGAGTTCCATGTAGGCGCAGCGCAGGATGTCCGGCGCCGGGGCCTTCGGCGTGGGGATGGGATTCTCCGTGGTGATCGGGGCTTCCTGGGAGACGTAGAAACCCGAGGACGTCATCGTCCGGTCTTCAAGGTGTGTCATGGCTGTCCTGGCTCTGATGGGCGGGGCGGGGTGGGGTGGAGGGGCAAAGGTCGGGCACTGGCTCAGGCGCTGGTTCAGGCCTGGAGCTTCTCGGCCGCCTGCTCCTGCTTGCCGAACACGGGATTGTGGACCTCACCGAGGTTGATGTGCACGGCCTGCTGGTCGGTGTAGAAGTCGATGGACCGGTAGCCGCCCTCGTGGCCGAGACCGGAGGCCTTCACGCCGCCGAACGGCGTCCGGAGATCACGGACGTTGTTGGAGTTCAGCCAGACCATGCCGGCCTCGACGCTCTGGGCGAAGTTGTGCGAGCGCTTCAGGTCGTTCGTCCAGATGTACGCGGCCAGGCCGTATTTGGTGTTGTTGGCCAGTTCGAGGGCCTCCTCGTCCGTGTCGAACGGGGTGATCGCCACGACGGGTCCGAAGATCTCCTCCTGGAAGATCCGGGCGTCCGGGGCGACGTCGGCGAAGACGGTCGGCTGGATGAAATTGCCCTCCGGGAACTCCTCGGGACGACCGCCCCCGGCGGTCAGCCGGGCCTCTTGCTTGCCCAGCTCCACGTAGGACATGACCTTCTCGAAGTGCTCCGGGTGGACCAGGGCACCGACCTCGGTGTTCTCGTCCTGCGGCAATCCGACCGTGACGCGCTGGGCCTGGGCCGAGTAGCGCTCGACGAACTCGTCGTACACGCTGCGCTGGACGAGGATGCGGGATCCGGCCGTGCAGCGCTCGCCGTTCAGGGAGAAGACACCGAAGATGGTGGCGTCGATGGCGGCATCCAGGTCCGCGTCGTCGAACACCACGGCCGGGGACTTGCCGCCCAACTCCATGGACAGGCCCTTCAGGTGGGGCGCGGCGTTGGCGAAGATGATCTGACCGGTGGTGGATTCCCCGGTGAAGGAGATCAACGGCACGTCCGGGTGCTTGACCAGCGAGTCCCCGGCGAAGCCCTCCTCGCCGTAGCCGTGGACGATGTTGAACACACCGGCCGGCACCCCGGCCTCCTCGAAGATGCCCGGCCACAGGGACGCGGACAGCGGGGTGAACTCGGCCGGCTTCAACACCACGGTGTTGCCGGTGGCCAGGGCGGGACCGAGCTTCCACGACTCGAGCATGAACGGGGTGTTCCACGGCGTGATGAGTCCGGCCACGCCGATCGGCTTGCGGTTGACGTAGTTGGCCTGGCGGCCGGGGACCTTGAAGGCGTCGTCGTGCTGGGCGACGATCAGGTCCGCGAAGAAGCGGAAGTTCTCGGCCGCGCGACGCGCCTGACCCAGGGCCTGCTTGATCGGCAGTCCCGTGTCGTAGCATTCCATCTCGGCCAGGTCCTGACCACGGGTCTCGACGATGTCGGCGACCTGGTGCAAAATGCGGGATCGTTCGCGCGGCAGCATCTGCGGCCAGGGCCCGTTGGTGAAGGCGTCCTGGGCCGCGGCGACGGCGGCATCGATATCCGCCACCTTGCCGGAAGCGGCCTTAATGTAGGGCTGGTTGGTCACCGGGTTCAACACATCGAAGGTGTCACCGTCGATCGAATCGACATGTTCACCATTGATGTAGTGCTGAATGGTCTGCGGCAGGTTGGCCGGAGCCCAGGTGTCGGCGTGCGGGGACGTGGTTTCAGCGCTCACGGGGGAGTCCTCTCGTCAGGGGCGTCATGGTCGTCAGCTGGTTAGGGTCTGCAGATAGGCGTTCAGGGTGTTCATCCGGTGGTCGCGGGCCGCGGCCTCGATCACCGTGAAATCTGCTCCGTCGGCGATCAGCTCCAGGAGCCGATCGTGTTCCTGCACGGATGCGCTGGCGCGTCCGGGAACGTAGGCGAAGGTGGAGGAGCGCAGGGCGGCCAGGCGATTCCAGCCACGGTGCACCAGGTCCAGAATGTGTGGGTTCTGGTGGTGCTCGAACAGAGTCGAGTGGAACTGCTTGTTCAAGCTGGTGAACTCCACCGGGTCGAAGTCCTGCAGCAGCTCGTGCATCCGCCGGTTGATGGCCCGGGCACGGTCCAGTTCGGTGGCCGTCACCAGGGGTGCGCACTGGGCCGTGGAATATCCCTCCACCAGGGCCAGCGTCTCCATCGTGTACTCGTACTCCACCGGATCAATCCCGACGACGGTGGCCCCCACGTTGCGCTCATAGGTCACCAACCCGTCGTGCTGCAGCCGCCGGATGGCCTCCCGGACCGGGACCGTGGACATGTCCAGCTCTGCGGCCAGCTGCGCCAGCACCAGGCGACTTCCCGGCACGAACCGGCCTTGCTGGATTCCCTCGAGCAGGGTCCGATAGGCGACGTCGGCCTTGGAGTACAGACCGTCCTCGACCGTGGTCATCACGCTTGCTCTCCGGCGTGGCCGGGTTCTCCGGTCTGTCCAGCGTCGTCTCGCTGAGCCGACTGAGCAGCCCGGTGTTCGGCGTACTTCTGCTTCCATTCAGCGGCCGGGGGGAACAGCCCATCCACCGGGTGTCCTTCCGCCACTCGGTCGTACACCCAGGCGTCCTGTTGCTCCTGCTCATAGGCGTCCTGGATGACCTCCTCCAGCAGCGGCGGCGGGATGACCACCACACCGTCGTCGTCGCCGACGAGGATGTCTCCGGGCTGGACGGTGGTGCCACCGCAGGCCACGGTGCCGCCCACTTCCCACGGCACGTGACGGCGGCCCAACACCGAGGGGTGTGCGCCGTTGGCGTAGACCGGCAGCCCGACGTCGGCGACGGCCGCGCTGTCCCGCACGCCGCCGTCGGTGATCACGGCATTGGCGCCGCGCACCTTAGCGCGCAGGGCCAGGACATCCCCGAGGGTCCCGGTGCCGGACTCGCCCCGGGCCTCCATCACCACGATGTCGTCCGGCTCGACCGAATCCATGGCCCGCTTCTGAGCGTTGTAGCCGCCGCCGAACTGCTTGAACAGGTCTTCGCGATTGGGCACGTAGCGCAGGGTCTTGGCGTAGCCGAGGATCCGGCTTCCGGGGTGCATGGGGCGCACCCCGTCGATGGTGGCGTTGTTGATGCCGCGCTTGCGGAGTTGGGCGGTGATGGTGGCCACCGCCGTGGCGTTGATCTTCTCGCGCAGCTCGTCCGTCAACAGCGAGCGGTTCGCGGCCGGCGTCGAGGGCACGAAGTGCAATGCTGCGGCAGGGGTTTCGGTGGGAGTCTCGGCGGGGCTGGCGGGAGTCTCGTCCTGCCCCTCGACCGGGGGCAGGCCCGCGGCCTCTCGGGAACCCCACGCCTCTTCGCGCTGGGTGTCATCCACCTTCGGCCCATGCCCGTACGGCGCCATCTCCTGGTCACCGGCCACCACGGAGGTGACCAGGCGGCCCGTACTCGGCGAGCCCGGAGCATGGGGGGCATCAACCTCCACCTCGACGACGTCGCCCGGCTGGGCCACGGAGGAGCCGGCCGGGGTGCCGGTGAGGATGACGTCGCCCTCTTCGAGGGTCATGAGCTGGGACAGGTCCGCCACCAACTGGCCGAACGGGAAGACGAGATCTGTGGTGACGTCGTTCTGCACCAGCTCGCCGTTGACCCAGGTCCGGACCCGGAGCTGCGCCGGATCGATCCCGGCGGCGGGAATGACGTTCGGGCCCAGGGGTGTGTAGCCGTCGCCGGACTTGTTCTTGAGGTTGGAGCCCTTGTCCGCGTGCCGCAGGTCATACAGGCCCCAGTCGTTGGCGGCAGTGACTCCGGCGATCTTCGACCAGCCCTCGTCCGGGCTCACCCGGCGGCAGGTCTGGCCGACGATCAGGGCGATCTCCCCCTCGTAGGCCAACAGCTCGGTGCCCGCGGGGCGTTCGATGGCGTCGCCGGTCTGCGCGATCGACGTCCCGGCCTTGAGGAAGTAGCCGGGGAACTGTGGCGACCGGCCACGCTGGGCGATGCGCGAGGGGTAGTTCAAGTGCAGCGCGATGACCTTCCCCGGCCGGTGATCCCGAGCGGAGAAATCCACCGGTCCGACGGCACGCACGGGTTCTTGGTCCGGTGTCTCAACCACGCTGACCTGCCTCCTGATGTGATGGGCCTCTCATTGCCCTGAATCGTATACGATTCTCAAGCCGAGGGCCACCCCTCACTCACATCTGGAGGTCAAATCCGCACCGTTTTCAGCCCAATTCCCGGGCGTGTTGGGGCACTTTCGACCGCCAAATGCTCAGCGGGGAGTCAGGAGACGGGGAGGGGCCGTGGTGCTGGCTTCGCTCCGGCCATCGAGTCGGCCATGTACTCGGCCACGATCTCCTGAGAGATCGGCAGGTCCAGCACGAAGACGCCCTCCGAGCCGCGCGCCACCCAGTTTCGCAGGGCATCGAGGTCCTGCAGGTCACGCGCCTTGACGCCCTCGGCGCCGAAGGCCCTCCCGACGGCGGCGAAGTCCACCTCATCGATGAGCATCGCCTGGTCGTCCAGCCCGCGAGCGGCATACTGGTGCAGCTCCGCCCCGTAGGCGGCGTCGTTGAAGACCACCACGACGCCGGAGCGCGTCTGCCGAATGAAGCTCTCCAGGTCGGCCAGGGCCATGAGTCCGCCGCCGTCGCCAGTCACCAGCACGGTGGTCCGGTCGGGCTGGGCGGCAGCGGCGCCCACAGCGGACGGAAAGCCGAGGCCGATCGACTGGAAGGCCGTGCCGACGAACAGATGTGACCGCGGGTCCGGCACCGAGCACATCAGCGGGACCCAACCGATGAAATGCCCGCCGTCCTGCACGAACACCCGCTCCGGCGGCAGGATGTTGTCCAGAGCCAGGGCCATCGTGCGCGGATCGAGCCGGCCGTCCGGTGCCAGACCGTTCAGGGCGCTGAGGCCGGTGTGGCCGTCATCTTCAGCGCCCAAACGCGGTGCCGGTGGGATCGGCTGGGTGGCGCGCCAGCCGCCGTCGGGACGGCCGTTCTCTTGTGGAGTGAGCGCGAAGTGACCGGCGAGCGCTCGCAACAGGGTGCCCGTATCCGCCACCACGAAGTGATCGGAACGCTCATGCCGGCGCGCGGGGTCCACGTCCACCTGCATGACCGTGGCGTCGGCGCCGTAGACGGTCCCGTAGCGCATCTGGAACGGGTTCATGCTGGCACCGAGGACCAGGACGACGTCGGCCTGGCGCATGATCTGCACGCGTTCCAGTCGGCCGAAGCCTCCGACGATGCCCAGATCTCCCTCATCACCGACGACCGACCGAGCCATCACCGACGTGCCAACCAGGGCACCCAGCCGGTCGGCCACGTCGCGCAGAGCCTGCGGAGCCCCGGGCGAATCCACCACGCCGCGACCGGCCACGAGCAGGGGCCGCCGGGCACCGCGCAGGGCCGCGACGATCGGGGCGAGCTCGTCGTCGCTCGGAGCCTCCCCGGCCCCTGCGGGCAGCGGCGCGTGCGTGTCCGTCGTCGTACTCTCGACTGGAGCGCCGAATGAGGCCTCGACTGGCGTCTCAACCGGTGTCTCGACGAGGTCGTAGGGAATCGCGACGACGACCGGGCGCCGATCGCGCTCGGCGCGCGTATAGGCCTCCCGAACCTGACCGGACGGGTCGGTGGCGTCCAGTCGCACGGTCTCGACGCCGGCAGCTGCGGCCATGCCGGTCTGGTCGACGTCGAAGAAGCGGGGGCCCGACGACGGAGCGTCACCGACCACCAGAACCAGCGGGATCCGGGCCAGCGCAGCTTCGGCCAGAGCGGTCATCGTGTTGGTGAAGCCGGCGCCGTACGTGACGGTGGCGGTGCCAATACGACCCGAGGCGCGAAAGTAGGCGTCCGCGGCAGCAACGGCCCCGGATTCGTGGCGCACGGTGACGAAGGAGAATCCAGTGCTGGTCAGCTCGCTGATCAGGTGGGCGTTGCCGTTGCCCATCAGTCCGAACAGCACGTCGGCTCTCTCGCGAATGACTCCGGCGACAGCTTGGGGGACGGTGGCCATGAGTGGGACAGCGGCCATGAAGGATCTCCTCGAGTACGGCATCAGGTCGTTACTGAGAAGAATGAGCCTCGCGCCACTGGTGTGCAATCGACCGCCGTTGAGGTGGGCAGACTGTACATTGTGCCTGGACCATCGCCCGATCAACTGCTCACATTGCCTAGTACTGCTGAGGCGGTGCTGCGCCATCGACGACGGCGTGAAGCAAGGGAAGCGTGCGGCTCTGGACGTGGGTGCGCAGGGCCAGGGACGAGGAGGTCCGAGCCACGCCGGGGACATGAGAGATGCGGTCGAGCACGTCCTGGAGGTACGTGCCGTTGCGGGCCACCACCCGCAAGTGCAGGTCGTGGTCACCGGTGACCGTGTACAGGTCGGTGACCTCCGGAATGGCGGCGAGGATCTTTTCCGTCACGGGACCATGCCCCACGTTCTGGACGATGTCCACGAAACAGAAGGCCACCAGGTCGTATCCGAAGCCGGCCGGATCGACCTGAGGGACGATCGCCGAGATGACACCCTTCTCCTGGAGACGGGCGAGCCGGCTGGTCACGGTGCCGCGGGCCACGCCCAGCCGGCGGGCGCATTCCAGGATGGGCAACTGCGGCTCGTCCGTGAGCAGTTGGATCAACCGGGCGTCGAGGTCGTCGGGGCGCATGGCCCCATCATCGCACCGGGTGATGGTGTCTTTTGTGGCTCCGGCGCCATCCCCGTATTACTCCTCCGGGGCGAGCTTTCCGCGTAGTCGCTCGCGCATGGCCTCGCTCGCCGCGTTCAGGCCCACGACGTCGACCGTCTTGCCGTAGCGCTCGTACTTGTCCGTGATCGCGTCCAAGGAGGCGATGGTTGAGGCGTCCCACAGGTGCGATTTCGACATGTCGATGACCACGCGGCGCGGGTCGGCCGCGTACTCGAACTGCGTGTACAGGTCGTTCGAGGAGGCCCAGAAGAGTTCGCCGTCCACGGTGTAGGTGGCCACGGCCTCCTCTTCCGGACGCTCCGTGTTCTTCTCGCCTTCGGCCTCTCGCTCGGTTTCTTCCCCGGAGCGCTGACCCTCCGGAGACCCGGTGCTAACGTGCCGTTCGACGGTCACAAAGTGCGCCACGCGACGAGCGAAAAGCACCATGGCCGTCAGCACACCGAGCCCCACACCGATGGCCAGGTTCTCCGTGGCGACCGTGGCGATCACGGTGACCAGCATGACGGTGGTCTCCGATTTCGGCATGGCCCGCAACGTGGAGGGCCGGATGGAATGCCACTCGAAGGTCGACCAGGACACGAAGATCATCACGGCCACGAGGGCGGCCATGGGCACCATGCCGACGATGTCCCCGAGGAGCACGGAAAGCACCATCAACATCACCCCTGCGGTGAAGGTGGAGATCCGGCTGCGAGCTCCCGAGGCCTTCACGTTGATCATGGTCTGGCCGATCATGGCGCAACCGCCCATGCCGCCGAAGAAGCCGGCCAGGATGTTCGCCCCGCCCTGCCCCATGGCCTCACGGCTCTTGTCCGACCCGGTGTCGGTGATGTCATCCACGAGCTTGGCGGTCATCAAGGACTCCAGAAGCCCGACGGCGGCCATCGCCAGCGCGTAGGGCGCGATGATCTGCAGGGTCTCCAGCGTGAACGGAACCGCGGGCAGCAGGAACACCGGCAGGGCATCGGGGAGTTCGCCCTTGTCCCCCACCGTGGGAACGGACATCTGGATCACGATGGCCAGCAACGTCACCACGATGATCGACACCAATGGAGCCGGCACCGCGGAGGTCAGCCGCGGCACCAGGAAAATGAGGGCAAGTCCGATCGCGACGAGCAGATAGACCGTCCAGGGGACGTCGATCAGGTCTGGCAACTGAGCCAGGAAGATCAGGATGGCCAGGGCATTGACGAAACCCGTCATCACGGAGCGCGGGATGAATCGCATCACCTTGGCCACGCCCAACAGGCCCAGGACGATCTGGAACACCCCGGCCAGAATGACGGTGGCAAAGAGGTACTGCACCCCATGGCTGGCCACCACGGGGGCCACCACCAGCGCGGTGGCCGCCGTCGCAGCGGAGATCATGGCCGGGCGGCCGCCGAGGAACGCGATCGAGATCGCCATCACCGCGGCAGCGTAAAGGCCCACCTTGGGATCGACGCCGGCGATCAGCGAGAAAGCGATGGCCTCCGGAATCAGCGCCAGGGCCACCACCAGGCCCGCCAGCAGCTCGGTCTTCAACCAGCCTGGACGGCGGAAGGTCCGGAGCACCGATTGGCGTTCCTCGGGTGTCACTCCACTCTGACCCAGAGCCAGGTTCTGGGCGACCTCGGGATGGTGCGGCGGGGGTGAAGGCGTCGGGGCAGGGTCAGCCATGGAAAGTACTCCGGGATCTGAGGGACAACATGTCCACAGTAACGGCGGTTCCCTACACTGAGCGCATGAGCCACCAGCCGGAAACCAGCCCGCCTTCCGACAGCCAGCCCTCCGAAACCCCCTCCCCCGAGTCCGCTTCCTCCGAAACCGTTCCCGACGCCCAGCCGGCCCCGCACGCCAGCCCCGCGAATCCGGACACCGGTGTGCCGACGTCGGCCCCTCAGGCCGGCTGGCCCGACCCGGTGGACGCCGGCCCGCGGCAGGTCAGTTACCGGATCCGCGTCAACGCTCCCGCCCCCGAGTTGTGGGAGCTGGTGGCCAATCCACACCGGCACCATGAACTGGATGGCTCACACAGCGTGCAGTACGCGAAGTCCGGCCCGTCGCGACTGTCTGAGGGTGACGAGTTCTCGATTGCTATGCGCAAGTTCGGCATGCCCTACACGATGAACCCCGTAGTGACGGCGGCGGAAGAGGGCACCGTGATGGAGTGGCAGCAGCCCGGCGGGCACCGTTGGCGCTGGGAATTCGAGGCCCAGGGAGACGGCACCACGCTCGTCACCGAAACCTTCGACTACTCCCGGACCACACCCGCCGTCGGCCGCGTCTATGAGCTGCTCCGCCGGCCGCAGGACAATTCCAAGGGCATCCGTGCCTCACTGACGGCCCTAGGGGGCCGCTACCTCTGAGCCACACCCCACAGAAGCCCGACGACGGCCCGGACCACCAGGATTGCCAGCGATTTCCCAGTGCTGGTTGAGTCCTCGAACAGCTCGGATCCCTACAGTGGAACGTGCCTCATCAAGGTACGAGTGATGACAAGCAGAGGCCCCGGGCCCGGCACAGCGTCCCCTCACGCAGCCGGATCACCCGGGGCCTCGTCATGCACGGATTCGTCAGGTCCGGATTCGTCAGGCCCGACTGCTGTTCAGTTCAGCCGGCCGCCTCACGCCAAGCCCGCTCAGTAGGCCCGGACGCGCTGGTCCACGATCAGGTGGATCAGGGCGAAGGTGCCGTTCTCATCGATCGCCGCCAGCGCGGACTCCACGGCCGCCGGGATATCGGCGTCCCGCTCCACACGCACACCGAACCCGCCGAAGGCCTCGGCCATGCCGGCGAACTCGGGGTTCTTCAGCTGAGTGCCGGAGATCCGCTTCGGGTAGTCGCGTTCCTGGTGGGTACGGATGGTGCCGTACTCCTGGTTGTCCATGACGATGACCAACGGGGTGGCACCGTACTGAACGGCGGTGGCCAGCTCTTGGCCATTCATCAGGAACTCGCCGTCGCCCGCGATGGTGACCACGCGGCGTCCGGGGAAGTTCAGGGAGGCGGCCACCGCGGAAGGCACCGAATACCCCATGGACCCGTTGCGGGCCGAGACCATGGCGGCATAGGAGTTCGTGGGGAAGTACCGGTGGGCCCAGTTGGTGTGCTCGCCGGCGCCGAGGGTGATCATGGCGTCCTCCGGCAGTCGCTGCACCAAGTGGGCCATGAGGGTGTTCATGGTGGCGCGGCCTTCACCCGGCTCCGTGGACGGCAGGGCGGAGAACTTCTCCTGCTCGGCGCGCATGCGGCAGGTCCACTCTTTCCAGGACTCCTTGACGGCCAGTTCCATGCGGACCAGGTCGCGCACGAACACGTCCGGCTTGGCCACGATCTGGTGCGACACCGGACCGGAGCGCCCGCGCAGGGACGGATCGATGGTCACTAGAAAGTTCTTCTTGTCCCAGTTCTGGCGAATCTTGAACCCATCGGTCACCACGTCACCCGGAACGGTGCCCACGAAGACGATCAGGTCGGTTTCCTCGAGCAGGTCATAGGTCGGCTTCGGGCGACCGTAGCCGATCGGGCCGACGTAGGACGGCGAGGTGAACGGAACGGTGCCCTCGGTCCGCCACTCCGCCGCGGCCGGCAGGTGATGCTCCTCAAGCCACTTGGTCAGCGCCGCGGCCCCCTCGGTGGTCCAGTCGTTGCCACCGGTGATGAACAGGGGCTTATCCGACCCCTGCAAGGCCTCGTTGAGGGCCTTCCAGTCCTCCACGGTCATGCCGCCGGTGGCCACCGGGATGTTGGGATGCAGCGTCGGATCGATCTGCTCCTTGATGATGTCCTCATGCAGGCCGACGATGACCGGGCCGGGACGGCCGGACGTGGCCGCGAACATGGCCTCCGCCACGATCTCCGAGGCACGGTCGGCGTGGTCCAGGACCATGACCCTCTTCGCGCCGGTGCCGAACCATGCCTCGGGGTCGAACTCCTGGAACGCCTCTTTACCGCGGTGCTCGAACGGGATCAGTCCCACGAACAGGACCATCGCCGTGGAGTCTTGCCACGCGGTGTGCAGGCCGACATGGGCGTTGGCGGCGCCGGGTCCACGGGTGACCATGGCGATCCCGGGCACCGTGTTCATCTTGCCGTCGGCTTCGGCCATGTAGGCCGCTCCGCCCTCGTGCCGGCAGACGACATTCTCGATCGAGGACTCGTGCAATCCGTCCAGCACGTCCAGGTAGCTTTCACCCGGGACGGAGTACAGCCGCTTGACGCCGTGCGCCTCCAACGTGTCCACAATGACGTGGCCGGCCGACTTCGTTGCGGACGTGTGGTGTTCAGTGCTCATCAAGGCTCCTCAAACTATGTGCGGTCTCGCCACGGCCAAACCGCGACCCGGGAGGGTCCTCGGGCGGCGCTGGGTAAACGTTCTACAAAATACCCCAGGACATCGGACCGACCGCGTGCTGTGGCCGGATGTGTCGTTAACCGGGCAAAGAGCAGTACAGTGCTGTGACCGTGCCAGCTTTCCTCTCCCCCACCGGTCAGCAGCAAAGGATGTGACACACCATGTTCTCCGTCACCACCAGCAGGCGCCTGGCCCACGCGGCAACGCTCGTCAACACTGCCCCCGGTCCCCATGGAGGCCACGAGGTCTCCGAACGGCTCACCGACGCCGCCGCCCTGAAGACCACTCTTCCCGGCTGGGGCTTCAAGGACTCGACCCCCACCTCCACGCTCCGTTCCGTCCGCAAGCTCCGTTCCGCCGTCGCGGACGTGTGGGAACACGCCGCCGAGCGTGACCTGGAGGCGGCACTGGAGGGGATCAATCAGCTCATGTCCGGCGCCGGCCCCCTGCACGTCACCTTTCCGGAGGATCCCGACGGCGGCCACGAAGCGACCACGAGCGGCTCGGGGCGGCGCGGCGCAGCGGCGTCGAAAGCATCCGGCTCATCGGGGACGTCCACAGCGTCGGGACCGTCCGAGCGCACCCCTGCCGTCCTGACCGCCGCACGCGAGGCCGACGCTCCGGAGAAGGTCCTGTCGAGCTCGATCGCGCTGGCCCTGACCGACGTCGCGCTGGCCGGGGAGCTCACCCGACTCCGGACCTGCTCCGGAGAGGACTGCACCAATGTGTTCGTGGACCTGACCCGTAACCGTTCCAAGCAATTCTGCGACGAGGCGAACTGCGCCAATCGGGCGCACGTCAAGGCCTACCGCTCCCGCCGTGCCGGCAGCAGCGCCCCGGAACCTGCACGGGCCCCACAGTCGGTCGATGCAGAAGCCGCCGAGAAGCCCGCGAAAGCCGAGAAACCTGGTCAGTCCGCCCAGCCTGCCAAGAGCAAGAAGACCGCCAAGGCGGACGCACCCGATCAGGCCGGCAAGCCGGACAAGTCAGACAAACCGGACAAGTCGGACGGGAAAGAGAAGGCGAAGGACAAGGACAAAGACAGAGCCAAAGACAACAAGGACAACAAGGGGAGCAAGGACAAGAAGGACAAGTCCGGGAAGAAGAAGTCCAAGAAGAATAAGAAGAAGTAGGCCCGGGGAGTTCCCGGCCGACCCCTTCCTCATGACACCCAGTCGTTCGGACCTGACCCGGTGATAGAGCACCGGGTCAGGTCCGTTTGACTGGGTCGTCCCCCACGACACCCCCGATGAGGAATGCAGTACGCCTACTTCGTGGAGTCGGTGTCCTCGCCAGTAGCTTCGCCTGTGTTCCCGTCCGTGGCCTCACTGCTCGCCTCGGCAGTCGCACTCTTCTCGCTTTTCTCGCTCTTCTGACCGGTTCCCTCGGCCTCACGGGCCTTCTGGGCCTCGGCCCGGCGCTGAGCAACGGCCTGACGGTGGCGCTCCTCGGAGGAGCGGTGCACCCCGGAGCCGCGCGAGAGGTGCTCAGGGTTGTCCTTGGCCGCCAGTTGGAGCATAGCTACGACCACCAGAGATGCGATGAAGAAGACACCGAAGGCGATCAGGCCGATGTCGACCCGCAAGGGGTTGTCCGTACCGCCGGAGGCCGTGAACATGGCCACGATGCCGCCGACCAGCCCGAGGATCACGGAGAACCACAGTGGCCCCTTGATGGACTGCAGGAATCCAGCCTTGCCCGGGTCGCCGTCCTTCGAGGCCTCACCGGGACGGGGTGTCTCAGGCTGCGGACCGGCGGTGGGCGTGCTCACGAGCGGATCTCCTGTACTGCGGTCTGGGCCGGAGTGGAACGTCGTCCGGCGGTGACCTGCTGAATGCGTGCGGCGCGTCGGCCGGCGGGCCAAGACGCCCCTCCATTCTACGGGCTGTAGAGAACGGTGTGGTGTGGCCGGTGAACCGGCTGGTTGGTGGCCTGGCGAGCTGGCCCGTCAACCAGCCCGTCAGGTGGTCGGTTCGGCAGCCCGTCAGGTGGTCGGTTCGGCAGCCCGGCCGGCGTCGTGACGGAACCCGAAGCCGGAGATGGCCAGCAGCACCGCGATGATGATCGCGCCACCACCGACGATTCCCAGCATTCCGTGCGCATCCAAGTGCAGGAATAGCAACAGACCGACGCCGGAGAGGATCCCCACTGCTCCGGTGTACAGCTGGTCGCGCGCCGGCACGAACTGTGTCCGGTGTTGTGCCCAGGCCACGAGTTCAGCGATGCCGACGCCGATCAGCGCGATGCCAGCGATGAGTCCGGCGATGAACTCGGTCCCCGCGAAGAGCAGCGCCACCGCGGACAGCATGAACAGCGCCGCGGCAATGGACAGCGGCCCGCGCATCTTTTCCGGCACCGGATCTCGCCGGAGATACTCCCACGTCCCCGATCCGGAGAAGACGAAGTAGGCGGCCAGTCCGTACTTGAGCATGGGCAGGCCCGGCTCTTGCAGGAACACGGTGGCGAGGCCGAAGATCGCAGCGATGAGCGCACGGATCAGAATGGGCTTCCACATGATCTCGGCGGTTTCGGCGGGGGCTTTTGCGGCAGGCACCCCGCCATTCTAGGCCGCGCGGACGGAGGCTCTCGCCGTCAGTACTGGCCGGTGCGCATCCACGCTTCCGATCGGGCCCGCCATCCCAGCGTCAACGCGCGGGCGCCCATGAAGACCCCCGCGAAACCGGACCACAACAGCGCCAGTTGCACGCCGGCGTCGGGAATTCCCGCACCACCGGCCACCCAGGACAGCACCAGTAGCGCGGGCAGATAGATGACCAGATTCACGACGCCGGCCAGCGCGAGGTAGCGCGCGTCGCCCGCCCCGATCAGGACCCCATCCAGAACGAAGACGTAGCCGCTGAGCGGCTGAGAGGCCGCCAGAACCAGCAGCCCGGCGGTGGCGGCAGCTTGGACGGCCGGTTCCGGAGTGAACAGGGGCGGGAGCACCCAGGCCAACACGGCCAGCAGCGCCCCGGTCAGGAGGCCGAACCACAGGGACCACCGGACCATCGTGCCGGTCAGCGCCCGTGCCGCCTCGGTCCGCCCCGCACCGAGTTCTCGGCCGATGAGAGCCTGAGCGGCGATCGCAAGCGCGTCCAGCGCGAAGGCCAGCGTGGAGAAGACCGTGAACACCAGTTGGTGCGCGGCCAGGGTGGTCACGCCCAAACCGGTGGCGGCCACCACGGTGATGAGGATTGCCGCGCGCAGGCTGACGGTGCGCAGCAACAGCCAGGAGCCGACCTGAGCGGTGGCGCGCATGCCGACGGGCGAGGGCGCCAAGCGGGTGCCTGCGGTGCGAAATCGCGGGAACAGCACCACGAGATACACGCCGAACATACCCCACTGCACGATCGAGGTGCCGATGGCCGAACCGGCCACACCGAGGCCCAGCCCATAGACGAGCGCGAAGTTCAGCGCGATGTTGAGACCGAAACCGACGCCGGCCACGATCAGCGGCGTCCGGGTGTCCAGCAGTCCCCTCAGCACGCCCGTGGCGGCGAGGACGCCGAGCATCGCCGGAATGCCCGGCATCGACCACCGCAGATAGGCCACCGCGTGCGCGTGGACGGCGCCGTCGGCTCCGATCAGTTGCGCCAGCCCCGGGGCGGCGAACCAGCCGGCCAGCGCCAGAACCAGGCCCAACAGCAGAGCCAGCCACACGCCGTCGCGCCCGCGGTCCATGGCCGCACCCAGGTTGCCCGCCCCCAGGAACCGGGACACGGCCGGCGTCGTGGAATAGGCCAGGAACACCATCAGGCCGGTGGCGGTATGCAGAATCGTGGTGCCGATCCCGACGCCGGCCAGTTCGGCCACTCCGAGATGGCCGATGATCGCCGTGTCCGCCAACAGGAACAACGGCTCGGCCAGTAGCGCGCCGAAGGCCGGGACGGCCAGCGAGAGGATCTGCCGAGACAGCGGGCGTTGATCGGTGGACTGCTGGCCGAGCTGGTCGCTGGGCTGTTTGCTGGGCTGGTCGTTCACGCTGCGTCGGGCATCAGGGGCAGGATCGTGTAGGCCACCACGATGGAGACGAGGTTGTTGAACACGTGCAGGATCGTCGAGTAGGCGAGCGACTTGCCGCTGACCACATAGGCCACGGTGATGGCGGCCGCGAGCGTCAGGTAGGGCACGACCTGAACCGGATCGAAGTTGAAGCCGGTGCTGATGAAGTGGATCAGGGCGAACAGCACCATGGAGATGCCCACACAGATCCAGACATTCACCCAGCGCGAGAGCTTGCCGATGAGCAGGTGGCGGAAGATGTACTCCTCCACGAACGGCGCCATGAACACCGTCACCAGGACCATCGGGATGAAGTCGACCTGGGTGGTCATCTCTTCGATCGCGATCTGGTTGGCGCTCTTGATGTCCCCGCCAACGGACATCACCAGCAGGGCGTTGACCATGATGCAGGCGAACCAGATCGCCGGGACGAGCCCGATCTTGAGCAACCCGTGCTGCCGGAAGGTCCGGAACGAGGCCACGAAGGGGCGCCAGCACGCGATTAGGGCCAGCACGGTGAGGATCGAGTAGGAGATCAGGTTGACGGCGAAGGTGAACGACCCCTGGTTGAGGGTGCCGTCAGCGCCGGTGAACTGCTCGCGGAAACCGGGGATCAGCATGACCAGGACGGCTCCACCCAGCACGAAGATGCCGATGTAGGCCACCACGGTGACGACATCCATCCAGGTGGGCTTGCCCGGATCGAGCACCACTCTCTCTTGCGGCCGGCGGCCAGGCCACCCCGGTGGAATGCCCGAAGGGCCGAGCTGGACTGCCTGCCGCGGATCGTCGGTCATGCCGGACATGCTAGTCACGCCGCCCGGTCGGACCCGCATCGGTGGCCCGACCGTCGTCAGCAGCCGGGGCCGCCTCCTCTGACGATTCCACGGTGGGAACGGCCCCGGTCACCACGGGCAATGCCCCCGTGATGGTCGGATCCGCCCCGGCCAACGTGGATTCTGTCCCGACCAACGGAATCGCTCCGGTGTTGGCCGAGACCGCCGCCTCCTCGGCGTCCAGGTCCACGCCCTGGGTGAACTGGGACATGTACAGCCGGTAGTACGCCCCTTCCGCCGCGAGCAGTTCATCATGAGAGCCCTGCTCGACGATGTCTCCGTGCTCCATCACGAGGATCACGTTGGCGTCGCGAATGGTGGACAGTCGGTGCGCGATGACGAACGAGGTCCGGTCGGAACGCAGCGCAGCCATCGCCTCCTGGACCAGCACCTCGGTGCGGGTGTCCACGGAGGAGGTGGCCTCATCCAGGATCAGCAGCGCCGGGTCCGCCAAGAACGCGCGGGCGATCGTGATGAGCTGGCGCTCACCGGCCGAGATATTGGCACCCTCGTCCTCGATCTCCGTGTCATACCCCTCGGGCAGGGTGTGCACGAAGCGGTCCACGAATGTCGCCTTGGCGGCGGCCACCACTTCGTCATCGGTGGCATCGAGCCGTCCATAGCGGATGTTCTCGCGGATGGTGCCGCCGAACAGCACCGCGTCCTGCAGCACCATGCCGATCTGGCCGCGCAGCACTCCGCGGTCCAGCGTGGCGATGTCCACGCCGTCGAGCCGGATCTGGCCGCCGTCGATCTCGTAGAACCGCATGATGAGGTTCACCAGCGTGGTCTTGCCGGCCCCCGTGGGACCCACGATCGCGACCGTCTCGCCCGGCGCCGCGTCCAGAGACAGGTCCGAGATGAGGGGCTTCTCGGGGGTGTAAGAGAACCGCACGTGGTCGAACTCCACCCGGCCCTGCACCGGTTGGCGCAGCTGACCCGGCTGCTTGTCGTCCGGGTCCAGGCTCCCGCGTTCTTCCTTCTCGGTGAGGTCGGGGTCCTCCTCGTCAGCGTCCAGCAGCTCGAAGATGCGCTCCGCAGAGGCGACACCGGAGATGAGCATGTTGGCCATGCCGGCCATCTCGCCCAGCGGCGCGTTGAACTCGCGCGAGTACTGAATGAAGGCGGTGACCTGCCCCAGAGACATCTGGCCGGTGGCCACCCGCAGACCCCCGACGACGGCAATGCCCACATAGCCGAGGTACGTCACCCACTGCATGATCGGCATGATCATCCCGGAGTAGAACTGAGCCCGGAAGGAGGCCTCGTAGAGATCCTCGTTCCGCTCGTCGAACCGCTCGCGCATGGCGTGCTGACGGCCGAAGACGGTCACCAGCTCGTGGCCCGTGAAGGACTCCTCGATGTGACCGTTGAGCCGGCCGGTGTTCTTCCACTGCGAAGTGAACAGCTTCTGGGACTTCGAGCCGATCAGACCGACCACAACCCCGGCGATCGGCAGCGCCAACAGGGCGATCAGGGCCAGTTGCCAGGACAGCACGAACATCATGATGGTGATCCCCACAATGGTCATGACCGCATAGAACAGCGAGGCGAAGGCCTGCTGCATCGCGGTCTGCACGTTGTCCACGTCATTGGTGGTGCGAGACAACAGGTCACCGCGCTGGCGGGTGTCGAAGTAGCTCAGCGGCAGACGATTGACCTTGGCCTCGATTTGCTGGCGGATCCGGTAGACCACCCGCATGACGATCTCGTTCAGGACGAAGCCCTGGAGCCAGTCGAACAGGGAGGCCACCACATACATGCTCAGCACGATGGCCAGCATCCTGGAGAGCGTGGTGAAGTCGATCGACCCTTCCCTCCAGCCGTCGAAGATCACGTCCATGGCCTGACCGAGGATGGCCGGCGCCCACACCGTGAGAATCGTGGAGATGGCTCCGAAGACGAACACCATCACCACGCCGAACTTGTGCTGGCGCAGGGTGCCGAAGAGTCGCCCGAGGGAGGGCCAGAAGGCCTTGGCCTTGCGCGGAGCGTTGCTGTTGCCCCACTCGTCCGTGCCGACGCTCTCTTGATGTTCCGCGATCTCCTGATCGGACAAGTCGACGTCGGGCTGGTTCTTCCGGTCCCACTGCTGAGACCGGTACGCGGGGCGCTGAACCTTCGGGAAGAGGTCTTCTACTCGCTCGCTCCGGCTCATGCCACTTCCTCCGCGCTGATCTGGGAGTCAACGATCTCCCGGTACGTCTCTGAGCTCTCGAGCAGTTCGTGGTGTGTTCCGCGGCCGACGATCCGGCCCTCCTCGAGCACAATGATCTGGTCGGCTTCGGTGATGGTGGAGACGCGCTGGGCGACCATGATCGTGGTGGCTCCCTCGGTGAAGTCGGCCAGTGCTGCACGCACCCGGGCGTCGGTGGTGACGTCCAAGGCGGAGAAGGAGTCATCGAACAGGTACACCCGGGGTTTGGCCACGAGGGCTCGTGCGATGCACAGTCGCTGCCGCTGCCCACCCGAGACGTTGGTACCGCCCTGAGAGATGGCCGAGTCCAGGCCGGTGGCCAGGGTCTCGCCCTCGCCGGTGGTCCGGTCCTTCACGAACTCGGTGGCCTGAGCCGTATCCAGAGCGGCCCACAGTTCCTCCTCCGTGGCGTCCGGCTTGCCGAACCGGAGGTTCTCCGCCACGGTGCCGGAGAACAGGAACGGCTTCTGGGGAACCAGGCCGACCGCCTCGGTCAGGGACTCGCGGGACATCTCGGTGGCCGGGACGCCGTCGATCATCACTGCGCCTTCGGTGGCGTCGTAAAGCCGGGGAATGAGATTGACCAACGTGGTCTTGCCGGAACCGGTGGAGCCGATGATGGCCGTGCTTTTGCCCGCTTCCGCGGTGAAAGAGACCCGGTCCAGAATGGCGGCTTCGGCCCCTGGATAGGCGAAAGACACCGTGCGGAACTCGATGGAGCCGTCCTTGCGCTCCGGCACCACCGGGTGTTCCGGCTCCTGCACGGACCCGGTGGTGGTCAACACCTCACCGATGCGCCGGGCCGTGATGACGGCACGGGGGAACATCATGAACATGAAGGTGCCCATCATGACGGCCATCAGAATCTGCAGCAGGTACTGCATGAAGGCGGTCAGAGAGCCGACCTCCACCTGTCCCGCGTCCACCCGCAGACCACCGAACCAGAGCACGGCGGCCGTGGCCAGGTGCAGGGTCATGGTGATGACCGGTCCCATGAGGACGAACAGGCGGCCGATGTTCACCGAGGTCTTCGTCAGCACCTCGTTGGCGTGGTTGAACCGCTCCGTCTCATGCCGTTCGCGCACGAAGGCCCGCACCACGCGGATGCCCATGATCTGCTCGCGCATCACGCCGTTGACGTCGTCGATGTTCTCCTGCATCCGCTCGAACAACGGCATCAAGCGCGTGACCAGAACGCCCACGATGACCAGCAGGATGGGCACGGCGACCCACACCAGCCACGACAGGCCAGGATCCTCCTGGATGGCCATGACGATCCCGCCGATGGACATGATCGGAACCATCACCATGAAGTTCAGGGCCATCAGCACGACCATCTGCACCTGTTGCACATCGTTCGTGCCACGCGTGATCAGCGTCGGAGCACCGAAGCGTCCCATCTCCTCGGCGGAGAAGTGATCAACTCTCGTGTACACCGCCTGACGAATGTCCCGGCCGATGGACATGGACATCCGCGCGCCGAACCAGACGGCGGCAATGGCGGTGAACACTTGGAACAGGGCCACCCCGAGCATGAGGGCGCCGACGCGCCAGATG
Organism: Citricoccus sp. GCM10030269; assembly: GCF_042665635.1. Taxonomy (NCBI): domain Bacteria; kingdom Bacillati; phylum Actinomycetota; class Actinomycetes; order Micrococcales; family Micrococcaceae; genus Citricoccus; species Citricoccus sp. GCM10030269. The sequence continues at coordinate 411,593 of NZ_JBHTCV010000002.1, read as the reverse complement.
TACCCGGTGTCGCCCGTGGCGATGCCGTTGTCGATGATGTCGGCGTTGAGACTGGGCAGGTACAACGTGGCCAGAGTGGCGGCCAACTGGAGCACCAGGACGGCAATGACATGGCCCCAGTAGGGCTTGCCATAGTGCCGGACGAGTTTCCACAGCATGAGTTTGGCTTCCGGGTCGTGCGCGGCCTTCCGACGAACGGGTCAGAAGGAATTCAGGTGAGGCGTCGGGCGCCGTTCGGGCACGTCACGACCCGACGAGGCGTTCTGGATCAGAGCCCGAAAATGGTCCATCTCCATCATGCCTCACACCGCGGACATCGCGAGCTCCGATCCCAGGATGATGAAGCCCCCACCCCCTTCAACTGGTGGTCAAAAGTGCCCCAACACGCCCGGGAATCGGGCCGAAATTGGGGCACTTTTGACCGCTCGTTTCAGGGGAGGTGCCGATCCGCGTTGGCGTGGATCGCGTCGCGGAGGTACTGCGCCAGACCGGGCCGGAGCTCTTCGTAGGTGGCGGCGAAGCGCGGATCCTGGACGTACATGTCTCCCAAACACCGGTGGAACTCACCGTCGAGGGGGTAGAACCAGCGATCGATGTGAGCGCGAGCCGCCTCAGCGGCGGCCATGGCCTGTTTAGAATCCGCGGCCGCACCGGCGTCGAGGGCGTCGACGATCAACTGGTTGTTCTCCTCGGACTGCGCCTTGATCTGTTCCCAGTCGGCCTTGGTGTATTGCGACGTGCGACGCCGGGACTCCGCCCACGCCTCGGTGTCGCCCCAGCGGTCCTGGGCCTCGGCGGCGTAGTCATCGTTGAAGCCCTCCCCGAAGAGCTCGCGCTTCTCATCCTCGGTCAGTCGAATGGCGTCCATGTCCTTCTCCAATGCGGTGTCCAACGCGGACAGGAGCCGCGTCAGTTCAGTGATCTTCTCCTCGACGAGTTCACGCTGGCGCTCCAGGACCCGACGCCGGCCGGGGCCTTCGGCACCCGCTGGCGCCTCGCCGTCGTCGTTCTCCACCAACCCCGCGATCTGCTCGAGGCCCAGCCCCAGACGCCGGTAGGCGACCACCTGCTGAAGACGGTCGACGTCGGCCGAGGAATACAAGCGATAGCCCGAGGCCGAACGGGCGGCCGGGCAAACCAGGCCGATCTGGTCGTAGTGGTGCAAGGTGCGCACGGTGACCCCCGTCGCTGAGGCAGTCTCCCCGACGGTCATCAGCGAAAGTTCCGGATGGGTTTGCGTCCGGGTCCGGTCGGTCTCGTTCGTCATGGCACCCATTCCACTGCCTCACGTCGCGTCAGGGTCAACCCCCTCACATCTGGGGGTCAAAAGTGCCCCAACACGCCCGGGAGTCGGGCCGAAATTGGGGCACTTTTGACCGCCAGATGCGGAAAGGCGAGAGTGGTAGGGTCAGCCGCCGGCCCACTCATGGGCCGCCTTGTTGCGTAGACCCACCAGCTCCAGCGCACGTCGCTCCAGCGCCTGGTCCTGTTCCGTCTCGGCGCTCCACTGCCTCACCGGCATGGCCCGGCCGTCCGCTCCGGTGGAGACCATCACCGTCAGACCGTGCGCGATCAGGCTGAGCTCACGGTCACGGCGGTCTCCGGCCCGGGCTCGGACGGAGACGTGCATGGACCGCGGGCTGGTGTGCACGAGTCGCGCCTCGAGCTCGACCAGATCACCGACGCGGACGGGCTGATAGAACCGGACTCCCCCGGCAAACACCGCCACCACGTTCAGCCCGGACCATCGTGAGGCACAGACGTTGGCGGCCTCGTCGATCCACCGCATCACCGTGCCGCCCTGGACCTTCTCACCCGGGTAGACCTCCCGGGTGGCGGCGACGAAGCGCAAGAACACCGACTCACTGGTGAGCTCGTCCACCGGCGGCGGTGCGGCGATCATGGCCTCTTCGACCTCGCGGCGAATGTTTCCGCGCAGCTCGGCCAGTCGCGCCCGTTCGATCTCTTCCGGGGTCTCAGGCTCCCACGGGCGGACCGGAATGGAATTGCCGTCAGCGTCCACGGCAACGTAGATCATGACGCACTCGGTGGAGACCGTGGACTTGCCGTTCTCGTCCTTCACCTCGGGCAGCACCACACGGGTCTGCACGTGCACGGAGGTCCGCCCGGTCAGCACCACTCGCGATTGGACGATCACCCGGGTCTCCACGGGAACCGGATGAGCGAAGTGCATGTTGCCGACGTAGGAGGAGACCACGTTCGTCCCGGACCACGAGGCGGCGGATGCATAGGCGGTCTTATCGATCCAGGTCATCACCGTGCCGGCGTCCACTGATCCGTCCGGGTGGTCATAGGCCTCAGCCCGGAACTGCAGGGCGATAGAACTGTGGGTCGGCATATGGCGAAACTAGCACCGGTGACTGATCTCACGGTTACCGGATTCTCACCCTGCGGAAACTCGGAGCGACTGCCGAGCAGTACTCCAGCGAACGTTCAGGATGCACGCCGCCCGCGTGCCGCCGCCCCCGGGCCGCCGTGCCCGCTCGCCATCCACCCCGTGCTCTCTAGCCATCCGCGCCGTCCACCCGCCGGTATCCTGGAGGCATCATGCAGTGCCCCCACGCCGACGCCGGCGAATGCCGTTCCTGTCCCCTCATGGGCGTGCCCTACTCGCTTCAACTGCAGAACAAGCAGGCCGGCGTCCGCGCGCTGCTGGATCCGGTCGCCGGCACCCACACACCTGACGGCACGGACCTGTGGCTCGAACCGATCCCCTCGCAGGAGTCCGCCTTCCGGAACAAGGCCAAGATGGTGGTCACCGGCAGCGCCGAGCACCCTCGCCTGGGCATCCTCGACCCTCGTCAGCACCCCAAACATCACGACGGTACGGGCGTGGACCTGCAGGATTGCGGCCTCTACGAGCCTGCCCTCGGGGCGGCTTTCCCGCCCATTGCGGAGACCATCACCACGGCCGGGCTGATCCCCTACGACGTCGGCCGGCGCACCGGCGAGCTCAAGCACGTCATCCTGACCCTCTCGCCGGAGGAACGGCTGATGATCCGCTTCGTGCTGCGCTCCACGGATCAGTTGCCGGCCTTGCGCGCCGCCGTCCCCGGACTCCTCGAGGCCCTGCCGAACTCGCAGGTCGTCACCGCGAACATTCTCCCGGAGCACCGTGCCGTGCTCGAGGGCGAGGAGGAGATCCACCTGGCCGGAGCCGAGACCCTCACCATGCGCGTGAACGGCATTCCCCTGAACCAGCGCCCGCAGGGGTTCTTCCAGACGAACACCGCCATGGCCTCAGCCTTGTACGCCCAGGCCTCCGCGTGGCTCGATCAGACGCTGACCCGCAGCGTCTGGGACCTGTATTGCGGCGTCGGCGGATTCGGCTTCCAGCTGGCCGAGGTCCGCCACGGCTCGGGCCCGCTGCCGCCCGGCACCCAGCGTTCGGTGCAGGGCCTCGAAACCGCGCCCGACGCCGTCGCCGCCGCCCAAGTGACCGCGCGCCAGTTGGGCGCGCAGGACCGGGTGCGCTTCGCCGTCGGGGACGCCACGGCCGTTCAGGCGCCGGAGGAGGTGCCGGACGCCGTCGTGGTCAATCCGCCACGGCGCGGCATCGGTCCAGAGCTGGCCGACTGGTTGGAGGGTTCCGGCGTTCCCCGCGTGCTCTATTCGAGCTGCAACGCGGCCACGCTGGCCCGCGATCTCGAGCGGTTGCGCTCCTACCACCCCGTGCGGGCCCAGTTGCTGGACATGTTCCCGCAGACCGATCACTATGAGGTGCTCATGCTGCTGGAGCGTTCCCGACATCATTGAACGGCCGGAAGGTCCCGTCGTTAACATGGCCACTGTGCCCAGGAGGGCCTTTCGCAGGAATCTGGCGAGGAACAGGACGACTCCATGCATCCACTGACCCGCCCCGTGGAACTGACGGGACCGGCTCGCCGCCACGCGCTACGGCACTTCCGGGCGGTGATCTTCGATATGGACGGCGTCGTCACGGACACCGCGGGTGTGCACGCCCGGGCGTGGAAAGATCTCTTCGATTCCTCCATGGCGGCCGTGGGCGCCCTGCCCGAGAATGCCGCAGCCGTGGCCGCGGATTCGAGTGTGCTGCGGCCCTTCGACCCGGCAGCGGACTACCTGACCTTCGTGGACGGCAAGCCGCGCGAGGAGGGAGTGCGCGCTTTCTTTGCCTCGCGCGGTCTAGTGGTGCCCGAGGCTGACGTTCTGGCCATGGCGGCGCGGAAACAGGGCTTCTTCGAGGCCGTCCTGGCCCGGGACGGCGTCACCGTGTTCCCGGAGTCCCTGGCCCTGCTGACCAAGCTCCGCCACGAGGCGGTGCCCACCGCACTGGTCACGTCGTCCCGAAACTCCGCGGCCGTGCTGCGGGCGGGGCAGGTGGAGAAGCTGTTCGACGTCGTCGTGGACGGCAACACCGCCCTGGAACGCGGACTTCCGGGCAAGCCAGACCCGGCGATGTTCTGGTTGGCGGCCGAGCAGCTGGGGGTGGAACCGGCCGACGCAGTCGTGCTGGAAGACGCCGCCTCGGGAGTGCAGGCAGCGCATATGGGCGGCTTCGGACTGGTGGTCGGCGTGGACCGCGCCAACGATCCCCGCCGTCTCAAGGACGCCGGTGCGGACGTGGTCGTCGAGGACATCACCGTGCTGCAGATCGATCTGCGGACCACTCGGCCGTTCGACCCGAACTGGGTGCTGGCCTATGACCACTTCGACCCCACAGAAGAGGGGACCCGCGAGGCTCTCTGCACGTTGGCCAACGGGTACTGGGGCACGCGCGGGTCCATCCCCGGCACCACAGCAGGATCCGTCCACTACCCCGGAACCTATGTGGCGGGCATCTTCAATCGGCTCAAGTCCGTGGTGCAGGGCAAGACGGTCGAGACGGAGCACATGGTCAATGCCCCGGACTGGACCTACGTGAAGGTCACCCTCCCGGGAGGAGAGGATTTGCTTCCGGGCAATCCGAACATGATCTCCTACCGCCAGGAAATCGATCTGCGCCGCGGGCTGCTCAGCCGCACCACTCGGTTCCGCGATGACCAGGGACGCATCACCCGGGTCAGCACGCGTCAGTTCCAGTCGTTCGCCGGCCATCACCTCGCCGCCATGGAACTGACCGTGGAAGCGGAGAACTGGTCGGGCACCGCCACGGTGCGTTCGATGATCGATGGCCGGGTGGCCAATCAGAACGTCGCCGACGATCGCGAGCTGGCCTCCGAACATTGGGAACCGGTGTCCTCCCGTGAGCTCGATGAGGAGACGGTGCTGTCGGCGACTGTCACGAATCAGTCCCGGGTTCACGTCGCCATGGCCGCCCGCACCCGTTTCCAGTCCCCGGCGGATGCCCCCGAACCGCTCCGCACCCCCGTTCAGGAGGGGGACCTGGTGGCGGGCCATGACATCGAGATCAACCTGACGCAGGGCGTGCCGGTGATGTTCGACAAGATCGCTGCTGCTGCGAACACCCACGACCATGCGGTGTCCTCGGTGTGGCACAACGCCGCCAAACGGGTCGAGCGGACCGGTTCCTTCCGACAGTTGCTGACCTACCACGAGGAAATGTGGGGCATCAACTGGTCGCGCTTCGCCGTGAAGCTCACCCAGTCCGCGGAGCTCACCGAGTCCACGCAGTTCACCGAATCCGCGCAGTTCACCGAATCCGCGCAGTTCAACGAGTCCTCCGACGACGAGCGCGAGCAACCCGGGGCCAGTCAGCGCCATCAACTGGCGCTGAACCTGCACACCTTCCACGTTCTGCAGACCACCTTCGGATCCCGCCGTGACCTCGACGCGGGCCTGGGGGCCCGCGGCCTGCACGGCGAGGGATACCGCGGGCACATCTTCTGGGACGAGATCTTCGTGTACCCCATGCTCACACTGCGCCGCCCGGAGCTCACCAGGGGGCTGCTGATGTACCGGTACCGGCGCCTCGGGGAGGCCCGCGCCAACGCCCGTGCCGAGGGATACCGCGGGGCGATGTTCCCGTGGCAGTCCGGCTCGGACGGCCGCGAGGAGACCCCCACCGAGCTGTGGAACGAACGCTCCCAGACGTGGATGCCGGACAACTCGCATCTGCAGCGCCATGTCTCCCTCGCCGTCGCCTATTCGGTGCTGCGGTACGTCGAGGCCACTCGCGACCGCACCTTCATCTCGGACTACGGCGCAGAGATGCTCGTGGAGATCTGCCGCTTCTTCGTCTCAATGACCCAGTGCAACCCGGAGCGGGGGCGCTATGAACTGCACGGCGTCATGGGTCCGGACGAGTACCACGACGGCTACCCCGAGACCCCGGGGTCCGGACTGCGGAACAACGCCTACACGAACGTGCTGCTGTCCTGGGTGCTGTCCGAGACGGTGCGGCTGGTGCGCTGGCTGGACGGGCTCGACGACCCGCTGACCGAATGGCTCGACGTCTTCGAGGACGAGCTGGACCATTGGGAATCCATCAGCCTCAAACTGCGCGTGCCCTTCCAGGAGGGTGGCGTGATGAGCCAGTTCGACGGCTACGAGGATTTGTTGGAGCTCGACTGGGAGGCCTACCGGCAGCGGTACGGGAACATCGGTCGTCTCGACCTCATCCTGCAGGCCGAAGGCGACTCCACCAATCGGTACAAGCTGTCCAAACAGGCCGACGTGCTGATGCTCGCCTATCTGTTCTCCTCCGAAGAGCTCCAGGCGATCCTCAATCGTATGGGGTACCACTTCACCTCGGAGGATTTCAGCGCCACCGTGGACTACTACCTCAAGCGAACCTCGCACGGGTCCACGCTGTCCCGTCTGGTGTACGGCTGGGTGGCGGCCCGGACCGACCGGTCCAGCTCCTGGGAGCTCTTCGAAGAGGCCCTCGAAGCCGACCTGTCCGACACCCAGGGCGGCACCACTCGTGAGGGCATCCACCTCGGGGCCATGGCCGGCACCGTGGATCTGGTCATCCGCTGCTATGCCGGCCTCGAGACCCGTGCGGACACTCTCTGGCTGCATCCGCAGTTGCCCCTCGAGTTGCCGGGTGCGGAGTTCATCATCCGCTTCCGCCAACAGCCACTCAGCGTGCGCATCACTCAGTACCGCATCACGGTGGAACGGCTGGAAGGCTCCGCCCGCCCGATCCACCTCAATGTGGAAGGCCGGCACAAGACCCTGGAGCCCGGCGAGAAGTGGTCGGTGGAGCTGCGGAACCGTCACCCCTCCTTGCCCGCGTCGGCAGATTCGGCGGACTCTGCGGATTCTGCGGACTTGGCCGGCTAAGCATCTCTCGGGACAACTCGGCGTCCTACCAGGGTCGTAGGCGCCGGCGTTGGAGATCCACCCGCGGTGGTTTTCGCCGCGCTCCACACGGTGCCAGAATCCAGTCATGACTACTGCCTCCAGCGGTCCCACTGCCTCGACCGACTCCGCCGTGTCCGCGAACCCGACCGTTCCGCCGCTCACGGTGCCGATCGTGGCCGCCCCGATGGCCGGCGGCCCCTCCACCTGGCAGCTGGCCGCGGCAGTGTCCAACGCCGGCGGACTGGGGTTCCTGGCCGGAGGCATGCGCCCGGCCGCTCAGCTCGCAGAGGACGTCTCCGCAGCCCGGGAGGCCACGGATCATGCCCCGACCATCGGGGTGAATCTCTTCGTCCCGGAACCGGCCAACACCGCGATTCCCACCTCCCGCAAAACCCCGGAATCAGAAGCCCGACGCCGGCGCGCGGCCGAGGTGGCCGCGTACCGTTCCAGCCTGCTGCCGGAGGCGGAGCGCCTCGGCGTGGAGTTGCCGGGCGACACGGAGACCGGGACACCCCTCGACCCGGATGCGATGGACGGGTGGGAGGAGAAGCTGGCCGCTGTGGAAGCCGATGGCTGGCCCGTGGTGACCTTCACCTTCGGTCTGCCCGCCCCCGAGGTCTTCGATCGTCTGCACGCCTCCGGCTCTGTTCTCGGCGTCACCGTGACCTCGGTCGACGAAGCGGTCGCGGCCCTGGACAACGGTGCGGACGTCCTCTGTCTTCAGGGACCCGAGGCGGGCGGGCACCGCTCCGTCCACGACCCGGCCGCCGATCCCGGCGCCACCGGCCTGCTGGACTTGCTGACTCAGGTGCGGACCGCCGTCGGGAACGAAGTCCCGGTGTTCGCTGCCGGCGGCATCATGGACGCTCGCGGGGTCCAAGCGGTGCTGGACGCCGGTGCCACGGCCGCCCAGTGCGGCACCGCGTTCCTGCGCGCCGAGGAGGCTGGAACCTCCGCCCTGCACCGCGATGCCCTGGACCGTGCCGCCACCGGCACCGGCGCTTCCAAGACCGCTCTGACGAGGGCATTCTCCGGTCGATGGGCGCGCGGGCTGGAGAATCGGTTCATGCGCGAACACGCCGACGCGCCGGCCGCCTATCCCGAGATCAATGCCCTGACGAAGCCTGTGCGGGCGGCGGCCACCCAGTCCGGTGACGCGGAGTCGGTGAGCCTGTGGGCCGGCGTCGGGGCCGAACGGACCAGGAGCGCTCCGGCCGCGGTCATCGTGGAGGACCTCACTCCGTGAACCCCCTGCGCCGCATCGACACCTGGTTTCGCGACCACCCCATCCTGACGGATGTGCTGGTCGCCTGCGCCCTGGTGTTCTTCTTCTCCATCGCCTCCCTCGGGGCTGCAGCTCCGGCGACCTCTGGCTCCAGCTCAGTAGTGGAGCAGGCTGTTGCGTTCGTCTGCTCCGTCGGCCAGCTCGCGCCGTGGGCCATTCGCCGGTGGCGGCCCGTACTGGCGGCGGGCATCACCGTGGTGTTCTGTCTGATTCAGTTGGTGTTCGGGCCCGACCTGTTGCCCTCGCTCATCGCCGTGCCCATGATGGTGCACAACCTGGCCGCCAACGGTCCCCGGTGGGCCTCCTTCGCCGGTTTGGCCACTGCTCTCGTCGGAGCCGTGCTCAACGGGGTCAACACCGCCTACGCCCCGTTGTCCCTGTTCGAGCCCGGTGGGGCCTGGAACAACAATCCCGCCGACTTCAGCGACCCCACGCAGCAACTGACCATCGCGGTATCGTTCTTCGTTGTCGCAGCCGCGATCGTCCTCGCGGCGTGGGCGTTCGGCGATCTGGCACGGACCCGCCGCATCGCCCTGGATCAGTTGCGCGACCGAGCCCGGCAGCTGGAAGTCGAGGCCGCTCAGGAACGCGAATTGGCCGCCGCGGACGAACGCAATCACATTGCCCGGGAGATGCATGACATCGTCGCGCATTCCCTGCAGGTGATCATCACCCAGGCCGACGGCGGCCGGTACGCCGGTGCCCATGACCCGGCGGTGGCCGTCGACACCCTGGGCACGGTGTCCGAAACCGGTCGCAAGGCCCTCGGCGAGATGCGGCGGCTGCTGGGCGTCCTGCGCGGTCCCGAAGCCACCGAGTTCAACCCGCAGCCGGGCCTGATGGACCTCGACGACCTGATCAGCACCGTCCGCCTGACCGGTCTGGACGTGGACTTCGCCGTGGAGGGCAATGCCCGGCGGCCCCTGCCCGCCGGTGGCGAACTCGCCGCTTACCGGGCCGTGCAGGAGGCGCTGACCAACACGGTGCGTCACGGCGGGCCGAACGCCTCTGCCTCGGTGTTGTTGCGGTGGACTGCCTGGGGCCTGGAGATCCACATCGACGACGACGGCCGCGGCGCCGCCGCCGCCCACGAGACCCGCGGGTCCCAGCAAGGACTGGTCGGTCTGCGCGAACGCATCACCCTGTTCGGCGGCACCGTCCAGACCGGCCCCCGCCCCGGAGGCGGCTTCTCCGTGCACGCCACAGTTCCCTACCAAGAGATCTAACGCCCCGTCCCCATCCCACCCGCCGCGCTGACCCGCCCCCACGCCACTTTGCGGGCAAAACGAACCGGTTCGTTCTGCCCGCAAAGTGATCTGAGAACACGAGATGATGGAACCGTGACCGACTACCTTGCTGAGCAGACCGAACCGATCCGCATCGCCCTCGTGGACGACCAGCAGCTGGTCCGATCCGGACTGGCCATGTTGATCAACTCCCAGCCCGACCTCGAGGTCGTCGCGCAGGCCTCCAATGGGCGCGACGCCGTCGCCTCTCCCGCTGTCCGCGGAGCCGACGTGATCCTGATGGACATCCGCATGCCTCAAATGGACGGCATCGCCGCGACCCGTGCGTTGCTACCGGCGGCGGAGGGAACCGGGGCGACAGGCTCGGACGTAGCGACCTCGGGGGCGGCAGGCTTGGGGGCGGACGGTTCTGGACCTGATCCGCACCAGCCGGACGGACCGCGCGTCGTGGTCCTCACGACCTTCGATCTGGACGAATACGCACTCGAGGCGATCGAGGCCGGCGCCTCCGGCTTCTTGCTCAAGGACGCGCCTCCGGAAGAACTGCTCGCCGCCGTCCGCACGGTGCACCGAGGCGACGCCGTCATCGCCCCCTCGACGACTCGACGTCTGCTGGACCACATGGCCCCCACCCTCCGCCGCGATCACAGTGCCGACCAGCGCTGGCAGCAGGAGTCCGCCGCGGTGGCGTCGCTGACGCCGCGGGAGCGCGAGGTGTTGATGCTGATGTCCCGCGGCGACTCGAATCAGGAGATCGCGGCCGGATTGTTCTTGTCCGAGGCGACGGTCAAGACTCACGTGGGACGGGTGCTGTCCAAGCTCGGGGCCCGTGACCGCGTTCAGGCCGTGGTGACGGCCTACCGGACCGGGGTGGCCCAGCCGTAGTCGCGCGTCCAGGGGCGGCAGTCACCTCTGCGCCGACACTCATACCCGTTCGCCGCGCCTCGGTGTCGGCGGAAGGGGGACTAGTCGGCTCGCTCCTCGCCACCAGCCGCAGCCGTTAGCCGCCCGTCGGCAGAAAGAGCATGCCGCCCACGGCCCACAGCAGGATGCAGGCCAGCACCAACGGCATCGTCACCCGCAGGATGTTGCCCCGGGTCAGCCCTGGTCCGGCGGCGTCCTCACTCTGGTGCGCCTCGGCCAGGCGGTAGGCCAACTCGACCCGGGCCGGACTGGTCAGACATCCCAGGCCCGCCGCGGCGTTCTGCGAACCCATCACCCACAGCGGCGCTACCCCCAAACCATGGGCGGCTTCGGTCTGGATGCCACCGAACATGGAGTTCGCGCCCGTATTGGAGGCCGTGATGTAGCCGCCGAGGCCCCCGATCCACGGCACCAGGAACAGGAATCCCCCGCCCAGTGACGTCAGCGCGGTCGCGAGGCTCTCGGCCAGCCCGCCACCGGAGACGGCGTACCCAAGCAGTAGATACAGCCCGGTGGGCACGGCCGTGCTCAGCCACATCCGGCCGGTCTCCCGCGGCAGCCTCCAGCGCTGGTCCCGGTCCATCTGCAGAATCACGACGCCGGACAGGGCACCGACCGCAGACCAGAGGGCCGGGGAGCCCAACACCGCGCCGACAGCATTGGGCCAGGCGAAGCGCTCGACCATCTGTCCGGCCACCGTGGCGGCCAACAGGATCAGATACGGTGCCAGGAAACTCCACGGCACGGGTCGCAGTCGTCCTCGGCTGATGATCCAGGCCCAGGCGGCGGACATCACCAGAGAACCGACGGCACCGGCCACCGCCGTTCCCAACAGCACGTTGGCCAGCAGAATCAACGAGCCCTGCACGAGTCCGGCCGCCAGTCCGGTGCCGATCCACTGCGCGAGCAGCGGCCAGGTCGGCTGGCCCTGGATCCACCCGACCTCCCGGGAACCACGGCCCGCCACGACGCCGGCCACCGCGCCCGCGGAGATGAAGGCCACCAGGTTGAACACCCCCGAGGCCAAGCCCAGGTCCAGCAGCGGAACGCCGGCGATCTCGGCTCCGAGCAACGTGCCGGGAGCCATCGAGCCCCAGGGGGCGATCGCCAGTCCGAGGAGGGCGAGGACGGCGGCTCGCAAGGGGGCGAAGCCGAGGGAGAGCAACAGCGGCAACCCGATGATGACGGCCACGCCGAAGCCGGTGACGGACTCCATGAAGGGCACCACGCCCGTCACCATCAGCAGCGCTGAGGACACCGTGGGTCCGCCCCCGGCCGTCAGCCAACTGGCGATGCGCTGCTGGGCTCCGGTGCGACCCATGACGCGGGAGAGGAGGATGCCCCCGGCGATGATGGCCAGGACCTCCACCAGAGTTCCGAGGCCACTCCCGAAAGCCATGCCGAGATCGGACCATGAGGTGCCGAACCAGAGAACGGCCAGCACGAGCGCCGTGGTGAGCCCCGCACCGGGAGCCACCCAGGAAGGCAGTTTCGTCGGCAACAGCCCGAGCGTCAGCACGATCGGCAGCGCCGCCATGAGGACATCCACAGCGGCCTCCGCTTTCATCCATGTCGTCCGTGGTGGGCGACGAACCTACCGCCCGGCACCACCTGCTCCGGTGGTCAGCCCGCTCCGGCAGCTCCGTGAACGCCCGGAATGAATGCTACCGCCGACGCCCCGAGAACACGGGCCGACGGCGGTCATGGACCCGGGTTCAGCGGTTGACCGGGGACATGTCCTCGTAGCGGTCTCCGACCGGCGCGGCCACCTGGTCCAGTGCGGCCAGGTGCTCGGTGGTGAGCTCCAGCGCATCAGCGGCGGCGTTCTCCTCCAGGTAGGCCACGCGCTTGGTGCCCGGGATCGGGGCCAGGTCATCGCCTTGGGCCAGCAACCACGCCAACGCCACCTGTCCCGGCGTCGCATCAACCTCGGCGGCCACCGCGTCCACCTGTTCGACGATGCCGATGTTGCGCTGCAGGTTTTCCCCGGCGAAGCGGGGGTTGTTGCGGCGGAAGTCGTTCTCATCCAGCTGATCCACGGACCGGATGGTGCCGGTGAGGAATCCCCGTCCCAGGGGCGAGTACGGCACGAATCCGATACCCAGTTCACGCACCGTCGGCAGGATCTCTGCCTCGGGATCCCGAGACCACAACGAGTATTCGGTCTGCAGCGCCGTGACGGGATGCACCGCGTGCGCGCGCCGGATGGTGGCGGGCGCGGCCTCGGAGAGCCCGATGTGGCGGATTTTTCCTTCCTGCACCAACTCGGCGAGAGCGCCCATGGTCTCCTCGATGGGGGTGTCCGGGTCCATGCGGTGTTGGTAATACAGATAGATGTAATCGGTGTTCAGGCGCTGAAGCGAGCCTTCCACCGAGGGCCGGACGTTCTCAGCACTTCCGTCCAGACCGGGAGCGTCACCGTTCCGGTGAGAGATGGTCCCGAACTTCGTGGCGACCACGACCTCTGAGCGGCGCTTGCCCAGGGCCCGGCCCAGCAGCTCCTCATTGGCATAGGGACCGTACATCTCGGCGGTGTCGAAGAAGGTGATGCCCAGTTCCAGGGCTCGATGGATCGTGGCGATCGCTCCGGCCTCGTCGGTGCCACTACCGGTGTAGAAGGCGGACATGCCCATGCATCCCAGCCCTAGTCGGGACACCTCTGGTCCGTCGGTTCCCAGCTTGATGTGCTTCATACTCTCCGCCTTCCGCGTGAGGATTTCGTGACGTCGTCACGCCTGGCGCAAGTCCCCCAGGCACCCGTTTTATTCCACCCCGTTGTTCTATGTTGTTCTACCCGGGCGCCCGCCCGTACTCCACCGGGGTCGTCCGGGAGTACCCCGAGTCATCCCGGAGGATGACCCGGATTCACCCCGGAGGATGACCCGGATTCACCACGGAACAAGCCTGATGGACGATCCCCCGCGGGCGGAAACACGATTGAGTGGGGTACATGGATACCTCTTCTGATGTCACCGCACCTGCCCAGCAGCCCCCAGCCGATCCCGACGCCGGCGTCTCATCCACCAGCACCAACACCAGTTCTGCAGCCACCAGCTCGGCTTCCAGTGCTTCTTCGGCCGCTACCGCTTCGGCCACCGCCCAGAACGCCACCGGCACCGCCGTCTCGGCCCGCGGGCTCGTCAAGACCTACGGCAAGGGCGAGGCCGTCGTGCACGCTCTGGCCGGTGTGGACGTGGACTTCACTGCCGGACACTTCACCGCGATCATGGGCCCCTCCGGCTCCGGCAAGTCCACGCTGATGCATTGCCTGGCCGGCCTCGACACCGCCGACTCCGGCTCCATCACCCTCGGAGGCCAGGAGATCACCGGCCTCGGGGACACCGAACTGACCCGCCTGCGCCGCGACCGCATCGGCTTCGTCTTCCAGGCGTTCAACCTGGTCCCCACCCTGACCGCCGAACAAAACATCGTGCTTCCGCTGGACCTCGCGGGTAAGCCGGTGGACCAGGATTGGATGGCCGACGTCGTCGGGATTCTGGGATTGAAGGATCGCCTCAAGCACAAGCCGCACGCGCTCTCCGGTGGTCAGCAGCAGCGCGTGGCCGTGGCCCGGGCACTGTTGACGCGCCCGGACGTGGTGTTCGGCGACGAACCCACCGGCAACCTCGACTCCGCCACCGGCGCCGAGGTGCTCTCACTGCTGCGCCGTTCCTCGCGCGAGATGGGCCAGACCATCATCATGGTCACCCACGACCCCTCGGCCGCCGCTTATGCCGACCGCGTGGTCCTGCTCGCCGACGGTCAGCTGGCCGGCGAGATTTCCGACCCCACCCCGGACAACGTCTTGGCCTCGCTGGCGAAGCTGGGGGTGGCCTGAGCCATGCTGAAACTCGCACTGTCACAACTCCGGGATCAACCCCGGCGCTATATCTCTGTCTTGTTGGCCATCGTCATCGGGGTCACCTTCCTGGCCTCCGCGCTGATCGTCGGCACCACGTCCACCGCCAGTCTGCGCAGCTCCATCGGCTCCACGTACGCCAATGCCGACCTGGTCGTCGCTCCGTCCCGAGATGCTGACGATGAGTACGAGGCCAGGACCGCCATGACCGAGGCAGCCGGCACCACCGACGAGCCCGGGCCGATGCAGAACGTCGAAGGCGTGCGGGAGGCGTATGCGCACTCCACCACCGTGGTCGGCATCCAACGGCCCGACGACGTCTCGGGCCAGGGAACCTGGAGTCCGAATGCTGACTTCGCCCTGGCGTCCACCGTTCCGGAGGACATCTCCCTCGTGGCCCAGCCCCTGGTCGAGGGCGAGTTCCCCGCCAGCGGCTCTGCCACGGAAATCACCGTGGACGAGCAGACGGCGGAGAAGTACGGTCTCGAGGTCGGATCCACCACGTATCTGATGGCCGGATCCACCGAAGACGCGGGAGGCCGCAAGGTCACCGTCTCCGGAGTGACCACCACATCCCAGGACCCCACGTCCTCCGGCGCCATCCAGCTCAGCCTCGACGATGAGCTCGCCGGGCTTCTGCAGGATGATTCGGCGCAGGCGATGTCCGACGCCGCTGCTGCCGCCGGCGGCGCTGGGAACGGCGCTGGAGACGGCGCTGCTGAACAGCAGCCGATGGAGGAGATCCCCGCCGAACCCGCGGATTACATCCTCATCAGCCTGGAGGACGGCGCCGATCAGGCCGCTGTTCAGGCTGCCCTAGACGAGTTCGCCCAGGCCGAAGGTCTGTCCGTGACCGTGGCGACCCCGGACGTTCAGGCTCAAGAGCAGGTCGCGCAGATGGCCGGCTCCAACGTGTTCGTCTGGGTGCTGGGCGCGTTCGCCGCGATTGCTCTGCTCGTGACGGCGCTGGTCATCTCGAACACCTTCTCGGTCCTGGTGGCGCAGCGCTCGCGTGACTTGGCACTGCAGCGGGCCCTGGGGGCCTCGCGGCAACAGGTGCGGGGCTCGGTGTTGACGGAGGCCGGCATCATCGGCGTGGTCGGTGCCGCCATCGGTTCACTGTTGGCCGTCGGTCTCGTGGCCGCCCTGGTGGCCTGGGGGTCATCGCTGGATGGCTTCAGTTTCCTCACCTTCGAGGTCAATCCGCGTGACCTGCTGGCCTGCGTGGCCGTCGGCATGGTGATGACCATCCTGGCTTCCATGTCAGCCGCGTTCGCCGCCACGCGGGTCTCGCCCCTGGAGGCCATGCGACCCCGCGAAGACGCGGCCGTGGGGAACCGCGCCGGCAAGGTCCGCCTGGCGTTCGGCGCCCTGCTGTTGCTGGCCGGACTGGCCGCGCTGTTCTGGGGGGCCTCCGAGGCCATTCTGGCCATCGCCGTCGCCGGTGGTGCTCTGTCCTTCGTGGGCGTGCTGATGCTCGGAGTGCTCTTCGTCCCGGCGGTCGTCTCCGTGGCCGGATTCGCCGTCCGCCCGGCAGGAGTTCCCGGACGGATGGCCCGACTGAACGCGGTCCGCAACCCGAGCCGCACGGCAGCCACGGCCGCTGCCCTGCTGATCGGCACCACGCTGGTGGCCATGATGCTCACGGGCGGCCGGACCGCTCAGCAGCAGATGGACACCATCTTCGCTGCGGAGTTCCCCGTGGACATGTCCGTGGAGCTTGCTCCCGGACAGAACGGAGAAGGCGCTCCCGACGCCGGCACCTCCAGTGAGCAATCCGGCGAGCAGTCCGGCGCCGAGACCGGTGCCCAGATGGGCGCCGGACAGCCGATGACCTACGACGACGCCGTCGACGCCCGGGAGAAGGTCACCGGACTCGACGACATCGACTCCAGTGCTCTGTTGTTGCCCGCCGGCATGGCGGCCTTCGGGGACGGCCCGGCGGATCGGATCGTCTACGCGGCCGACACCGCGGAACTGGACGCCGTCGTCGCCGGCATGCCTCAAGGTGAAGCCACGGACCGCCTCGGCGAGCCGGGCACAATTCTGGTGCCGAACACCGTTGAGGCGGACACGGTGACGGTGACCGGCGCCAGCGGGTCCCTGGAGCTTGAGGCGATCCACAGCTCCTCGTCCACGATTCATCCGGTGCTCACTCTCGAGGACGCCCGGTCGATCGGCCTGGACACGGACGCCATCGGCACCGGGACAGCCGCCGGCCAGGGTGGACAAGACACCGCCGCTCTGGCCGCCGCTGCACCGGTGTTGTGGATGCAGGCCAGTGACGCCATCAGCATCGATGGTCTGCAGGACCTGAACACCGAGGTCACGCAGGCCACCGGAGTGACCCAGGAGAAGGTCAATTCGGCCGATCTGGGGATGCGTCTGATGATGTCGGTGATCATTGACGGCATGCTCATGGTGGTCACGGCACTGCTGGCGGTGTCGGTGCTGATCGCGCTGATCGGTGTGGCCAACACGCTGTCCCTGTCGGCGATCGAACGCTCGCGGGAGAACTCGCTGATGCGGGCGCTCGGGCTGACGCGGCGTGGGTTGCGCGGCATGCTCGCTCTGGAGGCTGTGCTGATCTCCGGCGTCGCCGCTCTGATCGGCTGCGCCCTCGGCACCTTCTACGGCGGGATGGGCGCCCACACGGTCTTCGCGCCGATGGCCGCTGACATCGGTCAGTCCATCGTCTGGCCGGTGATCCCGTGGCTGGAGATCGCGGTGATCGTGCTGGTGTCGATCGCCGCGGGGCTCCTCGCTTCGGTGGCGCCATCCCAGCGCGCGGCCAAGCTGGCACCGGTGCAAGGTCTCGCCCTGGCCTGACCTGGCCTGATCTGATCGGACAGCCGGGCAGACCGGACAGACCGGTCTTGATCGACTGCGGGCGGCTTCTCAGGCCGTCCGCAGTCGATCTGGCGTGAATACGACGTGAGTCAGACGTCAATTCTGAGGCCGATCTGATGACATTGACCGGATCAGCATCCAGACTGAAACCGTGAACCTTCAACAGGCCGAGCATGAGGCGGCGGCGCACCGGGCCGCACAGTTCATCGTTGACCACGCCACCGAACCGATCACGGTGGCGGACATGGCCGACGCCGCCGGGTACAGCCAGTTCCACTTCACCCGGATGTTCGCCCAACGCCTTCACGTGACACCGAACCGTTTCCTGGCCGGCGTGCGGTTCCATCACGCCAAGCAGTTGCTCTTGGCCGGGGACAGCTCCGTGGTGGACATCTGCCACGACGTCGGCTTCTCCTCCCCCGGCACGTTCACCCGCAGGTTCCGGGACGATGTCGGCACCCCACCCTCAGAACTCCGACGGCTCGCCGACACCCTTTCGGACACGACGCCGGCCCCCTTCGCCGTCTACCCGCCCGGCATCACCGAGGCCGACGTGGCGGCAGGTCAACCGAAGACTTCGACCGGGCAGCTCGGCACGGTCGACGGCACGGTCCATCTCCCGACGTTCCTGCACAACGGCCCCGGCCTCGAGGCGCTGGTCTGGATCGGTTTCTACCCGACGCCGGCCCCGGCGGGTCTGCCGGTCGCCGGCGTCCTGCGTCTCGGTGAAGGATCGTTCCGCCTGCCGCTGGTGGCCTCTGCTCCGTGGCTGCTAGCCACAGCCGTCCCGGCCACCGCGGAACCGCTGGATCACCTGGCCAGCGCGCGCCCCGCCGTCGGGGTTCATCCTCGGCCGCTCACCGGCTCGGCCACGGTGCAGTTGGGGCTTGACTTTGCGGCCCCGTGGCAATTCCCCTTGCTCAGCGCTCTGCCGTCGCTGATGCCGGCTCTGCGGCACTGAGGACAACGGCGCCGAGGAATACCGAGGAACGCCGAGGGACAGGGCACTGAGCAGAATCGGAGTGTCCGGTCTCCGCCGGGCGTGCCACGGTGGGATACATCACCCTTCTGACCGACCTGACCCGTCCGACCATCTGGGCCGGCGGGTATCCGAACACCAGGAGAACGCCATGTCAGACGCCACTATCAACGCTGAGACGAACACGGATTCCCCCACTGCAGCCCCCACCGCGAGCAACCCTGCGACGGCCAACTCTCCGGCCGCCACCGCCATCTCCGCCGGAACTGCTTCCGGCGATCAGTCGACTTTCACCGTCGGCTCCCCCGTCTGGGTGGATCTCAACGTTCCCGATCTCACTGCCGTGCAGGGCTTCTACGAGTCCCTGTTCGGCTGGGAGTTCGAAGACATGGGACCGGACTTCGGCCACTATCACTTGATCACGCGTCACGGAGCCGCGGTGGGTGGGGCCATGTCGATGGCCGAGAACGACTCCGACGAGGCCCCGGCGTGGATGGTCTATCTCAAGAGCGATGACATCGAGAAGTCGCTCACCGATACGGCCGCGGCGGGCGGCGACGTGATCGTGCCCGCCATGCCCATGCCCGAACTCGGCACCATGGGCGTCGTCACCAGCCCCGGCGGAGAAGTCATGGGCGTGTGGCAGCCGAACCGCCTGGAAGGCTTCGTCCTCGACAACAGCGTGGGCTCCCCGGCGTGGTTCGAGGTCATGAGCTTCAACTACGACGTCGACGCCGAGTACTACCGCACCGTCTGGGGCTGGGAGCCGGTTCTGCTGGGTGAGGACGGCAAGGAGCAGCCCGACGAGGGCGGGGACGCCGAGACCGAGGACGCCGAGGCGATGGGGCGCTATGCCAACAACCACCGCGGGGAGAACGCCACCGCCGGACTCTGTGAGCCGGACCCGTCCTGGTTCCCGGAGGGCACGCCGTCGTACTGGCAGCCGTACTTCTCTGTTGAGAACGCGGATGCCGCCGTTGACCTCATCCGGCAGCAGGGTGGATCCGTCCTGGACGGTCCCCTGGACACTCCGTTCGGCCGCCTGGCGACGGTCACGGACCCGGCTGGGGCGAGCTTCCAGATCGCGGAGCTGACTCAGCAATAGCCCGCAGCCGGTCAACGTACCCGGCCCACCAGTCGGCGCTGCCCGTACCGGGGGCGTCGTCGGGCATACCACCGGGCAGATTGGAGTTGCGCGCGCTGAGGCCGGCCTGACCATCCAGCAACTCGCGGACGATGTCCGCATGCCCGAGGTGCCGCTGATACTCGGCCAGCACGTGAACCATCAGCTCGCCGAGGGTCACCGATTCGTCGTTCCACCACGGCACCGTCCCGACGGCGTCCAGGTCCAGGTCGTCGATGACGGCGTCGGAGGCCGCGGCACAGCGGTCCGCGAGCACGAAGACCGACTCCACGGACTCCTCGGCGGTGGCATACATATCGGCGTTGGGTTCCGCCTCGTCCTCCAGCCAGGGCACGTCGATCCCGGAGGGACGGCCGAAGCAGTCGGTGAAGTATCCGACTTCCACCGAACTGACGTGCTTGAGCAGGCCCAAGAGGTTCGTGCCCGTCCTGGTCATCGGCATCCGCAGTTCGCGTTCCGCCAGGCCGTCGAGTTTCCAACGCAGATTCTCCCTGGCCTTCTTCAGGTAGCGGTGGAGATCGGCTTTGACGCCTCCGTCCTGTTCGGTTCCGTGGGGACTGGTGCGCGCACGCTCGCCAGGTGCGGAGGCAGTTTCTTCGGTCATGGATCACATCCTTCCACCCAGGGCGTGAATCGCTCCTGGGACAACTGAAGGGACGCACCGAGAGGGAAGGTTCAGGAAGCCTCGGTAGACTCGGAGGCTCGCCCGTCCTGCCGCCTGCGGCCTTCACCGACCCACGGAGTCCCACCCCTTATGTCCAGTGTCGAGCCCACACCCGAGTCACCCGCCGAGTCACCCGCCGAGTCCCCGGCCGAGGCGATCGCCGGACCCTCCCGCCCGGCTGAACGGCCGACGTCGTGGTGGGGGAATCTGCTCCGCGGCGCCCTGATCGGCGGGGTGGAAACGGTGCCGGGGGTCTCGGGAGGGACCGTGGCGCTGGTGGTGGGGATCTATCACCAGTTGATCAACTCGGCGGCCCATGTCATCTCCGCTGTCCGGACGCTCATCACTGGCCCGGACCGGCTCGCCGGCGCGCGCGAGAGCCTCTCCCGGGTGCACTGGACCGTGGTGCTGCCCGTGGCGCTGGGCATGGTCATCGCCGTGTTCGCCGCCGCCGGACCGATGGCCGATGCCATGGAGAACCACCCCGTGCAGATGAGCGCGCTGTTCTTCGGCATGGTCCTGGCGTCGGTGGCTGTGCCGTGGCGGATGATGCTGCAGGGGCTGACCAATGAACGGTTCGAGGCCGTGGCGCTCGGCCGGGATCCCGCGGCTGTGCGACTGCGGCCGATCCATGTCATCGGGGCGATCGTGGCGGCCGTGGCCACGTTCCTGCTGGTGTCCTTGCCGCCGGCCTCAGCCGAGGCGAACCCGATCGTCTTGATTCCGGCCGCGATGATCGCCGTCTCCGCGTTGATGCTGCCCGGGTTGTCCGGCTCATTCCTGCTGCTGAC
Source organism: Citricoccus sp. GCM10030269 (assembly GCF_042665635.1). Classification (NCBI taxonomy): domain Bacteria; kingdom Bacillati; phylum Actinomycetota; class Actinomycetes; order Micrococcales; family Micrococcaceae; genus Citricoccus; species Citricoccus sp. GCM10030269. The sequence goes on along the minus strand of NZ_JBHTCV010000002.1, from coordinate 390,599 downwards.
CTTCGGCCTCTACGAACCCACCCTGCGCGCCGTGGACGAGCGGGATCTGGGCTACCTCGGTATCTTCGCGATCGGCCTGGTGCTGGGCATGGTGATCGTGGTGAAGCTGCTCAAGTGGCTGCTGGATCATCATCACACCATCACCCTGGCCGTGCTCGCCGGTGTCATGGTCGGCGGCCTGCGTGCGCTGTGGCCGTGGCAGGACGCCGGCCGCGGGCTGCAGTCCCCGGGGAACGACGTCGGCACGGCCGTTCTCCTAGCCCTCGCCGGTTTCGTGGTGGTCAGCATTCTGGTGGTCGTGGATGCGCGCCTGCAGGCGCGGCACGAGCGTCAGCACCGCGCCGATCTCACGTAGCGGCCCGACCTCCAGCAGTCAGCGCGAATAGCAAGCTGCGGAGACCAGTCGTCCGGCTCACGCACGCGGCTCACACTCGCCGGTGACGCTGCAGCTCAGGAAACACCGCCATTAACAGTGGGGCGATGCCGTGGCCTCCGGGAGCCACGGGGTCGGCCGGATCCATCCAGACGAGTTCCTCGATCTCCGCGGTCGCTGACGGGACCTGCTGCGAGGCCAAGGGGCGGACGAGGGCGAACACCTCGGAGTGGAGTTCGAAGCCGTCCTCATTGGCCGCCGGGGTGTCCCAGGCGCCGAGGTGCTGCAGATCCTCCGGCGGAACGGCCAGTCCGGTCTCCTCAGCCAGTTCCCGGATGGCGGTGTCCAGCGGTTGCTCGTCCAGCTCGTGCTTGCCGCCAGGGAACATGAACATGGTCGTCCCGGCCTTCCGCACCGTCAGCACGAGCCCATCCGCGCGATGCAGGACCACGGCCGAGACGCAGATCTTCCCCGCCGTGCCCGCGCCATCCATCGCTGTTCTCGTCATGGGTCCATCCTCTCGCGCCGATTCTGGAGCGGCCGAACGTGAAGACGAATCCACGCCCGCCCCGTAGGCTGGATTCTGTGAGCGATATCTGGCCCCTCATCCACACCGAACGAGCGGCCTTGGCCGACGACCTCGCAACCCTCGACGACGACCAGTGGCACCACGCCACCCTCTCCACCGAGTGGACCGTGGAGGAAGTCGTCGCCCATCTGACCGCGGCCGCCTCCCTCGGGACCTGGAGCTGGATCAGAAGCATCGTGGCGGCGGGTTTCGACCCCGGACGGCACAACAACCGCCGACTGGCCGAGCACCTCGGAGAGACACCCCAGCAGACGCTGGAGAACTTCCGCGCCGTCATCGACTCCAGAAGAGTGCCGACGGGAACCCTCCCCGCCTGGCTCGGCGAGGTGGTCATCCACGGCGAGGACATCCGCCGGCCCTTGAACCTGCATCGCGACTACCCGGACGAGGTGCTGGTGACCCTGCTGGACTTCTTCGAGTCGTCCAACTTCACGGTCCCGTCCAAGGCTCGCGCGCGTGGTCTGATGCTCGTCGCCACCGACGTCGGGCACTGGGTCGGCGCCGGACCCGAAGTCAACGGCACCGCCCTGGACCTGATCATGGCCATGGCCGGACGCCCCGTCCCGGCTGAACGCTTCAGCGGCGCCGGCGCGTTCGACTTCGACGCCCGCGGCCACGAGCCGTCCCAGCGCCGCTGACTCCGGGCCGACGCGGGACTATCGCCTAGCCCAGGGCCAGTGACCCGGCAATGCAGACCATGACGATTCCCACCGCGACGTCCACGATCTTCCACGTCCGCGGGGTGTCGAGCAGTGGTGCCAGCGCGCGGACGCCCAGTCCCAACGTGAGGAACCAGATCGCCGAACCGGCGAGGGCCCCGGTGGCGAAGATCCACTTCTGGGCCTCATAGGAATTTGCCAGGGTCCCCAGCATCACGACGGTGTCCAGGATGGCGTGCGGGTTCAGCAACGACACGGACAACGCCGTCAGCGCCACCGTGAGCGCAGGGGTCAACACCCGCGGCGGTTGGCGCAGCCGCACGGACAGTCGGGACCGTTCGGACACCGCAATGTTCCCGTGGGCTTTCCCGTGGGCGTTCCCGCGGCTGGCTGAACCACCATCCGAATCCCCGTCCGAACCCCCGTCTGCGAGGATCTCCGCGCGGATGGGACTGTCGGCGCTCAGGTCTGCGCCGCCGTCGGGCGCTGCGGGTTGCAGTCGACGGGTCTGGAAGGCCGAACGGAAGGAACCGACGGCGAACCACAGCAGGTAGGCGACGCCACCCCACTTCAGGACCGTCAAGAGCCATGGAATGCTCTCGGTGATGACGCCGACGCCGGCCGTACCCGCGCAGATGAGCACCACGTCGCCGGCCATACAGATCGCGAGCGCAAGGAAGAGTCGGTCGCGGCGGATGGCTTGGCGCATGATGAACATGCTCTGCGCGCCAATGGCCACGACCAAAGCGAGCGAGGTCAACAGACCAGTCAGGAAGATTGTCACGGATTCACGGTAGGACGGTGAGCGCTGTCCGTTCCACCTGCATATCCTTCAGGGTATTAAGCTTTCCTTCATGAACACCGATCATCTCCGGGCGCTGGCCGCCGCCGTGGACGAAGGGACTTTTGACGCCGCCGCCGCGTCCCTGCGCATCTCCGGCTCGGCGTTCTCCCAGCGCATCAAGGCCCTGGAGAAGGACGCCGGCCAGGTCCTGCTGACCCGCACGGTTCCGGTGACCACGACGTCGGCCGGGGACCGGATGCTCCGGCTCGCCCGGCAGGTGGCCGTGCTCGAGGACGAGGCGCGCAGATCGATCGGCCAGGGCACCGGCGGGCGCACCGTCCTGTCCGTGGCGGTCAATGCGGACTCGCTGGCCACATGGTTCGTGGAAGTGCTGCGACAGGCGGCGACCTGGGACGACGCGGTGCTGCAGCTGCACGTGGAGGACCAAGAGCACACCCACGAGTTGCTGCGCTCCGGCACCGTGATCGCTGCCATCACGGAGAGCCCGGCCCCCGTGTCCGGCTGTCTGTCGATGGAGTTGGGGACCATGGATTATCACGCCGTGGCAGCGTCATCCCTGCTGGACCGGCACCGGCGCGACGACGGATCCGTCGATTTCGCCTCCGTACCCGTGCAGGATTTCGGCACCCGGGACAACCTGCAGCGAGCGCGACTGGCCGCCTGGCGCGCGGCCCAAGACGAGGAGACCCAGGAGCCGCCGCGGCACCAGATCCCCACCGTCGGTGCATTCAACGCCGCCGTCGCGGCCGGTCTGGGCTGGGGGATGATCCCGGCGGGTCAACTCCCGGACGGCGTCCTCCATGGGACCCACCCGGATCTGGTGACGATCCCCGAACTCGGCCAATCTCAGGTCGGGCTCCACTGGCAACGCTGGTCGGCCGGCACGGAGGCACTGGACCGCCTCACCGCTGCCGTGCAACAGGCCGCCCGCAACATCATGTGAACAACGCGTCCGGGCAGCCGTTTTCGGCCGGCATCGGGCCGGCGCGGTCCTTGCCCGGATCGGTGCGGTGGGGCACAGTGCTGTGCAGGACCCCGCATTTCCGCACCGAGAAGGGACAACGCCATGGACGTGGACACGGTGCCGCAGTTGTCTACCGAATCCATCCGGGAGCTCGAACGGGAACTGCGAGGGGAACTCCGCGGTGATGTGCACACGTCCACGTTGCGACTCGCCCTCTACAGTTCCGACGCGTCGAACTACCGGGTGCCGCCGCGCGTGGTGGTCTGCCCGCAGGACGAGGACGACGTCGTCACAGCGGTGAGGATCGCCGCCCGGCACGGCGTGCCGGTGACGCCGAGGGGCGGGGGCACCTCGATCGCGGGCAATGCCGTCGGGCCCGGGATGGTGCTGGATGTGGGACCGCATCTGAACCGCATCGTCTCGATCGACGCCGAGGCGCGCACCGCCGTCGTTCAACCGGGGGTGGTGCTCACAGACCTGCAGGCCGCGGCGGGAGTGCACGGGCTGCGCTTCGGCCCGGATCCGTCCTCGGCCAGCCGCTGCACGATCGGCGGGATGATCGGCAACAACGCCTGCGGTCCGCACGGACTGTCCTATGGCCGCACCGCGGACAATGTCCGCCGCCTCCGGTGGCTTCTGCCCTCCGGCCGGATCCTGGAGATCACTCCGGGGAGAGATTCCCTCCAGGCGATTCCCGGGCTGGAGGCCTTCGTCCAGCAGCACCTCGAGGTACTGCGCACCGAGCTGGGACGCTTCGGCCGGCAGATCTCCGGCTACAGCCTGGAGCACCTGTTGCCGGAGAACGGCCGCAACCTCGCCGCCGCCCTGACCGGCACCGAGGGCACGTGCGGGGTCCTGCTCGAGGCCGAGGTGGATCTGGTGCCCCGCGCTCCGGCGCCGGCGCTGGCCGTGATCGGTTACCCAGACATGGCCTCCGCCGCCGACGACGTCCCGTCCCTGCTGCCCCACCGGCCCTTGGCCTTGGAAGGACTCGACGGCGCGATGGTCGAGGTGGTGCGCCACTCCCCCGCCGGCGCCGACGTCCCAGACCTGCCGCGCGGTGGCGGATGGCTGATGGCGGAGATCGGCGGCTCCACTCAGGCCGAAGCGGTGGCCGCCGCCGAAGCCATGGTCCGCGACGCGCACGGGCTGGACGCCGTCGTGCTCCCCTCCGGTCACCAGGCGGCTCGATTGTGGCAGATCCGGGCGGACGGCTCTGGGCTCGCGGTGCGGACCGCCACCGGAGCTCAGGCCTGGCCCGGGTGGGAGGATGCCGCCGTCCCACCCGAACACCTCGGCGATTACCTGCGAGACCTGCGGGTGCTCATGGACGACCGCGGGCTCTCGGGACTGGCCTACGGTCATTTCGGTGACGGATGCATCCATCTGCGGGTCGACTTCCCCTTGGACACGGGCGACGCCGGCGCCGCCATCATGCGTGACTTCGTGGAAGCCGGAGCCGAGCTAGTGGCTCGCTACGGCGGTTCCCTCTCAGGGGAGCACGGTGACGGGCGGGCTCGCAGCGAGCTGTTGACCGCCATCTACTCGCCGCACGCCCTGGCGGCCTTCGCCGGCTTCAAGGCCCTTGTCGACCCGGGGAACCTGATGAATCCGGGCGTCGTGGTGGACCCGGATCCGGTGGACGCCTGGCTCCGGCGCCCCGATTCGGCTGAGTCAACAGCCACGGACGGCTTCGCCTTCACCGACGACGGCGGCAACCTCGCCGATGCGATGCACCGTTGCGTGGGCATCGGCAAATGCCGGGCGGACCTGCGGGAACAAGGCACGTTCATGTGCCCCTCCTACATCGCCACGCGGGACGACAAGGACTCCACCCGCGGTCGCGCCCGGGTGCTGCAGGAGATGCTCAACGGCGGCGTGGTCAGCCTGGGATGGAAATCCCCGGAGGTGCACGAGGCGCTGGACCTGTGTCTGTCCTGCAAGGCCTGCGCCAGCGACTGCCCCACCGGCGTGGACATGGCCACCTACAAGTCCGAGACCCTGCACCGGACCTACGGTGGCCGGATCCGTCCACTCTCGCACTACACCTTGGGCCGGTTGCCCACCTGGCTGCGATTGGCCGCTCCGGCGGCCCCACTGGTCAATGCCGCCGGCCGGATCCCTGTGGCGCGCCGACTGATGATGACGCTGATGGGCGCGGACTCCCGCCGCTCTCTGCCGACTCTGCCGCGAGCGCCCTTCCGGTGGGCGCCCAAGGTCACCGAAGTCCACACCGATGACCGTGCCGTCGGAGGGCACCCGGTACTGCTCTGGGTGGACTCGTTCTCCGACGCTCTGGAACCGGACATTCCCACTGACGCCGTGGAGGTGCTGACCGCGGCCGACTGTGATGTGCGAGTGGTCGGACAGTCCACGGGCCGGCAGGCCTGTTGTGGGCTGCCGCTGATCTCGACGGGCCAGCTCACCGCGGCCAAAGCCAAACTCCGCCAGACCGTGGCCGTGTTGTTGCCGCACGTGCGGGAGGGGCGAACCGTCGTCGGGCTGGAACCCAGTTGCACGGCGACGCTGCGCTCCGACTTGGTGGAGCTGTTGCCGGACGAGCCGGGCGCCCGGGAGGTGGCCTCAGCGGTGCGGACGGTGGCAGAACTGCTGACCGAGATCGGCTGGACGCCGCCGCCGGTCACGCCGGAGGACGAGAAGATGCTGGTACAACCGCATTGCCACCACCACGCGGTCATGGGTTACGCCGCGGATCAGGCTCTGCTGGCGTCGATGGGCTGTGATGTGGAGATCTCCTCGGGCTGCTGCGGACTGGCCGGCAACTTCGGGATGGAGAAGGGACACTACGAGGTCTCGGCCACCATCGCCCGTGAGGGCATCCTCGCCAAGGTCGAACACGATCCGGACCGACCCATTCTCGCCGACGGATTCTCCTGCCGCACTCAGGTTCGAGATCTTGCCGAACTCGATGGCCGCCACCTGGTCCAGGTCATCGCCGGTGCACTCCGTGCCGCACCGGAGAACGCCACGACACGCTGAATACCCGGAGCATGGCGGCCGGTGGTCTCGCTATGCCACACTCAGCGCCATGGACATGGGAGCGAAACGGGACGGGAACCTGGACCTCGACATTCGTCAGGACGACCGGTTCCAGCAGCGCGAGTGGCGCGTGGAGCAGGTCGGGACCGTACTGTTGGTGCTCTTCCTGCTCGCCGGCGTGCTCGGTCTCGTCGGCAAGGGGCTGTTCAATCAGGCCTCTGCGGCCAGTGAGAACGGTGCCCTGGAGATGGAGTATCAACGCGTCGCCCACTACAAGGCCGACCAGACGGTCACCTTCACCGTGTCCGAAGAAGCGATTGAGGACGACACGGTCACGCTCGTCCTGACCGGCCCCTGGGTTCAAGAGGTCAACATGTCCAGCATCAACCCCGAACCCGACACCCAGTACGCCACTCCGGACGGCATGGCCATGGAATTCGCGGTGCACCAGCCCGGAGACCTCGAGATCGACTTCTCGGTCATGGCGGACCAGCGCTGGATGCTGGACGCCCACGCCGCCGTGGCGACCAATTCCGCTAGCGATTCGGTGAGCTTCTCGCAGCTCATCCTGCCCTGAGGAGAGATTCCATGGACGCCGTTCTCTACACCGCCGCGGTCTACGTTGTCCTGATCCTCCTGGTCAGGATGACGGGCAAACGCACACTGGCTCAAGTGACCACGATGGATTTCATCGTCTTGCTCATCGTCGGCGAGGCCACACAGCAGGTGCTTCTCGGTGAGGATTACTCCCTGACCCAGGTCGGTCTGGTCGTCGGCACCCTGCTGGCGCTGGAGCGACTGACGGACTACCTCGGTTGGCGCTTCCCCCGATTCGGAGCCCTGACGGACAGCATTCCGCTCGTCTTGGTCCAGGACGGTGAACTCTTGGACAAGGTGATGGCCAAGGAGCAGATCAGCAAGGACGACATTCTCAGCGCTGCCCGGACCACCCAAGGACTAGAGCGGATGGATCAGATCAAGTGGGCCGTCCTCGAAACCACGGGAAGTATCAGCGTGGTTCCCAAATCAAACGCGTTGCCCCAGGCCTGAGGGGCGGGGCTCAGCGACCGCCGAGGGCAGCGGGAACGAGCCGGGCCCGAACAGGATCCGGCGCGCGAGGGCCCGACCGGGTGGTGTCCGCAGGGCGGTGAATCCGGCCGAGGCCAGAGCCGGTGAGCGTACCGCGTCCAACCCCCGGCGCAGGAGCAGTCGCTTGCGAAACCGTGCCCGCAAGGCCCTGCCGTCGTACTGCTCCAGGGGGCCGCGCTGGCCACTGCGCAAGGCCTCATCCAGAATGGCAGCGGCATGTTCGGACAGTCGCAGACACGGGTCGAGCCCGCCGGCAGTGAGCGGAGACACCGCGCCGGCCGCATCGCCCACGAGCAGTCCGTCAGGAGCGCTGATGCGGGGCAGCACACCGCCCACGGGAATCGGCCCCGCCCGCTTCTCCACCTCTGCAGGCCGCACGATGTCCTCCACGCCGGGTGCCCGCTCACGAAAAGCCTGGAGGGCGCTGTACATACCGTTTGGGAACCGATGCGCGTGCCCGGCCGTGCCGACATGCACGTGCTCGCCGTCGCGGACCACCCACGCCAGGTAACCCGGAGCCACCCTGGGATCGACCACGCAGTGGAAGGTGGGCACCGTGTCACCTGCTCCCCCGGGCCGGGAATCCTCCACCGGGGAATCCGCGAACACCTCCTCGGCGCCGACCAGCAGACGACGGTTGCGACTCAGTCCCAGTTCGCGGGCCACCCGAGAACGGGCACCGTCCGCGCCCACGATGAAGCGGGCGCGGATCCTCACGGCGCCGCGGGCGTCGGTAAGAACGAAAGCTTCTCCGTCTCGTCCCAGGAACCGGGTGGCCAACCGCAGCCCGACGCCGGCCCGCTCGGCCTCGCGCGCCGCCTCCACATAAAGCGGGCCCATGTCACCGACCCGGAACTCGTCGCGCGCGCTGGTGAGTTCCACCGGGTCCGACAGTTGCGGCGGATACAGGACCACGCGTCGGATGGCCGGGCCCAAATGCTTCTCAGGAAGATCGAAGTCCTCCAGGGTCCGCCGCACGAAGATGCCGGTGGTCCGCACCGTGCCAGTCAGCGTCGAGCGACGTTCCGCGAGCACCACGTGATGGCCCGCTCGGGCCAGCACGGTGGCGGCATACAGTCCGGCCAGGCCGGCGCCCACCACGAGAACGTCCGCCGCCTCTTCTCGATCAATCCCGGTCATCGTTGCCCCGCTGGAGGAGTTCGCCCTCACCTGCGTCCTCCCAGCGCAGCAGATCCCCCGGCTGGCACTCCAGGACCCGGCACAGGGCAGCCAGGGTGGTGAAGCGCACGGCCTTGGCCCGCCCGTTCTTCAGGACAGCCAGGTTCGCCGGAGTGATGCCCACGGCCTCCGCCAGCTCGCCGGCGGACATCTTGCGGCGAGCCATCATCACATCCACGTCCACGATGATCGGCATCAGATCACGTCCGAAAGCTCGTCCTCGAGCCGCTGAGCCTGCACGTCGCGCTCCACGGCCTGCGCCAACAACCGTCGGGCGACATGGACGGTCAGTGCCGCCGCAAAGGCCAACAGGGCGACCCCGCCGACCAACAGCACCAGACCCGGCGCCACCGTCCCGCCGCTCAGCACGATGCCGAAGCCCACGAGGAGTACGCCCGATGCCGCCATGGCCCCGGTGATCACATCGACATAGCGGAATGCGGCCGGAGAGAAGACCTTGCCCCGGAGCACCAGCGTCAGCAGCTGCCAGATGCACACCCCGATCACCTGCAGGCCCACCACTCCCAGCGCCAGGATGGCCACCAACGGGACGGAGTACGCCAGGGGCACATCCTCAAGATCGATCCACAGCAACGGCAGGATCACCGCCAGCACGGCCAGGGAACCGACGGCCGCCAGCAACAGCATGGTTCGCAGGATGATCACCAGGGATCGGGGTACAGGGGTGGGCATGAGATGCCTCCATCGATTGTGTTTCGATGGCAACTTATCGCTTTTCGATAGGTCACGCAAGATCCGGACCAGCGCGAGTAGCGAACACCGCACCTCTTGCCCGAGCAATCCGCACCGTCTGCACAGGTCAGACCCAGGATCGGCACACCTCACGCCGAGATTGAGGTGGTGATCTGAAGATAAGCCCTTCTCCCCGACCCCCAGGAGGACACCGTGGCCACTCCGGACCCGTCCACGCCGGATCCCAACACCCCTGCTCCCGACCACTTCGGTGAGCAGTCCCTCTCTCCTGACCGGCCCAGCACAGCACCACTGCCCGTGGTGCAGAAGAAGCCACGTCGCAACCGGTGGTCGGTGGCGGGGATGGCCGCCGCCGCCCTGCTGGTGGCCGGTGGCATCGGCGGGGTGGTGGCCGACTCCGTGCAGGAGGGCACCGCGCCGACCACGGCGTCCTCGACCGCCAGCACGGGAGCGTCGGGCGCCTTCTCGGCTCAGACCGTCGCCGAACCCGCCACGCTGGCCGAAGCGCTGGATCACGTCCATGACGGCATCACGGTGCCCGAAGAGGACAGCGCCACGGACGGCTCCGCCCCGAGCGGGGAAAACGGCAGCGGCCAGGAATACGACGGCGGCTCGTCGGGTTCCTCGCTCGGCTCGCCCGGCTCATCGGACGGTGGCGAAGAAGCCCCTTCCGGCCCCGACGGCTTCTCCTTCGGCGGACCCGGCGCCTCGTTCGGTGACGACGGGCCCCAAGGCACCGGTGAGGCGGCCACGGGAGTGGACGCCGGCGTCGAGGTTCAGGACGCGCCCGGCACCTTGCTGGTCAACACCGAGTCCTCCTACGGAGAGGGCGCAGGGACCGGCATGGTGCTGCGCTCCGATGGACTCGCCATGACCAATTACCACGTGGTGGACGGGTCCTCCGAGGTGGAGGTGACCGTGGCGGACACGGGTGAAACCTACACGGCGTCCGTGGTGGGCCGGGATGCCACGCATGACGTGGCGGTGCTGCAGGTGCAGGACGCGAGCGACCTGGAGACCGTCAGCGTGGATGCGTCCGGTGTGGACACCGGCGAGGAGGTTGCCGCCGTCGGGAACGGCTCCGGTCAGGGCTATCTCACCGCCGTGTCCGGAACTATCACCGGCCAGGATCAGTCGATTTCGGCGGAGAGCATCGAGGACACCGAGGACCTTACCGGTCTGATCGAGACCGATGCCGACGTGGTCCCGGGCTACTCCGGCGGACCGCTGGTGGACGACGACGGGCAGATCATCGGCATGAGCACCGCGGCGTCCACGGGGCGGACCTCCGAACAGGTCAATGGCTACGCGATCGGCATCACCGAGGCCTTGGACATCGCCGACCAGATCGCCGCTGGCACGGAGTCCGACTCAGTCCAGGTGGGCGCCTCCGGTGCGCTCGGGGTCACCGTGGAGAATGCCCGCAGCAGTCAGGCCACCGGGGCCGGCGCCGTGATCGTGGACGTCTCCCCCGGCTCCGCGGCCGAGTCCGCAGGCCTCGCGGCCGGCGACGTCATCTCCGCCGTGGACGGTACCGAGGTGAGCGATGCCTCCGAGCTCTCGGAGCACGTGCAGTCCATGGACCCCGGTGACACGGTGGACGTGGAGTGGACCGATGCCGCAGGCGAAGAGCACTCCGCCACGGTGGAATTGGACGAGAGCACAGTGAACTAGCGCCACTCCAGGGGTGCGATGCGGGGCGGGCGCGATTTACCGTGGGCCTCATGGACACCTCCACCGCTTCCACCACCTCCACAGCGACTGTCGTGGCCTTCACCGACGTGATGTGCGGTTGGTCGACCATCGCCTTCCACCGGTTCTACCTCGCCCGCCGCGCGGCCGGCCTCGAGGGAAAACTGTTCCTTGACCCCCAGTTGTTTCTGCTCGAAGACGTCAACCAGATGGCGCTGAACACCAAGATCATCGAGGGCGAGAAACCCGTGGTCGGGGCGCTGGCGGAGGAACTCGAGTTCAAGCCCTGGCAACGAGACCCGTCGGAATATCCGGTGACGAGCCTCCCGGCCAATGAGGCGGTGCACGCCGCCAAGGAACAGTCCCCGACCGCCGCCGAGCAGCTCGACATGGCCTTGCGCCTGGGATTCTGGCGGGACAGCCGCTGCATCAGCATGCGCCACGAGATTCTGGACATCGCCCGCGGCTGCCCGGACGTGGACGCGGATCAGCTCCGCGAAGCGCTCGACGACGGCCGTGCCCGGGGGCAGATGATGCGCACCTACTTCGACCGAAGGGAAGAGGTGCAGGGCAGCCCGCACTTCTTCCTGCCGGACGGCAGCGACATTCACAATCCCGGCATCGAGATGCACCAGGTCGCCGAACCAGGGGCGGGCTTCCTGGTGCTCGATTCGGACGACCCGTCCGTCTACGACGACATGGTCCGCCGCTCGGCCGAGGCTGCCGGCGTGAACTGATCCGGCACGGTCAGTTCTCCGCCAGCACCCCGCGCAATGAAGAGCGAGACGCCGTGACGCCGAGGCGGACCAGGAGGACGCCGACCACCAGGGATGCCACGACCAGCACCATGGACGCAGGACTCAAGATGATCGATGCCCCGATCACCGGCAGGGTCGTCACCACGGCGGCTCCGACGGAGAAGATCAGGACGATCCACAGCGGGCCCATCACGGAACGGCGGCGGATCGCGTTCATGGTGGACTCGGTCATGCCGAGACGGCCGAGTCCGCGGTACATCTCTCCGCGGTCCAGCACCTGAGCCGCCTGGGTGATGCCCACCGAGCAGGCGGTCAGGACGAAGGCGATCAGCATGGTCAGCAAGACACCGGTGCGCAGATCGGCCACGAGCATCTGGTCCTCAGGGCGTGCCCCCTCCGCGGAGACGGACGCCGCCAGACCCATGCCCGCTCCTCCGACCACGCCGATGTACGTCGTCACGGCCAGCCCGCCGATCTGTCGCCAGGCCTGCTGGGGGGACTCGAGGACATTGCGCGTGGCCACCAGTTGTTCGGCCGTGGTGGCCCGTCGCCACGAGCGGCGCGTCACCACGCCGATCAGCCACGGGCCGATGAAGTGCAGCGCCAGCATCGGCAGTCCGAAGCCGACCAGCAGCATGATCATCACGACCATCATGTTGCCGGCACCGAAGGCGTTGAGCACTAGCTGTGCCACCACGAGCCCCGCGATCGCCAGCACCACTCTGATCCAGTGCACCTTGGCGGCCTGTTGCCGGGTGCGCACACCCAACGGCGTGATCTCGATGCGTCGCAACCCGGCCAGCGAACTGGCGGCGGCCATCAGCAGCAAGGCACCCAGGACGGCGAACAGCCAGCCGGTGCCCAGCCACATGCCCTCGAGCCCGATCGGTCGTCCCGCGAAGGGAATCAGGCCGACGACCGGCATCAGCACGAGATAGCCGACGACTCCGGCCAACAGACCGACGGTGGCCAGGACCATCGATTCCGCCACGGCCAGCATCCGGACCGTGCCGGTACCGGCGCCCAGCAGCCGCAAGGAGGACAGCCGTTCGTCGCGCCGCCGAGCCAGGAGCTTGGCCGCCGAGCCCGCCAGGCCGACCATCGGGAAGATCAGCAGCATCAGGGCGAAAACGGAGAGCACAATGTAGAACCCTCCGAGGTCACCCTCGATGGTCCAGAACGAGGAGGCGCCACCGGACACCAGCAGAGCCAGCGTGCCGACGATCGCGAAGGCGGTCACGGGAAGTCCCCAGACCTGGCGGTCGGAGAACAACTTGCCGAGGAACAACCGCAGCATGGCGGTCGTGCCGACCATGGACCCGCGGCCGGTGCCCGACGGCGGTGGGCCGGGGACCTCGGGAAGGTGTCCGGCCGACGTCGTGCTTGGGGACTGGTGTGAAACCGAGCCAGGCGTGGTCATCGGGTGGCCTCCGTCTGTTCGTGTGCCGCCGGCGTTGCGGCGCCGGAGTCCGCAACAATGCGGCCGTCCTGGACTCGGACGAGGCGGGAGCAGCGGGAAGCCGTCTTCTCGTCGTGGGTGACCATGATGAGGGTGCGGCCGCGGCCGACGGTGGAATCCAGCAGGGCCGTGAGCACCGATGCGGAGGTCTCGGAGTCCAGAGCGCCGGTCGGTTCGTCGGCAAAGACGACCTGCGGGTCGGCCACTTGGGCGCGGGCGATCGCCACCCGCTGAGCCTGACCGCCGGAGAGCTCCCCGAGCCGGCGGGTGTGCATCCCGTCCAGTCCCAGGGCGGCCAGCCACTGGCGGGCGTGATCCTCGGCGGCGGCCCGGGGAACTCCGGAAAGCAGCAACGGCAGGGCGACGTTCTCCTGAGCAGACAGCTCGGGCAGCAGTAGGCCGTCCTGGAACACGAAACCGAGCCGTTCGCGGCGCAATTTGGCGCGGGACTCCTCATTGAGGGTGGTGATCTCGGTGGCGTCGGCGTTCGGGGCGGTGAAGAGCACCGAGCCGGCGTCGGGCAACAGAATGCCGGACAGCACGTGCATCAGGGTGGTCTTGCCCGATCCGGACGGGCCCATGATCGCCACGGACTCGCCGGCGGTCACGGTCAGGTCGACGCCGTCCAGCGCGCGCGTGGGGCCGTAGGCCTTGGTGAGGCCACGGGCGGAAAGGAGTGCGGATGATTCGCGGGGGTGGGGGTACGAGGAGGCAGGGCGATTGATCATGACTCTACTCTCGCGGAACCGAGCCCCTCCCGGCATCGGTCCACACGTTGAACCTGGACACCCGGGGATCCTCCTGCAGGATGAGTCCGTGGGTACCACCTCTGCAGTCCGCGTCCTCCAGGATTAGAATCAACACAGCGGCCACACCGCGGGCAAGGAGTCGTCATGACCACGCAGCTCCGGCGGACCTCCTTCACTTTCGTGGACTGGTTCCGTGCAGTCTGGCCTTTCACCGCCGCCGGCGCCGCGGCTGCCGCACTCCTCTTCGGCACGGCTGAGCTAGTGGCTGCGTTCTTCGCTCCCGTGTCCTCGCCCTTGGTGGCTGTCGGCGCGGGGTTCATCGACATCACCCCGGCGTGGCTCAAGGACTTCGCCATCGCGGCGTTCGGCACGGCGGACAAACTGGTCCTGTTCATCTCCATGGGGTGCGTGGCCGTGCTTTCGGCGGCCGCGCTCGGTGTGCTGGCCCGGACCCGGATGGGCCTGGCCACCACAGCCGTGGCGGCCGTCGCCGTGCTCATGGGTGCCGTCGTGCTGTCCCGACCCGATGCCACCTGGACTGACCTGATTCCGACTGCGGCGGGGACGGTCGCCGGCATCGTCACCTTGCGGTGGCTGGTGCGCTTGGCACACGGATTCCCAGCCGCGAAGGACCCGGAAGGCGAACCCGCACACCGGATGTCCCGTTCCTCGTTTCTGCGCGGGGCCGGACTTGCCGTCGGCCTCGCCGCACTGGCCACGGCGGGCGGCCGCGCGCTGTCGGCGGCGGGAAACGCCGCCACGGAGATGCGCCGGGCGCTTCGGCTGCCCGCTCCTCGACGAACCGCGGGTCCCCTGCCTGCGGGAGTGGGGATCAGCATTCCCGGAGTGCCGGAGTTCGTCACCCCGAACGCACAGTTCTACCGCATCGACACCGCGCTGACCGTCCCGAGGATCGATCCGTCCCAGTGGGAACTTCGCGTCCACGGAATGGTGGAGCAGGAGTTCACGCTCAGTTTCGACGAGTTGCTGGAGATGGATCTGCAGGAGAGCTGGGTGACGCTCACTTGCGTCTCCAACCCGGTCGGTGGAGAACTGGCCGGAAATGCGAAATGGCTCGGCTACCCATTGAGCGAACTACTCGCCCGCGCCCAACCACAGACAGGGGCGGACATGGTGCTCTCCACCTCGGCCGATGGGTTCAGCGCCTCGACCCCTCTGCAGGCGATGACCGATGGCCGAGATGCCCTTCTCGCAGTCGGCATGAACGGCGAGCCGCTGCCATTCGAGCACGGATTCCCAGTACGGCTCGTCATTCCCGGACTGTATGGATACGTCTCAGCCACCAAGTGGGTGGTCGAACTGGAGGTCACCCGGTTTGCCGACCGGACTGCTTACTGGACCGACCGCGGATGGTCCGAGCGCGGGCCCATCAAGCTAGCCTCCAGAATCGACGTTCCCCGCGGCTCCCAGACGGTGCCAGCCGGTCCCACCGCTCTCGGCGGGACAGCGTGGGCCCAAGGCATCGGCATCGACCGCGTTGAGGTGCAGATCGACGACGGACCCTGGCTGGAAGCCCAACTCGCCAGCGAAGCTACCGTAGACACGTGGCGTCAATGGTCGCTGGCCTGGGACGCCGAGCCCGGCGAACACACAGCACAGGTACGGGCCGTCAACCGAGACGGAGAACTGCAGACGTCCGCACGAACGGACACCGTGCCCAACGGTGCGACCGGCTGGCACCACGTTCGCTTCCGCGTCGAGTAAGCATTCCCCGCAGGATCACCCGTTGCCGGTGGCGGTCCGGTGCAGCACCTCCGCCCAGGGGGTCGGCGCCACCGCGAGCTCCCGTTCGGTCTGCGCAGAGTCGATGACCCACGGCCCGGTGAACTGGTGCGACACCCCTTTGACCTCTCGCATGAACGGCATCAGCAGGGCGCTCAGGGTGAGCACGGCGCCCGGGATGGTGGAGACGGCGACCATCGGTTTCCCGACGGCGTCCAGCACCTCCGTCAACAACTCACGTTGACTGCGCGGCGGGTTGGTCGCCGCGAACCACACCCGGCCATGGGCCTGCGGATCCGCCGCGGCGGCCACGACCGTGGACGCCACATCTTCGACGTCGGTCCACGAATGGGGCAGATCCGGGTTGCCGAAGAACACGGCCCGCTTTCCCTTGCTTGCACCGGCCACCAATCGGGTGCCCATGCTATTGGCGCCGATTCCGGCCCCGACGTAGTCCGAGGCGCGCACGACGACGGCCTGGATCCGACCATCCTGGTGGGCCTTCAGGGCTTCTTGGTCCATGCGGTTGCGGAGCAGGCCTTTGTGGTCCGTGCCGTTGGTCGGCGATTCAGGGGTGATGACATCACCGGTGCCCTGAAGGCCGTACATGTAGAGGTTCGAGACAATGGCCAGCACCGCGCCCGTGGACTCTGCCGCGGCCAGCATGGCGGTCTGCAGCGGTGGCCAGTCCCGTTCCCAGGTGGTGTAGCTGCCGGGGTTCATGCAGTTATAGATCACCGCTGCCCCCGTGGCGGCATCGGTGAGCGCCCGGGCATCAGCGGCGTCCAAGGCCACACGGCGGACGCCGGGCAGATCTGCGCCGGTGCCCGAGCGATGGGCGAGCAGGACGTCATGGCCCTGACTGGCCAGGAGCGTGGCGGTAGCGCGGCCAACAGGCCCGGCCCCGAGAACAAGGTGATGTGACATAGGAGTCCTTTGCAGAGAAGCAGAGTGGATAGAGCAGAGGAGATGAAGCAGACCAGACCGAGAGCACTGCTCTCGCATTGAGCATGGCATCCACTTGGAGCAATTACAAGAGCAGTGCTCTCGTTGGTGATCACCGCTCTCTACGGTGGACACTGCTCTCGACTTGAGCAACCCTGGACAGATGATCAAGACACCCGCCGATTCTCCGCCGGAATCCCCGACCACTGCTCGTCAGTTGGCGCGGGACGAGATGGAACGCCGGATTCTGGCCTCGGCGCGCCGCCAGCTGGCCGACGTCGGACCGGCTCGGTTGTCACTGCGCGCGGTGACGCGGGACATCGGCGTGGCTTCTTCGGCGGTATACCGCTACGTGGCCAGCCGGGACGAGCTCATCACCCGGCTGATTCTTCAAGTCTTCGGGGAACTTGGGGACGAGGTCGAACAGGCCGCCGAGGCGGCCGCCCCGGACGCCGCCACCCAGTGGCGCACGTGGGCCACCACTCTGCGCCGCTGGGCGCTGGACCATCCCTTCGACTGGGCATTGGTCTACGGCACCCCGATCCCCGGCTACACCGCGCCCCAGGCCACGATTGACCCCGCGACCCGAGTCAACGCTCCGGTGCTGGGACTTCCGGGCTTCGCCGCCGAAGATCTGGGACCGGACGAAGCAGAGACCGCAGCGTCTCTGCAACCGCTGGCCGAGATCATCCGGGCTTCTGACCACGAACCGGCCAGTCCGGGAACAACCTTTGCCATGATGACCGCTTGGTCGGCCGTGCACGGCTTCATCAATCTGGAGCTCGGTGGACACTTCGTCGGCGCCATGGAGAAAACTGACCCGGTGTTCGACACGCTGCTTCGGCGCCTCGTCCGTGACTTCGGCCTGGAGAGAACCTGAGCGCTGCTGCTACGTGCGGCCCCGCGTCTCAATCACAGCCGTCACCGTGGTCACGAACCCGAAAGCAGCCCTCCGTGAACTGAGGGGGACATCAGGCATCCTAGGGGTATGCCGGAGAACACCCCCGCCACCGACCCGTTGGCCCTGGAAAGTCAGATCTGCTTCGCGCTGTCCGTGGCGTCCCGCGGGGTCATCGCCGCCTACCGGCCGGTGCTCGAGCCCCTCCAGCTGACACACCCGCAGTATCTGGTCATGCTCGCCCTGTGGCAACACGCCCCTTTGTCGCTGAAGGAGTTGGCAGCCCTGCTGCACATGGAACCGGCCACCCTCTCGCCACTCACCAAGCGGCTGGAGGCCTTGGGCTACTTGGAGCGGAACCAGCATCCCGACGACGGCCGCGGCTTGGCGCTGTCACTCACCACCGAAGGGCGCGCCCTTCGCGAACAGGCCGAGCAGGTTCCAGTGGAGATGATGAACCGCCTGCAGATGGACGAGAAGGACCTCCACGAGCTGCACCGGTTGATGACCATGCTGATAGAGCGCGTCCACCCCTGATACCGCGCCGATTCTGGCTTAGTGGCCGGTGAAGGCCACCAGCTCAGCCGGCGGTTGGCGGCGAGCCTTCTCGTAGCCTTCCAGCAGTTTCACGGCGCGTTCCTTGAGCAACTGCTTGCGCGGGTCCAGGGTGCCCTGGCGGCTGGCCGGGCCAAAGGTGCACGCGGCGATGTAGATGAACCGCCACCAGATCCGGAACCCGAAGTCGAGTCCCGTCGTGTCGTTGGCGATGACATACGTCTTCTGGCGGATGGGTCTGCTCGGCATGCTCGTTCCCTCGGTCGACGTCCGCATGGATGCGCGGCACGGAACCATCCTATTTTAGTTAGTGCCCTAACTGAAACGACGCTTGAGCGTGCCAGATGGTCCAGTGATCCACCTCGTGAATCGGCTCACCGTACCGGAATGAATCGACCAGGATGGCGCAGATGTGATCGGCCAGCCGGCGCAGCTCCGCGTCATCCAGCTCGTGGAGGATGGATCGGCCGGTGCGAGACATCAGGTCCGCGTGGAGTTCCTCCAGCGTGGAGTAGCTGCGTCGTCGCTCCGAGAGGTGATGATGCCCGACGACGGTGAGGCCTGCCGAGCGCAACTGCTCGTCGAGCGCGGCCCGGGTGGGCCGGCGTCGGGCTTCAATTTCGGCCAGCCGCGGGTACAGCTCGAAGAAAGCGCCCCTGAAGTGCATCGCCGACGCCGGAGCCACGACGTCCTCGATGGTGCGATCCTGGACCAGCAGTGCGCCGCCCGGGGCGAGGATGCGGCCGGCCTCCGCGAAGACGGGCGTGGGATCGTCGATGTGGTGGACGAGAGCGCGCTGCAGAACGAGGTCCGCAGACACATCGGGGAGCCCGGTGGCGTGAGCCTCACCCTGGCGGAACACGACGTCGGCCGCGTCACCATCCCGTTGCCGGTCGGCTTCCTCTGTGGAACGCTGCCGGGCATCGGCGATCATCTGGGCCGAGGAGTCGACGCCGGTGACGGAGGCGGCGCCCATCTCGGCGAGCGCGGTCGAATAGATGCCACCTCCGCAGCCGACGTCCACGACGCGCAGCCCGGCCGGATCCACGATCCTGCGGATGGCGCGCCGCCAGCCATCATCGGCGCGACGAGTGGCGTACGCGCCGGCATTGTCAGGGTGGTGGAAGTCGATGCCCATGGTCCTCCTGGAAAGTGAGGCAGGTTCTGATCAGGCTGGCTTGGTGGCCCAGTGAATCGCGAGGGTGCCGAACAGATGGGTCTCGTGACCGACGTCGACGAAGCCGGCGTCCTCCAGGAGGGAGGCGATCTGCGCAGGCGTTTTGAAGCCGCGGGTCGTGGCCGAGAGGTACTCGTAGGCCTCCGGGGTCTTCGTGATCAGTGCCGAGATCCGCGGCACCACGTGCTTGATGTACGCGGTGGAGAACGGCTTGATGATGTTGTCCGGTGCCGGAGAGGTTTCTAAGGCGACCGTGCGGCCGCCGGGCTTGAGCACACGGAATTGCTCCGCCAGCGTGGTCGGAATGTCCGCGACGTTGCGCAACAGATAGCCGTGAGTGACGGCGTCGAAGGTCTCGTCCGGGAACGGGAGATCCATGGCGTCGGCTTCGACCCACTCGATGCGATCGCCACCGGGGCGGGACTTGCCGACCTCCATCATCTCCGGGGCGAAGTCGGCTCCAGTGATCTGCGCGCCGTAGTGCGACCGCAGCACCTCCAGGGCGATGTCGCCGGTGCCCGTGGCCAGGTCCAGCACCACGGGGGCGTCGGGCAACTCGGCGCGCTGAACGGTCCGCCGCACCAGGCGGGGCTCCTGACCCCACGTCATCACCAGATTCATGAGGTCGTACCGGCCGGCGATCCCGTCGAACATCGAGGCGACGGTGGTGCCGTGATCGGCGGACGGGGACTTCTCGGACTCAGGCTGCTCGGTGCTCACCCGCACCACGGTAGTCGTTCCTGGGTGCCGGCCCCTGAAGCGGCAGGAGGAAGAGATCTTCGATCACTTCAGTAGATGCCAACTTCTGTCCCACGAAAAGCCATCGGGGAGTCGATGAGACGTGGGACACACTGAGGTGGTCGCAAGGAGACTACCTATGACCACCACCGTAGACCCCGGCAAGCTCCCTTCCGTTCCCGGTGTCATGAACTATCTTGACCCCTCCTCCACCGTGCTGCGGCGGTTCACCGCCCCCGGCGACAGCGTGAATACGGGCACGTACGAGGCACATGAGGTCCCCGTGTATAACGGGCGCCCGGTCCAGGACGCGTTTGACTTCGACATGCACGGCTTTGAGATCCTCGAACGGCCGAGCGCGGTACAGGACTTCACGGACCAGGACGAGATGGATCGCGTCTACCTTCCGGAAGTCGAGAAGTTCGTCCAGGAACGGACGGGCGCCGATGAGGTGGTGGTCCGCGGCTGGACACTCCGACGGGCCGAGGCGCCCAAGGAGAACAACTCCCAGCCCGCTGCCGGATTGGTCCACGTCGACTTCGCTCCAGAAGGCGCTGAGGACCGCGCCGAGATCATCTACCGAAAACAGTTCCCGGACGGCCCGGGTTTCAGCCGGGTGCTGACGACGAGCTTCTGGCGGGTGTTCAGCCCTGCGCCCCAGGATTGGCCCTTGGCACTCTGCGATTTCAATAGCGTCGATCCCTCAGAAGGCCTGCCGAATCAGTTGTACTTCGTCGACCAGATCCCTGAGGATCCGTTCGGATCGGTCGAGGGGATGACGAATGAGGTCAGCGGCTCCGAATTCCATTACCGCCCCGAGCACAAGTGGTACTACTTCCCGGACATGAACCGGGACGAGGCGCTGTTCTTCAAGCTCAACGACACCGATCACTCCCACGCGTGGCGGGTGGTGCACTCGGCGTTCTACGACCAGACCTTTCAGGCACTTGAGCCACGGCACAGTGTCGAGGTCCGCACGTACGCCTTCTTCCGGTAGCCCTCCGGGCATGACGCCTGGTCAGCTTCTCCAGCGCCGCTCAGCTCGTGAGTTCGAGGTCGGCCATGATGCTGGCGACCTCGTCCCTCGCCTCGGCCGGCAGACCGCGTAAAGGCCGGGGAAGGCTGGGCGAGTCGATGAGGCCGAGATGCTCCGCTGCTGCGGTGATGACGCGCAGGCTGCCGTAGCGGCGGAACAGTTCCCACAACGGGTCCAGCTCGGCTGATCGTGCTGCCGCGGTGTCATGGTCACCGGAGAGGGCCGTCCTGGAGATGGCGAGCGCGCGTTCCGGGAACAGTCCGCCCACCACGGAGTACCACGCATCGCAGCCGGCGTGCAGACCATTTGCCGCGGTCTGATCCCCGCTGATGCCGATCGTCACACCCCCCGGAATTAGCTGCCGCAGCCCGTCAACACGGGCGCGTGCGGCCTCCGGATCGTCCGGCACGCCGGGGATTTTGATGGATGCCACGGACGGCAGCTGAGCGATTCTCGCGTGGAGTTCGTCGGTGAACGTGAACCCGGTGGTCCGGGGGTTGTCATAGACGCATAGGGGTACTGAGAGCTGCGCGGAGACGTCTTCGTACAGCCCGAAGACTTCCTCGTCGGTGAGGGGTTGGTACGAGACCGGGGCCAACAGCACACCGGCGACGCCTGCCGATTGGGCATCTTCGGCCAGCTGGAGAACGTCGCGGGTGCGCATCGCACCGATCCCGACGATGACCGGGATTCCTTCAGCGGCTTCCATGGCGATCCGCGTGACGCGACGACGTTCGCCCCGAGAAAGGTACGCGTACCCACCGGTCGATCCGAGGACGCCAATGGAGTCGACCTGCGCCGTGGCCAGACGCCTCACAAGCCGTTCGACCGCGGGCTCGTCGATCTGCAGCTCGCTGGTGGGCGTCAGGGGGAAGGCACTCAGGCCGGTGAAGAGGTGCTCGCTGCTCATGTGTTCCTCGTCTTCTCGTGTCTTGATCGCGCCCCCATGGCCAGTGAGGCTATCTCGTCAGCCAGGTCCTGAACTGATGCTGAATCCGTGTAGACCCCGTGGTCGGCCAAGGTCCGCATATGTGGATCACTAAGCCATTCCGCCAGGAAGTCATGGCCGCCAGAAATCCACTTTGTGCCCTTGCTGTGCAGACTTCTTCGACGGAGTTCGCGCAACGATTCCGTTCGATCTGGGAACGGCTCCACGTAAACGACGTGAGGAACTCGATCGAGAAGAGAGGCGATGTCCCGCTGCCGGGACGGCGAGGTGTAGGAGGTATGGCCTGCCCCGAGCGCGAGAATCGCACCGTCGTAGCTGTCCATCGCCCGCCGCACCGCGTGGATCCGAGCGGGCTCCCACGCGATCTCGGCCTCATAGCGACCGATCTTGGCGGCCTCGTCCGCGAGCCGCTCAATGGACCAACCGACCTCGGCGTAAAACGAGTCGGCCACCTCGTCGAGGTCGATGAACTGGCAGTCGAAATGCTGGGCGACCCGTTCACCGACCGTGCTCTTCCCAGCCGCGGCAGGGCCAATGAGCGCAAGACGTGGAGACATGACTCTCTTTACACCGGCGGCGCGGGATCGTACTGAATGCCTCGGCGCACTTCCCGCGCTCGGTCCGCTCCCGCCAATCGGCTCACCAGATGGAGTGCCATGTCGATGCCCGCTGAGATTCCGGCCGCAGTGATGATGTCGCCGTCGTCGACGAATCGCTCGTCGGCCCGCACCTGGATCGTGGGGTCGAGCTCAGCCAGTCTGTCCAACGAACCCCAGTGCGTTGTGGCGGGCCGCTGGGACAGCAGGCCGGCAGCGGCATACACCAGCGAACCGGTGCAGACGCTGGTCATCAGTGGCACCTCGGAGCGCTGCTGGCGCACCCAGTCCAGCTGGTCGTCGTCGCGCAGCTGAGGCCGAGTACCCCGCCCTCCGGGGTACAGCAAGACGTCCAGGGGCGGTGCGTCGTCATAGGAGTGGTGGGCCTTCACCTCCAGGCCTTTGGCACATTGAACGCTCCCGCCGGAACGCGACAGACAGGACACCGCATATCCGTCCTCAGGAAAGCCGCGCGTCCAGAAGGACAGCACTTCCCACGGCCCGATGGCGTCGAGTTCCTCGACATTCTCAAAGAGCAGGATTCCGATGTGCCTGGTGTCGCTCGTCATGCCCTGAGTGTAGGACGCGCGTATTCCGCCGAACAGGAGGAGACCAGAGCAGCCTGGCGGGCCCAGACAGTCGGGATGTCGGGCAGGGATACCCGCTGCCCGCCCCCAGCCTCTAGCGTGACAGGCGTCACATGACAGAGACGCATCTCAGGAGGAGTCAGCATGCCGGAGCAACCCAATTCCGAGTTCTGGAAAGACATCAAACCGATCGAGAATTCCTCGAAGCCAGGTTCACTGCCGGAGATTCATCTGCCCCATGCGGATGACATCGCCGATGAGCGGTACTACGCCCCGCTGAGTGAAACGGCGTGGTCGCGTCCGCTGTTCATCAACATCCAGGACAACATGTGGTCGGACATCATGCTGTGCAAGTCCGCCGGCCTGGTGAACCGTCATTACCACCCGCGGGAGGTCTTCGCCTGGACGATCTCCGGAAAGTGGGGGTACTTGGAGTACGACTGGACCGCCACTGCCGGATCCTTCGTGTACGAGACTCCGGGCGGATCGCACACGCTGATCGCCTATGAGTCCGAGGAACCGATGCGGACCCACTTCATTGTGCGCGGCCCGCTGTTGTGGTTGGACGAGAACGGCGAGTCCATCGGCCACTTCGATGTCTTCGACTACATCGATCTGTGCAAGGAGCACTACGAGAAGGTCGGACTCGGCGCGCATCTCATTGACGAGATGATCCGCTGAACTGACACTGGTCCGTCACTGAACGGTCGGCATCCCGGCGCTGCTCGCGTGTACGGCGCGATAGGCGCCGGGCGTCATGCCGGTCCACTCGCGGAACCGGCGGTAAGCGTGGGCCGGTGACGAGAAGCCGCACCCTCGGACGATCTCGCCGATTGAACGCCCTTGGGCCTCCGCGGACAGCAGATCGTCGCGCAGGAGTCTCAGCCGCTCCCGCAGAACCAGCTCATGCCACGTCGTGTGATGCTCGGACAGTAGGCGGCTGAATTGACGCTCCGAGAGCGGGATCGTTGCGGCCACATCCCTCACGCGCAACCGATCATCCCGCAACCGCGCACGAGTCTCGCTCAAGACCAATTCCCACCAGCGAGACGGAGCCGACGGGGAAATCGCACCCCTATACAAGGTCCTGACCGACTGCGCCACGTCCGCTTGAGTAGGCAACCTCACTCTGAACTCATCATCCAAGAACGTGCTCACCGACGTCCGAGCACCCTGAAGCTCCGTCCCCGCCGTGCTCGCGAATTCTGCCGTGACCACTCCGCCCGCGACCTCCTCCACAGCATCGTCACGCTGGAGCAGCGAGCGGTGGATCAACACCGAGCGCATCGTCACCTGGTGCGGAATCGACATGGCGTACGGCTGGTCCATATCGAAGATCAGCACGTCCCCCGGCCCGGCATTCCGCATCCCCGCATGGTCCTGAAAATAGAGCTAACCCCGGTCGACGAAGGACACCTGCGCCATGCCCGTCGGCGACCTCGCGATGTCCGGGACGCTGCGCTGAATCAGGTGAGGCTGGCCCTCGATCAAAACGGATACGTGCTCGGAGCGGCGAACGTTGACCTGCCGCCCCACGATCCCGGTCGCGCCCAACGTCGAGCAACTCAACCGCACCATGGTCCGGGATGTGAACTCCTGCCACCGCTGAGTCCGAGACGCCGCCGGCACCTCAGTAGTGTCGATCTCCTCACGCGACCGTTGCACCATCTGATTAGGCTAGGCTAACCTTTCGGAATTAGGCAATAGAATCGTTCTCCAATGACCGAAAGGCCGTCTCGTGCCCTCGTCTCCGCTTCCTCCGACCGGTACCTCCCGCCGTCGGGTCCTGTCCATGGGTTCCCTGGCCCTCGGCGCCGCACTGCTCGCGGGGTGCTCCACCGGGCCGGCCGGCGGTTCTGACCCTGAGTCCAGCAGCTCCACGGGCACCGGCAGCACCGGCACCTCGAACGCGGACTTTCCCCGCACGGTGGAACACGTCTACGGCACCACCGAGATCCCAGAGCAGCCCGAGCGCGTGGCCACGGTCTCCTGGGTGAACCAAGACGTCGCTCTGGCGCTCGGCGTCGTTCCGGTGGGCATGGCCGCCACTGAGTTCGGGGGCAATGCGGAGCAGTCCACGGACTGGTTCGACGCCGCCCTGGAGGAAGCGGGCGGGGAAGCCCCGGAAACCTATTCCGAGGCCGACGGCATCAACTTCCAGGCCCTGGCCGCCACCGAACCGGACATCATCCTGGCCGCCTATTCCGGCCTCACGCAGGAGGAGTATGACAAGCTCTCCGAGATCGCCCCGGTGGTGGCCTACCCGGAGGATGTCCCGCCATTCGGCACCTCGTGGCAGGACTCCACCCGCATGATCGGCGAGGCCCTCGGCAAGGAGGACGAGGCCGAACAGGTAGTCTCCGACGTCGAGGCCCAGGTCGAGGCGACCGCCGAGGAGTACCCGGCCCTGGCCGGCAGCACGTTCCTGTGGGGCACCGTGGACCCGGCCGCGGCCGACCAGATCTACCTGTTCACCGAGATCGACAATCGACCCAAGTTCCTGTCCTCCCTGGGCATGGAGCCCGCGCCCGTGTTGACGGAGAACGCTCCGGAAAACGGCGAGTTCTTCATCACCTGGTCCCCCGAGCGGGCCGACGAACTCGAATCGGACATTCTGTTGTCCTTCGCCGCCGATGACTCCGTCCGCGACGCCATCGAATCCGATCCGCTGCTATCCAAGATCCCGGCCGTGCAGAATGACACCCTCGTTCTGCAGACGGATCAACAGAAGACCCTCTCCATCTCAGCTGCCTCGCCCCTGTCCATCCCGTGGGCCTTGGACCACGTGGTCCCGGACATCGCCGCCGCGGCCGAGAAAGCAGAACAGGCTGCCGGCGCCAACTAAGGCCTCCTCATGAGCCTCCTCCTCCACCAGCCCTCCGAGCCCGCATCGGACACGGCCTCGGACTCCACGGCGGAACCGGCACCGGCACGACGCCGGCCGGTCACCTTCCTGGTGCTGCCGGTGGTCGTGCTCGTGGTGCTGTGCCTGGCAGCCCTGGCTTTCGGGGCCCGGAATGTGGACCCGGCCACCACTCTGGAGGCTTTGGGGGCATTCCTCTCCGGCCGGGGAGCCGAGGCGGCGGCGGACATCGACTCCGCGGCAGCGCTGTCCCGGATTCCCCGGACGCTGACGGCGGTGCTGGTCGGAGCTGCCCTGGCCGTTTCCGGTGTGGCCCTCCAGGGCGCAACGCGCAACCCGCTGGGCGATTCGGGACTGCTCGGGCTGACCGCCGGCGCCTCCCTGGCCGTCGCCCTCGGACTGGGCCTCGGCATGCCCTCGGGCCTGGCGGGAGTGATGGTGCTGGCGATCCTCGGAACGCTCCTGGCCGCCGTCGTGGTCTATACCGTGGCTGCTGCCGCATCCCGGATGGGCGGCACGGGCGGGGCTCCCGGCCCGCTGTCACTGGTGCTGGCCGGCGCGGCCGTGACGGCCGGCTGCACGGCGGCAACCAATGCCCTGCTGATCCTCTCCCCCGCCGTGCTGGAACGCTTCCGCTTCTGGACCGTCGGTTCGGTCGCGCGGACTTCCTTGGAGGATGCCGCCTGGCTCGCACCGGTGATCGCGATCGGCATTCTGGTGGTGCTGTTGGCCGCCCCCGGGCTCGACGCACTCGCCTTGGGTGACGAGCTCGCGCACGGCCTCGGCTCCCGGCCCGAACGCCTCCGGATGGTCCTGCTCGGCGCGACCGTCCTACTCACCGCCGCCGCCACGGCACTCGCCGGGCCCGTGGTGTTCGTCGGCCTGCTCGTGCCCCATGCCCTACGCCGCTTCCGCCCGGCCTCCACGCGGGTGCTCGTGGCCGGGTGTGCCCTGTGGGGAGCCGTGCTGGTCGTCGCGGCCGACCTGGCGGGACGGCTCGTGATCGCTCCCCAGGAAATCCATGTGGGCGTGAGCACCGTGATCATCGGCGTGCCCGTGCTGTTGTTGTTGCTGCGTCGCAAGGCGGTGTCCCTATGACCGCTCCGCTCAGCCCGCCCGTCGGGTCTCCCGTGCAGGCACCGGAGAAGGCACCGGCGAATGCACGGATGAGCACCGTGCCGACTCCGGACGGCAGGATAGAGACGTCACCCTCAGCGCTGACCGCCGTGCGTTCCCTGCACGCCGCATCACGACGCCGGCTGCTCGCCGCCGCGTTCGGGCTCACCGTGGTCCTGATGCTGGTGATGGGTGTGCGCGTACTGCTGGGCCACTACACCGTGACCATCCCGGACTTCGTCGCCATCCTCGGCGGCGAGACCATCCCCGGCGCCTCCTTCATCGTGATGCAGGAGAAACTGCCGCGCGCGGTGGCCGGCGCTCTGGCCGGGGCGGCCTTCGGCGCCTCCGGCGCCCTGTTCCGCCGTACCCTGCGCAACCCGCTGGCCAGCCCGGACATCATCGGCGTGACCCAGGGGGCCGCCGTCGCCGCCGTCGCCGTCCTGGCCCTCGGTGGCTCCCGCGGAATGGAGATGGCCATGGCCGCTCTGGTCGGCGGGTTGGCCGCCATCGCCGTGGTGCTCGGCTTCTCGACCGCGGGTGGTCGCACCTCGGGGGCCCGTTCCGGAGCCGCGTCCGGCTCGGGCGGACTGGCGGGCGCCCTGGGCGGGGCGACGTTCATCGTGGCCGGCATCGCCGTAGCCGCCCTGTGTCAGGCCGTGCTCTCCGGTGCGATGCTCGCCCTGTCTCAGCACGACCTGCAGGCCGCCGCCGTCTGGACCGCCGGTTCGCTCAACGCTGTGACCTGGGAGCGCATCACCCTGTTGGCGGTCATGATGCTGGTGATGATGCCGATCGGCGCGATGCTCCACGCCCGGTTGGCGCCCGCCGACCTCGGCGGGGAGTTCGCCCACGGGCTCGGCTCCCGGCCCGGACGAACCGGCATGGGCTCCCTGGTGGTCGGAGCCCTCCTGGCGGCAGCGGCGACGGCGGCGACCGGACCACTGGCCTTCGTCGCCCTGCTCTCCACCCCGGTGGCCCGGGGCCTGACCGGTGGGCGTCCCTCGCTGCCGGTCTCGGCCCTGTGCGGTGCGGTGATCGTGGTGCTGGCGGATTTCGTGGCGGCCGAGGCCCTGGGCGGGACGAGGTTGCCGACGGGCGTGCTGACCGGTGCGGCCGGTGCTCCTTTGATGCTGTGGCTCCTGGTGCGAACTGGACGGAAGGCATGAGATGACTCTTCAGACCGATCAAGCGGACCAAGCCGGCCCGTCCTCGGCCCGCGCGGCGGGCCGGGGCGGAGCCACCGAAGGCACCGGCGACGCCGTCGCCGCCGGAGACGGCGCTGACGTGGACGCGAGCCCGTCGGTGGCCGTGCGTCTGCGCGGGGCGACGCTCGGATATGGGGGACATCCCGTCGTCGGGCCGGAGCAACCCGTGGACCTGGACCTGCCCGCGGGCAAGACCACGGCGATTATCGGAGCCAACGGCTGCGGGAAGTCGACGCTCCTGCGCGGGCTGACGCGGCAACTGCCGTTGACGAGCGGGTCGCTGGATGTCTTCGGCCGGTCCACGGAGGGCTGGGGCTCCCGCAGCTACGCTCGCACGGTGGCCCTGTTGCCGCAGTCTCCCGTGGTGCCGGAGGGGATGACCGTGGAGCAGCTCGTCGACCGCGGGCGCCATCCGCATCGCGGCTGGTTCGGTGCTCGCTCGGCCCAGGACACCCGGGCCATCGCCCAGGCGCTCGAACTCGCGGACCTGGTGAGTCTGGCCGGGCGGGACGTCGCGGAGCTCTCCGGCGGCCAGCGGCAGCGGGCTTGGTTGGCCCTCGTGCTCGCCCAGCAGACGCCGGTGGTGCTGCTGGATGAGCCGACGTCCTACCTGGATTTGTCTCACCAGGTGGAGTTGATGGACCTGATCAAGGCCTTGCCCGACCCGACGGGAACGCGGCCGCGGGCCACGGTGGTGGCGGTGCTGCATGAGCTGAACCTGGCCGGCCGGTCTGCCGACCACATCGTCGCGATGGCCGGTGGCCAGATCGTCGCCCAAGGGTCGCCGCGGGAGGTCCTCACCCCGGAGAACCTGCACGCGATCTACGGACTGGACGCCGACGTCGTGCATGATCCTTTGCTGGGACACCCGGTGGTCCTGCCGCGGACGCAGTCCGATCGGGCTGCTGGGCTGTCTCACGGGCCGGTTGCCGGACCGGCTGCGGGACCGTCCCCGAAGCACTCGTGAGCCTCCGGTGAGCGTGCGGCCCGACTTCTCGCGGAAAGCAGAACTGGCGGGCACGCTGGTGCGGCTCGTGCCCGCGCGTCGGGAACACGCCGCCGTGCTGCATCCGCTGCTGGCGGATCCCGAGGTGGCGCGTCTCACGGGCTCGGTGCACTCCACCGAGGCCGCCGCCGATGTGCCGTGGACGGTGGAGCAGGTGACGGAGATCTATGACCGATGGTCACGCGCCGAGGACCGCATCGTGTGGGTCATCGAGGACATCGCCACGGGAGAGGTGGTCGGGGAGTCGGTGCTCCACGAGCTCGACTCCGGCAATCTCTCCTGCGGATTCCGCATCTGGATCTCCGGTGCACGGGACCGTGGACTGGGCAGCGAGTCGGTGGAACTCACCTTGCGCCATGCCTTCGAAGAGCAGGGACTGCACCGGGTGGGTCTAGAGGTGTACGCCTTCAATCCCCGGGCCCGCCGCGTCTACGAGAAGGCCGGGTTCGTGCTGGAGGGGACCCTCCGCCAGGCGCTGCTCTTCGACGGCGAATGGATCGATGCCCACGTGATGGGGATTCTCGCCCACGAGTGGAGAGCCCGTCAGCGCACGTAGGCGCTCTAAGGCTTCCGCCGAGGCCGTGCCGGGCGGGACACTGTCTGCCATGGCACACGGAGACATCACCCATGTAGACATCCCAGTATCCGACCCCCGGCGGGCAGCCGACTTCTACGGCACTCTGTTCGGCTGGAACATCGAGACCCTTCCCGGCTTCGAGGACTACCCGATGTGGCAAGCACCCAACCAGGTCAGCGGCGGCGGGCTCGCGCCGCGCAGCGAGGACTTCACCCAGCCACGGTCCACCGTCGAGGTCGATTCCATCGACGAGACGCTGGCGCAGGTCACCGAGCTCGGTGGCGAGGTCATCGCACCCAAGTCCCCCATCACGGACACCAGCTGGTGGGCCGTTTTCCGCGACCTGGACGGCAATGAGATCGGGCTCTACGAAGGCACCACCACCGTCTGACGACTTATATGACGCCGATTCCGCCGCGAGCCGAGAGCCTGGAGTTCGGCGGGGTCCGGGTGCAACAGTGGACGCAACAGAAAGGACCAGATATGGCGAATTACCTGATCATCGGCGGACACGGAAAGATCGCTCTGCTCACCGCACCCCTGTTGACTCGAGAAGGGCACATCGTCACCTCGGTCATTCGCAATCCGGATCAGACGGCTGACGTCGAGGCAGCGGGCGCGAAGGCCCTGGTGCTGGATGTGGAGAACGCGTCCCAGGATGAACTGGCCGATGCTTTCGCCGGACAAGACGCCATCGTGTGGTCCGCCGGCGCCGGCGGCGGCAATCCGGATCGGACGTACGCCGTGGACCGGGACGCCGCGATCCGTTCCATGGACGCCGCTGAACAGGCCGGTGTGAAGCGCTACGTGATGGTCTCCTACCAGGGAGCCAGCACGCAGCACGGCGTTCCCGAGGACAACTCCTTCTTCCCCTACGCCGAAGCCAAGGGAGCCGCCGACGAGCATCTGCGGAACTCCGGACTCGACTGGACCATTCTCGGCCCTGGCAAACTCACCCTGAACGAGCCGTCCGGGCGGATTGCCGTCGGTTCCGGGGCCGGTGAGGCCGGTCTCCGTGACACCTCACGCGGCAACGTGGCGCAGGCCATCCGCGTGGCCTTGGAGACGGAGAGTTCCATGGGGCAGCAGATCGAGTTCGTGGATGGTGACGAACCGATCGTCGCCGCCTTCGCTCAGCTCTGACCTGCTCAGCTCTGACCCACTCACCTCTGGCGGCCGTGGCCCGCCGAGTCCTCGCGAGGCCGGCTCCGACGGGGCCCGAGCACACTCCCAGCAAGCGCCAACCCAGCGGCGAGACCGAACACGGCCGGCAGACTGCTCAGATCGGCGAGGCCGCCCAGCACCGGACTGGCCGCAGCCTGACCGATGGCGATGAAGAGAAAGGCCAGGCCGACCCCCTTGGCGGGTTCGTGCTCGAAGATCCGAGTGCTCCAGACCAGGAGCAGTCCGGTCAGAGCGATGTACACGCCGCCGAACACCCCATTGGCGATCAGGGCCGCGGCGCCATGCTGCGGAGACACCGCCAGAAGCCCGGAGGCGCCGCCCAGGATGATCATCAGCCCCGTCCACACCGGGCGGATGCCGAACCGGTCGGTCAGTTGGCCGGCGGCGGCGCCGAACAGTCCGCAGGCGCCCAGCACGATCCACGCCACCGTGGACAGGACCTGACCATGACCGCCTGCGGAGGACAGGAGTTCTTGCCCGAAGGTCCAGTTGGCCGCGCTGGCCGCGCCCATCACCCCGGCCGCCGCGAGCAACCGCACGGCTCCCCGCGGCAGCTTCACCAGGTTGCCGAGGGCTGATAACCCACCCTGATCCGACCCCGCTGGCGTTGATGACTCAGGAGTCCCCGGCCGTTGGGCTTGGGTTCCGGGTTCCCGCACACTCGGCACCGTGACGGCGATCCAGACGGTCACGGCGGCCGAGAGCACGGCGAAGGCCGCCCAGGCCAGCCGCCACTGATCTTGAGCCATCAGCGCGATGGGGCCGGACACCATCACACCGGCACCGGTGCCGGCGTTGACCACCGTCTGCAGGCTATTGCGAGCCGCCGGTTTCACCCGATGCGCGATCGCGTGGGCCAGTGGGGGCGAGGCCACTCCAGTGCTCGAACCGGCGATCATCACGCCCACGGCCAGCACGAGTGCACCCGGAGCTAGAGCAATCAGAGCGGTGCCGAGAGTGGCCAGAATCCCGGCAGCCGTGGCGACGACGCGGGCACCCCAGCGCGGGGTCAGAGAGGTGGCGAGCAAGATGCCGAGGCAGTAGGCGCCATAACTGCCGGAAGCGATCGCACCCGTCGTCGCCGCATCCAGATCGAAGGCCGCGCCAAACGCCGGCACGAACAGTCCGTAGGCAAAGCGAGCGAGGCCGTAGCAGGCCGCAATAAGGCACAGGCCGGCCGCCCCCAAACGAACAGCCTGACCTCGCGACAGCATGCTCGCCTCGGCCGGGGTACGGGGGACGCCATGGGCGGTCCCGCTGGGCGGGCTGGCGTGGACGATGCCCGTGCCCTCGGTGGCGTCAGTCATACAGTCTCCTCACCAGCGCTCCGGTACGGCGCCAAGAATCAGTCGGTCGACTTCACCGATCTGTGAAGTCACCGCTGACCCTATGTACACTGGTCTGTGAAGTCAACTGCAGGGACGTCGATATCGAGGCAGAGCCATGAGTGATCAGGAAGATCCGCGCGGGCAGGTCGAGGACCACGTCCGTCTGACGCCGGGTGCCCTACGGATCCTCACGGCAGCGTCCACACTGTTCTACGAGCAGGGCATTCACGCCGTGGGCGTGGACACCATCGCGGCCGAATCGGGCGTGACGAAGCGGACGCTCTATGACCGATTCGGATCCAAGGAGGCTCTGGTGACCTCTTACCTTCGCCAGCGGCACGACCAGTGGTGGGCTCGGTGCCAACAGCGGCTGGAGACGGCCGAAGCGCCGCGGGCCCTCACCCTGTTCGATTCCTACCTCGCCGACGTTCCTTTGTCCGGACGGGGATGCGCCTTCCTCAACGCCGCCGCGGAGCTTCCGGAGGATCATCCCGGATACGAGGTCATCCGCTCTCACAAGCAGTTCGTACGGGCGCGGCTGGCGGAACTCATCGCCGAGGATGGGGAGAGCACCCAGCCGGAACGCCTCGCTGAGCATCTGTTCCTGCTGCTGGAGGGGGCCGTCGCTCACCGAGGCATCGACGGCACGGCCGAGCGCCTTCAGCGGGCCCGTGCCATGGCGGAAGATCTCCTGGCCAACCGGACCAGCAGCTGATCCACCGCCCACAGGACCGCCGAAACCGCGAAGAAGAACGCCAGGATGGAGACCATGTACACGGCGACCCCGCCGTAGCCCATGCGCGGCACGTCCAGGATCGTGTACGGATACCAGTCGAGGAACGGGCCGCGCGCCAGAGTGAACACGAGCCACGCGAGGGGCACCGAGGAGGCCAGGCCGATCCGCTTCCACGTGACCTGCCCGTGCGGATCGAACACCAGCCACACCAGCGGGGTCAGGAGGGGAGCGAGAACATGCTGGATGGTGTCATTGACCTGCTCCACCCGGGTCAGCGGATCCGCGTCCCGCAGCAATACGTTGAACACCACGCCCGTGACCACGATGCACACCACCGCCGCGATACGCAGCGCCTGGAACACGTCCGAGGTCCGGTGTACCCGGATAGCCAGCAGCAGCGAGGTCAGCCCGACGAGGAAGTTGGATAAGAACGTGAAGTAACTGGGCTGATTGACCAGATGCTCCCAGCCGCCCTCGAACACCCCCGCGTAGCCGGCGTTCTCCGGCAGACCCGAGTCCTTCCACGAGCCGATATAGAACGAGAGTCCGTTGCCCGTGAAGGACAGCAGGGCAGCGAGAGCGAACACCACACGCCCGACGCCGGCCCACCACCGCGGCACGGTCGGCACCTCCGGCTCGGTGCCAGACCCGGAGGCGACGGCCACCGGAGTCAGTCCTGGTGCAGGCAGATGATGTTGCCGACGGTGTCGTTGATCAGGGCGTCGGTTCCGCCGTACTCCTGCTTCTCCGGCTCGGAGATGACCTCGGCCCCGCGGGAGCGGATCTGCTCGAACTCCTCGTTCCCGCCGGTCAAAGTCAGGGCGAAGGCCGGCTTGCCGGCCAGGCGGTGCTCGTCCTGGTAGGACTTCGCGGCACCCTCCGCGAGGCCCAGGACCAAGGAGGCGCCGCCGTCGGGCCCCGGAGCGCGAAGTGACAACCAGCGGAAGTCCCCGCTGGAGTAGTCCGTCTCCACCTCAAGGCCGAGGACCTCGGTATAGAAGGTCTTGGCAGCGTCCTGGTCGTTGACGAGCAGATGAGCCTGATCGATCTTCATGGTTGCCTCTCGACGAGTGGGTGATGGCTGGTGTCTCGGCTGACATCGCCGTGAAGAGTCACCGTTGAATCCGTGCCCAGTATGGCCCGACCCACCTAGTCTGGGGAAGGGCGGCGCAGGTCAGCGCAGGTCGGATCGCAACGGAGGAAACACATGAGAATCGGCATCGTGATCGGATCAATCCGTGAGGGGCGCATCGGCGAGTCCGTGGGTCAGTGGGTGGCCGAGCGCGCGCGATCGCACGAGGACGGCGCCGACGTCGAGTGGTCGGTGCTGGACCTCAAGGAGTTCAACCTGCCCCTGCTCACCAATGAGAACTGGGCCGACGAGGAGGATGGTCCGGCGGAGGTGCACCGATGGCGGGATGCGGTGGCCGCGTGTGATGGTTTCGTGTTCGTCTCGCCCGAGTACAACCGCAACATCCCGGGTGCGTTCAAGAACGCCTACGACCTGCTCAACAAGCCGTGGATCGACAAGTCCCTCGCCATCGTGGCCTATGGCGGTCTCGGCGGTGTCCGGGCGAACGAAGCATGGCGGGTCACGGCCGCGGCGTACAACATGCACGTGGTGGGCAGCTCGGTGAACCTGGTCCGTCGAGTCGACTTCGCGGGCGGCGAACTGGCCCTCGACGAACACCACGACCGCTCCTTGGACCGGGTCCTGAAGCGGCTGATCGGCCTGACACGCAAGCTCACCGCCTGAACCGCGAATTCACCGGCTGAGGCAGCGGCCGGCTCACGTTTCAGGCCTGTCGGCCCGTCCTCGCCAGGACCTTCGCCTGCCGGGAGGCATCCTCCGGCACGTCCACCGGATCACCAAAGATCCCGGGTGCATAGGCGGCCCGTCCGTAGCCGTCGACGGCTACGTCGACCTCGGCCATTTCCTCTCCGGAGAGCTGGTGGTCCATTCCCTGCGATGTCGCGATGTCCCAACGGTGGACGATCAGGTCCATGCCGTAGAAGTCGATCAGCACCTGACCGATGGTCGAGTCCCCGAAGGGAGTCTCCATCGGCGTCGAGACGAAAGCCTCATCCCGGACGATCTCAGCCAGGGCAGCAGCATGGGCCTTCCACTGCTCCGCGGGGTTGCCCGAGCCGAGCGGAATCTCGCGGCCATGCCGGGCCATGAAGTCCCGGTGAGTCTGCATCAGATGGTCCAGCACGTCGGCGGCGCTCCAGCCCTCGCACGGACTGGCCGCGTTCCAGTCCGTGACGGAGCCGACGACGTCGGTCAGGGGTTCGGTGTGGCGGTCCCAGGATTCGGAGAGTTCGCTCATGGGGACATGGTGCACGAGGTGCGGGGTCTCGCGGTAGAGGTGGCGACGACCCCGCACCCGGTGCTTCTCACGCGGTGAGCGTCATCTGCTTCTCGCCGATGACCGCCGGTAGCAGCTCCCGCCAGGGCCCAACGTCGGCAAACATCCGTGCCATGATGTTCAAGGCTGCCTCATGTTCCGTCTCGGGCGCGGACACACAGTCCGACGCGACGAACATCTCGAAGTCACGCTGGTGACCGGAACGCACCGTTGATTCCACGCAGATACTCGTGACCACGCCCGTGACCAGCAGGCGCTTCACGCCCAGGGCACGCAGCACCACCTCCAGATCGGTGTAGAGGAACGCGTCATAGCGGTTCTTGTCGATGATGTTGTCTCCGGGCATCGGCTGCACATCATCATGGACGTCTCCGTCCCAAGAGCCTTTGACCAGCGGTGGAGGGTCCAGCGGGATATCTCTGCGGTTGCGTTCTGGCATGTCGATGAAGTCGGCACGGTAGACGTGGCGAGTGTAGATCACCGGAAGCCCGGCCCTTCTCGCCTCCTCCAGCAGCGCCGCATTCTCGGCAATGACCTGTGGGGTGTTGGGTTGGCCCAACCCCGCCTGAGGGAGCGATCCCTCGGGATGGACAAAGCCGTTCTGCATGTCGATGACGAGTACTGCAGTGGACATGGTGTTTCCTTTCACGCCGCGTTTGCGGCAATCGGTGGCACCTCAAGGTGCCATGCGGTTTCGCGCTGGAAGGCATCTCCGGCTCTCAGCACGGTCGCTTCGTCGAACGGACGACCGGCCAATTGCATGGCCAAGGGCGTCCCGTGTTCGCCGAAGCCGATCGGCACGCTCAGAACGGGGTTCCCTGTCAGGTCCCAATAGGGCGTGTTCAGCGTGGGAAACCACGACATGCGGTCATCAAGGTCGCTGAACGCCAGAGCACCGGTGAACATGGTCGGGGTCATCACCAGATCGACGTGCTCGAAGAGCCGGCTGGCCTCGCGGTGGATGACCCGGCGTGCGCGTTGAGCTTGTACGTAGTCCGCCGCCGTCAGACGAGTTCCGCTGCCGAAGGACAAGCGATTGGCAACGGTGTAGTCGGCCAGTCGAGTCCGAGTGTCCACGCGGTGATAGGCACCGGACTCCCCTGCATTGATCGTCATCATCGCTGTGGTCGCTGCCTCATAGTGCGGCAGTTGGACCTCGGTGATCGTGGCTCCTCGACGCTCGAGAGCCAACACGGCATCGTCGAGCAAAGCGCGCAGATGCGAGTCGGGGTTCACCTGGTCAAATCCGCTGGTCAGATCGACTCCGATACTCAGCCCTGCCAGATCCCCGGTGAGTGCAGCCTCGTAGGCAACGACGGGGGCATCGATCGCGCTGCGGTCACTGGGATGGTGTCCAGCCATGGCCGAGAGCATGATTGCGCTGTCTCGAGCACTCCTGGTCATCGGACCGATGTGGTCGAGGCTGTAACCGAGCGGCACACATCCGGATTTGGGCACCCTGCCGAAGGTCGGCATCAGTCCGGTGATCCCGCAGTACGAAGCCGGAATTCTGATACTGCCAGCGGTGTCGGTACCGAGGGCGCCGAGCACCGAGCCGGTGGCCACGGCGCTTCCGGAGCCGGAACTCGAGCCTCCGGCCCACCGGTCCAGGGCCCACGGGTTGCGCGGGATGGGGAACGGATGCTCCGGGTCCGGAACGGCACAGGCGAACTCCATGGTGGTCAGCTTCCCGGTGGGAATGGCGCCCGCGGAGCGCAGTCTCTCCACCACCACGGCGTCACCTCGGCCCCATTCCCGGTCCAGAACCAGACTCTGTGCGGTGGTTTGACCTTCTGCAGTGGTGATGATGTCTTTGATTCCCACCGGGATTCCGGCCAGCGGCCCCGGGTCTAGGCCGGCTTCGCGCTGTCGATCAACGCGGGAGGCGGCGTCCAGAGCTTGTTCCCGGAACTCCGAGATGTACATGCCCACGTCGCCGTCCAGAGCATCGGAGACGCCGAAACAGCGCTCCATCAACTCCACGCTGGTGAGTTCGCCCTTCCGCAATGCCTCCAGGGCGGTGGAGATCGTCAATGGCGTGGTGATGCTGGGGGCCAACGTCATACCAACACCTCTTCTGCTGCCGATCCGGCCAGAGACTCCGGCACACGTTCATGCCATGTCGTCTGCCGTTGGAAACTGTCGGCGGCTCGGAGCACCAGTGCTTCGTCAAAAGGTCTGGCAGCGATCTGCATTCCCAAGGGAAGACCGCTGGAGGAGAATCCCATCGGCACGGAGATGACCGGATTGCCCACCACGTTCCAGTAGGGCGTGTAGACCCGGTCCATCCGTCCCCGCAGGCTCCCGGTGACCATGCTGTTGAGGTCGTCGTAGGACGGCGCCCCCAGCCCAGCAGTCGGGGTGACCACCAGGTCGACTCGGTCGAACACTTCCCCGATCGCCTTCCGACCTACTGTGCGGGCTCGCTGTGCCTGCACGTAGTCCGCTGCACCGTAGAAGGCTCCCGACGAGATCATCAGCCTCGTGGCCCGGCCGTAGTCGGTCCATCGCTTCTGGAGGTCAGGCCGGTGGTACGCCAGCGCCTCGGAGAACATGATGATCAGGTTCGCCGTGGTCATCTCGTGGTACAGCGGCAGCTCGATCTCCTGGATCGAGGCGCCCCGGGCTTCCAGGTCAGCCACCGCCTGAAGGAACGTTCCTTCCAGGGCGGGGTCCTCCGGGGTGCTGCTGGTCCAGCCGAGCCGGTCGACACCGATGGTCACCCCAGTCAGGTCCCCCGTGAGCTCTGCGGTGTAGTCGGTCGTCGGCGCATCGATCGAGGTCAGGTCACTCTCGTCATGCCCGGCGAGCGCCGTCATCATGATGGCGCAGTCCTCCGCCGTGCGGGCCATCGGGCCGATGTGGTCGAGGCTGTAACCCAGCGGCACGCAGCCGGATTTAGGTACTCTGCCGAGAGTTCCCATCAGTCCGGTGATGCCGCAATAGGCCGCAGGGATGCGAATGCTCCCGGCCGTGTCGGTACCCAGAGCTCCCAGTACTGAACCGCTGGCCACGCTGCTGCCCGAACCAGAGCTGGAACCACCGGTCCAGTGCTCGGGGTTCCAGGGGTTTCTCGGCAAGGGGAACGGCTTCTCCTCGTCGGGCAGCCCGATCGCGAACTCCATGGTGGTCAGTTTTCCGGTGACGATCCCGCCGGCAGCCTTGAGGCGCCGGATCACGACGGCGTCTCCGTCACCCCACGCGCGGTCCAGCACCAGACTCTGGGCTGTAGTGGCGCCCTCTGCGGTGCTGATGATGTCCTTGATGCCCAGGGGAATTCCGGCCAGCGGACCGGGATCCTCACCCTGGCTGAGCGCTTGGTCGGTAGCGGAAGCCTGCGCGAGGGCTTGTTCCTCGTAGGAGGACAGGAACATACCGAGCTGCTCGTTGAGACCGCGAGAGAGGCCCAGGGAGTCTTCAACCAGTTCGACGGCTGTGGTCTCCCCGGCCCGGAGGGCTTTCGCGGCTGCTGCGATGGTGGGGTATTTCATGATGTCTCCGTTCAGATCCGGGGGTCGAACGTCACGGCCGGCTCTTCGTACCGGACGCCGGACAAGGTGTAGAGCTCGTCGACGGCGACCCGGTTGGCGGGGTATGCCGCCACCATGTGCCCGATCTCCTCTTCGGTCGGCGAAATGTGGTGGGCTGCGAGCAATGAACGGACGATGGTCTCGTCGTCGGGATGGGGCAGATGGGTCTGGTTTTGCATGGGATCCTCCTGATGTGCCGGGCATGGTGCTGACCGGAAAAGTCGTGGGCGGTGGTTGGAAGTAGTGGCGGTGGACGCCTGCGGTTGGCGCCGCCGTCAGGTGGGCTGCGGTGAATGCTCGCGCTTCACGTGGGCGTAGAAGGCCTGCTGGTCGCTGCGCGTTCTCAGCAGGCCGAACGTGAAGGGCTTGCCCGCGCGGTCGAAGATGACTCTCTCCATCCCCAGGACGGCGAATCCCGGTTCGACGTCCAACAGCTCGGCGGTGCCGTGGTCCGCCGGAACGGCGTCGATGACGATGTCGCTGCCCGAGTAGTCGATCCCGGCATCCCGGAGCAGCTGGTACCAGTTGGTCGAGAATGGCGTCGCGAGAATGGCCGAGGCGTGAGGTTGACGAACATAGTTCGTGTAGATCGCGATCGGTTGGCCATGCTTGAAGCCGACGAACTCGTACCTCAGGCACTCGGTGCCGGGCGTCTCCTCCAACTTCGAGGCGACGAAACTCGACATCCGTATCCACCGCACGTCGACGATGTCGGTGCTGGTGTAGGTCGGCAGCTGATCGCCGTCGCCGAATCCGTGGATCTGCGTCAGCCTGAACGCTCGGCGCTGGGCGACCACCAAAGTTCCGGTGCCCGGAATCCGATCCAGCACATTCTGGCGGCACAACGCCTGCAGAGCGCTCCTGATCACGCTGCGGGAGACTGAATACGCCTCCATGAGGTCGCTCTCTGAAGGGAGCACCGTGTCATAGCAGCCGCGCATCACGTCGGCCCGCAGCAAGTCCCGCGTCCAACGCGCCTGGTGCTGCCTCTTGCGAACGACCGTGTCGAGAGCCGAGATCACGTCTAAGCCCTCGGCTCGAGCACGGCGTCCAGCAAGGACCGGGTGACCTCGCTGCCCGGGTCGCGGAGCAGTTCGTCCACGGACCCCTGCTCTGCGAACTGACCGTTGTAGAGAACTCCGGCGGTGTCGCACATGTGCTCGACCAGCGCCAGATGGTGCGTGATGAGCAGCATGGTGAGCCCGCGTTCGGCCTGCAGATCCTTGAGCAGATTCAGCACCTGAGCCTGTACCGAGACGTCCAGCGCAGCGGTCGGCTCATCGAGCACCAAAAACTTGGGGTTCGTCGTCAGAGCGCGGGCGATACCCAAGCGCTGACGCTGACCGCCGGAGAACTCGTGGATGTACCGGTCGTAGTGACTCGGCTCCATGCCGACCTGCTCCAGAAGATCGAGCACCCGCGTCTTGTCCTCGCCCCGGCGCACCAGGTTGAACCGACGCAGCGGTGCCCCGACTTGCGTACCGACCGGGAGCCGAGGGTTGAAGGCCGAACCGGAATCCTGAAAGACGACCTGGACCCGCTGCCGGAGCCGCCGGAACTCCTCCTTCGACAACGTGGCCGTGTCCGTGCCGTCAATGATGACCTGGCCCGACGTCGGTTCCTCCAGGCCGAGAATGATGCGCCCCGTGGTGCTTTTCCCGGACCCGGACTCCCCGATCAGTCCAAAGGTCTCGCCACGCTTGATCGAGAACGAGATGCCGTCGAGAGCGACCACGTCAGCCGACGTCCGCCACCCGCTGGAGACACTGAACACCTTCCTCAGTTCCCGGACCTCCAGATAGCGAGACTCTGGGGGTGAGTGTTTGGTCGCCTGATCTGTCATGTGGTCTGTCACCTGCTGTGTCATGCGGAGATCTCCTCGAAGACGTGCAGTCGCCGCTCGGCCCGGGGTACCGATCTCATCGAGTCCTCGAGGTCAAGCTTGGGAACAGAGTTGATCAGCGACTGCGTGTACGGATGTTCGGGGGCCGTCAACATCGCGTGCGCCGGGCCGTCTTCGACGATCCGCCCCTTACGCATCACCGTGACGGTCTGACACAGGTGCGAGACGACTCCGAAGTCGTGCGTCACCATGAGAATCCCAGTACCGAGCTTCTGGTTGATCTCCAGCAGCAGGTCGAGAATCTGCTTCTGCACGGTGGCGTCCAGGGCCGTGGTCGGCTCGTCGGCCAGTAACAACCGGGGTCGCCCCGCCAGTGCCATAGCGATGACCACGCGTTGTCGCTGACCTCCCGAGAGCTGGTGCTGATAGGCGCGCAGTTTCTGTTCCGGATCCGGCATGGCGACCAACCGGAAGGTGTCCAGGGCCTGATCCTTCGCCTCCTGCTTCGAGACGTTCTGGTGCCGCCGGATGACCTCGACCAGTTGTGCACCGACGGTGAAAGAGGGATCCAGAGCGCTCAAGGCGTTCTGAGAGACCAGTCCGATCTCCCGGCCGCGGACCGTGCCCATCTCCTTGCTCGACAGCTCGAGCAGGTTTTTTCCCTCGAACAGGATTTCGCCCGAAGAGATCCGCGCGCGTCGCGTGCCCAGCAACTGCAGAATCGTCATCGAGGTGACGCTCTTCCCCGACCCCGATTCGCCGACAAGGCCTCGGATCTCACCCTCCCCCATGGACAGGTTGACGTTCTGCACGGCGTGGACGATGCCGCCATCGGTGTGGAAATCCACACTCAAGTTTTTGATCTCCAGCATGGGTGGCACCTTCCTCACATCGTCTGCTTGCGTGGATCCAGGGCGTCCCGGACTCCGTCGCCGATCAGGTTGAACGCGAGCGCGACCATCAGGATGGCCAGCCCCGGAATGGTCGCCACGTGAGGGAAGCCCCACAGAAGCACCGACTGCCCGTCCGCCGTCATGACGCCCCAGTCGGGGGTCGGCGGAGAGATGCCGATGCCCAGAAAGCTCAGTCCTGCGGCCACGACGATCATCAGACCGCTGAGGGTGGTGGCATAGACAAGCACTGGCGAGATGACGTTCGGTAGCAGTTCCTTGAACAGAATCTCGGGCGTCGTCGCTCCGCCGGCCTTGGAGGCCTCAATGTACTCCCGGGACGATTCCTGCACCGTCGCGGTGTAGGCCACTCGGGCCATGTACGGGATGAGCGTCAGCCCGATGGCGATCATCACGTTGCCCATACCCGAACCGAGTACCGCAGCGACGGCAATCGCGAACAACACCATGGGAAAGGCGAACAGGACGTCCATCAAGCGCATCAGGGCGTCCCCCAGCCGGCCCTTGGAGTAGCCGGCGAGCAGGCCGATCATTAACGAGACGGGGATGACGACGAGCACGGGAATCAAGGCCACGGCCAACGTGTTCCTGGCGCCGAAGAGCAGTCGGGACAGAATGTCCCGTCCCTGTCCGTCCAGACCGAGGGGGTGCCCCGGCGTTCCGATGCCCGCGAGGCGCTGCGAGGAGTCACCGGCGATCGGTGAATACGGTGCCAGCACTGGCGCGAACACGGCCACCACGAAGACCAGCAGCAAGAGACAGGCTGCCACGACGGCGACTCGATCTCGCAAGAATGCTCGGTACGCCAGTCGGATTCTGCCGGGCCGCCGGGGAACCGCTGCTGGCGCCGCCGTCGTGGATTCTGCGGACCGCGCTGGGTTGGAGGACTGTGAGGCTCCGGCGGCTCCAGCGGCCGAGCTGGCCGTTGTGACGGGTTGGGTGGTGTCCAGGACTGTCATGTCGCACTCCTT
The DNA here is from genome assembly GCF_042665635.1 of Citricoccus sp. GCM10030269. Lineage (NCBI taxonomy): Bacteria > Bacillati > Actinomycetota > Actinomycetes > Micrococcales > Micrococcaceae > Citricoccus > Citricoccus sp. GCM10030269. Next base: position 347,702 of record NZ_JBHTCV010000002.1, on the reverse strand, counting down.
TTCCTTGTCCGCGGGTCGAGCAGACCGACGGACACATCAGCTAGCAGGTTGACGATTACGAAGGCCAGAGCGATGAACAGGACTCCGGCCTGGACCATGGGCATGTCGTTCTGGGTGATGGAGACGTAGAGCTGATTGCCCAGGCCCGGCCAGGCGAAGACGACCTCCACGAAGATCACGCCGCCGAGCAGGTAGCCGATCTGCAGACCGATGACGTTGACGATCGGGGGCAAGGCATTGCGCACCGCGTGCTTCCAGAGGATGCTCGCCTCGGAGAGGCCGGAGGCACGCAGTGTCTTCATGTAGTCCTGCTCGAGGATGTCAACCACCACGCTGCGCGTCATCCGGGCGAGCACCGCCATCGGGACCAAAGCCGCCGTCACGGCAGGTAGGAGGAGATGGTGAAGCAGGTCCGGGATTCCACCCGGACTCCTCGTGTTGTACATCCCCGAGGTGGGGAACCAGCCCAATTGCAGGGCGAAGAATCCCACCACGAGCAAACCGAGCCAATACGCCGGCAGACTGGCCCCGGTCAGGGAGGCGAACATCGCAATCCGGTCGAACCACCCGTATTGCCTCCGAGCCGCGATGATGCCCAGGGGAATGCCGACCACCAGGGCGATCACCAGAGCGGCCCCGGCCAGGATGAGAGTGTTCTCGAAGCGGGGAAGCAGGAGGTCGACCACGGGCTGTTTGACCGTGAGCGACCGACCCAGGTCTCCCGTGCCGAGTCCCGCAAGGTAGTTGAGGAACTGGACCACGAGTGGATCGTTGAGACCCAGCTCCTGACGTACTGCCTGGATGTCGGCCTCGCTGGCACCCGCCCCCAGAATGGTGCGAGCGGGGTCTCCTGGAATGAGTTGGAGCATCAGAAAGACGATCAGCACCACTCCCAGGAGAACCAGGAGAGTTGAACCGATGCGGCGTGCGATAGCGGTGAACATGAAGTGCCTCTTTCTCCTCGGCTCAGTCCCCGACGTTCAGGCTCACGGTGGACAGGTCGTACCACTGCTGACTGGGTGAGACGAACCCTTCAACCCGGGGGGCCAGAATGTACGGGGCCGTGTCATGAACGATCGGCAAGTAGGCCATGTCCTTGGCGACGATGTCGTGGGCTTCGAGCCAGTACTCCTCAGCTTCGTCCTCGTCGAGGGAACTCTCCGCGGCCTCCATGACCTCGTCCAGATCGTCGTTGGCGTAGCCACCGACATTCATGCCATTCGGGGCGATCTGGCTGGAGTGCAGCATGCGATAGATCCAGAAAGGACTGGCCAGCCCCCAGGACATCTGCATCATTCCGGCGTCTCCGATGCCTCCCGTGTACCGGTTGAGATAGGAGACCCACTCCATGGTCTCGATCTCAGCGTGGATTCCGACCGCTTCGAGATTCTGTTGGATGTATTCGGCCATCGGAGCGGGAATCATCTGGCCCGATCCGTCGACCGACGTCATCAGCGTGAAGCTGAGCCCGTCCTCATAGCCGGCCTCAGCCAAGAGTCTCTTGGCGAGCTCCGGATCGTACCGGTATTCGTCGCGCTCGGTGACGGGCAAACCGGAGGATCGCGGCTGGACATCAGTGGCTGGAATTGCCGTTCCCTGCAACAGGTCATCAGCCAGCCCTTCTCGGTCGATCGCGTGGCTGATCGCCTGGCGAACCTTGAGATTGCCCAGGGCCTCGTCCTCCTGGTTGAACACGAAGAACCAGACGTGTGGCGGTTGACCTGAGGAGAGTTTGTATCCGTCATCCAGGAGGCCTTTGATGCTGTCCGGATGAGGGACGGCGATCATGTCGACCTCATCATTGCGCAACGCCGACGTCCGGCTCGAAGCGTCGGGGATGGGGCGGAAAGTCACTCCGTCGAGCTTCGCCGGCTCTCCCCAGTAGTCATCGTTGCGGACCAGGTCGACGCGCTCGCCTCGAACGTGATCCTCGAAGACAAAGGCGCCGGTGCCAACAGGGTGTTCGCCGATGTCCTGACCGTACTGCTCAACAGACGCCGGACTCATCAGGTAGGTGGGACCTTGGGCGATCATGCTGAGGAACTCAGAGAAGGGCTGGCTCAGGGTGAGTACGATTTCGTGGTCACCGGTCACCTCGAGGTCCTCGAGGTATTGCCAGATGTAGAGGTTCTGGCCACCGGCTGCCGTGTCGTAGTACTCGAAATCCTGATCCCACATGCGCCGGATGTTGAACTCCACGGCCTCCGCATCGAAGTCCGTCCCGTCATGGAACGTCACGCCTTCGCGGAGATGGAAGGTGTACACCGTCCCGTCCTCGGAGATCTTCCAGTCCTCTGCCAAGCCACCGACGAGAGGGGATTGGGCCGCGTCTTCAGACGGCACACTCAGGTCCTCAGTGACCAGACGGTCGAAGATCTGCTGGTTGATGCGCGTGCTGACCCACCCGCTCCCGAGCCCCTGCGGGTCGAACGCGGTGACGTCGGATTCGATGCCGATCACCAGGTGCTGGCCGCCGTTGCCTCCGACTCCGGCACCGGCCACCGTCTGTCCACCGCAGCCGCTCAGGACCAAGAGCGCCACTATGGCTGTGGCGACGGCCCGAACGCCAGTGCGCCAACCGCGTGAGTTCTTCACCGAACCACGTCCTCTCCTCGATGCTGTGCGAGTGCCCCCGGGTCTCCCGGAGGATGGCGACAACGCTATGGCTCGTTAGTTTCAGGAGAGATCACGCCAGGTAACGCCGTAATTACGCCGCGAGCACCGCAGAGAATCCGCAGGATTGCGGGAGGGACGGCATGACAACGCCGGTCATCGCCCGGCGCACACTGACTAGAGCGGGGCGGCTACGGGCGCGAGTGGCGCACGCGGGAGAACGCGGCGATGCGCCGGGGAATACTGCGGATGACCGCGAAATCGAACGGGATCTCGCCGACGTCGTAGGCGATCTGTTCCATGACGGTCAGCGGTTCTCCGGCATCGATCCCGAGTAACTCGGCATCCATCTCATCGGCCTGAACCGCCTCGATGATCAACTTCGATTCGCCGACGTCGATGCCGACATCCTTGAACATGCGGTAGAGGTCGATCTTGAACATCGACGCATCCAACAGCTTCGCGTGGGATTCCGCAATGTAATTGGTCGCGTATCCGAGTTGAACGCCTTCGAACCACAGAATGTAGTCGAACTGGAGCACCTGAGCACGCTCGGGGAGCCCCAAGGCGTGCGCAATGGGAGGAGCCGCGGGGACATACTCCCAAGCGAGAAGCTGGGGATGCATGTTCCCCGCCCAGATACCGCCTTGTGTCGGCTGCCGAACTCCCCCACTCTCGGCAATGTCGGACCTGAAGCGGTGGCCGTTGGGAAATGTTCCCAAGCGCTGTCGCCTCACTACTACGCCTTCGTCGCTGAGGAGGCTGAGGGCGTCTCGGACCACGGCGCGGGACACCTCGAGGTCCTGTTGCAGGTAGTCCTCCGTGGGCAGACTGCCAAAATGGACATAGTCGCTGGACAGCACCTCTGAGCGCAGCAGGTCTCTCACCCGTCGGGTGTCGTCTTGTTTACGCTGCCCACGGGAACGTTCAGCGGCCATGTCCACAGTGTGCCTTAACCACGTCAGCACTACCTCAGGAAATGGCCACGCGCATCAGGACAGGACGGGAGCCGTCGGCTCTTCTGGCAGTCGCCACAGCTCTGCCTCCTCCAGCACCGCTCCGGCGCGATACAGCGTGGACTCGTCGAAGGACTGGCCGATCAGCTGCAGGCCCACGGGAAGGCCGTGATCTCCGGAGCCGGTGGGAACCGTCAATGCCGGGTGACCGGTCAGATCGGTCGCACAGGTGTTCAGCACTGACGGCCCGCCGAGCCGTGGCAGCATTCCTGTGAACGAGTGCCGTTCTCGGCTGAGCTTCGGGGCCACGACGGGAACCGTGGGCGTCAGCAGGGCTGCGCGATCATGCAGGGCCGCATCCACCTGCTGACCCAACTCGAGCCGGAGATTGTGCGCCTTGGCGTAGTGCACGCCCAGGTACTCCTCGCGCATGTGCTCACCCAACAAGAAAGACAGGCGCGATTGCACAGCCAAGTCGTTGAAGCTGGTCCGGACCTGCGTCGCCATCGCCGCCGTCATAGCGGGATCGATCCGGCCCTTATGGAAGTAGCCGGCACCGCCCGAGTCGGCCATGGCCCGCAAAGTGAACGAGAGAATCGCGCTCTCGATAGACCAAGCCGAGCCCCACAGGGGCACCGAGACGCGCTCGATCACGGCACCGTGCGACTCGAGCACTCGCAGACCCTCGTTGAAGGCGGACAGCACGTCCGGCGTCGTGCCGTTGGGTTCGAGGGATTCCTCGACGACGGCGAAGCGCAGTCCCTGAACGCCCTCGTCCAACTGCTCGGTGAAGGAGCCCGGCTCCGGCACGCCGCGAGTCCACTGTGGGTCTCGCCAGTCCGGTCCGGCCAGCACCTCCAGGACTCGGGCGTTGAGCTCGATATCGCGAGTCAAGGGACCGATGTGGTCGAGGGTGTGGTCGAAATACGTGAGGCCGTAGGTCGGCACCAGGCCGTGGGTTGCCTTCATGCCGACCAGTCCGCACATGGCAGAGGGGATCCGCACGCTGCCGGCCTCGTCGGCGCCAAGGGAGAAGTCCACCATGCCGGCTGCCACCGCCGCCGCGGACCCGGTCGAGGACCCGCCCGTGCCGTGATCGGGATTCGTGGGATTCAGAGCGGGACCGTAGACGCTGCCCTCACCGGTCCCCATGGCCATGTCCTCCAGATTGTTCTTGCCCACGATGGTGGCGCCGGCAGCCAGGATCCGCTCGACCACCACGGCGTCATCCCCGGGGACGGCCGTCGGCTGCATGCGCGAACCGTTGGTGGTGGGCATCCCCGCGATCGCGATGCAGTCCTTGATCGACGCGGTCAGTCCCGCCAGCGATCCGTCCGTGGCCCCCTCCACGCGGCAGAAGCGGATGAACGCGTTGAAGGGGTCTTCCTCCAGCGTCGGTTCGCGACCGACGTCACGCGTGGTGAACGCGGTGCCGGGGGCCGGCGGCTGGGGGAGTTCATCGATCTCGTCGAAGGCCGTGATCATCTCTGCCATGATTGGCGCCAGTTCGTCCGCGAGTGCGTCGTCGAGAGTGAAATGCAGGCGCTCGGCGTACTCCTGCAGCTGCTGTGCGGTGGCTGGCCGGACATGTCCGTAGGGGCGGTTGCGACGCATGGGGTTCCTCCGTACTGATCCACGCTGGAGATCTCTGTGCTCTGACACACCTTGTCACAGGCGGGAGAGACGGGCACGAGCTCCGCAGTGTGTCGACAGTCCGCCGGTTCTAGCGGACCCCGGTCACCCGATGTCGTAAGGCCACGGCTCCCCCGGTGAATCGCCGCTCATCGGTCAGCTCCAGGTCCAGGCCGAGCCCGTCGGGGAACACCGGCAACCCGCCGCCGATGACGATGGGCAGCAGGACCTGGTCGACGACGTCGACCAACCCGGCCCGCAGGGCATGGGCGGCCAGGGTGGGTCCGCCGATGACAAGATGCCCCGGTTCGGAGCGTTTGAACTCCCGCACGGCCTCGGGATCGAATCGGCGTTCCAGGCGAGTGCGGCGGGTTTTCGCCGCGGGCAGAGACTCCGAGTAGACGATCTTGTCCGCGTCCTGCCACAGGTCCGCGAACTCCGCGGACTGGGGCGAGTTCTCGGCCAGAGAGGGGTCCGTCTCCCAGGGGACCATCAGGTCATAGGTGCGTCGACCATAGAGGTGCAGGGACACACCGTTCAGCACGTCATTGGCGTACTGGTGAATCTCCGCGTCTGGCATGGCCCAGGTGAAGTCCCCGTCCCGGTCGGCGATATAGCCGTCCAGAGAACCGATGGTGGAGTACGTCAGCCGTCCCATGACTCACTGCGCCGTCGGCTCATACGCCGCGTAGGTGATGCCGCCCGCGAAGGCCTGGGATTCGACGCGGCGTAGCGGAGTCCCGTGATGGTCGTCGGGGAACAAGCTGCGACCCCGGCCCTGCCAGTGGGGATAAACGAACATTCTGTACAGATCCACCAGTCCTGCGGTGATCAGCGCGTGACTCAACTGAATGCTGCCGGTGACGACCACGTCCTGCCCCGGCTCACGGCGCAGCTCGCGGACGGCCTCGAGCGGGTCGTCGGAGATGATCGTGGTGTTCTCCCACTGAGGATCCGTCAGGGTCGAGGACACCACGCGCTTGTCCGCTCGGTTGAGGCTCTCGGCCACGCCGGTGGTGTCGTCATCCACGTGCGCAGGCCAATAGCCGCGGAAGGCCTCGAACGTCTGCCGTCCCAGCAGCAATACGTCTTCCTGTTCGGTCTGCCGCATCATCTCGGCGGCCAGATCCTCGTCCTGAGCGGCGGGATCGAACCAGTCATCCAACATCTCGATCCGACCGTCCACGGTCATGTTCTGAGTGATCACGATTCGCATGGTGTTTCCTTCCGGCGAGGTCTCACCACCGTAGGACCGCCCTGACCGTTCGCGCGTCTCCGATCCTGCGCTGCCCTTCCCTAGGCCTGCCGCAGGATGGCCGCCACCGTGTCATCACTGACGGGTGAGAAGTCGGAATAGTGCTCACCCACGGACCGGAAGTAGCGCGGCGTGGCCAGCACGACGACGTCGTCGGCCTCGCCGTTCGCCAGAATCTGCTCGACGGTGTCCCGGGCGGCGACCGAAACCGCCAGCACCACGTGCTCTGCCCCCGCCTTTCGGGCCAACTGGCACGCGACGCGCGCCGTGGCACCCGTGGCCATGCCGTCGTCGACGATCACCGCCGTCTTCCGAGCCAAGTCCACCGGTTCGCGGCCGGCCCGGAACTGTGCGGACCGACGCTCCAGGGTCTCCTGCTCCTGGCGTTCCACGGCCTCGAGTTGGTCCGGGGTCACGGCGAAATGGCGCACGATGGATTCGTCCAACACGCGTGCTCCGCGCTCGCCAAGCGCGCCCATGGCCAGTTCCGGATGAACGGGCACACCCAGCTTGCGGACCATGATCACGTCCAGCGGGGCGCCCAATTGCCGGGCCACCACCTCGGCGACCGGTACGCCGCCCCGCGGCAGACCCAACACCACCAGCTTCCCGGGGCTATTCCCGACGTCGGCCGGCGCCAGCTCTTCCAGGCGGCCGGCGAGCTCGCGGCCCAGTCGCTGCCCCGCCTCGTATCGGTCCAGGAACTCGGCCATCGTCGCGTGCTCCCTCCTCCGTGGCGCTGCTGCGTCCCGGCTGCCTCTCGGGTCCCATCAGTTGTCGGATCCCACCCAGTGTTCAGCGCCAACACTGGGGCCAGATCCGACAACTGATTCTCGACTACCGCCCATACCAGCGGGCGATGTCCTCCGGCTCGGGCCAACCGGCGTAGGCCTCGCCTTGTGGCCAGCCCTCCGGCGAGTCCTGCCAGTGCTCCTGGCGACCATAAGGCAGCAGATCGACCAGGGGGAAGATGTGCGTGACCTGCTCCACGCCGCGTCCGTCGGTATGCCAGGTCCGGTACACGTCCTCGCCGTCGCGCAGGAAAACGTTCAGGGCGAAACCACCGTGCGGCGGAGCACCGACGTCGGCCCCGAAAGCGCTGTTCGCTGTGGAGTACCAGGCCATCTGGTTCCCCACGCGATTGCGGTAGGCGAGCGCCTCGTCGATGGGCCCCTGGGTGACGATGACAAAGCGGGCGTCGTAGTTTCCGAGAAAGTCCAGACGAGTGAACTGCGAGGAGAAGTACGTGCATCCGCCGCATTGGAACTCTTCGCCGGGATGCCACATGTGGTTGTAGACGATGAGCTGGTGGTGGCCCTCGAACATGTCGACCAAGCGGATCGGACCGAAGGCGCCCTCCAGCGTGTACTCGGGCATCTTCACCATCGGCAGCCGCCGGCGCTGCGCGGCGATGGCGTCGAGTTCACGCGTGGCGGCCTTTTCGCGCCGGCGCAACTCAGCCAATTCGGCCTGCCACGTCTGTTCGTCAACGACTCGTGGCAGAGCCGGTGCGGGATCATCGTGAGAATCGTCGCGAGTGAGATCTGGGATGGTCATGACACACCTCCAAGGGAAGGATTCGAGCCCAGTAGGGGCTTCCACTGGTCTTGATGGTGGTGTCACGGTAGGCCGAACCAGATGTGGCTGTCCCCTCCGAAACTGCGCATTCTGCGGACTCGCCAGCCGAACCGACTCTGAAGACCCCAGCGACAAAACCGGCTACATTCGTCTCTTGAGGAGCCCCTGCGCATCGGAGCATCAGCCATGTCATACCCACCCCATCAGCCAGAGCACCCGGGGGAGGATCGGCCTGAGTGGTATCAGTCCCCGTCAGGCCCGACCACGCCTCCCGAGTCTCAGTATCAGCAGCCGCCCTATCCGCCGCAGCAGCAGTACCCGTACCAGCAGAGCCCGTACCAGCAGGGCCCGTACCAGCAATACCCGTACCAGCAGCCACAGCAATACCCGTACCAACAGCAACCGGGCATGTACGATCAGCACCGGCAACCGGGACAGCCCTACCCACAGTTCGCGCCGGCGTACTCCGAACCCGGGATGGAGCAGCGCAAGCCGCACAGCCATGGGTTCGCCACGGTCGGCTGGATCCTGACGGTTCTCTTCGGCCTGGTCTTCATCCTGTTCTTCTTCGCGGGCGTGTCCGCTTTCAATGACAACGCCTCGGCCTCCGAGTCAGGCGCGTACAACTTCGGAGTCTTCCTCGGGTTCTTCCTCCTGCTGCTGGCGCCCGCGTTGCCGATCCTCCTCGGAATCCGCCTCATTCGTCAGCCCAAGCGCCAGCCGCCCATCCGCTAGCCGGTACGCGTTAGCCGGTACGTAGGACATGACTAGTCCCGGGCGGGCGGGCACCCACTGCGGGTCTGTTCACCCGGATGACACCGGGATGTCGCACAACTTTGCCTCCGAGGTCCAGTATCGATGGAATCAGCAGAGACATCTCAGTGGTCCCTGCGGCGATCTCGACGGAAAGGTACTTCAGGCATGGAGAGCATGGAGAACACAGACAAGGTCAACGCCATGGACAAAGAGATCGATTTCGGCTGGTTCATCCCCACGATGGGCGACACCTCACGCATCGGTGACGACTCCGCCACCACACCACCCAGTCTCGAACTGTTCACGCACATCGCCCGGACGGCCGAGGACGCCGGTTTCACCTATCTGCTCGTGCCCGTGATGCCCGAATGCCATGAGGCCTACATCTCCTGCGCCATGGTCTCGGCGCAGACCTCGAAGATCGACATGCTGGTGGCCGCCCGTGCCGGGTTCATCGCCCCGCCGGTGATGGCCAAGATGCTCTCCACCTTCGACCAGCTCTCCGGCGGCCGACTGCGGGTCAATCTCATCACGGGAGGCGACTCGGACGAGATGGCCGCTGACGGCATGTTCTACAACCACGACGAGCGGTATGACGTGCTGACGGAGACAGTCGAGATCCTCAAGGACGCCTGGACCCGCGATGAGCCGTTCGACGTGGACGGAACCTACTTCACCGCTCGCGGCGTCAATGTCCAGCCGAAGCCGGTGCAGAAGCCCCATCCGCCGTTCTACCTGGGTGGCATGTCTCCGGCGGCGCGCGAGTTGTGTGCCACCCATGCCGACGTGCATCTGTTCTGGGGCGACAGCCCCGCCAACATCGCCACCAACGTCCAGGACATGACCGCCCGCGCCGCTGCCAAGGGACGGACCCTGGATTTCGGCATGCGTCTGCAGGTGATCGTGCGCGAAACCGAAGAAGAAGCCTGGGCCGCCGCGGAGAACCTCATCTCCTACGCCTCAGAGGAGCACAAGGAATCCGTCAAGGGACGGTGGAGCGAGTCCAAGGCGAATGACCGCATGAAGGAGCTCGCCCAGGCCGATGGCCACATGGTGGCTGAGAACCTCTGGAGTGGGATCGCCACCGTCCGCCACGGAGCCGGCATCGCGATCGTCGGCAATCCCGAGCAGGTCGCGGGCAAGATCGGCGAGTTCGTCGACGCCGGCTGCTCCAGCTTCTGCCTCTCCGGCTACCCGCACGCCGAGGAGGCCGAGCGCTTCGGCCGCCTCGTCATGCCGCTGCTGCGAGCGCGCTTCCCCGTCAAGGGCGCCGGTTCCAGCCCCGAAGAGCCCCTCCAGCCCACGACGCCGGCCCTCACCCTGGCCCCCTCCCTCCCTTAATCCAACCCCCCACCCCAAACGCACTTTGCGGGCAGAACGAACCGGTTCGTTCTGCCCGCAAAACGCGGGGTTGGGCGGGGCGGGAGAGGAGGAGCGGGAGAGTAGGCGTGAAAGAGCGGGAGTGGAAGCGGGAGCCCCTCTAGACTTCTGTACCGGGCCCCACACTCCCGCGTCACGCCGCAGCGGAGCACTGCGCCGGAAGCCGCCCGCGCGCTTTCCCGTGCTGGCCGTGTGCCTGGCTGCGCTGTCCGTGGCCCTCGGGTGGGTGGGGTACCAGCAGGTCACCGCTCAGCCCACGGAACCCATCACCTTCGTCGTGGACGAGGGACTGCCCTACGGCATCACGCAGGAATCCGTGGAGGCGGCAGCTGAAGGGGTCGCGCTGGGATATCAGCCCTTCACCATGCATGTGGTGGAGCGTGAACTGGAATGGGAAGAGACCAACCACCACGAGATCGGCGACGCGGACCTGATCCTCTCCGTCGGCGACGATGCCGATGATCCGGACCTGCCGATCCCGGACAGCAGCCGGGTCGCCTTCGCCGTTGAGGACGACGACGTGTGGCGCGACGCCGCACAGATCCGCGGCACATTCGTCAACAACCGCACCCTCGGTCACGGGCCGAGCGCGGTGGTGGGCGCGGCCCTGACGGCCTCGAATCTGAGGTTCGACGACGGCGTGGGTTCCCCGGTCTTGTGGGGGTCGTTGGCCGCGTTGCCGATGTTCGCCGCCATCCTGGCCATGTTCGCCTGGCTCCGCCGGCGCCGGATCGAGCACGCCCGGTATCGGGAGTTCTCTGAGGCACAGCTGCGATTGGCACGCTCGGTCCTCGAATTGGAGACCGTGAAGGCCCGGGTTGATCTCACCGAGGCGGTACTGTCCGAGGCGGAAGCCGAGGACGCATCATCCAGTTCAGGAGCTTCCGCTTCGCCCGCCCACACCCTGCAGCGCGATTGGGCCCTGATCCGGGAATTGAGTCTCGACCTGGCCCGTGAAGAGCAGGCCCTCCTCCGCGAACTCGACGACGCCGCCCTGCGTGACTTCGCCGCGGACACTCTGGACCTCCAACACCGCACCGATGCCGTGTCTGAGGCCGCAGAAGTCCATTCCGGGCATGCCGGATCCCGCTCCGTGCTGGACCGTCTGGCTTTGCCCCTGCTGCACTCGATCGACGACGTCCTGGCCCACCGCAGCAGGTTTCCCGCTGAGGCACAGGAACTGGAGACGCACCGTGCCCGGCTGTTGTCGATCGCCCAAGAGGTCGCGTCCGACGTCGGGTCCGCCGGTTTGGTGGCGAATCACCGGGAGGTGCTGGAGCGCTGGGACTCGGTCGAGCAGGACATCCGCACGATCGCCGCGAGGATCTCCCGGCGGGTGTCGAAGCCGAAGCGCAGCGCCGGCACCGCAGACACAATCGCCCTCAACGACGCCGTCGAGGAACGGGCCAGCCGTCGCGTCTCGGCAGCGACTGCGGGGGCCACGGATTCTTTTCGCCAGCTTCGCGCCTCACTCGGCCTCGGCCACGGCTCGGAGCTGGGGCCTCTGCAGGCCACCGAGCGGGCCCTGGAACTCCTGGAACGTCTGGACGACCAACCGGCCCGGGTTGCAGACGTTCCCACGACGAAGCGTGGAATCTCCTGGGGGACGGCAGCGGTGCTGCTTCCGGTGCTGCTCGGACTCGCCGCCGGCTGGGTCGCCGTCGGGCAATCCGACTCCAACACGGCCTATGGCCGGACCCTCACCGGGGACCAACCGCTGGCGGAGCTCCGGGTGTACGGCGACCCGGCGCGGATTCCCGACCTCAAGGATCCCCTCGAGGGAGAACCTTCGAACGCCCAGACCCTGGACCTGCAGTACGTCCGGAGCAGGATGCAACGCTCGGTCGAGTTCAGCGACACCACGGCTTTGCTTCCCGATCGACTCGAGTTGACCGTAGCCCTGCTGCCGATCGACGAGTACGCCGAATACCAGCCTCATCCCGAGTATGACGAGCGCCTCTGGATCGATTACTGGGAGATGCTCGAGGCCCAGCGAAAGCTCAAGCACGATGTGGCGCAGCAGTATCCGCAGGTGCTCGATGCCGAGACCGGAGAAGTCGCCCGGGGCCAGGGCATCCTACCGATCTGGCTGTTGCCGGACGGCAACTACGCCATCGGTTACACCCTCACCGGCGAGATCAGTTCCGGGGTGGACAGTCGCATGGGGGCCTATTATTTCAATGCCACGGAACCCCGCGTGATCGGCCGGGACGACTTCGACATCCCGGTGGGCGACCTCATCGCCTACGACCTCGGTGATCTGGGACGGGCCATGGAATACAACCACCAGGAGCTGTCCCACGTCAGTCCGGGCGCCCTTTTCTGGATCGTCGCGGTCAGCGTCTGGACCGGTGCGCAGACCCTGATCCTCCTCGGGGTGGCCGTTGCTGAGGCCGGACGCCGCCGTGCGGGGACCGTCGCCTCACGGCGCCAGTTGGCCTCCTTGCGCGCCGACCTGGAGTCCCTGGCCCTCGGACTGGATCTGTCCCGGCTGGACATGGTGGCGGTCCTGGGATTGGACTCGCCCACCGACGGCCGGGCCGAGCAGGCCGAGCAGCGACTCTACGAGATGGGCTTGGTCACCGCGTGGCGAGAGGTCCAGGCGCTGGAGAACCTGCCGCGACGCGAACAGCGGGGGGAAGCCTGGCAGTCCCGGATACGCCACGTCCAGCATCTGGTGGAGACACTCACCACCCGGGATGCGGACGTCTCCCGCCGTGCCGATGAGATGGCCCGCGTTCAGCGCCTCAGTTGATCCCGGTGACGGACACCGGATCTGGACAGCGGGGCTCACTAGACCACAGGCTGGCAGCAGTACTCGACCGCGCACGGGAGGTTTCGGATCCATGACGTCGCTTTGGTTGGACACGCACCCGGTCACCGCAGCCGCTGCGGCAGAGCCGGGCGAGTCGGTGGAGGGCCGGCACTTCGACACCGTCGTGGCCGGAGCCGGGCTCACCGGCCTGGTCACCGCGGTCCTGTTGGCCCGTTCCGGACAGAAGGTCGCCGTGCTGGAGGCCCGCTCCGTCGGCGCCGTCACCACGGGGCACACCACTGCGAAGGTCAGCGTGCTGCAGGGCACCACGCTCTCCCAGATCCGCCGCCACCAAACCGATACGGTGCTGCAGGCCTATGTGGACGGCAACCGTGAGGGCCAAGCGTGGCTGCTCCGCCTGCTCGACGAGCGGTCCGTTCCCTACCAGCGACGTGCCGCCTACACCTACGCCCTCACCGAACAGGGTGCTGCCGCCCTCCGCAAAGAACAGGAGGCCGCCCGAGCAGCAGAACTGCCGGTCAGCTGGACCGACGAGACCGAGTTGCCGTTCCCGGTCGCCGGTGCGATCGCCCTGGAGAATCAGGCCCAGATCCATCCGCTGCAAGTCCTGGGCGCCCTGACAGAGGAGTTCGTCGAACGCGGCGGGACGCTGATCGAAGGAGTCCGCGTCACCGGCGCCGGACTCGGATCACCTCTCTCCGTGAAGACCACTCGCGGCAGCGTCCGTGCCGATCATCTGGTGCTGGCCACGGGCACGCCCGTCCTCGACCGCGGCGGATACTTCGCCAAGCTCCTCCCCCAGCGGTCTTACGTTCAGGCCTACCGGCGGCCCGAGCCGGACGGCTCCATCCCCCAGGGCATGTACCTCAGCGCCGACGCTCCGCACCGTTCACTGCGCACAGTTCCGGTCCACGGCGAAGAGCTATTGCTGGTCGGCGGCAATGGACACGTGGTGGGCCGCCACGGATCCACCCGCGCGGCGTTCGACGATCTTGAGCGCTGGACCCAGATGCACTTTCCCGGCGTTCAGCGCACCCACTCCTGGTCCGCCCAGGACTATCGCTCGGCCAACTTCATCCCGTTCTTCGGCACCCTGCCCCGCGGCGGGGGCGGCATCTATGTGGCCACCGGCTACAACAAATGGGGCATGACCAATGCCGTGGCCGCAGCCCTGGCCATCAGTGGGGAGATGCTCGGCGGTCAGCTGCCCTGGGCCACGACCCTCGGCCGCCGCTTGACCACACCGTCCGATCTGATGACCGGACTGAAAGACAATCTCGCCGTGGGTGCCCACTTGGCCGCCGGTTGGGCCTCCGCCGAACTGCAGACCGTGCCCGACGAGCCCCCGGAGGAGGGCCAGGGACTCGTCGGCCGCCAGAACGGCAGACCCGTGGGAGTCTCCACGGTGGACGGCACCACGTGCCGGGTGTCCGCGGTCTGTCCTCACATGGGCGGAGTGCTCCGGTGGAACGGCGCGGAGCAATCATGGGACTGTCCACTGCACGGCTCCCGCTTCTCCGCGGAGGGCACTCTGCTGGAAGGTCCGGCGGTGAAGGGACTCTCCCGCGCCGGGGATTCGGCGCAGAGCTGAGTCAAGGCGACCTGACGGCCACCGACAACCCCACAACACCCCACCACGACGTCGGCCCCCGCCCCCGGAAGGGGCGAGGGCCGGCGTCGTGCGTTTGGCCTGGACTGAGCCGACGGGAGACTCAGATCAGTACCGCGCCGCGGTGCCCATCATGTTGTAAGGGCTGTAGTCCACGTCGGTGATGGTGACACCGACCGAGGGGTTGCGGGCGTGGGCGATCTGGCCATCGCCGATGTAGACGGCCACGTGGTAGATGCCCGAGGCCGATCCATTGTTGGACCAGAACACCAGGTCACCGACCTGCAGGTCGTCCAGCCCCACGTACTCGCTCGCGCCGGCGTACTGGGCCGAGGTGGTCCGCGGGATGTCGACGCCGGCCTGGGCGAAGGCGCTCTGGGTGAAGCCGGAGCAGTCGAAGCCGTTCGGGCCGTTGCCGCCGTAGGTGTAGTAGCTGGAGGAGTCGCTGGCGGTGGCGGCGGCCCACTGTGCGGCGTCGGCCTGCCACCCGCTGCCGTAACCACCATCGCTGGTGTAGGACGCGAGCTGGTACTCAGTCTCGTTGGAGGCGGTCGAGGCGGCTGAATCGCCGGCATAGTCCGTGGAGGACGACGCATAGCCGGCCGACCCCGTGTAACCGGAGGAGTACGTGGAGCCGGAGCCGGCTGACTCGCCCTCGTAGCTCCAGTCCTGGTAGGTCGATGCGGACTGGCCGCCATCGTTGGCGGAAGCAGGAGCGACGCCGGACACGGCGGCACCCACGGCAGCGGTCACGCCCAGTGCCCCCACGGCGAGGGAGCGACGGCGGCGAGCGCGGCGGCTCAGCTTCTCGGCGGCGAGACGGTCATGACGGGTGGAATAGTTCATCAGTTCGTACCTTGTTCGATGTCGATGTGCACACGGCGGTCCCCGGAACCTCGGGACGTCAGACGCCCACGAGCTTCCGTGGGGGTTATCGGACCGTTACCCCAAGGTACACGGTTGTTATCAAACCGCAACCTTATGGGGGCCTGAAGGTCGCCTGAACGCGAACTGAGGGGTCAATTCGCGCCGTGAGTGCATCCACACTACAGCATTCTGTTATGAACTCGTGACCGTACTTCCCGGCGTGGCTGCCTTGGTGGTCCCCAGGGTCCGCCAGTACCGATAGCAGACATAGAGATCCCACAGCGCCACGAGCCAGATCACCACCAGATAGAGCACATCCACCCAGTCGGTCAGACCGGAGGTCTGCATGATGCCGGAGTCGATGGCCGGGTCGATGATCTCCTGGGTGATCACGGCCATCGTGAGGAAGAGCGCCGCAGCCACATCCAGTACCACTCGAGCCACGATCTGGGCCCGAGAAACAGCTCCGCGCACGATGGTCCAGACCGCCAGGGCGGCCACCAGGGCCAGCAATACGTAGTAGGCGGGTAGCCAGAAGGCCCAGAGCGCCGGGTTGAGGAACGATCCACCATCGTTCAGGTGCCCCACGTAGAGGAACGAAGTGGGAATCACCGGCAGCAGCGCCATGAAGGCGACGAACACCAGGCTGACCACGGCCTCTGATCGTGCCTCGCGGGCGTTGACGATCTCCAACTCCAGCTCGTCGACACTCCATCGCCGGCCAGCATCCTTCGCCAGTTTCCCGCGATCTCGTGGCGAGGCCACCCGTTCGAACACCCAGAAGAACGCCGTCACAGCGCCCAGCGCGATGAACACGGCGTTGATCATCGGTCCGATGACCGCGCCAATCATGGCGCCGAGCTCCGCTTCGGCCTCCGTGGCGGTGTACACCACGATGTTGGCCACCAGGGAGATCAGCAGCACGACGGGAATCAGCCATCGCAGGGTCCGCAGGTAGACCGGATAGAGTTCCGGACCGATCAGGTAGTTCGGCGTGTTGCGGTATTTCGCGGCCAACTGGGAGGGATCTCCCAATTCTTCCAGGACCTCCCGTTCAGCGCCGGCACCCGTACCGGTGGCCAGACGTTCGTCCAACATGTCCGAGATCAGTGCCGAGAGTTCGCGCTGGATGTCAGCGCGCTGGCCCTCGGGCAGGTGCGAGACCACCTGGTCGATGTATCGAGCGGTCAGGGAGCTCATCAGGAGGGTTCCTTCCAGAGTGCGGCCATGCTGGCCGAGAGTCGTGTCCATTCATCCCGAAGCTCGTCGGCCATGGTGGCTCCGTCCTCGGTGAGGCTGTAGTACTTGCGCGGACGGGATTCGTCCGTGTTCCACTCCGCCTTCAGCAACCCCTGCCCTTCCAGGCGGCGCAGCAGGGGATAGAGGGTGTTGGCTTCGGCGTCCAGCCCGACCGCGGCGAGGTACTCCAGCAGCGCGTAGCCATAACGGGGTGTCCGGCAGGCCACCAGGCACGCCACCACGAGGGTGCCGCGCCGCAGCTCCTGCCGATGCGTCGCGAGAGAGGACGCCAGTTCTTCGTTCATGACCCACACGTTAGTGTGTTGCACACACTATTGCAACAGGCTGGGGTGTCGTGCCGCGAAAGCAATACTTCTGCAGCGGTTGGTGTTAACCCCGGCATGACCCCTCCGACCCCACCGAACGCACCAGCTTCAGTGACCCCTCCGAGCCCACTGGGCCAGTCGCGCCCGACCGTGTCCATCCTCGACCGCGCCAACTCCCTGACCGAGGCCACCGAGCCCGAGGTGCTCGAAGGGGTCATCGCGCGGGCCCAGCGCGCGGAACGACTCGGCTATCACCGCTTCTGGGTGGCTGAACACCATGGCGTTCCGGGCATCGCCGGTTCCACTCCCACGCTGCTGATGACGGCGATCGCGGCACGGACGGACCGCATCCGGGTCGGCTCCGGAGGGGTCATGCTGCCCAATCACCAACCGTTGGTGGTGGCCGAACAGACGGCCACTCTCGAGGCGCTGTTTCCGGGACGGATCGATCTGGGTCTGGGACGCTCCGTGGGGTTCACTCCGGCCGTGCGCCACGCCCTGCGCCGGGACAAGGACGCCGCGAAGCAATTCCCCGAGGACCTCGCCGAGCTGTTGCGATTCCTCAACGGAACGGGGCCCTTCACCGCCCGGCCGCGGAACCACGCCGCCACGCCGCTGTTCGTCCTGGCGACCGGGCAGGGACTGAGGTGGGCCGCCCAGGCGGGGCTGGCCGTCGTCGTGGGCGGGCCGACGGTGTCTCAGCGCGACGGCGTGTCTCAGCACGAGGGCGCCTCCGAGCACGAGGGGATCGCTCGTTACCGGGAGGAGTTCCGACCCTCACAGTGGTATCCCGAGCCCTACGTCATCGTCTCGGCGAATCTGGCCGTCGCGGACACTCGGGAGGCGGCTCGTGACCTGCTGCTGCCGGAAGCGTGGGCCCTGGCGCAGTCGCGCGTCATGGGCGAGTTCCGCCCGCTGGAGCCCGTGGACCACATCAAGGCACGGCTCGACGACGGCGGCCTCACCGAGCGCGCACGGCAGCGCGTCACGGACTCCCTCGCCACCTCGATCTATGGAACCGCCGAGGAGGTCAGGGCAGAGGTCGACTCACTGATGTCCTTCACCGGGGCGGACGAGCTGCTCATCACCGGCGGGATGAGCGACCTCGAAGGCCAGCGGCGCTCGGACGAGCTGATGGCCGACCTGATGAATCCGGAGGCAAAGTCGGTAGTGAAGGCGGATTCACGAATGCCCTAGACTGCCGTATCAACACGGGAGTCCGGTGAGCCGGGCTGAGAGGAAACTTCTCAAGTTTCGACCGTCGAACCTGATCTGGATCATGCCAGCGCAGGGACGTTGAGCGAAGAAATTCCCGTGCCCCGTTAATCACCACGAAGGGCGCGACCATGCAGACACCCATCCCCACCGCCATCGAGAGCACCGCTTTCGATCCCACTCCTCAGGAGTTCGGCGTCGGTGCACGATTCACCCTGTCCGTCATGTCGGACGACTACGTCCAGATCATCCTGGACGCCCTCGGCCAAGCCGATCCCACCGGTGTGGACGTCACCACCGGCGTCGTCAGCACCTACGTCTCCGGTGCCGAACAAGACGTGCTTCGCTACGTGAGCCAGGTGATCGCGGCGGCCGCCTGCACCGGGGCCCACGTCTCCGCCGCCGTGCATCTCTCCCGCGGCTGCCCTGGCGGAGTGACGTGCGAGATTCCCGACGGCGGCGCGGCCCTCGTCTCCGAGGTCCCCACCCTGGAGCCCGCGGGCGTGAGCTGCGTGGCCGACTGGGCGCTGTACCCCCTCGCCGATGCTGGCACGGCCCGCGCCGGTGGCGACCACATGCGGGACATCTACGCGGCCATCGACCATGCGCGTTCCACCGGGGTCGAGGTCGAGTCCGATCACTACGTCACGCGGTTGTCCGGCGATCTCGCCCAAGTGCTGGAGACCATCGCCGCCGGTTGGGTGTTGACCGGCCGCACGGTCCAGCACGTCACCACGCACGCGACGCTGTCCCTGAACAGCCCCAGCGCGCGCTGAGCGGGAGGAGACCAACCGTGATGTCATCAGTCCACGGGCACCCGACTGCCCGCACCCGCCCCTCCTGGGCCCTGAAGGATCTCGTCCTGCTCGTCGTGCTGGGAGTGGTCTTCGGCTTCCTGTACTGGGTCTTCGTCCAGGCCTGGACCGCACTGCGGCTGGCCATGGGACCGGCCGGAGACCTCTCCGAACATTTCCTGGCCGGCAGCTGGCTGCTGGTCGCCCCCATCGCCATCGCGATCGTCCAACGGCCGTTCGCCGGCGTCATCGCCGAGGTCCTGGCCTCCGTGATCGAGGTCGTGTTCCTCGGCTCGGCCGTGGGACCGCTGCTGTTCGTCGCCGCCGCCATCCAGGGCATCGGCAGCGAGATCCCCTTCGCGCTCACGCGCTACCGCAACTACAGCTGGCTCATCTACGCCCTGTCCGGGCTACTCGGGGCGGGACTGGTGTTCTTCTACTCGGCACTGCGTTCGGGATGGTACGGCCAGGACCTGTTCATGATCCGGTTGATCATCCAGGTGATCTCGGGCCTGGTCATCGGCGGACTCCTGGCCAAGGTCATCGTCGACGGCCTGGCCCGCACCGGCGTCGTGGACAACTTCGCCATCGGACAGGCCCGCTTGACCGATCACCGTGACGCACGCTGACCCCCAGGTTCCCGACGCCGGCCCCGTCCTACGGCTTGAGGACGTCTCCGTCCTCGTCCCGCGCCGGGAGAAGCCGATCCTGCGCGAGGTCACGGTGAGCCTGGACCCAGGCGAGCACCTCGTGGTGTTCGGGGCTTCGGGCTCCGGCAAGTCGACGCTGTTGCAGGTGATCTCCGGCGTGATCCCGCACTCCGTGACCGCCTCCCTGACGGGCACGGTCATGGTCAAGGGCCAACTGACCAATGACACCCCAGTAGTGGAACTGTCACGCTTCATCGGCACGCTGTCCCAGGATCCGTCCTCGGGAGTGTGTCTGCCGGACGTGGAGCAGGAGTTGGCTCTGCCCCTGGAGAACCACGCGGTGCCGCCAGAACAGATGTCCGAGCGGATCGACCGTGCCCTCGCCTCGGTGGGGGCGCTAGAGCTTCGTGGCCGACGCACCGATGAGCTCTCCGGCGGTGAGTCTCAGCGCGTCGCCCTGGCCGCAGCGCTGATCACGGGTCCGGAGCTGCTGTTGCTGGATGAGCCCACCTCCATGCTGGACCCGGCCGGGGTGAGCTCCGTACGCGACGCGATCGAGGCGGCCACTCGAGACCATGATCCGGCCGTGGTGCTGGTGGAGCACCGACTGGACGACTACGCCGGCGCCGCCGGCATCGCCGCCCTGCCGCAGCGCGCCATCGTGCTGGACGACGACGGCCACGTCCTGGCCGAGGGCTCCACACCCGAGGTGCTCGCCACGGAGGCCGAGCGACTGCATCGAGCCGGATGCTGGCTGCCGCTCGAGACCGAGTTGCAGGCGGTCACCGGCCGGGGCGGCGGGTTGGACGAGCCGCGAGTGCGCGACGCGCTACGTGAACTGGCCGACGGATCCACGGAAACCACCCCCACAGACGGGGACACGGGCCTCTCGGCGGAGGGGCTGGACGTCGCCCGCGATGCACGCCGCGGCCCCGTGCTCATCAAAGGCGCCTCATTCGCGCTGCGCACGGGCGAGATCACGGCACTGCTCGGAGCCAACGGCGCGGGAAAGTCCTCGCTGCTGCTGACGCTGGCCGGCTTGCTGCCCCCGGCGGCGGGAACGGTCACCGGGGCGCGCCCCGGCATGGTGTTCCAGAATCCCGAGCACCAGTTCGTGGCCCATACCGTCCGGCAGGAAGTCGGCCACGGCCTGGGTCACGGCGCCGCCGACCGCGTAGAGCGGTTGCTGACCGAGCACCGCTTGGCGCACCTGGCCGAGCAGAGTCCGCACCGGCTCTCCGGGGGTGAGAAGCGTCGTCTGAGCGTGGCGGCCATGCTGGCCCATGACCGCCCGAGCCTCCTGGCCGACGAACCCACCTTCGGTCTGGACCGCAGGGACGCCCTGGCCACCCTGGCCGCTCTCCGCAGAGCGGCCGAGGACCGAGCCGTTCTGCTGTCGAGCCACGATCTGCGGACCGTGGCGTCCAGCACGGACCGGGCCCTGGTGATCGCGGACGGTCGCATCATCGCCGACGGACCTGTCCTGCAGGTGCTCCGCGACACCCAGATCCTCACCCGCGCCGGCCTGAGGCTGCCGCCCCTGCTGACCTGGTTGTTGGGAGAGTTCGAGGACACCGAGGTCCGGCAGGTCTTGCACCGTCTCGACGCCGCCGTCCCCGCCCCGCCCGTTGAATCGGAGCCCGGAGCGCCCGCAGCACCCGCAGCGCCCGCACCCCCCGCCAGGAACCGACCATGAGCGCGGCCCCCGAGAGTCCGCTGGCCCGGCGGAACCCCACGGTGAAGCTGGCGTTGTTGTTCGTGGTCTCGCTCGTGCTGGTCTTCATCTTCGATCCGGTGACGCCGGCCGTGCTCTATCTGCTCGCCCTGACCGCCGTGGCCGCCTCCACCAGGGTGGCCCCGACCACGTTGGCCCTGTTGCATATCCCGTTCATCGCCTTCGGACTGGGCCTGTTGCTGGTCAACGCGCTGAGTCGACCCGGGGAGGTGCTGTGGAGCGCCGGACCACTGAGAGTCACCGTCGAAGGACTGTCCGTCGGCGGCTCTCTGGCCTTGCGCACCCTGGTGATCGGGGTGCTGGCCATCGGGTTCACCCTCTCCACGGACGGGGTGAAGCTGATGCACAGCCTCCATCAGCAGGCCCGCCTCGGACCGCGGGTGACCTACGCCGTCCTGGCCGGATACCGGATGCTGCAGGAGATGCCGCGAGAATGGCGCACCATCCGCCAGGCCCATGCGGTGCGGGCGCCCCTGCGTGCGGACGGATCCCTGCCACGCAACCCCCGAGCCCTGGGTCGGGCTGCCTTCGGCCTGCTCGTGGTGGCCCTGCGCAAGGGAGAACGAATGGCCCAGTCCCTGGAGTCTCGAGGTCTGGGGCTGAGTCCCCGCACCACGTGGCGGACCGTGACCGTCACACCCGCCGACGGCTTCATGGCCGGTGGTGTGCTGGCCGTCCTGGCGGCCGTGCTGATCCTCAGCGGCATGCTGGGCTTCCTGGAAGGATTCGATGCGCTCGTCAACTGACACCATGCACCTGGTGGCGATGGTCAACCCGCCCACCAGCCAGTACTCGGAGAACTGGCGACACCCGCTCTCCCGCCAAGACTGGCTGAGCGCGGGCTTCTACACTGATCTGGCCCGGACCCTGGAACGCGGCTGCTTCGACATGCTCTTCCTGCCCGACGCCCTGGCCGTGCCCGAGGATCACGCCGGCTCCTACGACACCACGCTGCGCACGGGCGGCAAGGGATCGATCTACCTGGATCCGGTGGTGACACTGGCCACGGTGGCCTCCGCCACCACCCACCTGGGGCTCGGGGCCACGGTGTCCACCACGTTCACCCCGGCCTACCTCATCGCCCGCAAACTGCTCTCCCTCGATCATCTCTCCGGCGGCCGCGTGGCCTGGAACATCGTCACCTCCACCACCGACGCCGAGGCCCACAACTTCGGATTCGAGCACATCCCGCCCAAGGATGAGAGATACTCCCACGCGGACGAGGTGGTCCAGACTGTTCTGGATCTCTGGGAGGGGTGGCAACCCGACGCCCTCACCCTGGACGGCCCGTCTCGTCAGTTCGCCGACCCGGCGAAAGTCTCCCGGGTTCCCGACGGCGGCCGCGGACTGAGTCGTGGTCCCCTCACCTTGCCGCGCAGTCCGCAAGGTCGACCCGTCTTGATGCAGGCCGGCGCCTCGGACCGGGGATTGGATTTCGCCGCCCGCTGGGCCGACGTCGTATTCGCCGTGGCCGCCACCGCAGAGGACATGCGCGACCAGCGGCGAGAACTGCGGGCGCGTGCGGCGGCCGCCGGACGGGACCCGGACCGGGTGGCCTACCTGCCGGCGGTCCAGCCCGTGCTCGGGCCCACTCGCGCAGCGGCCCACTCCGCGCTGCAGGAACTCGTGGACATGCTGGACCTTGACGATGTGCTGGCCAAGCTCGCCCGGCTGTTGCATGCGGGGCCCGAGGAACTGGACCCAGACCTCAGTGCAGAGGACCTGCTGTTGCGCCACGCCGGGGCCACGGGCAGCGAGGGCTTCGAAAGGATGCTGCTGGACACCGCCCGCCGGGAACGGATGACCGTTCAAGACCTGGCCATCGGTCAGGCCCTCAGCCAACTGCACTATCAGCCAGTGAACAGCCCGGATGCCGTCGCGGAGGAACTCTGCGAGCTGTTCGACTCTGGTGCGGCAGACGGGTTCGTGGTGATGCCCGCGCTGTACCAGTCATCCCTCGAGCAGTTCGTCAACGGGGTGATTCCGGAACTCCAGCGCCGCGGGCGCTTCCGCCGATCATACGGATCAGCTGGACCGGCCGGCGCAGCCACCCTGCAGGAGCGCTTCCATCCTGCAGGGGGCTGAGCCGGAGCCTCAGGCCAGGGTGGCCTCCACCGTGACGTCCTTGACGCCGGCGAGCGCCTGGGACACGGGGCACTGATCCTTGGCCTGACCGGCGATGGTGGAGAAGTCCTCGGCCGAGAGGCCCTCCACCTGACCGTTGACCTTCAGGGCGATCGCCGTGATGCCGGCACCGACCTCGAAGGTGACCTCGGCCGTGGTGTTGAGCTGGGTGGGTGCCGTGCCGTTCTCCTTGAGCATGTTGGAGAACTGCATGGTGAAGCAGGTGGCGTGGGCCGCGGCGAGCAACTCTTCGGGATTGGTGGTGCCGCCGGCCTCTTCGGCGCGGGACTTCCAGTTCACGTCGAACGTGGCGGCGTGAGATGTCTCGAGAGCGGTGCTGCCGGATCCGGTGAACAGGTCACCGTTCCACTGAGTGCTGGCCTGGCTGACGATCGGTCGGGGCATGGTGACTCCTCAGAACTCGCATGAACGTCGTGGCACTGCCCCTCGAGGCGTGCCCGGTGGCGGTCGTGCCACCCAGTGGTCACCGTAGCCAGTACACCGCCGGAATGTCAGGGGTGCCGTTCGGCGACCACCACGTTGCCCACGGGGCTGCCGGTCTCGACGGCGGCGATCGCCTGTTCCGCCTCAGCCAGCGGCCAGGAGCCGGAGACCACGGGAGTGAACTGTCCCTCGGCCACCAGCTCGGCGACGCGGCCGAACACCTCCGTGGTGCGCCGGCGCGTCACCGGAGAGCCGCCCAGTTCTCGCACCAGGGACGCATCGGCCATACTCCGCACCTGGCCCGGTGTCCGCAGCAGCCCGACGCCGGCGCGCAGCACCTCTCCGCCAACCGTATCGATCACTCCGTCGACGCCGGCCGGGGCCAGTTCTCGGGCCCGCTCGGCCCAGTCCGGCCCCTTGAGCACGAGCTGGGCGCCGAGGTCCTCGACGATCGACCGCTTCTGCTCGGACGCCACTCCGAGGACCCGTAGACCCCGCAGCCGGGCGAGCCCGCACGCCGCGGTGCCGACACCACCACCGGCGCCGAGGACCAGCAGGGTGGAGCCCTCGGACAGGTCGAGTTCGTCCAGGGCGTCGAAGGCCGTGGCCACCGAGACGGGGATCGAGGCGGCCTGCTCGGCGGGCACCGTCGCCGGGCGCAGGGCCGTTCCGCCCGCGTCGAGCAGGACCAACTCCGCGAGCGCTCCGGTCCCGGCCGCCGTCGCGCCGAACACGGCGTCACCGGGGCAAAATCCGGTCACGCCCTCGCCGAGGGCGACCACGTTTCCGGCGGCCTCACGGCCCATCGCCATGGGGAACCGGACCTCGATCCGGCCCCGTCGATGCCCCGATCGCACCTTGATATCCGCCGGATTGACGCCGGCCGCCGAGAGGCGGATCAGCACCTGACCGGGGCCGGGCACCGGGTCGGGCACCTCCAGGTGCCGCATCACCTCGGGGCCGCCGTACTCCGTGAATCCGAACGCTCGCATGGGTCCAGTCAAGCAGCCCGGCAGCCGTTCCTCAGGGTTATTTCTCGGACGCGGCCTCGACGCCCAGGGCAGCAGCGTGGTCGCTGATGATGCGGGCCAGATCGAGGTCGCGGCTGGTGATGCCGCCGACGTCGTGGCTGGACAGGGTGACGCTCACGGACGGGTAGGTCAGGGTGAGGTCCGGGTGGTGATTGGCCTCTTCGGCCGAATTGCCGATCCGGTTCACCAAGTCCAGTCCGGTGGCGAACTTCTTGGTGCGGAACTCGGCCCGAAGAGTGCCGTCGGCCTCCTGCCAGTCGGTCAGTCCGGCGTCGGCGATCTCTGTGCTGGTCAGTTTCTGCTTCGGGTCACTCATGTCATCCATCCTCCCGTGTTGTGGAGCCGGTGGCCAGACTGAGCCACTGCTCCAGCGTGACATCATCGACGATCCCGTCCTCGGGAATCAGCCCGCCCGTGGCGATGGCCCGACCCATCAACGGGAGTTCGCCGATGGCCCGGGGGCGCTTTCCGGCGATGGATCCGCGAACCTCGAGGATTCTGCGGGCGATCTGGGCCGCCGTCGCGGTTTCCGGGCCACGGATGGTGAGTTCGCGCGTCCCGTCCGCTTGCCCCAAGCTCTGCTCGAGGAGGTCCGCGACCACGAGTCGGGCGACGGAGTCGGCGGCGACCGGTGCCATGCGCATGGTCGGGACCAGCGCGACCGGACCGAGGGCGGTGCGCCGGACGATGTCCTCCACCAATTCGAACCACTGGGTCGACTGGATGATCGTCAGCGGCAGTCCAGCCGACCGATAGGCCCGTTCTTGTGCGGCCTTGCCGCGGTAGTACCCGTATCCTCCGGCGACGGCAGGGTCCGAGACACCGGCGATCGAGACGCAGACGACCCGCTGCACTCCAGCCCGCCGAGCCGCGGCACTGACGTTGCCGGCCGTCGTCGTGAAGAACTCCACCGCCTTGAGGGTGCTGAGCGTCTCGATGTTGAGGCAGTCCACCACGGCGTCCGCCCCGGCGACGGCGCGGTCCAAACCCTCGCCGGTGACCGCGTCCACGCCCGTGGAGCGGCTGACGGGGACCACCTCGTGGCTGGCGGAGTGCAACCGTTCGACGAGGAGCGAGCCGATGGTTCCGGTGGCTCCGAGGACAACAACTTTCATGGCAGCCTCACACCCTCCGCCAGTCATGGCTGCTCAGGTGTGAGCCGGCCATCGGACCCATGGTGAGCATGCCGCCGTCGACGGCCCACGAGGCTCCGTTCACGTACCCCGCATCGGGGCCACACAGGAAGGCCACGGTCGCCGCGATCTCACGGGCGTCCCCGGGCCGGGCGACGGGAATCCCCGGGCGGTCCTTGTTCTGCAGGACGGACTCATCCTCCTGGCCGGTCATCGGCGTCGCGATCTCCCCCGGGGCCACGGCATTGACGGTGATGCCGTACTCGGCCAGCTCCAGGGCTGCCACCTTGACGAGCAGACCGAGCCCGCCCTTCGCCGCACAGTAGGGCCCTGCTCCCACTCGGGGAGCGTGCTCGTGGACCGAGGTGATGGCCACGATCCGGCCGCCCGTTCCCGCCTCGACCATGTGGCGAGAAGCGGCCTGCAGGCAGCAGAACGCGCCGTCCAGGTCCACGGAGAGAACCTCCCTCCACTTCTCGCACTCCAGGTCCAGGAGTCGAGTGGCCGAGCCGGTCCCGGAACTCATCACCAGGGTGTCGACGCCGCCCATGGTCTCGGTAAGTTCGTCCACCACATGGGTGCCCTGGGCCGGATCCGACAGATCGAGCTGTCGGACGTGGGCGGTGGCTCCGGTGGCACGGATCTCCTCGGCCGTGCCCTCAGCCCCGTCTTGGTCCTGATGCCAGGTGACGGCCACCTGACGTCCGGAGCCCGCGAGCGCGACGGCCGTCGCCCGACCGATGCCGGAATCCGCGCCGGTGACGATGATCCGTTGCGGCTCGAATCCCCGCTGAGATGCTGTCGGAGCGGGGGTCGCGGTCACCGGGAGACCAGCTTGAAGAAGGTGCTGTCGCTGCCATCCGACTTCTCCTGCTGGTACAGGAATGCCAGTCCCTCCTGGTCGAACTTGGCGAACCAGTCGTCCCAGCTGATGTGCTCGAGCTGGTCCTCGCCCGTGCCCCCGGGGAAGTCGATGCGCAGGACACCGGCGTCGTCGGAGCCTTCGGTGCCCTTGACGCTGGCGGGCTGGCCGTCGTGTTCCTCCACCCAGCGGCGGATCTCGTCGTGGTCGGTCGTCGTGGTGCTCGTCGATGCCATGGTGTTCCTCCCGGGGTCGTCGTCCAGGGGGCTGTGCCCCCGCTCGTGGCTCTACCGTGGATCCACTCCGGGGACGTCGTCAACACCCGGCCGCTGGTCAGCTGAGGCAGGTCTTGAAATGCTCGCGTAAACGGTGGGTCCCGGTCGCTGGGGCAACCGCGTCCTGCGTCAGTCCGGCCAGGAGAAAGGACAGCGTCCCGGCCCGGGCGGGGTTCAGCACCCGCACGGGGACGACGCCGGCCCGCAACAGTCCCGAGGGCACCGAGACCAGGCGCGGACGCCGGCCCAGAACATCGAAAGCCAACCGGGCCACCTCGCGATGCGTCATGGTCTCCGGTCCGCCGACGTCGAGATCTCCCGTGGTTCCGGCCTCGAGGTGTCTGCGGATGAAGGCGGCCAGATCGGCGCCGTGAATCGGGGCGACTCGGGCATGGCCGCCGTCCACGACCATGGCCAGGTGTTTTCGGGCCATCTCCAGATAGGCCGTCATGTCGGAGAAGTACCCGGTGGGATTGATCACCAGGCCGTTCGACCCCTCCGAACCGGGGCCGAAGCTGATGCCGGAGGTAGTGCCGGAGCGACGCAGTACCTCCGCGAAGGCGGATTTGGCGCGCGTGAGGTCCGCGGGGATGTCTTCGCCATGGAGCACGTGGACGTAAACGAACCGATCGATGCCGGTGCGCCGGGCTTCATCGAACAACGCCAGATTGCCCCGATAGTCCACGGCCCAGGGGTCACCGCCATGCCCGGTGACCCCCACGGTGCTGACCACGGCGTCCATCCCCTCGGTGACGCCGTCCAGCGTCTTCGGCTTCGTGACGTCGGCCGCCACCGTCTGGCATCGTCCAGCCTCGATGATCGGTGCGTCACGTGGACCCGGCTGGGTCAGCCGCTCGGGGGAACGGGCCAGAGCCCGGACCTCGTGGCCGCCGTCGATCAGCTCGGCCAGGAGGTGACGACCGAGGTAGCCGGTGGCGCCGGCGAGGAGGATTTTCATGCGAACAGTATCCATCCGCTGCCCGCCAGGCAGCCAACACAGAGCAGCCAGAACAGTCCTGTCCAGACCACGGCCGGCACCCCGGTCAGCCGGCCCAGTTGGTCGACGTCGCTGTCCATTCCCGGGACTGAACTCCGGCCGCTGCGGCCACCCCAGCCACTCCGATCACCACGGGGGCCGCCGTATCTGCGCAGGATGCGGCGGCGTTGACGTTGCAGCTCGACCACGGAGCGCGGGGCCGCCAACAGCAGCGACCAGACGGCCAGATGCGCTGCGCACTGCAGGACCACCGGCGCCGCCATCCAGGACAGAGCGGCCACGGCCACACCGGTGGCCAACACGACCCACAGGCCATAGAGGTTGCGGATCAACAGGAGCATCAGGGCACAGGTGAGGACGAGTAACCACAACCATCCGGCGGCATAGCCGGCCCCGAGCAGCCAGGCTCCGGCCAATCCGACCACGGCGGGAGCGGGATATCCGGCGGCGAGTGTCAGGACCATTCCGGGACCGCGGGGTTTGCCCCGGGAGAGGGTGACTCCGGAGGTGTCCGAGTGCAGGCGGATGCCGCGCAATCGGCGGCCGGCCAGCACCGCGATCAAGGCATGGCCGGCCTCATGCACCAAGGTGACCAGGTGCCGGACGAGACGGTAGCCGGCCGGGCTCCACGCCAGCACCAGTGCGACGCCGGCCATCGCCAGCGCCCAGCGCCAGTCCAGGGGGGCTTGGGCAACCGTGACTCGTTCCCACCACTGTGCCAGCACGGGTTCCGTCAGAACCCGCCGGTGTCCGGGGCCATGTTGGAGAACCGTGAGTAGTGGCCCTGGAAGCCGAGCACGATGGTCTTCGTGGGGCCATTGCGGTGCTTGGCCACGATCAGGTCCGCCTCACCGGAGCGGGGCGACTCGCGGTCATAGATGTCTTCGCGGTGCAGGAGGATGACCATGTCCGCGTCCTGCTCGATCGAGCCGGACTCACGCAGATCCGAGACCTGCGGGCGCTTGTCGGTGCGCTGTTCGGAACCACGGTTGAGCTGGGAGAGGGCGATGACGGGCACGTCGAGCTCCTTCGCCAGCAACTTGAGGGCACGGGAGAACTCGGCGACCTCTTGCTGACGCGACTCCACCTTCTTGCCGGAGCTCATCAGCTGCAGGTAGTCCAGCACCACCAGCTTCAGATCATGCTTCTGCTTCAGCCGGCGGCATTTCGCGCGGATCTCCATCATCGACATGTTCGGCGAATCGTCGATGAAGAAGGGGGAATCATTGAGCCGGCCGACGGTCGCGGCGATCTTGGACCATTGCTCGTCCCGAATCGTGCCCTTGCGCAGATCCTGCAGCGCGATGGTGGCCTCGGCGGAGAGCAGGCGCATAGCGATCTCGTTCTTGCCCATTTCCAAGGAGAAGAACACGGCGGCCATGTTGTTCTTGATGGCCGCGGCGCGAGCGAAGTCCAGCGCCAGCGTCGATTTGCCGACGGCGGGGCGGGCGGCCACCACGATCATCTGCCCGCCGTGCAGTCCCTGGGTCAGCTCGTCGAACTCATAGAACCCGGTGGGAACACCGGTCATCCCCTCACCCTGGGAACCGGCAGCCTCGATCTCGTCCACGGTGTGCTCGAGGATCCCGGACAGCGGAACATAGTCCTCGGACTGACGGGTCTCAGCGACCTGGTAGATCTCCGCTTGGGCCTCGTTGACGATCTCCTCGACCTCGCCGTCCTGGCCGTAGCCCATCTGGACGATCTTGGTCCCGGCCTGGACCAGCCGGCGCAGAACACCCTTCTCGCGGACGATCTCGGCGTAGAAGCCGGCGTTGGCCGCCGTGGGCACAGACTGCACGAGCTCGTGGAGAACGGCCGGGCCTCCGACCCGGGACAGCTCCTGGCGCCTGCTCAACAGAGCGGCCACGGTCACCGCGTCGGCGGGCTCTCCACGGCCATAGAGGTCGATGATCGCCTCGAAGATCAGCTCGTTGGCCGGCTTGTAGAAGTCGTTGCCCCGCAACACCTCCACAACGTCGGCGATCGCATCCTTGGAGAGCATCATGCCGCCCAGAACGGATTGCTCGGCCACGAGATCCTGTGGTGGAAGGACGTTGGCCCGCGAGCCGCCGGCGCCGTCGGTGGAATCAAAATGCTCTGATGCCAAGTAGTTGATTCCCTTTCCCCAAAACCGGACGGCCCGGCAACTCCTCGCGGTGCGATGACCCCTAGAGGAGTCCGTCGCACCGGGAGGACTCGATGCGACGGACTCCACAGCCGATACGAGCCGGATGTACGCCGTATGAAACCGGCCAATACCCGGCACCGCTCGAAGGGGATACCACGAGACACTACTCGCCGGTTGGACCTCCCTCAACCGCGTGTTCCACACCGCCTGTGGATAACGTGTGGATTCAGCGGCGTGTTGTGTGAACAGAGTGGGGACAACTCGGTGGACTTTGATCCACATCTGCCTAGGTAGTGCTTCTGACTTGGGCGTTCGTGATTCACCCGCTGTGGATTCAAAAGAATTTTGTTGGGGATTACTTCCGGTGGGCTACCACGGACAGGGTCTCCTGTACATCTGGATACCCCGGCTCTTCACACTTCTCCACAGGTTGTCCACAGGGTTTGTACCGAGCGTTGTACACCGTCCCCGTGCTCTTTTCCGCGCCCCCGAGTGACGTGCCGGGCCTGCGATGTCACATCTGTCACTCAGGTCTTCCGTTCACGCGGTATTCATCCGTGAGCGGTTTCACATCCCCTTGAGCTCGAGCCGGTGGATGGTATGGGACGGCAGACAAAACCGGGTGGGTCCCCGAAGGAACCCACCCGGCGGTGTTCGCGGCGGAAACAGGAAGTGGACCGTCCGGTCACTTCTATGCCGCTGCTTTTTCTACTTTTCTACAGCGTCTAGAGCTATTTTCGCTCCTGCTGCTACTACTACTTCTTCTTGGACTTGTCGCCCACGACGTCCAAGTCGATCACAGCCAGGACATCCTCGTGCAGTCGAGCGTGGGCCTGGTAGCGTCCGGTCGCCTTGATGGCGGTCGGCAGGGTCACGACGCGCTTGTCGAGGTCACCGAGCCCGGCCTCCTTCACGGCGTCGGCCACGTCGGCTGCCTTGACGGCACCGAACAGGCGTCCGCCTTCGCCCGCGGTCACCGTGAGGCGGACCGGAGACTCCTGCAGCTTCGCTGCCAGGGCCTGGGCCTCCTCCAGGGACTTCACGGCGCGGGTTTCGCGGGCCGCCTTGATGGATTCGATCTGCTTCTCGCCGCCCCTGGTCCACAGGGTCGCGAAGCCGCGCGGCAGCAGGTAGTTGCGGGCGTAACCGTTCTTGACGTCAACGACGTCACCGGCGGCGCCCAGGCCAGTCACTTCCTGGGTCAGAATGAGCTTTGCCATCTGTATCTTCCTTCCTCGGCTCGTCGATCAGCCGCGGCCAGCGCCGGAGTAAGGAAGCAGGGCAACCTCACGGGCGTTCTTGATGGCCTGGGCGATCTTGCGCTGCTCCTGCACGGTCACGCCGGTCACGCGACGCGCGCGGATCTTGCCGCGGTCGGAGATGAACTTGCGCAGTAGTGCAACGTCCTTGTAGTCGATGACAGTGATGTCAGCGGCCTTCAGCGGGTTGGACTTTGGTTTGGGCTTACGGATTTCAGCCTTCGCCATCGTGGTGCTCCTTCAATACTCGGGAGCCCGCAGAACGGTTCTGCGGGATGGGATCACAGGTGAAGAGCCACCTGCGTGCCGTCTGGGAAACGGTTCCCGACGGCGACCGGCTGGGTCAGTGCCCTGAAGCAACCCGGCCGGGGGTCGGGGAAAGGGCCACGCCCTTCCCCGGATGTTCTGTGCTGACGATCAGTGTTGATCGACGCGCTGAGGGATCAGAACGGCGGTTCGTCGTTCCCCGGGGTATCCCAGGAGCCCGCCGATGTGGAGGATCCTCCCCACGGGTCGTTCTGCTGCCCGCCACCGGCGCCCCAACCGGCGTTGCCGCCGCCCTGGCCGCCGGCGTTGCCACCCTGAGGAAAGCCGCCGCCCTGGCCGCCACCGGAGTTTCCTCCGAAGCCACCGCCGCCGGAGCGACCGGACTTGGTGACCTTGGCGGTCGCATAGCGCAACGAAGGACCGATCTCGTCCACGTCCAACTCGTACGACGTTCGCTTCTCGCCCTCGCGGGTTTCATAGCTCCGTGCCTTGAGCCGGCCCTGGGCGACCACGCGGGTGCCCTTGGTCAGCGACTCGGCGACGTTCTCCGCGGCCTCACGCCAGATGGAAGCACGGAGAAACAGGGTCTCGCCGTCCTTCCATTCATTGGTCTGACGATCGAAGGTCCGCGGCGTGGAGGCAATGGTGAAGTTGGCCACGGCCGCCCCGGAAGGGGTGAACCGCAGTTCCGGGTCAGACGTCAGGTTTCCAACGACGGTGATGACGGTTTCTCCGGCCATGGTGCCTCCTGCTAGTGCCTCAGTGGGTGCTGTTCAGCGCTGATATCAGCTGGTGTGTGGCGCCCGTCCGGACGCCGTCACGGAATTACTCTGCGGAGATCTTCTGCTCTTCCGGGCGGATGATCTTGGTGCGGAGGATGGTTTCGTTCAGACCCAGCAAGCGGTCCAGTTCCTTGGAGGTCTCCGGGGAGCTGGTGAAGCTGATGACCGCGTAGATGGCCTCGGTCTTCTTCTGGATCTCGTAGGCCAGACGGCGCCGGCCCCAGAGATCGAACTGGTCGATGGAGCCGCCGTCCTTGGTGACGACCTCCAGGTACTTCTGCAGGGTCGGTTCAACGGTGCGTTCATCCACTTCGGGATCAACCAGCACCATCAGTTCATATGCACGCATGCGAACCCACCTCCTTTGGGCTGACGGTCACGGTCTTTCCGTAACAGGAGGTTCTGTGCGATGGCTCTGCGAGGTGCTCGTCATGGGACGGCACGCAGAAAACCTTCACTATCCTACCCTGTCGGCAACACGGCCGCGAACCCCAGTCTCACCGTTCAACGGCTCCGAGGCCACGGGACCCCACCCTGCTGTGGACCATAGCCAGTCACTGGTCGCCTGTGCAGGATGGGACCATGCCGACCGCACCCCGCACCGACCACACCGAGCTGCTGCTACTGCGCGGCGTCAACGTGGGCGGTCACGCCAAGGTGCCGATGGCATCACTGCGCCGCTTCGCCGAAGAGGCCGGGGCCACGGACGTCACCACGTATCTGAACTCGGGAAACGTCCTGTTCCGGCTCCCCGCTGGACCTGGCTCTGGCCCTGGCCCCGGCTCTGCCCCAGAGCGGGACGACGACGCCGAGAGAACCTGGCTGGCCGCTGAGGTCTCCGGCGCCCTCACCCGTGAACTGGGCCTCTCCATCCCGGTCACCGCCCTCTCCCGCCGTGAGCTCGTCACGGCGCTGGAACTCCTCGACGACCTCCCCTTCCGGGGAGGAGAACCCAAACTCACCCACCTCTTCGTCCTCGCCAACGCCGCGGGCGCGGGCGCGGCCGCACGCCGGCTGGAAAGCTTCGACGCCGGAGAAGATCAGTGCAAGGTCATCGGCCGTTTCGTCTGGGTGCGGTATGCACAGGCCTCGTACTCGTCACCGCTGAACCTGCAACGGGTGGAGAAGACCCTCGGGACCACCGCCACCGCTCGAAATCTGACGACGATCCGCCACCTCGCCGGCCAGTCCTGAGCCCCAACCCCTCAACCCGGCATTTCATCTGTGTAGCACGATCTGTCGTTTCCGACGGCAAAACTCGACAATTCGTGCTACTCAGATGGGGCGGGTTCTCAGACGGGGTGGCCTCAGGCTCCCGCGAAGAAGGCGGACACCGCACCCGCCAATCGGGCCGGGTCCTCGGCACCGCACATCTCCCGGGCCGAGTGCATCGACAGCAGTCCCAGGCCCACGTCCACGGTGCGGATGCCCAGACGAGTGGCGGAGATCGGGCCGATGGTGGAGCCACAGGGGACATCGTTGTGGGAGACGAACTCCTGGAACGGCACGTCGGCTGCCCGGCACCAGCGGGCGAACGCGGCAGCACCGGCGGCGTCGGTGGTGTACCGCTGATTGGCGTTGATCTTCAGCAAGGGCCCGCCGTTGACGCGGGGACGGACCACGGGATCGTGGCGTTCGGCGTAGTTGGGGTGGACCAAATGGCCGGCGTCGGCGGAGAGCAACCACGACCCGGCGAACGACCGGGGCACCGCCTGCCCCGTCACCCCCATGACCTCCAGAACGCGGCGCAGGACGTCCTCGAGCACCGGACCCGCGGCACCGGAGCGGGACGCGGATCCCAGCTCCTCGTGATCGAAGGCGGCCAGTACGGGGACCACGGGCGGACCCGCGGTCGCCGGGGCAGCGGTACGTCCCAGGGCCTCCATCTCCACCAGCCCGGCATGGACGGAGGAGAGGTTGTCCAGGCGCCCGGAGGCGAAGAACTCGCCGGAGGCGCCGAACAGCCCGGGCGGCTGCGTATCGGCCATCACGACGTCGAATCCCGCCACCTCGGTGGGGTCCAGTCCCGCGGTGCGCGCCAGGACGGCAAGGATGTCCGTGGGAAAGTCCTCCGAGGAGGCGTCGGACGCCGACGGCACGGCACCCCAGAGAGGGTGGAGGTGCTGCTGCCGGTCCAGCTTCAGTCCGTTGTTCACCTCGCGATCCAGGTGGATGGCCAACTGGGGGAAGCGGGCGATGGGGCCCGTGGCGGCCAGGTGTTCCTGACCGTCCACGGTTGCCAGGCGGCCGGCGAAACACAGTTCGCGGTCCAGCCAGGAGTTCAGCAGGGGCCCTCCGTAGACCTCCACCCCCGCCTGCAACCACCCCTCGCGGCTCGTCGTGGGGCGGGGCTTGAGCTTGAACGTCGGCGAATCGGTATGGGCTCCAAGAATCCGGAACACCGGGACGGCGTCTGCGTGATCTGCGGGGTCTGCGGCGCTTTCGGCGTTGGTGGCCGCCGGCGTACCAGCGCCGAGGTGGGAGCCGGCGTCGGGAATCCGCCAGGCCATGACGGCACCGTCCCGCACCAGGACATACCCGCCCGGCCCCGCGGGAAAGTCCCGCTGTTCATCCACGCGGACATATCCGGCCGCCTCGAGCCGGCGCGCCACTTCGGCCGCGGCGTGGTAGCTCGAGGGACTGGCCATGACGAAATCCGCCAGGTCCTGCAGGTGCGGCGGCAGTGAGCTGGAGGTGGAGGACGAAGACGTAGGGGTTTCCGCGGCGGTCATGTCCCTACCGTACTGGCCGCACCAGCCAGGGCGCCCGGTCAGGGGCATCGTCGTAGTCGCCGCCCAGCGGGTCGTCGACCGGGAGTTTCCGCGCTTCGCTCGGGTCGAAGCCCAGTCTTTCCAGTCGCGCGGCCGCGGTGATCTGACCGGTGCCGGAGTTGCCGTTCAGCCAGATACGGCCGCCGGGCAGTGACGCTCGCACCGGGTCCTCTGCCGGACTGAGCATCTGCTCCACCACGCGGGCCATCAGATACAGGGTGGCGGCCATGTGAGCCAGGACGGCCAGAACGTAGAAGGTGTCATCCAGGGAGTGCTGGACCTCCGATCCGGAGGCGTCCTTCGCCAGATACATCCAGATCGCCCAGAAGTGCAGGACTTCCACGAACTGCCAGATCAGGTAATCACGCCACCGCGGAACGGCGAGCGCGGCCAGGGGGATGAGCCAGATGACGAATTGTGGGGAGTACACCTTGTTGCACAGCACGAAGGCACCCACCACCAAGAAGGCGAGCTGGGCGACTCGCGGCCGGTATCGGCACGTGACACCGAGGAGGAAGATGCCGGCGCAGCAGACGAAGAACGCCCCGTACGCCAGCAGGGACAGGCTGGCGGGATCCACGGTCGGCCCACCGGTCTTCTCC
This sequence comes from Citricoccus sp. GCM10030269, assembly GCF_042665635.1. Lineage (NCBI taxonomy): Bacteria > Bacillati > Actinomycetota > Actinomycetes > Micrococcales > Micrococcaceae > Citricoccus > Citricoccus sp. GCM10030269. The sequence goes on along the minus strand of NZ_JBHTCV010000002.1, from coordinate 311,643 downwards.
ATGGTGACGTCCCAGGCGTGCCAGATCGAGGACAACCCCGGGCCGCGTTCACCGGAAAAGGTGAAGAACACGCTCCAGGCATCGAAATTGCCCAGCATCATGGGCAGGTTGACGGCGAACCAGGCGGCCACAGTGCCCAGCGCCGCCCAGGCTAATGGAGCCCACTTCAGGGAGCGCACGGCCAGGATCAACAACACCCCGAGGATCAACACCGGATACAGCTTCATCGCGGCGCCGAGGCCGAAGAGCATCCCGGCCAGCAACGGCCTGCGGCCTCCGAACAGCCACAGACCCAAGGCCATCAGAGCAACGGCCCAGAGGTCCCAGTTGACGGATCCGGCCAGGATGATGCCCGGTGCCACGGCCACCATCAGTGCGTCCCAGGGCCGACGGCCGGCGGATTTGGCGGTGACCACCACAGTGACGATCCACAGGATGGCGGTGAGGACGAAGTTCACATCCCAGTAGGCCAGCGAGGGGTTCAGCTCCGAGAACGGCAGGGTCCGGGCGATCACCGCCGCGATCGAGGCCACCACGGACATCAACACCGGATACTCGAAGCTCGCCCCCGCGGCGAACGGTGCGAAGGGGTCTTCGGCGAAGCCGCGCCCGCCATACAGGGCGGACCAGTCCGAGTAGCAGCCCGCGTAGTAGACGGTGGGCTGACTCCAGCCGTTGACTCGGCACGGTGATTTCAGCAGTACCGCCACCACGGCGGACAGCGTGGTCAGCAGGATCAGCACCCGCATCGGCGTCAGGAACGAGCCCCCGGTCCGGCCGGGAACCGTGTGACGGCCCATCGGTCCGCCGACCATCTCGCTCATTCTGCGGATCAGCCCGTCGGTGCGGGAGGGCACGGACACCGGAAGGGGGGCACCCCTGCCGGAGGACCCTGTACCGGAAGACCCCGTGCCGGACGGCCCGCCGGCCCGGCGAAGGCCCGGGCTCTGCGTGCCGGGGGCCGGGGTGCGCAGACTCATGGCGCCTATCTTAGGGCTCCACGGCCGGGGCCAACCGGAACAGTGACGGTGCAGTGATGTCGCAGCGATGTCGCAGCGACGCTGCAGTGACGTCGCACAGAACGGACTGTGAGGTTTGATGCAGTCACCGCCCGTCACCCGGCGTAAAGTGGGTGCGGTTGTGCCCCCACCCGTTCGGGCCGGCGGCATACATACCAGCAGTGACGTCCCGGATTGCCGGGACCCGGTCCGCCGCGCCGTGCGTGCGGCCGAACGACCATCAGGACAACGAGGAGTACCGGTGCCGAAGAAGCCGATTCGTGTGGCCATCGCGGGCGTGGGCAACTGCGCCACGTCCCTGATCCAGGGGGTGGAGTACTACCGCAGCGCCTCCGAGGACGAACAGGTCCCCGGGCTCATGCACGTTCGCTTCGGCGACTATCACGTCAACGACCTCGAGTTCGTGGCGGCCTTCGACGTGGACGCCCAGAAAGTCGGCGTGGAACTGTCCGAAGCGCTGAACGCCTCGGAGAACAACACCATCAAGCTCGCCGACGTCCCGGCAACCGGCGTGACGGTCCAGCGAGGCCCCACGCTGGACGGGCTGGGCAAGTACTACCGCGAGATGATCGAGGAATCCGACGCCGAGCCGGTCGACGTCGTGCAGGCCCTCAAGGATGCTCAGGTCGACGTCCTGGTCTCCTACCTGCCCGTCGGCTCGGAGGAGGCGGACCAGTTCTACGCCCAGGCGGCCATCGACGCGAAAGTCGCCTTCGTCAACGCGCTGCCCGTGTTCATCGCCGGGACCCAGGAGTGGGCGGACAAGTTCACCGAGGCCGGCGTCCCCATCGTGGGCGACGACATCAAGTCCCAGATCGGCGCCACCATCACCCACCGCGTCATGGCGAAGCTGTTTGAAGACCGTGGTGTCACCCTGGACCGCACGTACCAGTTGAACGTGGGCGGCAACATGGATTTCAAGAACATGCTCGAGCGCGAGCGCTTGGAGTCCAAGAAGATCTCCAAGACGCAGGCCGTCACCTCCAACACCTCGGCCGTGCTCGGCGAGGACGACGTGCACATCGGCCCCTCGGACTACGTCTCCTGGCTCGACGACCGCAAATGGGCGTTCGTGCGCCTGGAAGGCCGCAACTTCGGCGACGCCCCGGTGTCCTTGGAATACAAGCTCGAGGTCTGGGACTCGCCGAACTCGGCCGGTGTCATCATCGACGCCGTGCGCGCCGCGAAGATCGCCCTGGACCGCGGCATCGGCGGCCCGATTCTCTCGGCCTCCTCCTACTTCATGAAGTCCCCGCCGGTCCAGCACCACGACGACGAGGCCCACGAACTGGTCGAGGCCTTCATTCGCGGGGAGATCGACCGCTGAGCCGAGGGTCCAGCCGGCGAGCATGCGAGCCCTGGGCCACCGCCAGCAGGCGCAGCAACAGTTGCGAATAGGCATGGATCCCGACGGCGGTATAGGTCGCGATCACGTCCGGGGACGGTGGCCCCGCATCGGAGGACGCTGAGGACCACGGCGCCGAGTCCACGAGTTCGTGCGCGGCGACGGAGTCCGCGGCCCGGGCGTAGACCAGGGCGCCGGCCAGATCAGGGTCCAGTCCCCACCGGGACATGGTGGCCATGTGCTGATCCAGGGCGTCGACGGTCTCCGGTGATCCGGTGGCCCAGCCCATGGCCGAGATGATCTCCTGAGCCGTCAGCCGTCCGGTGGATCGGGCTGACCCGGCCGATTCGCTGGGTTCGGCTGATTCTGTGGATTCACGTGATTCGGCCGCTTCGGTGGTCACCGCCTCCGACGACGGGATGCCCAGCACGATCGTCTGAACCGCGCCCATCATCGCGATGGTGTCGTGCGTCCGCACCGCAGCATTCACCGCGTCGATGACCTGCCGCACCTGGACCAGGCCGAGCCCCACGACCTGACGCAGGGCCGAGATCAGCCGCAGCCGCTCCACATGGTGCTGCTCGTAGGCGGCCGTGGTGGCATTGAGTTTCTCTCCCGGCGGCATCAAACCCTCGCGCAGATAGAACTTCACGGTGCTCACCGGGGTCGACGTGACCTCGGCCAGTTTCTGCAGCTTCATCGCACTCCCTGCCTTGAGCCGCCCTGCACTGCCCTGCACTGCCCTGTGCCGCCTTGACGTCCATTGGATACCGTTCGGCCCGCGCACTATCCACGGTGACACCCTTGGGTACCACCACTACCTTAGTCGCATGGATCCCGTCAGCGACCTGGTGTCTGATCCCCTGCTCCTGATTCACGTGCTTGCCGCCGTTCTGTCTCTCGCGCTGCCACCGGTGAACCTGATCCGACGGCGACGCGACCACCTCCACCGCCGCGTGGGCCGGACCTGGGTGGTCACCATGGTCATCACCGCGTTGACCAGCTTCACCATCCAGGAGCCGTTCTGGAATCTGTCCTGGCTCCACGCCCTCTCCGTCTGGACCGTGTTGTCCCTGTCCCTCGGCGTCGCAGCCATCCGCCGCGGCAACAAGCCGGCGCACATCGCCCACATGGTGGGGAGTTACTTCGGACTGTGGGTCGCCTTCCTCTGGGCCGCGATCGTTCCGAACCGCACCGTCGCGCAGATCCTCGTCCAAGCCCCGACGACGGCCGTGGTGACCGTACTGCTGGCCGCACTCACCGCCGTCGGGCTGATCTGGATCTACCGGACGGCTCCCGTGCGCGGTCCGCTGATCCCCCCTGAAGTGCGTGATACTCCTCCTTCCGCCGCCACCGCAGGGCCTGACGAGCACGGACATGTCGGGGGAAGGGTGACGAGATACCGGGCCACCCTCCGCGGCCGGTAACCATTTCCCGGGCCGGGCTCGTATGTCAGGATCGGGCCCATGAACGACGCCGAGATCTCCGCCGCCGCGACCCTCGAACCGCTGGCCGACGTCGCTCAGCGGTCCGGAATCCCCGAAGAGAGCCTCATTCCGTACGGGCGTCACATGGCCAAGGTGGACACCCTGAGCCTGCCGGACACCGACCGCGAACCAGGTCGGGTCGTGTTGGTCACCGGCATCAGCCCGACGCCGGCCGGCGAGGGGAAATCGACCGTCACGGTGGGATTGACGGACGGCTTGAACCTCCTCGCCGCCACCGACGACGCCCCTGAGCCGTGGGCGGGCAAGACCGCGATCGCCGCTCTGCGAGAGCCCTCGCTGGGGCCGGTGTTCGGGATGAAGGGCGGGGCCACCGGTGGCGGTTATGCCCAAGTCGTGCCCATGGAGAACATCAATCTGCACTTCACGGGTGATTTCCACGCCATCACCTCGGCGCACAATCTGCTGTGCGCACTGGTGGACAACCATCTTCACCAGGGAAACGCGTTGGGGATCGATCCGCGCACGATCACGCTGAAGCGGGCCCTGGACATGAATGATCGGTCCTTGCGCCAGACCATCATCGGTCTCGGAGGTCGCAGCGAGGGGGTTCCTCGCGAGAACGGTTTCGAGATCACGGTGGCCACCGAGACCATGGCGGTGTTCTGCCTGGCCTCCGATCATGAAGACCTCAAGTCCCGGTTGAGTCGGATGATCATCGGCCGGACCTATGACAAGGAGCCCGTCACGGTCGGCGACCTGGGCCCCGACGGCGCTCAGGGCGCGATGGCCGTCCTGCTCAAGGACGCCCTGCAGCCGAATCTGGTCCAGACCCTCGGTGGATCCTCCGCCTTCGTCCACGGTGGCCCGTTCGCCAATATCGCGCACGGCTGCAACTCGATCATCGCGACCAATACGGCCCGGCGGTTGGCCGACGTCGTGGTCACCGAGGCCGGCTTCGGCGCGGATCTGGGCGGGCAGAAGTTCATGGACATCACCGCTGTCGCGGGCGGATTCCCGCCAGCGGCCACCGTCATCGTGGCCACGGTGCGAGCCCTGAAGCTCAACGGCGGCCTGTCCCTGGAGGATCTGGATCGCGGTGCCAGTAGTGAAGCTGCTGACGGTACTGCCGGCACTGACGGTGCTCACGGTACTGATGACGATCAACGCCACCTCGACGCGCTGGCCGAGGGCGTGGTGAATCTACAGCGGCACATCGAGGACATGGCCGCCTACGGTGCTCCCGTGGTGGTGGCGATCAATCGCTTCCCGCAGGACACCGACGCCGAACTGTCCTGGCTCACGGGCTGGTGCGAGGACCGGGGAGTGCCGGCCGCCGTCGCCGAGGTCTGGGCTCGCGGCGGCGACGGCGCCCTCGAGGTGGCCCGCCGCCTCGTGGAGGTCCTGCCCGAACCGGGCCGGGAACCGGAATGGACCTCATTGTGGTCCGACGACATGACCGTCGAAGAGCGCATCGAGGCCGTCGTCCGGCGCACCTACCGCGGGTCCGGCGTCCAGTACTCGACCACGGCCCGCAAGCAACTGGCCCAGCTGGCGGAGGAGGGCTGGGATCGGCTGCCGGTCTGCATGGCCAAGACCCAGTACTCCTTCACCGATGACCCGTCCGTGCGAGGTGCCCCGGAGGACTTCACCATCACGGTGCGAGAGCTGTCGGTCCGGCCTGGCGCGGGGTTCGTGGTGGCGCTGACGGGTTCCGTGATGACGATGCCGGGTCTGCCCCGGAAACCCGCCGCCGAGTCCATGGATGTGGACCCGGACGGCACCATCACTGGTCTGTTTTAGGCGGCCGAGACTCCGGCTGTTCGGCCCACCAGCGCAGCAGTTCCGCGGTGGCGGTCTCCTCGTCGTGCGGACCCTCATCGAGGCGGTACTCGAGCAGATGCTGATAGGCCCGGCCCACCACCGGCCCGGGCTTGATGCCGAGAATCGACATCACCTGCTTGCCGTCCAGGTCCGGGCGGATGGCCTCGAGTTCCTCTTTCTCGGTGATCTCCACGATGCGCCGCTCCAGGTCGTCGTACGCATGGGCCAGGCGCTCGACCTTGCGCCGGTTCCGGGTGGTGACGTCCGAACGGGTCAGCGCATGCAACCGGGGCAGCACCGGACCGGCGTCGGTGACATAGCGGCGCACGGCGGAGTCGGTCCAGTCGGCCTCGCCATAGCCGTAGAACCGCATGTGCAACTCCACGAGCCGGGCCACCGCCTTGATGGTGTCGTTGTCGAACTTCAACGCCCGCATCCGCTGCTTGACCAGCTTGGCTCCCACCACGTCGTGGTGGCGGAAGGTGACCGCCCCGTTCGGTTCGAAGCGCCGGGTCGCCGGCTTGCCGACGTCGTGCATCAGCGCGGCGAACCGGAGGATGAAGTCCGGGGCGGGCACATAGGTTCCCGACGGCGGCACGAACGCCTCGGCGTTCGCCTCACCTTCGGCGCCGGCCTCAGTTCCGGTGTCAGTCCCGGTGTCATCGACGGCGTCAGGACCCGCCGGCGGCTCGTACTCGTGGTCCATCGCCTGTTCCATCACGGTCAGCGAATGCTCGTAGACATCCTTGTGGCGGTGGTGCTCGTCCGTCTCCAGCTTCAGCGCCGGCAACTCGGGCAAGACGTGGTCGGCCAGACCGGTGTCCACCAGGAGATTGATCCCGGCCCGGGGACGCGAGCCGTTGACGAGCTTGACCAGTTCCTCCCGGACCCGTTCGGCGGAGATGATGGTGATCCGCTCGGCCATGGAGGTCATGGCGGACACCACCGACTCGTCCACGCCGATGCCCAGCTGGGAGGCGAAGCGGGCCGCGCGCATCATCCGCAAGGGGTCGTCGGAGAAGGAGTCCTCCGGGGCAGCCGGAGTACGCAGCCGGCCGGCGGCCAGATCCTTCACGCCGCCGAAGAGATCGACGAGTTCCAGGGAGGGCAGGCGGATGGCCATGGCGTTGACGGTGAAGTCCCGGCGCACCAGGTCGTCGTCGAGCGACTCACCGAAGGCGACCTGTGGCTTGCGCGAGTTGGGATCGTACTGTTCGGCCCGGTAGGTGGTGACCTCGAGCTGCCAGCCGTGCTTCGAGAAGCCGATGGTGCCGAATTTCTTGCCGATGTCCCAGTGCGCATCGGCCCATTTCCGGGCGATGCGCAGCGTGGTGTCCGGGTCGGCGTCCGTGGTGAAATCCAGATCCGGGGACACCCGGCCGAGGAACAGGTCGCGGACGGGTCCGCCCACGAGGGAGAGATCGTGGCCGGCGTCCTCGAACAACCGGCCGAGTTCCAACACCACGGGGGGAAGACCAGCGCCGGCCGGAAACCCCGGTGGCAGCGCGATGAGCTCGTCCGGCGCGGTGGCGCGCTCGCCTGTGGACGGACCGGACGTGGATCGGGAAGAAGCAGAGGGATTCATCGTGTGATTAAGGGTGCCAGATCGCCGACCGACCTGAAGACCACCGGTGTGCTGACGAGACGCACTGCAGGCATGGCCCGCTACAGTGGAATGCATGGCTCATCCCGTTCCGAGCGCCCCCAAGCGCACCCCGCTCACCGCATCGGTGGGCCGGCGCGTGCCACGGCGTCCGGGTCAGCAGGGCCAACAAGGCCAACAGGGCACTGCCGCAGACGCCACGCAGAGTTCGCTGCCGACGGTGGAAGAGGTCTCGGCCGGTGGACTGGTGGTGCGCAAGATCGCCGGCCGGCTCCAGGTCGCCATCATTGCCCGCTACAACCGCGGCGGACGGCTGGAATGGTGCTTGCCGAAGGGCCACCTCGAAGGCGTGGAGAAACACCACGAGGCCGCTGTCCGCGAGGTCGAGGAGGAAACCGGCATCGCCGGCGAGATCCTCGCCTCGCTGGGTTCCATCGACTACTGGTTCACGGTCTCCAGCCATCGCGTGCACAAAACCGTGCACCACTACCTGCTTCGGGCCACCGGGGGCGAACTGACCACCGAGAACGACCCCGACCACGAAGCCGTGGACGTCGCCTGGGTGGACCTGGAGGTGCTGAACTCCACGTTGTCCTTCCCCAATGAGCGCCGCATCGTCGACCTCGCTCGCGATGTCCTTCCGGAGTACATCGACGGGTTCCCGGACCTGCCGGAATCACAGCAGTGAGCAGTACCGGGACCACCCGGACGCCCGACGTCGACAGCACCGCCAAGTCCAGCGCCATCATGGCCGCGGGCACGCTGGTGTCCCGCATCCTCGGTTTCGTCCGCACCGCTCTGTTGGCCGTGGCGATCGGTTCGACAGCCATGGCCGCGGACATCTTCGAGTCCGCGAACACGATCCCCAACATCATCTACATGCTGCTGGCCGGCGGCGTGTTCAACGTCGTCCTCGTCCCGCAGCTCATCAAGGCCGCCCGCAGACCCGATCAGGGGGCGGACTACACCTCGCGGCTCATCACGCTCGCGGTGATCGTCATGGCCGCGGCCACTCTCGTCATCACCCTGGCAGCAATGCCCATCATGATGGCCCTGACCAGCGAGTGGTCGCCACCGATGCTCGCCCTGGGCACCGCTTTCGCCCTGTGGACGTTCCCCCAGATCTTCTTCTACGGCCTGTACGCCGTCATCGGTCAGGTCCTCAATGCCAACGGGCGCTTCGGTGCCTTCATGTGGGCTCCCGTGGCCAACAATATGGTGGCGATCGGCGTCATCGGCCTCTACCTGGTGATGTTCGGCGCCTATACCGCCGGCGGGGACCAGTTGGCGCAGTGGAGCACGGCGCAGACCGTCCTGCTCGCCGGCGGCCACACCTTGGGCATCGTGGTCCAGGCGCTGGTGCTGTTCATCCCGTTGGGCCGTCTCGGCCTGCGCCTGAGGCCGAAGTTCGGCTGGAAGGGGATGGGGCTGCGCTCCACGGGCAAGCTCGCCGGCTACACCCTGGTCACGATGATGGCCGGCAACGTCGTGAACCTTCTGGTCACCCGGTTGGTCTCCGGCGCCACTCAGGCCCGCACCGCCCTCGGTGAGGCGAGCGCTCCCGGCGGGCCGTTCGCCGGCATGGATCCCGACGTCGTCCAGGCCTCCATCCCCGGTCTGTACGCCTTGAACACGGCGCAACTGATCACGGTGCTCCCGCATTCGGTGTTCGTCCTGTCACTGGCCACCGTGCTGTTCAATCAACTCACACGATCCCTGCACGCGCACGACATCCCCGGCGCGCTGGCCACGATCGGCCGAGGACTGCGCAACTTCGCCGTGCCGATGATGTTCGCCATGGTCATGGTCCTGGTGCTGGCCGGGCCCCTGGGTCGCATCTTCGGCGGCACCTCGGAAATGGCCTCCGCCTCCGGCGTAGCGATCGGTCAACTCCTGGTGCTGCTGGCACTGGGCATGCCCTTCCGCTCCGCGCACATCTACCTGATGCGCCTGTTCTACGCTGCGGAGAACGCCCGCATCCCGATGATGGTTCAGGTCGTCACCGCCGCCTGCACCCTGGTCATCGCCTATGCCGTCTCGCTGTTCATGCCGAGCTGGTCCATGGCGTACCTCATGGTCTCCGTCTTCACCGTTCTGCACGTCGCCCAGTTCATCGCCGCCCACGTCCTCGTGCGCCGGCACTACGGGGACTACGGTTTCGGCTCCGTGCTGGACACGTATCTGCGGACCGGCGTGGCCTCCGTCGTCGCCGGCCTCGCCGGCGCTCTGGCCCTGTGGCTGATGGGAGGGTACTCCGGCGGGTTCCCGTGGGCATCGATCATCACTGCCCTGGTGAGCTGCGCCGTCGTCGCCGTGGTCATGGCCGTGGTCTATTTCCTGATCCTGCGAGCCATGCGCTTGCCCGAACTGTCGGAATTCCTGGGGCCCTTGGCACGCAAGATTCCGGGGTTGCAGCGGTGAATTCCGCGCCTCGCTTCGGCGGTTCACGCCGTCAATGCCCCCGTGCGGTCGTAGCATGGTTCCGACCACACCCCCGGGTCGGCCAGTGTCCAGCCGAGATCTCCGCCCACGGCCACACCGACCACACTGCCCGGGCCACCAATCTGGAGGAGCACTGTGCCGCAGCCCATTGAAGAGGGAATGGTCCTGGGAGGCCGATACCTCGTCACCGGACATGTGCTGACGTCAGCAGACCAGGACATGGTGCTGGATGGCCGCGACCAGGTGCTCAATCGCGACGTCGCCATTCTGGTCGCCTCCGCCGACCATGCCTCACAAGTGGCCGCCTCAGCGCGCGAACTCGCCACCGGAGAGCGTCAGGGCAGCATTCAGGTGCTCGACCTCGGCCTGAGTGAGGGCCGCACCTACCTGATCGCCGGAGGCACGCCGTCGTCGGACGAGCTGCTGGACATGACGCGTGAGCAGCAGGTCTACGTGGAGCCGTTCTACACGGACACCCTCGGCTCGGAGATCTTCGGCGAGGCACGCACCTATGAGCCGCACGTCTACGAGGACGACGAGGAATACTACGAGGATCTCGACGACGGCTTTGCCGAGGAGGATGCCGAGAAGCGCAGGCCCAAGTTCCTCCGGGGCATTTCCGATCGCCTGAGCCAGCGCCTGGGATCGGACGACGCCGCACGAGAGGCTGTCGCCGGGGGCGCTGCGGGGACCGGTGGGGCCGCGGCTGCTGCAGCCGCTCGAGACCGGGATGAGTCGGCCGGTCCGGAAGCCAGCGACGAATACCACGACGCCGGCGGCACCCGCCCCGTCGATCCCTACCGTTCCGTGGTGCGCCGCGAGAGCGGCAAGCCGTTGCCGGAGTCGGTCAGTGACGACGACTGGACCGGTGCTCATGATGAGGTCACCGTCGATCCCAGTCGCTCCGAAGCGCGTTCCGCCCGCTCGGACCGGCCAGAGGTGAACCGGCCAGAGGTGAACCGGTCTGTTGAGTCCCGAGACGAGGACGCCGATGAACTCGCCGAGGACAACACCGGCGAGGACTCTGGTCTGGACACCGGTCCGGATACCGGTGAAACGCCCACTGTCGCCGTCGCAGCACCACTGATCGGTCGGCACAGCCCGAAACCGGGACGGGACGGCGGGCCAAACCCGGCCGACCGGCCCAAGGTCACCCTCTGGGACGACGCCGACGAAGACCTCGAGAACGCCCGGGACCGCGACCCGGACGGATACCGGGCAGAGGACCGGGTCGGAGATCGGCGCGAAAGCCGACCGGCCGGGCGCTTTGACGATGACAAGCGGGATGGTCGGACAGCCGCCGTCGGCGCTGGGGCCGGCGTCGTTGCTGGTGCTGGTTCTGCTGCCGGTGTTGGTGCTGGTGCTGACTACGGCCATGGTCATCATCACGATTCCGGCCACGATGATGCCGAGTTCGACGACGAGTTCCACGACGAGCACTATGAGGACGACGAGGATCGGCCCCACGGGGCACGCTGGCTCGTCGGGGGCATCCTTGCCCTGCTGCTGATTCTGGGGGCCGTGTTCGCTTTCAACATCTTGGGCAACAACCGTGCACCCGTCGCCGACGATGAAACCGAGGAGCCCGGTTCCTCTAGTCCGAGCTCCTCCCAGGAGCAGACCCAGGAATCGCAGTTGCCCGATCCCGTCATTGCCGGAGTGACACGGGCGGTTCCCGACAGCCCGGAGCTCAGCGCCGAAACGGACAACACGTTGCCCAATGCGATCGACGGCAATCCTGCCACCGCGTGGCAGACCTACTCCTTCGCGCAGCCAGCGTTCGGCGGCTATGCCTCGTCTATGGCGCTGGTCGTCGAGCTGGAGGAGGCCAGTGCGATCGAAGAGGTGAACATCACCCAGAACAACGGTACCGGCGGCTCCTTCTCCGTGATGCTGGGCGACAGTCCCGACGTCGGCGCGGCACGTCAGATCGCCGAGGGGTCCTTCACCGGGCCAGAGGTCAGCGTGCCGGTGCCCGCCGAGGACGGCGGTACGGCAGAGGCTCAGTACGTGATCATCAACTTCACCGAATTGCCTCAGCTGTCCAACGCGTCAGCCGACCTGCCCTATGGGCTGCGGATCGCCGAGGTCGAGGTCGAATAGTCCAGGACGCCGGCCGTCTCAGAGCCTCCGCCCTACCGCTCGGCGGAAGGCGAGGATGTTCTCGATGACTTGCACACCTACGATCTGTGCAACGGTGTGCATCCTTGTCGGCCGCTTTCGCACGGCCATGGATCGACATCCGTCAATGGATGGAATAGGTTCCTCCCGAAGGACGTTCCACCACTAACAGTTCCAGTCGTCTAACCCTTGAAGGAAGAACCGTGACCGAGGCTGCAGAGTCCACCGACGTCGTCCGTGACGTTGTCATCATCGGATCGGGACCGGCGGGCTACACCGCGGCCATCTATGCCGCGCGCGCCAACCTGAACCCGCTGGTGGTCGCCGGCTCCGTCACCGCCGGTGGCGAGCTGATGAACACCACTGATGTGGAGAACTTCCCCGGCTTCCCTGACGGCATCTTGGGTCCCGAACTGATGACCAACCTCGAACAGCAGGCCACCCGCTTCGGTGCGGAGATCCTCTTCGAAGATGTGGTCCAGGTCGATCTCAAGGCTGAGCCGAAGTCCGTCACCCTGGGCAATGGCACCGTATACCGCACCCACTCCGTGGTGCTGTCCACAGGCTCCGCGTACCGGGAGTTGGGCGTCGACGGCGAGAAGCGCCTCTCGGGCCACGGTGTCAGCTGGTGCGCCACGTGTGACGGATTCTTCTTCCGGGACCAGAACATTGCCGTGGTCGGCGGGGGCGACTCTGCCATGGAGGAGGCGTTGTTCCTCACCAAGTTCGCTTCCAAGGTCACCGTCATCCACCGCCGCGGTGAACTGCGCGCCTCGAAGACCATGGCCGACCGTGCCTTGGCCCACGAGAAGATCGATTTCGTCTGGGACACCGAGGTGATCGGGCTCGAAGGGGAGGACAAGCTCCAGACCCTGAAGCTGCGGCATCTGCAGACGGGCGAGGAATCCACGATGGACGTCACCGGCTTGTTCGTGGCCATCGGTTCTGACCCTCGCACCGATCTCGTCAAGGATCAGTTGGAGCTGAATCCAGACGGAACCGTCCGCATCGAGTACCCCAGCACCCGGACCTCTCTGCCCGGCGTCTTCGCCGCCGGTGATGTCACCGATCCGACCTACCGCCAGGCCATCACCGCCGCCGGCAGCGGCTGTATCGCTGCCCAGGATGTCGAGCATTACCTCGCGGATGTCAAAGAACTGGCGGCAGTGGCACTCTGATCCAGCCACTCGTCTCCCTCGACCTGAGCACGGATGAGTGTCCGCGCTCCACGACAACCCCATCTAGGAGGAATCATGAGCACCATTGACGTGACCGACCAGGATTTCCAGGACAAGGTCCTCAACTCGGACAAGCCCGTTCTCGTCGACTTCTGGGCCGAGTGGTGCGGACCGTGCCGCCAGCTCAGCCCCGTGCTGGAACAGATGGCCGAGGAGCATGCCGACAAGATCACCGTCGCCAAGCTCAACGTGGACGACAATCCGCAGGCTGCCTCGAGTTACGGCATTACCAGCATTCCGGCAGTGATGGTCTTCCAGGGTGGCGAGAAGGTGGCCTCGTCCATCGGCGCCAAGCCCAAGCAGGTCCTCGAGTCGGAGTTCGCCGAGTACCTCAAGTAAGCCACGGTCGATGAACTGACCGGTCGACACCGAAGAGCCCCGTTCCTCGCGGAACGGGGCTCTTCGCGCGACGGGGTCCAAGGTGCACCCTCGACCCTGGTTTCAGTGGCTATTTGTCTTTAGGAACTGGCAACAGGACGCGATGCCTCTGTCCAGGAGCTGGCGGGATCTACTGATCGGTGGACCCTGACGGCTGGATGAGATCCATGATCCGGTTGAGGTCATCCACGGAGGCGAAATCGATGGCAATCTTGCCTTTGCGCGCGCCCAGCGTGATCTTCACCGTCGTATCCAGCCGATCCGTGAGGGAATTGGCCAGGTAGTCCAGACGTTCGTGTCGGTCCGTCCTCGTCTTGCGCGCTTTCGGCTTGACCTGACGAACCCCTTCCTGCAGTGAGACCAGTTCCTCCGTGGCTCTCACCGACAGACCCTCGGAGACCACCTTCTGCGCCAGACGTTCCATTTCAGCAGGGTCGACCAGTGCGAGCAGTGCTCTGGCATGTCCCGCCGACAGAACGCCCGATGCCACACGCCGTTGAACGAGGGGCGGGAGATTCAGCAGTCGGAGCGTGTTGGTGATCTGAGGTCGTGAGCGGCCGATTCGCGCCGACAGTTCGTCTTGCGTGCAGTTGAAGTCCTCCAACAGCTGCTCATACGCGGCCGCCTCTTCCAGGGGATTCAACTGACTCCGGTGCAGATTCTCCAGGAGAGCGTCTCTGAGCAGATCTGTATCGGCTGTGTGCCGAACGATCGCGGGAACCTCGTTCAGTCCTGCCTGCTGGGATGCGCGCCAGCGCCGTTCACCCATGACCAGTTCAAAGGGAGAGGGACCGTCCACCTGCCGAACGACGATCGGCTGAAGAACCCCCACCTCCTTGATCGAGGCGACCAATTCTTCCATGTCGTCCTCATCGAACGACTGACGTGGCTGGCGAGGATTGGGGTGGACGTCAGCCACCGCTACTGTCCTCAATTCCGCGTTGCCCACCGTGCCTGAGTACCGGCTCGATGGGCCTCTGGACGGTGCCGGGGCATCCTCGGGGCCCGCCTCCGGGCTCGCTTCCGTGGTCGCTTCTGATGAGTTCTCCCGGGAATCAACCTTTGCAGGTTGACGATCCGATTCATCAGGCAGCCGGTTCGGCTCTGCTCGCTCGATGCCGCTACCGGACGAGACGCTCACTCGAGGCATGTACGGACGGTCCCTGGACTTCCGGGGAGTTGAGTTACCTTCCTCTGAGGTTGCAGCGTCCTCACTTTCGCCGCGACGGTCAGGAAAGAAGACGTCCACGGGACGCCGTGTTTCACGTGGAACGGCGTACGTTCCGGTTCCACGATCACCCCCGAGGTACCGATCGACAACATCCGCCTGGCGTGTATGGGCAGCTCGGGCAGCCTTAGCTTGGGTAGCTTCTGCTGAGGGCGACTGTGCAGGTAGAGGAGTGGCGTCCGAGGCGTCCGCTGTTTCAGGGGATTCGGCCTCTACTCCGAAGACTTCGTGGTGGCCTTCGGCCCCATCCTCGTCCTTTCCGGCAGCCGGCGAATCTCCATTAGAGCCGCCATCGTTCTTTTCCGGTTGAAGTTCAGGCTCTACGGGCGGCTCCGCGGTCCGCTCCGCGATGGCCTGCTCCGACTCTTTGCTCTCATCCGCCTCGTCTTGGACAGATGAGGTGTTCTGAATCAGTGCCTCGAGGCCCCTGCCCAGTCCACGTCGACTCTTCTTCATACATGCCCCTTAGAACGCCGCTTGCTTCTCGTGCAAGTCTACGCGGTTTCACGTGGAGCTCCTGGGCGGCGGCTGCTCCGTTCCACGTGAAACGGCGCCTGGTTCGTTCGCGCGGTGGGGTGGCGGGCGACGTTCTCTCGTGCCGTACACCGGCGCCGCCGCACTACATCCATCCACAGCAACAAATGGACTCTCCCCATCCGATACACCCATCACCAAACGCTGGATACATACGCCTACCCAAATGCTCGCCTGGAACTCCCATGACCAGATCCATTATCCGGCCCAAGCCTGAGGAATGGCGGGAGGCGATTCTTCCGCGGGATGCACACCGAACTCATCGTGGCAACGTTTCACGTGGAGCTCTTCGACAGCGGACTCCTTGAGCCAGCCTGGCCCACAGCGTGCTCTCAATGCCGCCCAGACAACTTTGGTCAGCGTTCGATCCTGATTCCCGGGAGGAGCGCAAGTACTCCGGCCGGCCAGCCAGTGAGGCTCGCCTGTTTCACGGGAAACTCGACCTCGCACTCTGCCGGATGTCACTCACCGATGAGGCCGGATGGGGCCAGTAGGGGGCATGCTGCTTCCGGATGAACAGACATGCTCCATCTACCAGCACAGGACCACTGAGCAGCACCGCTAGTTTCACATGAAACTGGGTGGATGGAGCCCGGCTCCTGGAGGCTACCTAACAGCACCAGCCACTCCCAAGAGCGTGGCCCCACTCAGTGACGAACTACCGCTCAGCGTGCCGCCCCCGTGATCGGCTGATTCTCACCGACCAGGGTCGGGCACCGCTTGGCGCCCGCCTCGACATACGAATCCCTAGCGAGGACACGGATGGAGCACCAGGCTCTTCCAACGCTCACGTGAACCGAGCCCGGTCCCTGTTGCCCGTCAGGGATAAGACCGACAGCCCTCGGACCCTTCTCAGTCGGAACCGCACGCGGCAAGGGAGATCTCGTTTCACGTGAAACGGAATCATGACCACGATGGAGCACCGCGGCAGAATGCTGACTCGAGAGTTGCCGATCTCCCGTGTGCAGACCACCACGTGGCCCGGGAACAGAGATGCAGGGTAGTCCCCATCAATCGCTTTCGGTCAATGCGCGATCTGCACATTCAATGGGAAGATCACCATCCGCATGACGCTTGGATGTGCATATGAACCGCTCAGAAGTTCAAGTCCCGGCCCAACGGTAACCACGTCGAGGGCCGCACCACCTCAGGCGAATACCCCCGCTCACGACCGAGCGTCCCCGAACCAAGACCCGGGAGCGAAGGCCCCTGCCCGAAGGCCGGGACCGAAGACCCACCCAGCGCCCGCTGGCTGTTTCACGTGAAACACCTATCCTGAAGAAGTCGCCCACTACCGCACCAACGTCAACGGTAGATTCGACACGACGTGACCACGCCTTGTCGTGCAGCCTCGCAGGGGTGCAATACACACGCGACTCGATCTGAGACTCCGAGGAGAACCCGGGCAGGAGAAACGAACGGTCCAAGCAAATTCGAGAATCAACCGTTCAAAGTTGACTTAGACCACAAAGTAACCGAAAAGGCGCCTTACCGACCTGACGCATGCCCGCGATCGGCGATCTCAGCAGCCGCCTCACGATACGACAATGCCCCCGCCGATTGGGGGTCGTAGGTCAGGACGCTCTGCTGAAAGCTCGGTGCTTCAGAGATGCGGACGTTCCGAGGAATCACGGTCTTCAGGACTTCCTCGGGGAAGTGCTCACGGACCTCTTCGGCGACCTGCATGGCCAGGTTGGTACGGCCGTCGTACATCGTGAGGATGATCGTCGACACTTCCAAGGCGGAATTCAAGTGCTTTTGGATCATCCCGATGTTGTTGAGCAGCTGTGACAGCCCTTCCAGTGCGTAGTACTCGGTCTGAATGGGGATCAGCACTTCGCTGGCAGCGACGAAAGCGTTAACGGTCAGAAGACCCAGGCTCGGGGGACAGTCAATGAAGACGAAGTCGATTCGAGGAAGCCCCTGATTCTGGCGGTACTCGAAGTACTCGGCCAGCGCCCGCGAAAGCCGCTGCTCACGGGCCACCAGTGAAACCAGCTCAATCTCTGCGCCGGCCAGATCGATGGTGGCCGGGGCCACCGTGAGCCCGTCGATATCCGGACATGATTGCACCACCTCGGCCAGAGGCATCTCATCGATCAACACGTCGTAGACGCTGTCCACCTCGGAATTGTGCGGGATGGCCAACGCCGTGGAGGCGTTGCCCTGTGGATCGATATCCACCACCAGAACCTGCATGCCGGCACGCGCCATGGCCGCGGAAAGGTTTACCGTCGTCGTGGTCTTTCCGACGCCGCCCTTCTGGTTGGACACCGTCACGATGCGCGTCTCACGCGGCTTCGGCAGTCTGCGCCCCTTGAGCTTCTCCCGACGGCGATTTTCCTCGGCCAGCTCACGCGCTAACGGAGTCGACACGTCGTCTACCACAGAAGCCTCCCCGCTGGGAGTCGCTTTCCGTGAAACATCCGACTCATTGGTCAAGAGCACAACCTCCCGAGGTTGATATTCGGCCATACTGTCTGGCCACCGAGGCGCCCAGCGACTCCAGCCTACTGGTCAGTGTTGGGCACCGACCGCTACTCGTACCACGGTGGTCGGCTCAGGAAGGAGGTCCCCGCCCACCGACTCGATCACCGGAGCCTTCGCCTTGTGCTTCTTCAGCACCTTCGCAGCAGACGTGGTCTCATCAGCCGCGCTGCGGCCCTTGATCGCCAACAGTTCACCGGAACCCTGCAGCAACGGAACGGTGATGGGCACCAAGGACTTCAGCGCGGAGACGGCTCGGGCCGTCACCACGTCCACCACGACATTCCCGACAACTTGTTCCGAGCGAGCCCTCACCACGTCAACGTTGTCGAGGCGAAGATCCTCGACCACCATGTCCAACCAGGCGACTCGGCGCTCCAGCGGTTCGATCAGAATGAACTGGCAATCGGGCCGAGCCAAAGCCAAGGCGACGCCGGGCAAACCGGCTCCGGAGCCGACGTCGGCCACCAGGGCACCGTCGACAAGGAGGTCTCCGACCACAGCGCAGTTCAGAATGTGGCGTTCCCACAGGCGTCCCACCTCGCGTGGGCCTAGCAAACCCCACTCGATCCCGGTGGAGGCCAAGTGCTCCCCGAAACGAACAGCCAGGTCCAGTCGGTCCCCGAACAGTTCCTCCGCTGCGGAGCGGAACTGGCCGGTCAACTCCGGCAGCTGCTCGGCAGCCTCAAGGGACTCGGTCTCACCCGTGGACTCACCGGACCCTGCGGGGACGTCAGTAGGGTCTTCAGTCACCGGAGGAGACCACCACATGCCGACGCGGTCCTTCGCCCTCGGACTCGCTCACCAAACCAGCTTCGGCGATGACGTCGTGAACGATTTTCCGCTCGTAAGCGCCCATGGGGCGAAGATGCACGGGTTCGCCCGTTTGGCGAACCGCATCCACCGCCTCTTGCGCCACGACCTCGAGCTCGTTGGCCCGTTCAGTCCGGTGCCCGGCGATGTCCAGCACCAGTCGAGAACGATTGCCCGTGGCCGAAAGGACGGCAAGCCGGGCCAGCTCCTGAAGAGCCTCCAGTCGCTTTCCGTCCTGGCCCACCAAGTCGCGCAAACGCTCGTCGTCGCCCTCGGCGATCACCGAGACGTAGGTTCGTCCATTGCGCACCTCGATGTCGATGTCTCCGTCGATGTCCGAGATGTCGAGCAGTTCTTCGACGTAGTCCGCCGCGATGTCGCCCTCTTCCTCCAGCCGACTCTGCGTGGGAGCCTCCGCGGAGGAGTCAGCGGAACCGGTGGCGTCTGTCTCCGCCTCCGTCGCGGCTCTGACCTCACCGGTTTCTTGGCCGGACTCGGGTGGTTCCGCCGTTGGGTGCTCGGAGTCTGTCCGACCCTGCGTGTCCTCTACGGGATCCTCTGAAGGCGAACTCGAGGCGTCGCTCATGGTCATCTCCTCTTCTTGGGCTTGCGCTTGGGCTGCTGGCGCTGGCCCTGCTGCTTCGGCTTCGCGGCCTCAACCTCGGCCTTCGCGGAGGCTTCCTGTGCTGCCTTCCCGACGGGTGGCAGTCCCTTGACGGCACGGCGCTCATTGAGCTCGCGTTCGGCGAGGGAACCGGGAGTGGGGTTGTTGCGCACGATCCAGGTCTGCTGCCCGACGGCCCAGAAGTTGGTGGCGGTCCAGTAGATCAGCACACCGATCGGGAAGTTGATGCCGCCGATGCCGAAGACCAGCGGAAGGATGTAGAGCATGAACTTCTGGGACTGGGCGAAGGGCCCGGTCATGGCCGCCTCGGACATGTTCTTGCTCATCAGCATCTTCTGCATGAAGAACTGCGAGGCCGTCATGAGGACGATCATCACGATCGAGACCAGGATGACCGCGATGTTGAAGTTCTCTCCGGTCGATCCCAAGAAGGTGGACTGCATGGGAGCGCCGAGGAAGATGGCATTGCCGAAAGAGTGAATCTGGTCCGGGGACAGAGCCCCTTCACCCTCGCCGCGTTCAGCCGCCGCTCCCGCCCCGGAAAGGATCTGGAACAGGGCGAGGAAGAACGGCATCTGCACGAGCATCGGCAGACACGCGGCGAACGGGCTCGTCCCGTGCTCCTTGAACAGCGCCTGCTGCTCCATGGCCATAGCCTGGCGGGACAGCTGATCCTTCTTGCCCTTGTACTTGTCCTGAAGCTTCTTGATCTCGGGCTGCAGGGCCTGCATCGCCCGCTGAGACTTGATCTGCTTGACGAACAGCGGAATCAGCAGGGTACGAACCAGGATCACCAGGAGGATGATCGACAGCGTCCAGGTCAGGCCGCCGTCGGGATCCATGCCGACCCAGTCGAGGACGGTGTGGAACGCGCTGAGGATCCAGGACATCACCCACTTGAAGGGCCAGAGAATGATTTGGAAGAAGTCCATGGTCTCCTACTGTTCCGCCGGTGGATCCGGAGGGATAACGGGATGGTTCAGGTCAATGATCTTGGGTCGGCGCCCCGCTGGCCAAATCCTGGCACCGGGGGGGACCGGATCGACGCCGCCTTGTGACCAAGGATGGCACCGAACCAGCCGACGTGCTGCCAACCAACTGCCTCGGACGGCCCCGTGAACGTGGACGGCCTCCAGTGCATAGGCCGAACACGAGGGAAAGTATCTGCACACTGGACCGTACAACGGTGAGATGACGGCACGATAGGCCATCAGCACCCACGCCAACACCGTGGACGGCAAGGCTCGCAGCCACGACCATTCGCGGGCTTCCGGCAACGTGATGAACGGAGATTGAGCGGTCACGCCCCGGCCTCCGCCTCGCGGCGTGCGCGGGCCCGCTCGGTGGCCTTGCGTAGAGCGGAGGAGAGCGCGGAGTCCAGGTCCCTCTTCAGTTCGCTCCAGTCTGCGGTTCCCGACGGCGGCAACGCCCGCACCACCACAGTGGCACCGGGGTACCCCTGCAGTGGGCCCTGGAGTTGCTCGGCCACAGCCGCCCGGAGACGACGCTTGACGCGATTGCGGATCACCGCATTCCCCACTGCTTTCGAGACGACGAAACCGACGCGCACCAGCTCCTCTGAGCGAGCAGCCGCCGTCGGAGAGGCCGCCGTGGCCGTCGAGGTGGACGGTGCCGGCATGTCGAAATTGCGGCCGGCACCGGAAAGTCGTGCGGACACAACAACGTTCCGGCGCCCTGCTCGGGCACCGGAACGCAGTGTCTGGGAAAAGTCCGCGGGGGTGCGTACCCGTCTTTCGCGGGGAAGCACGCTGTCGCGATCCGCTCAGCCCGGCCGTTGGCCGGATCAGGCGGACAGTTCCGCGCGGCCCTTGGAACGACGGGTGGCCAGGATGGCGCGGCCGGCGCGAGTACGCATGCGGGCGCGGAACCCGTGCTTCCTGGCGCGGCGGCGGTTATTCGGCTGAAAAGTCCGCTTGCTCACTTTGATTTCTCCACAACGTGTGTATGCGCCCGGACCCGTTGTACCTAGGGGAAGAACCGGTAGACGCTTTGATTAGGACCTCCCCGCCGGACACGCTCTGACGACAGCAGAGACAGTGTTGCGTCCGCTGGCCGCCTGCACTGGTGACCGATCCACCGATGGACCGCCCGTTTCAGCACAGGGTTAAACAGCCCCGCGGGGACCAATCAAGTTTACGGAGGCTGCGGCCTCAGCGTCAAATCCCCGACGCGGAGTTATCCACGGCCTGTGAATAACTCTGTGGATGGCCGTTAGACTCGGAGTCCGGCACAGACGGCCGCCACGCCGATAGGAAGGACCCCATCATCCATGGTTGCAGATGAGGCAGTCAGCAGTTCGTGGCGCAAGGTGGTCCGTACTCTCGAAGAGGATGACCGGGTCACTCCGCGTCAGCTGGGCCACGTGGGTCTGGCCCAGCCCCAGGGCCTGATCGGCAGCACGTTGTTGCTGGCTGTTCCCAACGAGATGACGCGGGAAGTTCTGCAGACTCAGCTCAGGGACTCTCTGGCCGAAGCGCTCAGCGATGTCTTCCGCAGTGAGATCCTGTGTGCCTATTCCATCGACTCAACGCTCGTGGCCCCGATGACCGAGGATCCGCCGAGGCCGGCCGCCGCTCCGCCCGGCCGAGAGGTGCGGCACGCGCAGTCGGCTCCGTCGCCCGTGCGCCCCGCGCCGACGATGCCCGCTCCCGGCCCGCCCTCGACCTCGGATGAGACGAGTCGCCTCAACCCCCGCTACCACTTCGAGACTTTCGTTATCGGTTCCTCGAACCGGTTCGCCCACGCCGCGGCGAACGCGGTGGCCGAGGCACCGGCGAAGGCCTACAACCCTTTGTTCATCTACGGTGAGTCGGGTCTGGGCAAAACTCACCTGCTCCACGCGATCGGCCACTATGCCCGGCATCTCTACCCGGGGCTGCGGGTCAGGTACGTGAACTCCGAGGAGTTCACCAACGACTTCATCAATTCGATTCGCCACGACGAGGGCGCCAGCTTCAAGCAGGTCTACCGCAACGTGGACATTCTGCTCATCGACGACATCCAGTTCCTCGCGGACAAGGAAGCGACCGTCGAAGAGTTCTTCCACACCTTCAACACGCTGTACAACAACAACAAGCAGGTCGTGATCACCTCCGATCTCCCGCCCAAACAGCTCTCCGGCTTCGAAGAGCGCCTCAGGTCCCGGTTCGAGTGGGGGTTGATCACCGACATCCAGCCACCGGACCTGGAGACGCGCATCGCCATTCTTCGCAAGAAGGCCGAAGCAGAGGGTCTGACGGCTCCGCCGGAGGTGCTGGAGTACATCGGCTCGAACATCTCCACCAATATTCGGGAGTTGGAGGGCGCCCTGATCCGAGTGACGGCCTTCGCCTCACTGAACAAGCAGCCGGTAGGCGTGCAGCTGGCCGAGCAGGTGCTTCGCGACCTGATCACTCACGAGGACGCGCACGAGATCACGGCCCCGACGATCCTCAACGAGACGTCCGCTTACTTCAACCTCACGCTGGAGGAACTGACCTCCAAGTCCCGCACACGCACGCTGGTCACGGCCCGCCAGATCGCCATGTACCTGTTGCGCGAGCTCACGGAGATGTCCTTGCCGAAGATCGGTGCGGAGCTCGGCGGACGCGATCACACCACGGTGATCCACGCGGACCGCAAGATCCGTGAACTGATGGCCGAGCGTCGAACGATCTACAACCAGGTCACCGAACTCACCAACCGCATCAAGCAGCAACAGCGGGCACGCTAGCGCCTGGTGCGACGACTCCGGCTTCAGCCTTAACGCGAAGGTCCGTCCACACCCTGAACGCCGCAACGAGCGGTCGCCTCAGCTACTCATCCACAGTCGTCCACAGTTATCCACAGGCCGCGCTGACCCGGCTTCGCAGGCCAACCCACAGCTGTGGACAATCCTGTGGACGGTTAAGTGGAGGACTTCGCTTTGCCTCTGGACAACATGCCCTTCCCCTGTGAATTCGCGGATCGAGCCTCAAAAGTTGTTCAGCATCCGTGCACAGCCATGACGAGAACCGTCCACCGTCAGGTCCACAGGCAGAAGCCCGCCGATGAACCGAAGGATGCGGTTGTCCACAGTATCCACAGGACTTATTAACACTACTCACCCCTGTTAAGAAAGAATCCCAAGAACAGTCAACCTTCCCCGATCCCCGTCCCCACTCCAGCTCGACGACCCCCTCCGAATCACATTCCCCGCCAAAAATCGAACATTCGCACCCTCGGCGAGTCACGGTAGGCTGACACAGCACGCGGCGACCCACGTGTTCGACGGATACCCGGCGGGGGTGTCCCGATGAAGTCCGAAACCTGCCGTCCTGAGAAAGGCGGATACTTCTGTGAAGTTCACCGTTGAGCGAGACATCCTGACGGACGCCGTCTCCTGGACCGCACGCTCGTTGTCCCCTCGCCCGCCGGTACCGGTGCTCTCCGGTCTTCTCCTGACCGCCGAGGACAATCTCCTGTCGATCGCCAGTTTCGACTACGAGACCTCGGCCCAACTCGAGATCGAAGCGAACATCGAGACTCCCGGAACGATCCTGGTCTCGGGACGCCTGCTCAACGACATCGTCCGCTCCCTCCCGGCCGCGCCGGTCACCGTGGAGACCGACGGATCCAAGGTCGTCCTCACCTGCCGCAACTCGCGTTTCGCCTTGTCAACCATGCCGGTCGAGGACTACCCCTCACTGCCGGAGATGCCGGAGGCCGCCGGAACCATCGACGGTGACGCCTTCGCCCATGCCGTCGCTCAGGTGACGGTCGCCGCCTCGAAGGACGACACTCTGCCGATCCTCACGGCCGTGAAGCTGGAGATCGAAGGCGACCGCATCACGTTCCTGGCCACCGACCGGTACCGCCTGGCGATGAAGGAACTGAACTGGTCCCCGGCCGACCCGTCGATCTCCACGTCCTTGCTGGTCAAGGCGAAGACCCTCACTGAGGTGGCCAAGTCGCTGGCCGGCGGCGGTGACCTCGAACTGCGCCTGCCCAGGGATTCGACGAACTCCGACCTCGTTGGATTCTCTTCCGGAGGTCGCCGCACCACGAGTCTGCTCGTGGACGGCGAGTATCCGAAGATCCGCGCCCTGTTCCCCGAGTCGAGCCCCATCCACGCCGCTGTTCCCGCGGGACCATTGGTGGAAGCCGTCAAACGCGTCGCCCTGGTGGCGGAGCGCAACACCGCGGTGCGGATGGTCTTCACCGACGGGCAGGTCACCCTGGATGCCGGCGCCGGGGACGACGCCTCGGCCAACGAGTCCCTGGATTCGACCCTCGAGGGCGACGACATCACGGTGGCTTTCAACCCGTCGTATCTGGCCGAGGGCCTCAATGTCATCGATGCTCCCTTCGTTCGGTTCTCCTTCACCACGGCTCCGAAACCCGCTTTGATGACGGCCCAGCAGGAACCCGACGCACCTGGACAGGACGATTACCGGTACCTCGTCATGCCGGTGCGCCTGGCCAACTGATCCGGTCCGGTGGCGAGCGTCAGTGCATCTGTCCCACCTGTCTCTGACCCAATACCGTTCCTACAGCCAGGCTGATCTGGCCCTGGAGACTGGACCCAATGTCCTCGTGGGGTCCAACGGAGTCGGCAAGACCAACATCGTCGAAGCCGTGGGGTACTTGGCCACGCAGGACTCTCACCGCGTCCCCAACGACACTCCGCTGGTGCGCTTCGGTGCGCAGCAGGCCATCATTCGAGGCCGCATTCACCGGGGCGATCGGGCCGTGGCGCTGGAGATGGAGATCAATCCCGGAAAGGCCAACCGGGCCGCGATCAACCGAGGTGCTCCCCAACGGGCCCGCGAGGCTCTCGGTCTACTGCGGTCCGTGCTCTTCGCTCCCGAGGACTTGGCCCTGGTCACAGGGGATCCGTCCGGCCGGCGTCGTTTTCTGGACGACTTGCTCGTCCAACTGCGTCCGGCCCTCGGCGACGCGCGAGGCGACTACGAACGTGTGCTGCGCCAGCGCAACGCCCTGTTGAAGAATGCGAAGTTGTCCGGACGATGGACCGAGGAGCACGGGCACACCCTGGCTGTGTGGGATGAGCATCTGTCCCGAGCCGGCGCCCGCCTGCTCAACGGCCGTCTGCACGTGTTGCAGATGCTGGCCCAGCCCCTGACGGAGGCGTACACGGCCTTGGCCGAAAGCCGCAAAACGGCTGGGTTCAGCTATGAGTCCACGGTCCCGCTGGCCGGTGGCCAGCATCGAGAGGTGCCCGACGTCGGCGCGTTGCACGATGCGCTGCTGGAACAACTCACCGTGAACCAGAAGCAGGAACGCGATCGGGCGGTGACCCTGGCCGGACCGCACCGTGACGACCTGGCACTGACGCTCGGCCCGGCTCCCGCCAAGGGGTTCGCCTCGCACGGGGAGACCTGGTCCATGGCCTTGGCGCTGAAGCTGGCCAGCTATCAGGTGCTCGTGGCGGATGACCCCGACCCGGATGCCCGTCCGCTCCTGGTGCTGGACGACGTGTTCGCCGAGCTCGACGCCGATCGACGCAGCAGGCTGGCCGGGCTGACGGCCGGCGCCGAGCAGCTTCTGGTGACGGCCGCCGTCGCGGAGGATGTTCCCGCTGAGCTGGCGGGTCCGCGCATCCGCGTGACACTGGGCGATGGGGACAGCCAGCTCCACCCGCCGGAGGACGGATCGGCGCAGTGAGTCCCGAGGAGACCCCGGACGCTCCAGTTCCGGAGCGAGAGCCGTCGCCGGACGGGGTGGACGACGAACCGGATGCGGCCATCGTGGCCCTGAACCGGGTACGTCAGGCAGCCGAAGCGAGGGGCGAGGTGCGCCGTCGTCGTCCTGCTGCCGGCGGACCAGGCGGCTCCGGAGCAGAGCGCCGCGACGGCGGAACCGGAAGGGGCCGGCGTCGTGCTCCCGGTGGACCGGATGCACGGGATCCGCGGATGGTGGGGGATGTCTTCGGGCGACTGGTGGCCGAACGGGGCTGGTCGTCACCGGTCGCCGTCGGGTCCGTGCTGTCTCGGTGGGACGAGTTGGTCGGAGCGGACATTGCCGTGCACTGCCGACCGGAGAGCTTCGAGAACACGGTGGTGACCGTCCGCTGTGACTCCACGGCCTGGGCCACCCAGCTCCGTCTGCTCACGCCCGCTTTGCTCCAGCAGTTCGAAAAGGCACTGGGGCCAGGCATTGTGACCAGCCTGCGGGTCGCCGGACCCACCGCTCCGTCGTGGCGACGCGGACCGCGAGTGGTGAAGGGCCGAGGACCCCGAGACACGTATGGCTAGAATCCGTCAACGGCGATTTGACGAACTCACACCCCGGCGGGCGGTCCGGTACCGGGCGTCGTAGGTCTGGGTCATGAAGAAGGCCGATTCTGTTCCGCTCCGGACCTGTTTAAGGCCCGGCACGCCCCTTGGTGAGCTCAGCGAGCCCTTCTCGGGGGTAGGATGGGAGTGCCCACCCAGTCCCCGAACCGAGGAGCCGTAGACGCCCGTGGCCGAAGAGAACAACGGCACTGACCCGAGCGGCACTCCGCAGGAAACCGCCTCCACAGAGACACCCGTGGAATCCGAGGGACTCGAGGCGCAGGAGTCGGGCTCCGCCGAATCGGCCCAGCCCACTCGCATCACCGAAGCCACGCGCAAGGTGGAGCACGCCTACGGCGCGGGAGACATCACGGTCCTGGAGGGCCTGGAGGCGGTGCGCAAGCGTCCTGGCATGTACATCGGCTCCACTGGTCCTCGCGGGTTGCATCACTTGGTGTACGAAGTGGTGGACAACTCCGTGGACGAGGCCCTGGCCGGGTACTGCGACACCATCCACGTCACGCTGCAGGCCGATGGCGGCGTCCGCGTCCAGGACAACGGCCGCGGCATTCCGGTGGACATGCACCCCACGGAGGGCCGGCCCACCGTCGAGGTCGTCATGACCATCCTGCACGCCGGCGGCAAGTTCGGTGGCGGCGGGTACGCCGTGTCCGGCGGCCTGCACGGCGTCGGGATCTCCGTGGTCAACGCGCTGTCCCGGCGAGTGGAGACCGAGGTCCGCCGCCAGGGCAGCGTGTGGCGGATGAGCTTCGCCGACGGCGGTGTGCCCCAGGGAGAGCTGGTCCGCGCCGGGGAGACCGACGAGACCGGCACCACGCAGGTCTTCTATCCAGACCCGGCGATCTTCGACACTGTCGAGTTCGACTTCGAGACGCTGCGCGCCCGTTTCCAGCAGATGGCTTTCCTCAACAAGGGACTGCGCATCACGCTGACCGATGAGCGTTCCATTGAGACCAACGAGATCCAGCAGGACGAG
Source organism: Citricoccus sp. GCM10030269 (assembly GCF_042665635.1). Classification (NCBI taxonomy): domain Bacteria; kingdom Bacillati; phylum Actinomycetota; class Actinomycetes; order Micrococcales; family Micrococcaceae; genus Citricoccus; species Citricoccus sp. GCM10030269. The sequence continues at coordinate 284,267 of NZ_JBHTCV010000002.1, read as the reverse complement.
ATCGTCGGTGGCGCGGAGGGCGGCGCGGCCGAGGGCGCTGAAGCCGTTGTGGACGCCGAGGACCTTGACGGCGCAGAAGCCGGCACGGAGGTGCGCCCCGAGTCGGCGCCCGAAGCCAAGCCGGACGTCATCGGGCAGGACCTGGAGCCCCCGAAGGGCCGGACGGTCGACTACAAGTATGACAACGGGCTGCTGGACTACGTCGAGCACTTGAACTCGGGCAAGAAGGTCGAGATGGTCCATGCGGACGTCATCGCCTTCGAGACCGAGGACGTCGAGCGCAAGATGGCGGCCGAAGTGGCGATGCAGTGGACCACGGCGTACTCCGAGTCCGTCCACACCTATGCCAATACGATCAACACCCATGAGGGCGGCACGCACGAGGAGGGCTTCCGCGCCGCGTTGACCTCTCTGGTCAACCGGTATGCGCGGGACAAGGAATTGCTGCGGGCAAAGGACGACAACCTCTCGGGCGACGACGTCCGCGAGGGGCTCACCGCGGTGCTGTCGATCAAGCTCTCCGAACCGCAGTTCGAGGGCCAGACCAAGACCAAGCTGGGCAACTCCGAGGCGAAGGGCTTCATTCAGAAGATCGTCTCGGACCAGCTCGGGGACTGGCTGGAACGCAACCCCGGGCCGGCCAAGGACATCGTCCGGAAAGCACAGCTGGCGTCCCAGGCGCGTCTGGCCGCTCGCAAGGCCCGGGACAACGCCCGGCGGAAATCTCCCCTGGAGTCCTTCGGCATGCCCGGCAAGCTCGCCGACTGCTCCTCGAAGAACCCGGTCGAGTGCGAGGTTTACATCGTGGAGGGCGATTCCGCGGGTGGTTCGGCCAAGCAGGGCCGCAACCCTGCCACGCAGGCGATCCTGCCGTTGCGCGGGAAGATCCTCAATGTGGAGCGCGCCCGTCTGGACCGCGCGCTGTCCAATGCCGAGATCCAGTCGATGATCACGGCCTTCGGCACGGGCATCGGCGAAGAGTTCGACATCACCAAGCTGCGCTATCACAAGATCGTGCTGATGGCCGATGCCGACGTGGACGGCCAGCACATCACGACGCTCCTGTTGACGGTGTTGTTCCGCTACATGCGCCCCCTGATCGAGCATGGCTTCGTCTTCCTGGCGCAGCCACCGCTCTACCGCATCAAGTGGTCCAACGCCCCGCACGACTACGTGTTCTCGGACGAAGAACGGGACGCGGCGATCGTCGCGGGTCACGCCAAGGGATGGCGTTATCCCAAGGACAACGGGGTGCAGCGGTACAAGGGCCTGGGCGAGATGGACTACCAGGAGCTGTGGGACACCACCATGGACCCCGAGCACCGCACTCTGCTGCAGGTGACCATGGAGGATGCCGCCGCCGCGGACGAGATCTTCTCCATGCTGATGGGCGAGGACGTTGAGTCCCGGCGTTCATTCATTCAGCAGAACGCCAAGGACGTCCGCTTCCTGGACATCTAGCCCGCTGCCACATTGCACACCCCACAGGCCACCGGGCGGATGGAATCGATTCCGTCGGCCCCCGGACCAGGCCACCGGCCCCACACTGACGAGATCCGAGGACGAGGCGCGTGACCGACGAGCAGAACCCTGACAGCCCCGAGAACCCTGAGAACCAGGACGGTGCTGGCCCGGCCGAGAACCCACCGGAAACGGCGGCTCCCGACGGCGGCTCCCTGACCCCCGAGGAGGGAGCGGCCGTGCTCGCGCCACCGCTGAGCGATCACGACAAGGTCGAACGAGTCGATCTGCAGACCGAGATGAAGCGGTCCTATCTCGACTACGCCATGGCCGTCATCGTGGGCCGTGCCCTCCCGGACGTTCGGGACGGCCTCAAGCCGGTGCATCGCCGGGTGCTGTACGGAATGTTCGACGGCGGCTACCGCCCCGACCGCTCGTTCAACAAGTCGGCGCGTGTGGTCGGCGAGGTGATGGGCAATTACCATCCGCACGGCGACTCGGCGATCTACGACGCCCTGGTCCGCCTGATTCAGGACTGGGTCATGCGTTATCCGCTGGCCCTGGGGCAGGGAAACTTCGGTTCGCCCGGCAACGACGGCGCCGCCGCCCAGAGGTACACCGAGACCAAGATGGCCCCGCTGGCCATGGAGATGGTCCGGGACATCCAGGAAGACACGGTGGACTTCCAGGACAACTACGACGGCAAGCAGCAGGAACCGACCGTGATGCCGGCGAGGTTCCCGAACCTGCTGGTCAACGGCTCCTCCGGGATCGCCGTGGGTATGGCCACGAATATCCCTCCGCACAACATGCGCGAGGTCATCGACGGCGTGCAGTGGTACCTGGAGCACCCCGAAGCCTCCCGTGAGGAACTTCTCGCGGCCCTGATGCAGCGCATCAAGGGCCCGGACTTCCCCTCGGGCGCCCAGATCCTGGGGCGGAAGGGCATCGAGGACGCCTACCGCACCGGCCGCGGGTCCATTGCCATGCGCGCGGTCGTCAACGTTGAGGAGATCCAAGGCCGGACCTGCCTGGTGGTCACGGAATTGCCCTACATGGCCAACCCGGACAACCTCGCGGCCAAGATCGCGGAGATGGTCCGTGACGGCAAGCTCACCGGAATCGCGGACATGCGCGACGAAACCTCCGGTCGCACCGGCCAGCGGCTCGTCATCGTCCTCAAGCGGGATGCCGTGGCCAAGGTGGTGCTCAACAACCTGTACAAGCACACCCAGCTGCAGGAGAACTTCTCCGCCAACATGCTCGCCCTGGTGGACGGCGTTCCGCGCACCCTCTCACTGGACGGCTTCGTGCACCACTGGGTGATGCACCAGATCGAGGTCATCGTCCGGCGGACCGAGTTCCGCAAGCGCAAGGCGGAGGAACGGGCCCACATCTTGCTGGGGCTGCTCAAGGCCCTGGACATGCTCGACGAGGTCATCGCCACGATCCGGGCCTCCGCCAGTGCCGATGCCGCCCGGGAATCGCTGAAGACCCTGCTGGACATCGACGATGACCAGGCCAGGGCCATCCTCAATATGCAGTTGCGCCAACTCGCCGCCTTGGAGCGCCAGGGAATTCAGGACGAGTACGACGAACTGCAGGCCAAGATCGCCGAGTACAACGAGATTCTGGCCTCACCGGCGCGCCAGCGCGAGGTGGTCTCCACTGAACTGGCTGAGATCGGGGCGAAGTACGGCGACGAGCGCCGTACGGAGATCCAGTACGGCTACGACGGTGACATGTCCATGGAAGACCTCATTCCCGAAGAGGAAATGGTCGTCACCATCACTCGCGGCGGGTACGTCAAGCGCACGAGAATTGACAACTACCGGGCCCAGAACCGCGGTGGCAAGGGCATTCGCGGGGCCACCTTGCGGGATGACGACGTGGTGGACCACTTCTTCACCACGTCGACCCACCACTGGATCCTGTTCTTCACGAACCTCGGCCGGGTGTATCGAATCAAGACCTACGAGCTGCTCGAGGCCAGCCGGGACGCGAAGGGCCAGCACGTGGCCAACCTGATGGCGTTCCAGCCGGACGAGCATATCGCCCAGGTGCTGCCTTTGGCCGATTACGGGCGAGCTCCGTATCTGGTGCTCGCCACGCGGTCCGGGCTGGTCAAAAAGACGCTGCTGGCCGACTACGACACCAACCGCACGGCCGGCGTGATCGCCATCAAGCTGCGTGAGGGCGACGAGGTGGTCTCAGCCAAGCTGGTCTCGGAGGAAGACGACCTGATCCTGATCTCCAAGGACGGTCAGTCGCTGCGCTTCAATGCCAGCAATGAGGCACTGCGCCCGATGGGCCGTGCCACATCCGGGGTCACCGGCATGAAGTTCCGCCGCGGTGACGAGCTGCTGACCGTCGACGTCGTTCGTCCGGATTCGTTCGTCTTCATCGTCACGGAAGGCGGCTACGCCAAGCGTTCGTCGGTGAATGAGTACCGCCTGCAGAATCGTGGTGGACTCGGCATCAAGGTGGGCAACATCGTGGAGGATCGCGGTGAGCTCACCGGTGGTCTCGTGGTGGACGAGGACGACGAGGTGCTGGTGGTCATGAACTCCGGCAAGGTGATCCGTTCGGCGGTGAGCGGTGTTCCCGCCCGCGGCCGGAACACCATGGGCGTGATCTTCGCCAAGCCGGACCGGGGCGACCGGATCATCGCCGTGACCCTGAACAATGAGAAGCATCTCAATGGCGGAGTCTCCGGAGAGGCCGAGGAAGAGCCGGGTGCCGGTGAAGTACCCTTGGACTCTGATACGGTCGCTCCTGCCAGCGAGCAGGGCGACGACAACACCGTGGTCGCCACCGAATCCACGACGGGCGAAGCCGACCCGGACGCGGAGATTGACGGAGGACAGTAGTGAGTACATCGGGAACGCCGCGGCCGGCGGGGCAACGCCCGAGCCAGCGTCCGGCTGGCCAGCGCCCCTCGGGCCAGCGTCCGCAGAACGCCCCCCGCTCCGGGTCGGGCCGTTCTGGGTCGGGGTCCAGGCAGTCGGCTCAGCAGCAGGGGCTGGTCCGCCCGGCTCCCAAGGCGAAGGTTCGCAAGGCTCGCCTGCTGGTCTCCAAGATCGACCCGTGGTCCGTTCTGAAGATGGCCTTCCTGCTCTCGGTGGCCCTGGGCATCGTGACCGTGGTGGGTGCTGTGGTGCTGTGGACGGTCATGGACCTCACCGGCATCTTCGATCAGGTCAATGATCTCCTGGCTCAGGTGCTGGGCTCGGAGGGTGGATCGTTCACGGTTCAACAGTTGATCTCGCTGGGGCAGGTGGCGTCGTTCGCGACCATCATCGCTGTCGTGAATGTGGTGCTGCTGACCGCCTTAAGCATGTTGGCAGCAGTGCTGTACAACGTCTCCTCCACCTTGGTCGGTGGCATTGGTGTGACGCTGACGGACGACTGAGTCGTCCGTCGCCGATTTTGACCGTCGGCAGTGCTGCGGTACTGTTGATTCTCGTTCCGAAGGCTGCATTTCGGAACGTGAGGGCGTATAGCTCAGGCGGTTAGAGCGCTTCGCTGATAACGAAGAGGTCCCAAGTTCAAGTCTTGGTACGCCCACCCACGCAGTTCCCCATCCGGCCCTGGCCGGGGAAGGTGGCACCATGAAGCCGGTAGTTCGACTGGCCGTCCTGGTGACCGGCGTGGCCACCGTGCTCGGAGTTCGCGCCTGGCGAGAGAACGAGCGTGGCAAGCAGGTCTGGAGTTCGGCCACGGATTCCCTGGACGGCTCAGGCTCATCGGAAGATCGCCAGGCAGCAGCACACAACTGAACACTCCTCGGGGGTATGGCGCAATTGGTAGCGCACCTGCTTTGCAAGCAGGGGGTTAGGGGTTCGAGTCCCCTTACCTCCACCAGGTGATCTCTGAAGAGATCGGCAAAAGCCCGGACCCATGATGATGGGTCCGGGCTTTTCGTTGTCCGGAGTGGTTCCGAGAGTGGGATCTCAGTAGGCGGTCGCGCCAAGCACCCCTAGTGGACTATCGATATTCGCGCCGATCCTGACAGCTCGCACGGAGAATGACTGCGATTGGTCAGGATCCGTGCGAAAGACGTATCTGTTGATGACCAGATTTCATAGCCGCCAGTCCAGGACCTGTTCGCGCTATCGGGAACCAAGCCATCGCTCATGTCGCCATTATGTCTTCTGGGGCGCAGTGGCTCGAACATGGGCGCGCTCTCCCTGCCGCCCGACCAGACTGAGGAACTCCACCGGTCCGGCACTGGTCGCACCGAACCAGTGAGGGGTGCGGGTGTCGAATTCGGCGACCTCGCCCGGCTGGAGCAGGAACTCTCGGTCCCCGAGAATCAGCCGCAGGGTGCCATTGAGGACATAGGCCCAGTCAAAACCCTCATGGGAGTGCAACTCTGGCGCGGGCTCATCATTGCCTCGGGGCAGGACGAACTTGTACGCCTGGATTCCTCCGGGCCGGCGCGTGAGGGGAATGACGGCAGAACCGCCGCTACCGGCCATGGGCCGGAGATCGATGCGAGGATCGGCGGTCTGTGGTGCCCCGACGAGGGAATCTAGAGTGACGCCGTAATAGCGTGCCAGGGGCAGCAGCTGTTCGAGGGTGGGCCGCCGAAGACCGGCTTCGAGCCGCGACAACGTGCTGGTGGAGATTCCGGTCTCGCCCGCGAGATCTGTCAGGGTGATCTCTCGACGAAGCCGCAGATGCTTCAGGCGTTGGCCAACGGTGTCGAGTGTACGGTCAATCGTGTCGTCCATTCCGACAGTGTGCCACGAAATTGCTTATTGGCAATAGATGTTGCCATTGTGGATCACCGGTGCCAGGCTGGTTACATCACCACGCCAAAGCAGGAGGACCACTGTGGAACACCAGCACGAACACGAGTCTCCAGACCCCCACGATCACCACGCTTTTGATCGCGACTATTGGGAGGAGCATTGGGCTCCGAAGGCTCGTCGAAACATGCAGGGTGATGTGCCGGTACACCCGTACGTGGAGGAGGAGACGCGTGACCTCGAACCCGCGACGGCCTTGGATGCCGGATGCGGTACCGGCTCCGAGGCCATCTGGCTGGCGCGTCAAGGCTGGCAGGTCACGGGTGCCGATATCTCCACTTCCGCGCTCGCCACGGCCCACAACAGGGAACGCGAAGCAGGTCTGGACGATCGGCTGACCTGGGTGGAGACCGATCTGACGACGTGGGACCCGGGCCTGCGCTGGGACCTGGTGGTCACGAACTACGCCCATCCGGCCACTACGCAGTTGGCTTTTTATCAGCGCATCGCCGGATGGGTCGTTCCTGGGGGGACCGTACTGATCGTCGGGCACCTGGATGCCCAGGATGATGCCGCCGTCGGGACGCACGAGCATCCTCGGGAGGCGATGGTCACGCTGTCTGATATTGCCGCCTTGTTCGCCGCACCCGGGTGGACGCTTCAGACGGCACGCGAGAACGTTCGGCGGGTCACCGCACCGGACGGGTCGGAGACGGTCCTCCATGATGTCATCGTGCGTGCTCGTCACGCCGGAGAGGAACTGCGGTCGACGAGAGACGCCGGTAGATGATGGGTTGAGCGGCGATGCCGTTGGCCTTGAAGTTGGCCAGAACGAAGCTCCGGAAGGTCGGCCGGAACAGCAGGTTGGGGAGGAACGTGCGGAAATGGGGCCAACTGGCATGGTTGACCAGGCCGTAGCTGGAGGATTCTCCCTCCAGAGGACGCATCAGGACCGAATTCGGCAAGTTCGTTCGAGCCTGAAACCACCCTGCCGTGTATTCCCAGACTTGGCGGACGGTGTCGGCGTCATCGGCGTAGAAGTAGTTGAACAGGAAGGGGTGGTCCGGGCCGTGGTCCACGTCGTCGATCCGGGCATCGTTCCGGGCGACGAGTTGATAGGTGCTCCTGCTGGTTCGATGGATTTCCTCGACGATCCGGTGATATTCGGCGCGGTTCTGGACCTCTCTCGCAGCACTCACGCCCGTCGTACGGACGAGGACGACGACGTCATAGCGTGCGGCGGGCAGCCCCCGTGCGCGCAGCACGGCTGAGCCTTCACCCGGAGGGCGCAACACCGCGCGGAAGACGGTGACCTCGTTGACCTCCGGCAACTCCTTGAGATCGCGCGCCATGGTTCGCACCGTTGCCAGGACGGTGTCCCTCAGGCTGCTTCGGCGCGGCAACGGGCCGAGCCAGGGGCCGATCTCGGCTGCCAACAGGACGAACCCGTCCTCACTCGGTGACACCAGATCGGCTTTGACCGCCATGCTTTCGTGGACGGTTTTCATCGGGAGATCCCTTCAGGACGACGAGCGAGTCCCGCCAATTGGCGGGCGAGTCTGCGTTGCACGGAGGGTATTCGGCCGGCCGCGATGAGTGCAGCGTTGCGGACGGGACGAAGCGCGACGGGCGCTGTCGCCAGCGCGGTGAGTCGACCCGCCAGACGCACGACGCGCTGAGCGATGGGGCGTCGATCATGCGAGTACGCGTCCAGGGCGTCGGGAGATGCGCCCTCCAAGACCGACGCGAGTCGTTCGCCGAGGTCGACGGCGTCCTCGAAGCCGAGATTCATGCCCTGGCCACCCGCCGGTGAATGGACATGGGCCGAGTCCCCGGCCAACAGAAGGCGCCCGTCACGGTAAGACTCGGCGACGCGGTGGTGGACCCGGAAGCGCGATCCCCAGACCACACGGTGCACCACCGGGGTGAAGGCCTCGCCCGGCCCACGGTGGTCAAGGAGGTCCTGCACCACGCTCGCGTCCGGTAGTGCCGGTGCGTCTCGGAGGGTGGCGACGACGCGGTGCCGCCCGTCGGGCAGCGGCGCGAGGACCAGGAGGCCGGCGGGTGAGAAGTACAAGGTGACCTCGTCGGGAGGAATCGTTCCGCCCAGCACGACGTCAGCCAGGACGAAGGATTCGGCGTACGTTCCTCCGGCGAATCCGAGCCCCGCCTGATCGCGGACGGTGCTGTGCACGCCGTCCGCGCCCAGAACGTACTCCGCCCGGATGTGCTGGCCGTCGTCGAAGGTCGCCGTGACGCCGTCCGCATCCTGGTCAAGCCGATCCAGGGTCAGGGGGCGCAGGACGGTGCCGCCGAGTTCCTTCAGGCGAGAGAGCAGGAAGTCCTCGGTCTCGGCTTGAGAGATCATCAGCGCGTACGGGTAATCGGTGGCGAGGTCCGCGAACGATACCCGCATGAGCAGCGTGTCCCGGTCACGAACAGCGAAAGTCGGAGTGTGCACGCCGCGTTCCACCAGTTGTGCCGTGACGCCGTACGGTTGGAGAACTTCCAGGGTTCGCGGATGGATCACTGCTGCGCGGGAAGTCTTCGCACCTTCGTTCTGAGCGTCGACCAGCGAAACCTCGTGTCCGTGCTGACGCAGGACGATGGCGGCGGTCAGACCAACCGGACCGGCACCGACGATGAGGACCCGGGTCGACGGGGAGAGCATGGTGCCGGCTCCTCTCTCAGTGATGCAGGTCCGGTTCAGGATGCCAACGCGTGTTGGCATTCAATCAATCATCTTCGACCGACCCATGTCAACAACTGTTGGCCTACACTCGTGGCCCATGAGGCGAACATCAGCCGAGACGAAGACGATCATTCGAGCCGCAGCCCGCGAGCGCTTCGCGCGAGAGGGGTACGACCGGACGACGATCCGCGCAATCGCCCAGGATGCCTCCATCGACCCCTCCATGGTGATGCGGTACTTCGGGTCCAAGGAGGGGCTGTTCGCCGAGGCGGTCGACCTGGATCTGCGTCTTCCCGAGGTGTCAGAGATCCCGGCCGCAGACAGGGGCGCTGCCTTGGCCGGTCACTTCGTGGATCGTTGGGAAGACGGTGACGAGCTCTTGATGATTCTGTTGCGCACCGCGGCGACCAATCCCGCCGCCGCTGAACGCATGAGGTCCGTCTTCGCTGACCAGTTGACCCCCGTCGTCGCACGTCTGACCGGTGAGCCGTCCGAGGCGCCACTGCGCGCCGGCCTCATTGCCACGCAGGTGCTCGGCCTTGCCCTGTGTCGGTACACCCTGGACTTGCCACCGGTCGTGCAGATGAGTCGCGAGCAGATCATCGACCTGGTGGGTCCCACGCTGCAACGATATTTGAGCCGGTAAGGGGCGGGGAAGCCTGTTTTTCGTCGGGAACGGTGGTCGTGAGACCCGGGGCCCCGCATGAGTCGTCGCGATGCGAAGAACGAGGAACAAGGAGCAGCAGGGGATGATTGCGGAGCACGCGGAGCCCGTCATCGGGATCATTCTGGACCCGGACACACCGACCCGGACACACCGACCCAGGCCGGCCGGCGCTTGAGTACCAGGCTCGCTCACTGGTGAACGAGCGTACTGGGGAGGAGTGACGCGTAGACCTAGCGACCGACCCACGCTCCACCGACGCAGACAACATCGACCAGCTGGTGGAGATCTCTGATGAGATCCGGAGGTCGCGGCAATGGCGTTATGCCCTGTGCGTCACCGATCTGCCACTGTTGCTCCAGGATCGACCGGCCATAGCCCAGTGCCATCGCGGGCGTGGAGTGGCCGTGATCTCCATGCCTACGCTGGGCCCGGTCATGCAATGCCGCTTGCGGCGGGTGGCGACTCGCATGGTGGGCGAACTCTTGGAGGACCCGGAGATCATCGAGGCGACGGAGAACCACATCTACGGGGCCGAGGTCAAGGACGCCGGAGCCCTAGGCACGCGCTACACCAACCATCCAGTGCTGGCATGGCCCCTGTTGGTGATGGGAATGGTCCGAGCGAACCGGCCGTGGGATGTGGGGCTGGGACTGTCCAGCGCCATGGCGGCAGCCGTGGCGACGAGTGCCTTCGGTCTTTCCTCCACCACCATCTGGTAGATCGGCGACATGCTCTCCCCGGAGCGACGGTGGGTAGCCGGCTTTCTCGCCGTGATGATCTTGGTCATCTGGTTGATCACGTCTCACGGATTGTGGGAACGAGTGAAGGATCGCAGCCGAAAGTTCCGCCGACTGGCAGGTCTGTACAACGTCTCGACCCTGGTGACGGTGACCATCGGCGTGGGCATTCTGTACGCCACCCTGTTCGTGCTGAACCTCGGCGTCGCGTGGTTCCTGGTTCCGGTGGATCTCTTGAAAGAAACCCTGATGCACCCGGCGAACTTCGGCACCTACCTCGCGCTGGCCTGGGATTATCGACGATGGGCGTCCTTGCCGGCGCCGTCGGTTCCAGTTTCGAGTCTGATGAATCGGTGCGCCAGGTCGCTTACGGACAGCGAGAGAAGTACCGACTGCGGAGCATTCAGGACACGGTGGAGTAGCCGGCCGACGGAGCCCGCTGACACAAAGATGGCCTCCGGTCTGGGGAGACCGGAGGCCATCAAGGTCGAGGAGCGACGCCGTCAGAAGTTTTCGGCCCGGAGGTCCGGGGTTCTGCGGCCGTCCGCTCGTTCGGCTGCTTACTCGGCGGACTTCGGCGCGGGCACGCCGTCCACCTTCTCCTCCGCGGTGTCCACCGTGGCGTTGCCGGCGACCGCGCTCGGTGCGGTCGTTGCAGCGCTGGAAGATGTGCCTGCTGTGTTTGCTGACGCGGTGGGCTGTGCAGCATTCCGGGTGGCCAGGTCCGGATCGGTACCGGCCGGAGCAGCAGCAGCGGCGCCGTCCTGCTTCGGCAACGGGGCCGGAGCGGGGGTCTTCCACGGATCCTCCACGGGCTTGGTCAGCTGCCAGACCGCGACGGCGGCGGCACCGGCGGCCACGACGATGCCGGCGACGAGCCAGCCCTTGCCGCTCTTCTTGCCCTTCTTCGCCTGCTTCTTGAACTGCTTCTCGGCGTTCTTGGAGTACTCCTCGGCCGCCTTGCGCAGCTTCTTGACGGCCTTCTTGTCACCGGTCAGGTTCACCAGGGCGTTCTCCACGGCCGGGGAAACCTTGGCCGAGTGGGCGAGCCTGGACGCCTGACCAGCGACGCCGGCCAAACGGGCCGAAGTGGCCGGCAGGTACTGGGTTTCCACCTTGCCGCGGGCACCTTCCAGGTACGGAGCCATCCGGTCTAGCTGGGCCTGCACCTGCGGAGAGACCTTGTCCATCGTGCCGGACAGAGTCGTGCTGGCCTGAGCCAATCCCGCCTTCACCTGAGGGCTGAGTTTCTCCACAGCCCCGGCGACCTGCTTGGAGGTCTTACCGCGGACGCTCTTGCCACGGACTTTGCCCTCTCCCAGACCACGCTCTGCCCATGCCAGCGCGGCTTCGACCTTCGGTGCCACCCAATGTGCCGCTTGATCGACTCCGGCAGGGAGCCGGGTATCGATGGTCGGGACAGTTGTCTTCTTGCTCATCTGAACCTCCATGACGTGCGGTTGTGCACTAGATGTGCCGGCAACCCACCGGTCCGCCGGTCCTGCCTACAGCCTAAGGGGTCTCAGCCGCGGAGGCATCGTGGCAGTGGACCGCGCGGATTCGGCCCTCGGCGAAGTCCAGGAGCCGCTTCGGCCGTGCCGGAGCCGGAACGGGGCGCAGATGGAACAATGGCCTGCATGACTGCCATTGCAACCCATACCGCCACTATCAAGACCACCGCCGGCGACATCGTCGTCGAGCTCTACGGGAACCATGCCCCGAAGACGGTGAAGAACTTCGTCGGCCTGGCCACGGGCGAGCGCGAGTGGACCCACCCCCAGACCGGCGAGACCCACCAGGGAACGCCGCTGTACAACGGGACCATTTTCCACCGCATCATCAAGGACTTCATGATCCAGGGTGGCGACCCGCTCGGCCAGGGATTCGGCGGGCCCGGCTACCAGTTCGATGACGAGATCAACCCGGACCTGGATTTCACCACCCCCTACAAGTTGGCCATGGCCAATGCCGGGATCCAGAACGGCCAGGGAACCAACGGCTCCCAGTTCTTCATCACCACGACTCCCACCACGTGGCTGCAGGGCAAGCACACCATCTTCGGCGAGGTGAAGGACGAGGCCTCCCAGCAGGTCGTGGACAGCCTGAACTCGGTGCCCACCGATGGCCGTGACAAGCCCCTGGAGGACGTCGCCATCGAGTCCATTCAGATCAAGGAAGCCTGAGTCTCGTTGTCCCAGCAGACCCCGGGCGGTCCGGACGACGGGGCGGGCCGGCAGTTGCCGGTCTGTCCCCGTCATCCGGACCGCCCTTCCTTCATCAGATGTCAGCGGTGCGGCCGTCCGGCGTGCCCGGAATGCCAACGGCCGGCCGCCGTCGGGGTGCATTGTGTTGACTGCGCCGCCGGGCGGACGCCGCACAGTCAGACCAGCCAATCTGGGCAGCCGGCCCAGCCGGGACTGTGGGCAGCGCCGTCCGCGGCGATGTCCCAAGGCCGCACTGTCACGCGACGTCGGGTCGGCCAGCCGTGGGTGACCTGGACGATGATCGCGCTGTGCGTGGTGATGTACGCGCTGCAGTGGATCACCTCGGGCCAGCGCTTGGGCGTCACGGAGATGTTCCAGTACGCCGGATTGCACACTTCCGCGGAGTACATGGAGCCGTGGCGGATGATCACCTCGGCGTTCCTGCATTCCCCGGCCAACCCGCTGCACATCGTGCTGAACCTGTACACGCTGTGGCTCATGGGCAGGATCCTGGAACCGGTGCTCGGCTGGGGGCAGTACCTGGCCCTCTATCTGATCTCCGCCTTCGGCGGCGCCGTCGCGGTGCTGTGGCTCTCAGACCCGTTCGTACCGGTGGTCGGTGCGTCCGGGGCCGTCTACGGACTGTTCGCCGCATTGTTCATCGTCATGCGCCGCCGGGGCGGAAACGTGAGTTCGATCGCGGTCCTCATCGGCGTGAACCTGGTCATCTCGTTCCTGCCCGGAGCGAACATCTCCTGGCAGGGGCACATCGGTGGGCTGGTGACCGGGGCGCTGTGTGCTGCTGCGATGACCTACATCCCGGTGTGGAGAAAGGGTCGTACCGGACTTCCCTGGTTGGCCATGGGCGGGATCCTCGCGGTTCTCGTGCTGTTGACCGTGGCCGGTTCCCTGCGACTGTCCCAGTCGGTGCTGATGCAGCACATGCTCGAGCGGGGATAGATAGTCCGGGACCCGCGAGTTTTCCACAGGGTTATCCACCGATGTGGATTGAATGACACGGTTGTGATTTTCCGCTGGTTATCCACAGGGCTTATCCACAGTGTGGATGAATCACAACCGTGTCATTTCAGATCTGGCGGTCGAAAGTGCCCCGGTTTGGCGCGAATTCCCGGGCGTGTTGGGGCACTTTCGACCGCCAGATGCGAACCGGAGGCTGAGGGGTTAGCGCCAGCGGGTCGTCATCAGGAAGCCGATGCACGCGATGCCGAACCCGATGCCAATGTTCCACCCCCCGGCCTGCGGGATCGGGGCCACACCCATCGTGAGGTAGTAGGCGATGATCCACAGCAGACCGACGATCATCAGGCCGAACATGATGACCTTGTACCAGGTCGGCAACGGGCCCGGTTCGTGTTCCTCACCGCGCAGGGCCGCGGAGCGTTCGGCGCGCGGTCCCTTCTGGGGTTTCTTGCCGGTCTTGCGGGATTTGGACTCGGGCACGGGGATCCTGCTCTCGGTCGATCGGTCACGTCGCCGCACCGTGGACGGTACCGGCGTATCCTGCTGAAGACAGCAGTATTCGGGGTCAGTCTAGTGGCGCGGTTGTGCACACCGGCGGACCGCCCCGATACACTCATTCACCTCTTTCATCGAATCCATGTAGGGACCTTGCTCATGACCACCGCGGCCGCATCCACCGGCACGGCGCCTGCCACCCGCATCCTGGTGGTGGATAACTACGACAGCTTCGTCTACACCCTCGTCGGCTACCTCCGCGAACTCGGCGCTGAGACTCTCGTGGTCCGCAATGACGCGGTCAGCCTCGAGGAGGCCACCGAGCTCGCCTCGACGCGGGACGGCGTCCTGTTGTCTCCGGGACCCGGCACTCCGGCGGAGGCCGGTGTCTGTATCGACATGGTGCAGTGGGCCGCCGAACAGGCCAAGCCGCTGTATGGAGTCTGCCTGGGGCATCAGGCCATCTCTGAGGCCTATGGGGCCTCCGTGACTCACGCGGACGAACTGATGCACGGCAAGGCCTCCCGCGTCACGCACGGGAACCATCCGATGTTCGCCGGGGTGCCGGAGTTGTTCACGGCCACCCGCTATCACTCGCTGGCGGCCGTTCGGTCCACCGTGCCGGCCGAGCTCGAGATCACCGCGCAGACCGAGGGTGGGATCGTCATGGGCGTGGCCCACCGGAGCGCCCCGCTGTGGGGCGTGCAGTTCCACCCCGAGTCCGTCCTGACGGAGGGCGGCTACCGCATGCTGGGGAACTGGCTGGAATCACTGGGCCTGACCGGCGCCGCCGAGCGTGCTGACACGCTCTCGCCCGTCATGAGCTGATCACACTCGGCGGTCAGCCTCCGTTGCCACCTCGCCCGCCGCCGCCCCGCTCGCCGCCGCGTCCACGGTTGTCGGCCGGCCCGGTCGGGGGAGCGGCTCCGGGGGTGTCACTAGTGCTCTCGGACGGCGAGGGTGATCCGCTGGAGGACGAGGAGTCAGTCCCCGTGGGCGTCGGGCTCGGAGATTCGCTGGCCGGCGTGGAGGAGGGGGCCGAGGAGGACGGCGACGGCGACTCCGGCGGCGGGGCCGCGGCCACTTCCACGGAGACCGAGGAGTCCTGGGGCACCTCAGTGTCTTCGCCCTGTTCCTGAGACACCACGGTTCCTGGTTCGACGACGGATTCGTCCCGCTCCACCTCGGAGACCGTCATGCGCAGGCCGAGCGCGTCGAGCTCTTGACGCGCCTCCTCCTGGGTCAGACCCACCAGATCGGGGACCTCGACCATCCCGGAAGACATCTGCAACTCGACCGACGACCCGGACTTCACGGTGGCCCCGAGTTCTGGAGAGGTGCCCACGAGTCGATCCCGAGGCACATCGGAGGACGGCACGTACCGTACAGAGGAGATCGTCAGCCCCAGACCTTCCAGAGCGTCTCTGGCCGTGGCCTCAGACTGACCCGCCAGATCCTCGGGGATCTCGACCTGCTCGGGGCCCTGGGAGATCAACAGCGTGATCTCTTGGTCCTTCTGTACGGTCGAGCCGGCACTCGGTTCGGTCCCCACGGCCTGTTCCCGGGGCACGTCGTCATCATGCACTTCTTCGAGGATCGGCCGCAGTTCGGCTGAGGTCAGCGCATTCTGGGCCTCGATCTGTGACATGTTCGCCACCTCGGGCACCTGCACCTGGTTGGCCTCGAGGTTGCGCCGACTCAGTTCGTCCATCAGGAACCAGCCGCCGGCCACGGCGCCCAGGGCCAGAATCACCACGAGGATCGGAATCCAGACCCGATGCCGTCGACGGCGCCGGGGTGGGGCCCCGCCCGGGGGCTGGTCGCTGAAATACAGCGGGTCTCCCGTGTCCTCGCGCGCTACCGCCGGGCTGGAGGCGGTGGACGCCGTACGAGGGGGCGCGGTGGCCGTTCCGGCTGAGGACTGCCCGGGATCGGAACCATTCCCGACGGCGGGCATCGCCCGGGTGGACTCGTCCACTGTGGGACCCACGGCAGACATCGCCTCTGTCTTGCCCTCGTAGTCGTACTGGTCTTGTTGGTCATGCTGGTCGTTGGGGTGCCCCTCCCGCATCACGTCCACCGCGGCGGCACCGGCGGCGAGTCCCGTGGCGCCGGCGACTCGTCCACCAGCGCCACCGGAGCCCGCGGCACCGGGGGCGTAGCCGGCGTCGGGATTCTCCAGCGCCCGGACCAGAGCGGCACGGAACTCCAGACCGGATTGGAAGCGATCGGTCTTGTCCTTGGCCAGGGAGTGGGTCACCACCGAGTCCAGCGCGGGTGAGACCTGGGGGTTCAACGTGGAGGGAACCGGCGGCTCCTCGCGGACGTGTTGGTAGGCCACGGCCACCGGCGAATCACCGACGAACGGCGGACGCCCGGTCAACAGCTCGAACAGCACACAACCCGCCGAGTACAGATCCGACCGGGAATCCACGGTTTCGCCCCGCGCCTGTTCCGGAGAAAGATACTGCGCGGTCCCGACGACGGCCTGGGTCTGGGTCATTGTCGCAGCCGAATCGGACAGCGCGCGGGCGATGCCGAAGTCCATGACCTTCACCGCGCCGGAGCGGGTGACCATGATGTTGGCGGGCTTGATATCCCGGTGAACGATGCCTTCCTCATGGCTGTAGTTCAGCGCGGCCAGGATCCCGGAGGTCCACTCGACCGCCTGATCCACGGTGATCTCCTCGCGGCGCAGCAGCTCTCGCAGAGTCTGGCCGTCCAGGAACTCCATCACCATGAAGGGACAGGACACCCCTTGGTAGGCACCATCCTCGAAGCGCTCTTCGCCCTCGTCGTAGACCGAGACGATGTTGGGATGATTCAGCGCCGCCGACGACTGAGCCTCGCGCCGGAACCTGGACTGGAACTGCGGGTCGCGGGCCAGGTCCGGACGCATCATCTTGATGGCCACCTTGCGGCCAAGCCTCAGGTCGCGACCCTGGAACACATCGGCCATGCCGCCCCGGCCGATGAGGTCACCGACCTCGTACCGGCCGTTGAGGAAGCGTTGATGTGGCACTGTCGTTCGTCCTGTTCGTCGGAAGGATGCAGTGGATGGTCGGCGGTGGTCAGGGATCGTGGGGGGGGGGGTTACACCGGGACGGTCACGCGGCTTGGCCGCCGTCGACAGCGGGGGCCTCACCCGGGGTGACGGTCGACTCCGGGACGCTCTGCGGCGCCGTGGTGCTCGTCGGCGTCTCGGTGGGAGCCTCGGTGGTCACCTCGGTCGAGCTCGATGTCGAGGTGGCTGACGTGGTGGCCGGGTCGGACGTCGCCGGGCTGGACGACGACGGCGGGGTGGTCGGCTCAGTGGTCGGTGGGGCGGTCGGCGAGGGCGGCGGAGTGTTCGAGGCCGGTGGCTCCGTCGCGTAGGTCACGGTGATGACTTGATCGAAGGTGACCTCGCCCGTGGGATTGACGCCCACCACGGTCTCCGGCGCCGCCTCGTCGGTCTGCTGCGCGGACTCCGTCACTTGGAAACCGGCCTCCCGCAATTCCGCGGTGACCTCATCTCGGGGCCGGCCCAAGTAGGCGGCCTCTCGGATCGTGAACGTCTCGGGAAGGTCCGAGGTCTCGGTGGGGCTCGGACTCTCCGTGTCCGACTCCGATTCACTGACCGAGGAGGAAGTCGCAGCAGACGAGGACTCTTCACCTGCGTCTCCACCGGTCAGCATCGGGCCCAACCAGATGCCCAGGATGACGAACACGATCAGCGCCAACAGGCCGATCAGCGGCCAGGTCCAAGGGCGGCGGTTGCGTCTCCCCGCAGTGCGATCGAGGTCATTGTTGTCGCCGTCCCCGGGGTAGCCGGCTCCGGCACCGAGCCCGCCGGCTCCAGCCCCGCCATCTCCGGCACCACCGGCGTCAGGGTTCTCGGACGCGGAGATGCGCTGAGACGCACCGGCTCCGGCGGCCGCACCGGCTCCCGCCGCCCCAGCTGCGCCGGCTCCGGCTGCCCCGGTCTCGGTGACCGGCAGCGCGGAGGTGCCCGTGCGCTCGGGAGCAGAACCCTCGATGACCTCGGTGGCATGCGTGGCGGTCATGCCCGAGTAGTCCACCGCCTGGGTGATGGCCTCGGTCGGTGCTCCCTGAGCGGCCGCAGCGGCAGCGGCAGCGCCACCGGTCAGGAAGGGCACCATGCCGGGAACGGCAGCTGCCGCGGCAGCGGTGTCCTGCCGGCGCAGAGCCTCCGCCGCCTCGGCGAGTGCGGTGGCATTGGCGGGCCGATCCTGCGGCTCCTTGGACAGCATGGACATGATCAGGGCACGCACGGGCTCCGGGATGGTGTCCGGCAACGGCGGCGGCGGGTCGTTGACCTGGGCCAAGGCGATGGCGATCTGGGATTCGCCGGAGAACGGGCGATGGCCCACCAGGCACTCGTAGCCGATGACGCCCAGGGAGTAGATGTCCGAGGACCCGGTGGCCTGCTGCCCGGTGGCCTGCTCCGGTGCCAGGTACTGCGCCGTCCCCATGACCTGACCGGTGGCTGTCAGCGGCACCTGATCCGCCAGTCGGGCGATGCCGAAGTCGGTGACCTTGACCCGGCCGTGCGGAGTGATCAGCAGGTTGCCCGGTTTCACGTCACGGTGGACGAGCCCCTGCGCGTGGGCGGCGGACAGTGCCCGGCCCGTCTGCGCGATGATGTTCAGCGTCCGGTCGGGCGAGAGGACCCGCTCCTTGTCCAGCGTCGCCGAGAGCGGCGGTCCGGGCACGAGCTCCATGACCAGGTAGCCGGAGCCGTCCTCTTCGCCGTAGTCGAAGACATTCGCGACGCCGGGATGGTTCAGCAGCGCGGTGTGCTGGGCCTCGGCGCGGAACCGGCGCAGGAAGTTGGCGTCACCGGTGTACTCCTCCTTGAGGATCTTCACCGCCGTGAGGCGGCCGAGGACCTTGTCCTTGGCCTTCCAGACCTCGCCCATGCCGCCGATGGCGATGCGTTCGGTGAGTTGGTACCTGCCGCCCAGCGTGATACCCGATGTCGGCCTCACTGTGTGACCACCGCTTCCATGATCTTCTTCAGGTTTGTCGACGTCAGCGAATGGCCGGTGTCGTAATCGATGTTCTGGTACACGAGCGTGACGGCCACCTGGGGGTCGTCAGCCGGGGCGAACCCGGTGATCCACGAGTTGACGTCGTCGTTGTCCGCGCCCAGCTGCGCCGTTCCGGTCTTGGCTGCGATGTCGACCGAGTTCGATGCGGCCTGATACGCCGTGCCGTGATCCACCACTTCTCGCATCATCTCCGTCACCTGGTCGGCGACCTCGGGCGTGGTGGAACGCTTGAAGATCTCCGGCTGGGTTTCTTCCAGCAGAGTCAGGTCAGAGCCTCGGATGGAATCGATCAACTGGGGTTTCATCAGGGTCCCGTCATTGGCGATGGCAGCTGCCACCATGTTCATCTGCAGGGCGGTGGCCTTCACGTCACGCTGGCCGATCGCGGACTGTGCCAGTGCCGCGTCGTCCAAGTCCTCCTGGAACTGCGAGCCGGCGACCGTGAGCGGAATGTCGAAGGACTCGTTGAACCCGAAGTTCTCGGCGGTGGTGCGGATCCGGTCCTGGCCCAGCTCCATGGCCGCGGTGGCGAAGGGGGTGTTGCAGGACTGGGCGAAGATCTCCGTAAAGGTGGTCTCGCCGAAGTCGCCGCAGATCCCGCCGCGGAAGTTGGGCAGTCTGGCGCTGGAGTTCGGCAACTCGATGCTGTCCGGGACCTCGAGGGTCTGGTCCGGCTGATACTCCCCGGACTCGAGCATGGCCACCGTGTCGATCAGCTTGAACGTGGACCCCGGGGCGGGCAGCGACGCGGTGGGCCGATTGACGTACGGGCTCAGTCCCGGCACCGATTGGAGTTCCTCCATGTTCTCGGCAGCCTCGGCACCATCGTGCGTGGCCAGCAGGTTCGTGTCGTAACTCGGCTTGGAGGCCATCGCCAGAATGTCTCCAGTCTTCGGATCGGAAATGATCGCCGAGGCCTGGACACCGTCGGGAAGGGCCGAATAGGCCAGCTCTTGCATCTGCGGGTCCACGGTCAATTCCACCTGGGCGCCCTCCATCGGAGTGCCGGAGAACAGCTCGACGATGCGGTCGATGAACTGCCCGTCGGAGGAGCCGGCCAGGTAGCGGTTGAGCTTGTCCTCGAGCCCGGTGGCCCCATAGGTCAGCGAGTAGAACCCGGTCAGCCCGGAGTACAGCTCGGTGTCGTGGTACACGCGCTGATAATTGAAGTCGTCATGCGACTCCACCGATTCGGCGATGGGCTTGCCGTCCACGAGGATCGGGCCGCGGGCGGAGCCGAACTCCTGGTAGAGCTGACGGGAGTTGAAATCGTTGTTCTTCAGCGCCTCGGCGGCGACCACCTGGATGATCGAGATCGCCAGGATGAGCACCATGAACATCGCCACGATGACGACCCAGGTGTTGCGGATGGCCTGATTCATGCGGTGACACCTCCAGCAGGGGTCTCCACGGGTTTCGCGGTCGCGGGGTCTTGGTGCCCGGAGCCGGACCCCGAGGCGTTGACCATGGGCCCGACGGCGACCGGCCGGCGCGCGGACTGAGAGACCATCAGCACCAGGGCGACGACAATCCAGTTGGCCAGCAGCGAGGAGCCGCCGGCGGCCATGAACGGCGTGGTCAGACCGGTCAGCGGGATGACCATGGTGACGCCGCCGATGACCACGAAGCACTGCATGGCCATGGTGAAGGCCAGGCCGGCGGCGAGCAGCTTGCCGAAGGCGTCACGGGTGCCCAGGGCGGCCCGGATCATGCGGGTCACGAGCAGCACGAAGAGCAGGATGATGGCCGAGAGGCCGATGAATCCGAGTTCCTCACCGAAGGAGGCCACGATCATGTCCGAGTTGGCGTACGCCACGATGTCCGGCCGTCCGCCGCCCAGTCCGGTGCCGAGCAGTCCGCCGGAGGCCAGACCGAACAGGCCCTGGACGATCTGATAGCTGCCGGCGCCGCGGTTGTACACCTCCGGGTCGAAGGCATTGAGCCAGGCGTCCACGCGCAGTCCCACGTGTGAGATGGTGTTCACCGCGATCAGGCCGCCGATCGCGACGAGGACCAGCCCGAGGACGATCCAGGAGACCCGCGAGGTGGCGAGGTAGATCATCACCATGAACAACCCGAAGAACAGGATGGCGGAGCCGAGGTCGCGCTGAAACACCAGCACGCCCATGGAGATCAGCCAGGCGATGACCAGCGGGCCCATGTCGCGGAAGCGCGGGAAGGTCAACGGACCGATCTTCTTGCCGGCCAGCAGGATCAGCTCTCGGTTGGCCGAGAGGTAGCCGGCGAAGAAGATGGCCAGCGTGATCTTGGCGACCTCACCCGGCTGGAACGAACCGATGCCGAGGTTGATCCAGATGCGTGCTCCGTTGATGACCACGCCGAGGCCCGGGATCAGCGGCAGGATCAGCAGAATGCCGGAGGCGAACAGGAACAGGTACGGCCAGCGCCGCAGGATGCGGTGATCCTTGAGCAGCCACAGCAGCGCGATGGACACGCCCATGGCCAGCACGGTCCACAACAACTGCTGGTTGGCGGCGTCGTCGCCCTCGGCGAGGTCGATCCGGTGGATCATGGCGATCCCCAGGCCGTTGAGGGTGACGACGATCGGCAGGATGTAGGGATCCGCATACCGGGCCTTGAGCCGCAGCACCAGGTGGAAGACCAGGGAGATGATGGCCAGCACCGCGCCCTGGACCCAGTACTCGGAAGTGATCGGCCGATCCATGCCGATGGCCCCGAGGAAGCTCGCACCGATGCCGATGCACAGCCCCAACAGCAACAGGACCAGCTCGATGTTGCGCCGTGGGCGAGGCAGAGAGGTCACCTGAGACATCAGCGGCCACCTCCTGTGGGGCTCGGTGAACTGCTGGACGAGGACGACGGCGTCGGTGAGGAAGGGCTCCCGCTGGGGGATCCGGACCCGCTGGTCGCCGAACCGCTCGGTGAGGGTGTGCTGCCGGCCGACGGCTCGTCGCTGACGGAACTCTCCAATTGAGTCACGATCTCCTGGGCATGTTCGAGGTCTCGGGCCGGCAGTCCTGACTCGACGCGCTGGCGCGAGTACGCCGGCAGATCGGACAACTCCACGGACGTCTCGGTGTCCAGGTGTGACAACTGGATCGGTCCCAAGTGCTGCGAGACGCCGTTGAAGATCGCCACCCGGCCATCCTGTGCCCCCACGTAGTACTGGGTCTGCGTCCACAGGTACCCCCAGGTCAGCACGACCAGGAAGATCAAGGCCAACAAGGCGGTGAACACCGGGATGAACACGGAACGACGGCGGCGGGGCCTGGCGTCGTCCCCGGCGTCCCGGTCGGGACGGTCCGGATGGGGCCCGCCGTCCTCCATGCCGTCCTCCTCGAAGCGCTCGGCGTCGCTCGGGTCTCCGGGATAGTCGACATCGCCGGGACCGTAACCCTCGATGAGTTCGGAGGAAGAGGAGGACGCTGCCGCGGCGGCCACGGGGCTGAGCGGCGTGGCCGCTCCCTCGGCCTGCGCACCGTGCGGCGAGCCACCGGTGAGCAGTGCGGCGGCACGCTTCTGCGTGCTGCGACGGGTGACAATGGGGATCTTGCCCGTCTGGGTGGCCAGCTCGGCCGCACCGACGAGGACATGGGGGCGCGACTCCAGGTCTTCCCGCAGCAGGGTGGCGGACACCGGGCCCACCTCGGCCGGCGTGGAGGCGGCCAAGGCCTGCTCGGACAGCCGGGTGGGCGTGGGCGCGGCGGCCTCGGCCTCCGTGGCCTCGACCACCTCCACCACCACGACCGTGACGTTGTCCGGGGCACCGCCGCGCAGTGTCATCTCGACCAACTCATCGGCGAGTGCTTGCGGATCCGGCAGCTCACGCAGCTTCTGCTCGATCACGGCGGGCGGAACGACGGCCGTCAGACCGTCGGAGCAGAGCAGCCAGCGCTCGCCGGGGGCAGCGTCCACGGCGGAGATGTCCAGCTCGGGAGAGGCATCCACGTCCCCGAGGACCCGCATCAGGACGTTCTTGTGCGGATGGGACTCGGCCTCGGAGGGATCCAGGCGTCCCTCGTCCACGAGGCGCTGCACGAAGGTGTGATCGGTGCTGATCTGCTCGAAGACGTCGTCCTTGAGCCGGTAGGCGCGCGAGTCGCCGATGTGGGCCAGGTGGATGGTCTCCCCGGCCAGCAGCAGTGCGGTGCACGTGGTCCCCATGCCGGCGAGTTTGGGCGTGGCGTGGACCAGATCATTGAGGATCAGGTTCGCGTTCTGGATCTCGTCCGGCAGCACCGTCGCCGGCTCGCTGTAACCGGTCGCGTCCAGCGGCGCGAGGTCCAGGACCGTCGACGCGCTGGCCACATCGCCGCCGACGTGGCCGCCCATGCCGTCGGCCACGACGGCAAGATGCAGCCCGGCATAGCCAGAGTCATCGTTCTTCGATCTGACCCTGCCCACATCGGATCGCGCGGCGAAACGGAGGACCAACGGCATCGGGGTCAGGACCTCAGTTCCAGGACGGTCTTGCCGATCCGGATCGGGGTGCCGGGATCAACGGCCACGGTGCGCGTGAGCTGCGAACCCGCGACGTAGGTGCCGTTGGTGGAGCCGAGGTCCTCCAGGAACCAGCGCGAGCCCTGAGGGAACAAGCGGGCGTGCCGACCGGAGACGTAGTCATCGTCGAGGACCAGGTCAGCGTCCTGAGCGCGGCCCAACAACTGCGGAGAGCCGTGGAGATCCACGACGGTCCCGTTCAGCGGCCCCTCGGTGACCACCAGCTGGGTCGGCAGGGGGCCGGCTGGTTGCTGTCCGGTGTTCGTGCCACCGGACGGGCCGGCGCTGCGCTGCCCGGGGTATCCCCCGACGGCGGAGGCCGAGTCGGCGCCCGGGCCCGCGCCGGCGACCACCGGGGCGCCGCCCTTGCCGCGGGGGCGGACCTTGTTCCGTGCCCCGACCATGAGATCGCGTCCCTGAGAGGAGACGATCGAGATGATGAAGATCCAGATGACCAGCAACAGACCCAGCCGCAGTGCGGCGACGGCTAGTTCACTCACCGGGCACCTCCGTTTCTCTGGTCTCTCTGATCCTGACCGGGACCGCCCACGTCACGAGCGGGCAACATCCGGAAGACCATGCGCACCCTACCCATGGTGACGCGGTCGCCGTCTCTCAAGACCGTTGAGCCGTCCACCTTACGGTCATTGACGTAGAAGCCGTTCGTCGATCCCAGATCCACCGCCGTGACAGTGCGGCCCCGGGTGATGATCTCCAGGTGCCGGCGAGAGACACCCGTGTCCTCGACGTGAATGTCGGCATCGGCCGACCGGCCCAGCACGATCGAATCGGCGTTGATGCCGTACTTGCGTCCGTCGATCTCCAGTACCGGCTGCAGCGGGGCCTGGCTCTGGGTGGACGGCTTGGCCGGAGGGGTTCTGCCGGCGTCGGCCGTTCTGCCGCCGGGCGCGGCCGGCGAAACCGGAGCGCGGGTCTCGACGGGTGCCTGGCGGTCGACGGGTGCCTGGTTCACGACGGCGGCCGAGCCGGTCCCGGACGGTGACGAGCCGGCGTCGTGCGCCTGATCCGCACCACCGGAGCGGTCCGAGAGTGACTCGATCTCCAGCTTGCCCGCCTTCAGGGCCTCATCCTCGATGAAGGTGACGCGGACCGGGCCGTGCAGAGTGTAGCTCTGGTCACGGGCATGGCGGATGGCCTCATCGCAAAGCTCCTCGGCCAGCGCGGAACCCCATTTCCGGGCGAGCTCGAAGTCCGGGCTGGAGAACTTGATCGTGAAGACGTTGGGCACGAAGGTGCGCCCCTCGGACAAGGCCATGGCCTCGTCGTCCATGGTCAGTTTCAGGGCATTGGCGATCTCGACCGGCTTGACAGCTCGGGAGCCGCCGGCCGTGAAGGCTGACTGCACAGCCTTTTCTAGGCCGCGCTCGAGGTTGTCCAGAAGACCCACGCGGGGCGCTCCTTTCGGCAGATGTCTTCGTCGATAGTACGCGGGACAGGTGAGCAAACCGTGTGGAACAGGCCCATCGTGGGGTTGCAATGCGGTTTCAATGCGCCATCGGCGCACGTCGACCGCCTGGATTTGGGAATACGGTGGGCTAAGGATAGGATAGTTCCTGCTGTTCTGACCGGTGCGAAGGATTCCGTACAGGCCTTTCGACCGGGAAGACAGACCAGATCTCGCGCGAGTGGCGGAATAGGCAGACGCGCTGGCTTCAGGTGCCAGTGTCCTTACGGACGTGGGGGTTCAAGTCCCCCCTCGCGCACGAGAGTTTTCCCACGAAGGCCCCGACCGAATCATCGGTCGGGGCCTTCGTATTTGAGTCCGTCTTTCAGTCCAGCGCGCGCGGCATCGGCCGAGCGAAGCGATCCAGCAGCGGGCCGGTCAACGGACGGTGCCGGCTCCAATGAGCGTCGATCGCCTGGTCGTAGAACTCCACCAGGGTTTCCGTGGCCGCCCGCCAGGAATGGCGTTCCGACTCCCGCCGGGCCGCCTCGCCCATGGTCCGCCGGTGCTCGGGCCGGGTCAGTAGCCGCTCGAAGCGATCCACCCAGCCGTCCACGTCACCTGGCTCGACGAGGTAACCGTTGCGCTCGTCGTCGATCACGAAGGGGATGCCGCCGGCCCGGGCGCCCACCACCGGCACGCTGGAGGCCATTGACTCCAGTGCCACCAGTCCCAGGGTCTCGGTGGTCGAGGGGAAGGCGAAGACGTCCGCGCTCGCGTATGCGGCGGCCAGATCGGTGCCGGACAGGTAGCCGGTGAAGACCGTGTAGGCCGGATCGAACAGTCGCTTCAACCCGTCCAGGAACGGGCCGGCCCCCACCATGGCCAACCGCGCCCCGGGCACGCGCTCACGGAGCCGGCGCATCGGCTCCACCAACTGTTCGAGGTCCTTCTCCCGGCTCATCCGTCCGACATAGACCACCAGCGGTGCCTCGGGATGCCCGTCGGTGAGCCGGTCTCTCATCGTCGGGTCGACTCGGGAGGGGTGGTAACCCTCGGTGTCCACGGCCTTGGGCCACAGACCCACGCGCTGGATGCCGACGTCCCGGGCCCGCTCGACCATGGGACCCGAGGTGCAGAGGTTCACCTCGGCCCTGTTGTGGATGGAGCGGATCCAGCTCTCCAGGGGATGCCTGGCCCAGCCGACCCGGAGGGATTCGGTGTAGGTCGGAACGTCGGTGTGGAAACTCGCCAGCTGGGGCAGGTCTCGCCGTCCGGCCGAGAGGACCCCGTAGGCGGCGAGCCACACGGGATTGACCGTATGGACCACGTGCGGGTGGAACGCCTCGATCTTTCGGGCGATGGCCGGCGTCGGCATGCCGACCTTCAGCTCCGGGTACAGAAGCCGCAGCGAGACTCCGCGCACGGTGACGACCTCGTGACCGGCGTATTCCGCCGGAGGCTCACCAGGGGCGAACAGCAGCACCTCGTGGCCCAACTCGCCGAGCTGTTCGAGCGTGCGCACCACCCGGGTCACCACGCCATCGATCTTCGGCAGGAACACCTCGGTGAACATGGCGATGCGCATGGGGCCGGGCCTACTTGTCGGCTTGACCGGCTGCGTGAGCTGTCTCGGCTTGCCCGGCCTGTCGAACCTGCCCGGCCGGCCCGGCCGTCGTCGGGACCCCGGCCTGTTGGCCGGCAGTCCAGAGCGAGGTGGCTGGGACCTTGGACAGGTCTGCGCGGTGGCTGTACTTCTCGGCGATCTCCTCGACCTCGAGCAGCAGGCCTTCGGACAGGGTCGTCGGGTTCAGGCCCAGATCGAGGAAGGTGTCATTGGCCACGTGCAGCTCGTTCTCGGCCGACTCCTTGCGGGGATTCGGCACCATCTGCACCTCCGCGCCGGTGATCTTGCCGACCAGGCCGGCCAGGTCACGGACGCGGTGGGTCTCGGTCATCTGGTTGAAGATTTTGACCCGGTCCCCCTCGGCCGGCGGATTCTCCAGTGCGATCTGGACACAGCGGACCATGTCCTGCATATGGATGAACGCCCGGGTCTGACCCCCGGTGCCGTGCACAGTGAGCGGATAACCGACGGCGGCCTGCATCAGGAAGCGGTTGAGCACGGTGCCGTAGTCGCCGTCATAGTCGAAGCGATTGATCAACCGCTCATCACGCTGGGTCTGCTCCGTGTGCGTGCCCCAGATGATGCCCTGGTGCAGGTCCGTGATGCGCAGCGAGTCGTTCTTCACGTAGTAGGCGAAGAGGTGCTGATCCAACACCTTGGTCATGTGATAGATCGAACCCGGGTTGGTCGGGTACAGGATCTGCTGCGGGATGCGATGCGGCTCCACGGCATTGCCCTCGGCGTCCTCATGGGCCGTCACCTCGATGTCCAGGTAGCCCTCGGGGATCTTCATGCCGGCCGTGCCGTAGCCGTAGACGCCCATGGTGCCCAAGTGCACCAGGTGGATGTCCACGCCCGAGTCCACGATCGCGCAGAGCACGTTGTGCGTCGCATTGACGTTGTTGTCCACGGTGTAGCGCTTGTTCTTCGGTGACTTCATCGAGTACGGCGCGGCGCGCTGTTCGGCGAAGTGCACGACGGCGTCCGGCTGCTCCGTGCGGAAGAAGTCCAGCAGTCCTTCGTAGTCCTGGGCCACGTCCAGGAAGGCGAAGCCGATCTCCCGCCCGGAGACCTCGCGCCAGGCGGAGCGCCGTTCGGACAGGGACCGAATGGGAGTCAGGGACTCCGCTTGCATCTCCTCGTCGATGACCCGGCGGGAGAAGTTGTCCACGATGATGACGTCGTGGCCCGCATCGGACAGGTGCAGGGACGCGGGCCAGCCGCAGAAGCCGTCGCCGCCGAGGATCGCAATCTTCACAAATACTCCCAATGCCGGTTGTCGAGGGACCGGTCTGAGCCTATCCAACCGGGGCCGGTGACGAGACGTTGCCGTCGTGACATGTCATTCTGAGGGCGTGATGGCCGGGAGAACCCCAGGCGGTTCACCAGACGTTCATGTCCGGCCCGGAATACACGGCAGCGAGTCACTGTTTTATTGAACGCTCAACTAAATTGGTGCAGCGGCCGGCTCTCGGTCCGGGCGCCACCACTGTTACCTCAGAGGAGATCGCATATGACCGCATTGACCCCCGGCACCTGGAACCTGGACGCCACCCACACCGACGTTGACTTCACGGTCCGCCACGCCGGCATCTCCAAGGTCCGCGGCACGTTCAACGCCGTCGAGGGCACTTTGGTCGTGGCCGAGGACGCCACCGCCTCCAACGTGAACATCACCATCGACGCCAACTCGATCGACACGGGCCAGGCCGACCGCGACGGCCACATCAAGGGCAACGACTTCTTCGACACGGAGACCCACCCGAACATCACCTTCGTCTCCACCGAGGTCCGTGCCAACGGCAATGAGCCGCAGGAGTTCACCCTCGTGGGTGACCTGACCATCAAGGGCGTCACTCAGCGGGTGGAGCTGGACGCCGAGTTCGGCGGCCAGACCGTCGACGCCTTTGGCATGACTCGCGCCGGCTTCGAGGCCACCGGTGAGATCTCCCGCAAGGACTTCGGCATCACGTGGAACGCCCCGCTGCAGTCCGCAGCCGGTGGCGTGCTGGTCTCCGACACCGTCAAGATCCAGATCGACGCCTCCTTCGTCCTGCCGCAGGAAGAAGGAGCAGGCGCCGAGGCCTGAGCCTCCCTCCCCTGCCTCTGCACCCCTAGCAACTGGCGGTCAAAAGTGCCCCGTTTTCGGGCGAATTCGCCCGAAAACGGGGCACTTTTGACCTATAGACGAGGATTGGACGAGAAGGGGACCTAGGCCGTGGCGTCGTTGGCTTCCTCGCCGGCGATGTTCACGTTGACGCGCTCGCGGTCCGGGAACATCAGGTTGTAGGTCAGCCCGGCGATCGCCGCGCCGATCAGCGGCGCCACGATGAACAGCCAGACCTGGCCCAGCGCCTCGCCGCCGGCGAACCACGCCACCCCCAGAGAGCGGGCCGGGTTCACCGAGGTGTTGGACACGGGGATCGAGATCAGGTGGATCAGGGTCAGGGAGAGCCCGATCGCCAAGGGCCCCAGTCCGGCGGGGGCGCGACGGTCGGTGGCGCCGAGGATGACGTAGAGGAACACGGCCGTCAGAATGATCTCGATGAGCAGCACGGACACGAGCGTGTAGCCGTCCGGGGAGCGTTCACCGTAGCCGTTGGTGGCGAATCCCGACTCGACGGCACTGAAGCCCTCCTTGCCGACCGCGATCGCCAGCAGCAGGGCTCCGGCCACGGTCGCTCCGAGAATCTGGATGACCATGTAGGGCCCCACATCAGACCACTTGGTGCGACCGGCCAGCGCGGTGCCGAGCGTGACCGCCGGATTGAAGTGGCCTCCCGAGATGTGGCCGACGGCGTAGGCCATGACCAGCACGGTCAGGCCGAAGGCGAACGCGACGCCGAGGAAGCCGACGCCCATGTTGGTGCCGGCCTCAGTATCCATGACCTGAGCGGCGAATACGGCCGTGCCGCAACCGCCGAAGACGAGAACGAACGTGCCGAGAAATTCGGCGAGCCATCGGGCGAGGGTACTGTGCGTTGTCATGCTTCCTCCGGTGGAGTGAGTGGCGACTGACCAGCCCCGATGTGGGATGAATCGTCCACGGGGGCGGTCGTTAGAGCCTCAGTACTACCGCTTGTGCCGCGGCAAGGCACGCCTAGACTGGCGGTGACCGACCTGCACTTTCAGCACCGATTCGAGACTGATCACCACCGATTCGAGGAGGACCAGTGGCCGGAAAGACCCCGCACCAGAACACGACCTTCGCCCTGCCGGACAAGGAGCCTTCCGAGGGCGGCGTCCAGTTGGGCCACGGCTACCTGGCCACGCCGGAATCCGGCTCGGGCCCGGGAGTCATCGTCATCCAGGAATGGTGGGGACTGACCGACCACATCCGCGACATCTGCGATCGCCTGGCTGCCGAGGGCTTCACCGCGCTGGCACCGGACCTCTACGGCGGCTGGATCACCCATGACGGGGACGAAGCCGGTGAGATGATGTCCAAGCTCCCCGCCGAGGAGGGCGCACGGCAGCTGGCCGGTGCCGTGGATTACCTGTTGTCCCTGGATGCCGTCTCCTCCTCCACCGTGGGCACCATCGGTTTCTGCATGGGAGGTGGCTTCGTGCTGGCCCTGGCCGCCCAGCAGGGCGACAAGATCTCCGCGGCGGTGCCGTTCTACGGCGTCGGGCAGGCGGTTCCGGACTCCTACACCGGGGTGAAGGCCGCCATCCAGGGTCACTACGCCGAGCAGGACGGCATGTTCCCGCCGGACCAGGCGCGCGCCCAGGAAGAGCAGATCCGCCAGGAATCCGGCACCGAGGTCGAGTACTTCTTCTACGACGCCCCGCACGCCTTCCACAATGACGCCAATCCCCAGGGCAACTACCGGCCCGAGGAGGCGCAGTTGGCCTGGTCGCGCGCCATCGGTTTCCTGCGCGAGAAGGTCAAGTAGGCCCCTTGGCGGCACCGGAGACGGGGGCGCCGGAGACCCTCTTTCTGTCCACCATCCCCGGTGCCTCGCCCTCGAAATGGGTGGACCGTTTCACCTCTCGCGAGCGTCGCGTTCAGCTGGTGAAGCGCGACGTCGGCACCCAGGTGGCCTTTCTGGCTCCCGGGGCCGACGGCTCGCCGCCGCGTGGGCTGCCGCAGTTGGGCTACCTGCGTTGGTCGAGGGACTCCTCACCGGAGGAATTACTGCGATCCGGCGGCGTGGATCCGGAATCGGTGCACGTGGTCCGATTCTACGAGGAGGACCCGGTGGTGTGTATCGGCCGAGATCATCTCTTGGCGGCCTGGGACGTCGACCGGGACGGCCCGGTCTCCTGGACCGAGTTGGAGACCGCCCTGGACACGGACACCCGGCTGGACCCGGAGGAGTTCGCCCCGCCGCCCCCGGAGGACCCGCTCGAGGCCCCCGAGGTTCCCGGGGCGGGGGAGCGGATGGCCCTGGAGATCGTGGCCAGTGGTGCCGGGTATGTGGTGCTTCCGGCGTCGGTGGCGCGCATGTTCGGCCGCAAGGACGTCATGACGTTGCCGCTGGCTCAGGGCCCGGGCCCGGACCGCCACCCCGGTTGGGCCGTGGGCCTGGCCTGGCTCAAAGCCGTGGACTCGCCCCTGGTGCAGGACTTCATCGGGGCCGCCAAGGGCCGGCGCCCCCGTTCCTCCCGCCAGTGACGCTCAGTGCAGGCCGAGGGCGTCGACAATCCGGTCGGCGGTGGTCTGCGGATCGTCAGTGGACTCCACCGCGGCTCCGTGCTCGTCGTCGCTCAGCGGTTCCATCAGGGCGATCTGCCCCAAGACCAACGACGCCGGCATGAAGTGCGCGTGCCGTGCGGCCACGCGCTGCTGGAGCGCCTCGGGAGAGACCCGGATCTGCACGATCGTCAACGGATAGCCACACGAGCGCAGGGTGTCCCGGTACGAGCGCTTCAACGCCGAGCACGCCAGCACGGCGGGTAGGCCGAGTTCGCCGAGCCGGTGCAGTTCTCCGGCCAGTCGTTTAAGCCACGGGGCCCGATCCTCATCGGTCAGCGGTGTCCCGGCGGCCATCTTGTTGCGGTTCTCCACGGTGTGGAAGGCGTCCCCCTCCACCCAGACCCTCCCCAGGGCGGTGGCCACCAGGCGACCGGCCGTGGACTTGCCGGACCCCGAGGGCCCGGACACCACCAGGTGAGAGGTGCCCGAAGGCCAGCGTTCCGACGTCGTGGGTGGTGTGTTCTCCGTACTTTTCGCGTTCTCCGACTGTTCCGCCACCCCCCCAGGGTACGCAGCCGCCACTAGCCCAAGCGCCCCGGTTCCGACGACTCGTAGGGCTGATCGTCCGGATCCGCGGGCACGGGCTCGGTCCCCCGCCAGCGCGCGAGGGTGGTCATCAGGTGGAACACCACCAGGACGGCGGCGGTGCCCAGGGCGATGCCGCCGAACTGCATGCCACCGACCGAGATGACCGGGTCGGCGATCGCCACGATGAGGCCCGCGCCGGCTGCCATGAGGTTGATGGTGTTGGAGAAGTCGACGGTGTTCTGCACCCAGATCCGCACGCCCATCACGCCGATCATCCCGTAGAGGATGATGCCAGCGCCGCCGGCCACGCCCGCGGGAATGGTGCTGACTAGGGCGCCGAAGGTCGGCAGGAAGGACAACGCCAGCGCGAAGAGTCCCGCCACCCAGTACGCGGCGGTGGAGTATACGCGGGAGGACGCCATGACGCCGATGTTCTCGGCGTAGGTGGTGGTGCCGACGCCGCCGCCCAGCCCGGACAGCGTGGTGGAGAGGCCGTCGGCCATCAGGGCACGGCCGTTGGACCGGTCGAGGTTGCGGTCGGTCATCAGCCCCACGGTCTTCACGTGGCCGATGTTCTCCGCCACCAGCACCAGCACCACGGGTAGGAACAGGAAGAGCACGTCAGCGTGGAACTCGGGTGCGTGGAACGGGGGCAGACCGATCCAGTCGGCCTCGCCCACGGGGCTGAAATCGATTTGGCCCTGAGCCAGCGCCACGAGGTAGCCCACGATGATGCCCAGCAGGATGGACAAGCGCCCCAGCAATCCCTTGAAGAGCACGGCGCAGACGACGATGGCCAGGGTCGTGGCGAACGTGGTCAGCGGGACGGTCACCATGGCCTCGGTGGTGCTGCCCGCGAGGTTCAGGCCGATGAGAGCCACAATCGTGCCCATCACCACCGGGGGCATCAGCGCATGGATCCACCCGGTTCCCGCCCATTGCACGATGGCGCCGACGATGAACAGGGCGACGCCGCTGACCAGCACCCCACCGAGGGCGCCGCCGATCCCGTGCTGGTTCATCGCCGCGCTGATGGGGGCGATGAACGCGAAGGAACTGCCCAGGTACGACGGCACGCGGCCGGCGGTGATAATCAGGAACAGCACGGTGCCCACACCGGAGAAGAACAGCGAGGCGGCCACGGGAAAGCCGGTGATGGTGGGCACCAGGACGGTGGCGCCGAACATGGCCATCACGTGCTGGATGCCCACACCGACAGTCAGGGGCCAGGCCAGGCGTTCATTCGGAGCGACGACCTCACCGGGAGTGATGCGCCGGCCGTCGCCGTGGAGACTCCAGTCCAGGCCGAGTCGGTTGAGCAGAGACGGTTTGCGGTCGTTCGACGTCACGGGGATCTTTCCGGTCGGAGTGCGTACTGGCGGGTGGAACTGACCGGTACGGTACCGTTGATTCGTGACTGATTACGTGGGCGTGATCGGCGAGGCGCTCGTCGATGTCGTCATGTCCGATACCGCGACGCCGCGCGCCCACGTCGGCGGCAGCCCCCTCAACGTCGCCGTCGGACTCGCCCGCCTGGGGCAGAACGTTTTCTTCGCCGGTCGCTACGGTCGCGATGAGTACGGGTCCATGGTCCGAGAACACCTGGGCCGCAACGGTGTCGACGCTGTCTTGGAGCCCGACGACATCCCGACCTCCGTGGCCACCGCTCGACTGGACCCGACCGGCGTCGCGCATTATGACTTTGATCTGGACTGGACGCTGCCCGAGTCTGCAAAAACATCGGAGCTGATCTGCGGGGCGATGTCCCGCGACGGGCGGCCTCAGTCCCTGAAGCATCTGCACACCGGGTCGATCGCCACCGTGTTGGAGCCCGGAGCGTCCACGGTGATGGAAATCCTCGCGGCCCTGGCACCGGACGTCACGCTGAGCTACGACCCGAACTGCCGCCCGTCGATCGTTCCGGACCGGCCCTCCGCGCGGAAGCGTGCCGAGAAATCGGTGGCGCTCGCCGACATCGTCCACGCCTCGGACGAGGACCTGTCCTGGTTGTATCCGGACCGTTCTCTCGAGGACGTCATTGTTCAGTGGCAGCGACTCGGGCCGGCCATCGTGGTGCTCACCTGTGGCGAGACCAGCATCCTGTGCGCCACCGCTGCCGGGGTGAGCGACCATCCGGTCCAGCCGGTCGAGGTGGCGGACACCGTGGGCGCCGGTGACTCCTTCACGGCCGCCCTGCTGGTCGCGCTGGCCGACCGTGAGCTCCTCGGAGCCGACCGACGCGAGGCTTTGCGGACCATCAACGCCCAGGACACCGCGGACGTGCTGGCCTACGCCGCCCGCGCCGCGGGCATCACCTCGTCCCGGCCGGGTGCGGATCCGCCCACGCGCGAGGAACTCGAGTGTTCCCGCACCCGGTCAGCTCCGTAGGCGCGCGTTCTCCAACACGGGAATGCCGGCGCGGGTGGACTGCACCCGTTCCGCATCGATCTCGACCAGAGCCAGTTCCGGAGTGAGGCCGAGCCGGGCGGTGTCCGTGCCGTCCGGGGCCACCAGTGCCGAGAGGCCCACGCCCAGCGGCGAGCTCGTGGGGGTGCCTGCGGTCGCCGGATCGCGCGGACATTGCCCGACGGCGGCCATCCAGGTTGTGGAGTCCAGCGCCCGAGCCCGGGACAGCAGGGTCCACTGATCGGCCTTGCCGGGACCGTCACCCCACGAGGCACCGAGCAGAATCACCTCGGCTCCCTCGCGCGCCAGCGTGGTGAACAGCTCGGGGAAGCGAATGTCGTAGCAGGTGGCCAGTCCGAAGGTCAGACCCTCGAAGCTGAACACGGTGGTCTGATTTCCCGGGGCGACCGTGTCCGACTCGCGATGGCCGAAGGCGTCGAAGAGGTGGATCTTGTCATAGGAGTACTGGCGGCCGTCCGGCAGGGCCGCGATGGTGGTGTTGAGAATGCGGTCATCGCCGGGGTTGGAAGGAGCGCTGCTGACAGAAGCGCTGCTGGAAGGAGCGCTGCTGAACGACCCGACGACGATGGCGACTCCGAACTCGGCCGCCCAAGCCGCGATGCGCTCATGGGCCGCCGCGGACTCCTCGCGGGCGAAGGCCGCCAGGTCGCCGTCGAACGAGCAGGTGGAGGCCTCGGGGAACAGGACCAGTCGGGCTCCGCTCTGGGCGGCTCGGGCGGTCCAGTCCCGGATCTGGCCGAGGTTCGATTCCACGTCCGGAGTGGCGGAAATCTGGGCGAGAGCGATGGTGATGCTCATGGGTTCTCCTGTTTCTCTGGCGAGTTTTCTGGGTGTATACACGACGTATGTCATCCCCTCATCGAAGCGGTCGCGATCTGGCGCACGACTACCTCCTGAACGATGTCCTGACGGATCCGCGCAATGCCGGGCAGTTCCTCAGCGAACAGGAGTTGGCGGAGCGTCTGGGCATTTCCCGCACCCCGGTTCGGGAGGCCTTCTTGCTCCTGAAGGCACGAGGGCTGATTGAGATGATTCCCAATCGGGGTGCGATGGTGCCCCGGATGACGGGCACGCAGATCCGGCAGCTGTTCGAGTTCCGAACCGTCATCGAATCACATTCCATCCGAACCTCCATGGAGCGGGGCGTCACCCCGGTGATCGGCATGCGGGCCCTGCTCGAGGCCCAGGAGGACCTGGTGGACCTCGGGGACATGGACAGCTCGAAGGTGTTCATCGAGAAGGACCGGGATTTCCACATGACCCTGGTGCGGGCCGCGGAGAACCATTTCATGGAGGACGCCTACTCGACCATCCGGACCCGTCAGCTGATGGTCGGCATCGAGGCCCTGTTCCGAACACCGACCCGCCGGGCCGATGTCTGCCGGGAGCATGCCGAAATCCTCGAGGCCTTGGCCGCCGGATCGACCGAGCAGGCCGTGGAGGCCACGGTCCGGCATCTGGAGACCACGCGCGAACTGTTGCTCAACGGCTGAGGGGAGCCGCCGCCGTCGGGCTGTTGCCGGTGTCCGTACGGCCGACCGCAGGCGCCGGCCGACCGCACGGGCCGGCTCACAGGTGGACGGGCTGGTCATCCTCGAGGTACTCCAGGTCCTCCTCCGGGGCGGAGTTGCGGCCCAACAGCAGCCCGGTGAGCGTGAGGACGCAGGCGGCGGTCACATAAAGCGCGACCGGAACCCAGTGGCCCTCCGGTCCGGCGACCAGGGTGAACATCAAGGGGGCGAGCGCCCCGCCGAAGACTCCGGCGATGGTGTAGGCCAGCGAGGCACCGGTGTAGCGCACCCGCGGGTGGAACTGCTCGATCACGTAGGCGGCCTGTGGGCCGTACATGAAGGAGTGGCAGGTGCCGGCGACCACCAGGCACAGGGCCAGCAGCACGAAGTGGTCCGGCTTGACCACGATGAACATCAGGAAGGCCCATGAGGCCGAGGCGACGGCGGCCAGGCCATAGACCAGTCGCCGGTTGACCAGGTCGGAGACCCAGCCGGCCAGCGGAATCGAGATCACCTGGAAGGCCGAGCCGATGAGGACGGCGAACAGGACGTCCGAGCGGGACATGTCCAGATGCTGCACGCCATAGCTGAGGATGAAGACCGTGTACAGCGCGTAGAACACATCGGGTCCGATCCGGGACAGGACGGCGGCCGCGAGCTGGCGGCGCTGCGTGGTGAAGATCTCGGTGACCGGTTTTTCGGCCTGGTCGCCCCGATCCTGCAGGGCCTGGAACACGGGAGTGTCCTCGAGGCGCAGCCGGATCCAGAGGCCGAAGGCGATGAGCACCGCGGAGAGGAGGAAGGCCACTCGCCAGCCCCAGCTGAGGAAGGCGTCCTCGGTGAGGAGCCCGGTCAGCACAGCCAGCACGCCGTTGGCCAAGAGGTTGCCCAGCGGCGGACCGACCTGGGCCGCGGAGGCCCAGAACCCACGACGGCGGGGATCGCCGAACTCGGAGGACAACAGGACCGCTCCGCCCCACTCGCCGCCGACGCCGACGCCCTGGAAGAAGCGCAAGGTCACCAACAGGACCGCGGCGGTCACGCCGATGTCGTGATAGGTGGGCAGCAGGCCGATGAGGAAGGTGGCCACACCGATCATCATCAAGGTGATGACCAGGACCTTCTTTCGTCCGATCAGGTCGCCCAGTCGGCCGAACACCACCCCGCCGATGGGCCGGGAGATGTACCCGACCGCATAGGTGGAGAACGCGGAGATCGTCGCGATGTACGGGTCCTCGGCCGGGAAGAACAGGATGCCGAGCACGAGGGCGGACGAGGCGGAGTAGACCGCGAAGTCATACCACTCCAGCGTGGTGCCGGACAGGGATGCGATGAAGGCCTTGTACAGGCTGGCCCGGCTGATCCCCGGGGCAGCGCCCGCGGTGCCGGATGGAATGGTCTGCCTCGGTGTGCTCACGTCGCGGCCTCCGATTCGGTGGGATTGGACAGTGTCGATGTGACGTCGATGTGATGTGGGTCTAACGTAGTGCGCTGTATACAATACGCATACAGGCTGCATTCGCAAGGCTGTCCCGGGAACTCGGGACGAGTTGTCACGCAGTTTTAACGGCGCCGGAACACACCGGGGTCAATCGGGCGAGAGGAACGACCAGATGAGCACGACCGACGTGACCTTCGAACTGCCGGACGGTGAGCAGCTCCAGGTGGGGGTCCGCCAACTGTTCAACGCGGGGTATGCCGGGCGCAATCAGGAAGCCGTGCAGGCGCACATCGATGAGCTCGCTGAACTGGGTGTTCCCGGTCCGTCCGTCACCCCGGCCATGTACCCGGTCTCCCCTTACCTCGCGCAGCAGTGCACCGAGGTCGCGGTGCAGCACGACCGCACGTCCGGTGAGGCGGAATGGGCGCTGATCGCGGCCCAGGGCTCGTACTACCTGACGGTGGCATGCGACCACACCGACCGGGAGCTGGAGAAGAACGGGGTGGCCTGGTCGAAGAACGCGTCCCCGGATGTGGTCGGCCGGCAGGCGTGGCCTCTCGAGCAGATCGAGGACCACCTGGACGAGATCACCCTGCAGGCCTGGGTCGCCCAGGACGGTCAGCGAACGCAGATCCAGGACTCGACCCTGGGCGAGCTGTTGCCTCCGCGCTACTGGATCGAGGAACTCTCGCGCCGCGGCCTCATGACCGACGGAACCATCGTGTTGTCAGGCACTCCGGTGATGCTGGCCGGCGTCGACCAGTTTGCCGAGCGCTGGGAAGTCGTGATGAGTGACGGCCGGCTGGACCGCAGCATCGGCGTGGACTACACCGTGGTGAGGATGCCCGACCCGATCGGCTGAGTCTGGTCGGCTGGGTCCGGAACGCAGGGCTCGCCGGGCTCGTCGCCGCCTAAGATGGACGCATGTCCTTTCCTCCACCGGCCTCGGATCCGGCACCGCCGGCGCCGGTCGGGGCGGGACGACGTCGGCCCCGGATGATCGCCAGCGATCTGGACGGGACCATCATCGGCTACTCCCACACGGGCACCGGGTTCATCTCGGCGCGCACCGTGGAGGCTTTTCAAGCGGCCCACGACGCCGGCGTCCAGGTGGTCTTCGTCACCGGCCGGCCGATTCGCTGGCTGAACCCGCTGACCCGCACCCTGGGCCATGCCGGCCCGGTGATCTGCTCCAATGGGGCGGTGGTCTACGACCTGGCGAATGACACGGTTCTCGAATCCCGCCCGATGGCGCTCGAGACCGTGCTGCAGGCCCGGGACATGATCTCCGCGCTGGACCCCTCTGCGTCCTTCGCCGCCGAGACGCTCGAGGGATTCCACCTCGACGCGGCCTTCGTCGACCAGTCCGGCTCGGTTACTCCCGAGGAGCCGGCCGACGGCGTGCATGTGGCCCGCCGGATGGAGGACGTGCTGCCCGAAGATCCCACCGTGGTGAAGTTCCTGGCCAAGACCCGGACGCGCGAGCCCGATGCCTTTCTGGCTGAGGTCCGCGAACTGCTGGGCGAGCTGCTGGCCGTGACCCACTCCGCGCCGGGAATGGCGCTGCTGGAGATGTCCCGGCCGGACGTGAACAAGGCCAGCGCGCTCTCCACCTTCGCCGCCCGCCACGGGATCGCCGCGCACGAGGTCGTGGCCTTCGGGGATATGCCCAACGATCTGGAGATGATTCATTGGGCGGGCACCGGCTACGCCGTGGCCTCCGGTCACCCCGTGCTGATTCGCGCGGCGGACGCGATGGCCGGGGCCTGTGACGACGACGGCGTGGCCCGGGTCGTCGAAGAGCTCCTGACCCTGCCCTGATCGCCGGTAGGGTGAAGCCGTGAAGCGTTTCACCCTGGCTCCGTATCTGAAGGACTCGCTGCCCGGCCGACGGGGCTGGCCCCTCGCCTTCGCGCACCGGGGCGCGGACACCGCGCGGGAGAACACCCTGGCCGCGTTCCGCGCCGCCGTCGACCGTGGTTATGCCTATCTCGAACTGGACGTGCGCACCACCCGGGACGGCGTGCTGATGGTCTTCCATGACGAGGTCCTGGACCGGGTCACCACCGGTACCGGCAAGATCTCCGACCACACCTGGGAGGAGCTGACCCGGGTGCGGGTGATCGACCCGACGGGTACTCGCGCGGCGGGGCCGAGCGGCTCCACCGGAGCGTCGAGGGTTGGAGAGCCGACGCCGGGAACGGGGGGTACAGCGGGAACCGGGGGTACGGCGGTCCTGGAGGGCGAACACCTGTTGCGCTTCGAGGATCTGCTGACCGAGTGGGACGACGTCCACCTCAACGTGGATCTCAAAGACGATGCCGCCGCGGAGGCCATCGCGCAGATCATCGCCCGGCATGACGCGTGGGACCGGGTGCTCATCGCCTCCTTCCACGATTCCCGGCGACGCAAGTTCACTCGCGCCGCCCATCGCAGGACCGCGATGTCCGGTGGGGGACTGGCCATCGCGGCGCTCGTACTGGCCGCGCCCTTAGGGCTGAGTCGATTCGTGGGTCGGAGCCTGGCTCACCTCGACTGCGTCCAGGTTCCGGTGAAGCAGGGCCCCATCCCGGTGGTGACCCGCACCTTCGTATCCCGTTGCCAGGCCGCTGGGCTGCAGGTCCACGTCTGGGTGGTGGATGACCCGGCGGAGATGGAGCGATTGCTCGCCCTCGGCGTGGACGGGCTGATGACCGACGACGTCGAGGCGCTGGCCTCCGTCATGGAAGCGCGCGGATACTGGCCGCAGCGATGACCGCGCACGAGGAGCCGAGCGCCGTCGTCGGGAGAATGCGCCGCGCCGCCACCCTGCGGGTGACCCACCCGCGGCGCTTCCGGGCCGCCCAACTCAAGGGCATCCGACGGATGCTCGACGAACAGTCCCAGGCGATCTGTGCAGCACTCGCGCAAGACCTCGGCAAGCCCGCGACCGAGGCCATGCTCACCGAGGTGCAGCCGGCACGAGCCGAGGTCGACCACGCGCTGCTGTATCTGACCGACTGGATGGAGCCGGAGACCGTCAAGGTTCCCCTGGCGTTCAGGCCGGCCGGGGCGAAGGTAGAGGCCCGGCCCCTGGGGACTGTGTTGATCATCGCCCCCTGGAACTACCCCTTCCAGCTCATCATGTCCCCGCTGGTGGCCGCCGTGGCCGCCGGCAACGCAGTGGTGCTCAAGCCCAGCGAGAAGGCTCCGGCCACCGCCTCGTTGATCAGCCGGCTCATCCCCGAGTATCTGGATCCCAGCGGCGTCGCCGTGGTGGAGGGCGGCGCTGAGACGGTGAGCTCCCTGATTGAGGAGAAGTTCGACCACATTTTCTACACCGGTGGAGAACGCGTCGGGCGCATCGTCTACGAGGCGGCGGCCCGCCAACTGACTCCGGTGACCCTGGAACTGGGCGGAAAGTCGCCGTGTGTGGTGGCCGATGGGCGCAACTGGCCCGCCATCGCCCGGCGCATCGTCTTCGGCAAGTTCACCAACGCCGGCCAGACCTGCGTGGCCCCGGACTACGTGCTGGCCATCGGCGAGGAGACCCAGCGGCAGCTCGAGAAGCACCTGCCTCAGGCGATCGAGGAGTTCTACGGTGAGGACGCTCAAACCTCTCGGGACTATGGGCGGCTCATCAGCTCCGAGCAGCTGGAACGCGTGATGGCCCTGCTGCAGGAGTCGCTGGAGGGTGGCGACGGCGGTGCTGGAGGCGAGGGCGGCGACGGCGGAGCTGGCGGCGAGGGCCGTGCCCCGGCGCGCTTGGTGCACGGGGGCCGGGCCGACGTCGCCGATCGGTTCCTGGAGCCGACCGTGGTGTCGGAGGTGTCTGCGGACAGTGCCCTGATGACCGAGGAGATCTTTGGGCCCGTGCTGCCCATACTTCGCGTGGAGACGTTCGAGGAGGCGGTGGAGTTCATCAACGCCCGGCCTCATCCGCTGGCCGCCTATCTCTTCACGGACAAGCACCGCTATCACCGGGCCTTCGAGGAGCGGGTGACCGCCGGCGCGATGGCCTTCGACGTGGCCTTGATCCAGGCGAGCCTGCCGACCCTGCCCTTCGGTGGCGTCGGAGCGTCCGGGATGGGCGCGTATCACGGCCGGGCGGGCTTCGAGACGTTCTCCCAACTGCGTCCGGCGCTGACGAAGACGGACCAGGTGGACACCCTCAGGATGATCTATCCGCCCTACTCCTGGACCAAGCGCCAAGCCCTCAAGCGCCTCCTCTAACCCCCGTTTCCCGCGCAAAGTGACCCCGCCCCCACCGTTGTGACGTTCGCTGGTCACTTTGTGCCTCGGACCGGGGTGGTTGACGTGGTGTTTCTGGTCCGGGTGATCAGGCGGACCAGCGGATCGAAGCCCGACGGCGGCGCGGCACTCCGTTGCGCACCAGCAGTTCCGCGAAGCGCTGGGGATCGAGGGCATCGGCCCAGTCCCATCGCAAGAAGCGGTAACCGCGCTCGCGGAGTGCGTCTTCGCGGCGTTTCTCGAGTCGGACGACCTGCTCTGGATCCGCACGCCCGTCACCGGCCGAGTACTTCCCCCAGCCGTCGGACTCCCCGATGAGCCCCAGCTCTTCCCACCAGAAATCGACGCGATACTCCACGCCATCAGCACCGCTGAGGTGGGCCTGGAGTTCGGGCATCTGGAAACCGAGCTCGATCATGCGGGCGCGGCTGAGGGATTCACCGGGCGACTCACTGAGGTGGGTGGACCACCGGAGCACGCGATTCAGGATGGCACGGCCGGAAGGGGACGTGTCTCGATCCAGGACCCTCTTCAGGCGCGAGCGGTCGAACCGCAGACCGTTGCCGTTTCTCCCGGACAACAGGCTGTCGACGACGGCCAGTGCGGCGCAGAAGTCGAGCTCGGTCAGAGTCTCCGCAAGGTGATCTACCACGTCCAGAAGGCGAAGCGCCGTGTGGAGTTGAGGAACCCGCGGCTCGTTCACGGCATACGGCGGCTCCCGGAAGATATTGCGGGTTCGGTGGATGTACGGCAGTTCCCCAGAGTGCCGCGCGTGGATCTCGTGGTAGCCGGGCATGGTGGTCTGTATC
This sequence comes from Citricoccus sp. GCM10030269, assembly GCF_042665635.1. Taxonomy (NCBI): domain Bacteria; kingdom Bacillati; phylum Actinomycetota; class Actinomycetes; order Micrococcales; family Micrococcaceae; genus Citricoccus; species Citricoccus sp. GCM10030269. The sequence goes on along the minus strand of NZ_JBHTCV010000002.1, from coordinate 242,063 downwards.
CCCGCCCGTGACGCCGTCGAGGTGATGACGTCCACGGTGGCCGGCGTCTCCAGCACTGGAATCCCTTGGAGCACCAATGAGGTGGCACCGGCGAAGACGGGTTGGTGCAGTCGGCCTGCAACGGCTTTGACCGTGGTCATGAAGCGCTGCGCAGATGTTGCTGCAAGCCATTGATCCGTCGCGACGTAGAAGCCGTGGCGCACCCGCACCAGGTCTCCGGCAGCGAAAGCCCGGCTCAGCGATTTCCGGGACCGGCCGCCGTCGTTCCCGGGAGTCAGTACCGGCAGGGGATTGAACCACGTGTCCTCGTTCATGGCTCCAGCATCCCAACCTCGCCCGGCCCGGCAGCCCTGCTATCCACACCCTGTGGAAACCGCTGCTGAAGCGCTGGGACGGCCGGGCACAAAGTGACGAGACCACGTCACTTCGGTGGGGGCAGAGTCACTTTGCGCGAGAGATGACGGCGTCCACGATCGCCTTGGCTTCGGCTTGTATTTGGGCCAGGTGTTCGGCGGAGATGAACGACTCGGCGTAGATCTTGTAGACGTCCTCGGTGCCGGAGGGCCGGGCGGCGAACCAGGCATTCTCCGTGGTGACCTTGAGTCCTCCGATGGCCGCGCCATTGCCAGGCGCTTCCGTCATAGTGGCCGTGATCGTCTCGCCCGCCAGGGTGTCCTCGGTGACGTCCGACGGGGACATCTGCTTCAGCAGGGCCTTCTGCTCGGCAGTGGCCGGGGCATCGACGCGGGCGTAGACCGGGTTGCCGTACTGTTCCACCAGTTCGGCGTAGTACTCGGAGGGCGACTTCCCCGTGACCGCGCGAATCTCAGCGGCGAGCAGGCACAGCAAAATCCCGTCCTTGTCCGTGGACCACGGTGACCCGTCGAAGCACACGAAGGACGCCCCGGCGGACTCCTCGCCGCCGAACACTCCGGTGCCGTCCCGCAGTCCCGGCACAAACCACTTGAAACCGACCGGTACTTCCACCAGTTCCCGTCCCAGCCCCGCGGCCACGCGGTCGATCATCGAGGAGGACACCAGGGTCTTCCCGACGCCGGCTCCGGTCGGCCAGCCGCGACGGTGCCGGTAAAGATAGTCGATCGCCACGGACAGAAAATGATTCGGGTTCATCAGTCCGCCGTCCGGGGTGACGATGCCATGGCGGTCGGCGTCGGCATCGTTGCCCGTGGCGATGTCGAACGGCGCGGTCGAGCCTGAGGAGGACCCGGCCACGGACCCCGCATCCTCACCACTGGGCACCATGCGTTCGATCAAGGAGGCCATGGCGTTCGGCGAGGAGCAGTCCATGCGGATCTTGCCGTCCCAGTCCAGGGTCATGAAGCCCCACTGCGGGTCGACGTCCGGATTCACCACGGTCAGGTTGAGCCCGTGGCGGCGTCCGATCTCACTCCAGTACGCGACCGACGCTCCGCCCAGGGGATCGGCGCCGATGCGCACCCCGGCCGAACGGATGGCATCGAGGTCGATGACCGTGGCCAGGTCGGAGACGTAGCGATCCATGAAATCGAAGGTGCCCAAGGCCTCGTGCTGCTTCGACTCGTCCAAGGAGATGCGCTTGACCTCGCTCATGCCGCCGGCCAGGAGCTCATTGGCGCGATCAGCAATCCAGTTCGTGACGTCCGTGTCCGCGGGACCACCGTGGGGCGGGTTGTATTTGAACCCGCCGTCCGTGGGTGGGTTGTGCGACGGCGTGATGACGATGCCGTCCGCCTGGCTCGTGGGGTTCTCGGCGTTCACGCTCAGAATCGCATGGGAGACCGCCGGGGTCGGAGTGAACTCATCCCGGGAGTCGATCAAGGTGCGCACGCCGTTGCCGAGCAGCACCTCCAGTGCGGTGTCCTGTGCGGGCGCGGACAGCGCGTGGGTGTCGCGGCCCATCAACAGCGGTCCGGTGATGCCCTGAGCCGCGCGGTACTCCACGATCGCCTGTGTGATGGCGGCGATGTGGTCCTCGTTGAACGAGGTCTTCAGGGAGGACCCCCGGTGGCCGGAGGTGCCGAAGGACACGCGTTGCGCCGGATCAGAGGGGTCCGGGTGCCGATCGGTATAGGCGGCCAACAGGGCGGCCACATCGACGAGGTCTTCTGGCAGGGCACGGGTTCCGGCACGCTCGGCGGCATGCGCCGGGCCGCTCACAGCAGCATTCACATCAGCATTCTCCGGTGTCTCAGCGGTCATGGCACCACTGTTTCATGACTCGGTCACCACCCGGATCAGTTCATCCACCTCAGGATCCCGACGCCGGCCGGCTTCGTCACAGCGCAGAGAACCTTCCCCACACGTCACCTGCCACTGAAACCCGTCGCGCACCGGCGACGGCGGAGCTGACTCGGGTTCGACGGCCGCACCGCCCACATCGGATACCGACCCCTGCGCCGAGGCCGCGATCCGGTGAGCGGCCCGCGCGGCGGGGGAGCCGTCGTTGGGCGCGGGAGCAGTCCATCGGCGCACCATTCCGGCCAATCCGCCCGAGCGCTCGACGACCACCTGAAGGCCAGATCCGTCCTCTGGCCGCGAATGGGCGTCCGGGCGCAGCGCAGACCCCTGGGGGCTCCGCGGGGCGCTGTCCATGGCCCTAGCTTAGGCAGTTACCTCGGCGGCGGTCAGGACCCCGACCTGCCGCCAGGCCTCATCAATGGTGCCGGCGACCTCCTCCCCGAAGCGATCGCGTGCGGAAGCGACCGTTGCCTCGGCGAAGCCGGCGAAGTCGACGTCCGCGGGGATCGCCCCGCCGGTGACCACGTCGAACCAGACCTGGCCGGCTCGTTCCCAGGCATGACCGCCGAGCGCGGTGGCCGCCAGGTGGAAGGCCTTGTTGGGGATGCCCGAGTTCTGATGGACCCCGCCGTAGTCCGACTCCGTCTCCACGAAATCATCGAGATGAGCTGGTTGGGGATCCTTTCCCAGTCGCGGGTCGTCATAGGCGGTCCCCGGCGCGGCCAAGGACCGCAGCGCGGTGGCCTGAACGTCCGGCCCGAAGACCTCGGCGCCGATCAGCCACGTGGCGTCCTCCGCCGTGTGTCCGTGGGCGTACTGGTCCACCAGCACGCCGAGCACGTCCGCGAAGGACTCGTTCAGCGCCCCGGACTGGCCCTCATAGACCAGATCTGTGGAGTACTGCATCAGGCCGTGAGCCAGTTCGTGGGCGATCACCGAGAGCGACGGCGTGAATCCGGTGAAGATCTCCCCGTCTCCGTCGCCGAAGACCATCTGGGTGCCGTCCCAGAAGGCGTTGTCATAGCGGCGTCCGTAGTGCACCGTGGCCAGCAGCTCGAGTCCGGTCCCGTCGAGGGAGGACTGGCGGTAGATCTCCTCGAGGAACGCGTACACCGAGCCGACGCCGTCGTAGGCCTCATTGACGGCGGGGTCCTCCACCGGGTCCTCGCCCTCGGAGCGCACCGTCGTGCCGGGCAATTCCTCCGTGCCCTGGGCATCGGAGACGGTCCGGTTCAGCGTGCCGGTCGGTGCGGTGATCGCCCGGTCCGGCAGCAGGCCGCGGTGGCGCAGTTCGCGGACCTTTTCGTCCAATTCCAAGGTGCGCCCGACGTCGGCCGGCAGCTCCGCGTCCCAGTGCGGAACCGGAGGCGGTGAGGTCCGGCCCGGCACCTGCGGCGGACGGATGCTGGGACCCGGGGCGGACGGAGGTGACGTGTCCGCCGGGACGTCTGTGGGCTCATCAGTCGGCGCATCCGGAAGATACTGCGCCATCTGTTCCAGCAGGTACGGCGGCACGGCGCACTGACGGCGGTGCGCGGGCACGGTGGTCGTGGCCTGTGGGTGGTGTTCACAGGGTGATGTCATCGAATCCCTCCAGTTCCCGCCAGCGCCGGACGGCCCGGACTGAGCGGACGTCTTCATCTTGCCCGTCGGCGGGGACACGATAACGATCCGCCTGGATCAGCTGCTCCATGGCCAAGCCGGACAGCTCCGCGATGTCGGCGACGGGCACCTGATAGGTCTTGAACGGCCCGGGGCCCTCGACCTCCTCCCCGGGACGCAGGCCACGCCGGATGATCCGGTCCAGTCCCTCACCCTGGTCCAGCAGGTAGCCGGTGGTGGCCAGCGTGCCCAGCTCCGGCTGGAGGTTCCAGGCGGCGATCTTGAAGAAACGTCGAGGGATGAGGAATTCGCCGCGGTACTCGGGGTCGTCGTCGGCGAACAGGCAGCCGGTGAACACGCTCAGCTTCTGCTCGGCGGCTCGGGCGTGCTCCAGGACGTGATCCTCCACCCCCAGCCAGAGCTCGTGAGACTGGTTGAAGTAGCCGGCCTGGGGCGCGGCCACGGTGTAGTGGAAGGTGTCTGAGTTCGCCTGACGGGCGATGGAGTCCTCTCCCCACACCGGATCACGACGGCGGACCAAGTGCCCGCGGTCGAGGTCGTTGTGGCCGTAGAGGTCCTCCCCGGACTGGTGCTCTCGGGGCAGACGGTCGTCGAAACGCCAATGGTCGCTGCGGCCGACGTCGCGCAATCGGGCCCCATCGATGTTCACCGCGGTGTTGGCGGCCAGCCGGCGCTCAGTGTCCTGGTGGACGGAGAAGTGGACGTAGTCGAGCACCACCAGCCGGTCGTGACTCGGGGCGGGGACCTGCTCGGAGGTGCCGAGGAACGCGGGATCGTATCCCTGGACTGTGGAGTCGTCGGTTCGGTCGGGGGAGGTTCCGGTCGATGCGGTCATGGGATGACGCAAGCATCCGGAGGTGACTGGAGGATGAACGGCCCACAGTCCTGTGAGCGTGTCCGGGCGTGTCCGTAGACTGAGACCAGCGCCCACCGAGAACCTCGAGGACACCATGACCGATCGGGACCCACGCACCCCCGCTGGCGACTACTCGTCCGACTCATCGGACCGGTACCGTCCCTTTGACGACCCCACACATCCGTCCTGGTACTCCGACGCTTCGGCGCCGCCAGCAACACCGGGCCCGACGACGGCCGGCCAGTCGGCAGCCGAACGCAATCCTTACGCAGACCAGCCACTGGCGGGGCCGTACACGAACGGTCAGCCGCAGTACCCGATTCACGGCCAGTACCCGGTGATCGCCAACCAGCCGGGTGGGCAGCACCCATCCGGGTACGGAACCGGCGCCGGTCAGGATGGTCGGCAGGCGGGTCACCCCTATCCCGGGGCCGGCTCGTATCCGTATTCGCCCGGCGGTCGGGACCGGCCCTCGACCGGGCTCGGGGTGACGTCCATGGTGTTGGGCATTGTCGGCGTGGCGACCGGCGGCTTCTTGTTCATCCCCCAGATCCTGGCCATCATCTTCGGCCACCTGAGTCTCTCGAAGGAACCGGCCGGCCGCGGTTTTGCCATCGCCGGACTGGTGATGGGCTATCTGGGCCTGATCGTGGTGCTGTTCGTCCTCTTCGGTCTCTTCGCCTTCATCATCGGCTATTAGGTCGGCTACTAGTCAGCCAGCAGCTGTTCCAGCCGGGCGGCCAGGGCGAGCAACGCTCCCTCGGTACCGGGTCGGCCGATTGCCTGGACGGACCAGTTCATGCCGTCGGTGTCACGCAGCACCGGTACAGAGACGGCGGGCAGGCCCATGACGTTGACCATGGAGGTGTAGGGCGTGAACCGGCACTGCAGCTCGTAGTCCTCCGCCGGCGGCAACGCGGTGAACGTGCCGATGGCCGGCGGAGCGAAGGCCAGGACCGGGGTCAGCACCACGTCGTACTCGGAGAGTTGCCGCCGGGCGTCCGCCGCCCACGCGGTGAGACGTTCCACCGCATCGGCCAGGAACTCGGGAGAGTAGCCGCGGGCCAGCTCGAGAAAATGCCTGGCCAGCGGTCCCACCAGCTGCTCGGCACCCTCAGGCAAGGGCACTTGAGTCAGGGCAGCGGTCCAGACGGTCCGGAAATCCTCGTGGTATCCCGGGGCGTAGACGACCTCTGATTCGGCCACCTCGTGGCCGTCCCGGCCGAGTGCGGCCGCCGCCGCGGTCAGAGCCTCGACGGCGGGCCGGGCCAGGGAGATCTCGAGGTCGGGAGAGAACGGGGAGGCTGTGGAGACCCCGATGCGATGCTGCCCCGGATTCGCGGCCAGCGTCCGGGGCAGGCTCCGCCCCTCACCACTGGGCCCGCCCAGCATGGCGTCGTAGAGCAGAGCCGCATCGGCGGCATTCCGGGCGATCGGTCCGGAGACGGAGAGGTTCCGGACCGAGTCCTCCTGCCGGTCGGTCGGGATGGTCCCCCGTCCCGGTTTCAGCCCGACCAGACCGCAGGCCGCCGCCGGGATGCGGACGGATCCGCCGCCGTCGTTCCCGGGAGCGAAGGGGAGCATGCCGGCGGCCACGGCCGCGGCGGCGCCACCGCTCGAGCCGCCCGCGGTGCGCTGAGGATCCAGGGGATTGCGGGCCGGGGCGGAGATAAGGTTCTCGGAGTGGCAGGGCAGCCCGAACTCGGGGACGGTGGTTTTGCCCGTGGAGATCGCTCCGGCGGCGTGAACGGCGACCACCAGGGGGTCGTCCTCCTCGGCCGCCGGTGCCTCGGCCGTGACGCGTGATCCGAAGGTGGTGCGCATGCCGGCCACGTCGATCAAGTCCTTGAAGGCCAGCGGCATCCCGTGGAGTGACCCCGTGGAGCCGGATTCGGCGAATCGACGGTCCAACTCTGCCGCCCGTTGTCGTGCCGTGTCAGGGGCCAGGGAGATGAAGGCGCCCAGTTCAGGATTGCGCTGTTCCGTCACGGCCAGGAAGTGCTCGGTGGCCTGGGCCGCCGTCACCTGACCGTCGGCGAGGGCGGTGCGCAACTGCACGGCCGTCAGCCGGCCGAGATCGTCGAGTGCATCCGGGACATCCGTGGCATCCTGAGGATTCATGCCCTCCACTGTAACGAGGCTTCAGTCACGGGATCTGGACGGGTCGGGCACCTGCATCACCAACGCCACCGTGCGCAGGCTCAACACGAATCCGGCGAAGAGCACGATGTATCCCATGGCCGTGTACCAGCTCATGTAGCTGGTCATCTGCGGTCCGTCGTGGCCCAGGACCAGCAGGATGATGCCGCCGAGGATGCAGAAGCCGGCCAGGATGGACACCACCACCTGCTGGAACAGCCAGGTGACGTAGCGCCGGTCGTTCTCGTGGGCCAGCACCCGCACATTGAAGGACAGCCGCCCGCCCTGCAGGTCGTCGGCGATCCGGTTCGCGCGGCGCGGGAACTGGGAGATGATCGGCATGGCCTCGAGCAGGGCCGTGGTGGCCGACTCCTTCAGCGAGCCCGGGCGGAAACGGTCCTTGAGCAGTTCGGAGCCCATCTCCCGGGCGGCGGACACCAGCTCCAGATCCGGATCGATCAGTCCCAGGGTGCCCTCCATGCCGCCGAGCGAACGCAGGGCGGCGGCCACGGCCTTGGGAACCTCGAAGCCATGGTTGAGGATCAGCCCCATCAGGGCGCCGAAGAGCCGCGACGCCGAGCCGGCGCGCAAGCCGCCGCGGTACCGGACCAACAGCTCGCCGACCTCGCGCTCCAGTCGCCGATCGTCCAGGTTCTCGGGGCGTCCCAGCAGCTCGATGAGTGAGTCACTGAGCAGACGGGTGTCATTGCGGTCGATGGCGGCGAACACCATGACCAGATGTTGCTGCGAACGCGGATCCAGGCGTCCGACGGCCCCGAAGTCCAGCAGCCCCAGCCGCGTGTACTGGTTCTCGCCGAGCAACATCACGTTGCCGGGGTGCAGGTCGGCGTGGAAGATGCCGTCGTCCATGATCTGGCGCATCACGGAGTTGGTCAGCTCGTGGGCCAGGCGCCGGCGGATCGAGGGGGAGAGCGCCTCGAGCTCCTGCTTGGCCTTCCCGACCGAAGTGCCCGGCAGATAATCCATGACGAGCAGCCGTGTGGAGGAGTACTCCGGGTACACCGAGGGGACGGTGAGGTTCTGACCGGACACGGCGGCGCCCATGTCCCGCATGTTCGCCGCCTCCACCGCATAGTCGAGTTCCTCCGCCAGGGAGCGGGTGAAGCCGCGTCCTAGGTCCAGGATCTGCAGAGACCGGCCCCAGGTGGTGTTGTTCTGCAGCCAGCGGCAGATACGGACCACGATGTCCGAATCACGCATGACCTCGTCCACGGCGCCGGGCCGCTGCACCTTCAGCGCCACTTCGGTGCCGTCCTTGAGCCGGGCCCGGTGAACTTGGGCCACCGAGGCCGCCGCGAGGGGCGTCTCGTCCACGGAGGCGAAGACCTCGAGAGGATCCCGCCCAAGTGATGCGGCCAGTGCGGGGCGAATCGACTCCCAGGGCTCGGCGGCCACATCGGACTGCAGCCGGGAGAGTTCGCGGACGAAGGGCTGCGGCAGCAGGTCCGAGCGAGCGGAGAGGTTCTGGCCGAGCTTGACGAAGGTGATGCCCGAGTCTTCCAGAGCGCGGCGCAGGGCCTTGGCGGTCGCACTCCAGGCACCGGCGTCATCATCCCGACGTCGGCTCACTCCCCGCAGATTGGCGCCGAGGCCGTGCCGGACGAAGGTGGCCACCACTTGGCGGTACCGGCGGTTGCGGGCCCAGGTCTTGCGCAGCCCGGCCAGCCACAGGACCGGATTCGGCAGCACACCGGTGGGCAACACCATCTCCAGCACCATCAACACGGCGGTGCCGAGCCCGAAGATCCACAGCAGCGCGATCACCACGAGGACCAGGGCCGCCGGAATGGAAGCGTCGGTCACTGCTCCGGAGGAACCCGTGACCTGGTGCAGCACCGTGTCCAGGACGATCTGGGTGCTCAGCACCATCACCAGGGCCACCAGCAGGGAGCGGAACCAACCGACCGGGACGCCGAGCACACGGCGCACGGTGGTGGCGATCAACCAGGCGATCAGGACCAGCACGACGAGGCCGAGCAGCGCCCCGATGGTCGAGCCCACCCAGTAACCGACCGTTCCGAGGTCCCCGAGGAAGGTCTCCACCTAAGGCTCCTGATCGTCTGGCCGGCGTGCGGCGGTCACCATCATCTCGCGCAGGACTCATGGTCCCCTTAGGTCACCACCCTATATATGGTGGTGACCATGAGCATGTTCGAAACTGTGAGCGTGGACGATGTCCCCGAGAATGCCGCCATCCTCGACGTCCGTGAGGATGACGAATGGGCTGTGGGCCGTGCCTCCGGCGCCCTGCACATTCCGCTGGGCCAACTGCCCGAACGCCTCGACGAACTCGATCCGGACACCGACTACTTCGTGATCTGCCGGACCGGTGGCCGCTCCCTGCGCGCTGCTGACTACATGGTCTCCCACGGGTACTCGGCCATCAACATCGCCGGCGGCTCCGGGGCCTGGCTGGAATCGGGCAAGCCGATGGAGGCGGACGGCGGAGCCGAACCGACCGTCAAGTGACGAACGCGCAGCCGCGCTACGTCTATCTGGGCCCCGAGGGCACCTTCACCGAGGCCGCCCTGCGCCGGGTCCCCGGCACCGAGGGTGCTGACTGCGAACCCGTAGGCTCCGTCATCACGGCCCTGGCCCAGGTACGCAGTGGTGATGCCGACTTCGCGGTCGTACCGATTGAGAACTCGGTCGAGGGCGGGGTGACCGCCACCCTGGATGACATCGCCAGCGATGACAACCTGCAGATCATGCGGGAGATCCTGGTGCCGATCAGCTTCGTCCTGGTGGCCCCCTCGCCCCGGGAGCTGGACCAGATCCGGACGCTGGCCACGCACACCCACGCCTGGGCCCAAGTGCGCAACTGGGCGGCAGCACACCTTCCCCAGGCCGAGTTCATCCCCGCCAACTCCACCGCCGGGGCCGCCCGAGGTCTGCTGGAGCCGGCCACCCAGTACGACGCGGCCGTCTGCGCTCCGCTGGTGGCCAGCCAGACCGGGCTGACCGTGCTCGCCTCGGCCATCGAGGACACCCCCGGTGCCGTGACCCGCTTCGTGCTCGTCTCACGCCCGGGCCCCGTCCCGGCGCCGACGGGCTCGGACAAGACCACCGTCGTCGTGCCTCTGCCCGATGATCACCCCGGTGCCCTGATGGACATCCTGGACCAGTTCTCGACGCGCGGGATCAACCTGTCCCGGATTGAGTCCCGTCCCACGGGCACGGGGCTGGGCAGCTACTTCTTCTCGATCGATTTCGAGGGCCACGTGGCCGAGGAGCGGGTCAAGGCCGCGCTCGCCGCCCTGTACCGGATGATCCCCGGGATCCGCTTTCTGGGGTCGTATCCTCGGGCGGACCAGTTGAAGTACACCGTGCCGGCGCACACCCGCGACGCCGCCTACCGGGCCGGTCAGGAATGGGTCAACGCGATCATCAATCGCTGAGGTTCAGCCGGAGACTCGGCCGGGGAGTCAGGTGGACGCCTCCGGTGTGGACTCCGGGAGCATGGCCGGAACGGCGGCGGAGTCGGGCACATCCTGGGCCGGCGTCTGAATCCGCAGTGAATCGGGAACGATCCGGGCGTCCATGGCCACGATCTCCATCACGGTGTCCCCGTCCAGCTGGGCCACCATCGGCTCGTGCAGCACCACCCGGCATCGCGTGGCCTGATGGGTCTCCATGGCCGGGATGGTGTTCCGGGACTTCGTCAGCGTCTTGACCGCGATCCGCGCCCAGTCTCCCAAGTGGCGGGGGGAGAGCAGCACCACGTCGAGCAGGCCGTCGTCGAACCGGGCGTCCGGGACGAAATCCATCCCCGCGGTCAGTTCGCCGCAATTGGCGACCATCACTGAGCGGACCGTGCGCTTCTGGGGAGCGCCGCCGTCGAGAGACACGGAGATCTCCTTGCGGTGGCCCTGCAGGTGGCGCACGCCGGCCTCGCCGTAAGCCAGCCAGCCGGCCCGGGCCTTCAGGTCGTCACGGGTGTCACCCATGACCTCCGCGTCGATCCCGGCGCCAGCGATGACGAGGAAGGTGTTCCGTTTGATCTGACCGTCGGTGCCCTCGAGCCTGATGCGCACGGAGTCGATGTCCCGGGTGGCGCCGTGGACGGCGGTGTTGATGCACGCCTCGTGGCTGTCCAGGGGCATCTTGAGGTTGCGGGCCAGCAAATTGCCGGTGCCCATCGGCACCAGGGCCAGTGCCACGTTCGTGCCGGTGAGCTCCTCCGCCACGAATCGCACGGTGCCGTCACCTCCGGCGGCGATCACGACGTCGGCCCCGTCGGCGACCGCGTCCCGGGCCATCTGCTGTCCCGGGTCCTCGACGGTGGTCTCGTACACCTTCAGCTCCGGCAGTCCGGCCTCGCTGACCGCGGTGGTGGCCAGCTGGCGGACCTCATCGGCATCAGCCTTGGAGGGGTTCAGGACCATCGCGATGCGCGTGGGATGATCCAGGGCGCGGGAGACCAGTGGCGCCTCGGCGATCTCACTGACCTGCCCGTCGAGCGCCTCGACCTGGCCGGTGAGCGCCTCCATCCGCTCCGGGAGGCTCTTCACATTCCCGTGCAGGGAGCTGACCTGACCGTGCAGGTCCTCCATCCGGCCCCGCAGGCGGCGGTGGCCGGTCCATAGTCCGATGACGAACGCCAGGGCAGCAACGACGAGGACCAGCGCGATGATGGCCAGGAGAAGTTCGGCGGGCATGGCGGCAGTCTACTGGGCCTGTCGGTGTGCGCCGGGGTGAGTGTTGCGCCGGGCCAAGCCGGGTCTAGCTGCAAGGGCGGTTAGGCTGGTGCCCGTGATCGATGTCAAGCACCTCACCGAGAATCCGGAACTGTACAAGGCCTCGCAGCGTGCCCGGGGAGCCGACGAATCCCTCGTGGACCACGTGGTGTCTGCCGATGCGGAACGCCGATCCTCGATTGCCGCCTTCGAGTCGCTCCGGGCGGAGCAGAAGGCCTTCGGCAAGAAGGTCGCCGCGGCCCAGGGTGAGGAGAAGCAGCGGTTGTTGGCCGAGGTCAAGGAGCTGGCGGCCAACGTCAAGACTGCCGAGGCCACTGCCGACGAGGCGCAGAGTCGCCTGGACGGACTGCAGCGGGCCTTCCCGAACCTCATCGAAGACGGTGTGCCGGCCGGCGGCGAGGACGATTTCAGTACTCTTAAGACCGTCGGAGAGGTGCGCGATTTCGCCGCCGACGGCTTCGAGCCCCGCGACCACGTGGAGATCGGCGAACTGATCGGCGCCATCGACATCGAACGCGGCGCCAAGGTCTCCGGCTCACGGTTCTACTTCCTCAAGGGAGTGGGCGCCCGCCTGGAACTGGCGCTGATGCAGATGGGGCTCGACCTGGCGTTGGAGAACGGTTTCACCCCGATGATCACGCCCACCCTGGTGCGTCCGGAGACCATGCAGGGCACCGGGTTCGACGTGGAGCACGACGACGAGATCTACAAGCTCGAACGGGATGACCTGTACCTGGTCGGCACCTCTGAGGTGGCCCTGGCCGGGTATCACGCCGACGAGATCCTGGACCTGAACGGCGAGCCCCTCCGCTACGCCGGCTGGTCCACCTGCTACCGCCGGGAAGCCGGTGCGGCCGGCAAGGACGCCCGCGGCATCATCCGGGTGCACCAGTTCAACAAACTCGAGATGTTCATCTACACCACCCAGGACCAGGCCGCCGAGGAGCACCGACGGCTGCTCGACTGGGAAGAGCAGATGCTGGCCAAGGTCGAGCTGCCGTACCGGGTGATCGACACCGCGGCTGGAGACCTGGGCATGAGCGCCGCCCGGAAGTTCGACTGTGAGGCGTGGGTCCCGACCCAAGAGACCTACCGCGAACTGACGTCGACCTCGAACTGCACCACGTTCCAGGCTCGCCGGCTGAACATCCGCGAGCGGCTGACCAACGACGACGGCTCCAAGGGCGGTACTCAGATGGTCGCCACCCTGAACGGCACCTTGGCCACCACCCGCTGGCTGGTGGCCATCCTGGAGAACCACCAGAATCCGGACGGATCGGTCACCGTGCCGAGCGGTCTTCGACCCTACCTGGGCGGCCTTGAGGTGCTGCCCGTGCTTGACTAGAGCCATGGAGGATTCACGGCCGGCCGGCACTGAACATGGGCAAGACCAGCACAACCCTGAAACGGGCTCTGTTCGGACGGCTCAGCCCCGCTCGGACATGACCGGGTCCGGATCCGGGCCGGACGATACCGGCGTCCGCAAGATGGTGTGCCTCGATGTGGACGGCACCCTGGTGGATCACTACGGGCACATGGACGACGAGGTCCGGGAGGCCGCGCGCGCCGTCGTCGCCGCGGGCCACCACGTGCTCATCGCCACGGGACGGTCTCTGGCGGCCACTCTGCCCATCATCGAGAAGATCGGTCTCGAGGAGGGGTACAGCATCTGCAGCAACGGCGGCGTGACGCTCCGTCTCTCCACGTCCCTGCCGGACGGCTACGAGGTCATCGATCGCAAGACCTTCGATCCGGCACCGGCCTTGCGGGCGCTGCGGCACCGCCTGCCCAACGCCAAGTACGCGGTGGAGGACAACGAGGGTCGATTCCTGTCCACCGAGCGCTTCCAGGACATGAGTTTCGGCGTCCGAGCCGAGGGCGTCACCTTCGAGGAGATCATGGAGGCCACGGCGGTGCGTCTCGTGGTGTTCTCCACGGACTCCTCCGCCGAGGAGTTCGGCGAGGCCGTCGAATCCATCGGCCTGCAGGGCGTCACGTACTCCGTGGGCTGGACGGCCTGGCTGGACATCGCCGCCGCCGGCGTCACCAAGGCCTCCGGACTGGAGGCCCTGCGCGATCACCTCGGCGTGCACATCGATCACACGGTGGCCGTCGGGGACGGTCGCAATGACATCGAGATGCTGGCCTGGGCCGGTCGCGGGGTCGCCATGGGTCAGGCCCCGCCGGAGGTCGTGAAGGTCGCCGACGAGGTCACGGGCAACGTCCACGAGAACGGTGTCGCCACCGTGCTGCGCTCACTCCTGGACTAGTTCCCCCGCAGGCTCGACGTCCGCAGCGTCCACCAGGGTCAGCAACCGCTCGGCGGCCGGACGGCAGGCATGTTCCTCGTTCCAGAACGAACGCTGCACGGCCTTGGAGACCGCCTGCACCGTCATACCCAACTCCGCGGCCACCAGTTTCTGCTGCCCGCGCACGCCCGGCACCATCAGATCCAACACCGCCCACTCGGCGTTCGTGCGGGTCAGCACCAACTGCCCGATCAGTCTCAGCACAGCTTCGGCCTGTATCGCGGCCTCCGCGTCCGGGCCGTCCACGGCGACGGGGACGCGCACGCCGCTCTTGGCGGCCTCCTCCACCGCCCGGCGGGCGTAGACCAGACCCGGCCCGCCGACGTCGTGAATGGACTGGGTGTCCGGCAAGGGAGCGGCATTCCCTGCGATAGCCGAGCCCACGGAACCGACGCCGACCCCCACGTTCCAGCGCCGCTCGCGTAGGGCGCGCAGCACGGCGTCGACGGCGGAGCGAGCATCCGGCACGATGCCGATGGCCTCATCGCCAACGGATCGCTGGAACGGCACCACGGTTCCCACGGGCCGAAGGGAGCGCAGCAGATCATCGACCAGGTCCCCGACCTCCCGCGAATCACGCTGGTTGATCGTCAGGACGTACATGGACTTGATTCTGCCAGCATCGCCCACGAGAACCCCGCACCCCCGTTAAAGCACTGTGCGGGCAGAACGAACCGGTTCGTTCTGCCCGCACAGTGAGGGAAAAGCGGAAGAAAAGTGGGGGAGGGGGAAGGAGGGCAGGGTCAGGCGTCGCGGCCTTGCGGGGAGCTGGAGCTGACGGTCGGCTCTTCCTGCTCGGTGTCCACGTCGCGGCCCTGCGGCTCGTCGGACGGGGTCTCCTCGCCCTGAGCGTTGAACCGGCGGATGGAGGCCTCCAGCTCCGCCTCGGCGTCGGCACGACCCTGCCAGCCCTCGGCCTTGACCCACTTGCCGGGCTCCAGGTCCTTGTACCGCGTGAAGAAGTGCTCGATCTCCTTCTTCAGCCACTCGTCGATGTCCTCGAGCTCCTGAATGTGGTCGAAGCGCTTGTCATCCGGCACGCACAGCAGCTTGGCGTCGCCGCCGCCGTCGTCGGTCATGTTGAACACGCCGATCGGACGAGCCTCGACGATCACGCCGGGGATCAGGTCGAAATCGGGCAGGTACACCATGGCATCCAACGGGTCCCCGTCCTCGCCCAGGGTGTCCTCGAAGTACCCGTAGTGGGTCGGATACTGCATTGAGGTGAAGAGCACACGGTCCAGGCGCAGCCGGCCGGACTCGTGATCGAACTCGTACTTGACGCGGGATCCGGCGGGAATCTCCACGGTGACGTCATGGCTCATGGCAAAGGGCTCCTCGGCACTGAAGGCGACTGGTCGACTCGCCGCATCACCTCGTGGCACGAGGCGCGGCGTCTAGAATCAAGGGTATATCCCGCCCCACCAGGAAGCCTCACCGTGTCCCACAGCCCCGCCCGACGTCGGCCGAGTCGCCTGACGCTCGCCGTGGCAGCTGTGCTGTTGGGCGGCTCCCTGTCCGGTTCGCTGGCCGGCTGCACCGCCGCGCCGAGTAGCTCGTCCCCATCGACGGCTTCGCCCACGGCCCCCTCCCCGTCCGTCACCTCGCCGCCCGTCACCTCACCGGCGGCCACGTCGCGTGCCTCCTCCACGTCGCCAATCGAGTCCGGATCGCCAACGTCACCCGGTTCGGCCGAACCGAGCCAGCTCAGCGACCTCGCCAAGCTGCCAGACCTTTCGCCACTGCTGGTGCCGGAACCGGACCCGGAGGTGCTCGGGCCGCTGTTGGACGATGCCCTCTCCGTACAGAGCGGCACCATGTCCGCGGCGGTCCGGGATGGACTGACGGGAGAACTGCTCTACGACCACGGCGCGGACCAGCCGGTGGTGCCCGCCTCTGCGGTCAAGGTACTCACCGCCGTCGCGGCGCTGGAGGTGCTGGGACCTGATCACCGCTACACCACCTCGGCCGTGTCGATGCCGGCGGGCGAGGACCGGACCGCCGTCGTTCTCGATGCGGGGGGAGATGTGCTGCTCGGTACGGGAGAGAACGCGGAAGACGCCAACGGCCGGGCGGGGCTGGACACGCTGGCGTACTCGACCGTGAAGGCCCTGCAGAAGAACGGCACCACGGGAGACGTCGTCGTCCGGCTGGACGATTCGGGTTATGCCGGCCCGGGAGCCTCGCCCGCCTGGAGTTCGGACATCGTCTCCTCGGGCAATGCCTCCACAGTCCAGCCGCTGGCCACGTACGGCGGTCGGGCGTATCCCAGCCGGGATACCAACCGGCTCCACGACCCGGCCGAATATGCGGCTGAGGTCTTCCGTGAGCGACTGAAGGCCCATGCCGAGAACCTCGGCGTGGAGATCACCGTGGGCGGGGACGTCGCCCGGACCACGCTGAAAGGCCGGGGCACGACGGTGGCTGAAGTGAACTCAGCCACCGTGGCGGAACAGATGCGGTACATGCTGCGGACCTCGGACAACCAACTCGCTGAGGCCACGGGTCGCAATCTGGCCCTGGCCTCCGGCTCCCCCGGCAGCTTCGACGGCGCCACCGAGAGCATCGAGAAGACCCTCACCGGATTCGGGATGGACACCGACGGCCTCGATCTGCGGGACGCCTCCGGGTTGTCCGGGAAGAATCACGTCTCCGCGGCCCAGCTCACCTCCGCGTTGCAGATCGCGACGACGGATCCCCGGCTGGAGACGGCCGTCACCGGCCTGCCCGTCGCGGGGGAGCAGGGCACCCTGGAGAACCGGATGGTCGGCACGGACGCCGAGGGAGAGGTCCAGGCCAAGACCGGCACGCTCAGCTCGGTCGCCTCGTTGACGGGCACGGTGGACACCGTGGACGGCCGGACCCTGCTGTTCAGTTTCGTCGCCAATGACCAGCCCGGCGTCCTGACCGATGCCCGGTTCGCAGTGGACCGGGCCGCCGCGGTGCTGGCCGGTTGCGGGTGCCGGGCCGACTGAGCCGGGCCGACTGTACCGGGGAGACTGAGCCGGTGAGCGCGGGCTGGCGATAGGGTCGTGGAGATGCAGGCACGGACAGCGGAGGCAGCCTCATGGGCCAGGTGATCGCGGGACGCTTCGAGCTGGCGTCCCACATCGCCTCCGGTGGATCGGGCTCCATCTGGGCGGCCTGGGACCGACGCCGGAACGCTTGGTGCGCCGCGAAGGTGCTGCGCCACAAGGATTCCGGAGAATTGCTGCGCTTCGTCCGGGAACAGGGCATCCAGCTCGACCACCGCCACCTCGCCACCCCCTACGGTTGGGCCGCCGAGGACGAGGACGTGGCGATCTCCATGCCGTTGGTGGCCGGCGGCACCCTGGACACCGCCCTCAATGACCATGGAGCCTTCTCCTCCGCCCTGACGTCTGCCCTGTTGTTGCAACTGCTGGACGCGCTCGACCACGTGCATTCGGCCGGCTGGATCCATCGCGACGTCAAACCGGCCAACATCCTGCTCGAGCCCACGGGCGAGGGCGCGCCGCATCTGCGTCTTGGCGACTTCGGCATCGCCGTGCGGGAGGATGATCCGCGCTTCACCATGGCCGGCTGGGTCAACGGGACCCCGGGGTATCTCGCGCCCGAAGCGATGGACCTGTCCGCACCGGCGCCCGCGCAGGATCTGTACGCGGCCGGCGTCGTGGCTCTGCGCATGCTCGACCCGTCTCTCAAGGGCGAGCGCGGGATCGAGGCCGCCGTGCTGAACCCACGCCGGACGCTGAACGCGATCCCGGCGGTGGATCCCCGGCTGGCTGCCGTGGTGGCCGGCCTGCTGGACGAGGAGCCCGAGCGCCGGGAGACGGCGGCGCGCCATGCGCCCGGATCGCTGGACACAGTGGCGCGGCCCCAAACGGACGCCGGCGGATACCTCACCGCGGACGGGGAACCCTTCGTCGTGTTCCGGCAGATTCCCGACGACGAACTCCAGGTGAGTGCTGCCGCGTCCGGTGACGCGAGTGACGGCCCAGTTCCTGCAGTCGCGTCCGTTCGCACACCGCCGATGCCCTCACGCAGTCCCCATTCCGGTCAACGAGCCTCTTCGGGGCCTCGCGCGCCGACTAAGCCCGCAACGTCACTCGCCGGGCGCGCGCACGACCTCGGGCCGTGGATTCTGGTGGTCCTCGGAGTGGCTGCACTGGTGGCTGCAGCCTTCCTGCTCTGGCCTCGTGGCGATTCCTCGGCCGGAGGCAGTGGCACGACGACACCCAGCACCGGTTCTTCGCCGGAGGCGACAGCGTCGCCCACCTCGGATGACGCGTCGCCCTCGCCCGGTTCCTCGGGGACGGGATCCACCACGGCAAGTGCGGGAGGCCAAGCGTCGTCGCCGCAGGACTCACCTTCACAGAACTCGCGGTCACAGACATCGGGTTCGGGCGGTCCGACGAGTCCGGAGCCGTCTCCGAGCGTTTCCAGTTCTGTGACCTCGGGCCAGGACTGCACGTGGTTGGAAGAGGGGATGGTCGTTACCGGAGCTGATGGTGACGTCTTGACGTGCACCAACGATGGCTCCGGCCTTCACTGGGCTCCCAGCGACTGAGCGCCGACGTCAGACCGAGCGGTTGCGTCGGCGCAGCAGGAGCCAGACCACCGCGATCAGGACGGCACCGAGGCCGACGCCGCCCAGCAGCGCACCGAGTTCGGTGCCCGTGGGGAACCATCCACCCGCACCCGAGGCGCCGGATGCTTGAGCCTCGGCTCCCTCGTCTTCGACTCCGTCGGCCTGCTGATCGTGGGCCTGCGACACCCATTCCGTGGTGCCGGAGGCGTCACCCGTGACGGCCGCGGCCAGCTCATAACGGAACGGCTGACTTCCCTCTCGGTTGCTGCGCGGCTCGGAGGCGCTGACGGTGATGTAGTAGTCCCCGCCGATCCGCAGCTCCGAGAACTGGAAGCTTCCATATTCGTTCTGACTGACCGGGACGGCGATGTTCCCTGTGGCAACCGCTCCGACATCGGAGTACCTCAGTGAACTCGCGCCGCTGTTGAGCATGCGAGGCGCGTTGAACAGGGGGTTGTAGGCAGCCGAACTCACACCTTGGACGCTGGCGTCCTCGTTGTTGCCGGTCGACAGCCGATAGCTCAGGCGTTGGCCGTACTCCACGGGAACTCTGAAGTACTGCACCTGGTACGGGCGGATCTCGAGTGAGTACACCTGATCGGGTTCGATCTCGGTTGCCGTGGCGAAGGAACTCCCCGCCTCTAGGGGGGTGGCGTCTCCGGATGCGGTCACGGATTCCGGCGGTGCGTCGTCCTCGGAGGCCTCAGACAATTGGTCCTCGTCCACGGGTGGCTCGATCCAGAAACGAAGCTCGAGTGGCACCTGTTCGTCGGCCTGCCACTGACCCTCGCGGGTCACCTTGACGATGACGCGGCCGGACTCGTCCTCGAAGCAGCCGTACGAGCCAGCTTCCATGACATCACTCCGGCCGGCGGCGACCAAGGGCAAGGTCGTCGAACCGGGACTGGCCCTGGACGTGTCCATGGTGCCGCAGGAATCACCATGGGGGTTCACAAACTCTAGACCCAGCTGGGCCGAGCCGTCCGAATCGACGTCCTTCTGGCTATCGAGGGCCAGGACAGCGGCTGCGTGGACGCTCTCGCCTTCTTTGAGAGCGGGAAGCTGGTAGAACCGGGTGGTTCCAACGTCCGATCCGCCCTGATCGAGGACATCGCGGTAGACGCCTGGCTCCACGTCGGCAGCCGAGGAGAGGTCCGAGCCACCGGAGACTTCGGTGCCGACCACTTCATAGACGGGCACTGGGCCTCGGCCATTGTCCGGATCCGATGCCGGGCTGCCGCCAGCTTCAGAGGCAGAACCACTGGCCGGAGCAGCAGCGGAATCGGAACCCGTGGCCACTGCGGGCGCGTCGACCGAGACGGCAGCTGCCGGGAGCAGCGCCGTGGCGGGCCCGATGATCAGGGACGAAGCAAGGGCGGCGGTCATCAAGGAGAGTCTCATCGGGCAGGTCCGTTCTGGTCATAGCCGTTCTGATGCGGTGGTTGCGTGGGCGCGTGTGGCGGGTAGGTCGGATAGCCGCCGCCGTCAGGAACGGGCTGGTAGCCGGCCGCGACGTTCGGTTCGGTCCCGCCTTGGCGCCTCAGCAGAGCAATCAGCAGTCCACCGAGAATCAGGCTGGCCACGAGTCCGCCGGCAAACCAGGGCAGCGGTGCGCTGGTTCGTTCGGTCGCGCCCAGGGCCGTCGCTTGGCCGTCTGTGGTCCCCTGATCGTCCGAACTACCGTCAGCAGCGCCGGCGTCGGCGCCGCCGTCGTTGGCCGGTGTCTCAGGGCCGGAGGAGCCGGGCGAGGGCTCAGCACTCTGCTCGGGGCTCGCTTCCGCGCTCGCGTCGGTGATAGCGGGCCCGTCGACCTCCTCACCGGTGACCTGGATGCCGAGGTCGTAGTTGTACGGGTCGCGATTGCGGTCACTGCTCCACTTGTCGGCGGAGACGACCACGTAATAGTCACCGGAGAGATAGGCGTCATTGCCCACGCTCCCATCGCGATTCGACTGGCTGACCGGGACACGCATGCTTTGGGTCACGGTGTCACCGGTGTCGGAGCGATACAGGGTCGCATCGCCCATCATGCGGACCGGTCCGCGAACGGAGGAGAAGACTCCCACCCTGATGCCATTGGGGCCGGCGTTCTCGGCGTTGCCTTGGGACGCGCGAACGTTGAGGCGTTGACCGTAGCCGACGTGCACGCGATAGTACCGGGCCTCTTGTGGCATGACGGAATCGGTCAACACGGTCTCCGGGTCCAACTCGGCGGCGTCATTGAAGCTACCGCCTCCCGCGACCGCCTCGGGCTCGTCCGAGAGGTCGACCGCTTGCGGCTCCAACTGTTCCTTGGCCGGTGCCACCAGATCATTCTCATCCACGGCCGGCTCCAGGACGTATTTCAGTTCCACCGGCAACGGCTGGTCATTCTGCCGGTCCCCGGTGCGCAACACCTTGGCGTACAGCTGGCCGGAGCCATCGGCATAGCAGCCGGACTGATCGGTGTAGTCCTTGCTGCGGACGTAGGCGACGATGGGCTTACCGCCCTCCGACGCCGGTTCCGAGGCATTTCCCGTCGAGGAGGAACAGGTCTCACCCTGCCCGTTGACCAGTTGGACCGCGATGCCGGCCGCTCCGTCATCACTCTCGGGATTCGGCACCAGTAGCGCCGAGAAGTGTGCACGTTCCCCGGGCTGGATGGTCCCAAGGTTGTAGAACTTCAAGGTGCCGTCCTCGGCCCACCGGGACGATCCGCCACGCTCGTACTCGTCCAGGTACTGGCCCGGAGCCATCTCAGGAGAGGAGTGCAGCGCCTCTCCGCCGGTGATCTCCGTCCCCTGAGGGACGTAGCCCTCGAAGGCACGGACGGTCTTGGTCTCCAGTCGGCTGGAGAGCTCTTCGGCGTCGTCCGCCTGGACGTAGGTTCCCCCGGTGGCCTCGGCCACACAGGTCAATTCCTCGGCAGCGGTGTCATTGACCTTGAACCCGATGGTGTGCACGGTCAGCCCGATGCCCTGATCGGCGAGGCTCTGGGCGGCCTCACAGGCCGGCGGCTCGGAACAGTTCTCCTCCCCGTCGGAGACCAGGATGATGGACTTCTCACCGTCCATCCCCTCCAGCTCGTCGGCCGCATGCAGCAGGGACGCTCCGATGGGGGTCTCACCGACGGCTTCCAGGCCATTGATCTTCGTCTTGAGTTCGCCGGCGTTGGTGGGACCGACCTTCTGGACGGTCGTGATGTCCTTGCAGTCGTCCGGCTTCTGCGATCCGTAGACCACCAGGCCCAGGTCGGCGCCGTCCGGAGCGTTGTCCAGCAGGTTGGTGGTGGCCTGCTGGGCGGCCTTCAGCCGGGTGGTGCCGTCGTCGTCCGCGTCGGCCTCCAGCATGGACGAGGAGTAATCCATCACGACGACGACCGGTTGCAGAGCGGCGTCGCTCTCCGAGTCTGACGATTCCGCCGAGCTGGCCAGAGCGGGCGTGGCAGCGGCCAGGCTTCCGGTCATCAGCGTGCCGAAGAGCAAGGCCACCACCGTCGCCAGTAGGGCGGTTGGTCCAGTGGTCCTGGCGCTTCCGTCTCGGCGGGCTGGCCCGGTATCGGGCGTGGTGGTGCGGTCCCTCATGAGGTGTCCCCTGTGCGAATGAAGTGGTGCGGATGGAGTGGTGCAGATGAATTGGAGCGATGAGATGGTGCGGCGTTTACAGTCGCAAATGTATCCCGACCCCGCGCTGCCGATCAAGGTGCTGCTGATCAACGGCATGGGGAGAACTACCCATTCAATCCCGCGCTCCCGCCACCGCGAGGGCCGTTGCCATCGCAAACATCTCGCTAAGATGTCTCCATGCCGACGCCGTCCTCTCCTGAGGCTGAACAGCACCTAGCCCAGCAGCGGGCCCTTTACGGCACCTCGTTGTCCGAACGTTTCGGGGCGCTCATGAGCGTCTACGGCCTCAGCCAGCGTGCCTTGGCTCGAGTGGTGGGCCTGTCCGCTCCGATGCTGTCCCAACTCATCAATGCCCAGCGCATCAAGATCGGCAATCCGGCGGTCTACGAACGCCTCGTCATGCTGGAAGAACGGCAAGATGAACAGGATCTCGGTCGCGTGCTCACCGAAGTCGAAGCCTCTGAGCCCGTGCTGTCCACCAACACCTCTCGAGGGCGTTCCTCCCACACGCTCGCCACCGGGAGTGACCCGGAGCGTGGTGCCGCTGACCTGAGCGCACGGATCAGCGCCCGGTTGCGTCAGCTCGCCAGCCCGGATCAACTGCGGTCCACCGCTGACGCCGCCCGCCAATCCGGGGCGGCGTCACTGGCCGAGCTGCTGGAACGCGCCGCGGCTGAGGACTGAGGCCGACGGGCTCGACGTAGGCCGAGGTGAGTCCGGCCGGCGTGAACCCAGCCCGCCTGTCACCGGACGATCCTGTGTGGTGGGATGGATCCATGGAACCCTCCCCCACCTCGCCCGTGAACTGGGATCTGGCCGCCTCGACGGCTGCCCGACTGTGCGCGGCCGGCCCTCGTTTCACCCGCCATCAGGCCGAACGGGAGGCCGATGGACTGCGCCGCGCCGCCGACGAGTCCGTGGACCACGTTCACCGCATCACGCAATTGGACGCGGCCCGGGATCTGCGTGACTCCGAAGTCCTCGTGGTGGACCGGCCGACGTGGACCCAGGCCAACGTGCAGGCCTTCTCCACCTTGCTGGGTCCCGCCTTCGACTATGTCCAGAGCATCCGGCCGGAGGAATACGCCAAGGCCACCAGCGGACTGGGCACGGTCGCCACGGCAGTGGAGGCCGGAGCCGTACTGGCCTTCCTCTCCTCCAAGGTCCTGGGCCAGTACGAACCCTTCTGTGCGCTTCCCGGCCCGGACGGCACCTCCCCGGGCCCTGAGGGCGGCAGGCTGCTGCTGGTGGCACCGAACATCGCCGAGGTCCGCGTGGAACTGAATGTGGACCCGGAGGACTTCCGATTGTGGGTCTGTCTGCACGAACAGACCCACCGGGTGCAGTTCGCCGCCGCTCCATGGCTGCGCGAACACCTGCAGTCCACCATCATGGCTCTGGTCTCGGGGATGTTCGACAAGGTCGACACGCTTCCCGAGCGTCTCTCGGCACGATTCCGCGCGCTGATCCAGGGCCCCGCGGCCGACCCGAAATCGGTGGAGCAGGGTGAGGGGTCAGCCGAGCTGGGCACGGACGAGCATCCCGCCTCGATGGGGCTGCTCGAACTCATCCAGGATCCGGAGGACAAGAAACGCCTCTCCCAGCTCAATGCCGTGATGTCCTTGCTGGAGGGACACGCGAACGTGGTGATGGACGCCGTCGACGCCTCGGTGGTGCCGACCGTGAAGACCATCCGTCAGCGCTTCGATCACCGCACGTCCCACCGGTCGTCCCTGGACCGCTGGATTCGCCGATTCATGGGCATGGACGCCAAGATGCGTCAATACCGCGACGGGCAGCGCTTCGTGAAGCGGGTGGTCCGCGAGATCGGGATGGACGGATTCAACGTGGTGTGGGAATCCGCCGATCACCTGCCCTCCGAGCACGAGCTGCATCATCCGGAGGAGTGGATCGCGCGAGTGCGCAGCACCGACTGAGCAGCATCGACTGAGCAGCACGGACTGAGTGGCAGAAGAAGTGGCAGAAGAACGGTGAGACATCCGCGGAGGTCGACGTGAGCGCTGGCCCGGTCAGAGACGAAGGCACGACGCCGGCCGGTCCGGAATCCTGGCCGCCCGCCGTGCGCTGGCCCCCAGCACTGCATCGAGCGGTGCATTCCCTCGGCTCGATGACGGATGCGGCGACGGCGGCAACGCCCCTGGTCGCCCTCTCGGGAGGAGCCGATTCCCTCGCGCTCGCCGTGGCCACCGCCGAGGCCGTCCGCACGCGGGCCAACCCGGTGCTGGCCGCCGGTGCGGGCGCCGTCGTCGTGGATCACGGACTGCAGCCCGGTTCGGCCGTGGTGGCGCGCCGCGCGGCAGCCGTGGCTCGGCAACTGGGACTGGAGCCGGTGATCGTCGAACAGGTGACGGTGGCCAGCACCGGGGCCGGGCCTGAGGCTGACGCCCGGCAGGCACGCTATGCCGCTCTGGAGTCCGCCGCCCGCCGGGTGGGGTCCACGGCGATCCTGACGGCCCACACCCGGGACGACCAAGCCGAACAAGTGCTGCTCGGACTGGCTCGCGGTTCCGGCACGCGCTCACTGGCTGGGATACCGCGCCAACGCGGGCTGTTCCTGCGCCCGCTGCTCGACCTGACCCGCCAGGACACGGAGTCCATTTGCCGCTGGGCGGGCCTGCAGTGGTGGGAGGACCCGGCGAACGCCGACCCCGCGTACCTGCGGTCCCGGGTCCGGACCCGCATCCTGCCCCGGCTCGAGGACCCCGACGACGGTCTGGGACCGGGGGTCGCCGCGGCACTGGCGCGCAGTGCGGACATGGCCGCCGAGGACGCGGACGCCCTCGAGCTGTGGGCCGGGCGGGAGTTCGGGCGGCTGGCGGAGTACGGGCCAGGGTCCGCGGTGAGCCTGACTGTGGAGGGACTGTCCGCCCTTCCCGACGCCGTCCGCTACCGCGTGCTGGCCGCGGCCGCCGTGGCAGCGAGCGGTCAGCGCCCCAGCCGGGAGCGGGTTCTGGCCGTGGATCGCCTCGTGTCCGGGCGGTCGGTCGGCGGGGGCTCGGCCGGTCCGGTGGAGCTGGCCGGCGGTCTCGTCGCGCGCCGCCGCCGTACCGATGGGTATGCGAGACTGGTCTTCGACGTCGGCTGGCCCCGTTCTTCTTCGCGTGCGAGTCCCAGCACGGACACCAGCACGGACCCGCCCCCGACGCCTTCCCGGTAGCAGAAACCTCGCAGGAGCAACCCGCATGGACGTACAGGATGTGCACGGCGACCTCGATCATGTGCTCATGACCACCGAGCAGATCCAGGAGACCGTCAAGGATCTCGCAGCACAGATCGACCGCGACTACGAGGGCAAGGATGTCTTGCTCGTCGCGGTGCTCAAGGGGGCGGTGATGGTGATGGCCGATCTGTCCCGGGCTCTGCACTCACACGTGACCGTGGACTTCATGGCCGTCTCGTCCTACGGATCCGGCACCCAGTCCTCCGGCGTGGTGCGCATCCTCAAAGACCTCGACGCCGACCTGATGGGGCGCCATGTGCTCATCGTCGAGGACATCATCGACTCCGGGCTGACCTTGTCCTGGCTCAAGACGAACCTGGAATCCCGTGGCCCCGCCTCGGTCGAGATCTGCGCTCTGCTGCGTAAGCCGGAGGCCATGAAGGTGGACATCGACGTCAAGTACGTCGGGCGGGACATCCCCAACGAGTTCGTGGTCGGCTACGGCCTGGACTTCGCCGAGCGGTACCGGAACCTGGACTTCATCGGCACCCTGGCACCGCACGTCTACTCCTGAGGCGCTGACATTTCCACCGTTCGCGAACGAGGGGCGTTCGGCACACCGCCGTAGACTGACGCCCGGTACCGTGGACGGATACGGCTGTAGCGTTGTGCCACCGCCCGCCGAGTCCGTACCCGGCGGACGCGCCGTGTCCGCACAGCAGGTCAAAGGTCAGGAGAGTTGTTGAACGCCAAAAAGGTCTTCAAGGGCCCGATCGTCTGGATCGTCCTGGCCGCCGTCTTCCTGATGCTGATCATCCCCGCCTTGACGCAGGGGTCCTCGGCGCGGGTGGACACCAACGTCGGTCTGACCCTGCTGCAGGAGAATAAGGCCGAACAGGCCAAGATCCAGGACGGGGACCAGCGGGTCGATCTGACGCTGCGCGAACCCTACTCCCAGGATGGGCAAGACCTCGGTGAAGAGGTCTACTTCTACTACTCGACCGCCCGTGCCGGAAACGTGGTGGACGCGATCGACGAGTCCAACCTGGACGGGTTCACGGACGAGCCGGTGCAGAACAACTGGCTGTTGTCGCTGCTGTCTTTCATGGTCCCGTTCATTCTCATCGCGCTGGTGTTCTGGTTCCTGATGTCCAGGATGCAGGGCGGCGGCGGCAAGGTCATGCAGTTCGGCAAGTCCAAGGCGAAGCTGATCACCAAGGACATGCCGCAGGTGACCTTCTCCGACGTCGCGGGCGCCGAGGAGGCCGTGGAGGAGCTCCACGAGATCAAGGACTTCCTCGCCGAGCCCGCCAAGTTCCAGGCCGTCGGCGCCAAGATCCCCAAGGGCGTGCTGCTCTACGGCCCGCCCGGCACCGGTAAGACCCTGCTCGCCAAGGCCGTGGCCGGCGAGGCCGGGGTGCCGTTCTATTCAATCTCCGGTTCCGACTTCGTGGAGATGTTCGTCGGCGTGGGCGCCTCCCGCGTGCGGGACCTGTTCGAGCAGGCCAAGAACAACTCCCCGGCCATCATCTTCGTGGACGAGATCGACGCCGTCGGACGTCACCGTGGCGCCGGCGTGGGCGGCGGCAACGACGAGCGCGAGCAGACGCTGAACCAGCTGCTGGTCGAGATGGACGGCTTCGACGTGAACACCAACGTCATCCTCATCGCAGCCACCAACCGGCCGGACGTGCTGGACCCGGCGCTGCTGCGGCCGGGACGTTTCGACCGCCAGATCCCGGTCGAGGCTCCGGATCTGGAGGGCCGCCACCAGATTCTCAGTGTGCACGCGCAGGGCAAGCCGATGGCCCCCGGCGTCGACCTGCGTTCCCTGGCCAAGCGCACTCCCGGATTCACCGGCGCGGACCTGGCCAATGTCCTGAACGAGGCCGCCCTGCTGACCGCGCGGTCCAACGCACAGCTCATCGACGACCGTGCTCTGGATGAAGCCGTCGATCGCGTGATGGCCGGCCCGCAAAAGCGCTCGCGCCTGATGAAGGAGCATGAGCGCAAGGTCACCGCCTATCACGAGGGCGGTCACGCGCTGGTCGCCGCCGGACTGCGGAATTCGGCGCCGGTCACCAAGATCACCATCCTGCCGCGCGGGCGGGCGTTGGGCTACACCATGGTGGTGCCGGAGGACGACAAGTACTCCGTCACCCGCAACGAGCTGCTCGATCAGCTCGCCTATGCCATGGGCGGCCGGGTGGCGGAGGAGATCATCTTCCACGATCCCTCCACCGGCGCCTCGAACGACATCTCCAAGGCCACGGACACGGCCAAGAAAATGGTCACCGAATATGGGATGAGCGAGCGCATCGGCGCCGTCAAGCTCGGGACCGGCAGTGGCGAACCCTTCATGGGCCGGGACATGGGCGGCGGCCGTGAGTACTCGGAACAGGTGGCCGCACAAGTGGACGCCGAGGTGCGCCAGTTGCTGGATGAGGCCCACGACGAGGCCTACTGGATCCTCAGTGAGAATCGGGACATCCTGGACGAGCTCGCCTACGAGTTGCTGGACAAGGAGACCCTGAACCAGGCGAGGATCGCCGAGATCTTCGCGAACGTCCGCCAGCGCGAACCACGCGAGGTGTGGCTCTCCAGTGACACCCGCCCGGTGTCTCGGAAACCCCCGGTGCTGTCCCCGGCCGAACGCCGGGAGCGGGCCGAGAAGAACGGACACGACGACGCCCCGGTGGACCCCGAGTCGACGTCGGATTCGCTGACTCCCACGGTGGACCCCACACCCGGGGGCCAATTGCCCGGAGACTCGGACGGCGGCGCCCCCGGCGGGCCGGCTCCCGGGCCCACCGACGTACCCTGAGGCAGTCGACCCGACTGTTCTCCGCGGACTCCGCACGCACTCGCGTGCCGAAGCGCCGTGCTCTTCTCACACCGGTCGAGGGCCGGGTGACTCACCACTAGGATCGGAATCGTGGACGATACCCAGAACACCCTGCCGGCCGTTGCCGCGGACGAGGACGGCGAGTTGCCTCCGGCCGGAATCGACCGGCCGCGCATCGAGGCTGCCGTGCGGGACATCCTCGAGGCCATCGGTGAGGACCCGGACCGGGAGGGCCTCCAGGACACCCCCAGCCGGGTGGCCAAGGCCTATGCCGAGTTCTTCGCCGGTCTTGAGCAGGATCCCGCGGACATCCTGGGCACCACGTTCGACATCTCGCACGAGGAACTCGTCCTGGTGAAGGACATTCCCTTCTACTCGACCTGTGAGCACCACCTGGTTCCCTTTCACGGGACCGCCCACATCGGCTACATCCCCTCCACGGAGGGCCGCGTCACCGGTCTGAGCAAACTCGCCCGTCTGGTCGAGGTCTTCGCCCGCCGGCCCCAGGTCCAGGAGCGGCTCACCACACAGATCGTGGAGGCGCTGATGACCCATCTGCACCCTCGAGGGGCGATGGTGGTCATTGAGGCCGAACACATGTGCATGTCCATGCGCGGTGTCCGCAAACCCGGCGCCAAGACGGTCACGTCCGCCGTGCGCGGCCAGCTTCGGGACGCCTCCACTCGGTCTGAGGCAATGAGCCTGATCCTGCGCACCTGATCCACTCCGCCCGCCGAACGTCTCCGTGCGCCACCGGCGAGCGGTGGCCCCGTGACGAAAGGACCTGCCCGATGGACTCGATGGCAGCACAGACCGGAACCGGACCCGCCACGGGTCCGCTGAGCGTGGTGCGCAAGGTCCGGCGCCGCACCGTGCACGACCTGCCCACCGACCGCACCGTGGTCATGGGTGTCCTGAACGTCACGCACAACTCGTTCTCGGACGGCGGGGCGTATCTGGCCACCGATGCCGCGATCGAGCAGGGACTGCGACTGCACTATGCCGGCGCGGACATCGTGGATGTGGGCGGGGAGTCCACTCGTCCGGGGGCGGAAGCGATCGATCCGCTCACCGAGCAAAACCGCATTCTGCCCGTCATTGAGGCGCTCGTCCGGGCGGGTGTGGTGGTCTCGGTGGACACCATGCACACGGTCACGGCCGAAGCCGCCCTGAAACTCGGTGACGTCATCATCAACGACGTCTCCGGGCTCCATCACGAACCGGAGATGCCCGAGCTGATCGCCCGCACTGGTGCCCCATACATCCTGATGCACAATCGCGGGGACGCGAAGACCATGGACTCCCTGGCCGTCTATGACGATGTGGTCGAGGACGTGGTGCGCGAGCTCTCCGAACTCAAGGACAGGTTCGTGGCCGCCGGCGTGCGGCCCGAGCAGATCATCCTGGACCCCGGGCTGGGCTTCGCCAAGGCCGGAGAGCAGAACTGGGAACTGCTCCGCGGGCTCGACCGACTGCGGGAGCTCGGGTCTCCGGTGCTCGTCGCCGCCTCCCGCAAGCGCTTTCTCGGCAGTCTGCTGGCCAATGAGTCTGGGGATGAGCCGGCACCGGAAGCTCGCGATCACGCCACGGCAGCCGTCTCGGCGCTCTCCGCCGTGCACGGTGCCTGGGGGGTGCGCGTCCACGATGTGGAGCCCTCGCTGGACGCCGTCAGGACGGCACGCGCCTGGCTCGGCACCGCCTGAGGAGCGCGCCCATGGATGACAGCATCACCCTGACGGGACTCACGGCTCGCGGATTCCACGGTGTCTTCCCCGAGGAGAAACGCGACGGCCAGGATTTCACCACGGACGTGGTGGTGCACCTGGACACCACTCCGGCCGCCCGTGCCGACGATCTCTCCTTGACGGTCAACTACGCACAGATCGCCGAGGCTGTTCTGCGCGTGATCACGGGGGAGTCCTTCGACCTCATCGAATCCGTGGCCGACCGGATCGCCCGCGACGTTCTGGACGAACAGCCGGTGGCGGCTGCCGTCGAGGTGACGGTGCACAAGCCGCACGCACCGATCGAGGCGGACTTCGCCGACGTCGCCGTCACCGTGCGCCGGAGCCGGCCGTGACGGGAACCGCGGCACCGAACGCCGATCTGGAGCGTGCTCCGGACCGGTCTGTGCCGGCAGTCCTGGCGCTCGGCGCCAACCTGGGCGAGCCGGCGCAGACGCTGCAGTCCGCAGTGCGGGCTCTGGCGGAGACCCCCGGGATCGAAGTGACCGGAGTCTCGCCGGTTGCGGTGACCTCACCGGTCG
This sequence comes from Citricoccus sp. GCM10030269, assembly GCF_042665635.1. NCBI lineage: Bacteria > Bacillati > Actinomycetota > Actinomycetes > Micrococcales > Micrococcaceae > Citricoccus > Citricoccus sp. GCM10030269. Next base: position 211,713 of record NZ_JBHTCV010000002.1, on the reverse strand, counting down.
GCGGCCCGCCCGACCAGCCGGACTTTCTGAACCTGGTGCTCACCCTGGACACCACCTTGTCTCCACGCGCGCTGCTGACCGCCGGCCACGTCATCGAACAGGCACATCACCGCACTCGCGAGATCCGCTGGGGGCCGCGCACCCTGGACATCGACGTCATCGTCTACGACCAGGTGACCTCCTCAGACCCGGTCCTGACCCTGCCGCATCCCCGTGCCCACCAGCGCGCCTTCGTGCTCGCGCCGTGGTCCTGGCTGCAGCCGGAGGCGACACTGAACGGCTCGTCCGTCGCGGTCCTCGCGGCGCAGGCCGACGACGCCGGCACCGTCCGGCGACTGCCCACGGAGACCTCAGGAGAATCAGGCTCATGAACGGCATCCGTCCCCTGTGGCTCCTGCTCATTCTGCTCAGCTCAGGCGTTCTCGGCTGGGCGGCCGCAGTGCTGGCCGCCGGTGCCGGAGTGGTCTCGCCCGTGCTGGTCCCGTCCTCGGTGATCACCTTGGCGGCGGTCGCCTTGCTCGTGCTGATCCTGGGCATCCGGGTGCAGCTGGACAAGAAGCGACCGGCGGCCGCACGGATGAATCCCCTGGTCGCCACCCGCACGCTGGCGCTCGCGCAGGCCGGCGCGTATGCGGGATCACTGATCGCCGGCTGGCACGCCGGGGTGCTGGTGCATCTGACAACGGCCACCGGGTTCGGGACTCCCACGGTGAACGACGCCCTGCTGATGGTGGTCGGTGGACTCGTTCTGGTTATCGTGGGATATATCGTGGAACAGTTCTGCCGGCTGCCCCCGGAAGACGGGCCGGACGGCGCCGCGAACGGACAAGATCAGAATGGTGACGGGACTCCGGGGACCACCGGTCCGGCCTACGGCACCGAGGGGGAAGGCGGATATGCCCGCACGAACGGCGATTGATCTCGCGGGAGTGGAGTGGACCCCGGTGTCCCCCCAGCTGATCCCGGCCAAACTCGTCGGTGAGGTCATCGGCACGGTGATCACCGCCGCCGTCGTGTCTGTTCCCCTGGTGTTGAAGCTGCTCGGTGTCTGGCCCGGATATCCGGTCTGGCTCGCCTGGGCGGTGCCGGCGGTCGTGGTGCTCTGGGGGCTGGTGCAGATGATCCTCGTCCCACGCCGCGTGCGCGCCATGGGATTCGCCGAACGGGAGGACGACTTCCTGTTCACATCGGGTCTGTGGTTCCGCCGGGTGCTGGCGGTGCCGTATGGCCGTCTGCAGTATCTCGACGTCAAGGAGGGCCCGGTGCAACGGCGCTTTGGCATCCGGTCGCTCGAGTTGCAGACCGCTTCGGCCAGCACCAATGCCACGGTTGAGGGCATTCCGGCCGAGGACAGTGAACGGCTCCGCGACCAGCTCATGGCCCGCGGACAGGCGCGACTGGCCGGGCTGTGACTCAGCCTGCCCGCCCCGAGGCCGCCGACGGCGACTGGCACCGCGTTCACCCCATCAGCCCGTGGGTGCGCGGCTGGGTCGTCTTGGTGGCGATGCTGTTCTTCGCCACCCAGTCCTTCGGTGAGGACATGGTCCGAGCACTGATGGGCGCCGGCGACACCCAAGCCGCCCGGGGCCTGTGGATCTCGCTGGCCATCTATGGCGGCATTTTCGTGGTGATGCTGGTGATCTATTACTTCTCGTGGCGGTTCACGAAGTACCAGCTCGCCGAAGAGCAGGTTCTCTTGGACACCGGAGTCATCTTCCGCCAGCACCGTCGCGTGCGCTATGACCGTGTGCAGGCCGTGGACATCCGGCAGCCCCTGCTGGCGCGCATCTTTGGCCTGGCGGAGTTGAAATTCGAGGCGGCCGACGGCGGCGAGACCGCCATGCAATTGTCGTACATCAAGGAAGACGAAGCCCGGGTTCTGCGCGCCGAGATCATGGGGCGCGCCGCCGGTATCAGGGCCGGTGTGCCTCCCCGGCAGGCGGCGCAGCAGGGCGCGGCGGCCCCCTCCGCCACGGAGGTGGGAACCGAGCCTGGCGCCGGGTCGGGTGCCGAGCGGGGTGCCGAGCCGGGTTCCGAGCGGGGTGCCGAGCCAGGTGCCGGTGCGGTGTCCGCCCCCGAGGCGGGACCGGGGCCGGACGCGCCGCCGTCGTTGATGCCGGAGGCTCCCGAGCAGGTGATGCTGCAGGTGCCCGTGGGGCAGATGATCGGTTCGCTGGTGCTGTCCACGGGCATGGTCGTGATGGTATTCATCCTCGTGGTCATGGTGGCCGGCGCCGCGATTCTGGACGCGACGGTTCCGCAGACCGGTGAGGATAATTGGTGGCGCGTACTGCTCTTCGCCATGATCCCCTTTGCGTTCTCCCTGGTTGGCTACGTCTGGTCCGGGTTCAACAAGGGCTACAACTTCACCGTGGCCACCTCTCCGGACGGCATGCGTCTGCGCTACGGACTCCTCGAGACCTCACAGCAGACCGTTCCACCGGGGCGGGTCCAGGCCGTGCGCATTCAGCAGAGCCTGTTGTGGCGACCGTTCGGCTGGTACCGGGTGATCGTCAACGTCGCCGGTTACGGTGCCGCCACGGAGGGCAGCGGCGCGGACAAGTCGGTGGTGCTCCCGGTGGGCCTCCTGGAGGACGTCATGCGGGTGTTGTCCGTGGTCGCTCCGGATCCAGGCGTGGAGGACGCCCCCGAGGTGATCACCGAGGGCATCGTCGGCGCCGGTGACGGCAACGGGTTCACCTGCTCACCACGCCGCGTGTGGTGGCTGGATCCTCTGACGTGGCGGCGCAACGCCTACCGCTCCACCAGCACGATGCTGATGCTCCGTTCCGGACGGCTGGAGCGCCACCTGGTGCTGTTGCCGCACGAGCGGATCCAGTCCATTGGTCTGCACCAGGGACCGCTCGAGCGCCGACTGGGGGTGGCGACACTCCGATTCCACTCCACGCCCGGACCGGTGGACGCGAGGCTGCACCATGCCGACGCCGACGTCGCGGCCCGGCTCTACCTGGAGGAGGCGGAGATCGCGGCCGTCTCCCGGCGCATGCGTGACCGCAATCAGTGGATGCGGACCGAGGAGCTGGCTCGCTTCGAACAGCGCGCCCGGCAGGCCGTTGATCAGCAGGCGGTCGACCAGTGAGCGAGGCCGCGCAGAACCGTCCGGGGCGTCTGGGTGTCGGCATCGTCGGTGCCGGCCGGGTCGGAGCCGTCCTCGGCGCCGCACTGCGCAATGCCGGCCACGCCGTTACCGGAGTCCACGCGGTCTCCGAGTCCTCCCGTTCCCGGGCCGAGTCGCTGCTGCCCGAGGTGCCGATCCTGGAGATTCCGGAGATCCTGCGCCGCTCCGAGGTGGTGCTGTTCGCCGTTCCCGACGACGTCCTGCCGGAGCTGGTGTCCGGCCTCGCCGACGCCGGTCACTTCCAGACCGGGCATCTGGTCATCCACACCTCCGGCCGTCACGGCGTCTCCGTGCTGGATCCGGTGCGGGCCTCCGGTGCGATCCCCTTGGCCATTCACCCCGTCATGACCTTCACCGGCCTCAGCCTGGATCTCGCCCGGCTGGTCGACTGCACCTTCGGCGTCACCGCGGACCCCGTCGTGCTGCCGGTGGCCCAGGCGCTCGTCGTCGAGATGGGCGGCGAACCGGCCGTGATCCACGAGGAGGACCGCGGCACCTATCACGCCGCGCTGTCCCATGCCTCGAACCACTTGGTCACCCTCACGGCCCAGTCCGCAGAGCTGTTGAGATCCATCGGCGTGGAGCGCACGGACCGGATGCTCTCGTCGCTGATGAACGCCTCGCTCGAGAACGCCCTGACCAACGGGGACGGCGCCCTGACCGGCCCGGTGGCTCGCGGTGACGTGGGCACGGTGAGCCGGCACCTGGCCGTGCTCGACGGCGAGGGGATCCCGGCCGACGTCGGGCACGCCTACCGCGCCATGGCGCGCGCCACCACGCAACGCGCGCTCGCCCGGGGGGCGCTGTCCGAGACGACGGCCGCCGAACTCCTGGACCTGCTCGCGGGGTCCTAGACTCGGCCTGTGACCCCGTACGACCACGTTCCCGACCGCGCGCCCATCCCGACCGGCACCGGCCTGACCCTGGAGGACACCGCCTCGACGTCGGACTCGAGCCGGCCGTTGCCCCCGGTGCACGCCACCACGTCGGCTTTCCGCAGCGCTCTCGCCGCCCTCGTGCACAGCGCCGTCGCCTCCGGGGTGCCCTTCCCCACCGTGGGTCTCGTCCCGACGATGGGCGCCCTGCACGGCGGTCACGCTCGGTTGGTGCGCCAGGCTCGCGAGGAAAACGACATCGTCGTCGCCACGGTGTTCGTCAACCCACTGCAGTTCGCCGACCCGGCGGATCTGGAGCACTATCCGCGCACCCTGGCTTCAGACCGCGAGTTGCTGGGCGCCGAGGGCTGTGACCTGGTCTTCGCCCCGGAGGTGCAGGAGATGTACCCGGGCTACCCCCACGCTCCGGTCGTCACCGTCTCCGCCGGCCACATGGGCGAGGTGCTGGAAGGTGCCTCGCGCCCGGGGCACTTCGACGGCGTCTGCACCGTCGTCGCCAAACTCTGGCATGCCGCCATGCCTCCGGCCCCGGCTCAGTTGCGCAGTTACTTCGGGCAGAAGGATGCCCAGCAACTGGCCATCCTGCGCCGCATGCAGTCCGATCTCGACTTCGACCTGGAGGTCCGGGCGGTCCCGCTGATCCGCTCGCCCGAAGGGCTGGCGCTGTCGAGTCGGAACACCCGCCTGTCCCCGGAGTCGCTCGAAGCCGCGTTGGTGCTCAGCCGGGCTCTGCGTTCATTGCGAGAAGCGGCGGACGCCGGCCGGGTGCTGGACGTGGAGGTGGCTCGGACGATGATCCGGGACGAGCCGCTCGCGCATCTGGACTACCTCGAGGTGGTGGACCATGCCACCCTCGAACCGTTGAGCCCGGAGGAACTGCACCGACCATTGCAACGGGAGGCCCTGGCTCTGGTGGCCGCCACCATCCAGCCGGTCCGGCTCATCGACAACTGCATCCTGCCCGCCGTCACGCCTTCAAACCCGCCGCCGGACGCCCGCTCTTGATGTCTCGCCGTTGACCAGAGTTAGGGTGAGCACCATGACGATGAATGAGACCGCCCACGGCGAGAAGCAGCAGACCGTCACCCGCACCATCGAGGCCCCTTCCAAGGACATCTTCCAGATCCTGACCCTGCCGGCCCGGCATCACGAGTTCGACGGGTCCGGCATGGTGCGTTCGGATGAGAAGTCCCAGCGCATCCAGCAGGTGGGGGACGTCTTCACCATGAACATGCAGTCCAGCAATGGCGAATACCAGATGGAGAACCACGTGGTCGCCTACGACGAGAACAAGCTCGTCGGCTGGAAGCCCGCACCCCTCGGCACGGAACCTCCGGGGTGGCAGTGGGTGTACCGCCTGGAGCCGGTGGACCAGGACACCACCGAGGTCTCGCTGACCTACGACTGGTCCGAGGTCACGGATCAGAACCTGCTGGAGAAGAACATCTTCCCGGCGATCAGTTCCGAGCAGATGGACGAATCGCTGGCGCGACTGCAGTCCCTCGTCTGAGCCGTTCCGGAGGTCACCCGGGCGGACTCCGGCTGAAGCCGGTGCCGTCGCACCGTTAGGATCGGGGGACATGCCCGGCCTGACAAGGAGCACCCGTGACTGAAACCAGCCAGCCGACCGCCCGCGAGGATCTGTACCGGCACGTCAACGGTGCCTGGCTGGACTCCCACTCCATCCCGGCCGACCAGGGGGCCTACGGCGCCTTCATGGAATTGCGGGACGCCTCCGAACTCGCCGTGCGCCAGTTGGCCGAGGACGCCGCGTCCCATTTCTGGTCCGGGCCTGGTGCCCATCGGGAACCGGGGCCTTTCACGGCCGGAAACAACGACGACGGCGCGCGCCAGCGCATCGGTGCGCTGTACGCCTCCTTCATGGACGAGTCGCGGGTGGAGGAGCGCGGTCTGGAACCGATCGCGGCCGACCTGGCAGACGTGGAGACCGTCTCCAGTCCCGAGGAGCTCCTGGAGCTTTCCGGCCGGCTCCAGCGCGAAGGCGTCAGTGGCCTCATCGGCTGCGGCGTCATGAACGATGCCGGACGTCCCGAACGCATGCTCCTGCATCTCGTGCAGGACGGGCTGGGGCTGCCGGACGAGTCCTATTACCGTGAAGAGAAGTTCGCCGACCTGCTCGCGGAGTACCGCCAGCACGTGGACAACCTGTTCATGCTCGCCGGAATCGGCGGTGATCGGAACGAAGCCCAGCTGGATGCCGATCTCGTGGTGGATCTCGAGGTCAAGATCGCCGCTGCCCACTGGGATGTGGTGAAGGTGCGCGATGCCGTGGCCCGCTACAACCTGATGGAGCGCTCTGCTCTGCTCGCGGCATTCCCCCTGGCCGAGCGCTGGCTCGAAGGGATCGGCGCGGCCGGGTCCCGCAGCACCGAGATCGTCGCCTGGCAACCGGATTTTCTGGCCGAGATGCAGCAACTGCTGCTCAGTGAGGACCTGCGCACCTGGAAGCTGTGGCTGCAACTGCAGATTCTGCGGTCGGCCGCGCCCTACCTGACCGAGGCCTTCGTCCAGGAGAATTTCGAGTTCTACGGCCGGAAGATCGCCGGCACCGAGGAGGTCAAGCCACGCTGGAAGCGCGGGGTCGCCTTCGTCAACGGCGCCGTGGGGGAGGATGTCGGCCGGCTCTACGTGGCCGAGCATTTCCCCGAAGGCCACCAAGCCGCCATGGACGAGCTGATCTCGGCCCTGATGGAGGCGTACCGCCGTTCCATCGGCAGCCTCGAATGGATGGGGGAGGAGACCCGGCAGAAGGCCCTGGAGAAGCTGTCCATGTTCAGACCCATGGTCGGCTTCCCGGTGAAGTGGATCGACTACTCCAGTCTGGCCGTGGACCCCGAGGATCTGGTGGCCAACGTCCGTGCCGCCACCGCCTTCGAGTTCGAGCGCGACCTGTCCAAGATCGAGACCGGGCCCGATCCCGAGGAGTGGCACATGACCCCGCAGACGGTCAATGCCTACTATTCGCCCCTGGAGAACGTCATTGTCTTCCCGGCGGCCATCCTCCAGCCCCCGTTCTTCGATCCGGATCGGTCCCCGGCGGAGAACTTCGGGGCGATCGGCGCGGTCATCGGCCATGAGATCGGTCACGGGTTCGATGATCAGGGTTCCCAGTACGCCGGTGACGGTTCGCTCGAGAACTGGTGGACCGATGCGGACCGCCAAGCCTTCGAGGAGCGCACCCGTCAGCTGGTCGATCAGTACGAGGTTCTCAGCCCCGCCGAGGCACCCGACTACCACGTGAACGGCGAGCTGACACTCGGGGAGAACATCGGCGACTTGGGCGGTCTGGGCATCGCGTACAAGGCGCTCGGCATCTGGCGCGAAGAGCACGGTTCCGCTGGTGTTGCCGACGACTCTGCCGAGCAGGACCGGGCCTTCTTCGCTTCGTGGGCCGAATGCTGGCGACAGTTGACGCGGACCGAGACCGCCATCACCCGCATCACCTCCGACCCGCACTCGCCGAACGAGTTCCGGTGCAACCAGGTGGTCAAGAATCTGGACGCGTTCCATCGGGCCTATGGCACTGAACCGGGCGACGCGATGTGGCTGGAGCCTGAGGCCCGCGTCACCATCTGGTAGGGGGCCTCGGGCACGTAGACTGGATGACCGTGACCACGGATAACTCCTCCCATTCCACCGACCAGCGCCAAGTGCGCCGGGACAAGCGCGCCGAGTTCTTGGACTCCGGTCGCCCGGCCTACCCCGTGTCCGTCGAGCGCACCCACTCACTGCAGCAGGTCCGCGAGGCGTATCCGGACCTGGAAGCCGGCGCCGAGACCGGTGACCGGGTGGGCGTCGCCGGTCGTGTGGTGTTCCTGCGCAACACCGGCAAGCTCTGCTTCGCCACCCTGCAGGAGGGGGGCGACGGCGGCGAGGGAGTCCGCCTGCAGGTGATGGTCTCGCTCGCGAAGGTCGGCGAGGAGTCCCTCGCGGACTGGAAGCATTTGGTGGACCTCGGTGATCATCTGGCCGTGACCGGCGAAGTCGTCACCTCCCGCCGCGGCGAGCTGTCCATCATGGCCGATGGCTGGCAGATGGCCTCCAAGGCGCTGCGTCCGCTGCCGGTGCTGCATGCCGAACTCAATGAGGAAACCCGCGTGCGCCAGCGCTATGCCGACCTCATCGTGCGACCGGAGGCCCGCCGCATGGTGCATCAGCGGGCGGCCATCATCCGCTCTCTCCGCCAGACCCTGGAGTCCCACGACTACGTCGAGGTGGAGACTCCGATCCTGCAGCTGGTGCACGGTGGCGCTCAGGCACGGCCGTTCAGCACGCACTTGAACGCGTTCGATCAGGACATGACGCTGCGCATCGCCACGGAGCTGTACCTCAAGCGTGCCGTGGTGGGCGGGATCGACCGGGTCTTCGAGATCGGCCGGGTGTTCCGCAATGAGGGCGTGGACTCCACGCACTCCCCGGAGTTCACCATGCTGGAGTCCTACGAGGCGTGGGCGGACATGTACGTCATGGCCGAGCGGATGAAGGAGATGATCCTCAACGCCGCGGACGCCGTGGGCGCCGGACGCACCATCGAAACGGAGCGGGGGACCGCCCACCTGGACGGTGAATGGACCTGGCTCGAGGTCTACCCGGGACTGTCTGAAGCGGTCGGACGAGAGATCACTCCGGAAACGAGCGTGGAGGAGCTGCAGTCCGTCGCCGCCGAGCACGAGGTGAAGATCGACCCGGCGTGGAATGCGGAAAAGCTCGTCATCGAATTGTTCGGCGAGATCGTCGAGCCAGGTCTGATAGATCCGACTTTCGTCTATAACTACCCGCCGGCAGCCCAGCCGCTGGCGCGCCCGCATCGGGACAAGCCCGGGGTCATCGAAGCCTGGGATCTGATCATCGGCGGCATGGAACGCGGCACGGCATTCTCGGAGTTGATCGACCCGGTCATCCAGCGCGAGCGTCTCGTCGCCCAGTCCTCTGCCGCCGCGGCCGGAGACGAAGAGGCGATGGAGTTCGACGAGGACTTCTTGCGTGCTCTCGAATACGGTGCCCCGCCTATGGGCGGCATTGGTCTGGGAATCGACCGTTTGGTGATGCTGTTTACCGGCGCGGGAATTCGCGAAACCATCCTGTTCCCCTTGCTCAGGCCCGAGGCCACGGGGGACGGCAGCTGATGGAGGCCTTCTGGGACTACTTCTCGGTGTTGGCTCCCTCGGCCGGATTGGCCTTGATCTTTTGGCTGGTCATGCGTTCGGTGTTGCGTGTGGACACCGATGAGCGGCACGCCAAGGCCGAACTGGAGGAGCGCGAGGCTCAAGAGTGGGCTCGCCTGCGCGCCGAGAACGGCTCTCGGGGGGAGCAGTCAGAGCGGGACGGTCGCCATTCCCAGCGTGATGGGCACAGCTCTGGCCTATCGTGACTGCCGGCCCGGCCGTCCGTGCTCAATATCTCCTCATTGGTGCCCCGTAACGGTCATTGCCGCTCCGTCGATCCCGCTATTCTGAACCTGTGAGTTCACACCGAATTCACGCCTGCCTGCTGTCGTGAGTTGAAGAATTCAAATCCCACCGCTGATACTGGTTAACGGGCCTGGATCCGACGGATTAGATACCTGATTACGGGGATGGTGTCATCTGATCATGGCGGACAAATGACCAGGACGGCACAGGCTGACGGTTGAAACAATAAGGAGGAACCTTGGCACAGAAGGTGGAAGTGGTCTTGGTTGACGATCTGGACGGAACGCCAGCAGATGAAACCGTTCAATTCGCCTTGGACGGTAGGCACTATGAGATTGACTTGTCGACGGAGCATGCCAAGGAACTGCGCTCCAGCCTGAAGGGGTACATCCGCAAGGCCCGCGCGGTGGCACCGCCGGCGCCGGCCAACGAAGCGGCCAGGATCCGCGAGTGGGCTGCGGAGAACGGCTACGAGGTCTCTCGCCGTGGCCGACTGCACCGGGACATCGTGGAGGCGTACCGCAACGCGAAGAAGTAGCTCGCGAGGAAAGAGAACGCGGAAAGAGCTGAAGCAGAAGACGCAGAAGTACCTGGCGAGGTGTCGGGCGGCTGTTCTCCCGGTGGCGAACAGCCGCCCGAAGCTGTCTGTGGGTGCGTAGCATCGTGAGCACAGTCAGCAAGGAGTGTGCGCAATGTTTGAGAGATTCACGGACCGTGCCCGGCGTGTGGTGGTGCTCGCGCAGGAAGAAGCGCGGATGCTCAACCACAGCTACATCGGTACCGAGCACATCCTGCTCGGTCTGATCCACGAAGGCGAAGGAGTGGCCGCCAAGGCCCTCGAGTCGCTCAACATCTCCCTGGGCGCCGTGCGCGAGCAGGTCCAGGAGATCATCGGCCAGGGCCAGCAGACGCCGTCCGGCCATATCCCGTTCACGCCACGGGCCAAGAAGGTTTTGGAGCTCTCTCTGCGGGAGGCGCTCCAGCTCGGCCACAACTACATCGGCACCGAGCACATTCTGCTCGGCCTCATCCGTGAGGGTGAGGGTGTGGCGGCCCAGGTTCTCGTCAAGCTCGGTGCGGACCTCAATCGCGTTCGTCAGACCGTCATTCAGCTGTTGTCCGGCTATCAGGGCGGGGCCAGCGGCAAGGAGACCGCCGGGGCCGGCGTCTCGGCCGGCGGACAGTCCGAGGGCTCGCCGGCCGGTTCCGTGGTCCTGGACCAGTTCGGCCGCAACCTGACCGCCGCCGCACGTGAAGGCAAACTGGATCCCGTCATCGGGCGTGCCCAGGAGATGGAACGGGTCATGCAGGTGCTCTCTCGGCGCACCAAGAACAATCCGGTGCTGATCGGTGAACCCGGCGTCGGCAAGACGGCCGTCGTCGAGGGTCTCGCCCAGTCCATCGTCCGCGGTGACGTACCGGAGACCCTGCAGGATAAGCAGCTGTACACGCTGGACCTCGGGTCCCTGGTGGCCGGTTCGCGGTACCGCGGTGACTTCGAGGAGCGCCTGAAGAAGGTGCTCAAGGAGATCCGTACCCGCGGTGACATCATCTTGTTCATCGACGAGATCCACACCCTCGTCGGCGCTGGGGCCGCTGAAGGCGCGATAGACGCCGCGAGCATCCTGAAGCCGATGCTGGCCCGCGGCGAGCTGCAGACCATCGGCGCGACCACGCTGGACGAGTACCGCAAGCACATCGAGAAGGACGCCGCGCTGGAACGCCGTTTCCAGCCGATCCAGGTCAACGAGCCCTCGGTCGAGGAGTCCACGGAGATTCTCCGCGGCCTGCGTGACCGTTACGAGGCGCATCACCGGGTCTCCATCACGGACGAGGCCCTGAAGGCGGCCGCGTCTCTCGCTGATCGGTACGTCTCCGACCGGTTCCTGCCGGACAAGGCCATCGACCTGATTGATGAGGCCGGCGCCCGGTTGCGGATCAAACGGATGACCACGCCGCCGGAGATCAAGGAGTACGAGGCCCGCATCGCTGAGGTCCGTGCCGAGAAGGAAGCCGCCATTGACGGCCAGGACTTCGAAGGTGCCGCCACGCTGCGGGACCAGGAGCAGAAGCTCACGGACGAACGGAACGTCAAGGAAGAGGAATGGCGCACGAGCGTCAGCGAGGGCATCGCCGAGGTGGATGACGACCTCATCGCCGAGGTGCTCTCCAATTCCACCGGCATCCCGGTCTTCAAGCTCACCGAGGAGGAGACGGATCGCCTGCGCAACATGGAGGCCGAGCTCCACCGGCGGGTCATCGGGCAGGACGAGGCCATCAAGTCCCTGTCCCAGGCCATCCGCCGCACGCGTGCCGGTCTGAAGGATCCGCACCGGCCCTCCGGCTCGTTCATCTTCGCCGGACCCACCGGCGTCGGGAAGACCGAGCTGGCCAAGGCGCTGGCCGAGTTCCTGTTCGGGGACGAGGAAGCACTCATCACCCTGGACATGTCCGAGTTCCAGGAGAAGCACACGGTGTCCCGGCTCTTCGGCGCCCCTCCCGGATACGTGGGCTACGAAGAGGGCGGCCAGCTCACCGAGAAGGTCCGCCGCCGTCCGTTCTCCGTGGTCCTGTTCGACGAGGTCGAGAAGGCTCACGCGGATCTGTTCAACTCCCTCTTGCAGATTCTGGAAGACGGTCGACTGACCGACTCCCAGGGCCGTGTGGTGGACTTCAAGAACACCGTGATCATCATGACCACGAACCTCGGCACCAAGGACATCTCCAAGGGCGTCATGACCGGCTTCCAGTCCTCGTCGGACACCGCGACCGGCTACAGCCGCATGAAGGGCAAGGTCCAGGAGGAGCTGCGCCAGCACTTCCGTCCCGAGTTCCTGAACCGCGTGGATGATGTCATCGTGTTCCCGCAGCTCTCGCGGGGCGAGATCGTGCGGATCGTGGACCTGTTCGTCGCTCGTTTGCAGAAGCGTCTCGACGAGCAGGACCTCACGATCACCGTCAGCACTCCGGCCAAGGAGTTCCTGGCCGAACGTGGGTATGACCCCGCTATGGGTGCCCGTCCGCTGCGCCGCACCATTCAGCACTTGGTGGAGGACCAGCTCTCGGAGCGGATTCTGTTCGGGGAGATCACTCCCGGCTCGGATATCTCGGTGGATCTGGAGGGCGAGGGCGAAACGGCCAAGCTCACCTTTGACACTGTCCGCAGGCCCGAGGCCATCGAGCCGGTGCCCGAGCACGGAGAGATCGAGGCGAAGGCGGCCGGACAGTAGATTCGTCTACTGGCGAGGGGTGGCACCGAAGCGGGTGAGCATCTACGTTGGTTGGACCGCTGAAAGGCGGAGCGGAAGGGGATCCCTCGGGACCTCCCAGCGTGTTCCCGAAGAAGGAGATGCTCATGTCATTCGGAGATAACCTCGGAAACCTAGCCAACGAGCACGGCGACAAGATCAACGACGCCGTCGACAACGCACAGGAGCAGCACGGAGACAAGTTGGGAGATCACGCCGCCCAGGCCAACGACGCCGTTGACGGCGCGCAGGACAAGTTCCTCGGTGGCCAGGACGACGGACAGAACAACGAGCAGGGCAACTGACCTGTTCGTCCATCAGTAACGGCGCTGCTGCCGTGAGGACCCGCCCCCGGACTTTCGGGGGCGGGTCCTTTGCCGTCGGTGAGCCGAACGCGGGCCTAGACTGATCCGATGGATCTCAGCGACCTCGTCATCCGTCCGGCACGGACGCAGGATGTGCCGGCGATTCGGGCCATGGTGGAGCCGCTGGCGCAACAGCGAGTCCTCTTGCAGAAGGAAGCCGTCGCCTACTACGAGTCGATCCAGGAATTCGTCGTGGCTGAGGCGCCGGACGGGACTCTGGCAGGCTTCGGGGCGCTGCACGTGATCTGGGAGGACATCGCGGAGGTGCGCACTCTGGTCACCGCGGCACCCTGGCAAGGCCGCGGTGTCGGGCATCGAATCCTGGACCTGCTGTTGAGCCGGGCTCGCGCCGTGGGGGTCACCAGAGTGTTCTGCCTGACCTTCGAGGTCGAGTTCTTCTCTCGGCACGGATTCACCGTCATGGCCGATCAGTCGGCCGTCGATCCGGACGTCTATTCAGAGCTGCTCCGTTCACAGGACGAAGGCGTGGCCGAGTTCCTCGATCTGGCCAGGGTGAAACCCAACACGCTGGGCAACACCCGCATGATCGTCCACCTCGAGGACTGACCCACCCTTGCGTTCGGCCCCGGGGGTCGTGATTGACTGCTCGGACCAGACACCTTCAAGGTCAGGAGGAGCACATGGGTACCGGAGATCGCTTCGAGAACAAGGCCGAGGAAGCCAAGGGCCAGGCCAAGCAGGGCTTGGGCGAGGCCACGGACAACGACCGTCTCAAGGGTGAGGGTAAGGCCGAGGAAACCAAGGCCGGCCTCAAAGAGAAGGCGGAAGACGTCAAGGACGGTCTCAAGGACGCCTTCGGCGGCGACAACAACCGCTGAAGCGCACCCAGCCCGGCGGACTGATCGGCCGGCACCAATCTAGCTCAGAACCCGTACTCAGCCAGGCAGGCTGAGTACGGGTTCTTGCTGTGTGCGGTGCTCATCACGGTGCTCCCCGTCGTGTAGCACGGCCAGGCCGTCCGCGACGAGTCCGGAGACGCAGCGTTCGAACTGCGCGGCGGTGGGTCGGTGTGCGCCCAGGGTGCCGGCCGCCGTCGTGAGTTCTTCGAGGCTAGCGAGCTGCAGCGAGCCGTGGTCCCGCAGCGCGGCCATGACGGCCCCGCGCACCTGGCGATCGGTGCCGGCCCAGGTCTGGCCGGTGGGCCGGTAGTGGGGCTCGGGCTGACCGGCGGAGCGCCAGGCACAGAGATCGGCCACCGGGCACGCCTCGCACTTCGGTGACCGTGCGGTGCAGACCAGTGCACCGAGTTCCATCACGGAGGCGTTCCACCGGCAGGCTTCGGAGGAGTCCTCGGGCATCAGGTCGCGAGCCAGGGCCACTTCTGCGGTGGTCAATGACTTCTCCGGCAGCGCTCGACCCGAGATCATCCGGGCATGGGCGCGGCGGATGTTCGTGTCCACCACCACCTCGGGACGGCCGAAGGCGAAGCAGGCGACGGCGGCCGCCGTGTAGGTGCCCACACCCGGCAGGGCCAGCAGGTCCGCGGCGGTGCTCGGAACTTGGTTTCCGTGGGAATGGGCGATCTCGGCGGCGGCCGCCTGCAAGCGAAGGGCCCGGCGTGGGTAGCCGAGTCGTCCCCATGCGCGGATGACTTCGCTCGCGGGTTCAGCGGCCAGATCGCGCGGGGTGGGCCAGCGCTCGAGCCAGGCCGTCCAGATCGGCAGCACTCTGACGACGGGGGTCTGCTGGAGCATGATCTCGCTGACGAGGATTCCCCACGGCGTGGCCTCCGGCTGGCGCCACGGCAGATCCCGACCGTGGACGCTGAACCAGTGGTTCACCCGCCGATGGAGGACGGCAATGATCCCGGGCTCAGACATGCCGTCCATTCTAGGGTCCCGTGGGGACAGAGCTCGGGCGCTGCGGCGCGCCGGGCACCCTGGCCGGAGATGGTCCTTAAGCTGGAAGCATGCCCGGTGATTCCCAGAACAACGACCTGTTGCGCCCACAATCTCCCGAGGTGTACCGGCGTCGCCGGATCGTGGCCCTGGTGCTGCTCATCGTGGTCTTGGCCATCATCGCCGGTTTGATCTGGTGGGTGGCCTCCTTGTTCCGGCCCTCGGCGGATGACGCACCCACGACCGCCCCGACGTCCAGCACCGAACAGGCCTCCGGAAGTGCGACAGCATCAGCGTCACCCAGCCCGGCGAACTCGGAGAGCGACGACAACGCGTCGACTGGCGGTGCCTCGGACGAGGCGTCGCCGTCCGCCAGCCCGTCCGAGTCCGGTGCTTCAGAATCTGGTGACGCCGCCTCCGCGTCGGCCGATGCCTCCGGCGCGACAGAATGTCAGCCGGACGACCTGGCGGTCTCGGCGGGCACCGACCAGGAGTCTTACGGTGAGGGGGAGGAACCCGTTCTCGAACTCCGGGTGGAGAACACCGGGGACGAGCCGTGTGAAGCCAATCTCGGCACCAGTCAGCAGGTGTTCACGGTCTACTCCGGTTCCGACCGGATCTTCTCCACTCAGGACTGCCAAGTCGAGAGTGAAGACGCGATGGTCGAGATCGCTCCCGACCAGCCGGAGACGGCGAGGTTCACCTGGCCCCGAGTCCGGTCGGCACCGGAGTGTGCGGACGTGTCCTCGGAGCCGGGCGGCGGCACGTATCGCTTGGAGGTATCCCTGGGCGAGCTGGAGGCCGAGCCTGTGTCCTTCAGGTTGACGTGAGTTCCTGCATGGTGTGAAGCGCCTCCAGGAGGGTGTGTACTTCGAACACGACCACACCATCCGGCAGCTCGCCCAGGGGCTCGGGTGACTTCGGCACCACAGCTCGGCGGAAACCCAGTCGAGCCGCCTCGCGAACCCGCCGTCCAATGCCGGGGACGGGGCGGACCTCTCCGGCCAGACCGAGTTCTCCGAAGGCGATCATGCCCGGCGGCACCGGTGCGTTGAGCTTGGCGCTGGCGATGGCCAGGGCAGCGGCCAGGTCCGTGGCGGGTTCGGTCAGGCGCACTCCACCCACGGTGGACACGTAGCAGTCGTCGGCATTCAGCGGGAACTTTCCGCGACGCTGCAGCACGGCCAGGATCAAGTGGATCCGTGCTGAATCCAGCCCACTGACCGTCCGGCGGGGACTTCCCTGGCCCGACGGTGTCAACAAGGACTGGACCTCGGCCACGAGTGGACGGCGTCCCTCCAGGGTCACCGTGACGCACGTGCCCTCCACCGGGTCCGCCGTTCCGGACAGAAACAGCCCGGAGGGATCCTCGAGGGACACGATGCCGTTCTCGCCCAGGTCGAAACAGCCGACCTCGTCCGTGGGACCGAACCGGTTCTTGACCGCACGGACCAGTCGGAGCCGGGAATGCCGTTCGCCCTCGAACTGGCACACCACATCCACGAGGTGCTCCAGCAGCCGTGGGCCGGCGATGGAACCGTCCTTGGTGACGTGCCCGACCAGGACGGTGGCCATATTGCGCGTCTTGGCCTCGTTGATCAGGCTGGCCGCCACCTCACGCACCTGTGTCACGCCGCCCGCGGTGCCGTCCACGGCGGAGGACTGCAGCGTCTGCACCGAATCGATGATGAGCAGATCCGGGTCGGCCTTCTCGATCTGGCCCAAGGCTCGTCCCAGGTCCGTTTCCGCGCCGAGGAAGAGGGTATCGGCCACCGCACCGATGCGGTCGGCGCGCACGCGCACTTGGGCCGCCGATTCCTCACCGGTCACATACAGTACTGACCTGGTTGACCCCTCGGGGCGGCGATGACGGGCCACCTTCGCGGCCACGTCCAACAGCAGGGTCGACTTGCCGATGCCCGGTTCGCCGGCCATCAGCACTACAGCGCCGGGAACGAGTCCACCGCCGAGCACGCGGTCGAGTTCGGACACTCCCGTGGTGTGAAATCGAGCCTGGGTGGCATCGATCTCGCCGATCGGGGGCGCGGGAGCCGCCACTGTGGTGGCCGGTGTGCGCCCCGAACTCGCGTCAGCACCGGCGTCGATCACGGTGCCCCAGGCCTGGCACTCGCCGCAGCGACCCACCCATTTGGCGGTGGTCCACCCGCATTCGCTGCAGCGGAAACCGGGACCGGCGCGTTTGGTGGTGGTCTTGGAAGGCATGGATCCAGGCTAATGCCGCGGACGGACACGATAGCGGTGGACGCAGCCGGCTGTGGATTCAGAGAGAGGCTGGCTCAGAGCCGGGGCAGGTAGGACACCGCTTCATCATGGGAAGCACCGGTGGCCTCGAGCAGATCCACCATCATGGGCCGCAGCAGCATCACCAGGGCCTCGGAATGCAAGGTGGTGGCACCGAGTTCGGCGGGGTCCAGCTGGGCCGCGGCACTGCCGAGCGCATCCCGCGCCACCGAGAGGGACTTGTGCCGACCCCGAGCGGCCGGTTCGCCGAGCGACCGACCGAGGATCCCGACGGCGTCGGCCGCTTCATCGAACCAGTCGGCGAGTTTCTCGGTCGATTCGTCGTCCAGGGCGGCATTGTCGATCACGGAGATCACCCGGCGCGCGGCGATGCGCAGGCTCCGCACCGCCAGATCGGACATCTCCACGGTATGGGCCATGGAGTCCAGTTGTGGCCGGGATCGCCGCTGCGTGGGCGAGAAGGTGGCGACCTCGCGGGCGTTGCGAACGTCCTTCTGCAGGTTGTCCACCGCCGTCTGCGTTCCCCGGCACGCGACGAGTCCCATCCAGGCCGTCCGCGATTCGTGGGAGCGCAGGGCCTCGGAGCAGTCGCGCAGCGTGAGCGCCACGGTGCGGTACAGCTCGCGCAGACCGGTCGCGGCATCCTTCTGCAGGTTCTTGGGATACAGCAGCGTCACCACTAAGGCGATGAAGCCCCCGACGACGGCGTCCTGACTGCGGGTGAACGGCCCGCCTTCCGCGGTGGGCAGCAGAACCACGAGGATCGCCTGCAGGCTCATCTGCAGGGTGAAGACCGATCCCGAGTCCAGGAACCGGGCCACCATGATCGAGGTGAAGACCACGAGGAGGGCTTGCCAGTATCCCTGGCCGAGGGCCGCCTGCATCAGATCACCGATGAGGATGCCCAACGTGCAGCCCACGGCCACTTCAATGACCTTGCGGACCTTCGGATCACGATTGAAGCCCAGGGCGATGAGGGAGGCGGTGGCGGCGAACAGTGGATTCTCGTGACCGAGGACCAATTCGGCGAAGCCGTAGGCCAGTACGGCGCAGATGGCGCTGAGGGCCGCCGGGACCACGCTGGAGCGGACACGGGCGGCGCCGGCACGGGCGCGACGGGCGGCGAAGGATCGGGAACGCTCCCACATCCGTCTGGCCGTCGTCGTCCAGGTGGAGCTGGACGCGGGGTGCTGCTCCATGAGCCCTAGCTTAGGCCGGATGGTGTCGTCTCTGTGTCCCGGACCGGCCGAGCCGACACGGTCCGTCGGCACGAGAGCGCCGGTCCGGAATCGGTCACGCGGATTGGGTGATTCGACGTGAGATTCGTCACGGCGGAAGGCGGAATTCCCCCAGGAGGTCAAAAATCCGCGCCATCACGGGGATGTAGGCTCGTCGTCGGCAGCTCAACGCGGACGTCGGAATAGCTCGCCCCGACGTCGTTAAGCTTGCGTTAATCTTCAACCGACGTTCGCGTCACCTTCTCCCCATAGCTTCTATGTGGATCGAGGCCAGCGGCAACCCCTGCCCTGTACCTGAAGCCGCCACCTGATTCGTGGTGGTGGCAGCCTCGCCGGCACTGTCGTCAATCTCGAAAGAGGCAAATCTGTGAAGGCTCTCCGCTTCGGCCGCTCCGCTGCCGTTCTCTCTGTTGCCGCCCTGGCCCTGACCGCCTGTGGTGGAAACGATGACTCCGCTGGCTCCGGTTCTGAGTCCGGCGGCTCCGAATCCGGTGCTCCGGCCGAGATCTCGGGCTCCCTGGTCGGCGGTGGCGCCTCCTCGCAGGAATCCGCCATGACCGCCTGGACCGAGGGCGTCACCGAGGTGCACCCGGACCTGACCGTCAACTACGACCCGGTGGGCTCCGGCTCCGGCCGTGAGGGCTTCCTGGCCGGCCAGTATTCCTTCGCCGGCTCCGATGCCGCGATGGACGAGGAAGAGATGACCCAGGCCGAAGAGGTCTGCGGCCCGGAGGGCGTCTTCCACGTCCCGGCCTACATCTCCCCGGTCGCCGTGGCCTTCAACCTGGAGGGCGTCGACGAGATCAACATGGACGCCGAGACCATCGCGCAGGTCTTCACCGGCGAGATCACCACCTGGAACGACCCGGCCATCGCCGACCAGAACCCGGACGCCGATCTGCCGGACACCGAGATCACCGTGGTTCACCGCGCTGATGACTCCGGCACCACCGAGAACTTCACCGACTACCTCACCGCCGCGGCTCCGGAGTCCTGGACCTACGACGTCGTGGAGACCTGGCCCTCCGAGATCACCGCCGAGTCCGCTCAGCAGACTTCCGGGGTCGTGTCCCTGACGCAGCAGACCGACGGCGCTATCACGTACGCCGACGCTTCCCAGATCGGTGAGCTCGGCACCGTGGCCGTCCAGGTCGGCGAAGACTACGTGCCGTACTCCGCCGATGCTGCGGCGGCCGCCGTCGAGAAGGCCGAGCCGGGCGAGGCAGGTGCCGTCGAGCTGGACCGCACCACCGAGGAAGCCGGCGTGTACCCGATCGTGCTGGTCTCGTACCACATCTACTGCAACCAGTACCAGGATCAGGAGACCGCTGACCTGGCCAAGGCGTTCGGCGAGTACGTCGTCTCCGAGG
Organism: Citricoccus sp. GCM10030269; assembly: GCF_042665635.1. Lineage (NCBI taxonomy): Bacteria > Bacillati > Actinomycetota > Actinomycetes > Micrococcales > Micrococcaceae > Citricoccus > Citricoccus sp. GCM10030269. The sequence continues at coordinate 191,904 of NZ_JBHTCV010000002.1, read as the reverse complement.
AGGGCCAGGCGGCAGCCGAGGAGTCGGCCGGCAACGCGCCGATCTCCGACGCCACTCGTGAGTCGGCACTGGAGAACATCCAGGCCATCTCCGTCCAGGAGTGATCCGGCCCCTCGGCCGGCCGTGACCGAACACTGATTCAGCCGCCGACCCTCTCCCGAGTAGGGTCGGCGGCTGTGTCATGCTATTCACGCCATCCACACCGGGCGCGGAACCCACGTCCGCACCATGAACTCCGGAGGGAGTCACTGTGACTGAATCAGTCACCGAGCAGACGAAGGCTTCGTCGCTCAAGGCGTCACGCGGTGGCGCCGCAGGAGACAAGGTCTTCTCTGGGCTAGCCCTGGCGGCGGGCATCGTCATTCTGCTGGTGTTGGCCTTCGTCGCGATCTTCCTTCTGGTTGAGGCCCTCCCGGCGCTGTGGCCGCAAGTCTTCTCCGAAGAGGATTCCATCGCGAGCGCCGACAACTTCTGGGAGTACGTGTGGCCGCTGATGGCGGGCACGCTCATCGCCTCGGTCATCGCCATCATCATCGCCACCCCGGTGGCCGTGGGCATCGCCCTGTACATTTCCCACTACGCCCCCAAGTCGATCTCGACGCCGGTGGGATACGTCATCGACCTGCTGGCCGCTATCCCCTCGGTCGTCTTCGGCGCCTGGGGCATGACGGCACTGGCCGGCGGCATCGTGCCTCTCTACCGGTGGCTCGGGGAATACCTCGGTTGGATCCCGCTGTTCGGTGGTGGTGTCTCCACCACGGGGCGCACCCTGCTGACCTCCGCGGTCGTGCTCGCCGTGATGATCCTGCCCATCATCACGGCACTGTGCCGTGAGATCTTCATCCAGACCCCGAAACTGCATGAAGAGGCTGCCCTGGCCCTGGGCGCCACCCGCTGGGAAATGATCACGATGACGGTCTTCCCCTTCGCTCGGGCCGGCATCATCTCCTCGATCATGCTCGGTCTCGGGCGAGCCCTCGGCGAGACCATGGCCGTGACGCTGGTGCTCTCACCCGGCATCTTCTCCTGGAGCCTCATCACCGGTGGACGCAATGCCACCATTCCGGCGGAGATCGCCCTCAACTTCCCCGAGGCGTTCGGCATGCGCCAGTCCGAGCTGATCGCTGCGGGTCTCATGCTGTTCATCATCACCCTCGCGGTCAACATGCTCGCGCGCTGGATCGTTAGCCGGCACAAGGAATTCTCGGGAGCGAACTGATGACAACCTCACCTGAAACGACACAGCGCAGCCCCGCGCCGCCGTCGGGAGGCAGGAAGAAGAACTCCCTGACCGCCGGCCAGTTGCCACGGTGGACCTGGATCGCCGTCGCGATTGGAGCCCTGGTCCTGGCTGCTGCCGCCACGGCCCTCCTGGGTGGGGGCACCTTCAGCTGGACCAGCTGGCTCATCCTGGCCGCGATCTTCTACGTCGTCGGCATGTATGTCACCACCTTCGTTGTCGAGAACCGGCGGCGTGCCACCGACGGTATCTGGCGCAACTTGGTGTGGGCGGCCTTCATTCTCGCGCTGATTCCGCTGATCTCCGTGATCTGGACGGTGGTCGCCAACGGACTTCCCACCTTGATCGAGCACCCTTCCCTGCTGTGGACGGACATGGACGGTGTCACCGGCTCGGATGACATCGCCACGCAGAACGAGGGCGGGCCGGTTCAGGGCGGCATTCTGCACGGTCTGGTGGGCACGCTGATGATCACCCTGATGGCCACGATCATCTCGGTCCCGATCGGTCTGCTCGCCTCGATTTACCTCGTGGAGTACGGCAAGGGCGGCTGGTTCTCCCGGGCGATCGTCTTCTTCGTGGACGTCATGACCGGCATTCCCTCCATCGTGGCCGGCCTGTTCGCCTTCGCTCTGATGGAGTTGGTCATCACCACCTTCATCGGGGACGGCCCCCGGGAACTGCAGATGATCAAGATGGGCTTCACCGCCTCGGTGGCCCTGTCCGTGCTGATGATCCCCGTGGTGGTCCGCTCCACGGAGGAGATGCTGCGCGTGGTCCCCAACGAATTGCGAGAGGCGTCTTACGCCCTCGGTGTGCGGAAGTGGCGGACGATCTTCAAAGTGGTCCTGCCGACGGCCGTCTCCGGCATCGCCTCCGGCGTGACGCTGGCCATCGCCCGCGTCACCGGAGAGACGGCTCCCATTCTGGTGACCGCCGGCTATGCCTCCACCACCAACTGGAACCCGTTCGATGAATGGATGACCGCACTGCCGGTGTACATCTACCGTCAGCTGGTCAACCCGACCGGGCCGGCGGCGCCGATTCCCTCGGCCGAGCGTGCCTGGGCGGCGGCGTTGGTGCTCATCGTCATCGTGATGCTCCTGAACCTGCTCGCCCGCATCATTGCCAAGGCGTTCGCGCCGAAAACGTCCGGCCGCTGAGCCGAGCTGACCGAAAGACTGAGGAACGACACATGTCTAAGCGCATCGACGTCATCGACTTGAACGTCTACTACGGCAATTTCCTGGCTGTGGAAGGCGTCAACATCAACATCGAGCCGCGATCCGTCACGGCGTTCATCGGCCCCTCCGGTTGCGGCAAGACCACCTTCTTGCGGACCATCAACCGGATGCACGAGGTGCTGCCCGGGGCGCGGGCCGAAGGTCAGCTGCTGATGGACGGGGAGGACATCTACGCCCCTGGGGTGGACCCGGTGACCGTCCGCACCATGGTCGGCATGGTGTTCCAGCGCCCGAACCCGTTCCCCACGATGTCCATCCGGGACAACATCCTGGCCGGTCACAAGCTGAACGGTGCTCGGATGTCGAAGTCCACGGCGGACGAGATCGTGGAGAAGTCGCTGCGCGGCTCCAACCTCTGGGAAGAGGTGAAGGACCGCCTCGACAAGCCCGGTTCCGGCCTGTCCGGCGGCCAGCAACAGCGTCTGTGCATCGCGCGCTCGATCGCCGTCGAGCCGGACGTGATCCTCATGGACGAGCCGTGCTCAGCGCTGGACCCGATTTCCACCCTGGCGATCGAGGACCTGATCAACGAGCTGAAGGATCAGTTCACCGTTGTCATCGTGACGCACAATATGCAGCAGGCGGCCCGCGTGGCAGACAAGACGGCGTTCTTCAACATCGCCGGCACCGGCAAGCCCGGCAAGCTGATCGAGTACGACGACACCTCGGTGATCTTCAACAACCCCGCCAACAAGCAGACTGAGGACTACGTCTCCGGCCGCTTCGGCTGATCCGGCCTCCGAGATCCGTTCCCGTCAGAGCAGGGGAGTCGCCGCCGCGGCAAGGACCAAGGCCGCGGTGGCGCAGCCGAGCAGGGTGGCGATCCAGTAGATCACCACTCGGCGGAACACGGGCCACCGCACGGCTGTGTAGCGCTGGTTCTGGCCCGCACCGACGATGGCCGCTGTGGCCGAGTGGGTGGAGGACAACGGCATGTGGAGGGCGAACGAGCCCACGAACAGCAGTCCGGCACTGACGGCCGAGGCCACACCGGCGCGGAGGGGGTCCAAGGGGACCAGCTTCTCCGTGAGGGTGTGAGCGATGCGCCATCCGCCGAACACCGTGCCCAGTGCCAGCGCGACGCCAGCGCCCACGGGAATCCACCAATCCATCGCGTCCGGGATCCCAGCCGAGGAGAAGGCGAGTGCGACCATGAAGGCCATCCGCTGTCCACTCTGGACGCCGTGTCCGAGGGCATTCGCGGCGCCGGTGACCGCGAGGGACATGCGCGAGGTGTGATTGACCGTCCCCGGAGTGGCATCGCGACCGATCCACGTCGCCGGTGTCACGAGCACCAGGGACAGGAACCACGCCAAGACCGGGGACAGCACAAGGCCGAGCAGCGCAATGACCAACAGGTTGGTGGCGATCCCCCCGTCAAAGGTCGCGTGTCCGGTCGCCGACAGCGCGGCGGCGGCTCCGAGCATTCCGGCGACGAGCGCGTGAGTCATGGAGACCGGCATTCCCCGTTGCCAGGCGAACAGTCCCCAGCCGATGGCCACCGCCAGGGCGACACCGCCCATCAGGAGGCCGGATCCGGCGTCGGCGATGACCGGCGGGAGTTCTTGCCAGACCACGGTGAGGAAGCCGCCCGAGAGGACACCGCCGATGAGGTTCATCGCGGCCGCGAGCACCAGCGCCGCTCGAGGGGTCAGTGCGCGACTGCGGACGGGGAGGGCAATGGCGTTCGGGGCGTCCCGCATCCCATTGAGCAGTCCGTAGCAGCATGTGAGCGCGAGGATGACGCCGATCGACAGCATCAGCAGGGGAGCCACCTCGGTCAGGACTCCTGAACGAGGATGCTGCCCACGTGCACTGTGATCTGGCGAACGGCAACGATGACGGCCTCGATGGCGTGGGCGGACTCTCGTTGCCGGTTGTAGCTGCGTTGCAGGAGGTCACCGGTCATCCCCGCCACCCACTGCGTCATGAATCGTTCGGCGCGTTTGGAGTTGCGCTGCAGCTGAATCCAGGTTTCCTCCAGCTCGTCGAAACTCCGGAACTGGCTGGTGGCCTCCTGCAGCAGTTCGGCTTGGCGTCCCAAGTTCTCGAGGATATCCATGGCCTCAGACGGCAAGCGGAACTGCTCGGTGGCAATGATGAGCAGCCCGGCGTTGCAGACCTTCTGTACGGCATTGTTCAGACCGTCGGCCACCGCATACAGGTCCTGGCGGGGCAGCGGGGTGATGAACGAGCTACGCAGGCTCGTGAGCAACGCCATATGGCGAGAGGTCGACTCGCTGTCGAGCCCGGCCAGTTTCGCCTCGACCTCGGCGGCTGTGGTGGGTGAGGCTCCCATGAGTTGGGCGACGTGATCCAAGGCCGATCCCAGCGACTCCGCGAGGGCGGCAAGGTGCTCGAGGCTGGCGGTATCCGGCGCGAGCAGGCGCGACAGTGAAAGATTCATCATGGAGAGGGTATCCCGTGGAGGGGATGGTGCCGGACCGGGAACGCCTCTCGGCGCGTGGCCGCTCGTAGCGGCAATAATATGGAGCCCGGGGTTACCGCGGCCCGGCACCGATATCCAGTGTGCGCGGTCGGCCCCGGGGATGTCCACCGGCGGCGGGTGGATCAGCCATCAGCTAACCCCGGAATACAGCACTGCAGCAGTACAGCACTGCTCAGTCCAGTGCGTCGTTCAGTCCAGTGTGCCGTCACGCCACGCGGCAGCAGACTCCTCGAGTTCTTCCGCGGTGCCGAGCAGTCTCTTCGCCTGGCGCAGCAGTGATGTCGCCTGGGTCGGGTTGCCCAAATCCAGTGACTCGGAGTGATGGGCCTGACCGAGGCAGACCACGCGGCAGTACGCGGCGGCTCGCTCCAGCGCCGTGCCGAAGTCTCCGCTGAAGGCACCGGTGAGGATTTGGTCTGTGAGCTGTTGCAGTTCCCGGGCTCCGGGAGGCTCAGCCGCTCCGGCGATGGCGCGGGCCACTTGGGCGTCGTATCCGGCTCGGTACCAGGCCGCCCATTGCGCTCCATGGCGACTGGTCGCCGTGCGCAAGGCATACAGCCGCCACAGCGCACCGCCCAGGGACACGGCTGGTGCGTCCGCCCAGAGCCGGGCGACCGTGTCGATGCCGGCCTCTTCCACCAGCTCCACCAAGCGCCTGACCGTGGGCTCGTCCGAACCGGCCTGACCGCCCTCCAAGAGGGCGCGGGCCAGCAGAGCGGCGCCCTCGGCCGTCGTGGCCGGGTCCGCTCCGCCTTCAAAGGGGGCGAACTGTTCCGGGGCAAAGGGACGGGGTTTGTGATGGCGGGCCGTACCGGCCGCTGTGGAGCTGGGGGACCGGCCGGATCGACTCCGGAAGGACGTCAAAGGAAGGTTGCCTTTCCAGGGAGGGTGGGGTTTCGGGGCCACTGCGGACCCCACCCCACGATACGCCTTCTTGCTATGCAGTATGGTCCGGTACGATGAAATGCGGTCTCCGGCAGTGTCTCTGGGATGTCCCGAGGATGTGCCTGCGATTCTTCGAGGAGACCGTGGAGCACGGGCCTTTAGCTCAGGTGGTAGAGCATCGGACTTTTAATCCGCTGGTCGCGGGTTCGATCCCCGCAGGGCCCACAGTGTGAACGAGGCCCGAACCCTTGCCAGCAGAACAGTTGGCTGGGGTTCGGGCCTTGGTGCTTTTCTGGCCGGTGTTGGCCATCATGCGTCGGAGTAGGCGTCGGCGTACTCAGCACTGGGTGGGATCGGCTGAATAATATCCAGAAGGACGCCGTCGGGTGCCGCGACAATGAAGTGACGCTGCCCGAAATCCTCGTTGCGCAGACCCAAGACCGGCTCCAGTGCGGAATGGTGCGTCAGTCGGTCGTGGAAGGCATCGACGTCGTCGACTTCGAGATTCAGGATCACTCCGCGCGGAAACCGACGGCGGTCCTCGGGGATCGTGTTGTGGTCGTAAGCCAGGATCGCCAACTCGAAAACGTCTAGGCGCAGACTGACGTACCAATCAGACTCGAAGGCCGCCTCGAAGCCGATCTTGTCGCGATAGAACGACGCAGTGGCGGCAACGTTCTCGGCCATGAGCACAGGGTAGAAGGATGTGACGGGCATCAAACTCTCCTTTACGTACAATGTGTATGTTTCTTCCGATACTTACATACAATGCGTACGTAAAGGAACCCATCATGCCCCGCGCCTCTGCAGCAGCCGCCGCCCAAACAGCCAGGCACGTGCTTGACGCGGCCATGGAGCTCTTCGCCTCGCGTGGCTTCTTTGATGTCTCCCTGGACGATGTCGCGCAAGCGGCCGACGTCACGCGAGGGGCCGTCTATCACCACTACCGGAACAAGGCGGGACTGTTCGCGGCGGTGGCGTCTCGGCTCCAGTCGGACATTGCCGAAGCCGTGGTGAAGGCGGCGGACCAAGCGGGTCAGGATCCATTGGATCAACTTCTGGCTGGATCACACGCGTTCCTCGACGCGATGACGGCCGGCCCGGCAGTACGCATCCTGCTGATGGATGCGCCTTCAGTCATCGGTTGGGACGACTGGCGCCGCCTGGATGCAGAGAACTCCGCGGCTCATCTGCGTGATGCGCTCCGGAGTGCCGGGATCGCAGACGACCTCCTCGACGCGGCGACCGCGCAACTCTCGGGTGCGATGAACGAAGCCGCACTATGGACTGCGCAGCACGACCACACTGCGCACGCCAGACAACAGTCGCATGCCGTTCTCGATCGACTTCTTGCAGCTTTCTGCGACAGTTCACCAGCACGACACCGCTGAGGTTGCGGGCAGATCTCGGCCGCCTTGCCTTGATCACGATGTCGTAACAGCAGGTCGAGGATCGGGGTCGACGTCGGCTCGATTCTTCGCAATGTCCCCAGTCACCCCCCGGGCCTGCTGTGGGCGCGACACGCGGGTGTTTCGGCGGGAGGGCCCGCCGCGTCGCTGTGCACCAGGGTCGACGAGCAAGCGTCGAGCAGGTCTTGCGGGGGAGGACTGGCACCGTGGGCGGCGTCTTGCGCTCCCGAGCTGCTTGTTTAGGCTGGAGCCCATGAGTGCCTCTTCCCGGGTGCTCCAGCGAAGGTGTGTCCTCGCTGGAATACTCGCTCCAGTGACCGCGACAGCGGTTCTCTTGAGCGCACCCGCAGCCACGGCTGCTGCTGAGGTCCATTCCTCATCGGACGAGACGAGGCCGGAAACGACTTCAGCCTCCGAAACCCGCGAGGCGCCGTCCTTCGACTTCAACGATGCCCTGCCGGAAAACCCGAATCTGCTGCGTCAGTTGCGCTGGATCGAATCCGGGAAAGTCCCCACAGCCGACGCCGGGGATCTGCGCGTGGCCACCTTCTCGGCCGGACTGAGTCGGCCGAACTCCGGACAGTTGGCCGAAGACCTGTCCGCACCGGGGAACGAGCAGGGCATGCGCGTGGCTGAAGCCGTGCAGCGTGCGGCTCCGGACGTCGCCTTGCTGACGGACTTCGACGTCGACGGCGGCGAAGCGGTCGCCCAGTCCTTCCGCACCAATTACCTGTCCGTCGGGTCCGGAGGGCAGGAGGGGATCGATTATCCCTATACCTACGTGGCTGAGGTCAACAACGGCGTGGATACCGGGGCCGACCTGGACAACGACGGGGTCATCGGCGGCCCCGGTGACGCTTTCGGCCCGGGCCGGTTCCCCGGGCAGCACGGCATGGTCCTCTTCTCCCGCTACCCGCTGGACACGGACAACATCCGCACCTTCCGGGAGCTGTCTTGGGATTCCATGCCGGACAATGCCATCCCGGACGGGGCCTACACGGAACTGGAGCAGTCCGTGCTCCGGCTGTCCTCGTCCTCGCACTGGGACATCCCCGTGGAAGTGGACGGCCAGACCGTGCACGTCCTCGCGGCACAACCCAGCAGAGCCGATGATGGCGCCGCCGGCGAGGAACGCCACCATGACGAGATGCGTTTCTGGGCCGACTACATCGAGGGGGACGCCTCCTACATCGAAGACGACCAAGGACGCAGCGGCGGACTGACCGAGGGCGAGAAATTCGTGTTGGCCGGCGACTTCGGCCCGCTGACGGGGGCCGCACTGAATGACGACGAGGAGCAGCACCCCTCCGGCATCGCCCGGCTCCTCGAGTCCGGAGCCATTGAGGATCCCGAGCCCACGTCCAGCGGGGCCGAGAGTCTGGTGGAGGATGCACCCACAGCCACCGAGGTCGTCAGCCGCAAGGACGGTGACTGGAAACTGGCTCGTTCGGATTACCTGTTGCCGTCGTCGTCGGTGAGCACCAGCGACTCGGGCGTGTTCTGGCCCCTTCCGGGTCAGCTCGGATCCCACCTGACCAACGCCAACGCTCCCGGAGGCGAACCGGGTGAGACCAACGAGTCCACTCCCAGTGAGCACCGGCTCGTCTGGGTGGACCTCAGCCTCGGTGAGGCCGAGGGCGACGACTGAGACGACTGACCTGGTGCGCGAAACCTTCTCCACGGGCCACCATGTGGTGTGGTCCCGACCTGAAAACCGGCGACGGGGCACCGACCTCGTCGTAGTGATCCACGGCTACGGCGCCAATGAGGTTCGCGCGGCCCAGGCGTACTTCGGCATGCTTCCGGAGAACGTCACCGGGCTGGCCGTTCGAGGCGGGTTCGAGATCGACGCCGGCGTGCCCCCGGTGGCGGACGGGATCGACGGCGTGGGGTCCGGTCCCGGTGGCCCGGATCCAGGGGCGTGGGGCTGGTTTCTGCTCGACTACTTCCTGAACAACGATTTCGCCGAGGTCATCGCCGCGGCCCACCGCGTCTTCGACCTCCTGGACGCCGAGGAGGTCACCCGACACGAGTTCCGGAGCGTCTCCGTCCTCGGGCACTCCCAGGGCATGGCCATGGCCTCCACCGTGTATCGCTTGCGTCCGGAGGCCTTCGCCTGCGTAGTCGGGCTCAGCGGATTCGTGCTGTCCAACCCGTTGCTGGAAGCCCTCGACAACCCTCCGGAAGGTCCCGGGCCGCGCCCATTCTTCTGGGGGCGGGACGTCGAGGATCTGGTCATCCATCCCGACGCCGTGGCCTACACGGCCGATTGGCTGGAGACCAACACGCGGCTCACCGCCCGCACGTACGAGGGCATGGGCCACGGCACAGGTCCGGAACAGGTCCGCGACGTGCGGATCTTCCTTCAGCACACTCTGGCGGCGGTGTAGCAGAACTCGTCAGAAGTCGCGCGTTTCCTGGCGCCGCACGGATTCACCCGTGGCCGGATCCTGCAGGGTGCGTGATTCGCTGACCCGGCGGTTCGAGGAGCTCGAAACCCCCATCATGATCAGGGACACGATGAACAGCAGGGCACCGGCGGCCATGAGGATGTAACCGGCTACCGTCAGGTCGAACCCGGCGATGGCGTCCTGGACGGCGAAACTGAGGATGGCACCGAGCGCCATGAGGGCAATGGCCGAACCGAAACGCATGAGAACTCCTGTAGTCGTCGGACAGGCGGCGAACGCTGGTCGGACGCCTGAGGCGTGCGCCCGGCGATCGACCGTTCAATACTTCCTGGTCGCCACCTTACGGGGAGCCTCGGACGATGCCTAGTCGCTGGAGACCCCGTCGCCGGTAGCCCAGGCGTTGTGGGACGGGCGCCGGAGTGGTGTTTGATAGTGGGTGACGCACCACGAACTTCAGGAGGCCTCCCATGGCGAGGAAGAGATCCGCCATCGCCAGCGTCGCCGGACGGAAGGCGACCGACTTTGCCCTGAACCGTGCCGTGGACGAACACGGCAATCCGACCCCGGCATTCCAACGGGTGGTGCTGAGGGCGCTCGACGTGCAGCGGCCTCTCGTCCTCCGCAACCTTCATCGTCTGCGCCGGCATCACCCGGAGGATTCCCCCGCCGAGCTGGCTGAGCGGCTGGGCAAGCAATACCTGGCCGCGGTCACCGGGGGAGGGGCCGCCGTCGGGGGTACCGCCGTGGTCCCGGGCGTGGGCACCGCTGCCGCCCTGGGGCTGTCGGCTGCTGCGACCGTGGGATTTCTGGAGGCCACGGCCCTGTATGCCCAGTCGGTGGCCGAGCTCCTCGGGATCAGCACCGAGGATCCGACGCGGGCTCAGACGCTGGTCATGGCAGTCATGCTCGGTGATGACGGCCGCAAGCTGCTGCGGGACTTCACCGGACAAGCCAATGGCTCGGGCGTGGGTCCCCTCGGCGGTGCCGTCGCGGCGATCACCGGGACCTCGGGCATGTCGGACGTGCTGTTCCAGCAGATGAAGCGCATGTTCATGAGGCGCTTCCTCGTCCGTCAAGGCGCCGGGCTCGTCGGCCGGCTGGTGCCGTTCGGGGTGGGGGCGGTCATCGGCGGCGTCGGCAACCGGACCATGGGCAAGGGCGTCATCAAGGCCGCTCAGAATCTCTTCGGCCCGCTGCCTGAGGCTTTGCCCGCGGGGCTGGCGGCCGAAGTGGAGGCGGCTCGCAGCGTGCATCGCCGGAACCGTGAACGGGAGCTCACCTCAGAGGAGTGAACCCGGTGACGTTCCTCAGCGCAGGAGCAGCTCAGTGGAGGAGCAGCGTCGCCAGAGTATGGATCGCCAGTCCGGCCAGCGCGCCGACGATCGAACCGTTGATCCGGATGAACTGCAGATCTCGTCCGAGGTAGAGCTCGATGGTGCGCGAGGCCTGCCGCCCGTCCCAGCGCTCGATCGTCTCCCGGAAGATCCCGACAAGCTCGGGGCCGTAACGGCGCACGACGAACTGAGCGGCATCGGCTGCCCAGCCATCCACCCGTGCCTCCAGGGCCCGATCCTCCTGGAGACGGGCGCCGAGGTCCTGGAGAGCGGCCACCAGCGCCCGGTGCAGATCGGAGTCCGTGTCCCGCAACTGAGCCAGAAGGACACCCTTCGTGGTCTCCCAGGCCTTCTCGGCCCACTCCCGCATCCGGGGGTCGTTGAACAGCTCCTTCTTCGCGTGCTCGACGCGCTCCCGGGTCGCCGGATCCTCACGGAGGTCCCGGACCAGGTCCTGCAGCCAGTCGTCCACGGAGCGGCGCAGCTCGTGCCGCGGGTCCTCGCGAACCGAGGCCAGATATTTCAGCGCCTCGGCATGGATTCTCTCGGCCAGCAACTGGTCGACCATCTCGGGAACCCACTGCGGGGACCGCTGACGGACGCTGTTGACGAAGAACTCGGGATGCTGTGACACCCAGTCACCCGTGCGGGTGACCAGCAGATCGACCACCTGATCGTGGTGGCGTTCGGCAGTGACCTTGCCCAACAGCTCGGAGAGCGTGGGTGACCACTCCGGCTCGATCATGTGCTTCTGCACCAGGTTGGCCAGTAGATCGCGCACGAGGACATCGTCCATGGCGTCCAGGATTCCCTCGGCCGAGGCGGAGATCTCCACGGCCACTCGCTCCGCGTGGGGACGCTCACGAAGCCAGGCTCCCGCGCGCCCGGAGAGCCGGAGACCAGCCAGTTTCTCCTGAGCGACGTCACCGTCGAGGAAGTTCTCCTGGACGAACGACCCCAGAGACTCTCCGATGGTGTCCTTCTTGCGCTGGATGATCGCCGTGTGCGGGATTCTCAGTCCCAGAGGATGCCGGAACAGGGCCGTGACCGCGAACCAGTCGGCCAAGGCCCCGACCATGCCCCCCTCGGCGGCAGCCCGGACATACCCCAACCAGGGATGCTCGTCCTGAAGGGCGAAGGCCACCACGAAGACCATCGCCAGCACCACCAGCACTGAGGTGGCCACCATCTTCATCCTGCTCAGCGAGGCGGCGCGTTCGGCCTCGCTGGGGACGGAACCCGGCGCCGAACGCGCGGGGCCGGCGTCGGGAATTCTCTGGTCCATGGTTCCTCCGGCCGGAATCAAAGTGTCAGCACAAGTTAACCAGCCCTTCGCCTGAGCCTGGGGTGGCGGGACCGTGTGCGCCCGTACGCTGAAAGCGTGTCAGCCACCTCGTCTTCAGACACCGGTCCGATGCACGATTCTCACGATCACCAGAGACCTCTGGTGATCGCCCATCGAGGGTCCTCCGGAGCGTACGCGGAGAACACCCGAGCGGCGTTCCTGCACGCTCTGGCCGAGGGAGCCGACGGCGTCGAGGTGGACATCCACCTGACCCGTGACCGCCAGCTCGTCTGCCTCCACGATGCCACCCTGGAACGAACTTCCAACGGCTCGGGTCAGGTCTCCGACCACACACTGGCCCAACTGCGCCGGCTCGACTTCCACAGTTGGAAGGGAGTCCGCATCCCCCGGGAATACGGTTCCCCTTCCACTCAATTGCTGTCCTTCCCGGAGCTGATCGAGCTGCTGGTCGCGGCGGGGCGCCCGGTGAAGCTGGCCCTGGAGTTCAAGCATCCCAGCCCGTTCGGCCATGAGCTCGAGGAGCGGGCGATGACGTGGCTGCTGCGCGCCGGGTGGGATCCGGAGACCTCCCGCATCGGCTCGGTCGAGGTCTCCTTCATGAGTTTCTATGCCGGGTCACTGCAGTATCTGGCTCCGACCGTGGACACCGAACATCTCTGTCAGCTGTTGACCGTGGTGCCGCGGGAACCGGTGCCGACCCGGTTCAGTCTCGGTCCACTCAGCCGGGCGGCCGTGCGGGCCGCGCTGCGCCAGGCCATCGCCGACGCCGAGCGACTGATCTGGGAGGGCCGCGCGGGGATCGCCGGGCCGGGCGTCGAGTACGTGCGCGACCATCTGGCCGATGTGAAAGCGTGGCTGGCCGCCGGGCGCGTTCTGCGCGTGTGGACGGTCGACCGGGACGAGGACATCGACTTGCTCTTGACCGCTGGAGTACAGCAGATCACCACGAATCTGCCGGCCCGCGTGCTGGACCGGGTCCGGCGTCGTGAGAGGGTATTCGCCTCGGTGGGCGATCGGTAGGTAAGCTCGGGTCTCCGTATGTGAGAGGGGACACCATGTCAGACGAGATGTCGGGCGCAGCACCGGGTGGTCACTCGGGCCAAGCCGTACCCGGGGGCGCAGCGCATCACCCCGGCGTCGTCGGATTCACCCAGGCCGAGATCAACGAGTCGCCGGTCAAGGTCAAATGGAACGCGCTGGGACCAGGCGTGGTCGCGGCCGCCACCGGCGTGGGCGCCGCTGACCTCGTGGCCACGCTGACCGCCGGTTCCCGGTACGGTTACATGCTCATGTGGGCCGTGGTCCTCGGCGTGGTCTTCAAGATCGTGCTCGTCGAGGGTGTGGGCCGCTACTACCTCTCCACCGGCAAGACGATCTTCCAGGGCTGGCGCACCCTGGGAGTGTGGACCAGCTGGTACTTCGGCATTTACATCCTGATCTGGGGCTTCGTCTACGGGGCCACGGCCATGAGCTCGGTGGCACTACCCCTGACGGCGCTGTTCCCGGGGGTCGATGCGAGGGTCTTTGCCATCATCACGGGTCTGATCGGCCTCGGACTGGTGTGGCTGAACCGGTACGGCCTGATCGAGAAACTCATGATGGTGCTGATCGGCATCATGTTCGTCGCGGTGCTCATCTCGGCGTTCCTGACGGCCCCGAACCTCGGGGAGATCCTCACCGGTCTGATCCCGCGGATTCCGGCCGAGGGCGGATCCATGTTCTATGTGCTGGGCCTGGCCGGCGGCGTCGGCGGCACCATCACCCTGGCTGCCTACGGGTACTGGCTCCGGGAAAAGGGCTGGCGGTTCCCCAAGTGGATGAAGGTGATGCAGTATGACAACGCCACCGCCTACATCCTCACCGGCATCTTCGTGATCGCCACCATGATCATGGGCGTGGAGCTGCTGCACTCGGCCGGCATGGCCATTTCCGCCGGCGACCGCGGACTGCTGGACATCGGCAACGTGCTGGCCGACCGGTACGGCGAGGTGTTCTCCTTCATCTTCCTGCTGGGCTTCTTCGCTGCCTCGTTCTCCTCCTTGCTGGGCGTGTGGCACGGAGTCTCGCTGATGTTCGCGGATTTCTGGACCAACTTCCGCAAACCTGCCGACACCCTGGACCAGGACGACGCCCCGACCCTGAGGTCGAAGCCCGCCCGGTTCTACCTGCTCTGGTTGACCATCCTGCCGATGTCCCTGCTCTTCCTCGAGCGGCCGATCTTCCTGATTCTGATGTACGGCACCCTCGGCGCGCTGTTCATGCCGTTCCTGGCCATCACACTGCTGGTCCTGAACAACCAGAAGAAGCTGGTGCCCTCGCAGTTCCGCAACGGCTGGGGCCACAACGTCCTGCTGGGCATCACCACCCTGGTCTTCATCGTTCTGGGCCTGCAGCAGTTGTACGAGGCCGTCTCGCCACTCTGGGCCGGCAGCTGAGGACCGGGATGAGGGCTGCCGTGAGGATGGCCGGAGAGCTGGCCGGAGAGCTGGCCGGCCCCGGGCGCGTTCCGGGCGGGGTCCGGCTGAACGCTTAACCTCCCGACGGCGGTGGGGCAGACTGGGTGCATGATCGTCGCCTTCTCCGTCTCCCCCTCAGGAAAGCCCCACTCCGACGAGTCCGACGCGCGGCCGGAGCCCGCGGACGGCTCGGTGCATGACGCCGTGGCCGCCGCCGTGAAGGTCGTCCGCGATTCCGGACTGCCCAACCGGACCTCAAGCATGTTCACCGAGATCGAGGGTGAATGGGACGAGGTCATGAGTGTGGTCAAGCAGGCCGTCGAGGCCGTGGCGCCCTTCGGCTCCCGGATTTCCCTGGTATTGAAGGCGGACATCCGGCCCGGGCGCACCGGTGAGCTCGACGGAAAGATCGAGCGCCTGGAACGGGCCCTCGAGGAGCAGTAACCGATTAGTGGTGCTGCTGCCACCAGAGGGCCGCTTGCAGCCGCGAGTCCAGCTGGAGCTTCGCCAGGGCGTGGGACAGATGTGACTTCACCGTGGTCACCTCCACGAAGAGTTCCTGGGCGATCTGCTGGTTCGAGAGGCCGTGGGCGACGAGGGCCAGGACTTCTTCCTCGCGGCGGGTGAACGGTGGAACCGGTCTGCGGTCGTCGATTGCGGTGCCGGCTGTTGGTCCAGCGGAGGACCCGGTCACGAGCTCACTGTTGACACCTCCGCTGACATCCCCGCTGAACTCCGCGGTGAACTCCCGCAGGGCGGCGACGACGGCGCGTGTGGCCGTCGGGGACAACATCGCCTCTCCGCGGGCCACCGCCCGCACGGCCTGCAGAATCCGCCCGGGATCCTCGGATTTCGTGAGGTAGCCGTCGGCTCCGGCGGCCAGCGCGCCGAGAACGAACTCATCAAGGTCGAAAGCCGAGATCACCAGCACCCGTGCCCCGTACTCCCGCAGCCGGGGAGTGATCTCGATGCCCGTGGCGCCCGGCATGCGTACGTCGGTCAGCACCACGTCCGGACGATGCTCGGCGGTCAGCCGCACCGCGCTCGCACCGTCCGTCGCCTCGGCGACCACCTCGATCTCCGCGGCCGCACCCAGCAGTGCGACCAGGCCGGAGAGCACCGCCGGATGGTCGTCGGCCACCAGAACGCGGATCTGGGACGTCATCGTTGGTCCTCCTTCGCCGTTCTCCCGATCCCCATGGCGGCGTCCGGACCGCTGGCCTCCACGCGGGGATGGTCGTGGTGAGGAGCACGTCCGGCCGTGGGGAGACGGTCCGGCAACCGCGCCCAGACGCGCCAGTGGTCTGGTCGGCGAGGGTCTGGACCGGCGATCACGCTGCCGCCGACCGCAGCCGCCCGGTGTCCGATCGCCGTCAGCCCCACGCCCGTCATGGCGTCGGGATCGCTCGGGCGTTCCTGGTGCGCATGGTGTTCTTCCCGGAAAGGGGCTGGAGCGGGCACCGGGGCCCGGCGGTTCACCAACTGGAACTCCACGTTCTGGTCCGCGCACCGCACCGACATCGTGATCGGCGCCGTGCCGTGACGGGTCGCATTGGTGACCGCCTCAGCGGCCATGCGCAACAGCGCCGCCTGCACGGACGGGGCCACCTGATCCGGATCGTCAACCGCCGGATCGACCTCGACGGTGGCCTGTGCGTCGACGCCGCGGAGGCGATCGGCCAGGGAGTCCCAGCTCAGGGTGACCTGCGGAGCCGCGGAGCTGTCCTCCGCCAGCACGCCGATCATCGAGCGGAGATCGCGCAGGGCCGCATGAGCAGAATCCCGCGCGGTCTGCAGCGATCGGGAGCGGGCGTCGCCGTCGGGCAGCGACTCGGCCAGGTTGGTGTGCAGGGAGACGGCACTCAGATGTCCGCTGATCACATCGTGCAGGTCGTGTGCGATCCGGCGTCGTTCGGTCTCCACTGCACCGGCGGTCCGGCTCGCAGCCAACTCCTGCTCGGCATTCGCCAATGCCTCGGCACTGTGCCGGGCCTCGCGGTGGTGGCGCACCTCCCAGCCCCACACCAGTGGCGTGATCAGCACCAGCGCCGCCGTCATCAGCACCGCCAGAAGCTCGGAGCCCACGCCGGACACGGCGCTGGAGGCCAGGACCGCCGTCGCCGTCAGTCCGATCCCGAGTCCCGTGGTCACCCGCGCCAGGCGTCGGCTGCCGTGCATGACCGGTTCGAACAGCGCCTCGAACAGGAGGAGGTAGGCGGCCACCTGAGCGCCCATCACGACGACGGCCAGCGAGGTCAGGCCGGTCACCACCAGAACCACGACTGGCGCCCGCCGGCGCCAGAGCGTCGCCGCCGCTCCGAGCAGCAGCAACGGCACCGAGACCGTGGCCGGCCATCGCAGTTCTGACGTCACGATGCCGGTGCCGGTGGCGTCGGAGACCAGCACCAGCACCAGGACCACACCGATGTACACGGCGGCCAGAGTGGCGTCTCGTCGATCGATCGCCGGCGCAGTGGAGGGCATGCCTCGAGGCTACGTGGACCGACGCCCGCCGGGGAGTGGATACGGATGCTTCATCCACGAATCGGTACCTTCGGAGGAGGACGGCAGGAGACGGCCCCGGCACGATGAACACCATGGAATCGTTGATCGAATCACTGGGGCCACTCGCCTTGGTGGTGCTCGCCCTGGTGGACTCCACCTCCGTGGGCACGCTGGTGGTCCCCTTGATCCTGTTGGTGACCGGTGAGGGACGAGCCGGACGGGTGGCCGGGCGAACCCTGCTGTACCTCGCCGTGATCGGTGTGTTCTACCTGCTGCTCGGCGTGGCGCTGCTGGCCGGCCTGCTACCGCTGTTCGAATCCTTGGCGCCCCTGCTCACCGCGGGGCCGGCGACCGTGGCGCTGGCTCTGGCCGGCGTCGGGCTGGTGGTGTGGTCGCACTATTCGGACCCCGAGACGATCCGCAAACGCGGCGGCGATCCCGAGGCCTCCGCTCGCCGCTGGACCGACCGGGCACGCCGCGCTTCCGGCCGACCTCGCGTGTTGATCGGGCTGGCGTTGCTGGCGGGCGTGATCGAGGCCGCCACCATGATCCCGTACCTGGTGGCGATGGGCCTCATCGCGGACAGGGGAGTGGGACTGGGAGGCGGCTCCCTGATCCTGGTCGGCTACTGCCTGGTGATGGTGTTGCCCGCTGCCCTGCTGTGTGCTGTTCGGGCCGCCGTCGGCGCTCGCGGGGACCGACTCCTGGACAAGGTGCATCGTTGGGCCGTCAAGCACGCGGCCAGTGCCTTCTCGTGGGGGACCGGCATCATCGGGGTGTTGATCCTCGTGCGCACCGTGGGGCCCGCGCTCGCGGTGCTCCGCGGGGACTGATCCGCGGGACTGGTTCGCGAGAGCGACCCGCGGGGAGGGAGGGGCTGCCGTAGTCTTCTGAGACGTACATTCGCAGTGGAGGCCTGGACAGCATGGAGCATCGTGGCACGTAAGCAGGTTCGCCGGGGTTCCGCCGGGCCGCAGATCGAGCCTGGAGTGTTCCCCATCGACGCCGGAACGGCGGAAGTGACCCGTGACCCGTTCACCGACGGGGCCTGGCTGCTGAAGCTCAACGGCGCCGAGTCCTCCCAGCTGAATCCCGACTCGCCCCTGGACATGGGGTTCGAGTACATGCGGTGGATGGCGGCGGTGATGCGGCATCGCTGGGACCCGTCGGCGCGGCTGCGAGTCCTGCACCTCGGCGGGGCGGGGTGCACGCTGGCCCGCTGGGCGGCGGCCTGGTATCCCGATTCCCGGCAGACCGCCGTCGAGTTGGACGCCGGGCTGGCCGCCCTGGCGCGAGACCATTTCGCCTTGCCCCGCGCGCCTCATCTAAAGATCCGGGTCGGGGAGGCCGGTGAGGTCTTGGCGGGTGCTCACGAGGCCAGCCGCGACGTCGTCATCCGGGACGTCTTCGCCGGTTCGGTGCCCGAGGATCAAGTCACTCCCGGCCACCTGCTCGGGGTGGACGCCGCCGAGCAGGCCGCACGGGCGGTGGGAGACGGAATCTATCTGGTCAACCACGGCGGTGGTCCGGATCTGACGGCGGCACGTCGCGAGGCGGCGACCCTGGGCGAGGTCTTCGCCACCGTGGTCGCGGTGGCGGACCCGCAGATGCTCAAGGGTCGGCGGCGAGGCAATATTGTCTTCGCCGCCACGAACGGCTCGCTGACCAGTGCTGGCGCTGGTGCTGTTGTCCGCCCTGGGCCCGCGCCGCGGGATGCGTTGGTGCGGGACCTGCTCGCCGACCCGTTGCCGGCGCGGCTCGTGGAACCGGTGGCCGATTTCGCCGCTGGGGCCAAACCCTTCGATGAACCACTTCTGCGACCTAGACTGTGATCACGATTCGCCCGTGTCAACCACGAGTATGGGCGCGAATGACAGGAGGCCGCCATGACTGGTTCGGATGAACAGGATTCCACCCCGACCGCGGGCGACCGCGCCACGACCCACGGCATCGTCGTCGGTGTGGACGGCTCCGACCAATCCGTGTCCGCGGCCAAGTGGGCCGCTCGGGAAGCCGAACTGCGCGGGCTGCCACTGACGCTCATCACCGCGTACACCATGCCCGTCTTCGCGGCCTCCGCACTCGAGGCCGGCTATGGAGTTCCGGACGACACGACCATCCGCGACGGTGCCATGCAGGTGCTCCAGGGAGTGGTCGGCCAGCTCGGTCCGCTCCAGGTGCCCCTGGTTCACCGGGTGGAGATGGGCGATGCGGCCGGTGTCCTCGTGGACTACTCCGCTGACGCGAACCTGCTCGTGGCCGGAAGCCGGGGCCGCGGGGGGTTCCTCGGCCGCCTGTTGGGCTCCGTCGCCGCCGCCCTGCCGGCCCATGCCAAGTGCCCGGTTGTGATCGTCCCCAAGGGCGAGCATGCCACCCGCGCTGCGGACGGCGTGCCCGTCGTCGTGGGCGTGGACGGTTCGGAACAGGCCCGGGTGGCCGCGCTCGCTGCCGCTGTGGAGGCCGAAGTCCGTCGGGCCCCCTTGCGCGTGGTGATCGCCATGCCGCCCATCTCCGGCGCTGTGGCGTGGCTGCCGGCCACCGTGGACGAACGGTCCATGTTCAGTGAGATGAAGGAGAAGCTGGCCGCCGGCGTCGAGTGGCTGCGCTCCGAGTTCCCGTCTCTGGAAATCAGCTACGAGATCATCGACGGCGTCCCGGTGGACGTCATGGTCAATGAATCCAAGACCGGGCGCCTGACCGTCGTCGGGTCCCGTGGCCGCGGCGGCTTCACCGGTGCCCTGCTCGGCTCGACCTCACAGGGCATCATCGCCTACGCCCACGGGCCGGTGATGGTGGTCCCCAACGTCAAGGACAGCCGCCTGGCCCGACGCGCGAGCTTCGGCCCCACCTTCTCCTGACCCTCGTCTCCTCCTCACTTTGCGGGCAGAACGAACCGGTCTTTTCTGCCCGCAAAGTGAGGAGATGGAAAGTGAGGAGATGGTCAGTAGCGGCCCGCGTAGGGGTGGATGTTGTACATCCCGCCGTAGTTCAGCGCGGTCACCGACAGGCCCATCGTGGGGTTGCGGGCGTGAACGATCTTTCCGTCGCCGATGTAGATCGCCACGTGGTACATGCTGGAGCCGCCGTTCGAGGACCAGAACACCAGGTCGCCCGGCTGCAGCTGGGACAACGGAACGTATTGCTTGGCAGCCTGGTACTGCTGGGTCGAGGTGCGCGGCAGGTACTTGCCGGCAGCTTCAAAGGCGTCCCGGGTGAAGCCGGAGCAGTCATATCCCTTTGGTCCGTTGCCGCCCCAGGTGTAGTAGACGCCTGACTCGTTGGCCTTGTTGACGCCCCAGTTCACGGCCGTCGAGGTCCAGGAGCCGGTGGGCGGCTTCGGCGCGGCGGTCTTGGTGGGAGTCGGCGTGGGGGTCGGCGTTGGCGTCGGCTTGGGGGCCGCAGTCTTCGTCGGCGTCGGCGTCGGCGTCGCCGTCCTGGTGGGCGATGGCGAGGCGGTCTTGGTCGGGGTGGGGCTCGCCGTCTTGGTGGGCGAGGGTGCCGCGCTGGTTGGTGCAGTACTGGTTGGTGCGGTGCTGCTGGGCGCCGCGCTGCTCGGTGTGGCGCTGCTGGGCGCCGCGCTGCTGGGCGCCGCGCTGCTCGGCGCCGCGCTGGCAGGAGCGGACGACGTCGGGCTGCTGGGGGTGGGGCTGGTGGAGGGAGCCGGAGTCTCCGTCGCGTCGTGGCTCACCGGGGCCGACGTCGCGACGGGGACGATGCTGGACGGGTCGGAGCTGGACGGTGCCGGACTCGTCGGCGTCGCGGTCGGTTCTGACGACTCCTCCGCTTGGCGCTCGGACGCGGCGATGGCCTCCTGGAGGGACTGATCGCGCTCGGCCTGCTCCATGGCCTCGACCCTCTGCGTGGCCTCGTCCACCGAGAGGTCCTCGAGTTCAGCCAACAGACCGATCAGCTGCTTCCGGTCGGCCTCGTTCTGCTTCTCGGCCTCTTCCGCTGCCCGGGCGGCCTCGTCGAGTCGGCGCTGCTGCTCTGCGGCACGGCGCGTTGCCTCGGCTTGGGCCTGCTGAGCGGCCTCGGCTTGGCGAGCGAGCTCCTTGGCTTCAGCGGCCTGGCGAGCGGACTCCTCCGCGACGCGAGCCTTGTCAGCTGCCACCTTGTCCGTGGTCGATGTGCGCGCGAGGACGTCGTCGTCCTGGCTCAACAAGACATCACCGGTGGTGGTCTGGCCTCCTCGGTACAGATCTGCGGCCACCGCGCCGGACTCGTCGTGAGCCTTCTTCGCGGTTTCTGCTGCCGCTTCGGACCGGTGCTGCGTGGCGGTTGCGGTCTCGTTGCGGTCAGCCAGATCCTCGTTGGCCGTGCGAAGGCTCTCATTGGCCTCTTGGGCGCGGGACTCGGCCTGGAGCGCCCGTTCTTCGGACTGCTTGATGGAAACGCGCAGCCGGTCGGACATCCGAGCCTTCGCGGCGGACTGATCTTTGGCGGAGACGACATCCTCGTGCGTCGGAATCGTCGGACGCGCAATGTCCGGCTGGTCAGACGGGGACGCCTGCTCGACGCGCTGAAGGTTGGCCTGGACAGCGTCGGACGAGGCGTCGAAAACGGCGGGCAGGGACGTGGCGGCCAAGGCGGTGGCAGCCAGGGCGGTAGCGGCCACGGCGGCGGTCACGCCTACAGTGCGACGGGTGTTCACGGCAGTTCCTCACTGTGACACCCATGCGAGTGGGTTGGCAGGTTCGGTCATCGGGGGAAGAACCGAACCCTGGTGCGGGATGGTCACGCGACCGTCACGGGACAAACTCGCAACGGTTACGCGGCCTGCCAACGGGCGCCACAGAAGTGACAATAGATGCACTTTTGTCACAAAAGCAACACGGATCCCACCAGAATCATAAAGAACAACCGTGTCATTTGCGTGGATTCTGTCCGCGTGTCGCGAGTCGTGGCTCAGCCCCAGCCCAATTCGTGGAGAGTTCGATCATCGATCCCGAAGAAGTGAGCCACCTCGTGCACCACGGTCACGGTGATCTCGTGGACCAGTTCCTCGCGATCACGGCACATCCGCAGCAGGGGTCCGCGGAAGATCACGATGCGGTCGGGGAGCTGGAAGGGCATCTCGCCGCGTTCGGTCAGGGGGACGCCGTCGTACAAGCCCAGCAGTTCGGTGCCCGGGTCCTCACCGGGCTCGGGCTCGTACTCCTCCTCCACGAAGACCGCGACGTTGGACAGGCGTTGAGCCAAGGCGGGCGGAATCGCGTCGAGGGCGTCGGACACGGCCTGATCGAACTCGCGTTCCGAGAGGTCGAGGTCTAGCGGGTCGTCGGGTGGCTCGGGGAACTCAGGGGACTCATCATGATTCACGTTTCCATCCTGCCTCCTCATGGTCCTCGTCGCGGCGCCGGTGATGGCGAGGCTGCGTCGGTTTGCGATGGAGGCCCCTGACCGCTTAAGCTCTACTGGTCCACTTCGGGAGCCCGAAGCGTTCTGGCCCCCATCGTCTAGAGGCCTAGGACACCGCCCTTTCACGGCGGCGACACGGGTTCGAATCCCGTTGGGGGTACGCAGCACCTGCACCATCGCACGTTCGTTCGGCCGGCGCCCATGTGGCAAAAACCGGGTCAACGGTCTGATAGAGTAGGTTCTCGCACACTGGCCCTGTAGCGCAGTTGGTTAGCGCGCCGCCCTGTCACGGCGGAGGTCGCGGGTTCAAGTCCCGTCAGGGTCGCTCGGATGTTCCGGACGTCGGTGTACGGCTCGGAAGATCGCGGTGATCACCGGCTTCGTCGCCGGATGGTGCCAGGCTCTGTAGCTCAGTTGGTAGAGCGTTCGACTGAAAATCGAAAGGTCACCGGATCGACGCCGGTCGGAGCCACCAGCACAACGAAGGCCCTCGCGTGTATCACGCGGGGGCCTTCGTCATGCGTGAGCGATGGCGGAGTGATCCGAACTCCAGATCAACGCGGCGGCATCCTCAGGGCCCCGTCCATGCGGATCGTGGTGCCGTTGAGGTAGTCCTGGTCGATGAACGTTCCGACCAGCCGTGCATACTCCTCCGGGCGAGCCAGTCGGTGCGGAAACGGCACCCCGGCCGCCAGCGACTCGCGGAACTCGTCATTGATGCCGGCCAGCATGGGTGTCTCGACAATGCCCGGGGCGATGGTGTTCACGCGGATGCCCCGGCTGGACAGGTCACGGGCCGCCGTGATGGTCAGACTGTGGACCCCGCCCTTGGAGGCGGCGTAGGCGGCCTGCCCGATCTGCCCTTCGAATGCCGCCACGGAGGTGGTGTTGACCACCACGCCCCGCTGTCCGTCCGCGTCCACGGGTTCCGTCTCGGCCATGGCCTCGGCGGCGAGGGTCAGCACCGTGAACGTTCCGACGAGGTTCACTCGGATCACCGTCTCGAACAACGCCAGGTCATGCGCGCCCTTCTTGCCCAGGATCCGTGCCGAGGGCCCGATGCCGGCGCAATTCACCACCGTGCGCAGGGGACCGGACGCGGTGGCCTCGGCGACGCCGGCCCGCACCTGCTCGGCGTCGGTGACGTCGGCGGCCACATAGGTGACCCCGCCGACGTCGGGGGCGTTGTTGATCTGTTGCTGAAGATCGAGGCCGACGACGCGCGCGCCGCGTTCCGCGAGATAAGCGGCGGTCGCGGCGCCGAGGCCGGAGGCGGCTCCAGTGACCAGGGCAGAGCTGTCATGAATGTCCATGGACTGAAGCGTATCCGGCCCCCGAGCAGGGTAGGGGTCAGGCGGGAGTGTCAGTGCAGACGCGTCAGCGGTGGAGGAACCACGCGGCCGAGTCGGGCATGAGCTGCCCCTCCTGGACAGCCTCGTCCTGGCTGAAGATCCCAGTACCGTAGTCCTCAGGCGCATCGACAGGTGTCTCACCCATATTGGCCATGACGAGGATGGTCTGCTCTGGGCCGGGTCCGGCGGCGTCCGGGTTCAGTTCCCCGCTGGTGACGGTGAAAGCCAAGACGCCGCGTTCGGGGCTGTGGAACCGTGACCACGCGAAGGATCCCGTGCCGAGATCCAGCTCACCGCGCACGGTCAGCAGTTCACGGTAGAGCTCGACGGTGGACCCCTCGACGTCGACCTGTTGGTCCGCCGCATACTGACCGAAAGACTGGGGTTGCGGCAGCCACGGCGCGGCGGGGTCGGGGTGGTTCCCGACGGCGAAACCGAACCCGGGTGCCTGGGCGCGCCACGGCATCGGGATTCGGCAGCCGTCCCGGCCTTTCTCCGCCCCCTCGGTGCGGAAGAACGTGGGGTCCTGACGGTAGGCGTCGTCCAGGGTGGTGTGTTCGGGCAAACTGAGCTCGTCACCCTGGTAGATGTACGCGGAACCCGGCAGGCCCAGCTCGATCATGGCGGCGGCCCGGCTGCGTTTCCATCCCAGGGCCTCGTCCGGCTGCTCGTCATCGACGCCGATGCCCGACGGGTACCGAGTGGGGTCGGTCAAGCCGAAACGGGAGGCATGCCGGACGGTGTCATGGTTGGACAACACCCAGGTGTTGGGGGCTCCCACCTTGGCCGCCTCCTGGACGGAGACGGTGATGGCGTCCGACATCCGCACGGCGTCCCAGCCCGCCAGCAGGAAGGTGAAGTTGAACGCCTGGTGCATCTCGCCCTCGCGGACGTACCGGAACAACCGCTCCAACGGGGAGACCCAGGCCTCGGCGACGAGCATCGGGTCATGGTCATACTCGGCGAGGACCTCGTTCCAGGTTCGGTAGATCTCGTGGACCCCGTCCTGGTCGTAATAGGGCACGGGGTGAGCGTGGTCGCGAGGATTGTCCTCTCGGTGGGCCGCGACATCCTCACCGCGATCCTCAGGAGGCACCGCCTCGTCCATGACGTCATCGACCGTCTCGACACCGGCATCGGCGATCATGCCCACTCGGGCCTCGTGGTCCGGCAGGCCCTCGGCTTTGACCAGTCCGTGGGCCACGTCCACGCGGAACCCATCCACGCCCCGGTCCAGCCAGAATCGCAGAATGTCCAGGAACTCCGCGCGCACCTCGGGATGGTTCCAGTTCAGGTCCGGCTGCGAGCTGTCGAACAGATGCAGGTACCAGTCGCCGGGCGTGCCATCCGGATTGGTCGTTCGCGTCCAGGCCGGCCCGCCGAACGTGGACTGCCAGTTGTTCGGGGGCTCGGATCCGTCGACGCCGGCCCCCGGCCGGAAGAGGTAGCGATCCCGTGCCGCACGGCCCGACTCAGTGGTCGGATCGGCGGCCAGCGCCTCGGCGAACCAGGGGTGGGCCGAAGAGGTGTGGTTGGGGACGAGGTCCACGATGACGCGGATACCGGCGTCATGCGCGGATTCCAGAAGCCGGTCGGCATCCTCCAGGGTGCCGTACATCGGATCCACGTCCCGGTAGTCGGCGACGTCATAGCCGCCGTCCTTCTGCGGGGAGACGTAGAACGGCGAGAGCCAGATCGCGTCCACGCCCAGTTGCTCGAGGTACGGCAACTGAGCGGTGACTCCGGCAAGATCTCCGGTGCCGTCCCCGTCAGCGTCCGCGAAGGACCGGGGGTAGACCTGGTAGATCACCGCGTCCACCCACCAGGGGTTCTCGGGCTGGTGGCGTGCCCCGACCGGGGGCGTGCTCAGCGGCTCGTGCGAAGGCGTGCCCGAGGGGGTGTCCAGGGCAGTGTTCGGGGCAGTGTTCGGGGCAGTGTTCGAAGGTCCCGTAGCCATGAGCTCAGCCTAACGGCCAGCTCTGGATGGGTCAGTGCCCTGGCTCGCTGTCATGTGCGGTTATCGGTGGCGGTGCCTCAGCCGCGGCCCTTCTGCTGCCCCTTCTGCCGCCGGCGGTGGGCCTTGAGGGCCAGCGCCCTCTCAATGCTATCCATGTCCTCGGTGATACCGGCCGCCTCTTGCGTTTCGGTGGCGTGGCGGGCCTGGCGTTCGAGCCAGTCCTCGGCCAGGAGTCCCTCGACCTCCTCCTTGCCGACCAAGCGGGCGATATCACGCAGCGCCCGCTGGCGTCGTTTCGACGGCGGCGCGCACTTGACCCGCTCAATCTCCGGCGGTGTCCATGGATTGGCGTCGCCCTGCGACCGTGCCCGCCGGGCCCAGTCCTTGAACCAGGCCGGCGTCCAGGCTAGGGGCCACCACACGAAACTGAGCACCACGAGCGCCAAAGGGATGAAGAACAGATTCCACGTGGCTTGACGTGCGCCTTCCATGTCCCACGCCTCAAAGAAGACGGAGGGAAGCGCCGTGAGCAGAGCAAGGCCGCACATGAGCAACATGAACGGCCAGGTGTTGTGCCGGGAGACCTGAAACGGAAGACGAGGCAGAACCGCCCAGGTTCTCGTATCCCCGTTCAGGCACCGCCACGCGACGTACAGCAGGACTGACACGGCGGCGACGACGATCGCCGTCATACCCAGATAGACGGGGCTGTAGATGATGTCGAGCAGCATGGTGTCCTGTCCGTCTGCGGCGGCCGTGAGCTGGATCGAGCCTAGCTGGCCCGGCCCAGCTGCCGTACAGGCAGCCAGCGCCGCATCATGCGGTGATTGGCCACCATGGCCGCCTCGGTGTCACCCTCCTCGAGGGCCTCGATGGCCGTGCGCACATCGAAGGCGGAATCGTCCGGCCACACGAGTCGGTGCAACCCGCCGTAGTCCAGTTCCACCACCGAATCCGGATGGAAGGACTCCAGCCAGGTCACCAGGACGGTCAGGTCATTCAGCAGGTCCATGTCCGGCGCGTGCAGGGACAGCACGACGGCGGCATGCCTCGCCCGTTCCATGGCCAGGGCCAGGCGGACGGTGATGCGCACCGCGTCGGGGGCCTCCGGGTCGCCGCTGAGGGTCATGGCATCGTCCTCGTGGACGAGGGCGAACCAACTGGCGGGCACGCCCCACACCGCGGTGCGGGTGTGCACTTGGTGCAGTTCTTCCACGTTGTCGATCTCGATCCGCCCGGCCAGTCGTTTCACGTTGGCCTGGCGAGCCGCCTCGGGAACCAGGACAGAGAAGATCTGTGGCCGCATCGACTCGGCCAGCTGTTCGGCGGCCAACTCACACCGCAGGGCCATCTCGTCGGGGCAGAAGTACTCGGAGAGAGCCGCATCGTGTCCGTCGTCGGCCGGCATTCGCAGCACGCGCACCAGGTCCCGTCCGTGCGGAAACGGGTCGGCGACATCGCGCAACAACCGTCGCTGGGCGCGTTGTGATGCCTCGTGCTCGATCTCGCCGCGCGTGCGGCGACCGGCGCGCTGGTACTCGGCCTGGACGGCGTCGGGAAAGGCGGCGAGCGGTTGGTAGATCCGTAGCTCGGACTGGTATTTCATGCGCCGGTCAGGTTCCGGCCGGGGCAGTGGTGCCGCCAGCGGCTGGTTCGGAACCCAGTTCCACGACGACGGGAGCGTGGTCTGAGGCGCCCTTGCCCTTGCGTTCCTCCCGGTCGATCCATGCACCGGTGACCGTGCCGGCGAGCGCGGGGGAGGCGAGGATGAAGTCGATGCGCATGCCCTGCTTCTTGGGGAAGCGCAGCTGCTTGTAGTCCCAGTAGGTGTACGTGCCGGGGCCCGGCGTCCAGGGCCGCACGACGTCCTGGAACCCGGCGGTTTCGAAGGCGTGGAAGGCCGCTCGTTCGGGGGCGGAGACGTGGGTCAGGCCCTCGTCGAGGAAGTGCTGGATGTCCCAGACGTCCTCGTCCTGCGGGGCGATGTTCCAGTCTCCCGTCAGCGCGATCCGCAGTTCGGGGTCGGCCGTGAGCTGTTCGGCCACTCGGTCCTTCAGCGCGTCCAGCCACTGCAGCTTGTAGACCATGTGCTCGTCGTCCAGGGCGCGGCCGTTGGGCACGTACAGGGACCAGAGGCGCAGCGCGTCGGCGCCCTCACCGACGGTGGCTGCGAGAGCCCGGGCCTCCTGGACGGCGTCCACGCCGTTCTTGCCGAAGGCCGGCTGGCCGATGAAGGTGCGTTCCACGTTCGTCAGGCCGACGCGAGAGGCGATGGCCACACCGTTCCACTGGGAGAAACCGAAGTGTGCGACCTCGTAGCCGCGGCGTTCGAAGAGTTCCCACGGGAAATTCTCATCCCGGCATTTCGTCTCCTGAATGGCCAGGACATCCACGTCGCTGCGATCCAGCCAGGACTCGACACGGTCGGCGCGGGCGCGGAGGGAGTTCACGTTCCAGGTGGCGATCTTCACTCGGCCAGCCTAACGAAGTCCCGACGGCACTAGACAGCATCGAACAGAGGTTGCTAGGTTAGTTACACAAGTAATGAACCGACTAACAGAGCACGGAGTGCCGCATGGAGATGGATTCGACGCAGCCGATCTTCCGACAGCTGGCGCTCCACATCGAGCAGGGGATCGTGGACGGGACCTACCCGGAGGAAACGCAGATTCCCTCCACCAATGAGTTCTCCGCATTTCTGCGCATCAACCCCGCCACGGCCAACAAGGGCATCAACCTTCTGGTGGACAACGGGGTGCTCTACAAGAGGAGGGGCATCGGCATGTTCGTGGCCAGTGGAGCGCGGCAGAAGCTCTTGGGCACTCGCCGTGAGGCCTTCACCCAGCAGTACATCCATCCCCTGATCACCGAGGCGGCTCGCCTCGAGATCACCCCGGAGGAGCTGGCCGAGATGATCCGCCAGACCGCCGACGACATCACGCCCACCACCCGATCAGCCCTGTAGGGGGAGTCATGACCACCGTTCCGAATACCCTCCACGCCGCCGAGGCCCTGAGTCAGGAAGCGCGGGCGATGCCGGCAGGGCTCCCCGTGGACTCCGACGCCGCGGTGAGTGTGCGCGGACTGCGCAAGTCCTTCGGCCGTCAAGAGGTCCTGCACGGTCTCGATTTCGATATCCCGGCCCACTCCATCTGTGGCCTGCTCGGGCGCAACGGCGCCGGCAAGACCACCGCGATGTCCATCCTCTCGGGTCAGGACCAGGCCTCGGCCGGCGTGGTCTCCGTGCTGGGGCGTGCGCCCTTCGAGGATGCCGTCACCGCGTCTCGGCTGTGTTTCGCCCGGGAGAACCAGAAGTACCCGGAGTCCTTCAAGGCCTCCCACGTGCTGAAATCTGCACCGTGGTTCTTCGAGCATTGGGACCAGGATTTCGCCGAGCGGCTGGTCCGGATGTTCCGGCTGCCGATGGACACGAAGATCCAGAAGCTCTCCCGCGGCCAGTTGTCGTCCGTGGCGATTGTGGTCGGGCTCGCCTCACGGGCTCCCGTGACCTTCTTCGACGAGCCCTATCTCGGTCTCGACGCCACCGCCCGGCACCTGTTCTACGACGTGCTGCTGCAGGATTATCTGGCGCATCCGCGCACCATCCTGATGTCCACCCACCTCATCGACGAGGCGGCGGACCTGCTGGAGAAGGTCATCGTGATCGACGACGGCCGGATCCTGATGGACGCCGACGCCGAGTCGGCCCGCAGCGCCGCGTTCTCGCTCTCGGGGCCGGCGAGCGCCGTCGAGGAGGTCACCGCCGGCAGCGCGGTGCTGCACACCCGCCGGATCGGCGGATTGTCCTCGGTCACGCTGGCCGGACAGCCCGACGACGGCCTGGTCGCCGCCGCGGGCCGGCGCCACCTGGAGATCGGACCCGTGGGTCTGCAGGACCTGGTCGCCGCGATCGGACCGCGTGCCACGGACACCCTGGACACTCCCAGCCTCAACACCGTCGTAGCCACTGAACCCACCAGAGCCACTGCAGCCACCAGCACCGAGGAGTCACGATGAGCACCGCAACCCTGTCCACGGCCGGGACCACCGCCTCCACCACGGGATCCACGGAAACCGGGAGACCGAAGCACGCCGTGCACCCGGTCCTGCGCATCGTCCGACTGCACTTCGCCGACCGCTTCCAGATGCTGGCGGTCCCTGTCATCATCCTGACCGTCGTGGCGGCGGTGTGTGTGGGGATCTTTCTGCTGCTGACCGCCTTCACCCCGGTCCCGCCTGAGGAACTGGCCGAAGGCTTCCGCTACAACCAGGCCGCCGTGTGGTCCTGGCCCGGCTTCATCGTGACCCTGGGGGTGTATGCCTATGCCCGCACCATGCCCTTCGCGATCGGCATGATGGGATCGACCCGTCAGCACTACTGGGCCGGGACCGCTCTGTGGACCCTGGTGCAGTCGGTGTACCTCGGCGCGGTCTTCGGAGCCTTCCTGCTGCTCGAACAGGTCACCGGACACTGGTTCACCGGCGCGCGGATGTTCGACGTCTACGTCTTGGGTGACGGCAACCTCGGCGACGTCCTGCTGATCGGCTCCGGGATCTCGTTCGCTGCACTCTCAGCCGGGGCCGGGCTGGCCGCCGTCTATCTCCGCTGGGGACAGTATGGCGTGATGGCGGGCATCGCCGGACTCCTCGTGCTGATCCTGGGAGTCTTGGCCGTGGTGCTGGCCACGGGCGCGGGCCTGATGACATTCCTCTCGACGGGTGTCATCCTCAAGGTGTTCGGGTTACTCGTGCTGATCGCCGTGATCGCCCACCTGGTGACGTGGCTCGTGGTGCGACGCGTGCCGGTCGGCCGCTAGGGCAGCGTCAGCCGCGCCACCAGTCATCGAGAATGGTCACGGGCGTGGCGCGCTTGTGCCGGGAACGCAGGTAGAGGCTCTCCAGCTTCTCTGCGGCCTCCTCGGGGATCACCCGGCCCTCGAGGTAGTCGTCGATGGTGTCGTAGTCCAGGCCCAGTTCGGCCTCGTCGGTCTGGCCCGGACGATCGTCGAGCAGGTCCGCCGTCGGGACCTTCTTCCACAGCCGTTCTTCGGCGCCCAGGTGCTGGAGCAGCATGCGGTTCTGTCGTTTGTTCAGGCCGAACAGCGGCAGCACGTCCGCGCCGCCGTCGCCGTACTTGGTGAAGAATCCGGTGACGGACTCGGCTCCGTGGTCGGTGCCCACCACCAGGTGCCCCGAGGCGCCGGCCAGGGCATACTGGGCGACCATGCGCAGTCGGGCCTTGACGTTGCCCTTGTTGTAGTCCGTGATCGGCTCGCCGGCGGCGGCCGTGAACTCGGACTCGAAGCCGTCCACCGCGGCGGAGATGTCGAAGGTCGTCTCCGGGTCGCCGTCGATGAACTGGAGAGCCGCCTGCGCGTCGTCCTCGTCATGCTGGACGTTGTACGGCAACCGGACCGGGATGAAAGTGGCCTCGGTGCCATCGGCGCGCAGGCCCTCGACGGCCAACTGGGCCAACCGGCCCGCCAGCGTCGAGTCGACGCCTCCGGAGATACCGAGGACAAAGCCCTTGGCGCCGGCAGCCCGCAGGTAGTCCTGCAGGAAGGTCACCCGGTTCGCCACTTCGGTGGCCGGATCGATCTCAGGCTTGACACCCATCTCGGCGATGATCGCCTTCTGCAATTCACGCATACGCCCAGACTATGCCCAGCTGCACCGTTCTGAAGGGTTCAGCGCCGTTCAGTGCCGCTCAGGCCCGTTCCCAGCCGAGGTTTCTCGCCATGGTCTGCAGCGCGGAGACCACCATTCGATACTGTTCGTCATCGATCCCCTCGGTGATCTCGGCTCGCATTTCCTCCACGACGGCGGCAACGCGCTCGCCGCTGGTGTGTCCGGTGCTCGTCAAGGTGTACAGGTTTCCCTCGACGACCAACCAACCGGATTCGACCAACTCATCCAGGTGCTCGGTGACGGTGCTCGGTCCGTCTTCGGCGGTGTTCTCGGCGGCCGGCGCCAACGTCTGGCCGAGTTCCTCGGTGGTCTGTGGGCGCGTCGTCAGTGAATTCATCAGTTGCCACTGGGTCCGGGTCAGGCCGTGTTCGGCCAGGGACTCGTTCACGCGAGTGGTGAGCAGCGTATCCACTAGGTTGATCCAGTAGCTGAGCATCTTCTCGTGGGGATGGTCCGATTCGGGTGCGTGCTGTGCTGGGTCACTCATGAGCCCACCATAGGAGGGCTCTGCCGGAGAATCTAGGATGGACAGCATGACGACTCAGACCCCGGACTCGGCACCGGATACGAACCCGGACGCGACACCGGACACGCAGGCACGGGATCGTGCCCGGTTGCTGGAATTGATCAAGGAACTGGCGGTGGTCCGGGGCCGGGTCACGCTCTCCTCCGGCCGGGAGGCCGACTACTACATCGACCTGCGCCGAGTCACCTTGCACCATGAAGCCGCCCCCCTGGTGGGCCGCGTGATGCTGGCGCTGCTGGACCGGGCGGGACTGGATTTCCGGTGTGTTGGCGGCTTGACGATGGGTGCCGATCCGGTGGCCACCGCGATACTGCACGAGGCGGGACGCCAGGGCCGGGCCATCGACGCGTTCGTCGTGAGAAAAGCGCAGAAGTCCTACGGCATGGGCCGCCAGGTCGAGGGTCCCTCGGTCGAGGGTCAGCCCGTCGTCGTCCTTGAGGACACGTCCACCACCGGTGGCTCGGCTCTGACCGCCGTCGAAGGGGTGCGCAAGGCCGGCGGGCTGGTGCAGGCAGTGGCCGTCATCGTGGACCGGTCCACGGGTGCCGCCGAGCGCATTGAGGAAGAGGCGGGCGTTGAGTACCTCTACGCGTTCGGCAAGGACGAACTCGAGCTCGACTGACTGATCTCGCGAGGGCTAGAGCCAGTCGTTCTTGCGGAACAAGAGGAACAGCGTCAACGCCACAGCCAGCATGAGGAAGAGGGCGAACGGATAGCCCCACCACCAGTGCAATTCGGGCATGTGGTCGAAGTTCATGCCGTAGATCGACCCGATGAGCTGCGGCGCGAAGATGATGGCCGCCCACGATGAGATCCGTTTGACCTGCTCGTTCTGGGTCACGGAGACCTCGGTGAGTTTCTTGGAGGCCAGCGTCGAATCCAGTTCGAGGGCATGCTCCAGCATGGTCCGCATGGACGTGACCCGCTCGTCGAGTTGAACGGTGTGGTCGTGGACGTCGCGCAGCTTGCGTCGGACCTCAACCGTGTCCGGCCCGGTTGGCTCCGCTGCGTCGTGTGACTGCTCGGAGTCGCTATCGAGTTGCCGGATGAGTGTTTCCAACATCGGCGGCAGGGAACGGACAGCTCGCTGAAACCGCACGACCTCGCGAGAGAGTTCGTAGATGCGGCGAGACACGTTTCCGTCTCCGGCGAAGATCTCGTCCTCGATCTCGGTGATGTCGTTCTCCAGTCCCTCCGCCACGGGGAAATAGTCGTCCACCACCCAGTCGAGAATCCCGTGCACCACGGCCGGAGTGCCAGCAGCCAATCGCTGCGGTCGGTCCTCCTCCAAGTGACGACGGAGCTTGCCGAGGTCGGGGACTTCCGAATGGCGCACGGTGACCACAAAGTTGGTGCCGACGAAGACATTGAGCTCGCCGAACTCCACCGACTCCGACTCGTCCACGTACCGAGCTGGGATGAGCACGAAGAACAGGTTGTCGCCATAGAGCTCGAGCTTGGCCCGCTGTCCCCCCAGGAGGGCGTCCTCCACCGCCAACTCGTGCAGGTCGAACTCCTCGGCGACCTCCTTCAGCTCCGCCTCATCCGGCCGGTACAGACCGACCCAGGCCATGCCTCCCAGGCGTTCGCTCTCTTCGACCGTCTGTTGCAACGTGGTCGGGGCAAGGATCCGTTTGCCGTCCTTATAGATGGCATTGTCGACGAAGGTCACGGCTCTATTGTGCGTCGACCGACGCCCCTTCCAATGACGAGCACGCTCGTCGGGGTGGTCACCGGGGCTGATCACCGGCGTGAGCAGAACGGCTAGCGTGGTCGCTATGAGCGATTCTGGAATCTTCAAACCCGCACGCACGGTCACGACCGCCCCGCTGGCCGCCCTCGGATTGATCGGCGGTTATCTCACCGCGCGCGAGACCGGCATCCGCAGCCTCGGCGGTATCGTGCTGGCCGCCACGGGCGCCTACGCCGGTCGGACGTGGGCGCAGAAGGGCGGTGCGGGCACCACCGTCGCCCTCTCCGCCGTGTACCTCGGGGGCTTCGGTGCTTCGCATCCGCTGGCCAAGAAGATCGGACCGTGGCCGGCAGTGCTCACGGTCGCCGGTGCCTCGGCGCTGGCCTCCTGGGCACTCGTCGACCGCAAACCGTGAACCACGACGTCGGCCCGGTGCCTAGGGGGCCCTCTGGGCCCCCAGAAGCGCTCGAGCGGCAGATCGGCGTCGGGCCCTGGGAAGGTGACTGGCCCGAGGGCGATCATTGGGACCCGGAACTGCTCCGCGAGGGCGACCGGCGCAACGTTGCCGACCGGTACCGCTACTGGTCGCTCGAGGCCATCAACGCTGACTTGGACAGCACCCGGCACCTGTTCCACGTGGCCATCGAGAATTGGCAGCACGACTTCAACATCGGCGCCGTCGTCCGCACGGCCAACGCCTTCAACGCGGCAGGGGTGCACATCGTCGGTCGTCGACGCTGGAACCGCCGCGGTGCCATGGTCACCGACCGCTACCTGCACGTGCACCACCATCCGACGGTGGAGGACTTCACGGCGTGGGCGGCGTCCGATGGCCTGGCGGTGATCGGCGTGGACATCTTCCCGGATTCCGTGCCGCTGGAGACCTATGAACTGCCCGAGCGGTGTGTGCTTGTGTTCGGACAGGAAGGCCCAGGACTCTCCGAGGAGGTGCACCAGGCGGCGGTGGCCACGCTGTCGATCGCGCAGTTCGGCTCGACGCGGTCGATCAATGCCGCCTCCGCGGCCGGCATCGCCATGCATGCCTGGATCCGCCGGCACGTCTTCGACCAACGCCCCTAACCCTCCCCGAAACGCACTTTGCGGGCAGAACGAACCGGTTCGTTCTGCCCGCAAAGTGCTTGACGGGGGCGGTGTCTGCCGCCCCGGGGATCGGGTTGCTACCTCTTACACGGAAGCCGCACCCTTCTTGAGCCGAGGAGCGCGAACGGCGGGAACGGTAGCCCCCGCCGTCCACGCCTCAGGCGTTTCAGCCGTCCTCGGCGACCCGGTCGAGGCGCTGCAGGAAGGCGGAGATCTCACCGCGGGTGATCTCGTCCGACTGGTTGAAGTCGCCCTGGGTGTCACCAACGGTGATGCCCTCCGACGCCAGCCACGTGATCGCCTCGTAGTTCGCCCCACCGGCATTGAGGTCACCGAACGGCGACGCCGCTGGCGCCTCATGAGCCGGATCGACCATGCGATACAAGAACGCCGCGAACTCCCCACGGGTCACCGCACGGGAAGGCTTGAACGTGCCATCGGCGTAGCCGGCTGTCACCTTCTCGTCGGCGGCCCAGGTGATCGGACGGTAGTACGCCCCCTCGGGTTTGACGTCACTGAACGGGCTCGTGGCCGGTGCAGCGAAGTCCGGGCTGACGTACCGGTGCAGGAACGCGGTGGTCTCCCCGCGGGTGACGTCCCGATTCTTCTTGAACGTCCCATCAGCATAACCCACCGAGATGCCATGCTCGGCCATCCACTGCACCGGGGCGTAGAACGCCGAACCCGGCCGGTTGTCCGAGAACACCGGAGCCTCGGGCTCCTCAGGATCGGTCGGGGTCGGTTCCGGATCGGTCGGCTCCGGATCGGTCGGGGTCGGCTCTGGATCGGTGGGTTCCGGATCGGTCGGGGTCGGGTCCTGGACACCGTCGGCCGTGAAGGTCCACACCTCGGACGTCGCGGCGCCACCGTGCGGGCCTGCGGCCTCGACGTACCAACCGTGGTCACCGGCATCCAGGCCGTCCCACGTCACCGTGGACGTCGACCCGGAGGCCGCACCAGCGACCGCTCCGATCTCCTGGCCGGTCAGCACATCGGCGCTGAAGGAGTCCGCGGCGAGCACCTTGGTCTGCGGTTCGATCCCGACTTCGTCGTAGTCGATCGTGAACTCCTGCATGCCGGGAGGATCGTTGAGCGCGGCGTTGTCCGAGTCGAAGTCGTCGAGGGAGGGCGAGTACGTGCGGAACACGATCTGCCCGGCCTCGTTGTCGAAGTGCGCCAGACGCATGTAGCCCTGGCCGCCCTCCGGCAACCCCTGGTAGTCGAACAGCATCTGGTAGACCGTGCGGTCGTCCACGCCATCGCCGTCGTCGTCGAACGTGTCCGTCCGCGTGAAGGCGTCATGGTAGTGGCCGCTGCTCACGGCGAACACGTTCGGGTTGGTCGCGACGACCTCATTCTGCACCCGCTGCGGGAACGGCCCGAGACCACCGGTCGTCTGCAGGTATTCGTGCAGGTTGATCCACACCTTGCGCTCCGGGTACTGCGCGATGACCTCGTTCATCCACGCGATGTCCTCGGAGTTCGCCTCCTCGTCGTTCGTCGTCGGCCAACCCATGTAGAGCATGAGGAAGTCGACGCCGCCGGCAGACACGAGGTCGTAGTGACCCCGGTTGTCCTTGTACGAACCGCCGTACCAGGGGTTGCCCGCGAAGCGGTCCTCGCCGAAGTGCTCGGAGTACGCCGAGTAGTCGTCGTCGTGTCCGCCGACGTCGTGGTTACCGGCCAGCACACCGTACGGCAGCCCGGCCTCGTCGAGCAGGTCGTAGGCCGCGTTCGCCTTGTCCCACTGGTGCTGCTCGGTGTGCACGTTGACGATGTCGCCGTCGTGGATGAGGTACTGGAGGTTGAGGTTCTCCCGCTGTTCCAGGAGGAACTCGTGGATCGCCAGCTGGTGCGGGTAGTAATCGTCGGTCTCGTTGTAGTACTGCGTGTCCGTCTCGATGCCGACCGTGAAGTCGTAGTCCTCACGCGGCGTCGCGTCCGCGTTGTAGGCGCTCACGTCATCGGTCCGCTCCGAGAGGTCTCCGGCGGCGAAGCCCTCCGAGTGCTGCACGAGCACCGTCACCTGGCCGTCGACGGCATGGTCGGCGACCGGCACCATCGCGTCGAGGGTGAACTCGGTCTCCGCACCGTCGGTGGTCACGTGGTCGTCCACGCGTTCCCACGTGCCGTCTGCGGCGAGCACGTACATGATGACCTTCGCCTCGGCGTTCGCCCGGCCGGACCAGTCGACCCGCACCCGCGCGTCGTCGCCGGCGTCGTTCGGCACGTCCACCGTGTACAGCTGGTACGGCAGCGTTGTCTCGCTGGTCGTCTCGACCTCGACACCATCGGTGCCCACGAGGGCTTCAAGGTCCGCGCCATCGAGCACGGTCCCGTCCCTCTCCTCTGCCGAGGCGCCGGCCAGTGCGTCCGTCGTCGTGCCCTCCGAGACGGTGAGTCCGTCGTCGCCGGGGGCGAGTGCGATCCCCTCGCGGAAGCTGAGATCCAGAGGGTCATTCTCTGGCGAACTCGCCTCCGCCTCGAGCGTCGCCGAGGTGCCCTCGACCTGAGCACCGTCCGCGGGGGACTGCAGATCGAGGGACGGCGCCTCGTCGGCGGATTCGAAGGTGAGCGACTTCGTGACGGCGTTGCCGACGGTGTCGCGGGCGGCGAAGGTGACGGTGTGTTCGCCCGGCTCCAACGTCAGGGAGCTGGTGGTCAGAGGCAGGGTCACCGGCTCACCGTCGAAGGTCGCGGTGAGCTCTTCGAGACCGGCGATGGCGTCGGTGGCGGTCGCGTCGACCGTGATCTCGCCGCGGTAGAGCTCGCCGTCGACCAGGTCAGTCTCAATGACGGGCGCGGTGTTGTCCACCTGCACGGTGGACTCCGCCGTATCGGAGCCGTCAGTCGCGGCGAGCGCGTGCTCACCGTCGTTGACGCTGGTCGTGTCCCAGGTGGCGACGCGGGAGTCAAAGGCGTCCTCAGGGATCTCGAAGGTCGCTTCAAACTCGACGAGGTTCGCGTCACTGAACCGGATCGCGGTGTCGGGCGTGGGACAGTCAACCGCGCTGTGTTCGGTGACGGAGCCGTCCACCTCGGCGGCGGTCGTGCAGGTGTCTGGGCGCAGGACGCGGCCGTCAGGCAAGGCGAGGCGAAGGTTCTGCGCCGAGAAGTCGTCATTGTTCTCGTTGACGTCCGGCTCCGGCCAGGCCTTCGTGCCGGCGGTCACCGTGATCGTCAGCGGCTCTCCCTCGACGATCGATTCGACGGGCACCTCGGCATCGACGGTCTCGAGGCGATCGTAGAAGCCCTCATCAAAGATCGTGAGTTCCTCGCCGTCGAGCTTGATGCCGTTGCGGAAAAAGGCGTCCGTGCTCGTCGCCTCGAGGGCGAAGACGGGAGAGGTCTCCAGGGAGGCGCTCGTCTCCGCGAAGGACTCGCCGTCGACGCTGAGGTCGAGGGCGGCGGGGTCGCCCTCGGTCGTGCCGGTCACGCGCGTCTCACCGGTGACGATCTGACCATCGGCCGGCTGCAGACGGACCGGATCAGGTTCGCCATCGACGAGGTCGACGCGCACCGGCCCGAGGGTCGTGTGCTGCGTACCGTCGGAGGCGACGACCGAGTAGTCGATCCACTGCTTGCCGTAGGTGTCCACGGCGGGGATCGAATAGGTGTAGCGGTCCGTGCCCTTACCCGTGGACTCGTCGGTTCCGAAGGTGAGGTTCCGGGTCTCGGTCGCACCCAGATTGTCCGTCAGCTCCAGGGTGACGGTACGGACCAGGGTGTCATCGGTGACGCGGAAGTCCAGGGTGAGGTCGTCTTCGCTGAGGACGGTGTGATCGTCGATGACAGGGGCGTCGCCCGCTGCGACGCCGGAGACGGGAGCGTCCGGCGACTGCGCTTCAGAGATGGAACCCGGGGTGGGGGAGTCGAGCCCGAGCATCGTCTGAACGGTGCCGTCGGCCGGGTCCGGGACCCAGGCGGCGTCGCCCGCGCCGGGGTTCCAGGCATAGTTGATCGACGTCGTCGGTGTCGTCTGGTCGTTCGTGAAGTAGTAGGCGCGCGAGACGTCGTGACCCGTGTTCGTGACAATCTGCAGGCCGCGGGAGCCGCCGTTGGCCATGCCACCGACGAACATCTTGGCGATGTCTTCGCCCTCGACGAGGTCCGTGCCGTAGTTCGCGTTGAAGTCGTCGACCTCCAGACCGGCTTCCTCGCCCGCAGGGTTCACGACCCAGAGGACCAGGGACTCGCCGGCGGGGATGGTGATGTCCCCCGGGACGGCCGGCCACAGGGTGGCGTTGTTGGTGACGGGCCCGTCGAGCGCGTTGTCCGTATAGAGGTACTGCAGCGTGTAGTCGGAGAAGTCGACGGCCGAGTCGGAGGCATTGTACACCTCGACGAACTCGTAGCCGTCCGCGCCTCCGACGTTGGCGGTGTCCGCGGAGACCTCGGTGACCTGGAGGACGGGGGCGGTGGACGTCTGGGAGGGCTCACCGGTCGAGGCGGTGGCTGGGGACCCAATCCCCAGTCCACCGGCCACGACGGCGGCAATGGCCGTGGACGATAGGAGTGTGCGCAACGGTGCGCGTGTAGGAGTAATCACGATCGTCGAGCCAACGCAGGTGAAACGACGTGCCCACCACGACTATTTGAACTGGGCGTGAACCCTCGGTGACGTCCAAAAGCACGGC
The DNA here is from genome assembly GCF_042665635.1 of Citricoccus sp. GCM10030269. Lineage (NCBI taxonomy): Bacteria > Bacillati > Actinomycetota > Actinomycetes > Micrococcales > Micrococcaceae > Citricoccus > Citricoccus sp. GCM10030269. The sequence goes on along the minus strand of NZ_JBHTCV010000002.1, from coordinate 152,353 downwards.
CGCTGTAAGGTGCCAGGGCGTGAGGTGAGCACGTCCCACCGGCACTTTGCGGGCAGAACGAACCGGTTCGTTCTGCCCGCAAAGTGCCGCGGGTGGGGTGACTAGGATGGTCAGTGGACAGGGTTACCCGATACTGATCGATGCCAAGGAGCCGCAATGCCCATCGCTTCCCCGGACACGTACGCCGAGATGATCGATGCCGCCAAGAACGGCGGCTACGCCTACCCGGCCATCAACGTGACGAGCTCGCAGACGCTGAACGCCGCGATCCGGGGCTTTGCCGAAGCGGGTTCGGACGGCATCATCCAGGTCTCGACGGGCGGTGCGGCCTACTTCTCCGGCTCGTCCGTGAAGGACATGGTCGCCGGTTCGCTGGCCATGGTCGCGTTCGCTCGGGAGGTGGCCAAGAACTACGACGTCAACATCGCCCTGCACACCGACCACTGCCCGAAGGACAAGTTGGACGGCTTCGTCTTGCCGCTGCTGGAGGCTTCCGCAGCCGAGGTCAAGGCCGGCCGGGACCCCTTCTTCAACTCCCACATGTGGGACGGCTCGGCGGAGACCCTCGAGGAGAACCTGAGGATCGCCGAAGACCTGCTGGCCCGCACCCACGCCAACCACCAGATCCTCGAGGTGGAGATCGGCGTGGTCGGCGGTGAAGAAGACGGGGTGGCCAACGAGATCAATGACAAGCTCTACACCTCTGTGGCGGACGGGCTGGCCACCGTCGACGCCCTGGGAACCGGTGAGAACGGCCGGTACATCACCGCGCTGACCTTCGGCAATGTCCACGGTGTCTACAAGCCCGGCGGAGTGACGCTGCGCCCGGAAATCCTGGATGAGATCCAGCGTGAGGTCGGCGCCAAGGTCGGCAAGGACCGGCCCTTCGACCTCGTCTTCCACGGGGGGTCGGGGTCCACCGCCCAGGAGATCTCCGACGCCGTGAGGTACGGCGTGATCAAGATGAACGTGGACACGGACACCCAGTACGCCTTCACCCGCCCCGTGGTCGGTCACATGTTCGCCCACTACGACGGGGTGCTGAAGATCGACGGCGAGGTCGGCAACAAAAAGCTCTACGATCCGCGGACGTGGGGCGCCAAGGCCGAGGAATCCATGGCCGCCCGGGTGGTCCAGGCCTGCCAGGAACTCGGTTCGGCCGGCACCTCCATCAAGTAATCGGTCCGTCGTCGCCGGGCCGGCTCAACGGAAGGAACCTCCCATGCCGTGGTTCGCGTGGATCGCCATCATCGCCATCCTGGTCTGGGGCGGCCTCAACATCCTGAGCATGATCACCGGCAGGCCCCTTCCCGGGTCGGATAAAGACGGTGACCCGAAGAGACTCGAAGACCTCCAGAAGCGCATCGAGGCCCTCGAAACGGGTCAAGTGCGTCCGGAGGTCGAACGGCGCATCGACCGTCTCGAGGCCCGTGTGGAGAAGCGCGAACTGCGGGACAGTGAGCACGATGCCTGGGAGCGCCAGGCCAAGGACCTCGGCCTCGACGACGAGTGACCGGAACACCATCACGAACAAGGAGCACCATGACCTCTGATCCCTCGATCGTCGGCAAGAACCTGATGGAACCGGCCCCGACCCGACTGCCCGAGGAGCCTGAACTTCTGGCTCGGATCGAGGCCGGTGACGTGCCCGAGGACCTTGCCGTCCGATTCCCGAAGTCCTCGTTGGCATGGGCCCTATTGGCCGAGGACGCCTGGAGCGAGGGACGCACCATCGAGGCCTATGCCTTCGCCCGGGTCGGCTACCACCGGGGTCTGGACGCTCTGCGCGGAGCGGGGTGGCGCGGCGCGGGTCCGGTGCCGTGGAGCCATGAGCCCAACCGCGGTTTTCTCCGCGCCCTGTTCCTCCTCGGCCAGGCTTCCGCCGCGATCGGCGAGGGTGACGAGGTCGAACGCATCGACGCCCTGCTGAAAGACGCCGATCCCACTGCGGCAGAGCTGCTGTCCACGAACCGGACCACGGAGGGCTGACCGGTGACCACGACGTCTGCGGGTAGCCCAGCCGGCGCAACCCCCTCCTCAGTCGGGACCGTCCTCGTCGGCACCTTCAATGAGCCGGGCAGCGCAGAGCCGTTGTTGCCGGCTTCCGGCGGACTGATCGCCACGACCGGCTGGCCGGAGGATCCAGAGGTCCTGGCCGGCACGGGTCCGGACGCCGCGTCCTGGCTCGTGCGTGGCCGCCCGGGCACGCCCTCCGCGGGATGGCTCTACGCCGCGTTGCACCTGGAAGAGGGGGCCGTGGCCGTGTTGTCTCCGGCCGAGGATCATCAGCGGTCACCCCAGCACGACGTCGGCTGGGTCGCCTCCCAGCGGATCGCCGCCGGTGGCTCCTTCACCTGCCATGCGGACCTCAATCCGGCTGGCGACTGGCTGGCCGCCGCCTCCTACGGCTCCGGAACCCTGACCATCGCTTCGGTGCTCGAGGACGGCCTGCTCGGCGATCCGGTGGCGGTCCAGGCGCCGTCCGGCTCGGGGCCGGTGCCGTCCCGCCAGGAGGCACCGCACCTGCACTTCGTCCTGTTCCTCGACGACGACCGACTCCTGGTCACGGACCTCGGTGCCGACCGCATGCTGGAGTATTCGATCGCTGCCCTTCGCGCCGCCGCGGCGGACAAGAGGGGAGATTCCGGTGCAGTCGACGCTGACGGTGCTCTTGCCGCCGCCGTCCACGTCGAACCGGTTGCCGTGCACCCCCTTCCGGCTGGGACCGGACCACGTCACCTCGCCGTCCTCCCGCCGCTGCCGGACGCCGGGATCGACGCCCAGCACCTCGCCGTCGTGGGCGAACTGGACTCGCGGCTGCACATCCTGGATCTCGGAGAGGAGCTCCAGGAAGTCGCCATCGTGCCGACCCACGCTCCCGACGCCGACCCGGAGACGACGCAGGACAACCAACCGTCCCATCTGGTGTTGTCCGCGGATCACCACCTGATCTATGTCGCCAATCGCGGACGCAACACCATCGGGGTCATCCGGCGGGCCGGTCCTCCCGAACTCATCGCCGAGGTCCCGTGCGGTGGCAACTGGCCACGGCACATCGCACTGGCTGAGTTCGGTGAGAACGGAACGCTGTTGGTTGCGCTGGAGCGCGGGGACGCCGTCGTCGGGCTGCCGCTGGACCGGGACGGCATCCCGGGCCGGCCGGCCGGGCGCGTGACCTTACGCCGGCCCGGATTCCTGCTGCCGAGCGCCTGATCTCCGGTCGGCTGTGGTCAGGAGTTCGCAGGGCCTCCGCTAGAGGAAGCACTCCCCGTTCAGGTAGGCCTTGCGCCAGCGCCGGATCACCACGTCACGGAACAGGTTGCCCCGGGAGAACGGGTCGCGCGCGATGAACGCCTCGGCCTCCTCGCGGGTCTCCAGGTCCACGAGGTAGATCCCGCCCTCGGCATGGGTGCCGTCGTCCGCGAGCTTGGCGCCACAGGCCAACAGCAGCTGGGCATGCTCGGCCAGGAACTCGAGATGCTCGGCGTACCGCTCCTGACGCACGTGAGCGCGCTCAGGAGCGTCATAGGTTTCGATCATGTACGGCATGGTGCGTCCTCTCCAGTGATGTCCGGCATCTCAGATGATGTAGACGACTCAGACGGTCAGGAAGCCCCAGAGGAGCACGGACAGGGTGAAGATGATGCCCAGGAACACCAGGATGAGCACCATGTAGCCCATGACGTCCCGCAACTTCAGGCCGGAGATGGCCAGCACGGGCAGGATCCAGAACGGCTGGACCATGTTGGTCCACTGGTCGCCGATCTGCACGGCGACCGCCGTGGCCGCCGGATTGGCGCCCAGGGACTGCGCGGCCTCCATCATGACCGGGCCCTGGACTGCCCACTGCCCGCCGCCGGACGGGGCGAGCAGGTTGATGACTCCGCCGGAGATGAAGGACCAGAACGGCAGCGTCTCAGCGGTCGAGAAGCTGCCGAACCAGTCGGCGAAGGAGACCATCAGACCCGAGCCCACCAGGATGCCCATGATGCCGGCGTAGAACGGGTACTGGACGATGATGCCGGCGACGATCTTGACGCCGTCGTTCACGGCCGCGAGGAAGGCGGACGGGCGGGCGAACAGGATGATGCCGATGAACAGGAACATGAAGTTCACGGCGTCCAGGTTCAGGGTCCCGCCCTGGAAGAAGTAGTTGACGGCGTAGACCAGGGCGATCAGGCCGATGGCGATACCGATCACGGGGCTGTTGTTCAGCTTCGCGGCCAGGCTGGTGCGCTGGTCGAGAGCCGTCACCGGGGCGTCCACCGGGGCCGTGTCTGGCTTCATCTCCTTGATCCTGGCTGGATCCTTGGGGTGCAGCGCCATGTTGAACAGAGGCAACAGCACGATGACGGCCAGGTTGGTCAGCAGCAGGTACGGGGAGAAGACCGTCTCGGCCAGGGGAATGATGCCGATCTGGTCCTGGAGGAAGTGACCCTCCGTGGCGATCAGCAGAGGCACGGAGCCGGACAGGCCGATGCCGTAGACGGCGAAGCCCGAGTAGCCGGCGGCGATCGCCAGGGGATAGTGCAGACCCTTGACGTTCATGGCCAGCTTTTGGGCGACGATCCCGCCCATCACCAGCCCGAAGCCCCAGTTGAGCCAGCTGCCGATGCCGCCGACCAGGGTGGCGACCACGATCGCCATGTGCGGCGAGGTGATGCGGGCGGTCAGCATGTCCAGCAACCGGTCGACCAGCGGGGTCTTGGCGACGATGTAGCCGGCCAGCAGCACCACCGTCATCTGCATGGTGAACTCCAGCAGGTCCCAGAGGCCGCCACCCCAATACTGGACGGTCTCCAGGGGTGAGGAGCCCTGGAACAGGATCGCCAGGATCATGGTCAGTCCGGTCAGCATGATGGCGATGACCAGCGGATCCGGTAGGTACTTGTCCATCAGGTTCGTGAAGAACCCGGCGATCCGGTCGAGGATATTGCCCTTTTTGGCCGGTTGGGGCCGTGAGGTTGTTGCGGTCATGGTCCCTCTTTCGGGTTGGTGGTGGAGACGGTGTTGTTGATCTGTAGCAGTTCGATGAGGCGGCGGTCCCGCCAGGCCACGCGTTCCTCCCACTGGTCCAGGGGAAGGACTGCTCGGCGTTGGCGTTCGACCTCCTGCACGAGCTCTGGAGTCCAGGGATCGTGCTGGCCCCGTTCGGCCCCCATGCGCTCGTAGGCCGGGCCCATCTTCTCGGCGTGCGAGGCGATGCCGCCACGGGTGTTCAGGTCGGCGGTCTCGAAGGGTCCCATGAAGGACCAGCGGCGGCCGAGTCCGTCACGGACGACCGTGTCGATGTCCTCCACCGTGGCCACGCCGTCGCGCACGAGCGCGTAAGCCTCACGCAGCACGGCCCCTTGGAGTCGGTTGAACAGGAAACCCTCCACTTCCCGGGCCACGGTCACCGGGGACATCCCCGCCCCGGCATACAACCGATGGGCTTTCCCGACGACATCCGGCCGGGTGTGGGTGGACGGCACCAGTTCGATCACGGGCAGGAGAAACGGGGGATTGCCCGGGTGGGCGACGAGAACGCGGTCCGCCGCCGCCAACCCCTCAGCCGACTGGGAGGCGGGAATGGCCGAGGAGGAACTGGCCAGGACGGTGTCCGGACCGGTGACCGAGGCCAGCTGGGCGACGACGGCGCGCTTGAGGTCGAGCCGTTCGGGAACGCATTCCTGGACCAGGGCGGCTCCGGCGACCGCGGTGGCGACGTCGGCCTCGACGGAGACGCGTGCCGCAATCGTCGCGGGTGCCTCCTCCAGCAGTCCCGCCTCGTCCAGTGGGGCGAGTTTGGCCCTCAGCTCGGCCGGGATGGCCTCGCGCCGGCCGGCGTCGGGATCCGTCAGGGTGACGGGGTGGCCGGACCGGGCGAAGACCAGGGCGAAGGCCACGCCGATGGATCCACCGCCGACGATGGCGATGGGTTCGGTGTCCTGGGCAGTATGTGCAGTCTTGTCAGACATCGGCGCGTCCTACGGTCAGGCCGCCGCAGACGTACAGGGTCTGCCCGGTGACGAAGCCGCTGCGACTGTCCAGCAGGTAGGAGGCCGCGTGGGCCACATCCTCGGCTGTGCCCATGCGCTGCACGGGCACCGACTCGACGATCGCCCGAGTCTTGGGCGACTCCGCCGGGTTGGCGGCTGTGAACAGATCCGTGGCGATGGGCCCCGGGCCGATCGCGTTGGCGGTGATGCCGTGACGGCCCTCTTCCAGGGCGACCACGCGAGTGAGGCCGATCAGGCCGGCCTTCGTGGCCGCATAGGCCGCTCGGAGTTCCTTGCCCAGTGCGGCGCGGGAGGACATCGAGACGATCCGGCCGAAGCCGGCCTCCCGCATGCCGGGCAGCAGGGCGCGGATGCACTGCAGTGCGCTGCGCAGATTCAGGGCAACGGCCGCATCGAACTGAGCCAGATCCTGGTCGGCGACGGAGTTCGGGAACACGGCGCCGACGTTGTTCACCAGGCGGGTGATGGGGCCGTCGGCCAGCGCTCGCCGGAGGGCCGCGGCGGTGGAGATCGGATCAGAGAGATCGCAGTGAAGGGCGTCGTCGCCTTCGCGGTCCAGAATGACGGGCTGATAGCCGTCCCGGCGGCAGCGGTCCACGATGGCGGCTCCGATGCCGTGGGATCCGCCGGTCACCAGGACCCGTTCAGCGGTGGGGGACTCGTACACAGAACTCCTCAGACAGTGGCGATGGGATTGAGCGGTGAGCCGGAGGCGCCCGGCAGATTCAGCGGGGGCGCCGTCAGCAGGAAAGCGGTGCGCTCGGCCGTGCGGAGGTGCCCGGCCAGCTCGGTGAGATACCAGAGCTCGCCCAGGTGGATGCCCAGCTTGAACAGGCAGTGCTCGTGCAAGGGCAGGATGGACGCCGGCGCCTCGGCCGGGGCGGCGGGGTAAAGCTCCACGGCGTAGTTGTCCGCGGCGATGGCGGCGATGCCGGAGTCGGTGATCCAGTTCAGCAGGTCCTGATCGCGGCCATCTAGCACGGCGCCGTAGTGGTGCAGCACCTCGGGATCCGGGTCACCGCCCATCTCCAACACGCGTTGGGCGTAGCCGGTGTGGAGGGTGACGATGTCGCCGGGACGCACGTCGATGCCGTCCGCGTCGATGATGCCGCGCAGTTGGTCGAATCCGACGACCTGCCCAGACGTGCCCAGGTGGTGGGCGACGTCGATCATCACCGCCCGGCCCTGCACCGGATGCGAGGCCATGGTGCCGATGCCCACCGGGCCGAGGTCCGACGTCGTGCCTCCGCCAGGACCGGGGATTCCGCAGTCCTCTGCGTCTGTGGGGCCCAGAACCTCGACGCCGGCCCGGTAGCCGTTGTAGTAGACCGGCTCGGGTTGGCCGTCGCCGTCGGCGTCGAACATCGAGCCGACGTGCACGAGCGCGTCCCACTGGGTGGAGTACTGATGGTGCAGGACCACGAGGTCGTCGTTCATCACGTCCGAGGAACCGGGGGAGAGGGCTTCCATCCGGCAATTCACGTTGGGAGCGCCCTGACGGAGATTGGGCCGGCGAATGGGCGGAAGGCGGTTCGGGTTCAGAGAGTTTCCGCCGGGAAGCGTCAGCGGCAGTCCCAGCGTGAAGGCGCGGCCCTCGCGGACCTCGGCCAGTCCTTCGGTGACCTTGTCCGGCGTGAGCAGATTCATCCGCCCGAGAGCATCGTCCGGTCCGAAGTCGCCCCAGGTGGAGGGCTCCGGGCGGTGGCGCCACCGGGCCGGCTGTGACTCATCCATGGGACTACCTCTCGATCAGATGTGCAGGTGGGGTGCTGGACGGCGGAACGAACGTGAACGGCGGCACGGCAGCGCGTGACGCGACCCACATCTGACCATGGTCCCTATGACTCTCACTTCTGTCCAAGATGGATCCGGGATAGTTTCATGCGAGGAGCTAATGAAACGTGGGCGATATCGGCGGGGAGAGCCGAGGGAGTGAGGCGGTGGAATGGACCTCAAGATGGTTCAGGCCTTCGTGATGTTGGCCGACGAACTGCACTTCACTCGAGCGGCCGAGCGACTCGGAGTGGCTCAGCCGCTGGTCAGCCAATGGATCCGCAAGCTGGAGAGCGAGCTCGGTCAACCACTCGTGGAGCGCACCACTCGGGCCGTGAAGCTGACCGCGGCCGGTGAGGCGTCACTGCCTCACGCTCGTCGAGCCGTGGAATCGATGCGGCTGGTGGCCCGGGCGGCGCAGCAAGACGGCACCCCGGTCCTCGGCTCGGTGACGCTGGGGTACGCCGGAGCGTCGTCGAGGCCGTGGTTGCCCGGCATTGCCCGCGCGGTGCGTCGTGAGGCTCCCGGGGTCGATCTGCAGCTCCGGTCCATGGTCTATGCCGGCTCCGCTCCGTCACTGGTGGCCGCCGGGGATCTGGACATCGCGTTCGGCCGCCGTCCGCTGACCTACTCGGGATTGAGGGATCGGGTCTTCGAGTATGAACGCGTTCTGGTCGGGGTGCCGTCCGACCATCGTCTGGCCGCGCAGGACGAGATCAAGATCAGGGACCTCGAGCACGCCCCGTGGGTGATGTTCCCGGGGCAACAGGGCTCGACGGTGCGGGACATGGGCCTGCGACTGGCCGCTCAAGCCGGCTTCACGCCGCGGATCGTGCAGGAGGCACCGGACTCGTACACCATCCTGGGGTTGGTGGCGGCCGGTGTGGGCATCACACTGACGATCTCCTCCGTCTCCCATGTGGAGACGCCGGGTCTCAAACTGGTGCCGGTGGCCGGGCCTGCTCGGTACCTGACGGCCACGCTGCTGCACCGCCGGAAGCCGACCCGAGCCACCGAGGCCGTCCTGGGCGTGCTGGCCGGCCTCCATCCGGAACCCGTCGCCCCGGCAGGTATCATCCTGGACTGACCCACTTTCCCACTTTGCGGGCAGAACGAACCGGTGTTTTCTGCCCGCAAAACGAACGGGGGGGTGACCCTTTGAACTCCTCGAACTCTCGACGCTCGACCGCAGACCACCGCATGGAGGCGACGCAATGCTGTTTCTGGCACGGATGGACGTGACCTTCCCCGACTCCATGTCGGATGAGGCCAAGGCCGAGCTGATGGCCCGCGAGAAGGAGTATTCGGGCAACCTGCAGGCTGAGGGACGGATGCGGGACATCTGGCGAGTGGTCGGCGAGTACGCCAATTACTCCGTCTACGACGTCGCCGACAACGATGAGCTGCACACCATCCTCAGCGGCTTTCCCATGTATCCGTACATGAGCATCTCGGTGACGCCGCTGGCGAAGCACCCGAACGCGATCAAGTAGCGCGGCTGGATCGCCTCGGCCATGGCCAAGCTCTACTTCCGCTACGGGGCGATGAACTCCGGCAAGTCCACCGGTCTGCTCCAGGCGGCGTTCAACTATGAGGAACGCGGCCAGCGCGTGCTGCTCGCCAAGCCGCAGGTCGATTCCAAGGGTGAGGGCCAGATCGTTTCGCGGCTCGGGGTGACCCGCGCCGTGGACTTCCTCATTCCCCCGGGAGCCGACCTGATGGAACTCTTCCGCCAGCAGGCCCTCGGTGATGACCCCACGGCGCTGATCCAGCACGTCGAGGCGGAGGTGAAGCCGGTCGCCTGCCTGCTGGTCGACGAGGCCCAGTTCCTCGAGCCCCGGCAGGTGGACGACCTCTTGAGGATCGCCGTCGTGGAGAACGTGCCGGTGATGGCCTATGGGATTCGCACCGATTTCCGGACGGCGTCCTTCCCCGGTTCGGCCCGGCTGATGGAGCTGGCGCACTCGCTCGAGGAGCTCAAGACCATCTGCCGGTGTGGGCGCAAGGCCATCTTCAACACCCGCAAGGTGGTGGACACCCCGGCGGAGCCCGACGTCGGCTCAGGCGCCAGTACTGAGGCCAGCTCCGGTGTGGCCGCGCCCCGTCGCGAGCGGTTCATCTTCGAGGGCGACCAAGTGGCGATCGACGGCGTGGAGGTCACGTATGAATCCCTGTGCGCGGTCTGCTACCTCCAGGAGTCTGGCGGACGGCTGGGTTAGCCGCTGGCGCTGTCAGCCGGGCTGGTAAAATGCCGTTGTAAGGCCCTCGTGTGATGCACCGCACGGCAGTGAACCGTTGGAACGGTCACCGGGGGCGTTTTCCATGTCAAGGGTCGCCCCGGTCCCCCAGGGGGCCTGCTCAGGAGAGATGCACTCATGCCAGCAATCGCGATCGTCGGCGCCCAGTGGGGCGACGAGGGCAAGGGCAAGGCCACCGATCTGCTGGGCGGCCGCGTGGACTACGTCGTCAAGCCCAACGGCGGCAACAACGCCGGGCACACGGTCGTCGTCGGCGGGGAGAAGTTCGAACTCAAGCTGCTGCCCGCTGGCATCCTGTCTCCGAACGCCATCCCGGTGATCGGCAACGGCGTGGTGGTCAACCTCGAGGCGCTCTTCGAGGAGATCGACGGTCTGGAGTCGCGGGGTCAACGCTGCGACCACTTGAAGATCTCGGCCAACGCGCACTTGGTGGCTCCGTATCACCAGACCATGGACAAGGTTTCCGAGCGCTTTCTCGGCAAGCGCGCCATCGGCACCACCGGTCGTGGCATCGGCCCCACGTATATGGACAAGGTCGGCCGTCTGGGGATCCGGGTCCAGGACATCTTCGACGAATCGATCCTGCGGCAGAAGATCGAGGGCGCTCTGCGGCAGAAGAACGAGCTGCTGGTCAAGCTCTACAACCGTCGCGCGATCACGGTGGACGAGATCGCCGAGTACCTCCTGTCCTACGCCGAGCGCCTGCGCCCGATGGTCGTGGACACCACCATCCTGCTCAACGACGCCCTCGACGAGGACAAGGTCGTGCTCATGGAGGGCGGCCAGGCCACGTACCTGGACGTGGACCACGGCACCTACCCCTTCGTGACCTCATCCAACCCGACGGCCGGCGGAGCCTCCGTCGGCGCCGGCATCGGCCCCACTCGCTTCACCCGCACCATCGGGATCATCAAGGCCTACACCACGCGCGTGGGCGCCGGGCCGTTCCCCACCGAATTGTTCGACGACGACGGCATGGGCGCCAGGCTGCGCACCGTGGGCGGGGAGTTCGGCGTGAACACCGGACGCGCGCGCCGCACCGGCTGGTACGACGCGGTCATGGCCCGCTATGCCACGCGGATCAACGGGTTCACCGATTACTTCCTGACCAAGCTCGACGTGCTCACCGGAATCGAACAGATCCCGGTGTGCGTGGCCTACAACGTCGACGGTGTGCGGCATGACGAGATGCCCATGACCCAGACGGACTTCCACCATGCCGAGCCCGTCTTCGAGCACTTTGAGGGCTGGACTGAGGACATCTCCGGCGCCCGAACCCTGGATGACCTGCCCGCCAACGCCCGCGACTACGTCCTGGCCCTGGAGAAGATGTCCGGCACGCAGATCTCCGCTGTCGGCGTGGGCCCCGGCCGCGACCAGGTGGTCCAGGTCCGCGACCTCATCGAGGGCTAGCTTCGATCTATCGGCATTGTCTGTGTCGCACATGACATCAGCTCTGCTGAGCACAGTCTCACGCTCTGGGCCTGACCTTGTTTCGCCTCAGGGCATGTCCGTTGCGTCGTTTCCACACGCGCGGGTTGAGCTCAGATTCGCACAGCGCCCTCATGGCTACGGCGGTTCACGCGGCAGGTCTTTACGTCGGGGCGCTCAGAAGGCATCGTAAGGGCTACCCCAAACGTTGACGACGCGCGTGCAGAACGACGTCGGCGAAGTCGAATCGAAAGGCAGGATCATCCATGTCCGGAAACCTCGTTGCCCGTTCCATTCACGACCTGACTGCAGCTGCTTGGTTCGGTGGTTCGTTGATGGGCGCGGTTGGACTCAACGGTGCTACCGCCCAGGCCCAAGACCCCGCCGAACGAACTCGTCTATCTAGCCTCGGCTGGAAGCGATGGGCTCCGGTGCAGACGGGTGCCTTCGCAGCCCATCTGACCACCTGGGGCCCTATCCTGTGGAAGAACAAGGGGCGCTATTCCCAGCAAGACGGGGTCATGCGTTGGACGTGGATTAAGGCTGGTGTCACGGTCGCCGGCGCTGCGGTGACCCTATACGCGGGCGTTCTGGGGAAGAAGGTCGATGAGTTGTCCGAGGAGGGGGCCAAGGGAGCCACGGAGCCCAGGACCGCTGCCTCGCCCGAACTGGCCCAGGCCCAGAAACAGCTGCGTCAATTGCAGTGGACTATCCCGGTGCTTGCTGGAACGGTTGTCGTCCTTGGCGCTAAGCACGGGGAGATGCAGCGGCCCAAGAACGTCAAGGCCGGCGTGCTCAAGTCCTGAATCATGTTGTCAGTGATCTCCCAGGAAACACTCTGCGTCCTACCAAGCAAATTTTCTATTCTGGGAGCACCTCATCAAGGTGCGAGTGATGACAGAGGGCCCTGGGCCCGGCAGATGCGTTCCCCTCACGCAGCCGGATCACCCGGGGCCCTGCCATGTCCGGAGACGCTGGACTGCCACGCCCGGAAGCGCTGCAGGCCTTGTCCGGAGGCCCGTTCAGATCATCAGCAATTGCACAGGCGCTATCCGGCTGATCTCCATGTCAGGCTCTTATGCTGAAAGTGCCTCATCAAGGTGCGAGTGATGAAGGTGCGAGTGATGACAGAGACCCCGGGTCCGGCCAGCGATTCCCCTCCGCAGCCGGTAGCCCGGGGTCTCGCCTTGTCATCGGCACTACTCGTCAGGCTCGCGTGAGCAAGCCCTCCTCGTGGACCATCGCACGGGACAGCGTCCGGTAGCCGTGATCCTCGAAGAGCACGGTCAGCCGATCCTCCTCGACGCTCATCACGATTCCCGAGCCCATTTCGCGGTGGACCACCTCGGACTGCAGCGGGAACTCCGGATCATCATGGGTCCGGTCCACGGCTGTGCCGGCGTCACAGCAATCGCAATTGCCGCAGGGATTCTCCAACTCCTCACCGAAGTAGCCCAGCAGGTACTGGCGGCGGCAGTCGTCGGTCTCCGCATAGCCCCGCATCATCTCGATCCGGGTGCGATCTATTCGTTCGTGCGTCTCAGCAGTCTGTTCGGCCTGCTCGACGGCGGCTTCCACCTCGAGGTCCTCGGTCAGGGTCAGACCCTGACGAGTGGAACGCACGATGCCGGCCGCCTGCAGCAGATTCGTCGCGGCGGTCACTCGGCGTCCGCTGGCCTCCACGGTGCGCTTGAGCTGAGTCAGCCGAACCGGCCCGTCGGCCTCCCGGAGTTGACGGACCACCGGGGCGATCACCTCCGGGTCCGCGCTGTGCGAGGTGAAGAAGCGTCTCAGCCCCAAGTCCTCGCTCCGGTAGTGCAACACGGCGTCGGCCGGCTCGCCGTCGCGTCCGGCCCGTCCGGCCTCCTGGTAATAGGTGTCCAGGGAGTCGGGGATGTCGGCATGGACCACGAAGCGGACATCCGCCTTGTCGATGCCCATGCCGAAGGCGCTGGTCGCCACGACCACGTCGAGTTCACCGTGGAGGAAGAGGGCGAGCGTCTCGTCGCGCTCGGAGGCCTTCTGGCCGGCGTGGTAGGCCCGGGCCGTCAAGCCGCGCTCCTCCAGGTCCCGTGCGTAGTCCTCGGTGGCCCGGCGGGTAGCGGTGTACAGCAATCCCGGCCGCGGCATCCCGGCCACCTGCTCCACGATCGCCCGGTCCTTCTCACCGTCCTCCGCATGGCGCTGGACGCTCCAGTGCAGATTGGGCCGGTCGTAACTGAGGGCGACGACGTGGGGATCCGTCAGGTGCAACCCACTGATGATCTCGTCCCGCACCGGTGCCGATGCGGTCGCGGTCAGGGCGATGACCGGCGGCGACCCCATCCGCTGACGAGCCGCGCCCAGACGGAGATAATCCGGGCGGAAATCGTGACCCCATGCCGAGACGCAATGGGCCTCATCCACCACCAGGAATGACGGTTCCGCTGCCTTCAACCGAGCCAGAACGTCGTCCTTGGCCAGTTGTTCGGGCGTCATGAAGACGAAGGTGACCTTTCCGGAGTCCACCGCCTCCCACGCCCGTTCCTGTTGGCGGGCCGTGCCGGAGGAGTTGATGGCCACCGCCCGGGTCGGGGCGCGATCGGTCAGCTCGTTGAGGCCGTCCCGTTGATCGGCCTGGAGGGCGATCAACGGGGAGACCACCACGCACGGGCCCTCGGTGAGCAGACCGGCGAGCTGGTAGATCGCTGACTTGCCGTATCCGGTGGGCATCACCGCCAGCACGTCGCGGCTGGACACCGCCGCCTCGATGGCCTCGTCCTGATGCGGGCGCAACTCCTCCCAGCCAAAAACCTCGTGCGCTAACTGGTGTGCGTCACGCGAGTCAACGGTCATCGGAGGATCCTCATCTCCCGTGCGTCGGGTTCCCTGGTGAGGGCTAGTGGTCCAGCTGTTGGCGCCGGGAGGAGATGACGCCCGTGTTGAAGCCGGCCAGGTTGAGGCCACCGTGGAAACGAGCGTGCTCGATCTTCACGCACCGGTCCATGACGGCGTTCATGCCATAGGACTCGGCCAACTGCGCCGCCTCTTCATTCCAGATGCCCAACTGCAGCCAGACAGTCTTCGCTCCGACGTCGTGGGCTTCCTCGACGATCGCCGGAGTGTCTGCGGCTTTGCGGAAGATCTCGACGATGTCCGGCACCACGGGCAGATCGCTCAGGGAGGCATACACCGGGTGGCCCAGGATCTCCGTCCCCTTCTCGGCCAGAATCGGGTTGACGAAATACAGCTCGAACGTCGTGGAACTGTTCAAGTACGTCGCCACGAAGTAAGACGCCCGCGCCGGCTTGTCGGAGGCGCCGACGATGGCGATGGTCTTGGCCTCTCGCAGCAGTCCCATCCGCTCGGGGGCGGACGGTCCGGTCCAGGTGCGGTCGGGAAGTGCGGTACTCACGTGGCGTCCTCCGTAGTCGCGGCCTCGAGGGCCTGGTCCAGGTCCCACAGGATATCGTCAACGTCCTCGATGCCCACAGACAACCGGATGAGGTCCTCCGGAATGCCGGCGGACACCAGCTGTTCGGCAGTGAGCTGCTGGTGCGTGGTGGAGGCCGGGTGCAGGACCAGTGTCTTGGCATCGCCGATGTTGGCCAGGTGGCTCGCCAACTGCAGGTTCGAGATGAACCGGGCGCCGACGTCGCGGTCTCCACTGATCCCGAAACTGAACACGGACCCGACGCCGAGCGGCAGCAGCTCTCGTCCGCGCTCGTGGTGGGGGTGGGAGGGGAGTCCGGCGAAGTTCACCCAGGACACGCGCTCGTCGGCCTCCAGCCATTCGGCGACCTTCTGCGCGTTGGCCAGATGAGCGTCCATTCGCTGGGCGAGGGTCTCGACGCCGATCATGAGCTGCTGGGCGGAGGCTGGGGCCAGGGCCGGACCGAAGTCGCGCAATTGCTCGGAACGGAGCTTGGTGAGGAAGCCGTACTCGCCGAAGTTTCCCCACCAGGAGACACCACCGTACGACGGGACGGGCTCGGTCATCGAAGGGAAATTGCCGTTGTCCCACGGGAACCGGCCTGACTCGACGACCACGCCGCCCAAGGTGGTGCCGTGCCCGCCCAGGAATTTCGTGGCCGAATGGATGATGATGTCCGCGCCGTGGTCGAAGGGCCGGATCAGGTAGGGCGGTGTCAGGGTGGAATCGACCACCAGCGGGAGGCCTGCGGCGTGGGCGACGTGGGCCAGACCGGGCAGGTCCACGATCTCCCCCGAGGGGTTGGCCACGATCTCGGTGTAGACGGCTTTGGTGTTGGGCTGGAGGGCGGCCTCGAAATCGGCAGCTTCCGTCGAATCCACGAAGGTCGTCTCGATGCCGAATCGGCGCAGGGAGACGTCGAGTTGGGTGATGGTGCCGCCGTACAGCCGGGACGAGGCCACGATGTGGTCTCCGGCTCCGGCCAGGGCAGCGAAGGTGACGAATTCCGCGGACATGCCCGACGCCGTCGCGACCGCCCCGATGCCGCCCTCCAGGGCCGCCATCCGCTCCTCGAAGGCGGCGACCGTGGGGTTGCCGATGCGGGAGTAGATGTTGCCGTACTTCTGCAGCGCGAACAGGTTCGCCGCATCCTGAGCGGACTCGAAGACGTACGAGGTGGTCTGATGGACCGGCACGGCCCGGGAGCCGTGCACGGCGTCGGGAACGGCACCGGCGTGCAGCGCCCGAGTGCGGAAGCCGAACTGATGTTCTGCCACGAAAATCCTTCCAGCGAGAAGCGGTGCCGGTCGCCGTGAGCGGGCCCGGCCGCGGTTGGCTTCATTGTTCACGACGTCGGCCGGGAAAGCGAAGCGTGTTGCTCCCGGCTACGCCCGGGCTGGACGTTGAGCCCGCCGGTCAGCTCGACGGCGAGTCCACCCGCGACCACCGATACCCTCGGAGCCATGTCCAAGGATCCTCTCCGCCTGCTGTTCCTGGCAGACACTCACGTCCCTCGCCGAGCCCGTGCGCTGCCCGCGCAGGTCTGGCAGGAAGTGCACCGGGCCGACGTCGTGTTTCATGCCGGTGACTGGCAGGTGCCGGAACTGCTGGACGAACTGGAGTCTCGTGCCCGTCGACTGGTGGGTGTCTGGGGCAACAACGACGGTTCAGAGCTGCGCGAGCGCCTCCCGGAGACGGCGCGCGTGGAGATCGGCGGTATCCGGTTCGCCATGACGCACGAGACCGGTCCGGCTCGTGGTCGCGAAAAGCGCATGGCCGCGGCCTTCTCCGACGCCGACGTGCTCGTCTTCGGTCACAGCCACATCCCCTGGGACACCGTGGCCGGTGACGAGACGGCGAACCCGGGACTGCGGTTGCTGAATCCTGGCTCGCCCACGGACCGGCGGCGCCAGCCCCAGTGCACCCTGATGACGGCCCAGACCGTGAACGGTCGGCTCATCGACGTCCGGCTCGTTCCCGTGGACCGCAGCCGCTGATGCCCGGAGACAGCTAGTCAGGGTTCGCGAGTTAGGTGTTCCGTGAGGTCAGCCGGTCGCGCAGGCGGTCCACCATGCCGACGCCGGCGCCCACCGTCTTGTGGAACAGCTCGGAATGCGGGGCGTTCGGATGCGGGCGGGTCGGCGCCAACTCCTTGGCCTTCTCCACCTTGGTGCCCAGCTCCCGCAGCTTCTCGGCGGGGATGTGGGCGCGGAGTTTGGGGAACTGCTCGTCCTCCTCGTCATGGACGTGGTGGTCCAGCATGTCCTGCATGCGCTTGACCAGGTCGAGGAAGGCGGCGTCGGCGGCATCCGCGCCTTCGAGTTCCTTCATGACGTCGACGAGCTCGTCATGCTCCTTCTTGTCATGCTCCACCTCCTCGGTTCCGTTCGGCACGTGCTCCTCGATGACGGGGTACACGTGCATCTCCTCGGCCACCGAGTGGCGCATGACCTCGGCGATGACCGTATCGGCCAGGTCCCGGCGTTCGGAGGGGTCCGCGGTGCGCTGGACCTGATCGAGCAGCTCGAGCATCTGACGGTGGTCGGTGGTCAGGACATCGACGACGTCCGAACCTGAGGTCTGGTGCTGGGTCTGTGTCATCGGTGGATCTCCTTTTCGGGGTTCTGTGCTGGGGTGCTGGGACTCAGGTTCCGCAGAACGTGCGGTATGCGCCGAAGTCCTCCGGTGGTGCTTCGGCGTAGCGCTCGCATCCGGGGCGTTCCCGGTACGGGTCGGTGACGGCTTCCAACAAACCCTCGAAAGGTGCCATGTCGCCTGCCGCAGCGGCGGTGAGGGCCTCCTCCACCAGATGATTGCGCGGGATGTAGACGGGGTTGGCCTGGTCCATCACCTCGGGGTCCGGACCGAGTTCCCGCCACCGCTGCTCCCAGTCCTCGAAGGCCGGAATGTCGGTGAACATGGCCCGCACCAGGTCGGAATCACCACGAGCCGAGGCCCCCAGTGCACGGAAGAACCCGGTGAAATCAACGCGGTCCTGTTGCAGCAGGGCCAGGAGGTCATCGATGAGTGGGCCGGCGTCGTCCTGGGCCGACTCGCTAGCGGACGCGCTGGTTGAGTCCGACGGCAGACCGAGCTTGCGGCGCATCCCCGCGGAGAAACTGGCCCGGAAATGGGGAAGAAAGCCGCTCAACGCTTCCTCGGCGAGGGCGACCGCCTGGTCCTGCTCATCGTGCAGCAGGGGCAGCAGCGTCTCGGCGAACCGAGTGAGGTTCCACTGCGCAACGGCGGGCTGGTTGCCATAGGAATACCGCCCGCCGGTGTCGATGGAGCTGAAGACGGTTCCGCGGTCGAAGGCATCCATGAAGGCACAGGGCCCGTAGTCGATCGTCTCGCCGGAGATCGTCATGTTGTCCGTGTTCATCACCCCGTGGACGAAGCCCACCAGCAACCACTGCGCCACCAGAGAGGCCTGCGCCGCCACGACGTCCTGAAGCAGGCTCAGGTACGGCTGCTCCGACTCTGCGGCGTCCGGGTGATGGCGATCGATCGCATGATCGGCCAGACGGCGGAGCACCTCCGGGTCGGGAAGGCTCCGGGCGTACTGGAAACTGCCCACGCGCAGATGACTCGACGCGACCCGGGCGAGGACCGCCCCCGGCAACGGACCGCCTTCACGCAGTACGGTCTTGCCGGTGCCCACCACGGCGAGGGCACGGGTGGTGGGAATGCCGAGGGCGTGCATGGCCTCGCTGACCACGTACTCCCGCAACATGGGCCCGACAGCGGCCAGCCCGTCGCCGGCACGAGCGAACGGAGTTCTGCCTGAGCCTTTGAGATGAAGATCCCGCAGCCGGCCGTCGGCGTCCGTGATTTCACCCAGCAGCAACGCGCGGCCGTCACCCAGACGGGGGACGTAGATGCCAAACTGATGCCCAGCATATCCCTGGGCCACGGGGGACGCCGGTGCCGGCACGTCATTGCCGGTCAGGAATCGCAATCCCTCCGTTCCGCGCAGCCAGTCCGGGTCCAGACCGAGGTGCGCGGCCAACGGCTCATTCAGGACCAACAGGCTCGGGTCCGCCACCTCCTCACCTCGCCAGTGGATCGCCAGCTCTGGCAGGGTTGCGGCGAAGTCATCCTGTAGGCGGGGAGTCATCACTCGGGGCCCTGACCGGCGTCGAACCGCGCGTGGTACGTGCGTTCTGCCTCGTCCAGGACGGATTCGTCGATCCGGGCCACCGGCTCCACGTTGGCCATCAGTGGCTCGCAATCAGGCCCCCGGCCGGTCGCTTCACCCCGCAGGACCCACGCGAACCGGTCCGGGTTCTTCTCATGGAGTTGCTTGTACTGGCACAGCTGTCGGGCCAACCAGTCTGTCCAGGGCCGGGTCCACCAGGGCTCCGGGCACAGCGGGTTGACGGATAGTCCCGGCAGTTCCAGGCCGCTCTCGGTGTCCATGCTGCCGCCCTCACGGTCGGAGTCGTACCCCTTTGAGTACCTGAGGTAGAGATCGCGATCCTCCCGGATCAGTTCCTCGAGTTCGGCGAGAGAGCCGACCAGAGGGATATCGGCGGGCATCGGGCTCCTCCTACTTCGGTTGTGACCGGCGTCCGAGTGGCACACGACGGCCGAGCGGGCGACGAACTCGCGCTGACGTGTTCCGGGGTCAGAAGGACCATGCTAGGAGCCCGAACGCCGACGCGGAAGGACCCGTCCTCTGCCCGTCGTCGGTCGATTTCCGCCGGAGAATCTGCGGCGTTCAACCCTTGGAGCGGCCCCGGGGCGTCATTATGGTGATCTTTGTCCACGAGTGGTTTCCGGTCGCCGTCGACGCCTGTTGACGGTCTCCACGGCCGGCCCCAAGGAAAAGGAGATCGCAGCATGTTCACCCATCAGCAGAAGCTCCAGTACAACGCCACCCCGGAAAAGCCCGACGCCGATTACGCCCGCAAACTCCAGGAGGTGATCGGAGGCCAGTACGGCGAGATCACGGTGGCGATGCAGTACAGCTTCCAGGCCTGGAACGCCCACATTCCGGGCAAGTATCGCGACCTGCTCTTCAGCACGGCCGCAGAAGAGTTCGGCCACGTGGAGATGCTCGCCACCATGGTGGCCCAGTTGCTGGAGAAGGCTCCGCTGGGCATCACGGAGAACGCCATCCAGGACGATCCGGCCGTCGCCGCGGTCATCGGTGGAACGGACATGCAGCATGCGATCGTGGCCGGGGCCGGAGCTCGCCCGGTGGACAGCATGGGCAATCCCTGGTCCGGCTCGTACGTCACGGCCAGTGGGAACCTGCTGGCCGACATGACCTCGAATCTCAACGCCGAGATGCAGGGACGCACGCAGGTCGCCCGCCTGTATCACATGACCGATGACCCGGGTATCCGCGACCTGTTGTCCTTCCTGCTGGCCCGGGACACGATGCACCAGAACCAGTGGGCGGCGGCGGTCCGTGAACTGCAGGAGGACGGCTTGGAGGAGATGCCGACGCCGAGCAACTTCCCGCAGTCCAAGGAGGCCACCGAATTCTCGTACACCGCGTTCAACTTCTCCGACGGTCAGGTGATGGACCGCGGTGGGTGGGCCTCGGGCGCGACGCCGGACGGCAAGGGCACCTTCACCTACCAGTCCGAGCCGATGGTCGGTGTGCCGATGCCCCCTCCCACTCATCCCGACTCCCGCTTCTACGGCACCACCGAGCTGCCCAACGCAGTGGAGAAGACGGCCGGTACGGTCCAGGACAAGCTGAACAAGGAGTAAGTTACCCAGCGGCCGTCGGGGCGGTCAGGCAGCGCCGTGCTGCCGGGCCGCCTCGACGGCGTCCTCGATGCCCGCCCTCCAGGGCTGACCGTGGCCGGTCAACACGGTGCCGGCCTGGGTGCCGGCCAGGGCGTCCAGGCTCTGCATCGCCGCCTGACTGTCCGCTGTGGCGGCCCGGGCGACGAGGCGCGGCCCGGTCTGGCCGGTGTAGGGATCCAGCGTCACCAGGGCGTCACCCGTGAGCACCACGTCTCGATCGGGCAGGTGGAGGGCGCAATGGCCGAAGGTGTGTCCCGGGCTCGGGATCACCCGTGGCCGCCCCGGGACGGGCACGATGGTCTCCGCGCTGAGTTCCTCGGTGGTCTCCACCCCTCTGACCGCCACCGCACCGGCCATCACCATGGAGCCCAGAATCGGCAGCGCCCGGGGATGCTGCAGCGGGTAGGCCGCGGCGGGACGCTCATGGGCGTACCGGTACGGATGGGCGGCCAGAGTGCGTTCGTCGGGATGGGCGTACACCGGCAATCCCTGCCGCTGGACCAGACGCCGTGCCACTCCCACATGGTCAAAGTGTGCGTGGGTCAGTACCAGGGCCTTCAGGTCGTCGGGGCGGCGGCCCACGGCGCGGATGGCCCGGCCCAACTCATTCCACACGCCCGGCAGGCCGGCATCGACGAGGGTGAGGCCGTCGTCGTCCTCGATCAGGTAGCAGTTCACGTGGGCGTGCTCGATCTGATGCACTCCCGGGACAACATTCTGGGTCAGCATGGCTTCTCCCTGAGGTCCGGCTTTCGAGATGGTATCCGGATTGCTATTGTCCTCACAGGCGCAGCACCCTGTCCACGGTGCCGGCCCGAGCTTTTCCTTGCAGGGGACCATACGTCAGGGAACGACCCGTGGCGTTTTCCTGAGGAGGAGACTCGACGTGCGTCTACCCTTGCACCGCGGACCCGTGACGTATTCCCTGTGGGCTGATCTGCTGTCGTACCCGGCGGACAATCCGCTCACGACGACGGCGCGTGCCGTCCGGCGGGCTCTGTCGACTTCGGACGACATCCTGTACGACGAGGACCTGCAACTGGCCCTGTTCTGTCTCTACGAACTCCACTACGGCGGCATCAACGGTGTGGACGACCGGTGGGAGTGGGAACCGAGCCTGCTGGAGATCCGCCGCGAGATGGAGACGGCCTTCGAGGCCCGGCTGCGCCGTGGTGTGACTGAGCAGTACGGCTCGTGGGAGCAGATGCCCCGCTCGGCCCAAGAGGTGGCCGACCGCCTGTTCGAGATGGCCGGCAGCGGTTCCGGGCCGTCGGTGTCGGACTTCGTCGGCCGGACGGCGGACCTGGAACAGGCGCGAGAGTTCCTCGTCCACAAGTCGGTGTACCAGCTCAAGGAGGCGGACCCGCATACCTGGGCCATCCCACGACTGACCGGACGTCCCAAATCCGCCCTGGTGGAGATCCAGGCCGACGAGTACGGCGGCGGCCGGCCGGGCCGGATGCACGCCGAACTGTTCGCCGGCACGATGGCTGGGCTCGGACTGGATCCGCGCTTTGGCGCCTATGTGGACTGGGCGCCGGCGCTGTCCCTGGCCTCAGTGAATCTCATGTCCCTGTTCGGTCTGCACCGCCGACTGCGCGGGGCGATCGCCGGACATCTCGCCCTGTACGAGATGACCTCGTCGTTGCCCAATGCCTCGTACGCTCGGGGGTTCCGCCGCCTGGGCTTCGCCTCCCCGGTGACCGACTACTTCGATGAGCACGTCGAGGCGGACGCCGTGCACGAACAGATCGCGGGGCGGGACCTGGCCGGTGCGCTGGTCGAACAGGAATCCCTCTTGGCCGATGACGTCTTCTTCGGCGCGGCGAGTGCCTGCCTGCTGGACGATCTGCTGGGTCGGTGGCAGCTGGAGTCCTGGCAGTCCGGGCGCAGCTCGTTGTTGAGGCCGGTGCCCGTCGCAGCCTCACTGCCCGATCCGGGCACCGTCCTGGAGACCGAGCCGGAGACCGAGCCGGAGGCGCTGCTGGCATGACGCCCACGGCACCGCCTCTGGACGTCGACTACATCCTGCCGTTGCGTTGGGACGCGGACACGTCACGGGCCCAGCGTGACGAGATGACGGAGTATCTGTACCGGGTGCGGCACTGGGCCGACGTCGTGGTGGTGGATGGGTCCGAGGCCGAGGTGTTCGCTGAGCACCACCGCCTGTGGTCGCCGCTGGTGCGCCACCTGGCCCCGGAGGGGCCCAGCACCCCCAACGGGAAGGTCGGTGGCGTGCTGACCGGCATCCGGGTCACCGGCCGCGGTCGTCTGGTCATCGCCGACGACGACGTCCGCTATGGGCTCGAGGAGCTCACCGAGGTGGTGGCACGGTTGGACCGAGCCGGGCTCTGTGCTCCACAGAACCATTTCGGCCCGCTGACCTGGCACGCCCGTTGGGACACCGCGCGGACGCTGATCAACCGAGCCTTCACCGCGGACTATCCCGGCACGCTGGCTGTGCGTCGGGACTTGATCGCCGACGGCTACCGGGCGGATGTGCTGTTCGAGAACCTGGAACTGGTGCGCACCGTGATGGCCCGTGGAGGTCAGGTGGATTGGGCGCGCGGGGTGTATGTCCGTCGTCTGCCGCCGACCGCGCGGCACTTCTGGGGCCAGCGTGTGCGTCAGGCCTACGACTCTCATGCTCAGCCCGCCCGCTTGGCAGCAGAACTGCTGCTGTTGCCCGCCTGGGTGCTGCAGGCTCGCTGCCCGGCCGGCTATCTCGTGTGGCTGGCGGCCGCGGTGGCCGTGGCCGAGCGCGGACGGCGAGTGGACGGCGGTGGTGCGGTGTACGAGCGATCGGCCGCATGGTGGGCGCCGATCTGGTTGGCCGAACGGGCGGTCACGGCGTGGATCGCCGTCGCGTGGCGGCTCGGCGGTGGAGTTCCCTATGCGGGTGGTCGTCTCCGGCACGCCGCCAGCTCGCTCAACTCTCTTCGGAGGAGTCGCCATGGATGAGATGACGGAGAAAGTCCCCCCGGCCGACGTTTTGTGGGCAGAAGTGGTGGGTGTGGCGGTGGACGAGGCCTCGGAAGCGGACCCACCACAGGACGCACGTCAGGACGGCGAGGTCGTTCAGATCACCGTCTGCCCGGCAGGTCCTTTGCTGGTCAGGGGACCGGTGGAGATCCTCGACGGAGACGGGGAGCCCGTGGAACAGCGCCGCCGGACCGTGGCGCTGTGCCGGTGCGGATCCTCCGGCATCAAACCCTTCTGCGACGGCACGCATAAGCGCATCGGCTTCGAGAAGTCGAAGCGTGGGCGGTCCTCGTCCTAGGTGCTCTTCCCACCGAGGGCGCCGTCACGAGGCCACGAGCGTCAGAGCCACCGGAAAGGCGATCATCAGCACCACGAACACCCCAACGGCGAGACGACCGTTCCGGTGGCCGACGTTGACGGTCAAACCAGTGCCGAGGCCTTCTCTTTTGGGGACCAGGACGCGCGGTTCGTCCGGATTGTTGTAGATACCGCCGGGCAGCCACAGCTTCTCCTCCGCGGCTTCCTCCGGACTTGGATGCAGCCCGGCCTCTGATGCCCATCGCTGGGACCAGCGTTGCCATCGACGAAAGGGCAGCACGATCGCGAACCCGAGCCCGAGCATGTACAGCGTCAGCGGCACCGTCATGGAGATCTCGCCCGGCGCGGTCCAGGTCTGGACACTGAGCGCTCCCACGAAGATGGCCGTCAGCAGGGAGACCCAGCCCAGCACCGACACCGTGGCTCGACGACGGCCCTCCTGTTGGACACGGCCCCACGCGGAGGAATCCTTCGGGGGCAGGAGCATTGCCGGAACGAGGAGAGCGAGCAGTCCCATCAGCGCGGTGGTGCCGGCCGCGCTGAGCGGTCCGATGAAGACCGTGCCGAACGACTTCTCCTCCCACGCGTCAGGCTCGCCGCTCGGCCCCCAGTGCGTGGGGAAGACCTCGGGGAGGTGGCTGAAGGCCTGGCTGCCCCAGGCGAACAGGCCGGCCAGCACGACGGCGGCCAGCAGGAATGGCGTCCAGGCTGCGGCCCGGCCCCGGCGGAGTTCGGTCAGGGAGCCGTCGTCATCCGTCACCCGACCATTCTAGAAGTCAGCTCATTCGGCCGGCCAACCGGCCCAGGACTGTTCGGTGAGGGTGTCCCAGAAGGTGGTGTCCGCCGTCTCGACCGATCCGTCGGCGATGGCGCGGGCCGTGGCTTCCAGGGTCGTGACCGTCTGCTTGATCAGGTAGCCGTTGGACTTCTGGCCCAGTACCGAGCCCGGGTTCTCGTGGTCGGCCATGCCCCGCATCTCGAACAGCAGCGTGGAGATGCCGTACTCCACGGCGATCCCGTTGCGGCCGATGTTCTCTCCGGTGCCGCCCACGTATTTGCCCAGGTGGCCCCATCCGGTTGGCTCGATGGCTCCGTAGACGATCGATCCGAGCCGTTGCGAACCGTCCAGGACGGCCGCGTCCACGTTCGGTGTGGTCGGGTACAGAATCGAACCGGACACCAGTTCGCCGTCGGCCCGGGACCGCGAACCTTGGTGATGCAGGTCGATCATGTAGTCGATGTCATAGGCCTGGAGCACGTTTTCGTGTAGTGCTCGGGTCTCCGGCTCGATCTTCGTGATGTGATCCCGGTTCAGGTCCACCTCGTTGGCGTTGTAGCGGGTCAGGTGGCGGTCGCCGGAGGCGATGTAGTCCTCGAGAGAGAAGTCGACATCGCCCATGGCGCCGTCCGCATTGAGCATCGGCAGGACCAGAATGTTGACGCCGTCCAGCACGCCCTTCATCTTCCCGCTGCCCAGCGACTTGATGAAGGTCAGAGCGCCCTCGGTGGTCAGCTGTTCGTTGCCGTGCTGCTGCGTGAGATACAGGATGGTCGGATTCTCCGGATCGGAGATGTACTTCGCCAGATGGATGTCTCGGCCTTTGACCGTCTGCCCGATCACCTCCAGCTCCATGGCCGACTGCTTGGCGTCCTGCTTCTGCAGTTCAGCCGCCAACTCGTCATAGGTGCTGAGAATGGAGGTGTTGATCGTCTCGTTGCCGCCGTAGTTCGGACCGTCGCCGACGGCGAAGGCCGGCTGAGCTGCGAGGCCGGACCCTAGCGTCAGGCCGGCGGCCAGAGCCACGGCGGTGATCCGGCGGGCAGTCGAGGCATGGGGTGCAGAGTGCGATGGGCGAGTCATGGTTCCCTCTCAGAGTGACGTAGATCACTTCAGTCAACCGACACCGGGAAGACTCGTCAAGGCTTCCGTGGCTGGTTCAGAGGCGCTCGCCGGCCACCAGTCTCTTGGCCCAGATCTTCTGAGACGCTGTGCAGTCGCCGCCATAGCCGGCGCTGTACTTGATCGTGGAGTCGCCGTAGCGCAGGCCACCCATTGAATCGGCCATGCAGTCCGCCATGTGCTCCAGTCCGCTCTCATAGGAATAGCCAGCGCGGAAAGAGTTCTTCTTGCTCGTGGCCGGGTTCGGGTACAACCGGTCCATGGCCTGGCGCGTGGCCGGGCCGTCCCAGCCGTAATTCCGAAACTGGATCAAGTGGGCGCATTCGTGCATCTGGATGAAGCGAGCGGCCGGATGGTCTGGATCGACCTGTTGAGTCGTTCCTTCGAAGACCGTGGTGGACAGATGCATGTACTCGTAGAGCGAGCTGCGAACCATGGCGCCGTTGCGGGTGTTGTACTCGAAGCCGGCCTTGTTCTGAATGCCGGGGGCAGCGGTCAGGTCGTAATCGGTGCCACACCAGGCGCGGATGTTGCGTTTGGCTTCAGCGGCCCACTGGGCATTGGTCAGTGGGCCGTTCGTGCCCACGGGAGCATTGGTCTTCTGCCCGGTGGCCCGCGCGTACTCGTACAGGAACGACGCGGCCTCCGCGCGAGAAATGCTTCGGCTCGGCTTGAAGCTGCCGTCCTGATAGCCGGAGGTGATGCCGGCCGCCTTGAGCCAGCTGACGGCGTCGGCAAAGCCGGAGGAGGAATTCATATCAGTGAAGAAACGACCGGAGGCCTGGTGCGTGGAGCCGGACATCTTGTACAGCATCTGTGCCAAGTGCGCCCGGGTCAGTGAGCTGTTCTTCTTGAAGGTTCCATCGGCGAAGCCGCTCACGATGCGCTCGGCAGAGGCCCAGGAGATCGGTCGGAAGAACGAGGTTCCGGGCTTGACGTCGGCGAAGACGGCGCTGGAGGGAGCCTGGTAGCCGGCCGGCTTCTCCATGCCGAACAAGAACGCCGACATCTCGGCACGCGTGACGTCGGTGTTCTTGCCGAAGGAGTGGTCGGCTCGCCCGGCCGTCATGCCGGCGCACTGCATCCAGCGCACGGCGCGGTAGTAGGCCGAGTCGGTGCGATTGTCCGTGAAGTTCAGCCGAGGGCACCCGGAGAGGTCGGTGACGGCGTTTCCGGAGTCGCCGGCGATCGTGCCGCCGTCGGAGAAGTTGCGGATCGCGCCGTCCGTGTCTGTCGCGGAGACGCCCGTGTCCGAGGTCGAATCCGAGACGCTGGACTCGGTCGCGCCGGTAGGGGCGGGTGCGAGTGGTGCGGCCTGGGCGGCGCCGCCGCTGAACAGCATCCCGAGGGTGACACTCAGAATGCCCGTGGTGGCGGCTATGGACGAGAACAGACCCGAGCGTCGCCCGGGCGCAGTGCTGACGGTCATGAAGAATCCCCTCAAGATGCGGTGCGAGATGAGTGGCCCGTATGGCCCCGTGTGCCGCGGTGTGGCCCCGGGCAGAACACTTTGAACCTATCTGATGCGAACGAGCGAGAACACCGGTTGGCCCGAATCGCCCCCAGATGGAGTGCAAGGTTTCATGTAACGTACATCACTGCAAAAGTGCAGTTGCGCATAATGTGCAGTTGTGCAAAAATAGAGCCATGCCCCCAGCAGAATCCACCTCTCTTCGCGAGCGCAAAAAGACCGAGACCTGGCATGCCATTCACGATGCCGCGGCGGACCTGGCCTTGGACGGGGACATGAGCTGTGTCACCGTCGAGGCCATCGCCAGTGAGGCCGGGATCTCGCAACGGACGTTCTTCAACTACTTCTCCACCAAGGAGGACGCGATCCTCGGGGTCCGGGCCCCCACCGTTCCCGAACTGCCGGAGGACTTTCTCGACGGCGATGGCCTGATCCATCGCACCACGGAGCTGTTGTTGTCCGTGGGCCGCAGCACCTATGCAGAAGGTGATGCGGAGCGCCGGGGACGTCTGTTCGACAAGTTCCCGCACCTCTTGCTGCGCCGCCGGGAAATGATGCTTCAGGGCGAAGACCTGGTGTACCAGGCCATCGCAGAGGCCATGGCCCAGCATCCCGAGTGGGCCCACGGTCTCAACAGCCACAGCGTGGAGGAGACGGCCCGCATGCTCACCATGGCCGCCGGTGTGCCCCTGCGCTACCTCGTCGGAACTCGGGGAACGACCGGCGAATACCTCGACCGGCACACCGTGGACGACGCGCTCGACCTTTACCAAGATCTCTACAGGAAGCTTTCATGAACGACACCACACGCGAGCCCCGCGAGGGGCCTGCAGCACCTTCTTCAGGTACCGTCCCCGCCGGCACCCTCGTACCGCTGTTCATCGGCCTCATGCTGGCGATGCTGCTCTTCTCGCTGAACCAGACCGTGTTCAGCACCGCGCTGCCCACCGTCGTCGGCGAACTCAACGGCGTCAGCCAGATGGTGTGGGTCATCACGGCCTTCATCTTAGCCGCGACCATCGCCATGCCGATCTACGGCAAGCTGGGAGACCAGATCGGCCGGCGGCCGCTGCTGATCTTCGCCATCATCGTCTTCATGGCGGGCTCCGTGGTCGGTGCCCTGGCCGGAAACATGACCGTGCTCATCGTCGCCCGTGTGATCCAGGGCCTGGGCGGTGGTGGTCTGATGATCCTGTCCCAGGCCTCGATCGCCGATGTGGTCCCGGCCCGGGAACGCGGCCGCTACATGGGCATCATGGGCGGCGTTTTCGCCCTCTCCTCCGTGGCCGGCCCGCTGCTCGGCGGCTGGTTCACGGAAGGTCCCGGTTGGCGCTGGGCCTTCTGGATCTCCATTCCCCTGGGACTCCTCGCGCTGTTCGCGGCCATCTTCTATCTGAAGCTCCCGCGTAAGAATGTCGGTCGTCCCACGCTGGACTGGGGCGGCATGGTGATGATCTCGGTCGCCACCACGGCCCTGGTGCTCGTCACTACGTGGGGTGGGGGCGACTACGCCTGGACCGACCCCGTGATTCTGGGGCTCATCGCCCTGTTCTTGATCGCCGCCGTCGTGTTCGTGCTCGTGGAGCGCCGCAGCGCGGAGCCGATCATTCCGATGAGCCTGTTCCGGGAGAAGAACTTCAACCTCGCCACTATCGCGGGACTGTTCATCGGCGTGTCCATGTTCGGTGCTCTGGGCTACATGCCCACCTACCTTCAGATGGCCTTCGGTGTGGACGCCACTGGTTCGGGTCTGCTGATGATCCCGATGATGGGCATGATGCTCCTCACCTCGATCACGACAGGTCAGCTGGTGTCCAAGCGCGGCAACTACAAGTGGTACCCCGTTGCGGGCAGCATCATTATCGCCATCGCCATGGTGATGCTCTCCACCCTGGACCCAGAGCACCCGGTGTGGTTCGCCTGCCTGGACATGGCTGTGCTGGGTGTCGGGCTCGGACTGTCGATGCAGATTCTCGTGTTGATGGTCCAGAACACCTTCCACATCAGCATGGTGGGCACCGCCACCGCGTCGAACAACTACTTCCGTCAGATCGGCGCCACGTTGGGCTCCTCCCTGGTCGGCAGCCTGTTCACCTCTCGCCTGGCTCCGCTGTTTACTGAGCGCATGCCGGCCGCGGCGGCGGGCCAGATGGGCAGCTCCGAGTCGCTGACGCCGGCCAGCGTGGGGCAACTGCCCCCGGCCATCCACGACACCGTGGTGACGGCCTACAGCGATGCGCTGACACCGATCTACCTGTGGATCGCGCCATTGGGCGTCATCGCCGCGGTACTGCTGACGTTCATCACGGAGAAGCCGTTGGCCACCCGGATCGAGCGGGGCATCGACTCGGATCCGCTCGCCACCGGTAGCAACTCCATCGTGTCCCCTCGGGCGCCCGAGGTCGTCCAGGCCTCGGCCGAGGACGACGCGCGGGCCGAGGCCGAGCGCGACCGTCCCGGTCAGGAGGCGGCCGAGCACCAGACGGACGAGCACCAGACCGAGGATCGCGAGGCGGTCAGTCGCCGCAGCTGAGGCGAAGCGAAAGGGCCGCCGGCGTCACGTTGACGCCGGCGGCCCTTTCGCATGTGCCGTCCTTCACGGGAGATCTTGTCGGCCCGTGAGGGACTGTGCGGATCAGTCGAGCATGAACAGGTCCATGGGCTTCGGCTCGGCGTCCGGGTCGTTGGTGTCCAGCACATAGCTGGTCACGGCGCCGGAATCGGAGTCCAGCGAGGTGAACACGCTCTGGTCATTGGAGGCCACGTACGGAGCCTCGACGCTGTCATCCACCACTGACATGAACGGGCGCTCGGTCGGAACGATCGGCTCCAGGCCACCGGGGTTGCCCTGGGCCACGTAGTTGCTGTCGTCCCACGGCTCGCCCGGAAGCTCCCGGGACTCACCGGAAAGTTCGTGGTAGGCGCCGTAGGTGTTGCCCACGTTCGAGGTCTCCAGGTAGTTCACACCGTGGTCCGACTCGAAACGGTTCCACAGGTGGGAGTGGCCGTTGAAGACGAGGTCCACGTTGGTGCCCTCGGCGTCGATCAGCGGGGTGAGGTCGGTGAGGAGCTTGTTGTCCTTGGCCTCGTACTCGTAGCGAATGCCGGTGACGTTGCCCTCCTCGTCCTTCTCCTCGATCTTCTTGGGGTCGGAGAAGTGCGGCATGATGTTGTCGCCGAGGCCCTGCGGCCCCTCGTGCATCATGATGACCACGTGGTCAGCCTCGTTGGCCGCGTCCGACGCCAGTTCCTTCTTGAGCCACGTGTACTGGTCCGAATCCACGGCCAGGCTTTCGAAGATGAACTCCCCGTGGCCCTGTTCCAGCGGCTTGTCCAGCGTGTCAGCCGATTCCTGGTAGCGGGAGGCCGCCAGTCGTGCGGCCGGATCGGCATCCGCGGTGGCGGAGCGCCAGATCCGGGTGGAGAACAAAGAGATCAGGCGGATGTTGCCCACGTTCGTGGCGTAGTAGCGCTCTCCGCCGGATTCGGACTCCGGCAGCGTGAACATCTCCTCGTAGGTGGTGGTGGAGAAGGAGTTGTCCTCGATCCACTGAGCCTTAATCTGAGGATCGTTATCCGGGTTGACCTCGGAGGCGACCTTCTCGTACTCGGCCTCAGCCACCTCGCGCGGCACGGGTGAGTTGAAGGACTCGCTCAACGACGTCTGACCGTCGACCCGGCCCTGGACCTCGTGGTTGCCGATGGCCGGGTAGATCGGGGCGTACTGCAGGATCTCGCCGCCGTCGTAGGTCTGGCCGTTGGGTGCCTCGAAGCCGGCGTTGCCCTGCAAACCGCGGAAGAACGCCAACCCGTTCTCCGAGTCGAACCACTCCGAGGCGCGGTCCGGGACATTGACGAGATCGCCGGCCATGAAGACGGCGTCGATGTCACCCATGACGTTCTCGGCCGCCTGCAGGTTGGCCGGGGCGTTCGTCTTGGCCTGGTGGTCCGAGGTGAGCAGGACGTTGATGTCCTCGTCGGCCGTCGGGGCATCCTCAAGAGCGAAGGTGTCGGAGAGAACCGGCTCGCCGTCCAGGACGGAGACCACGCGGTAGGGCACCTCGCCGGCGTCCTCGATGCCGGTCACGGTGGCCTCGTGACGGAACACATCGCGGGAGACGATGCCGTCCTCTTCGGCCGGAGCATCCGACAACGCCGACTGCGCGTCCTCGGCGGTGCGGGACATCTGAGTGGTCTCGGCCCGAGTCACGGTGAACTGCACGTTGTCAGCCTGGGACTGGAACACGCCGTCGGTGGAGGCCGCGGCCTTCTTGACGGAGGTGCTGATCTGCTCGGGGCTCAGGTCGTAGACGTCACCGGTCAGAACCCAGTGCTGATCGCCCTCGAGCTCGGTGAACCAGACGACGTTGGTCTGGCCCTGCTCAGGAGCCTGCAGGAACGGGTCGGTCAGCAGGACCGGCTCGCCCTCGGGCATCTCCGGCTCGGGTTCCGTCGGCTCGGGGTCAGTGGGTTCCGGGTCGGTCGGCTCGGGATCGGTGGGTTCGGGATCGGTGGGTTTCGGGTCCGGCGTGTCGTCGCTCTTCTGCTCGGTGTACTTCAGCAGCATCTGAGCCATCTCGGCGCGAGTGATGGCCCGGGACTGGCTGAAGTTGCCCTCGGTGTCGCCGACCGAGATGTCGTTCTCCGCGAGCCACGAGATGGCGGTGAAGTTTGCTCCGCCCGGATTCAGGTCCTCGAAGGGAGCGTCCTCGGGAGAGGTGAACTCCGGGTCTTCCAGCCCGAAAAGGAATGCGGCGAACTGTCCACGGGTCACCGGCTTGGAGACGCCGAAGTTGCCGTCGTCCTGTCCGACCGTGATGCCCTCGGCCTCGGCCCACGTGATCGGTGTGAAGTAGGCGCCACCGGCGTTGACGTCACCGAAGGGGCTGTCCTGAGGAGCGTCGAACTCGGGCTTCACCATGCGGTGCAGGAACGCTGCGGTCTCCCCGCGAGTGATGTCGCGAGTCTTGCGGAAGGTGTTGTCCGAGGCGTAGCCGGCCGAGATACCGGCGCAGGACGCCCAGCGAACTGCCTGGTAGAAGGCCGAGCCGGCCTGATTGTCCGCGAAGTCGGGAAGCTCACAATCCTCGATGTCCGAGGCGGAGACAGCCAGCGTGGTGGAGGTCTTGTCAGGAGCCTGCCCGGCTCGGTCTCCCTGAAGGCTGGCAATGGCCGGCGCGGCCACGATTCCGATCGTCAGAAGTCCGGCCAGTGCGGCCGCTGGAAGCTTGCGCTGCATATTGGGCTCCGATTCATTCCCCTGCGGCCCGCTGGGGTCACGGGCCGTTGCGAGTGATGTGGTGTGGGATTCCCCACGGTGACTCGTCCAGTTGATCGGTGCGTGTCAACCAACAGGAGAGCGTTCGGTGAACACCACGCTAAGAACGGAGGACATTGCCGCTGATGCGCCGCATGTACTGGTATTTCGACAGGCACGGGACTAGGTTTAACGACTGTCGATAATAATGATGCTCGTTAAGCGTCACGGTCCGTCGGCGATAGGCGTGACGAGTTCGCTGTGAAACCACGAAGGGTGGTCTAGTGGGGTTACCGTGGTGGGCCGTCGCCTCCCTTGTGCTGGTGGTGGCAGTTGGTGGAGTGGTTGTCGCCAACCTTCGCCGTGAGGGCATGCGGGACACGGACGTCCGCAGCCTGCGAGTGGCGCGGGTGACCAGGGGTGTCGCCGTGGTTTGGGCTGTTGTCAGCCTCTCGGGTGCGCTCGTTGATGCTCTCGGAAAGCTCTACGCCAGCACCGTGAACGTGCACCTGCCAGTTGAGACATTCTGGCCAGAGCTGCCGGCCGCGGCACAGGTGAGTGGAGCGACCGCCCACGTGGTGACGGGAGGATTCTCCCAGGCGACGGTTGATGTGACCGGCCTGGAAATGCCCACGCGGATCTGGCTCGCATCGGGTGACGTGTTACAAGGTGCAACGAATGTCGCCATCGGCGTGGTGGTGGCAATGCTGTGCACCAGCCTCCTTCGGCGGAACCCCTTTCACCTGGCGCTGATCCGAGGCCTCAACGTGACGGCAATGGCGGTCATGGTCGGAGGCATCGGCTGGCAGGTGTGTGACGCGGTTGCGGGTGGCCTGGCGTCAGCGAAAGTGCTCGGCATCGATGGGGGGATAATCCAGACCGACCAGGTGAACTGGGACGACATCAACCATGTCATCGGCCTCCCGAAACCAGGGTATGACTGGAGCGTAGATTTCTGGCCCATCTGGGCCGGTCTTGCGCTGCTGGCCGTCTCGGCAGCGTTTCGGTATGGACAACGGTTGCAGAGGGACACGGTTGGTCTGATCTGATGTCGCCTGATTCAGATACCGATGAAACGGGGATCCACTGTCGGCTCGATGAACTGCTGGACCAGCGAGGAATGACTCTCACCCGGCTGAGCGAAAAGGTCGGTATCAGCATCGTCAATCTCTCCGTGCTGAAGAACGATCGCGCCAGAGCGATTCGTTATTCCACGCTTCGCGCTATTTGCCAGGCACTGGATTGCGAGGTGGGCGACCTGTTGGTGGTGCGGCCGAGCGACGCGCAGCGCTGACTACCGGGCCGTCCAGCCATGGTCCATGGGGGTCACCATGACGCTCCGCCCAGTGAAGTGGCCGGGGGTTCACCGAGGCTCAGGAAGGCCGGCCACGGGTGAGCGCCGCATAGTCACGCGATATCGCCGCGGCGGCGTTCTTCAGGACCGTCACATGCGGCCCGACGGGAGCTGAGTCGTTGGGCACGATGACGGACAGTGCGCCGAGCACATCGTCTTGATGACCGCGCAGGGGAACCGCAATGCCGCGCACCGCGGTGTGGACGTATCCGTCATTGGCCACATAACCGTTGCGACGGATGTCGGCAAGGTGACGGCGGATGAGGGACGGATCGGTCACGGTTTTGGGGGTGTACGGCTCCAGGCCGGCCGCCAGGATCGCCTCTTGTTCGTACTCCGGCAGCCACGCCACCTGGACGAGGCCCGATGAGGAGACCAGTGCCGGCAGTCGTTGACCGATCACGGAATAATTCACCACGGCGTCCGGTGCCGAGAGTCGCTCGATGAACAGGACGTCGTGGCCCGCGAGGATGCCGATCTGGGCGTGCTGGCGGACCACATGGTGTACCTGATGCAGATGGGGCCACGCTGCTGCCCGCAGTCCGGCCGCCCCCGGGGACCGGGCCGACCATTCCCACAGCCTGGCTCCGAGCCGGTACGTCCGATCCGGGGCTCGTTCCACCAGGCCCAGCGAGGTGAGCTCACCCAGCAAGCGGTGTGTGCTGGAGACCGGGCTGCCGGTTCTCTCGGAGATCTGCGTGGCCGTCAGATAGACCGAGACCGAGTCGAAGGCGTCGAGAATCTCCACGGCACGGCTGAGAGACGAACGGCCCGCCGACGTCCTGGCCACAGTTTCCCTTTCAGAGAGATCAGAGAAATCCGCTGTCTCGGCCAGTGTGGCACGAGGCGAAACCACTGGGGAGGACGACGACGTCTACTGGAGGACGTCCACCACCAGGCCGTCGAGCCCGGCGTCGGCATCCGAGATGATGCCGGCCTCCTGGGTCGCTTCAGCCCCGCGTCGCATAGCGCGCTCAGGGAAGCCCCAGCCGAACTTGGTGAGGATCATCGACTCGGCCGTCTCCGGGTCGATCTCCGTGAAATTCGAGAGTTCGGTACGGAACTCATCGGGGTGTTCGGTCGCGTACTCCTGGGATTTCTTGACGACCTCGGTGAAGTCCTTGATGTACTGCGGTTCCTCGGCCCATTTCTGCTCCGAGGTCAGGTACGTTGCCGCGACGAACTCAGGATCCACGTCGATGTAGGGGTCGGCGATCAGGCGGTTGCCCGCCTCTTTGGCATTGCCCAGGAACGGCTCGGAGGTGGAGATGGCGTCCACCTGCCCGTTCTCCAGAGCTGCCTGCATGTCCGGCAGGGGCAACTCCAGGAAGTCGACCTGGTCCGGATCGCCACCGGCCTTCTTGACGGACTGACGCACGGCGGCCTCATGAAGCCCTTTGACCGCGTTGACGGCGACGGACTTGTTCTCCAGGTCGCCGGCGTCTTCGATCTCCGAGTCCTCGGCCACCAGGACCCCACCATGATCGGCGCCGGGTTCACCCGTGGTCCGGCCCCCCTCGGCGATGGCAATCACCGGAAGCCCCTTCTCCCGCGCCTGGAACGCGTTGACGCTTCCGGTGTAGACCACGTCGTACTGGTCCTGCAGCAGAGCTGGGATGGAGATCGAACTGCCGGTGGTGAATTGGATGTCGACGGTCATCCCCTTCTCGGCGAAGAAGCCCTTCTCCTCGCCCAGGTAGATGGCGGCCACGTCCACCACGGGCACCGCGGCAACGCGGACGGTTCGCAACTCCTCGTTGCTGCCGCCGTCGCCGGCCGCGGCCGCGTCGGCTTGCGACTCGCTCGAGGAGGGCACCGCTCCGGACGGTGATCCGCTTCCGCAGCCGGTCAACAGCAGCATCGTCGCCGCCAGGGTCGCCAGTGCGCCGTGGAGTCTCTTCATGGGGTACCTGCCTCGGGGGTTCAGGGTGCATCAGGACGGAGATGACGGTCGGGTCGGGGCTGGAGCGATCCATCATGTGCACCCGGGTTGCAATTGCAACGAGTGTTCCACGTCACATACAATCCGGCAAGTACCCGGTCGGGGCGGATCAGTCGAGGGACAGGGCCGCAGGGTCGTTCATCAACGGGATGTTCTCGTACATCCTGCGCAGGAAGGACTGCAATTGCTCGCGCTCGTCCTCGGTGAATCCGTGGACCATCAGTTCGGCGCGCTGCAGAGCGATCGGCAGCACGGCGTCGTGGACCTCCGCTCCCTTCCGGGTCAAATACAGGCGACGGCGTGAGCCCTCGAGTTCCCAGCAGATCAGGTCCTTGTCCTCCAGGCGCTGGAGGCGGCGACTGACCACCGACTTGTCCAGGGCGACTTGTTGGGAGATGTCCACCGCCTGACAACCGGGGCGGTTGGACAATGTCGACAGGATCGCGAAGTCGGGAGAGGTGACGCCGAAATGCTCGTTATAGATGCGGGAACCGCCCCAGACATGCGCATTGTCGACCAGCGAGAGGTAGGCCGGCGTGAACGTCTCTCGGTCGATCGTGTGTTTGAGTCGAGTGCGAATCGGTGCGGAGGGCGACATGAAGACATCAAACCACCCACGCGCGGCACGGCATATCCAGGACTGAGCAGGACTGAGCAGGACTGATGAGGACTGAGCAGGACAGCAAGACACCGCAGGACTAAGGAGCAGGATGAAGAAACTGATCAACGACCCGCACGACGTCGTCGCCGAGTCCCTCACCGGACTGGTCCGGCTCAATCCGCAGTTGAGGCTGCTTGAGGGCTCCCACACCGTGGTGGATGCCTCCGCTGCGGGACGCGGAGCGGTTGCGGTCCTCTCCGGTGGTGGAGCCGGGCACGAACCAGCTCACGCCGGATTCGTCGGCCCGGGCATGCTGGCCGGTGCGGTCTCCGGAGAGGTCTTCACCTCGCCCTCCGTGGATGACGTGCTGGTGGGCATCCGCGCTGTGGACTCGGGGGCCGGGGTCCTGTTGGTGGTCAAGAACTACACTGGCGATCGGCTCAACTTCGGTTTGGCGGCGGAACTGGCCCGGGCGGATGGCATCGATGTCCGGATGGTCGTCGTGTCCGATGACGTAGCCCTGGCCGGGACCGCCGAACACGCCGGCGATCGCGGCATCGCGGGCACGGTGTTGGTACACAAGGTCGCGGGTGCGGCGGCAGCAGCCGGCCGGGACCTGACGGAGGTGGCCCGGGCGGCCGAGAACGCGGCCAACGCTCTGAGGACCATGGGCGTGGCCTTGGGCCCCTGCACGGTCCCGGCCGCCGGGACGCCCAGCTTCCACTTGGACGAGGACGAGGTGGAGTGGGGACTCGGCATCCACGGCGAACAGGGTGTGGAGCGTTCGCCGGCGGTCACAGCCGCAGCGACGGTCGACCGCCTGCTGTCCTCATGCCTGGCCGCGGGCGAGCTGCCCTCCGGCCAGCCGGTGGCCCTGTTGGTGAACAATCTCGGCGGCAGTTCCGCCATGGAGATCACCCTGGTCGCCGACGCGGCACTGAGCTGGTTGCGGGCCCACGGTGTGTCGGTGGTGCGAGCGTGGTCCGGCGCGTTCCTCACCGCCATGGAGATGGAGGGTGTCTCGTTGTCGGTCCTGGCCGTCGACGACGACCTGGTGACCCTGCTGGACGCCCCCGTGCAGACCAGTGCCTGGCCCGCCCTGAGTGGACGCGTCAACGATGATCCCTACCTGCCGGCACCCGCGGCCGAGAGTTTGGCCCTCGAGGGGGCCGGCCTGGCCGGAGCATCGCGATCGGCGCTGGAACGGGTGCTGACGGCGCTGCAGGAGGCAGAGCCCGAATTGACGGCCATGGATCAGCAGGTCGGCGACGGCGACCTCGGCCACAGTCTCGACCGCGGGGCGCGGGCGGTGCTGGCTGAGGCGGACAGGCTTCCGGCTCGAGCCGATCTGCTCTTGAGGCGACTGTCGGCCATCGTGCGCAAGAGCATCGGGGGCACCTCGGGGCCGCTCTATGCGGTCCTGCTGCTGAAGGCCTCGGAAGAGCTGGCCGACGTCGGGAATCCGACGGTGACCGACTGGGCACGCGCCCTGGTGGCGGGCCAGCGTGGGATCCAGGAACTCGGCGGGGCCGAACCGGGGGACCGCACCATGCTGGATGCACTGGCTCCGGCGGCGGAGGCACTGGGCATTGCGGTCGACGCGCCGCTGTCCGAGGCCCTGCGCCGGGCTGCAGGTGCGGCGCGCTCAGGGGCGGAGGCCACGGCAGCCATGGCCCCTCGGCGGGGCCGGTCCAGTTATGCGGGGGAGCGCGTGAAGGGCCATCTCGACCCGGGCGCCTGGGCCGTGTACCGCTGGATGGACGCCCTGGCTCAGGCGATGACTTCCGAGGCCACCGAGACTAGTGAGACCAACGACGGCGTCACGTCATCCGCACGCGCATCGGGATCGACTCGTAACCCCGCAGCCAGTGATTGATCTTGCGCACCGGCTCGCCCGTGACCTCGAAGGATTCCACGTGCGTGGCGAAAGCCGTCAGGAGGCTCTCGGCTTCCATTCGAGCCATCATCTGGCCCACGCAGGCGTGGATGCCGTAGCCGAAGCCGGCATGGCCCCGCACGTCGCGGGTGATGTCGAACGCCGTTGGGTTCTCCCAGCGCCGCGGATCGCGGTTGGCGGCTCCGAGACAGTTGATGATCTTCTGCTCCGGCTCCATCACGACTCCGCCGAGCTCGGTGCGGGTGCCCACCGTGCGCCCGATGTACGGGCTCGGCGAGTGGTACCGGAGGGTCTCCTCGAAGACGGTCCGCGCCAGGGACGGATCCGAGCTGAGGGCCGTCCAAGCCTGCGGGGTCCGGGCCAAGGCCATCAACGCGTTGCCGATGCCGAGGATCGTGGTGTCGAGTCCGGCGGAGAGGAAGGTGCGGACGAGCAGGCCGGCTGACTCCTCCGTGATCGTCCCGGCATCCGCGGCGGCGAAGATCTTGCCGGCCAGTTTGGATTCATCCAGGTTCTCCCGCCGGATCTGCCACTCGACATACTCCTGCGCCTCGGCGGCCCTGGCCACGGCCTCCTCGTACAGGGCGTCCTTGGGGCCCATGGCCTGGAAGTTGAGATTGGCGTAGGCCAGCAGATGCTGCCGCCCCTCCGGCGCCAGGCCGAGGGCATCCGGAAGGACGCTGAGGGGGTAGGCCTCGGCGAGATCCCCGACGGCGTCGATGTCGCCTCTGCTGCAGACCTCCTGGACCAGTGTGTCGGCCGCGGCCTGGAAATGGTCCTTGAGCTGTTTGACGACCTTGAGCGAGAGCACGGAGTTCATGATCTTCCGCGCGACCGTGTGCTGGGGGCGGTCCTGTTCGAGGATGGCGCTGGGCTTGCGCCAGTTGGACTGCAGTGCGGTGTTGGTCAGTCCGGTGCCGTGGGAGGAGATGAAGGTCTCATGGTCCTCGAACACGGCCTGCACCACGTCGGCACGGCCGGTGGCCCAGACGCCGTGCGGCTCCAGCCACACGATCGGGGCAGTTTCACGGATGGCCTCCTCCACCGGGTATGGATCGGCCAGAGAGGCTGCGGAGAACGGGTCGACGTTGAGAGTGGGGATGTCGGCGGTGGTGGTGGTCACGGGGTTCGCTCCTTCACGGGAGGGGGCACGACAGGAGTTGCAATTGCAACTGATTGTGTCACGGGTCACTCTTCGGGGCAACGGTGGCGGGGTCCGCGCCGTGCGACAGCATCAGGCGCCGCTCATCGATCCGACCGATGTGTGCCGGAAGCCGTTCTTCGACGAAGGCGACCAGTTCGGTGATCCGGCGGGGAGGCCGCCGTCGTTCCGCGGGCCGCAGCCAGGCTACGTGGACGCGGGATCGATCGGCGCTGACGGCCAGCGGCACCTCCACGACGGGCTGGCCGTCCACCGTCCATGGCGAGGCGTCGGGCTGAACCAGTGTCGCCACGCCCAGCCCGCGGCCCACCAGAGCTCGAGTGAGCACGATCGAGGAGGTCACCGCCTTGATGCGCGGATCGTCTTCGGTGATGCCGAACAGATCCAGAGTGCTGGCCTTGCTCGGGGCGTCGCCCAGGAGGATCAGCGGCTCCTCGGCGAGGTCCTCCACCGTCACGGTCTTCTGCTGTGCCCATCGATGATGCGCCGGCAGCAGGGCACGGGGCTGGGTCTCCAGTACCGCACGGTGGGCGATGACCCCGGGCATTTCGTGCGGGTAGGTGAATCCGACGTCGATGGCACCGGAAGTGAGTCCGGCCGTCAGTTCCGCGTGGCGCACCTCCACGAAATCGAGCTCGATGAGAGGGTGCGCCTCGGCGAAGTCGCCCAGAATCAGCGGCAGGATGTACGGCGCCAGGGTCTGATAGACGCCGATGGTCAGCGGTCCTCGAAGTTGACCATCGCGTTCCTGGAGGATCCGTGCGGCCTCATGCGCGGTGCGCAGCACGATGGCCGCCTCCCGGTGCAGTTGCCGCCCGGCAGCCGTCGGCCACGCCCCCTGGGCCTTCCGGCGGACGAGGATGCGCTGACCGACGTGGCGCTCGAGTTCATCGATGGCGGAGGACACCGAGGACTGCACCGTGGTCAGCTCCCGGGCCGCGGCTGAGAGCGAACCCGTGCGGACCACGGCGTCGAAAATCTCGAGTTGGCGCAAAGTGAAGGGCAGGGACATGGGCGCCGTCGTCACGCTTTATCGACTGAATCGATCATCATCACCTAATCCTCCCTCTTGCGCCGATGTGATGTCCAGCACACGCTGGAAGGCAGCACTCATCCGTTCGCTTGTCACGAGCGCCACCACGTCCCCAGGAGATCCATGCCGACGATTACGTACCACCAGCCCGACGGCACCAGCCAGCAGGTCCAGCTCGAACACCCAGAGCGCATTATGCAGGCCGCCTTGAAGAACGGGGTCAACGGGATCGTGGGCGAATGCGGAGGGCAGGCCATGTGCGCGACCTGCCACGTCTACGTCCGGGAGGAGTTTCTGGAGGCCATGCCGGAGATCTCCGAGGACGAGGAGGAGATGCTCGAGGTCACCGCCTCGGAACGCGATGAGCGGCGGAGTCGGTTGGGATGCCAGATCGAGGTGGGAGCGGCCGAGCTGGAGAGTATCGAGGTCGACGTTCCGCCGGAGCAGGTCTGAGCCATGAGCACGTTCGAGACCGACTCCGTGGTCATCATCGGTGGCGGCCAGGCGGGGATACAAGCAGCGGATTCCCTGCGCTCGGGCGGATTCGGCGGGCCGATCACCATCGTCGCCGATGAACCGGGCCAGCCGTACCAGCGGCCGCCCTTGTCCAAGGACTACTTGAAGGGCTCCGCCCAGAAGCCCGACGACGACGGCGGCGCCCGGCCTGCTCCGTTGCCCCTGCGTGGTCCCTCCTTCTTCACGGACCAGAACATCACCCTGCTGACCGCTACCGCCGCCGTATCCATCGACCGCGCGTCCCACCGTGTCCGGCTCGCCGATGGAACGTCGCTGTCGTACGGGACGCTGATCCTGGCCACCGGGGCTCGGAATCGAGAGCTGCCCACGCCGGGCATGGAATTGCCCGGGGTTCACGGGTTGCGGACTTTGCGGGATGCGGAGGCGTTGGGCGCGGCACTCGGCTCCGCCCGCAACGTCGTGGTCATCGGGGCCGGGTTCATCGGCCTGGAATTCGCGACGGCGGCCCTGGCCAGGGGGTGCCAGGTCACCGTCCTGGAGTTCGCCCCGCGCCCGATGGGCCGAGCGGTGACTGCCCTGCTCGGTGATTGGTTCGCCCAGGCTCACCGTCAGGCCGGAGTGGATCTACGCGTGAATGAGGGGATCGCCGCGCTCGAGCCCGGCGACGACGGCCGGGTCGGGTTTGCCGTCTCGACCACCGGGGAACGGTACCCGGCAGATCTGGTGGTGACCGGCGTCGGGGTCCAACCCAACGACCAGCTGGCCGCGGCGGCCGGACTGGACGTGGCGAATGGGATCGTGGTGGACGCGAACCTGCGTACCGCGGATCCGGACGTTTACGCGATCGGTGACTGCGCGAACTTCCCCTGTGAGCACGCCGGAGGCCCGTTCCGACTGGAGTCGGTGCAGAACGCGACGGACCAGGCCCGCCATGTGGCTCGGGTGATCCTGGGTGCGGACGAGCCGTACCGGGAGCTGCCGTGGTTCTGGTCCACCCAAGGGGCGTTTCGGTTGCAGATGGCCAACATCGTCCGGCCTGACGACGAGACGATCGTGCTCGGCGACCAGGACGGGGCGTCCTTCTCCGTGCTGTGCTTCCGGGACGGGATCTTGGCCGCCGTCGAGTCCGTCAACAAGCCGGCGGATCACCTGTCCGCCCGGAAGATCCTGGCGGCCGGAATCCAGATCAGCCGGGACGAGGCGCTGGCCGAGGGTTTCTCCCTGCGCGCGGCGTACAAGAGCCGTGCGGAGGCGCCCCTCCCGCGGGTCGCTACACAGGAAGCAGCAGAGCCAGCACCACGACCATCGGCAGTGAGATGACGGAGGAGATCGACGTGGCCATCGTCAACGTCTTGAGCGTTCCCTTCGTGGTGAGTCCCAGCAACGAATTGAACATCCAGAAGAAGTTGCTGTTCACCTGAAGCGCGAACATCGCTCCCGAGGCGATGGCCAAGCCCATGGCGATAGGGCTGACGTCCACCGCCCCCATGACGGGCGCGATAATGCCAGCCGCGGCGATCGCCGCGACCGAGACCGATCCGATGGCCAGGTGCAACAGTGCGGCCACGAACCAGGCCAACACGATGATGAGGATGGTCGGCATGCTCTCGTCTGCCGTGAACATCCCCGCGAGCACTTGGTCGAGCCCGGACTCGCCGATCACGGCACCGAGGGAACCGCCCACGCCGGTGATGAGCAGGATTTCGCCCGTGGTGTGAAATCCCGACTGCAGGGCGTTGTTGGTGTTGTCGGTGCCGTTCGTGACGCGGGAGATGACGTAGGCGCCGAGCAGGCCGATGAACAGGGCGATATTGGCGTCACCGAGGAACTCGATCACCGGGTTGGTGAACTCGAACAGGTTCGCGAACGCGCCGAAGGCGATCAACACGAGCGGCACGATAATGGGGAGGAACAGCACCGCCAGCGGTGTCTCACGTTCCGCAGCGACCGAGGCCCCGGAACGGGCCGTGCCGGCCGTCTGCGTGGTGCCGCCGGTGCCGCTGGAGCCGCCCGAGTCGCCGGAGCCGCTGGAGGGAATGTGGCCGCTCGAAGCGGTGGTGTCGCGGCTGTCGGCAGCGGCGTGCGCCTCGCGCGCTCGGGCCTCTTCCAGTTCCGTCGCGGGCGCCGTTCCCTCGTCGGTGGCGGGATTCCAGTAGTTGGTCCGGAGGACCAGGCGCATCACGAGTGTGGTGAGAAGAGCCGTGAGCAGACCCAGGACCAAGCCGAAAATGAGCCAGTTGCCGAGTGGGATTTTCATCAGCCCGGCGATCGAGATGGCTGACAGGCCGGGAATCACGAACACGTAGCCCGAGAAGATGCCCGTGGCGAGTGCCGCTGCCATCAAGGGCAGACCGTGCTTGCCGATCTTCGGGGCGGCGGACCGCGCGACGGGTGCCGCCAGCACCACTTGCACGTCCACGTAGATCGAGGGCATCACCACGGACAGCAGGGCAGCCATGGAGTACGGCATCCGATGGGTGCCGACGGCCCGCACCAGGACCTGTACGAGCCGGCTGAAGGCACCACTGGCATGCAACTGTGCGCCGATCAACACGCCGAAGCCGATGAGCAGGCCTACCTCGACCATGATGTCGCCGAATCCCGTGGTGATGGCTTCGACGGTCCCGGCCAGTCCCACTCCGGAGGCAATGCCCAGATACAAAGACCCGAGGACCAGGCTGATGACGGGGTCGACCTTGAGAGGGATGATGAGCACCACGACCACCAGGATCGCGATGAGGGTGTGAAGGGCGACCACGGAGTGACCTTCCGAACGGGGAGGAGCCATCATTCGGCGTTCAAAGACGAATGGGCCTTGCTCTAACCCGCCGACCATAGCAATCGGGTGATCT
Organism: Citricoccus sp. GCM10030269; assembly: GCF_042665635.1. NCBI lineage: Bacteria > Bacillati > Actinomycetota > Actinomycetes > Micrococcales > Micrococcaceae > Citricoccus > Citricoccus sp. GCM10030269. Next base: position 108,468 of record NZ_JBHTCV010000002.1, on the reverse strand, counting down.
GCGACACAAAGGTCACCAGAGAGACCAGTAGTGCGCCGACCCCGACCCCGACCCGACCCCGGCTCCCGGCCCACCCCACACAGCACTTTGCGGGCAGAACGAACCGGTTCGTTCTGCCCGCAAAGTGCGTTGGGTGGGGGTGGAGGGCGGCCTTAGCCGACCGGCGGGGCGTCGGCGTCCTCCGCGGACGGCTCAGCCTTCTCGATGCCCAGAGCGTGGGGCTCCTGGAACTCTCGCAGGCCCCAGATGCCCATCTCCCGGCCGATGCCGGACTGCTTGATGCCACCGAACGGCGCGCGCTGGTCCAGCATCGGAGCGCCGTGGGTGTTGTGGAAGACGTAGCCGGCCTGCAGTCGGGCCCCGACGCGGCGAGCGGTGTCCTCGTTGGCGGTCCACACGGAGTTGCACAGGCCGAAGGGGGAGTCGTTGACCAGTCGGATGCCCTCCTCGACGTCCTCGAACGTGATGATCGGGATGGTGGGGCCGAACTGCTCCTGAGTCACCACGCGCAGGGAGGGATCCGGATCCAGGATGAGCGAAGGTCGGATGAAGTAACCCTCGGCCCATTCGCCGCCCGGGAGTTCTCCGAATTCGCGGACGTCCGCACCGGAGTCCTTGGCCTCCTGGACCAGCTCCTGGACGAACGCGAGCTGGGCCTTCTGGTGGAACGGACCCATGGTGGTGGCCGGATCGGACGCCGGGCCGAGCTGGGTCGCCTCCAGGCGCTTGGTCAGTTCGGCGACCAGCTCATCCTTCTTGGACGAGTGGACGTAGATCCGCTTGGCGTTCATGCAGATCTGGCCGGTGGACCCGTAGACGCCGGCGAACAGCAGATCCATGTTCTGCTCGGTGAACTCGGCGTCTTCCAGAATGAGCACGCCGTCATTGCCGCCGAGTTCCAGTGTGACGCCCGTCAGAGACTCGGAGGCCATGGACATGATCTTCTTGCCGCCGCCGACGGAGCCGGTGAAGCACACCTTGGCCACGTCCTCATTGGACACCAGGGCGGAGCCGATCTCGGCGTCCTCGCCCGTCACCACATTGAGCACGCCGGCCGGCAGCTTCTCCGCATACCGCTGCACGGCGCGGGTGGTGGCCAGCGGGCAGGATGGCGGCGGCTTGACCACCACGGTGTTCCCGGCCATCAGAGCGTAGGGCAAGGAGGCCCCCATGATGGCCACCGGCCAGTTGAACGGCACGATGATGGTGACCACGCCCATGGGCTGGTGAGAGACCACCACTTCAGTCGGCGGGCCGGGGAGGGTTTCGGTGGCCTCGACCTGGTCGACCAGGCCGACCGCCAGTTCAGTGCGCTGCACCAGTCCCACCAGGTCGAAGGTCGATTCGCCGATGACCTTGCCGTTCTCTGCGGACAGGATCGCCGCTTCTCGCTCGGAATCGACCATCACGGTGCCGGCGGCCTCGGTGAGCAGCTCGGCCCGCTCGGCCGCGGACCGGGCAGCCCATCCCGGGAAGGCCTCCTTGGCGGCAGCGACGGCGGCCAGGGCCTGATCGCGGGTGGCTGCGGCGGCTTCTCCGACCACCTCGGACGGCTTGGCCGGATTGGTGATGGTCAGCTTCTGGTCCGTCTGGTGCTCTTGTCCGCCGTAGTACAACGGCGTGCTGACCGGATCCTTGAGCTGCTGATCCTCGTGCTGAGTGGGGGTACTGGTATCGGTCATGATGCCTCTTTCAGGGATGAGAAATGCGGCGACAAACGAGCGAAATAGAAAAAGAACGACCGCAGCAACGATTTTCCGTGGTGAGACGGTGTGCCGTGGTGCACGGATGGAGGCATCCGTGATCTAAATCACCTCGATCAAAGTCAATCAAAGCCGATCGGGCGCGTCAAGGACGATGACGTGGTGAACGCCCACCATGACGTCGCGCAGGTGTTCGCGACCCAACACGGCGCCCCAGTGTGGGAGATTCTCCGCGATTGTGCCATGTCATCCCAGGTCAGGGCGGCATCGAGAAATTTTGCGCAGAAATGATTGAAGTGTCCCTTTACGGCGACCACGGGAGGACCTAGAGTCAGTCGGTGACATAGCTCACATTCCAGCGAACTCGCCGGAATGATCGAACGACATCGAACTCCCTGGGGGATCAGGTGGCAGAAACCATTACCCGGCCCGAGGCCACTGTGGCCGAACTCGAGGACCTGTCCTACGAGCTCCGCGAGAAGCTGCTGCGTCTGTGCGGCGAGTATGACGGTTCAGTGCATATTGGTGGAGACCTTTCCTGCGCCGACATACTCACATTGTTGTTCCAATACGGCATGCATGTTGATCCTCAGGATCTCCGGAACCCCGAGCGCGACCGCTTCGTCCTCAGCAAGGGCCACGCCGCCGTGTGCATGTACATCGCCATGTCCATGCGGGGCTTCCTCGACTACGACGACATCGTCCGCACCTATGGACGGCTCGACTCCGCCTACGGTATGCACCCCTGCAAGGTCCAGCTTCCCGGCGTCGAGGTCTCCACCGGCTCGCTGGGCCACGGACTGCCGCTGGCCACCGGCATGGCGCTGCACGGACGTCGCAACGGCATGGATCACCGCGTCTTCACCCTGATGGGCGATGGCGAAACAGGTGAGGGCTCGGTCTGGGAGGCCGCACTAGCCGCGTACAGCAACGACCTGGGCAACCTCGTCGCCTTCATCGACCGCAACCGCCAACTGATGACCAGCTTCTCCGAGGAGCGTGTGCGGCTGGAGCCATATCCGGACAAGTGGCGCGCCTTCGGCTGGAACGTCATCGAAGTCGACGGTCATGACATGGGTGCGCTGGTGAACGCCTTCGACTCCCTGCCCGCTCCGGACTCCACCGTGCCCACGGTCATCATCTGCGACACGATCAAGGGCAAGGGCGTGGACTTCATGGAACGGAACCTGGCCTGGCACGCCGGATCCCTCAATGAGCAAGACCTCCAGCGCGCCCTGACCGCGCTGGCCGACGGACGAAAGGCGGCCTGAGCATGACCGCGACTGAAGTCACCTCCTTCACCTTCGGGGAGATGCTCTCTTCCCGCACCGTGATCGGACAGACGCTGAAAGAGCTGGGCGAGACCCATGACAATCTGTGGGTCCTCACCCCGGACATCGGTGCGACCCTGGTCGAGTTCCGGGACACCTTTCCGGACCGGTTCGTGGACGTCGGACTGTCCGAGCAGGCCTGCGTCGGCATCTCGGCCGGGCTGGCCAACGAGGGCAATATCCCCGTGGTGTCGGGCATGCTGCCGTTCTTGAGCATGCGTGCCCTGGAGCAGGTTCGCTCGGACATCTGCTATCCGAACCTGCCGGTCAAGATCGTCGGCACCCACGGAGGACTCGTCGGCAACGGCGGTTCGACCCACTACGCCGTGGAGGACCTCGGACTGATGACGTCACTTGTCAACATGACCGTCACCTCCATCGGTGACCCGCTGATGGTGGGAGAGGTGCTGCGTCAGTCCATGTCCATGACCGGACCGCTGTATATCCGCCTGGCCGTCGGCAAGAAGGACAAGGTCGTCTACGAACCCGGCAGCGTCAACGTGGAGATCGGCAAGGGCATCACCGCCCGTGAGGGCACGGACCTGACCTTGTTCGCCCATGGAGAGACCGTGGCCCAGGCCTTGGAATCCGCAGAACTGCTGTCCGCGGAGCACGGCGTCGAGGCCCGCGTGGTGGACATGTTCACGCTCAAGCCGATCGACCAGGACCTGATCCAGCGCTGCGCCGAGGACACCGGCCGCTTCGTGGTGGTCGAGGACCACCTCGCCTACGGAGGACTGGCCTCGCAGATCTCCGACGTCATCGCGGACCGCGGCATCCGGCTCGAGGGCTTTCGTCGTTTGGGCATTCCCCAGGTCTTCGCCGGCTTCGGCGAGGACACGGAACTGCGGGACAAGCATGGCTACGGCCTCTCCGCCACCGTGGATGCCGCCCTGGCCGTCGTCGGAGCACGCGGCGCGAGCGGCACGAAAGGACCCACGTCATGACGAGCACGACGTCTGCAGAGACCGCAGCACCCACAGCGTCCACCGAGTCCACCGTGACCACACCGGCCGGGAATCCCTCCCGGGACGTGGAGACCGTCGCCATCACGCGGATCGGCAACCTGAGGGCGTCCGACGCCGGCCAGCGCGGGGAGGTCGGCATCGTCACCTTCCCGGCCCATGAGCTGGGCCCGGAGGATGTCCGGATCACCGTGGCCTACGCCGCGATCTGTGGCTCCGATCCACACTTGGCCGAAGGGTTCTTCGGCACGGATGTGCCGATCGGGCTGGGCCACGAGATCTCCGGGGTCATCGCCGAGCTCGGCCCCGGTGTGAAACGCACCGATCTGGCCGTGGGGGACCGGGTGTCCGGGAACTTCATCCGCTTCTGCGGATCCTGCGCGCCGTGCCAAGACGGCCGTCAGCAGTTCTGCGAGCACGCGGGCGAGTACAACCGGCCGGGCATGGCCCGTTCCGTGGTCTGGCATGAGTCGCAGGTGTACCGGTTGCCCGAGGACGTCTCGCTGCTGCAGGGTTGCCTGCTGGAGCCGACGTCGGTCGCCGTGCGGATCGCGGACAAGACGCGCGTTCGCCCGGGGGACCGGGTGGCCATCTGTGGCGGCGGCCCCATCGGTCAGCTCACCCTGCAGGTGATGCGGCGCTACGGTGCGTCCTCCCTGACGCTGATCGAGCCGATCGCCGACCGGCGTGAGCTGGGCCAGCGTTTCGGGGCCCGGCACGTGGTGGACCCGGTCAACGAGTCCCTGGCTGACCGCGCCGGTGAGATCACCGGGGGAGCCGGTTTCGACGTCGTGATCGATGCCTCGGGGTCCCGTCATGCCGTGGCGGGACTGCTGGACATCGCGGCACCGGGTGGGATGGTCGTCTACGGTGCCATGTATCCCGAGGACTACGAGCTGCCGCTGAATCTGTCGGATTACCTCTACCGCAAGGAACTGACCCTCACGGGTGTCTTCGTCTCCCCGTACACCTTTCCGCGGGCGGTGCGGATTCTGGAGGACCTGGATCTGGAACCCTTCCTGCAGTCGGTCTTCGACTTCGAGGACGCCCCCGAGGCCTTCGAGACCCACCTCAGCGGGACGTATCCGAAGGTCGTCATCCGCTGCAATCGGCTCTCGCAGGGCGGGACCGAGGCAGCAGAACCGGCGAGGAACCGATGAGTACCGCCACGGCTGATCCGCTCGCGCCGCCGGCCGACCGACTCGCCCTGCGAGCCGAGGGAATCTCCAAGCATTTCGATGGCGTGGCGGCCCTGACCGAGGCCCGGATCGAGGTGAGGCCCGGGGAGATTCACGCGCTGCTGGGGGAGAACGGGGCGGGCAAGTCCACCCTGATCAAGGTTCTCACCGGAGTACACCGGCCCGACGCCGGCACCGTCGAGTCCGACGGCGAGCCGGTGAAGTTCAGCGGGGTGCGGGACGCGAACCACGCCGGCGTGGTCGCCCTCTATCAAGAGCTCTCCATCATTCCGACGATCAGCGTGGCCGAGAACATCCTGCTGGGCGACACCACGCCGAACTCGGGCGGGTTCGTTCGTTGGGCCGATATTCGCCGAGAAGCGCAGCGGCACCTGGACCGGCTCAATCAGCGCATTCCGGTCCGCAGGCTCGCCGGGCGGCTCTCGCCCGTCCAGCAGACCATGGTGGCCGTGGCCCGAGCGCTCGCCGCTGACGCTCGGGTGCTGATTCTCGACGAACCGACGGCCTCGCTCACGGACACCGAGATCCAGGACCTGTTCGCCGTGCTGCGGAGCCTGCGGGCCGAGGGCGTGGGCATCGTCTACGTATCCCATCGTCTGGAAGAGGTCTTCGAACTGTGCGACCGCGTGACCATCATGCGCAACGGCTCCACCATCACGACCCAGGATGTCGGCGAGACCACGATCGACCAGGTCATCTCGACCATGGTCGGTGGCTCCCAGGGGGCGATGTTCCCGGACCGGGGCACCGCTACGGACCGGCCGGTGGTCCAGATCGAGTCATTGACGGGCCGGCGAGTGAAGGACGTCTCGTTCACCGCACACGCCGGTGAGGTCCTCGGCGTCGGCGGCCTGGCCGGTTCGGGGCGCAGTGAACTGTTGCGGTTGTTGGCCGGGGCTCAGAAGCACACGTCCGGCTCCATCAGCGTGGACGGACGGCAATTGCCCGCGACCGGCGGCGTAGGGGCGGTCCTGGACGCCGGCATGGTGTTGGTGCCGGAGGAACGTCGAAGTCAGGGCGTGACCCTGGGCGCCTCCATCCAGGACAACATCGCCGTGGCCAACCTCCAGAAGGTGAGTTCCGGGGGCTGGGTGTCCTCACGCCGGGTGACGGAACTGGCCCGGCGGGGAATGGAGAACCTGCGCATCAAGGCTCGGGGGCCGCGCCAGCACGTCGGTCTGCTCTCTGGCGGCAACCAACAGAAGGTCGTGCTCGCCAAGATGCTGGCCCGCGATCCCCAGGTCCTGCTGCTGGACGAACCGACGCGAGGCATCGACGTCGGGACCAAGGCCGAGATCTATCGGCTCATCCGGGAACTGGCGGCGCAGGGCACCACGGTGATCGCCGTGAGCTCCGAGCTTCCCGAACTGATCGGGCTCTCCGACCGGATTCTCATCATGCACGAAGGGCGCATCTCCGGTGAGGTGCCCGCCGAGGGAGCTGACGAAGAGGTCCTGCTCTCCTACTGCTACGGAAGGAATGCCTGACATGGCGACCTCAACGACTCCCGAGACCGTCTCCGCGGCCGCAGTCCCGGAGAAGCGCGCTCCCATGATCCAGCTCGTCTGGCAGGGCGGCACCGTCATCGCCCTGGTGGCCCTCATCGTGATCTTCGGTGTTTTGAGCCCGACGGCGTTCCTCAGTCTGGGCAACCTGACGAACGTCTTGGCGCAGGTGGCCATTCTGACGATCATCGCCGCGGCTCAGACGGTGGTGATGGTCACCGGACACATCGACCTCTCCGTCGGTGCGGCCGCCACCCTGTCCGGGGCGACCGCATCCGCCCTGATGCTCTCCGGACTGCCGGTGCCCCTGGCCATCGTGCTCGGACTCCTGGCCGGGCTGGCCGTGGGCATGATCAACGGCCTGCTGGTGGCGTACCTGAACATCTCGGCCATCGTGGCCACCCTCGCGACCCTGACCACGGTGGGCGGCTTGTGCTTCATCGTCACGGACGGCACCACGCTCTACGGCATGCCGGAGACCTTCTTCTGGATCGGTCAGGCCCGTGTGTTGGGCCTGCCCATGCCGGTGATCTTCGCGGCGATCGTGGCACTGATCGTCTGGGTGGTGCTGCGCTACACCACGGTGGGCCGGCGCTGGTACGCCGTGGGCGGCAATGCTGAGGTGGCCCGATTGTCCGGGGTCAGCGTGCGCAGCAACGTCTTCTGGTCCTTCGCCATAGCCGGACTCGCCTCCGGGTTGGGCGGCATCGTCCTGGTCAGTCGGCTCTCCAGCGCCAGCGCCACCAGTGCCAACGATTACATGATGCTCGCCGTGGCCGCCGTGTTCCTCGGCATGACCATCGCCAACTCCGGCCAGGCCAACCTCGGCGGGACCCTGGTGGGCGTGGGCATCATCGGCGTCCTGCAGAACGGACTCAACATCGTCGGCGTCAACACGTACGTCCAGCAAGTGCTCACCGGCGTCATCATCGTCGGCGCCGTGCTGCTGTCCTCATTCAAGTCAAAACACTCGTAGATCTCCTACGCATCGCACAGAGACCACCACATTCGCCCATAGACCCCCTGAGGGAGAAGACCATGCGCACATCACTGAAGATCACCGCCGGACTGGCCGCTGCCAGCCTGTTGGCCCTGACCGGGTGTTCCGGTGAGGCAGGAGCCGGAGGTGGCGATGACGGCACCTTCAAGGTGGCTGCCTTCACCGCCGGCTACGGCACGCCGGCCGGCAAGGAGTCCCTCGACGAACTCGTCGAGAAGGGCAAGGAGAAGGGCTGGGACATCACGCTCTACACCAGCGACTTCGACTACGACAAGATCAACACCGACATGCAGTCGGCGATCACGCAGGGCGTCGACGTCATCGTCGCCGGTTTCCCGGATCCACGGCAGATCGCACCGCTGGTCAACTCCGCGGAGACCCAGGACATCCCGATCTTCTCGATCGACGGCGGTGTGGAACCCAATGACGACTTCGCGGTGGACATCACCTTCAAGCAGGAGCAGATCGCCGAGCTCGGCGTCAACGCCCTCGACGAGGCCATGGGCGGACTCGAGGGCAAGGACGTCATGGTGGTCGGCCACGATCCGCACGTGGGCATCATGACCCGCAGCAAGATGGCCGTGGACATGCTGAAAGAGAAGGGCGCCAACATTGCCGGCGGCGAGATGAAGCAGGTCCTGAACCCGGGCACCTCCCAGGAGGAGACGCTGAAGTTCGTCACGGACTACCTGCAGGCCAATCCGGACGGCCTCGACGGCGTGTGGACCGGCTGGGACCATGCGGCACTCGGAGTGGTCCAGGCCATCAACGAGTCCGGTCAGGACGACATCTACGTCACCGGCGTGGACGCCCTCGGTGCCGCGGCCGCCGAGATCAAGAAGGACGGTCCCTTCTATGCCTCCGTGCAACAGGACTGGTCCAAGGTCGTGGACATGACCATCGAGGAAGTGGAGAGCTACCGCGAGACGGGCGAACTGCCCGAGGAGAACTTTGTCGAGGTCGACGCCAAGCTGATCGACCGGACCAATGTCGACGACTACGAACCGAAGATGTGAGGTCGCCCATGACCAGTACCAGTACGAAGACCAGCACCAGCACCAAGACCGAGACCAACACCGACCGGGTCTTGAACCTGTTCTCCCTGGACGGTGACATCGTCGTCGTCACGGGCGCCTCGAGCGGGATCGGCCGTGCGGCGGCCGAGATCTACGCTGACGCCGGCGCGACCGTCGTCGTGCTCGGCCGTGACCAGACCCGGTTGGAGGATGTTCGGGACGAGATCACCGCCACCGGTGGCACCGTGCACGCCTATGCGGCCGATCTCGCGATTCCGGGAGCTTTCGATGAGGTTCTGGACCGCGTCATCGACGAGGTGGGCCAGCCGACCGTCGTCGTGGCCAACGCGGGCATCGCCGGCGGCGGCAGCTACAAGACGCCGGACGGAACCATCGGCAATTACACGGACGAAGCCTGGGGCAGTGTGGTGGACACGAACCTCAACGGCACCTTCGCCACCGTGCGTGCCGCCGCCCGAGTGCTGCCCGACGACGGCCGGATCCTCGTGACGTCCTCGACTGCGGGACTGCGGACGGACCCCATGGTGTCGTACGCCTACGGGGCCACCAAAGCCGGCATCATCAACCTCGCCCGGCAGGCCGCCCTCGAACTGGCACCTCGGGGCATCCGCGTGAACGTCATCGCCCCCGGGCCGTTCAAGGGCACCCGGATCGGCGGCGACGCGGTGCTCGACGAGGCCGGTGAACGCCTGTGGGAGTCCACTCTTCCGCTGGCCCGGATGGGCACCATGGCCGAGATCAAGGCGCCGATGCTGTTCCTGGTGGCCCCGGGCAGCTCCTTCGTGACCGGAGCTGTTCTCGCCGTGGACGGCGGCGCCCTGGCCCTGTCCCACTCGATGTTCTGAGCCGGATCCGCCGTTTCCCGGGTCTGTCACCTGATTTCTGTTGTCTGTTTTCATCTGATGCCAAGGAGTATTCATGAGCACCCTGCAAGACAAAGTCCTGATGATCACCGGCGGTGCCAGCGGCATCGGACGGGCCACCGTGCGCCGCTGTGCCGAGAAGGGCGCCAAGGTCGTCGTGGCGGACGTGAACCTGGAGGGTGCTCAGGCCGTCGTCGATGAGGTCACGAGCGCCGGGGGACAGGCCCACGCCGTGGCCGTGGATGTGTCCGACTACGCCGCCGTCGAGCAGGCTGTGCAGTCCGCCGTGGACGCATTCGGCCGGCTGGACGGGATCTTCAACAATGCGGGCATCGCCGGCGGCAAGCCGTTGCTCGAGCATGATCCGGAGAAGGACTATCACCCGATGATCCGGATCGATCAGGACGGCGTGTACTACGGCATCCTGGCCGCCGGGCGTCAGTTTGTGAAACAGGGCGGAGGCGGGGTCATCGTGAACACCTCCTCCATCTACGGTGAGCAGGCGGCAGAACTGTCCTTCACCTACAGCGCCGCCAAGGCCGCCGTCATCTCCTTCACCCGCTCGGCGGCGTACGAGCTGGCCGAGCACGGCACACGCGTGCTGGCCATCACCCCGGGCCGCGCCAACACGGCGATCATCCAGCAGTTCCCCCAAGAGCTGCGCGACCTGTTCGCCTCGGAGCAACTGCGCAACAAGATGACCGAACCGGAGGAGATCGCCAACGTGGTGTCCTTCCTGTTCTCCGAAGAGTCCAATGCCATGAACGGGACCGTGGTCAACGTGGATGACGGCTACTCGGTGTTCAAGCACCGCTTCGAGTTGCCGGAGTTCTGAGGTGGCCGGCATCGACCTGGCCTGCCAGAGCGCCGCCTTCACCACCGACCCGTTCAGCGGGGATTTCAACCCGTCGCTGCCCGTCCTCCGGGACGCCGGCTATCGGCGGGTGGTCCTCGGGCCGCTGGACCCTGCCACTGACGGGGTCGAGGAGCTTGCACAGCGGATTCACGACGCCGGCCTGGCTCCCATTCCGATGGCGGTCCAGTCCCCGGAGGCGAACGTGGGGTCAGAGGACCCGGCGGTGCGCCGCCGCGGCGCGGACCAATTGCGCCGGTTCGTGGACCTGGCCTCGCGGATGGGTGCGGACCAACTCAACGGCATTCCCTACGGAGTGCACGGGGACACTTCCGCGCGGCCCGACCGGATGGCGCTGGCCCGGACGGCGGAACTCGTCGGCGCGGCAGCGGATGAGGCCGCTGCCGCCGGGATCATGATGACGTTCGAGGTGGTGAACCGCTACGAGACCTCGGTGCTGAACACCGCGGCTGAGGCGGTGCGCTTCGTGGAGCTGTCCGGATCCCGCCACCTCAAGATCCATCTGGACACCTTCCACATGGCGATCGAGGAGCCCGACCTCCTCGGCGCCGTCGCTCACGCCCTGCCGCATCTGGGGTACCTGGAGTTCGGACAGTCCTCCCGGGGCCTGCTCTCCACCGGTAGTCTGGATCTGGCCGCCGTGCTCGCCGAGGTCCGGACCCTGGGTTATGACGGCAGGTTCGGCGTCGAGGGATTCAGCCGTCCCCTCCTGCAGACCGAGGCGGCCGACGCCCTGAAGATCTGGGGCACCACGTTCGCCACCGGTGAGGAGTTCATTCGTGACGCTGTCGTCGTGCTCGCCTGATCCGGTGACCATGGCTCCCGGGCGCGACGATCTGCTGGCCTATCCCCGGCCGTCGATAGCGGCCGACGTCGTGCTGTTGACCGTGGCCGACGGTGAGCTGAATGTGGTGCTGCGCAAGCGCGACCGTGGCAGCCACGCCGGGGAATGGATGCTTCCCGGCACCATGCTGCGCGAACGCGAGCGGCTGAGCGACGCCGTGCTGCGGTGCCTGGAGACCAGGATGCACATCCAGGGGCGCTCGCCGCGCCAGTTGCACGTCTTCGACGACCCGGATCGGGACGAGCGGGGCTGGGTGCTGACGGTCACTCATCTGGATGTGCTGCCGCTGTCCGCACTGGCCCTGGGGCTCGAACACGGTCACGGTCAGCTCCGCCCGGTGTCGGAGGTCCGCGGGTTGCCGTTCAGCCACGACGAGATCATCGCCTGGGCGGTCCGGATGGTGCGCTGGGAGTATCAGCAGGCCCCCGACCCGTGGAATCTGCTGGACAGTGAGTTCACCATGACCCAGCTGCGCCAGCTGCATGACGCCGTGGTGGGCGCCGCACATCAGAAGGACACCTTCCGGCGGGCCATGGAACCACAGCTCGACGCCCTGCAGACGCGGGCCGTGCCTCCCGGTGGCAATGGCCTGGGGCGACCGGCCCGCATCTACCGCAAGGGCCAAGGGCGGTATCAGCCACTGCTGACCCTGATGTGATGTCCGCGCTGCAGTGCCGGAACTCCTATCGCTGCTGTCGCTCCGGTCGTCCTACTGCTGTTCCGGTGGTGCTACTGCTGTTCCGGCGGCTCCACGTAGAGCGATTCGACGTCCATTGGGTTGTCGGCCATGCCGTACTTGAGCATGAGGTCGTAGATGGTCTGCATCTTCTCGACCGGCAGGTCGGTGTGGGCCGGCTCCAGTCCGATGGTCTGAGCGGTCTCCTCGTCCATCTTGAGGAACTCGGGCAGCATGCCGCGGATCTCTTCCTCGTTCTCGGCCGCCTGGTCGGCCGCATCGGTCAAAGCGTCGCGGAACGCTGAGACGGTCTCCGGGTTCTCGGCGGCCATGGACTCGCTGGTGAAGGCGATCGTCAGCGGCATACCGTCCATGACCTCCTGGTTGGGGTAGCCGACCACCACATTCTCCGGGTCCTCCAGGGCGCGGCTCAGGAAGGGCTCGGGCAGCCACACCGCGTCCACATTGCCCTGCTCCAGCTGAGCGGGCATGTCCGGGAAGGCCATCTCGTTGAAGTTGATCTTCTCCGGATCGCCGCCGGCCATGTCCGTGGCCTCCATGATGGACAGATCGCCGAGGGTGTGGACGGCGTTGACCGTGACGGTCTTGCCCTCCAGATCCTCGAAGCCCGTGATGCCGGAGTCCTTGCGGGCGACGAGGGCGTTGATGTCCTCACCCTCGGGGGCTGACCAGGAGTAACCCGAGATGACCTTCATGGGCAGCCCCTGATCCGCGGCCGTCAGGACGGACATGGGATTGCCCACGGCGAACTCCATCGACCCGTTTTGCACGGCCGGCAACAGCGCCGCACCGCCCTGGCCCTCCACGAGCTCGACGTCGAGACCGTGGTCCTCGAAGATCCCCTCGGCCACGCCGTAGCGCAGCTCGGTGGAGGACGCGATCGGGATGGTGCCCACGGAGACGCTGGTCAGCTCACCGGATCCGGCTCCTGAGCCGTCCGTGGCGGGGGATCCGGCGCTGGAGCCGCCGTCCTCGGTGCCGGTCGGCGACCCGGATCCGCAACCGGTGAAGGCCAGGGTGGCGGCGGCCAGAGCTGCGGCGATGCTCCATCGGAGTGGCGCGGCAGCTGGTGTGGTCTGGGAGTTCATGATGATTCCTTGATCGGGTGGACGGTGCGGGGACACAGACTGAAACCGTGGGGCCGGCCTCAGAACTGCAGATTGAAGACGCGGCGGGCCGTGAGCTCGAAGAACTCCTTCTTCTCCTCGAGGGGCATCGGCAACTCGTCTTGCTCGACGACCTCACTGAGCTCGTACTGATACGGGTAGTCCATGGCGTACATGACGCGATCGGCACCCACCACGTCGCGGACGAACATGATCGGCTTGGTCCACGGCATCCCGCTCGTGGTGATCCAGATGTGGGACCGCAGGTAGTCCGAGGGCTTCTGCTCCAGGGGCCCGATGGCGTCATAGCGCTTCGACGCCACCTGCTTGGCATGCATGTGGTCGATGCGGTCGGCCCAGAACGGCAGGGCTTCGCCCAAATGCCCGACGACGACGCGCAGCCCGGGAATGCGGTCGAAGAGACCGGAGGTGATCATCCTCAGCAGGTGCAGTCCAGTCTCCGCGCCGAAGCCCAGCACGGCGCCGTCCAGGCCGGCCTCGCGGTACGGCGCGATCATGGAGTTCGGCGGCGTGGTGGGGTGCAGATACAGCGGGACGTCGAGCTCGGCGCACTTCTCCAGCACCGGCAGGAAATCGGGGTGATCGAGGTACCGGCCTCGGATATGGGAGTTGGCCATCAGGCCCTTCAGTCCGAGCTGGGTGACGGCGCGCTCCAACTCGGCAGCGCCGGCGTCGGGCTGCTCGAAGGACACGGCCGCCAGGGCCGAGAACCGGGTGGGGTGCTCGGCGCACACCTCGGCGAGCCGGTCATTGGTCTTGCGGGCGACGTCGGCCCCCTCCCGGGCGTCCAGCACCTGCGTGCCGGGAGCGGTGATCGCCAAGACCTGATGGTCGATACCCGCCCGGTCCATATCCGCCAGTCGCTTCTCCCCGGCTTCCTGAAGCCGTTCGACGACCGACTTCGGCTGCGGATGCTCGCTGCCCAGGAAGTACCCCACGAGGCTGTTGAAGCCGATGTCCGGCAGCGAGCCGTCCCTCAAGTGCCGGCGGTACAGCTCGTACATCTCGGGATGGGCGTAGGCCTCCTCGGTGGCGATGCGCAGGTAGCCGCGGTCGCCGCCGGTGGTCAGGGAGTCTTCGGTGGACGGGGTGGTGGTGGTCATGAGGCCCTTCCGGCACGGTTTTTCCAGTCACAGCGGTGACGGGAAAGTCTGATCTCTGTCATCAGAAGTAAAGGTCTCCAGAGGGTGATTCACAACGAAAGAAGGCCACCTTTCCTCCCAGGGGAACGAGGAAAACCACGAGCCACCTGCACGGGGGTGGAGACGGGCTTGAACAGGGCTCATGTTGGTGACAGTCTTTCCGATATGAGGAAAAGATGAGAAGTCCGGAGAGAGATGCTGCTCACAGTTGATCGGGCCCTGCAATTGGTGCGGTTGGTGGCCTCCCGCGGGGAGATGTCCTTGACCGAGGCGGCGGGAGCGTTGCAGGTCAGCCCCTCGATGGCTCATCGGCTGCTTCGCACCTGCACCGAGGCCGGCTACTTGCGCCAGGACGTGCGCCACGGCCCGTACCGGGTGGGGCCCGCCCTGGACCAGATCGCCGTGGATGTGGCCAGGGGGTCGACGCTCACGGAACTGCTGCACGGCATCCTCCGGCACGCCGCCGACGCGCTGCTGGAGACGACGAGCCTGGCCGTGCTGGAGGGCAGGAACATCCGCTTCCTCGTGACGGAGGAGGGTGCGCATCTGATCAGGATCGCCCGGCCCATCCGGAAGGTGACGCCGGCCCATGCCACCGCCGCCGGCCGCGCCCTGCTGGCCGATCTGCCTGACGACGAGCTGGCGGCCCGGTTTCGGGGAGTCGACCTGGAGACGATTCAGCCGGGGACCATCCAGGACTGGGACCAACTGGAGGCCGAGATTGGCAAAGTCCGTGCCCGGGGCTGGGCCATCCAGGTCGGTGAGGCCCAACCGGGGTTGGCCGCTCTGGCCATGTCGGTGCGCGACGGTTCAGGGCATGCCGTGGCCGCAGTGACGGTCACGGTGCCCTACCTTCGACTGAGCCGAGCCGAGGATGCACGAAATCTCGCGGTCCGTTTGCGGCCGTTCGTCGACCAGATGGAGCGACGGCTCGTGACCTAGCATTCCGGTATGCGGGAAAACGGTTCGGAGATCCTCCAGTCAGTGGAACGTGCCCTCAAGGTCGTCCGGCTGGTGGGTCAGCGTGGCCGATTGACCCTGACCGAAGCCGCGGAGGAGCTGGGTGTGAGCATGTCCACGGCCCATCGCCTGCTGAACACGTGCCGCCACGCCGGCTTCGTCCGTCAAGACCAGTCCGGAGCCCCGTATCAGATCGGGCCGGCGCTTCATGAGCTCGCGCTGGGTGCCACGGGTGCCGTGGCGATGCGGGATGCCGGCGCCCACAGCGTGGCCAAGGCCGCCAAGGAGCTGGACGAGACCGTCAGCGTGGTGGTCCTGGAAGGTCGCAATGCCCGGTTCGTCGAGTCGATGGATGGCGCCCGCAACGTGCGGATCGCCTCTCCACTGGGACGTGTGTTTCCGGCCCACGCTCTGGCTGGCGGGCGTGCGATCCTGGCCTATCTGGACTCCGAGGAGCTGCGGCGGCGCTTTCCCACCCGGCACGTCGAAGTGGTCACCGAGCGGACCATCCACGACTGGGATGACCTGGTCGGTGAACTCACCAGGACCCATTCCCGCGGATGGGCCATGGATCTCGGTGAGGTGGACCGGGAGATCGGTGGCGTGGCCGTGCCCATCCTGGACAGCACGGGCGAACCGCGGGCGTCCCTCTGCGCCACCCTGCCGCTGAGTCGCCTGCTCACCTCGCACGATGCCGCCGCGATCGCCGAGGTCCTCGGTGAGCATGCTCAAGTGATCCAGCGCCGACTCCGGGGCAGCCGGTAAGAGCGGTTCCGGCACCCCTCGCCCGCCCTCTGTTGAGCCAGGATCGATGAGCGTTTCAGGCCGCTCAACATGGCCATCGCTCCTGGGTCAACTCTGGTGGGGTGGCACTGTTGCCCTCTGGGCCGCGGCCTCCTTCAGCGCTGATTCCGCATTGCGGGAGGTGTTGACAATCCGTGGAGCCCGCCCGCAGACGGCTGATTGACTCTCCACATCCAGTGATCCACATCACATTCCTCAGGAGAACTCACCCGTGGTTGAGCAGCAGAACACCGATCAACTCATCGCCGATCTGGCCCATCGAGTCACCGTGTTGGAGGCGGCGCAGGCCGTGCGGACCCTTCAGCACCAGTACGGCTACTACCTGGACAAGTGCCTCTATCAAGAGGTGGTGGACCTGTTCGCCGATGACGGCGACGTGTATTTCTGCGGAGGGCTGTACCAGGGCAAAGAGGGGGTCCGCCGGCTGTACCTGGGCCGGTTCCGCGAGCGCTTCACGCACGGATTCAACGGCCCGTTGTTCGGTTTCCTCCTGGACCACCCGCAGCACCAGGACGTCATCACGGTCTCGGAGGACGGACAGTCCGCCCAGGCGCGTTTCCGGTCGGTCATGCAGGCCGGCGTCCACGAGCAGGCCAAGGACACGTTCACCGGTGCCGCCGCGATGCAGCAGTGGTTCGAGGGCGGCATCTACGAGAACGAGTACGTCAACGACCACGGAACCTGGAAGATCAAGCGGCTGAACTACCGCGCCTTCTGGCACGGCGATTACGACAAGGGCTGGGCCAAAACCCCGCCGATGGACTTCCAGCTCGGTGGCACGTACCCGGACTCGCCCTATGGCCCGGACCAGATCCTCGATGAGGGATTCGAGTTCTACCCCAACACCGAGGTCTTCCCATTCCACTATCGGCACCCCGTGACCGGACAGGTTGTGGAGTCAGAGGACAACGAGGCGGCCAAGCATGGTTGAGCGCACCACCGAGGCACCCTCCACACACGAGAACACCCACCGTCCCGACGCCGGCCCGGTCGCCTCCGCATACATCGACGGCGGCCCCGTCACCGGAGACCGCGAGACCATCCCCGTGGTGAATCCCGCAGCGCCGCGGACTGTGGTCGGATACGGGGCCCAGTCTCTGCCGGAGGACGTGGACCGGGCGACGGCGGCCGCTGCCGCCGCCTTCCCGGGGTGGGCGCAGCTGACTCCGAGGCAGCGGGCCGATGCCATGCTCGCCGGGGCGGACGCTATTGCCGGAGACTCCGCAGAACTGGTCCGACAGCTGGTGCAGGAAGTGGGGAAACCGGCACATGACTGTGCCGGGGACGTCAACGGCGGGGTGCACCTGGTCAGGGCCTTCGCCGCGTTGGCCGATGAACTCGGCCAGTTCGAGGATCTCACCGGGAGGCCCGGCACCGCCTCCGCCGATGAGGTGCTGCTGCAGCAAGTCCCCGCGGGACCGGCCGTGATCATCACCCCGTGGAACACGCCCGTCTATCTCTGTCTCAACGCCGTGGCACCGGCCCTCATCGCCGGGTGCTCCGTCGTCGTGAAACCGCCGGAGGCGGCGCCGCTGGCCCTGACCCGAGCGCTGCACCTGCTGGCGGCCGCTCTGCCGGCCGGGGTGCTGAACGTGGTCCCGGGGTCCGGTGCCGTCGTCGGGGATCGGTTGGTCCGGGACCCGGCCGTGCGTTCGGTCTCCGTCACCGGTGGTACGGCAACCGGGCGGTCGGTGCTCAAGGCCGCCGCGGACACGGTCAAGAAGGTGGCCCTGGAACTCGGCGGCAACGACCCGGCCGTGGTTTTGGCGGACGCGGACCTGAGCACTGAGACCCTGCGCGAGCTGATCGCGGGCTCGTACTCCGTCAGCGGGCAGGTGTGCTTCAACATCAAACGGATCTACATCCATGAATCTCGCTATCACGAGTTCGTGGAACGGTTCACCGCGCTGGTGGATCAGCTGGTGATCGGCCCCGGAGACGCTCCGGGTGTTCATCTGGGTCCCCTCACCACCGAGGCCGGATACCGCAACGCGGTGCGCCTGATGGAACATGCTCAGCAATCCGGTCACACCGTCCACATCGGCGGCCGTTGGGCCGAGGGCTTCGAACCGGGCGACGGCTGGTTCGTGCGGCCGGCCGTGGTGACGGATCTGCCGGCCGACGACGAACTGGTCATGGAGGAGCAATTCGCCCCCCTCATCCCGGTGCTGCCGTTCTCCGACGAGGAAGCGGTGATCACCGAGGCCAATCGCACCGAGTACGGGCTGGCGTCCTCGGTGTGGTCGGGGGATCGCGATCATGCGCTTGCCGTCGCCCGGCGGATCGAGGCCGGCAACACCTTCATCAACGCCCACCGGGTGGGCGCCAGCGTGCCGTTGGTGCCCTTCGGCGGCGTCAAACAGTCCGGACTGGGCCGCAACCACCTGCACCACGCGGTGTCCGAGTTCACCGAGGAGCATGCCGTGATCCGGTACTCCGACCCGCACGAGCAGATCCCGGGCATCAGCCCGTGGACGGCCTTGCAGGAAACGGCTGACGCGCGGACCACCGGCTGAGAACCGATCAACGAGGAGACGTGAAGACATGACCCACATGAACCGTCCTCAGGACGACGTGAAGGCCGAAGAACTGCAGTGGACCCGGACCGAGCCGGCGACACCGATTCCCGAACCGGACGTGTGGCCCACCGTCCGGTTCCCGGAGCCCCCGCACCCCTTCGATGCGCCGATGCGCGTGGAGGCGGACATCGCCGGGCTGGAGTGCGTGCAGGGCGAGGTCCCCGCACACCTGGACGGCACCTTCTTCAAGGTCGTCTGCGACCGGCAGTATCCCAAGTTCGTGGACGAGGGGCCGCTGGGCAACTTCAACGACGACGGCATGGCCCTGTCCTTCCGGTTCCACAAGGGCCGGGTGGACTACAAGAGCCGCTACATCAAGACGCCCCGATTCGAGGCCGAACGCGCGGCGGGTCGGGCCCTGTTCGGGATGTACCACAACCCCTTCACGGACCAGCCCGAAGTCGAGGGCATGGTCCGCGGACTCGGCAACACCAACGTGTTCTACCACGGGGGCAAGCTCTACGCCGCCAAGGAGGACTCCCCGCCGCTGATCCTGGACCCCGACACGCTGGAGACCGTGGGTCAGTACGACTTCGAGGGGACGCTGACCTCCAAGACCTCGACCGCCCACCCCAAGGTCGACCCCAAGACCGGCGAGATGGTCTTCTTCGGCTATTCCGCCAAGGGCGAGACCACTCGGGACATCGCCTACTACGAGGCTGATGCCTCCGGGCAGATCATCCACGAGACCTGGTTCAAAGCCCCGTACTCCTCCATGGTCCATGACTTCGCCGTGACCCAGAACTTCGTCATCTTCCCCATCATCCCCATGCGCACCGAGCGGGACTGGTTGGAGAAGGAAGAGTCGATGTTCAAGTGGGACCCCGAGGAGTTGGTCTACCTGGGTGTGCTGCCGCGCAAGGGCAAGGGCGAGAACATCGTCTGGTACGAAGGTCCGAACCGCTTCGCCAGCCACATCATGGGCGCCCACGACGACGGCCGGTACATCCACATCGACACCCCAGTCTCGGAGTCGTCGTACTTCCCGTGGTTCCCGATCGTCGGCAACCGGGAGCACGATCCGGAGAAATCCAAGGGATTCCTGTCCCGCTGGACCATCGACACCCGGGACCAGCGGCGCACCTTCTCGGAGAAGAAGATCTCCCAGTACGCCGCGGAGTTCCCCCGCATGGACGACCGCTACGAGACGCTCAAGTACCAGTGGGGCGTGATGGGGCTCAACGATCTGCCCGGCCACAACGCCCCCGGGGGCGGTTTCCGCTGGGTCTCCGCCGTCGACGTCGCCACCGGTCAGCAGAAGATCTGGTACCCGGGGGACCACGCCACCATCGGCGAACCCGTGTTCGTGCCGGGTGCCGACGACGCGCCCGAAGGCCACGGCTATGTGTTCGTCATCGTCTCCCGCCGGGACATGATGCATTCCGAGATGGTGCTGCTGGACGCCCAGCACGTGGATCGCGGTCCCGTCTGCACCCTCAAGGTGCCGTTGCGGATTCCGCGCGGACTGCACGGCAACTGGGTCACGTCCGAGGAACTCGCGGCCCGCACCGACTGAGCCTGAGCCACATCCCGCCACCGGTCCATTCGGTCCAGATCACTCTGATCCAGATCACATCGAAGGAGATTGAATCCATGGAACAACAGCAGAACTCCACCACCGACCTCGAGGATCTCGCCCGCCGAGTGGCGATCCTGGAAGCACAGCAGGCCGTGCGCACCCTGCAGCACCAGTACGGCTACTACCTCGACAAGTGCCTGTACCAGGAGGTGGTGGACCTCTTCGCTGACGACGGCAGCGTCTTCTTCTGCGGTGCCCATTACCTGGGCAAGGAAGGCGTGCGACGGCTGTACGTCGGGCGGTTCCGGGAGCGCTTCACGGACGGGCTGAACGGTCCCGTCTTCGGTTTCCTCCTCGATCACCCGCAGCATCAGGATGTGGTGACAGTGTCCGACGACGGCCAGAGCGCTCGCGCTCGCTTCCGCAGCCTGATGCAGGCCGGCTTGCACGAGCAGGCCAAGGACACCTTCCGCGGCACCGCCTCCATGGAGCAGTGGTTCGAGGGCGGGCTCTACGAGAACGAGTACGTGAAGGTGGACGGCGTCTGGAAGATCAAGACCCTCAACTACCGCCCCTTCTGGCACGGCGACTATGCCAAGGGCTGGGCCCGCACCGAACCGCACGCGTTCCGGCCGACGGTGACCTACCCCGAGGACCCCTTCGGCCCGGACACGATCAGCGACGGCGGGTACGAGTTCTTCCCGAACACCGAGGTCTTCCCCTTCCACTATCCCCACCCGGTGACGGGTCAGACCGTGGAGTCGGAGGACAACGAAGCAGCCCGCCAACCCGCGGCACAGGGCTGATCATGGACGTTGAATCCCGGATCCGCGATGGACGGATGACCCGTTTCCAGGCTCTGACAGTGTTCGTCTGCATGCTCACCGTCATATCCGACGGCTATGACATCCTGGCCGTCTCTCTGGCCATCCCCTACTTCTCGGGGGACTGGAATCTGCAGCCCTCGGATATCGGCTACGTGGTCTCGGCCTCCACGGCGGGCATGGTGGTCGGTGCACTGGTTCTGGCTCCGATGGGTGACCGCTTCGGCCGCCGGCTGATGGGCCTGGTGGGTCAGGCCCTGGTAACGGTGGGAATGTTCCTGGCCTGGCTGGCACCCGGTCTCGAGACCCTGCTGGGCGCGCGCTTCATCACGGGCATCGGCATCGGTGCCGTCACCGCCGTCATGGGCGTCATCGTCGCCGAGTTCTCCACCACCAAGTGGCTGGGATTCAACATGGCCGCCTATTCGGCCGGAACCGGATTGGGCGGATTCCTGGCCGGGGTGATCGCCGCCACGGCCATTCCGATGCTCGGGTGGAAGAGCATGTTCCTGATCGGCACGATCATCAACGTGGTCATCTTGCTGATCTGCGTCATCGGTCTCCCGGAATCCATCCAGTTCCTCTCCACCCGCTTCCAGAAGCGGAGCCGGAGTCTGGAGAAGGTCAACCGACTGTTGGCGCGGATGGGGCGGGAACCCATCGCCGACCTTCCCGCCTCGCCCCCACCGGGTAAGACGTCTCCCCGGGTAGGACTGCGCGAACTGGTCTCACCGAAGGTCTTGCGCATCACGCTGCTGTTGGCCGCGTCCTATTGTCTGATCCAGGGCTGGTTCTACTTCAATCTGGGCTGGACCCCTCAGTTGATCACCACGGCCACCTCGGACCCGGCCCTGGGCACGCTGTTCGGAACGCTGGCCCCGCTGGGCGGCATGATCGGTGGGCTGCTGTATGGGTTCATCTCGCTGAAGATCGCCAACAAGCCGTTGACCGTGACCGCGCTCTTCGTCACGGCCCTCGGCGCCGGGTTGCTCGGGTACTTCCTGTCTCAGCAGGACATCCCGCTGTTCATCCCGCTCGGCATGGCCATCGGTTATGGCGCGGCTCTGGGCGGTATGTACACGCTGATCCCGGCCAGCTACCCGACTCGCATGCGGGCCTCCGCGTTCGGGTGGATCAGTGGCCTGGGCCGGATCGCCGCCACCGTCGGCCCCATTCTGGCGGGCTACCTGATGGAAGGCGGCTGGACCGGTTCGGCGCTGTTCCTCGGCTCCGCGGTGATCCTGGCCGTCGCAGCGGCGCTGGTGATCCCCGTCCGGCCTCGCTATGAGGACCCGCAGGACGACGACGGTACGGAGCCCACCGGTTCCGATCACGTCGCGAATGCGGATGCAGACCGGGATGCGGATGTGGACGTGGATGTCGTTCCGGGCACCTCCTCGGTACGCTGAACAGTGCGCCCGCGAATCCACCGCGGACTGGATGGGAACTGGCTGAGGTCCTCGGAACTCACGGCCAGGACTGACTGAACAGGAGACCTCGTGAAGATCGAAGCACTCGTCGTCGAGGAGAAGAACGCCCCGTTTGTCCGTGAGGAACTCGAGCTGGAGCAGCCCGGTCCCGGCGAGGTCCTGGTCCGGGTGGTGGCCACCGGTGTGTGCCACACCGACGCCATCACCCAGGCCGGGGACATGCCCATGCCGCTCCCCGGAGTCCTGGGCCACGAGGGCTCCGGAGTGGTCGAGGCCGTCGGAGAGGGGGTGCGCACCGTCTCCGAGGGCGACCATGTGGTCATGGGCTGGCCCTATTGCGGGCAGTGCCGCAACTGCCGTCACGGGGAGCACCGCTACTGTGAACTGCTCGGCCCGGCCGTGGCCAGCGGACAACGCTTCATCGGTCCTCAGGCCGGAACCTCGGCCTACACGCGCGCCGACGGCACGCCCATGGCAGGGCACTTCTTCGGCCAGTCCTCCTTCG
This sequence comes from Citricoccus sp. GCM10030269, assembly GCF_042665635.1. Lineage (NCBI taxonomy): Bacteria > Bacillati > Actinomycetota > Actinomycetes > Micrococcales > Micrococcaceae > Citricoccus > Citricoccus sp. GCM10030269. The sequence goes on along the minus strand of NZ_JBHTCV010000002.1, from coordinate 85,560 downwards.
CCACCTACTCCCTGACCAACGCCAACGCCGTGGTGCGGGTGGACCCGGAGGTGCCCCTGGAGCTCGTCGGCGTGCTGGCCTGCGGTATCACCACCGGGGCCGGGGCCGTGTTGAACACCGCGCAGCCCGGACCGGGTGAATCGCTCGTGGTCTACGGCGCGGGTGCCGTCGGACTGGCGGCGATCATGGCGGCACGGAATACCCCGGCCACCACGATCATCGCGATCGATCTGCATGACAATCGCCTGGAACTGGCCACTCGCTACGGAGCCACCCACGTGATCAACTCCGGCCGTGAGAAGGCCCTGGAGAAGATCCTGGAGATCTGCGGCGGCCCGGCGGACTACGTGCTGGACTGCACCGGCGTCATTCCCGTCATCGAAGAGGCCGCTGAGGCCATCGGCATGCTCGGCACGCTGATCCTCATCGGCGGCGCTCCCGCGCAGGCCCGGTTCAGCCTGGACCACCAGCAGACCCTCTGGGGCAAGCACGTGGTCGGCACCCTGGGCGGTTCCGGGACCTCACAGAACCTGATCCCCGCGCTGATCGACCTCTATCGCCAAGGCCGGTTCCCCTTCGACGAGCTGGTGCAGTACTACGGCTTCGATCAGGTGGAGCAGGCCTTCGCCGACTCCAAGTCCGGGGAGACCATCAAGCCCATCCTGCGGATCAGCGAGGTCTGAGTTCGGCGCAACTGTTGCTCAGTTCTGCTTGAAGGCCGCGTCGAAAGAGGCGGACGACGCCGGAAAGTCCAGCTTCTTCAGGGCCGCCAGTGCCTCGGGGGCCCCGTGGAGCCGGTCCATGCCGGCGTCCTCCCATTCGATCGAGATCGGCCCGCGGTAGCCGACGGCGGCCAGGGTGCGGAACGCGTCCTCCCAGGGGACGTCCCCGCGTCCGACGGAGACGAAGTCCCAACCGCGTCGGGGGTTTCCCCAGGCGAGGTGAGAGCTGAGCACGCCATTGCGGCCGCCGCCCATGCGCATCCGGGTGTCCTTGCAGTCGACGTGGTAGATGCGGTCGGCGAAGTCGGCGATGAACGCCACCGGATCGATGCCCTGCCACATCATGTGGCTCGGATCCCAGTTGAGCCCGAAGGCCTCGCGGTGGCCCACTGCTTCCAAGGTCTTGACGGTGGACCAGTAGTCGTAGGCGATCTCCGAGGGGTGCACCTCGTGCGCGAATCGCACCCCGCACTCGTCGAAGACGTCGAGGATGGGATTCCACCGGTCGGCGAAGTCCCGGTAACCGGCGTCGATGACGTCGGCCGGCACGGGCGGGAACATGGCCACGTATTGCCAGATCGAGGAACCGGTGAACCCGACGACGGTGTCCACTCCCAGCCGCCGGGCCAGCCTCGCCGTGTTCTTCAGTTCTTCGGCGGCGCGCTGGCGGACGCCTTCTGGGTCGCCGTCGCCCCACACCGTGGCGCCGACGATCGCCTCGTGGCGAAAGTCGATCGGGTCGTCACAGACGGCCTGTCCCTTTAGGTGATTGGAGATCGCCCAGACCTTCAGTCCATGCCGGTGGAGAATGTCGAGGCGCTCGGCGATGTAGTCCTCGTCATCCCAGCGCCAGGCGTCGAGGTGTTCGCCGGAGACGGCGATCTCCAGCCCGTCGTAGCCCCAGCCGGCTGCGAGACGGGCCACCTCCTCCAGAGGCAGATCCGTCCATTGGCCGGTGAACAAGGTGAAGTTGCGTGCCATCCGATGACTCCTGTTGATCGGGTCTGGGTCGGGTCGAGTTCTGTGGTGCGGCGAGACCAGCGGGGTTAGAGGGTCTCCGTCCAGACGCTGTGCTGCGCGGAACTGCGCTGGACGCCGTCGAGGACGCGCTGGACCTGGTAGCCGTCGGCGAAGGAGGGTTCCGGTTGCCTGCCCTGTGCGACGGCCTCGACGAAGTCTTTGGCCTGGTGCACGAAGCCATGCTCGTAGCCGAGCGGATGGCCGGTGGGCCACCAGGCGGACATGTAGGGATGCTCCGGTTCGGTGACCATGATGTTCGTGAAGCCCTGGCGGGTGCCGGGAGCGGTGGCATCATAAAAACCCAGTGAGTTGAAGTTCTCCAGGTCGAACGAGATCGCCCCGTGGGAGCCGGAGACCTCGATGCGCAGGGAGTTCTTGCGACCGGTCGCCATGCGGGTGGCCTCGAAGGAACCGATGGCTCCGCCGGTGTAACGGCCGGTGAAGAGCGCGGCGTCGTCGACGGACACCGCGCCGCGCCCAGACTCTAGCCCGGGCAGCGGCCGCTCGTGGACGAAGGTGTGGAGGAGGCCGCTGACTCCGGTCACCTGTTGCCCCGTGATGAACTGGGCCAGGTCGACGGCATGGGCCCCCAGGTCACCGAGTGCCCCTGAGCCGGCGTGCTCTTGCTGGAGCCGCCAGCTCAGGGGAGCCTCGGCGTCGTGCAGCCAGTCCTGCAGGTAGGCGGCACGGACGTGGCGGATCTCGCCGACCGCACCCGACCGGACGAGATCCCGGGCGAAGGCGGCGGCGGGCACTCGGCGGTAAGTGAAGCCGACCATGGCGAAGACGTCTTTCCCGGCCCGTTCGGCGGCCGCGGCCATCGCCTCGGCTTCCTCGAGGGTGTTGGCGAGAGGCTTTTCGCACAGCACATGCTTGCCGGCCTCCAGCGCCGCGATGGCGATCTCGGCGTGCGAGCCACCGGGCGTGACGATATCCACCACGTCGATGTCGTCCCGCTCGACGGCGGCGCGCCAGTCGGTCGACGTCTCGTTCCATCCCCACTGGGCGGCCGAGGCGTCCACGCCGGCGGCATGGCGGCCCACGAGCAAGGTCATCTCCGGCTGGGCCGGCAGGTCGTGGAACCGGGGCGCCACCCGCCATCCCTGCGAGTGGGCGGCGCCCATGAAGCCGTGCCCGATCAGTGCGATCCTCAGCGGCGGTACGTGGTGTGGCATGGTGTTCTCCTGCGTCGGGCAGCGGCCGGTTGACGAGCGGGCGGTCTAGGACTCGAAGGCCGTGGGGAGATACTCCTCCACGTTCTCCGAGGTGACCACGGGGGCGTTCAGCACGATCCGCTTGGGAACCTCCACCTCCACCAGGTCGCTCATCGCCTTGCCCTGGGCGATCAGGCGGGCGAGCTTGACACCGTCCGCGGCCTGAGTGGACGGATAGACCACCGTGGCCTCGAGCACGCTCTCTCCCGACTGGATCTCTCGCATGGCGTTGGCCGAGCCTCCGCCGCCGACCATGAAGAACTCGTCTCGCCCGGCGTTGTCGATGGCCGAGAGCACGCCGATGCCCTGGTCGTCGTCGTGGTTCCACAAGGCGTCGATCTCCGGTGCGGCCGAGAGCAACTGCGACGTGGCGGACTCGCCGCCCTGGACCGTGAAGTCGGCGGCAACGCGGTTGTCCACGTCCAAGCCGCACGTGTCCAGTGCGTCCTTGAAGCCCTCGCTGCGGTCCTGGGTCAGGGGCAGGGAATCGATGCCGGCCACCTCGGCGACGACGGCGTCGGGGTCATCGCCCAGCCGTTCGCAGATGTACTCACCCGCGCTGCGACCCATGCCGTAGTTGTCCCCGAGGATCGTGGTGCGGGCCGCCGCCGGATGGGAGAACTCGCGGTCGACGTTGACCACGGGGATGCCGGCCTCCATGGCCCGGGTGGCGACGGAGGTCAGTGCGGCGCCGTCCGTGGGCAGCAGGACGATGGCGTCCACCTCATCGTTGATGAATCCCTCGACCTGGCTGATCTGCAGATTGGCGTCATTGGTGCCCTCGGCAACGCGGAACTCAATGTCACCGAACTTGTCGGCCTCGGCAATGGCGGCGGAGTTGATGGCACCGAGCCAGCCGTGGTCGGCGGCGGGGCCCGAGAAGCCGATGACGACGGTCTCGCCCTCTTCCTCATTCCCCTCCACCGTGGCGTTGGTGGGCTGGGCGTTGCCGCTACCGGCTTCCGACGAACAGCCGGTGACAAGGGCACCGAGCGCCAGGAGTGCACCGGTGGTGACCAGCATTTTCCGTCTCGTGGGAACTGCGTGCATGACTGTCTCCTCATGAGTAGGTGCGTCTGAGCCGGGTGCCGCCGACTTTTCGAGGACTGCCCGAAGACGTGATGCCAGTCACAATACACAGAAGGCCACGGGAAATCGACGCCCTTCTACCGATGGCCGACGTAATGTGTTAGGTTCGTCACATGGTGGAAGACGATCAGTCGCGACCGCTGCTCCAGGCGCGGGGCCTCTCCAAGCGTTTTGCTGCGGTTCAGGCCCTCAAGGGGATCGATCTCGACGTGCGCGCCGGGGAGGTCCATTGCGTGATGGGCCAGAACGGCGCCGGCAAGTCCACCCTCATCAAGACCCTGTCCGGCGTGTATCGGCAGGACGCGGGGGAAATCTTCTGGGACGGGGAGAAGGTTGAGCTCGACAGCCCCACCGCGGCGCTGGAACTGGGCATCGCCACCATGTACCAGGAACTCGACGTCGTCGACGGGTTGAGCGTCGCGGAGAACATCTTCCTGGGGCACGAACGGGCGACCGGGGGAGTGCTGCACGTCAAGGAGGCGAACGCGAGTGCCCGTGCCCTCTTGAAGCGACTCGGCCACGGCGATCTCTCGCCGTCACGCGAAGTCGGTTCGCTCTCCGTGGCGAGCAAGCAGATCGTGAGCATGGCTCGCGCTCTCTCTCGGGACGCCAAGTTGATCATCATGGATGAGCCGAGCGCCATCCTGGACTCCGGCGAAGTCGAGAACCTTTTCCGGGTGGTCCGTGAACTCACCTCTCAAGGCATCGCCGTCGTCTACATCTCCCACCGTCTGGCGGAGATTCGTCAGATCGGTGACCGCATCTCCGTGATCAAGGACGGTCGGAGCACGGCGAACGGTCTCCATGTCACCGAGACCCCCACGGCGGAACTGATCCGGTTGATGACCGGCCGGGACGTCGCCAATGTGTTCCCGGCCCGGGCGCCAGTCACTCCTGATGCGCCGGTGGTGCTCGACGTCGACGGCCTGGAACTCGAGGGCCACTTCGACAAGGTCAGCTTCTCGGTCCGCGCGGGTGAGATTCTCGGCTTTGCCGGCCTGGTGGGCTCACAGCGTTCGGAGATCATCGAGACCATCTACGGCGCCCGAAAGCCGACGTCCGGACGTGTCACCGTGAACGGGCGCAGGCTCAAACCCGGCTCGGTCAGCGCGGCCGTCCACGCCGGCATCGGCCTCTCTCCGGAGGAGCGCAAGAGCCAGGGCCTCATCCTCGACGAACCCGTTTACAAAAACGTCACCCTGTCCACCTTCGAGCGCTTCTCCCGGACCGGCTTTCTTCACGAGTCGGCCGAACGACAGGCGGCCCGTGAACAGATCGCGGCCCTGGAGCTGCGTCCGGATGATCCCGACCGTCCCGCCCGTACGCTTTCCGGTGGCAATCAGCAGAAGATCCTGCTGGCCCGTTGGCTGGTGCACGGGACCCCGGTCCTGCTGCTGGACGAGCCGACACGGGGAGTCGACGTCGGCGCTCGCGCGGAGATCTACACGCTCATTCGGCGTCTCGCCGCGGCCGGCACCGCCATCATCGTCATCTCGAGTGAGATCGAGGAGGTCATCGGATTGGCGGACAACGTGCTCGTCATCGATGACGGACGCCTCCTCGCCCACACCGAGGCCACGGAAATCGACGAGCACGGAGTGCTCGACCTCGTCATGAAGGGAAGTGCCGCGTGAGCGAGCAGAAGACCCCGGTGGCCGAACAGCGTTCGGCCCCGGACTCCGATTCCGGCTCCGGCGGCACGGCCTCCGGCAGCCATGCCCCTGGCAGTACGGCCCGGGGCAGCGCGGCCCCGGGCACGAGTTTCCTGCACGGCTCCGGCGCCCGCAGCCTAGGCCTCCTGATCGCCCTGGCGGCGCTCTTCGCGATCGGCTTCATCACCAGCGGAGAACGTTTCTTGGCGATCGAGAACATCCTCACCATTCTTCGCTACGCCTCGATCATCGGCGTGATCAGCGTGGGCGTCACCTTCGTCATCACGGCCGGGGGCATCGACTTGTCCGTCGGCTCGGTGATGGGTCTGACCACGGTGGTGGCAAGCCTCACCGCCGTCCAGCTGGCCGCGACACAGTCCTCGTGGCTGCTGATGGTGCTGATCGCGCTCGCCGTGGGCGCGGTCGCGGGACTCGTCAACGGCGTGATCATCGCCTACGGCAACGTGGTCGCCTTCATCGCCACGCTGGCCATGCTGGTGGGCGCTCGCGGTTTGGCCGAGCTGATCTCCGGGCGCCGGACCCTGATCGTGAACAACCGCGACTTCCTGGGATTCATGCGAGCCGACTTTCTTGGCATCCCCGTGCTCGTGTGGATCTTCCTCCTGGTGGCCGTGGGTGGCTGGTTCCTGCTCAACCGCACCACCTTCGGCCGCCGCACCATTGCGATCGGAGGTAACTTCGAGGCGTCCCGCCTGGCCGGTATCAAGGTCAAGCGTCACCTGGTCATGCTGTATGTTCTGGCCGGGTTCGCGGCCGGCATCGCCGGACTCATGATGATGGGCCGCACCACGGCCGGCACCTCGACGCACGGGCTGCTCTTCGAGCTCGAGGCGATCGCCGCCGTCGTGGTGGGAGGAACGCTGCTCAGCGGCGGCCGCGGCACCATTGTGGGTACCGTGCTGGGTGTGCTGATCTTCAGCACGCTGACCAACGTGTTCACGCAGAACAATATGGACACCTCCGTGCAGGCGCTGGCCAAGGGGGTCATCATCGTGGTCGCCGTCCTGCTGCAACAGCGCTTCGCCGCCCGCAATGAACGCCGGGCCAAGGCGAAACCACTCAAGGTCTAGGGCTATCGCCCTGTGCCCGAAACCAGCGACGTGTTCCGTCGAAACCTGTGCTGTAATGAGTCGATGAGTGACATAAGCACGTTCGGTGGCCTGGATGGATCGGGCGGATCGGGTGCCAGCGATCTGTTCCAGATCCTCCGCGACGGACAGCCCCGGACCCGGACGGAACTGGCTGAGCGCATGGGTCTGGCCCGCTCCACCGTGACGCTGCGCATCGAGGCCCTGATGGAGCTGGGACTGGTCGGTTTCGTCGATGACTCGGTTCCCACCGGTGGCCGCCCGTCCTCACGCATCGCTCTACGGGCCGGGAGTCGAGTCGTGCTCGGTGTGGATATCGGCGCATCGCACTTACGGGTGGCCGTGACCGACCTCGCCGGGCACCGAGTCCGCGAGGCCACCCGCACCATCGAGGTCGCCCAAGGGCCGGACGTGGTGCTGCAGGCCGTCGTCGAGCTTTCCAACGGACTGCTGGCGGAATCGGACCGCACCGCGGCCGACCTGTTGGCGATCGGCATCGGCGTGCCGGGGCCCGTGGAACACCGCACGGGCCGGCCCATCAACCCGCCGATCATGCCCGGCTGGAACGGCTTCGACGTCCCCGGGTTCCTGCACGACCATTTCCGCGTGCCGGTGCTGGTGGACAACGACGTCAACATCATGGCGCTCGGCGAGCGCAACGTGGCCTGGCCCTCTGTGGACGACCTGCTCTTCGTCAAGGTGGCCACGGGCATCGGCTCAGGCATCGTCGCCGGCGGCCGGCTGCAGCGCGGAGCAGACGGCGTGGCGGGGGACATCGGGCATATCAGGGTGCACCACGGCGGTGGCGTTCCGTGCCATTGCGGCAACGAGGACTGCCTGGAGGCCGTGGCCTCGGGTCCGGCTGTCGCCGCCAAGCTGCGGGACCGTGGCCTGGAGGCCCGCACGAGTGAGGACGTGGTCCGGTTGGTTCAGGCTGGAAACACCGACGCCGTCCACGCGGTCCGTCAGGCCGGCCGGGACGTGGGCGACGTCCTGTCCGCCTGCATCAGCCTCATCAACCCCTCTGTGATCGTCGTCGGCGGCTCCATGACGCTGACCGGTGAGCACCTCATCGCCGGCATCCGTGAGGTCGTCTACTCCCGCACCATCCCCTTGGCGACGCAGCATTTGCAGATCGTCCAGTCCGGCTCCGGGCTCGACGCCGGCGTGCTGGGTGCGAGCATGCTGGCCATCCACCACGCGTTGTCACCGCAACGCATCGACGCCATGGTCAATGGGCTTTCCGCACCACCGGCCGGGGTCGGCGCCACGAAGTAGTCCACGACTGATTCAATGGGGCATGATGTCCCGCGCGCGCCACAACGACCCTCACGACACCTCGCCGATCACTCCTGACTTCCTCCCGGCGGGCACTCCCGTCTCCAGGCCGTCCCTCGCGCCGTCATCGCGCTCGCAGGTACCCGACTTCCAGGTGATGACCATCCTGGGGAGGGTGGCGGAACTGCGCGCGGCCGGGGCCGACGTCGTGAGTCTGTGTGCCGGCGAGCCCAGCGGAGGAGCACCCGCCGCGGTCAGCGCCAAGGCCGCCGAGGTGCATGCCTCCGGTCGCCCGCTGAACTACACGTCCACCCTCGGTATCTCCGAACTGCGGGAGGCCATCGCCGGGCATTACCGACGGTGGTACGGCGTGGAGATTGACCCTCGGCGCGTGGCTGTGACCACCGGCTCGTCCGGAGCGTTCATGGCCGGATTCCTCTGCGCGTTCAACCCGGGGGACCGGGTCGCCCTGGCCCGCCCGGGGTACGCGGCCTACCGCAACATCCTCTCCGCGCTCGGGTGCCAGGTGGTGGAGCTCGATGCCGGCCCCGAGGTGCGATTTCAGCCCACCCCCGCGCTGTTGGACGAGGCGGAAGCCCGGCACGGGCCCCTGGCCGGGCTCATCCTCGCCTCGCCGAACAACCCGACCGGCACCATGGTCACCCGTGACGAAATGGAGGAGCTGGCGACGTGGTGCCGAGAGCACCAGGTACGGCTGGTCTCGGACGAGATCTACCACGGCATCACCTACGCCGACACGGCAGGTGAGACTCGAGGCGGCGCGAGAGGCAGCGCGGTAGGAGGCGCGGTACGCGACACGGGAGGCGGCACGGCCGACGTCGTTCCCGGTGGACCTCAGGACGCGCGCGGGGTCTGCGCGGCGGAGTACTCGCCCGAGGCAATCGTCATCAGTTCGTTCTCGAAGTACTGGGGCATGCCGGGCTGGCGCATCGGTTGGATGCTGATGCCCGAAGATCTGGTGCCGGCCGTCGGAGGCCTGTCCGGATCCGTCTCCCTCTGCCCTCCAGCGCCGGCGCAGTATGCCGCGGTGGAGGCTTTCTCGGCGGACTCCTATGCCGAGTGCGACGCGCAGGTCGCCGGTTTCGCTCGCGCCCGTGCCTTGCTGCTCGAGAACCAGGATCGCCTGGGCTGGACCCACGCTGCCCCGGCCGATGGCGCTTTCTACTTCTGGGCGCAGCCCGGTGAGGCCATGTTGGCCACATACGGCACGTCCACCGCCTATTGCGAAGCCCTCCTCGAAGGCGCGCATGTGGCGCTGACGCCGGGCACAGACTTCGATACCGCCAACGGGGAGAAGTACGTGCGCTTGTCCTTCGCCGCCGGGTACGACGCCGTCGCCGCCGGCATCGAGAGGATTGTCGCCTTCCAGCGGGGTTAGACCTGAGCAACTGCGCCCACCAGTGAGGTCTTCACTCGGCTCCGCTGAGCGGTTTACGGTCGGCCATGCGGCCAGCGAATCAGCACGGGCCCCACCGCGGTTCCGACGGTGATTCCAGCCGTACTGACTGACATTCCGATCGATGAAGGAGTTCTCGATGACCCATCACGTAAGCACGATGTTGGAGACGTATCCGAAGGACCTCGGTTCGGTGGACAAAGACAAGCTGGCCGCGTGCATCGAGGCCTGCTTCGAGTGTGCGCAGACGTGCACCGCCTGTGCCGACGCCTGCCTGGCCGAGGACAAGGTCGCCGAGTTGACGGTGTGCATCGGCACGGACCTGGACTGCGCCGACATCTGCCTGACCACCGGCCGGGTCCTCACTCGCCGCACCGGTGACAGTGCCCAGGTCACCCGAGCGCTCGTGGAGGCCTGCCGCGCCGCGTGCCAGGGCTGCGCCGAGGAATGTGAAAGCCATGCTCAGATGCACGAGCATTGCCGGGTCTGCGCAGAGGCCTGCCGTCGCTGTGAGCAAGCCTGCTCGGATCTGTTGGCCTCTCTCGGCTGAGACCAGCGGCAAGCTCAGCGAATCTGATGAGGACCCAGTCGTGCGGACCGCACCCATTGCTATATCACCGGGTGTGGTCCGTTTGACTGGGTCCCACGTCCGGCTCGGCCCATCAACGGACCGGTGGCCGGCCAGATCAATGGACCGGTGGCCGGTTCCGCCGCGGGCAGGGGTCCCGAATGTGGTTTGACTCGTGGTTCGATCTGCTGCGTATTGTCCTTGTCGGCGCAGCCGCGTACGCGGCGCTGGTGGTGGTGCTGCGGGTCTCCGGCAAACGAACCCTGGGACAGCTCAACGCCTTCGACTTTGTGGTCACAGTGTCCCTCGGCTCCACTCTGGCGACGATTCTGCTCAGTTCGGACGTGTCCCTGGCCGAGGGGCTGACGGCTCTGGCCCTGTTGGCCGGATTGCAGTTTTTGGTGGCGTCCCTCTCGGCGCATTGGCCGAGAACCCGCACAGCGCTGACGTCGCGGCCGGCGTTGCTGCTGATCGAGGGCCGGATTCAGCACGACGAGCTGCGACGGAACCGCCTCACCGAATCCGAGCTGCGTCAAGCTGTGCGATCTCAGGGCATCGGGGATCTGGCTCAGGTGAAGGCGGTGGTGCTGGAGACCAGTGGCAAGCTCAGCGTCATTCCGGAAAGCCAGTATGGCAACGGATCTGCCCTGAAAGGTGTGGGCGGGCCGGAAGCCGGCTGACCGGCGTCGTGCTGGTTCGGCGAATCTGGTGAGACCCAGTCATGCGGACCGCACCCGGCGCTACATCACCGGGTGTGGTCCGTTTGGCTGGGTCCCTCAACCGAGCTCGGCCCTCAACGTGCCGTTGCTGGGTCGTCACCCCGTCTCAGGAGGCGTGCGAGCGTTCGTGGTCGGCAGCGTAGGCCGAGAACGTCGACTCAAGATCGTCACCGGCCTCCACGAGGAACTTGTCCAGAGCGCTTCCGAGGCGGTCGAGGGAAAACGAGAGGCGCTCAGCAGCCAGCTGTACGTCGGGCGACTGGCTCTGGTGGCCGGCATCCCGGAACTCCAGGGCACGGGGGAGTTGGCGCGCCAGGGACAGGTCGTCATGGATCTCGACGAAGTAGTAGCTCTCGGAGTGCTGGATGAGATCGATGCTGGCGAGTTCTGCGTGCCGGGCCAATCCGTCCAGCAGCCCGGACGCCGTCGTCGTCTCGAGCTCGCCCAGGCGTTCGACGTATCCGGCCCGGTGCAGGTTCCTCATTTCCAGGGCGAAGGCCCGACGGCGTGCCAGCGGCGGGTACACCTGGGTGAACCAGGTCAGGGCTGCCGTCAACAGCGCGAAACCGGTCAGCGCTTGCAGTGGCGAGGCAAGGCGGATCCAGGGGTCGATGGCGACCACGTCACCGAAGCCCACTGTCGACAGCGCGGTGAAGGACATGTAGAGCGCCTGGGCGAAGTCCGGATACTGCGCTGGATCCACGCCCGAGTAGCTGAATCCTTCAGGAATCCTCGGCAGGTAGATCAAGGCCCAGCCCACGGACTGCAGGAGCACCCACATCAGGATGGCGGCGACCATGCCGCCTGGGCCGGAAGCCGAGCCGAAGCGGTGCCGCAGCAGCCTGGAGACTCGCCAGATGCCCGCGAGGACCAGGTGACTCAACGTCCCTTGCCCTTCCGGATGCAGCAGACTGTGGAACATGTCCCGCAGGCCCAGCACGATGACCACTATCCCGGCCAGGGTCAGCGCCACGTCCATGCGTCGTCTCCGTTCGCGATCAATCGTTCATGACGACCGTCGCTCACGGTGCCTCAGGCCACGAGGCCCTCAGTCGCTGAACAGCTGACGGTCTGCAGCCAGAGTACGGCCCATCGTCGGTCTCATCGATCCCGGCCAGGCGCGCGTCGGAGAACGCGCCAGCGAGGAGTCGCTGATCGAGCGTCGAGGCTAGGGATTCTCCGCCAGCCGCTCCGAGAGCAGACGCCGGGCGGCATCCTTCAGCTGCGCCAGGGAAGCGGCGATAATGGGCGCGGTCGCGGTGCCCCGACGCGCAGCGGCGATAATTCGCCGCGTCGGCCGGGCCGGCCCCGCAATGGGCACGCGCCGCACGTTCTCGGCGCCCGCCAGACTCGCCAGACGCGGCACCAGGCCGAGGCCCATCCCGGCCCCGACGAGGGCCGTCGTCGTCTCCCACTCGGTCACCTCGTGCTGGACTTTCGGATTCACGCCGACCGCGGTGAACGCGGAAGTGAACAGCGCGCGGTAGGCGGTGCCCGGTGCGTCCGTGATCCAGACCTCCCCGACGAGTTCCTGCAGCGAGACGGACGGCTTTTCGGCCAGCCGGTGCTCCAACGGCAGCATGACGTCCAGCGGGTCGTCGAGCAGCGCCGTCTCCTCGACGCGGGAATCGGAGCCGACGTCGGCATCAGCCTCGGTGGCCACCACCACGGCGAGATCGATCCGCTCCGCGAGGAGAAGGTCCAGGCAGCGCGACGGGCTCGCCTCGACCACTCGCACGGTGACCTGCGGCTGCGAAACCCGCAGATCCGCCGCCAGCGGGACGAGCAGGCTGGACGCCGCCGTCGAGAAGCCGCCGAGACCGAACTCGATGGGCGTGGACCCGGCAACGGACGCCATGGTCGAGGTGATGCGGTCGCACTCCTCCACCAGACCGTCCGTCTGCTCGACGAGATACCGGCCGGTCGCGGTGAGGTGTAATCCGCGGCCTTCCTTCAGCAGCAGGCGCATGCCCAGCGACTGCTGAAGCTCTCGGAGCTGCGCCGAGACGGCAGATGGGGAGTATCCGGTGAGCTCCGCGGTCGCCGCGATGCTGCCACACGAGGCGAAGGTCCGGAGGGTCAGGATGCGTCGATCGATCATGCACTGATTCTGCACGGTTAACGCCTGATATTCGCGCTTTTTATTGCAACGTTCCGAACTCTACGATCGACGTGTCATTGATCACAGTTCCGCAACGGACTCGCCCCCGTCCGGTCCGCAGCATCACCCCGAACTCCGCAGACTCGAGGAGTCAGTACCGTGACCCTTGCCGTGAATCCCAGCACCAGCAGCCGCGGCCGCCTCGCCGCCGCTCCCACCGAGGATCAGACGGCCCGACTGCGCCTTCTGCTCGAAGAGCGCCGTACCGGCTACTCCTTGGAGGGCCCGTTCTACACCGATCCCGAGATCTTCGCCGCGGACATGCAGGGCATCTTCGGCCGGCACTGGCTCTTCGCCACGAGCCTCGCCGAGATCCCGGAGCCGGGTGACTATGTCACCGTCGACTACGGTCCGTACTCCCTGATCGTCCTTCGCACCGAGGAGGGCGTGAATGTCCTGCACAACGTGTGTCGCCACCGCGGCGCTCGGGTCCTGTCGGAGAAAGCGGGCTCCACCGGCAACCTGGTGTGCGGCTACCACTCCTGGACCTACTCGCCCGACGGCGACCTGATCCACGCCTCGTCCCCCGGAGAGACGTCCTTCGACAAAGCCTGCTTCGCGCTGAAGAAGGCGCATGGACGGGTCGTCGCCGGGTTGGTGTTCGTCTGCCTGGCGGACGAGCCGCCCGCCGACTTCGACGAGGTGGCGGGGATCTTCGAGCCGTACCTCGCCCCCCATGAGATCGCCAGCTCTCGGGTGGCCTACCAACAGGACATCATCGAGGAGGGCAATTGGAAACTCGTGATGGAGAACAATCGCGAGTGCTACCACTGTGATGGCCACCCCGAGTTGGCCTGCTCACTCTTCCCGACCTGGGGGCTCTCCGAGGAGATCGTCCCGCCCCATCTGGAGGACGTCTGGAACCGCAACATCGAGGCCGAGGACGCTTTGCGGGGGCGTTGTACCCGCTATGGACTTCCCTTTGAGGTCGTCGAGGAACTCGACACCCGCGTCACCGGAATCCGCATCTCCCGTGAGCCGCTCGACGGCGCGGGTGAGTCCTTCTCCGCCTCCGGCCGCCGGTTGTCCAAGAAGTTGCTGGGCGACCTGCGCGACTTCCGGTTGGGCCGCTGCTCCATGCACTTGCAGCCGAACTCCTGGTTCCACTTGCTCTCCGACCACGTGATCACCTTCGCCGCGTTCCCGATCAACGAGCACCAGACGCTGGTGCGCACCACCTGGCTCGTGGCTGACGACGCCGTCGAGGGCGTGGACTACGACGTGGACACGCTCACCCACACGTGGAAGCAGACGAACCTGCAGGACAAGAACTTCGTGGAGATGTGCCAACAAGGCGCCTACAGCCCGGCCTACGAGCCCGGCCCCTACATGAAGAGCGAGTACCAGGTCGAGGCATTCATCAACTGGTACACCCAGCGTATGCGTGAGCACGTGGCATGACCGTCAGCACCACCCTCACCACGATCCCGGAGGTCCGGCGCGTCCGGGGCCTGGAGATGCCGTGGAACCGGGTGGTCCAGGCCTCCGCCGACCTGCCCTACGCGGCGGCGGCCACGGCGCTGGATCCCTGGTATCCGCAGGAGTTTCACGCCGAGTGCGTTCAGACCATCCCCGAGGCCGGGGACATGCTGACGGTGGTCATGCGCCGGGTCGACGGCGCGCCGCTGGCCTTCCGCTCCGGTCAGTACCTCAATATCGCTTTCCCCGTGCACGGTCCGGACGCCGAGCCCGTCAACCGCAGTTATTCACTCTCCAGCGCCCCGACGGAGCCGTGGACGTTCGCCATCACGGTCAAGCGCGAGGAGGGCGGCACGGTCTCACCGTGGATCCACGAGAACATCCGGCCCGGGGCCGTGCTGGAGGTGCTCGGCCCGGTCGGGGCGTTCCACTTGCCCGACTACGACCGCCGAGCCCGCTACCTGTTCCTGGCGGCCGGCTCCGGCGTCACCCCGCTGATGTCGATGATCCGGACGATCCACTCCCTGCCGGGCAATGCCGACGTGATCATGCTGTATCACGGGGCCGCGCCAGGGACCTTCGCGTTCTCGCGTGAACTCGAGCACCTGGCCGCCGTCGATTCGCGGATCACCGTGTACTACTCGCTGGGTGACCGTAGCGTCCCCGGCACCTGGGAGGGCATGGTCGGACGGCTGACCGCGGAGATGATCGACACCGTGGTCCCCGATGCCAATGGGCGCAAGGTCTTCGCCTGCGGTCCGGAGGGGTACATCGACGTCGCCGCGGAGCTGCTGGGCAGGGTGGGCGTGGACGACACGTCGATCTTCATCGAGTCCTTCTCGGGCACCCACGAGACCGTGCTCGAGTATCGGGAGGAAGTGGCCCTCGCCGGCGGGATCGCCGAGGACATGGCCGCCGCACAGGACGCCGCCCGAGAGGCCGCCCGGGAGGCTGCCGAGGAGGCCCCGGCCGAAGTCGTCAATCCGGTCACGGGCGCGCTGGACCTCTACCGGATCGCGGAACTCAATACCTCAGAGAACGACTCAAAGAACGACGGCGGCGCGTCG
This sequence comes from Citricoccus sp. GCM10030269, assembly GCF_042665635.1. Classification (NCBI taxonomy): domain Bacteria; kingdom Bacillati; phylum Actinomycetota; class Actinomycetes; order Micrococcales; family Micrococcaceae; genus Citricoccus; species Citricoccus sp. GCM10030269. The sequence continues at coordinate 70,125 of NZ_JBHTCV010000002.1, read as the reverse complement.
GCCGCGTCGAGCCCGGCACCCTCTAGTGCGGCGCCATCGAGCCCGCCGCCGTCGAGCCCAGCCCCGAGCCCAGCGGCCGCGAACACGACCGGGCCGGTCGACCCGTCCACCTTCGAGGTGGTCGGAGAGGGCAGCCTGACGATGTCGTTCCTGCGCACCCGGCTGAACGTGCGCATCGACCCGCAGGCGAACGTCCTGGACGCCGCCCGGGAGGCCGGCGTGCGCATCGGCGCGAACTGCCGGGAGGGCATGTGCGGCTCCTGCAAGGTCGTCAAGATCAGTGGCGAGGTGGACATGAACCACCAGGGCGGCATCCGTGCTCGCGAGATCGACGCCGGAAAGTTCCTGCCGTGCTGTTCGACGGCGCAGACCGACCTGGTCGTCGACGCCTAGGCCACACCGGACGCCGGGCAGGCCGTCAGCACATCGCCGTCAGCACACTAAGGAGTGATCAATGAGGCATAACCCCTCTCCCCGGGTCGTCATCATCGGAGCCGGCATCGTCGGCGCGAACCTCGCGGACGAGCTCGCCCAGCTCGGACACGCCAACACCCTCGTGCTCGAGCAGGGGCCGCTGACGATTCCCGGCGGCTCCACCTCTCATGCGCCCGGACTGGTCTTCTCCTCCAACGGATCGAAGTCGATGACGGCGTTCGCCCAGTACACGATCGAGAAGCTGACCTCGCTGACCGATGCGGACGGCCGCGGTTCTTTCCTGCCCGTGGGCGGACTCGAGATCGCGACCACCGAAGAGCGCCTGCAGGACCTGCACCGCCGCGCGGGCTGGAACCGCTCGTACGGAGTGGAGGCCCACGTCGTTGACCCGGACGAGTGTCTCCGGCTCTTCCCCCTGCTCAACCCGGACATGCCGCTCGGTGGGCTCTTCACCCCTGGGGACGGCCTGGCGCTGGCCGCCAAAGGAACCCAGCTGGTCATCGAGCGGGCTCGAGCCGCCGGCGTCGAGTTCCGCGACCGGACCACTGTGACCGACATCGAGCAGTCCGGGGGCCGGGTCACCGCGGTCGTGGCGGGCGAGGAGCGGTTCCCGGCCGACGTCGTCGTTTCGTGCGCCGGTTTTTGGGGGCCGAACCTCGGCAGGATGGTCGGCACCGAGATCCCCTTGCTGCCGCTGGCCCACCAGTTCGCGTGGACCACATCGGTTCCGTCCCTGGCCGGCGTCAACGAGCTGCCCAACGGTGCCAGCCGGCCGATCCTGCGCTACCAGGACCGGGACCTGTACTACCGCGAGTGGGGTGACACCATCGGGATCGGCTCCTACGCGCACCGCCCCATGCCGGTCGATCTCGACACTCTGCCGGCCTACCGGCCGGAGGACATCACGGGCGAGCAGATGCCCTCGTCCCTGCCCTTCACCCCGGAGGACTTCGCGGGAGAGTGGGAGGCCAGCCGGGAGTTGCTCCCGGACTTGAAGAGCACCGAGATCAAGCGCGGATTCAACGGCATCTTCTCCTTCACGCCGGACGGCGGCTCACTGGTGGGCGAATCCCGCCACGTCGACGGCTTCTTCGCGGCCGAGGCCGTCTGGGTCACGCACGGTGCGGGCATCGCCAAGGCCGTCGCTGAACTGATCGCGACCGGGCAGTCGAGTGTCGACCTGTCCGACTGCGACCTGAACCGGTTCGAGGACGTGCAGACCACGCCCGAGTACGTCTCCGAGACCTCGCAGCAGAACTTCGTCGAGATCTACGACGTGCGCCATCCCTTGGAGCCGCGGCTCTCCCCGCGCAACGTGCGAGTCAGCCCCTTCCACGAGCAGCAGAAGGCCCTCGGCGCGTTCTTCCTGGAAAGCGGCGGTTGGGAGCGCCCACACTGGTTCGAGGCGAACGCCGCCCTGTTGGAGGAGTTGCCCGCCGAATGGGCCGCCCCGGAGCGTGACACCTGGTCCGACCAATTCCACTCCCCGATTGCCGCGGCCGAAGTCTGGAAGACCCGGACCGCTGTGGGCCTGTTCGACATGACCCAGCTCAAGCGTCTGGAGATCACCGGACCGGGCGCCGGCTCCCTGTTGCACGGCCTGACGACGTCGAGCATGATGCGGGCGCCCGGTGCCGTCAGTTACACGCTTCTCCTCAACGAGGCCGGCGGCATCACCAGCGACATCACGGTCGCCCGCCTGTCCGAGCAGTCGTATCAGGCCGGCGTGAACTCCAACGTGGACCTGGCCTATCTCGCCCGCATGGCACGCCACCAGAGCGAGGAGAACCCGGCCCAGTGGGTCACCGTCCGGGACATCACCCCCGGCACCTGCTGCATCGGCCTCTGGGGACCACTCGCCGCCGCTGTGATGGAGAAGGTCAGCCGCGACGATCTGAGCAAGGAGGGGCTGAAGTACTTCCGTGCCAAGGAGATCTCGATCGGCGGCATCCCGGTGACCGCCATGCGCCTGTCCTACGTGGGCGAATTCGGCTGGGAGCTCTATGCCTCGGCCGACGTCGGGCACCGGCTCTGGGATGTGCTCTGGGAGGCGGGCCAGGAGCACGGGGTCATTGCCGTCGGCCGCGGGGCCTTCAACTCGATGCGCCTGGAGAAGGGCTTCCGGTCCTTCGGGGCGGACATGACCAGTGAACACGAGCCGGAACAGGCCGGACTGGGGTTCGCCGTCAAGGCCACGAAGATGGATGATTTCGTCGGCAAGAGCGCGCTGGCGGAGCGGGCCGCGGCAGCGACCACGCGCCTGCGGTGCCTGACCATCGACGACGGGGCCTCGGTGGTCCTCGGCAAGGAACCGGTGTACGTGGACGGCGAGGCCTCCGGCTACGTCACCAGTGCTGCCTACGGATACACCGTGCGCCAGCCGATCGCCTATGCGTGGCTGCCGAACCGGGTGGACACCGGTGACGCGGTGGAGATCGAGTACCTCGGGCGCCGGATCGCGGCCACCGTGGTGGACGATCCGCTCTACGACCCGGAGATGACGAGACTGCGCGGCTGACCGCGCTTGCCCCTGACTGACGCCGACTGCCCGCCCCCACTCGAGGCGCAAAGTGACGACACCCCGTCCCAACGGACGGGGTGTCGTCACTTTGCGCCTGGGGAGTTTCAGCACTCGATGACGTTGACCGCCAGGCCGCCGCGCGAGGTTTCCTTGTACTTGGACTTCATGTCCGCGCCGGTCTGGCGCATGGTGGCAATGGCCTGATCCAGGCTCACCCGGTGCTGCCCGTCCCCGCGCACCGAGAGCCGGGCGGCGTTGACGGCCTTGACGGAGGCGATGGCGTTGCGCTCGATGCAGGGCACTTGCACGAGTCCGCCCACGGGATCGCAGGTCAGGCCCATGTTGTGCTCCAGTCCGATCTCCGCGGCGTTCTCCACCTGCTCCGGGGTCCCGCCGAGGACGGCGCACAGTCCGGCGGCCGCCATGGAGCAGGCCGAACCGACCTCACCCTGGCACCCGACTTCGGCCCCGGAGATCGAGGCGTTGGTCTTGAACAGGATGCCCACCGCTCCGGCGGTGAGCAGGAAGTCCACCATCGCCTCATCCGAGGCCCCACGGACGAATTCCCGGTAGTAGTGCATGACGGCGGGGATGATGCCGGCCGCCCCGTTGGTGGGGGCGGTGACGATCCGCCCGCCGGAGGCGTTCTCCTCGTTCACGGCCAGCGCGAAAAGGTTCACCCATTCCATGGCCTCCAGGGGGTCGCCCTGCAGGGACCGGTTCGTGGCATCGGCTCGCAGTCGTTCACGCAGAGCGGGGGCACGACGCCGGACGCGCAGTCCGCCGGGCAGCGTCTCCTCTGTGCGGGTACAGCCGTTCTCCACACATTCGCGCATGACCTCCCAGATGCGCAGCAACTGGGAGCGCAAGTGCTCCTCGGAGTGCCGGGTGAGCTCATTGGCGCGCATGACGCCGGCGATGGACAGCCCGGACTCCCGGCACCGCTGCAGGAGCTCATCTGCACTGCTGAACGGGTAGGGCTCGGCCGCCTCGGGTTCGGACAGAGACTGTCCGAGCTCGTCCGCCGAGACGACGAATCCGCCGCCGACCGAGTAGTACTCGCCCTCGGCGACCACACCACCGTCACCGTCGAAGGCCGTGATCCGCAAGGCATTGGGGTGACCGGGCAGGGACCGCCGGCGATGCATGACCACGTCCTTGGCACGGTCGAAGGTGATCTCGCGCTCCCCGGCGAGCTGCAACCGGCGATTCTCGACGGCGGCCGTGACGATCTGCGGTATCGCGTCGGCGACGACGGTCTCGGGATCGTGCCCGCTGAGCCCGGCCACCACCGCGAAGTCCGTGCCGTGTCCAATGCCGGTGGCCCCCAGGGAGCCGAACAGCTCGGTCTTCACCCGCGCCACGGAGTCCAGGAGACCGGCGTCGGTCAGCTCTTGCGTGAACCGCCGGCTGGCCCGCATCGGTCCCACGGTGTGGGAGGAGGACGGGCCGACGCCGATGGAGAACAGGTCCAGAACGCTGAGAGCCATCAGAGGACCTCCTCTGCTGCGAACTCTTCCATGGCATCTAGCAACCAATGCACCAGATAGTCCGCGAACGACGCCCGCGGATACAGCCGAAACTCTCGATCGCCGGAACGGTGCAGGATCACCGGGACCGGCCCGAGCTGGGTGGCGATCGCCATCCCGACGCCGAAGGCGCGCGGATGCAGATCATAGTGGCAGCCCTTCTCCAGGACGGCGCGGGCACTGGCCCCGGAGAGCTCCAGGATGGTGCGATTCGCCGAGAGGTCCAGGACCTGTCCCGGCAGGCTGGCCTCACCCTGGGTGCCGTCCAGCGCCGCTGCCGCGGCATCCGAGTCCCCGGGGCGTTGGTGGCGGGAGACGTCCACCACGAGGAACTCGTCCGGTCCCAACCACAGGCCGTGCAGTCCGCCGGAATCGCCGGTCACCTCGCCGTGGTGACGAGGCAGGGCGAGGCCCAGGGCGGCCTCGACGGCGGCCGACGCCGGGGTGCCCGGCAGCACTCGGACGCCGAGTTGAACGGCGAAGCGGATCTCACGCAGGGCCACGGAGCGCTCGCCCTCCACGGTGGCCGCGGCCATCATCTCGGCCAAGTGGGCGGCCGGGGAGACGCGTAGAGCGTCCACCTCGGTGGCCGCGGCGGCATTGTTCGCGGAGGACTCGGATTCGGCGGCATCGGAGGCGATCATCATGGTGTCAGCCATCTCGACGGCTCCCTTCGGGGTCATACAGCGCTGGTGAGGTGATCTCGACGTCCACCAGGGCGCCGTCGACCGGGGACTGAACCACGTCACCGAGTCGATGGCGCCCGCTGTCCACGAGCGCCAGGCCGAACGGGCGGCCGAGAGCAGCGGACTGATAGGACGAGGTGACATGACCGATCATCGGGACCGGTCCGTCCTGCGGTGTGATGGGTGTTCCGGCGTTGACCAACTGTGCTCCCTCGTCGAGCCGGGTGGACCGGTCCACGGGCAGGACGCCGACCAGATGCCGACGATCCTCCCGGGCCGTGTCCGCCCGGGCGAGGGAGCGCTTGCCGATGAACTCCTTGTGCTTCGAGACCACCCAGTCCATGCCGGCATTCTGTGGGGTCACCGTACCGTCCGTGTCCTGGCCGACGATGATGAAGCCTTTCTCGGCGCGCAGCACGTGCATGGTCTCCGTGCCGTACGGGGTGATGTCGAACTCAGCCCCGGCCTCGGCCACGCGCTCCCAGACGCTGAGCCCATAGAACGCGTCCACGTTGATCTCGAAGGCGAGCTCGCCGGAGAAGGAGATCCGGCAGACCCGGGCGGGAATGCCTCCGGGAAGGGTGGTCTCGCGGAACGCCATGAACGGAAAGGACTCCTGGGCGACGTCCAGGTCCGGGCAGATCCGGGACACCACCTCGCGAGACTTCGGGCCGACCACGGCGATGGTGCTCCACTGCTCGGTGACCGAGGTGAACACGGTGTCCAGTTCGGGCCACTCGGTCTGGTGCCATTCCTCGAGCCATTCGAGGACTTTCGCGGCCCCGCCCGTGGTGGTGGTCATGTAGTAGCGGTTCTCGTCGAGGCGCAGGGTCACGCCGTCGTCGAAGATCATGCCGTCCGAGGTGCACATCACGCCGTAGCGGGCCATGCCCGGCTTCAGCTTCTTGAAGCCGTTGGTGTAGATGCGGTTCAGGAATTCGCCGGCGTCCGCGCCGCGGATCTCGATCTTGCCCAGAGTGCTGGCGTCCATGAAGCCCACGGACTCGCGCACGGCCGCACACTCGCGGAGCACCGCGGCGTCCAGGTCCTCGCCCGGCTGCGGGTAGTACCAGGGGCGCTTCCACTGTCCGACGTCCTCGAACTCCGCTCCGTGGGCGACGTGCCAGGGATGGATGGAGGTGAGGCGGGCGGGGTCCGCGAGTTTCCCACGACGGCGGCCGGCCAACGCGGCGAAGGCGACGGGGGAGTACGGGGCACGGAACGTCGTCGTGCCGACCTCGCCGAGGCTCGGCCCGCCGTCGCCGCTGCCATTCAGCGCGGCGGCGATGACGCCGATGGCGTTGACACCACTGGTCTTACCCTGGTCGTTGGCGGTGGAGATGGAGGTGTAGCGCTTGACGTGTTCCACGGAGCGCATGCCGGCGCCGGTGGCACGCAGGATGTCGGCGACGGTCTGGTCCCGTTGCAGGTCCACGAAATGGGTGTTCCACTCGTGCGGCTCGCCCTCCGTTCCGGGCACCAGCCACAGTGGCCGGATCGGCCCGGAAGGCACCGGTTCAGCAGCGGGGATCACCAGCGGCGCGCTGCGGTGCGTGCGCTGGGCGGCACGGTGGCCGGCGTCGGCGCCCTCGGCGAGTGCCTCGGCCAGACCGTAGGAACCGTGGGCGGCGCCCACGATCTGCTGATCCTGCACGGGGGCCGCGGGGACGAAGGCCGCGAGCTCGTCGGACCAGCGCAGGCGCCCCTGGCGTTGGCTGTGGAGGTGGACCACGGGGGAGTGGCCGCCGGAGACGGCCAGTAGATCCGTCTCGATGATCTCGCGTTCCCCGGTCGGGTTGCCGGCCGCGTCCAGGGCGGAGACGACGACGGCGCTGATCCGTCCTGCGGGACCGTCACCGGCGGTGTCCACGACGGCGGAGCCATAGCGGACGCGGACTCCGGTGGCCTGCTGGACCCGAGCGGCCTCCGGAGAGACCTCGATCCGGGAGTCGACGACGGCCGCGACGGCAATGCCGGCCGCGTCCAGGTCCTCGACGAGCGCGTAGGCGGAGTCGTTGGTGGTGGCGACGACGACGTCGCTGCCGGCGGCAACCGCGTACCGGTTGAGATACGTGCGGACGGAGCCGGCGAGCATGATGCCGGGACGGTCGTTGTTGGCGAAGACGACCGGCCGCTCGTGGGCGCCGGTGGCGAGGACCACCTGGGAGGCCCGCACGTGCCAGACGCGCTGCCGGGAGACCCCGGGACGATCGCGCGCCGGCAGGTGGTCAGTCCGGTGCTGCACGGCGACGACGTAGTTGCCGTCGTAGCTGCCGAAGGCCGTGGTGCGCGGCAGGTAGGTGAAGTCCTCGGCGTGCGCGAGCCGGGCGATGGTGGACTCGGCCCACTCGAGGCCGTCGCCGCCGTCGATCGTCTCGCCTGCGGAGGAGAGCAGGGAGCCGCCGGGGCGAGGCTGTTCGTCCATCAACAGGGTGCGGGCGCCGGTCTTCGCGGCTTCGCGGGCGGCGGCCAGGCCGGCCGGTCCGGCGCCGACCACGAGGACGTCGGTGTGCACGTACTTGTGGTCGTACAACGCCTCATCCGGGGTGGGGTCCATCCGGCCGAGCCCGGAGAGATAGCGGGCGTTCATCCCCTCGGCGATGGAAACGGTGGTGGCCGGCAGCATCGACTCCGCTGCGTGACCGGGGAAGCGTGCCGCGACCTCGACGAGCGCGTTGGGCTCCTCGACGCCGGCGGTGAGGATGCCGCGCGGCCGGCCCAAGTACGTCGACGGTCCGCAGTCGAGGCGTCCCGAGGCGATCAGCGCGCTGGCGATCGTGTCGCCGTCGTGCCCGGTGTGGGTGCGGCCGTCGACGGTGAAGGTGACCGTACGACGGCGGTCGATGCCGTGGCCGCGGCCGTTGCCGGGCTCGAGACGGTGGGCGCTCATGCGGTGCCTCCTTCGGGGGCGTCCGGGCGGGGTTCGCCCATCCGGTACGTCGCGGCGAACTCGTAGGTGGCGGTGTTCCGCAGGGCGTTGAACCACTTGCGGCAGCCGATGGAGTGGTTCCAGCGTTCGGCGAAGAGGCCCTTGGGGTTCTCCCGATAGAAGAGGAACTCGGCCCATTCGCGGTCGGTGAGCGCGGACGGGTCGGCGGGGTACGGCACATGGGCCTGGCCGCCGTAGTGGAATTCGGTCTCGTCGCGCGGCCCGCACTCGGGGCAGTCGATCAGCAGCATGGCACTTACTCCTAGTGGGCCACGGCGGCGGCGCCGTGCTCGTCGATCAGTCGTCCGGTCTCGAAGCGGTCGAGGGCGAACGGGGCGTTCAGGGGGTGGGCCTGACCGGTGGCGATGGTGTGGGCGAAGGTGAACCCGGCGCCCGGGGTGCCCTTGAAGCCGCCGGTGCCCCAACCGCAGTTCACGTACAACTCGTCGATCGGCGTCGGGGACACGATCGGCGAGGCGTCGAACGTGGTGTCCACGATCCCGCCCCAGGTGCGCAGCAGGTGGGCCCGGGCGAAGATCGGGAACAGCTCGCACGCGGCGCCCATCTGCTCCTCGATGACGTGGAACGAGCCGCGTTGTCCGTAGCCGTTGTAGGAGTCGACGCCGGCCCCCATGACGAGTTCGCCCTTGTGGGCCTGGGAGACGTAGACGTGGACGTGGTTGGACATCACCACGGTGGGATGGACCGGTTCGAACAGCTCCGAGACCAGTGCCTGCAGCGGGTGGGACTGGATGGGCAGCCGGAGGCCGGCCATCTCGGCCAGCACGGAGGAGTGGCCGGCAGCGGCGAGGGCGACCTTGCCGGTGTTGATGCGGCCGCGGGAGGTCTCCACGCCGACCACCCGGTTGCCGTCCTTGACGAAGCCGGTGACCTCGCAGTTCTGGATCAGGTCCACGCCCATCTCGTCGCACTTGCGGGCGAAGGCCCAGGCCACATGGTCGTGCTTGGCGATACCCGCGCGTGGCTGGTAGGTGGCCCCCATGACCGGGTAGCGGATGTCGTCCCCGATGTTGACGATCGGGCACAGCTCCTTGACCTGCTGAGGGTCCAGCCACTCGGCGTCCACGCCGTTGAGCACGTTGGCGTTGACCCTCCGCCGCGACTCCCGCACGTCCTGCAGAGTGTGGGCCAGGTTCATCACGCCGCGCTGGGAGAACAGGAAGTCGTACTCCAGCTCCTCCGGCAACCCTTCCCACAGCTTGAGGGAGTGCTCGTAGATCGCCGCGGACTCGTCCCACAGGTAGTTGGAGCGGATGATCGTGGTGTTCCGCGCCATGTTGCCGCCGGCCAGCCAGCCGCGCTCGAGGACGGCGATGTTGGTCATGCCGTGGTTCTTGGCCAGGTAGTACGCGGTGGCCAGGCCGTGGCCGCCGCCGCCGACGATCACCGCGTCATAGCTGGGCTTCGGGTCCGGGTTGTGCCAGAGGAAGTCCGGGTGCTCCGGAAGCTTGTCCGCCATCAGAGGGTTCCCACGGGGGAGAGGTGCTCATCGCGGTGCGAGCCGAGGTGCGGGTAGAGCGGGTGGGCAGCGGCCAGCGCGTCCACCCGGCCACGCAGATCCTCGACCACGGAGGCCTCCGCGCCGCCGTCGGATGCTCCGGCCACGAGGGCCGCGGCGATGATCTCCGCCGTCTCCACGAAGTCTTCGGTGTCGAATCCGCGGGTGGCCAGGGCGGGGGTGCCGATGCGCAGACCGGAGGTGACCATCGGCGGGCGTGGGTCGTTCGGGACCGCGTTGCGGTTGATGGTGATCCCGATCGAGGACAGGAGGTCCTCACCCTGCCTGCCGTCGAGCTTGGACTGGCTGAGGTCCACGAGCACCAAGTGCACGTCCGTGCCACCGGAGACCACGCGGATGCCGCGAGCGGCGACGTCGGGCTGGGTGAGGCGCTCGGCCAGGATCGAGGCGCCCTTCAGGGTGCGCTGCTGACGGTCCCGGAAGGACTCCGTGGCGGCGATCTTGAAAGCGACGGCCTTGCCGGCGATCACGTGTTCCAACGGACCGCCCTGCTGGCCCGGGAACACGGCCGAGTTGACCTTCTTGGCCAGGTCGGCGTCGTTGGTGAGGATGAATCCACCGCGCGGGCCGGCGAGGGTCTTGTGCGTGGTGGAGGTGACCACGTGGGCGTGGGGCACCGGCGAGGGGTGCAGGCCGGCGGCGACGAGCCCGGAGAAGTGAGCCATGTCCACCATGAGGTACGCCCCCACGGAATCGGCGATGCGCCGGAATTCAGCGAAGTCGAGCTGGCGAGGATAGGCCGACCAGCCGGCGATGATCATCTGAGGCCGGTGCTCAACGGCGAGGCGCTCCAGCTCCGCGTAATCCACGCGCTGGGTCTCCGCGTCCACGCCGTAGGCGGCCACGTGGTAGAGGCGACCGGAGAAGTTCAGGCGCATGCCGTGGGTCAGGTGACCGCCGTGGGCCAGGTCCAGGCCCAGGATCGTGTCGCCGGGCTGGAGGAGGGCGTGCATCGCCGCCGCGTTGGCCTGCGCACCGGAGTGCGGCTGGACGTTGGCGTAGGCGGAACCGAACAAGGACGTCAGCCGATCGATGGCCAGCTGCTCGATCGTGTCCACGTGCTCGCAGCCGCCGTAGTACCGGCGCCCCGGGTAGCCCTCGGCGTACTTGTTGGTCAGCACGCTTCCCTGCGCCTGGAGGACGGCCGCGGCCGTGTAGTTCTCCGAAGCGATCATCTCCAGGCCCTCGCGCTGGCGGGAGAGCTCGGCGTCGATGCCCGCCGCGACCTCCGGATCAAGTTCCGCCAGGGTCGCTGTCAGTTCCTGCGGGACCGCTGACGTCTGTTCCAGTGCCTCGGTCATGCCGCCTCCTTGTAGATCTATGTTCGTCAACTGATATACCAGTGTGGGATCAAGAGTATGATGATCGTCACAGGCAGGTCAACGGTGTGGCGGTACGGGATTTTTCCGCCGGCGTTGACCGGAGGGTGGAGGAGCAATGGGACCAGGAAGCAGAGAGGGAAGGTGGCTCGCGTGAGCGTCGTCGTCGAGGTCCGGGAGTCGATGGCGGAGCGCGCCTACACGTCGCTCCGAGATCGGCTGATCATGTTGGAGATCGCCCCCGGTGAGCCCATCAACGAGGGGAGGATCGCTGACGAGCTGGGGTTCGGGCGGACCCCGATCCGGGAGGCGCTGAAGCGGCTCGAGACGGACCACTTGGTGGTCTCCTATGCACGACGGGGCACCTTCGCCACCATGGTGGACATCGCCGACCTGACGGAGATCTCGGAAATGCGCCGGCAGTTGGAGCCGCTCGCCGCACGCAAGGCCGCGAAGAACCATCTGGAACTGGACCGAGAGGTGTTCGAGCGTCTGGCCTCGGACATCTCGAATATCTCCGAGGTCGTCTCCGGGGACGACCTGGATCAGTTGCTCGCCTATGACCTGCAGGTTCACCGCCTGATCTACGCCGCAGCCGGGAACAAGCACCTCGAGGAGACACTGGTGCGATTGGACAATCTCGCCACCCGTATCTGGCGCCTGGTGCTGGGCCGACTGCCGGAGATCGCGGAACACATCCGCGAGCACGTGGCGCTGTTGGAGGCGATCCTTGACGGCCGTCCGGACGACGCTGCGGCCATCACGCAAGAGCACATGAAGCACTTCGAGACGACCATCCGTGCGGCGCTGTAGGTCTGCCTCGTCTGCTTTGTCCCACCCCCTATCGTCGCGGCACGGCCGGAGAATATGATGTCGGCCACGGTGGCCCGTGACGTCCCGCTGAACCACGTACACCGAAGTCACGTACACGAGAAGTGAGGAACCGATATGCCAGGAAATCGTGCTGTCGCCTACAAGGAACCGGGCGTGGTCGAGGTCATCGACACCGAGTACCCCACCTTCGAGTTGAAGGACGGTCCGGGGGTGAACCCCGCCAATGTGGGCCGAAAGGTTCCCCACGGGGTCATCCTCAAGACCGTCGCCACCAATATCTGCGGTTCGGACCAGCACATGGTCCGTGGCCGGACCACCGCCCCGGCCAATCTGATCTTGGGCCACGAGATCACCGGTGAAGTGGTGGAGACCGGCCCGGATGTGGAGTTCATCAAGACCGGAGACATCGTCTCCGTCCCGTTCAACATCTCCTGCGGCCGCTGCCGGAACTGCAAGGAGCGCAAGACCGGGATCTGCCTGAATGTGAATCCTGACCGTCCGGGCAGCGCCTACGGTTACGTGGACATGGGCGGCTGGGTCGGAGGACAGGCCGAGTACGTCCTCGTGCCCTACGCCGACTGGAACCTGTTGACGTTCCCGGACCGGGACCAGGCACTGGAGAAGATCATGGACCTCACCATGCTCTCCGACATCTTCCCCACCGGCTTCCACGGCGCCGTCACCGCCGGGGTAGGCGTCGGCTCCACCGTCTACGTCGCCGGCGCGGGCCCCGTGGGTCTGGCCGCCGCCATGGGAGCGCAACTGCTGGGGGCCGCCGTCGTGATTGTGGGGGACATGAATGACGACCGCCTGGTACAGGCACGTTCTTTCGGCTGCGAGACCGTCAATGTCGCCGAAGGTGCGCTCGAGGACCAGATTGAGCAGATCCTGGGTGTTCCGGAAGTGGACTGCGGTATCGACGCCGTCGGTTTCGAGGCCCGCGGGCACGGCAAGGACGCCAGCCACGAGGCTCCGGCGACGGTCCTGAACTCCCTGATGGACATCACGACCGCCGGTGGATCACTCGGCATCCCGGGCTTGTACGTCACGGGTGACCCGGGCGCCGTGGACGAGGCGGCGCAGAAGGGCTCGCTGTCCCTCTCGCTGGGCACCGGCTGGGCCAAATCACTGTCCTTCGCCACGGGGCAGTGCCCGGTGATGAAGTACAACCGCCAGTTGATGATGGCGATCCTGCATGACAAGGCCCCGATCGCCAAGGCCGTCAACGCCAAGGCGATCTCCCTCGAGGATGCCCCGCGCGGCTACGCCGAGTTCGATGCCGGTGCGGCGACGAAGTTCGTGCTCAACCCCAACGGGTACCTCTCGGACTGACCCCCGTTCGTTCGCTGTTCTGCGTTTGTCCGCCTGACCTCCGTTTGTCCGCACTGGAGGCCGAACGGTCTGGCTTGGCGATAGGGCGGGGTGCGGGTCTTCACCGGGGGGCACCAGCCGGTTTACGGCCGATAGTGAGGCCGGTCGAGCCCGGCCGCACTATCTGAGACCTCGATCGATGAAGGAGTTCTCGATGACCCATCACGTGAGCACGATGTTGGAGACGTATCCGAAGGACCTCGGTTCGGTGGACAAAGACAAGCTGGCCGCGTGCATCGAGGCCTGCTTCGAGTGTGCGCAGACGTGCACCGCCTGTGCCGACGCCTGCCTGGCCGAGGACAAGGTCGCCGAGTTGACGGTGTGCATCGGCACGGACCTGGACTGCGCCGACATCTGCCTGACCACCGGCCGGGTCCTCACTCGCCGCACCGGTGACAGTGCCCAGGTCACCCGAGCGCTCGTGGAGGCCTGCCGCGCCGCGTGCCAGGGCTGCGCCGAGGAATGTGAAAGCCATGCTCAGATGCACGAGCATTGCCGGTTCTGCGCCGAGGCCTGCCGTCGCTGTGAGCAAGCCTGCTCGGATCTGTTGGCCTCTCTCGGCTGAGACCAGCGGCAAACTCAGCGAATCTGATGGGGACCCAGTCGTGCGGACCGCACCCATTGCTATATCACCGGGTGTGGTCCGTTTGACTGGGTCCCAAGTCCGGCTCGGCCCATCAATGGACCGGTTGCCGGCCAGATCACCGGACCGGTGGCCGGTTCCGCCGCGGGGAGGGGTCCCGAATGTGGTTTGACTCGTGGTTCGATCTGCTGCGCATTGTCCTCGTCGGCACAGCCGCGTATGCGGCGCTCGTGGTGGTGCTGCGGGTCTCCGGCAAACGAACCCTGGGACAGCTCAACGCCTTCGACTTCGTGGTCACCGTGTCCCTCGGCTCCACTCTGGCGACGATTCTGCTCAGTTCGGACGTCTCTCTGACAGAGGGCCTCACGACACTGGCCCTGTTGGCCGGATTGCAGTTCTTGGTGGCGTCCCTCTCGGCGCATTGGCCGAGAACCCGCACTGCGCTGACGTCGCGGCCGGCGCTGCTGTTGATCGAGGGCCGGATTCAGCACGATGAGCTGCGACGGAACCGCCTCACCGAATCCGAGCTGCGTCAAGCTGTGCGATCTCAGGGCATCGGGGATCTGGCTCAGGTGAAGGCGGTGGTGCTGGAGACCAGTGGCAAGCTCAGCGTCATTCCGGAAAGCCAGTACGGCAACGGATCTGCTCTGAAAGGTGTGGGCGGGCCGGAAGCCGGCTGACCGGCACCATGCCCGGCCTCGGTTTCCGTTGGTCTCTCACTAGGCGTTCGCGCCCAGGCCGGCTCAGGATGATGAGTGCGACTTCTCGTGATCGGCGGCGTAGGCGGAGAAGATCGCTTCAAGATCCCTGCCCGAGGCAAAGACGAATCTATTGAGGACGCTTCCGAGCCGATCGAGGGACAACGAGAGGCGTTGGGTCGCCAGCTGGACTTCGGGTGACTGGACCCGGCGGGCGGCATCCCGGAACTCCAGGGCATGGGGCAACTGCCGGGCCAAGGACAGGTCCGGATGCACCTCCACGAAGAAGTAGCTCTCAGAGTGCTGGATGAAATCGATGCTGGCGAGTTCCGCCTGACGGGCCACACCGTCCAGCAGCCCGGACGCCACCGTCGGGTCCAGCGTACCCAGCTTGTCGACGTAACCGGCCCGCCGCAGGTTGCTCAACTCCAGTGCCAGTGCCCGACGGCGTGCCAACGGCGGGTACACCTGAGTGAACCAGGTCAGAGCGGCGGTCAAGAGGGCGAAACCGGTCAGCGCCTGCAGTGGGGAGGCAATCCGGGTCCAGGGATCGATCGCGACCATGTCTCCGAAGCCCACGGTCGAGAGAGAGGTGAAGGACATATACAGCGCCTCGGCAACGCCTGAATAGTTTGCCGGGTCCACACCTGGATAGCTGAATCCCTCGGGAATACGTGGCAGATAGACCAGGACCCAACCCACCGACTGCAACAGCACCCACATCAGGATCACGGTGACCATGCCGCCCGGTCCAGCCGCAGAGCCCAGCCGGTGCCTCATCATGCTGGAGGCTTTCCATACGCCCGCGAGCATCAGGTGGCTCAGCGTCCCCTGTCCCTCGGGGTGCAGGAGACTGTGGAACATGTCCCAAAGACCCAGCGCGATCACCGCAATGCCCGCAATGGTCAGCACCACATCCATGGCTGGTCTCCGTTCTCAGTTGACGTTCACTTTGGCGCAGAGGACTGGCCCAGCACTGCCTATTACGTGGACGTCGGTCCTCAGGCCATCACCGGGGTGGGGTGTCATTGTTCGACCACGGCGATGACAGCCAGCAACACCGAGTACAGCACGAGTCCGATAGTGAACCACAAGAAACTGGAGGACCGATTGGACGGCACCTCCTCCTTGAAGACGTTTAGCAGGGTGGTCCCGCCGATGAAGGCGGTGAGCACGGCCACCACGAGTGTGCTAGTTGGCGCGGCCATGGCAGCCAGGATCCAACCGAGCACCAGCGAACCGGCCAGGAGTACCCGGCCCTGGGCGCGGAAACGCCGGGGATAATGCTCGGCCAGACCACGGTCGGTGAGCACGAAGTGCAGCCCCATGGCCACCGTGAACAGGACCGCGAACAGCAGCCCGGTCCGGACCCGCAGAACCATGGTGTAGGTGATCATCGCGTTGTAGGCCATGAACGCGATCAAGTGCAGCCAGTACACGCCCGCTGACTCCACCGCGCCGCCGGCGAGGGATCCCGTGGTCCCACCGGAGCCGGCGTCGCGGTTGCCGTGGTACTTGGCCAGGCGTTCCAGGCCGTAGAACACCGTGAAACCGGCCAGAGCGACCACGAAGATGGCCAGCTCCAGCAGCGGGGTGGGTTCCAGGACGTCGGACAGGGCCTCCCCGACGGCTTCATTGCCGGCGGCGATCTCCGGCAACAGATGCAGGAAGACATAGGCCACGGCCAGCCCACCGGCGAAAGAGCCGGTGAAACTTTCCGGGACCATCGGCAGACCGCGGACCCACGGAGCCGCCCAATGGAGCGCCGCCAGCACCGCAGTCAACCCGGCGGCGATCCACAGGCCAGTGGCGACATCGAGCTCAAATCCGTTCATCTGGACCGTCCCCTTCGACGTGAGTCGGGGCGATGTGCTCGTCGCGCAAGAAATACGCGCCGAGCGATCCGGCGAGGGTGGCGAAGACGGCAACGGAGTACACGGCCAGCACCAACCTCAGCACCTTGGAGACCGGATCTTCGGTGGTGATGCCGCTCCCCGTGACCGTGGCCAGTGCAGCTTCGTACAGGGCTGTGGTGTAGTCGGTCTGGGATTCGAACGCGTAGAGCAGTTGGCTCGAGGCCAGGACCACGACGACGGTCACCGCCGCCAGCCATCCGATCCGGCTGGACAGCAGCCGGCCAGCCGATCGGGACCCACGCACCCCGGCGGACACGATCCCGCCCACGCGTGCCACCCGTGCCACGCGCAAGATTCGCACCGCTTGCAGCGCCCGGACAAACCGCAGGAACGGGGTCAGCAGGAAGATCACTTGCCACCAATTGCGGCGCCAGAACGCCGATTGGAACCCGGCCACGTAGGCCCGAAAGAGGAACTCGGCGACGAACAGGGCCCAGAACACCCATCCGGCAATGCTCAGAGCGCGGGACCATCCGGGTTCCGTGACCAGGAGTTGGCCCAGGAACACCAGGAGGAAGAGGATGCCGAGAAATCCCATCGGGCGGTCCAGACGGGCGGCCAGAGCCTCGGCTGCCTCGGCCCGCTCGGCAGATGGGGGATTTAGCGGGCTAGTCACGCTCGGGGACCTCCAGGAGACGGTTGGTCGATGAGAATCCGTGAACCAACTCTACGGAGGAACACCGATCGTCCAGGCGAGGGCGGGCTGGGGGGGCGGGTCCGGTTCTTGACTCGGCTCCATCCCGGCACGACATCCCCTTCGAGATCAGACGCTGAACAGTTGTCGGTCTGCGGCCAGTGTGTACGGCCCACCGTAGGCCTCTTCGATCCCAGCCACATCGGCGTCCGAGAACACGCCGGCCATATGACTGACGACCACGCTCTTGGCCCCGGCCTCGGCGGCGATCCGTCCGATGCCTTCGGGCGTGGTGTGACTGGATTCGAGGTGGTGCAGGAACTCCTCGGTGTAGTCCTGGTCGCGGTAGAAGTCCATGTTCACCACCTCGTGCACCAGGATGTCTGCGTCGCGGCTGAGACGGGCGACATTGGAGTTCTCAGCGGTGTCACCGGAGAAGGCGATCACGCCGTGCTCGGACTCGAAGCGGAAGCCGAAGGACGGGAAGACCGGCAGGTGGTCGACCAAGGTGGCCTGCACCCGCACCCGGTCGTCTTCGTAGACGGTGAACGGGTCCATCTCGGGCACCGGATGGCGGTCCGGATCGGCTTTCGGCTGCTTCGGCAGGTCGATGTCCACGCCCTCGAAGAGCTCGTTCAGCGGGATCCTGGCCTCGTCCGTGGTGCGGATGTTGACGTCATAGGCGTTGGCCTTCAGCAGGTGGTCGATGACGTCGCTCATCCCCGTCTGAGGCGGGGTGACGACCGCGCGGATGTCTTTCGGCAGTCGGGCTCGGCCCGGCCCCATGATGCCCACCCGGGACGTGACGCCCTGAACAGGGGTGTCCCAGTTGTAGAGCATGTACGCGGCCAGTTCGGAGATGTGGTCTGAGTGCAGGTGAGTGACGAATCCCTGCCGCAGCGTGTTGCCGGTCAAACCAGAATCGGCGGCCTGACGCGGCATGCCGAGACCGAAATCGACCAGATAGTGCTGCCCATCAACGACGACGGCGCTGGCGATACCGTGCCGCGGCCCGCGAATCGCGGGGCCGGCTGCCGTACCGAGGGTGATGAGGTGCATCCCCGTGTCCGGGACGGTGTCCGAGGAGGCCAGCACCGGCTCGGCGGCGGCAGTGGTGCCCGCGCCCAACAGGGGGACGCTGAGGGCGGCGACGCCTCCAGCTCCCAGGACGGTGCGGCGAGACAGGGCGCTCTTGCGGGGTGCGGTCGGCATGGGTCCTCCAGGTGCGAGTTCACTGACGAGAGTGTTACTCGGCCGATGTGGGCTGAGTCACTCGATCTGCTTCACTATGGAGGAACCGCAGTGGCCGCGCAAGGCACGTTGCACGAGATGAACCGTGAGCGTGAGCGGGGTGTGGAGAGGACCGTGGAGACGGGCGTCAGGCCTCAGGTGAGGTGCGCTGGTCGAGTTCGCGCGGTGGCCCGGAATGCTGGCCTGTGGCACCGGGCTTGCGGTCCACTGCGTCGGCCAGCTTGCCAGCGGCTTCGGCCAGCGCTCGCAAGCCCCGTCCGGTTTCCTCGCGGCCACGCTCGGCGAACTGCCGGAGAGTCTTCTCCAGCTCGGGCCTGCTCTGGTTGCGGTGACGGAAGTCGTTGAGCTTTCGAGTGGTGGACTCGGCCGAATGGCGGATTTGGTCCCACGCGTCGGCGGTATTGCTGCGGGCGGTGACGCCGTTGGCGGGCTGAGTGGGCTTGGCCGGCTGGGGTGACGTAGTCGGCTTGCTGGGCAGGGGCTGCTCTGAATCCGAGGTCATGAGGACGAGTCTATGGTCTTGGTTCCCGGGACCACAGGGCTGGCAGGAAATGTGCTGCCATTCATGCCCCGCAGCGGTGGTGTCCACGGCGAATCCCTGGACACCACCGCAGCCACCCCCGATCGAGACGGTGACGACACGGGGATTTTGCCCGGGGGTTTTACCCGGCAGCTACTGCACGAGTTCTATTCCATCGATGATGTACGTCGGGACGGTGGTGGACCCGCCCATTTGCGTTTCGTACGTATAAGACGGTCCCACAGTGGCGAGCACCAGCGCCTGGTCGTCGGCGACGAAGTCGTTCAGCACGGCGCATCCGGCGCCGCCCTCGGCCATGAACATGGAGTTGTGCTCGTAGTCCCACTGGTCGGCCATGTTGGTGTAGGCCGTATCGCCGCGGAAGATGCAGTCACCCGTGGCCGCGTCGAACTGGGTGATGAGCGCATAGACCTGGACCTGGCGGCCGAGATGGCTGTCCGGGTCCTTGGTGATCAGGGCCAGATCTCGAGCACTGAGTACCTCGTAATCCGACGGGTCCGCGGGCTCGTCGAGGGTCTTCGACGGAGTTGGGGTGGGCGTGGGCGTTGGGGTGGGCGTCGGGCTGGGCGTGGGGGCCGAAGAAGTGCTCGATGACGACGGCGTGGTCGAGGTGCTGGACGGTTTCGGCGTCGCTCGGTCTTCACCACCGCCAGCCGTCTCATCGGCGGAGCTCGGGGAAGCACTTGTTGATGATGCTGGCGCGGTGGCCGTCGCATCGTCGGTGCTGCCGTTCATCGCGCCGGTGAATCCAGCGACCACGACGGTTGCCGCCACGAGGGCGATGATGCCCGGACGCTTGTACCAAGGCTTCTTGGGAGGGGCTGGTTCTCTGGATGGGTCCGGGGACGATTGTGGTGCACGGGATGGTGGCGAGGGAAGCCGTTCCATAGCTGTATCTCCTTAAGAGTGATGGATGCCGAAGCCCCGATGGACGGTGCGTCCGAGGTCCGGCTGATAACGACATGAAAGCTATGGGTAGGGGCGGACGCGATAAGGAATTTGTGCAAACTACATTGATGTAGTTCTGAATACTGGCTCTGAGCGGGGTTGGCTGGGTCAACAATCCTCGTTCTGTGGAGGGCATCCCCGGCGCGATGGCCTCCGCATCCTCACCCACAGTTCCTGTGCCGTTCCCACCGTGGTCATCGGCTGATCGGTTCCGAGTCCTAGGTTTCTCGGTACCACTGCGAACTCATCTCGCGATCACACAGGAGTGCCCATGCTGCGTTTTTCCCCGTCCGTCACCGGTGTTCTGGCTGCCGGTGTCATCGCGTTGACCGGGTCGATCGGTGGCGTCGCGGCGACCGCCGCGCCGTCCACCCAGGTATCGGTCGCAACTCAGGTTCCGGCCGGCGTCGAGGGTCAACAACGCTCCGATGTGGTTCACCAGCTGTCCCCGGAGGCTGAACTGTTCCAGTCGACCACGCGGTCCACGGAATGGGACCTGGTGGAAAAGGTTTCTCTCGACTTTGAGACGTTCCACCCGCAGGGCATGGCCCTGGTCGGCGACCGCATCTACCCCTCCAGTGTGGAGATCATCGAGCCGACGGTGCCCTACGACGAGCCGGTGGACGGCATGGATCGGTCCGCCGGCGTTGGGCAGGGACACGTCTTCGTCCTGACGCGCGACGGCGAGCTGATCAAGGACATCGAGGTCGGGGAAGGCGACGTGTATCACCCGGGCGGCATCGACTTCGACGGAGAGCAGGTGTGGGTCCCTGTGGCCGAGTATCGCCCGAACAGTGCCTCGATCGCCTACACCATCGACCCCGAGACCCTGCAGATCACGGAGCAGTTCCGGCATGACGACCACGTCGGCGGAGTGGTTCGGGACCAGCAGACCGGCAAGATCAACGGTGTCAGCTGGGGTTCGCGGGACTTCTTCACGTGGAACCACCACGGGAAGCTGAAGGACCAGTCGCTCAACCCCAGCCACTTCATCGACTATCAGGACTGCGATTACTCCGGCCATCGGACTCAGCTTTGCTACGGCGTCACCAACGTGAACAACGACGCCGGCCAGTCCTTCGAGCTGGGCGGCATCGCCCTGACCGATCTGCGCACCGATGAAATCCTGCACGAAGTACCCGTGCCCATGGTCTCCACGGCCGGACACACCATCACTCGCAACCCAGCCACTCTGGAGGCGGACGGCGAGGTGTTGCGTCTCTTCGCGGCGCCGGACGACGGCGAAGAAACTGCCGGCACTGAGCTGTTCGTCTACGAGGCTCGTCCCTGAGGGTCTGAGCGTCTCAGCCCCTGAACGTCTGATGGTCCGCAGGCACAGACGCGAGGATCACTCACGGTCGCCGCGGCTACCTCCGCAGGATCTTGCGGGCCAGGATGTTGCCGAAGGCCTGGATCAGCTGCACCACGATCACGATGATCGCCAGGGCGCTCCACGTCACCACCGGATCGAACTGGCGGTAACCGTAGGCCACGGCGTAGTTGCCCAGCCCGTCGCCGCCGATGATGCCCGCCACGGCGGACATGTCGATCAGGGCGATGATGGCGAAGGTATAGCCGAGGATCAGCGGGCCGAGTGCCTCGGGCAGTATCACGGTGCGGATAATGCGCCACGGCCCGGCGCCCATGGCGCGAGCAGCCTCGATGACTCCGGGATCCACGGACATCAGATTCTGTTCCACCAGCCGGGCGATGCCGAAGGTGGCCGCGATCGAGATGCCGAACACCACGGCGTCGTTGCCGATGCCGGTGCCCACCACTTCCCGGGCCAACGGTTGCACGGCCGCAATGAAGATGATGAACGGCACGGGGCGGAAGGTGTTGACGATGACGGACAGCACCCAGAACACCACCGGCTGCTGCATGATGCCGCCCTTGCGGGTCACGTACAACGCCGTGCCCACGATCGTCCCGGCGATGCCACCGATGACCAGCGACAACGCCACGATCCACAGCATGATGCCGGTCTGCTCCAGCAGCGTCGGCATCAGGTCCACGATCTGGTCGGCGATGCTCATGCCGCCACCTCCTCAATGGTGACCCCGGAGCCGATGGTGGACAGCGCCTCGTCGACCGCTCGGGCGTCACCGCGCACCGCGATGGTCAACAGACCGTAGACCCGGCCCTGGATGGCGTCCACACCGCCATAGACCAGGTTGAAGTCGACGCCGGCCCGAGCCAGCGCCCCGAACACCCTCGCCTCGGTCGCGCCCTCGTCGGTGAAGGAAATGGTGAAGAAACGGCCCTCGTGCTGAGAGCGCAACTCGGCCAGCTCGTCGCCGTCCGGCAGGTTCCGCACCACCGTGCGGACGAAGCGCTTCGCGGTCGTGGTCTGCGGGTTGGTGAAGACCGAATAGGTCTCGCCCTGCTCCACCACCTTGCCGCGCTCCATCACCGCGACCTTGGTAGCGATGCGGGCGATCACGCCCATCTCGTGGGTGATGACCATGATGGTCAGTCCGAGCTCCCGGTTGATCCTCGCGAGCAGGTCCAGCACCTCGTCCGTGGTCTCGGGATCCAGCGCGGACGTGGCCTCGTCGGCCAACAGGATCTCGGGGTTGGCCGCCAGCGCGCGAGCGATACCCACGCGCTGCTGCTGGCCGCCGGAGAGCTGCTCGGGGTAGGCACTGGCTTTGTCCGCCAAACCGACGAAATCCAGCAACTCCCGCGCACGCTTCTTGCGGTCGCCCGCCTTCCAACCGGCCACCTCGAGCGGATACTCCACATTGCGGCGCACCGAGCGAGAGTTCAGCAGATTGAACCGCTGGAAAATCATCCCGACGCCGGTGCGCATCTCCCGCTGCTTGGCCGCCGACAACTGCGTCACATCGACGCCGTCGATCTCGATGGAGCCGCTCGTGGCCGGTTCGAGGGCGTTGATGAGTCGCACCAGGGTCGACTTGCCCGCACCTGAGTATCCGATGATGCCGAACACATCCCCCCGCTCGACCTCGAGAGTGACGTGGTCCACGGCCACCGTCGGTCTGTTGCCGCGACGGGGTGCGGGGTACTCCTTGGTGACCTCGCGCAGGGAGATGTGTGGCATGAGCGGATGGTGTCCTTCCGGGGCGGTCGTGCTCGGCCTGGCTGGGCCTGTCTCGGAGCGTTACTCGGAGGCGTTGCGGATGGCCTCTTCGGTCTCATCCAGTGACGCCTGCAGCTCCTCGACCGGTGTCTGCACCAGTTCGGCAGTCCCGCCGGCCGATTCCTGCACGCCTGCCTGGACATCCTCATTGGTCTGGTAGATCTCCACCATCTTCTTGAGGGTCTCGTTGTCCGCGTCCTCGGCCTGGGTGGCGAAGATGTTGATGTACGGGAAGGCATCCGGGTCGGACGGATCATCCTGGAAAAGCACATCGTCGCCGGTCAGGCCAGCGTTGTTGAGGAAGTCATTGTTGATGATGGCGCCGTCCACGTCCGGCAGAGAGTTCGGAATGGCGGCGGCGTCCAGCGCGGACACGGTCACCTTCGACTCCTCCTCGATGACGTCTTCGAGGGTGGAGGCGGCGTTGCCGCCGTCGGCGAGTTTGACGAGACCGGCCGACTGCAGCACCAACAGGCCACGGGCCTGGTTGACCGTGTCGTTCGGGACGATGACCTTGCCGCCGTCGGGAATCTCCTCCACGGATCCGTGCTTGCTGGAGTACAGGCCGAGCGGGTAGATGGCGGTGGAGCCGATGACCTCGAGGTCGTCATCGGCAGCGACGTTGTAGTCAGCCAGGTACTGGATGTGCTGGAACTGGTTCATGTCCAACTCGCCCTCGGACAGTGCCGGGTTGGGCTGGGTGTATTCGGTGAAGTCCTGGATCTCGACCTGGATGCCCTCGGCCTCGACGGCGTCCTCATAGGTCTGCCAGTACGGCTCGGAAGCCCCGACGACCCCGAGAACCACCGGGTTGTCCTCGGTGCCGAGTTCTGCCTCGGACTCCTCGCCACCGTTGCCGCCGCCGCAGGCGGACAGGGCCAGGGCGCCGGCCAGGGCCAGGCTGGAAAGGGAGAGAGTGCGGGTGCGGGTGCGGGACATGGGGTGCTCCTGTGATCAGTGGGGGTGATAGACCGATTCAAGCTTAGTTTTCCGCCGGAATGACCGGTCATACGCCGACATACAGGATAGAGCACCGATCTGAGAACGCCGGTGGGGGCGGGCGCGACTCAGGGCTCTATCCCCGCTTCTCGGCGGGAAGGCGATCCCGGTGGTACGTGATGTCCGTATACCCGTGCGGGACGGGCTTGCCGTCCTGGCCGAGGGAGACGAACACGATCTTCTCGATGGTGAGGATGACCTGACGGGTGATCATATTCCGAACCTCCGCGCGCATGGTTAGAGAGGTGCGGCCGAAGTGGGTGGCCTTCAAGCCCATCTCGATCATGTCGCCCTGTTGAGCGGAGGAGACGAAGTTGATCTCGGAGATCAGCTTGGTCACGCTGCGGTGATTGCCGAGTTGAATGATGGCGTAGATGGCCGCCTGCTCGTCGATCCAGCGCAGCAAGGAGCCTCCGAAGAGGGTTCCGTTGGCGTTGAGGTCCTCAGGTTTGACCCATTTGCGGGTGTGGAAGCTGACCGCGTCACTATCGGAGTTGGCGGCGTCGTCGACTCCGATAGTCGGCATCGCTGCCGTCCGGTCGTCTGTCCGCTCTGCCGTCCGGTCGACCGACCGAGGGGAGTGCTGTTCCGCCGGCTCGCCGGCCACGTCATTCCGGGTCTCGTCACTCATCTTTCGAGCGTATCCGCGATAGCGTGAACGTGGCATGGCCCGGGCCACGGAGTCATTTTCGAGGCACTTTTCGGCACCATAT
Source organism: Citricoccus sp. GCM10030269 (assembly GCF_042665635.1). NCBI lineage: Bacteria > Bacillati > Actinomycetota > Actinomycetes > Micrococcales > Micrococcaceae > Citricoccus > Citricoccus sp. GCM10030269. Next base: position 45,575 of record NZ_JBHTCV010000002.1, on the reverse strand, counting down.
CGACATACCTATCGCCATAGGTATATTGTCTGGAATGAACCACCTGTGGCGAGGGTCACCACACCCGCGCCAATGCCCCGGCAGTACACCCCAGAAAGGACCGGTTCGTTGACTGAAACCGTTGGAAATAAAAAGTCCCTGCAGGACGTGCTGGATGAGTCCGGCAACGTTGTCGACCGTCTGCGCAATGCCCAGATCGGCGCTTACGTCTACCCCGTCGTCGCACCCGAGTTCTCCAACTGGCGCTCGGAGCAGCGCGCCTGGCGTGAGTCGGCTGTGCTGTTCGACCAGTCGCACCACATGGACAACCTGATCCTGCGCGGCCCGGACGCCATCAAACTGATCTCGGACACCGCCATCAACTCCGTGGCCAACTTCGCCGTGGACAAGGCCAAGCAGTACGTCCCGGTCACCCCGGCCGGCCACGTCATCGGTGACGGCATCCTGTTCCGCCAGGAAGAGGAGGAGTACGTCTACGTCGGCCGCGCTCCCTCCACCAACTGGATGCTGTTCAACGCTGAGAAGAACGGCTACCAGAACCTGGAGATCGTCGAGGATCGTCGCTCCCCCTCCCGCCCGATGGGCAAGCCGGTCCACCGCGAGTACTACCGCTTCCAGATCCAGGGTCCCCGCGCCTGGGAGATCATCGAGAAGCTGCACGGTGAATCCCTCGAACAGTTGAAGTTCTTCAACATGTCCTGGATGAACATCGCCGGCACCCAGGTCCGCACCCTGCGTCACGGCATGTCCGGCGCTCCGGGCCTGGAGATCTGGGGCCCCTACGCCGACTACGACCGCATCCGCGAGGCCATCCTGACCGCCGGTGAGGAATTCGGCATGCTGGCCGTGGGCTCCCGTGCCTACCCCTCCAACACCCTGGAGTCCGGCTGGATCCCGTCGCCGCTGCCGGCCATCTACACCGGTGACGGCCTGCTGGCCGAGTACCGCAAGTGGCTCGGTGCCGATTCCTACGAGGCCAACAACGCCGTTGCCGGCTCCTTCGTCTCGGACAACATCGAGGACTACTACCTCAACCCGTGGGAGCTGGGCTACGGCAACTTCGTGAAGTTCGACCACGACTTCATCGGTCGCGATGCCCTCGAGCAGATCGACCCGGCCGCTCAGCGCAAGAAGGTCACCTTGGCCTGGGCGCCGGAAGACATCAAGCGCATCCAGTCCTCGCTGTACGACACGGAGGGCACCCCCTTCAAGTACTTCGACCTGCCGCTGGCCAACTACGGCTCCTCGAACTACGACTCCGTGGTCGATGCCGACGGCAACGTGGTGGGCGTGTCCATGTTCACGGGCTACTCCGCCAACGAGAAGCGCGCGCTGTCCCTGGCCACCATCAACCCGGACGTCCCCGAGGGCGCCGAGCTGAAGGTCATCTGGGGCGAGCCGGACGGCGGCACCAAGAAGACCACCGTCGAGCCGCACCAGCAGACTGAGGTCTCCGCTACGGTTTCCCCGGTTCCGTACTCCGCCGTTGCCCGCGAGTCCTACCAGGGCGGCTGGCGCACCGGCTACAAGGGCTGATCATCTGATCTACTGATCACCGCCTGACGACAGTGCGGGTCTTTGCGAGATTCTCTCGCGGGGACCCGCACTGTCGTGTTTAAGCCGCGTCCTCGAGTGGGGGACAGGCCAGGCTAGACCAGCGCGGTGGACCAGACCCAGTGCAGCGGACCAGACCCAGTGCTCTAGCACTGGGTCTGGTCCGATTGACTGGGTCGGAAAGCGAGAGCCGGCACACCGGCGGTCCCGACGGCGAGTGGTCTCGCTCGATAGTTGTCCACAGGTCTGCGCTGGGCTTCTGCGCCATCAACACCGATCTGCTGGACTGCTTCCATGCTCGCCGACCAGTCTGTTGCCCGACCCAGCTCCGAGCCGAAAGCTGGCCCCCATGGATCCGCCGGATCTGCCGGGTCCCCCGGGTCCCCCGGGTGCGCCGGGGTCAGCAGATCCAGCCCAGAGTCCAAACGTGGATCAGGTCTCGAGTCCAGCTCTGCATCCGGAACCGAGACGGGCACCCCATCATGGGCAGCGGCGGTAGGAACCCTCGCCGATGCACAGCCCGTCGGGGCGATCGCAGACCGGTGGGTCAATCGCGAGCCTGATGGCACGATCACGGCGTGGAAGATCTCTCTGACGCTGGCCGACAGCCTGGGCCGGCCCGCCCAGGACCCGCGCACCCTGCGGCGAGGCGTGAAGACGGGAAAACTGCTGCGGATCCGACGGGGCGTCTATGCCGATCGGGAGGGATGGGAGAACGCCCGCCCTCTGGAACGGTACGCGGCCACTGCCTTGGCCATCGCCATCTCTCCGAGGACCTACGAATCGGTGTTCTGCCGGGAATCCGCCCTAGCCTTCCACGGGCTGGGCTTCTGGAATGTCCCGCGGTCGATCTGTATTCGGGCCCCATCAGCGAGTGCGGCAGGAACGTGGAGGCCGCCAGACAGTTCACAGCGGAAGGAAGAGGAAGAGAAGGAGGAAGGTGAGTCGCAGGGGTCGAAGCAGCAAGGCTCACCGAGTGCAGGCACGAAGTATCCGCCGTTCCCCGAGGAGCGGCGGGTACGACCGCTGGCCTGGCGTGACCTCGGCCTCGTTCTCGGACCGGAGGACGCTGATCCACGCCTGGCGGGGACAGAGGTGCTGGAATTGGCCGGCTTCCGAATCCGAGTGGAGAAGCTGGGGCTCGCGCTGGCGGAGGCCGTGCCGAGGATGGACCCAGTGGAGGCGAACGTGGTGTTGGACGCCGTGATGTGCGGCCGTCGCACCGGCCTGCGGACCTCGACGACGACGTCACCGCGACAGTGGACCCGTGGTCAGCTGGAGAGCCTTGCGGGCGCATGTGTCTCGGGGGCGGCCCGTGAGCGCTATCTGGCCCGAGTCGCTGCGGCTTCGCCGTTGTCGCAGTCGGCGGGGGAGTCCGCCAGTAGAGCCGTCATCCGCGAACTCGGTTTCGAAGAACCAGAACTGCAGCACCGCGTCTGTGACCGGCAGGGGAGATTGGTGGCCATCACCGACTTTTGGTGGCGCAGCGTACAGAAAGCTGGCGAGTTCGATGGTCTGCGCAAATACACGGGGAACCGAAGCTACTCCGGTCGAGCAGCTGAGGATGTCGTCACGGAGGAGAAGATCAGGGAGGACGATATTCGTGCTCTCGGGATCGGCATGGTGCGGTGGGTAGCCCAGGACGTGCGGAATCCTGCGCTTCTGCGAACGAAATTGGAGCACCACGGGATCCCTGACGCGTGAGGCCCATGGCTCTCGGCCAGCAAATATTGCTCAGACCCAGTCAAACGGACGGGACCCAACGATTTGGCACCCGGTGTGGTCCGGAGCACTGGGACAAATGTGAAGGCCGTGGAACAGCACCGGTTACCCGCCAGAACCGGCACCGGCTTGAGACCCCACCAGTCGGCCCCCGCTGTTGAGCTGCAGGGCGCACAGCACTTGGCGGTCTCCCTCGGACCACGACCCCTCGGACGGGGTGTACATCGTGTAGCCGAGATCGGACTCTGACGGCTCGGCGCCGGTGAAGGAGACGAAGCGGTCGCGGCAGCCCTCCTCGGCCAGTTGGTTCACTCGCTCGGAACCCGGCCAGCTCGATGCATCAAGCTGGAACAGGCCATACATCTCCAGGTCGTGGGCCACCTCGCAGGGCACCACCGGAACTTCGTAGAGCCCGTCTTCGGCTGGGCGGTCGAAGCACTGACCCGGTGAGAGCTGGAAGATGCTGACCTTGGTGGCCGTCACGGCCGGTGAGGGAGTGGACGTGCCGACCACCTGTTCATCCGCCCCCGGCCCGCCGCAGCCGGACAGTCCGATCATCACGGCAGAGGCTACGGCCAGAACTGCACCCCGTCGGAGCCCCCGGAGCCCTTGGAGCCCCCAGAGCCCCCGGGACCCCGCGAACGCCACACCGCGGCGCCCGGACGCACCAGCGGCCGACCGGAACGCTCCGGTCGGCCGCTGGCGACGATGCTGGATCATGACACCCAGCTTACGGAAATCCCGGTCAGCGCTTCTCTTGGAAGTCCTTGATCCACTCGGCAGTCGTCTTGGTGCCGCCGAAGGTGTAGAAGTGCAGCTTGACGTCGCCGTGGGCCTCGGTCAGGCCGGCGTCGAGGTCGTTGATCATCTTGTCCGGGCCGGCGGTGCCCAGCAGGTTGGTCAGGGAGAAGCCGTACTTCTTGGCGATGCCGGCGGACGTGGAGACGCCGAAGCGCGAGGCGTAGGTCAGCAGGCGCTTGATGCCGGCGGGGCCGGGGACGCCCAGGCGGATCGGCAGGTCGATGCCGCGGCGGCGGACCTCTTCGATCCACGTGAAGATCGGGTCCACGTCGAAGCCGAACTGGGTCAGGATCGTGCCGTTCAGGCCCTGTTCCTTCAGCGAGGCGTACTTGCCTTCGAGGGCTTCCCAGAGCTGGTCATCGGAGATGTCCGGGTGGCCCTCCGGGTAACCGGCGATCGAGATGTCCGTGAAGCCGTAGTCCTTGAGCAGGCCGGTCTTGATCATATCGAGCGAGGAGCCGTAGGGGCCCATCGGCTCCGAGGGGTCACCGCCGACGGCGAAGGCGTGCTCGGTGCCGACGCGGTCGCGCAGGGCGGTGAGGAACTCCTCGAGTTCGGCCTGGGACTTCAGACGGCGGGCCGAGATGTGCGGCACCGGGATGTAGCCGAGATCCTTGGCGGCGGTGGACGCCTTCACGCGCATCTCGAGGTCTTCGTTGCCCAAGAACGTCACATTGACGCGAGTGCCCTGGGGGATGAACTGAGAGGCTTCGCGCAGCGCCTCGATGTCCTTGTCCTTGCCGGTCATCTCCAAGGACGGGTCGGTGATGACGGACGGGCGTCCGGTGGAGGAGTTCGGGGAAGTCATACGGGTCCTTCTCAAGTTCGGGAGCCGGCGGTCGGGCCCGACGTCGGCTGTGCTGGCTGGTCGTTCACGTCCGGACCGACTGTGGTCCGGCTCACTGATGGAACTGAGCCTAATATAACTATGCCCATAGGTATAGGGGTCCGAGCCGGGCAAGGCCCGCCGTGATCGACAAGGCACCATTGACACATGGCTCACAACGACCGCGTCCACGGGTTGGACGAGTGGCAGAGGCTCATCGCCTCTTCGATTGTTCCGATGCGTGTGCGCGCTCTTTCATCAGTGAACGCAGAAGATTTTTCGGGTTGCCTGAAGAGAACCGCGTTGGGTCCGATCAGTGTGTCACTCGTGGAGGCGGACGGCCACATTGCTCAACGGACTGACGCTGACATCCGGCTCCATCCAGCAGACTTCTTCAAGATCAGCTTGCAACTGGATGGCGAGACTCATTTGGTGCAGGACGGCAGAGAAGTGACTATTCGGTGCGGTGACGCGGCGATTTACGACGCCATGCGTCCTTACGACCTGAGGTTTGACAGGTACAGCCGGTCAATCGTCGTTCAGATTCCCTACACGGACTTCCCTCTTTCGGCGACGCTGGTGTCCAACGTGACCGCAGTGGGCCATACGACACCTCAGCCGGTGAGGGACTTGCTCGAGATCGCCCTCGACGATGCCGAGCCGTACCCGGCGACCATGGGAGCCAATTACCACCGAGGGGTTGCTCTTGGATATCTGCTCGGTGCGGAGGTGGAAACATTGATCCCCGCTGTGGCTACTGTTGCCCGTGAATCGCGCCTCTGGGCCGACATTGACCGGTACATCACCGCGCATCTATCGAACCCCGACTTGACCACGGATGACGTCGCCCGCGCGAACTTTCTGTCGCGGCGCACCGTGCAGCGACTGTTCGAGCATGCAGGAACGACATTCTCGGCATGGCTCAAGGAAAGACGCTTGGAACGTGCACATGAGCGTCTGCTCTCAACTACTGACCCCATTGCTGTGATTGCTCGTGAATGCGGGTTTTCTTCTCCGCAGTACTTCAGCCGGGCGTTTCACGGTCGGTATCACATCACAGCACGGAATCTACGTCGGAATGAAGAGGAATTTTGAGGCCTGCATGGACAAAACGGTGGCACGCAGAGTCAATTGTCGTCGACTCAGCGCGCCTACGGTAGGGGAAACCATTTCGTCAACGGTCTTTCAGTACCTGGCGTTCGCTCGGTGTCGCAGAAGGTACAGCGAAGACATGAGGAGACTCCCTTGGTAGACCAGCTCACCTCCGCTGCTTCTGGGAACAAACACATCGAGGATTCCCCGATGACACCGTTTCTGGTGCGCGTGGCCGCCTTCACACTTGGCGGGATGTTTACCGATGGATACATCTTGGGGCATATCGGCATTGCGCTGGCCCTCGCGGCACCCCTCCTGGGCTTGGGCGGGCTCTGGTTGGGCTTGTTGGCTGCCTCGACGCTCTTTGGAATTCTGATCGGTGCCCCGCTGGCCGGGAGACTCGCCGACAGATTCGGTCGACGACGGTTGTTGGCATGGGACTTTGCCCTGTTCGCCGTCCTCGCGCTGGCGCACCTTTTGGTGAACGACCCGGCCACGCTCCTGGCGATCAGGACGGTGATGGGCGTACTCATTGGGGCGGAATACGCCATCGGGGCCTCGGTGCTGGCCGAGTTCGCCCCCCGACGGCAACGCGGCACTTTGCTGGCGTGCCTGAACGGAGCATGGATCGTCGGGTTCGTGGCAGGATTTGCCAGCGCCTACGGTATGCGAGCCGCCGGGCTGTCGTGGCACATGATCTTCGCCTCCGCGGCAGTGCCAGCCGCGATCGTTTTCCTCGTGCGTTGGGGTTCGCCGGAGTCGCCGCGATGGCTAGTAGAGCAGGGCAGAGACACCGAAGCCAAACAGGTAGTGCATAAATTCTACGGACCCGAGTATGGGATCTCGGGGCTTTCAGGTTCTGCGACGACTGAGCAGGAGCAAGCGACTTTCGGCACATTGTTCTCGCAACGGTATTGGCGTCGTACGGTGTTTGCTGGCGGCTTTTGGGCGTTTCAAGTCATGCCGCTGTTCGCGCTGACCATATTCCTGCCTCAGGTCTTCTCTGCACTGGGCGTCGAATCCGAGTTCGGCGGTGAGATGTTCGTGAACGGAATGCTGCTCGTTGGCGCGGTCGCCGGCGTCATTGCCGTTCGCCTGCTCACTCGACGCGGCCTGGTGATCTGGAGCTTCGCGATCGTAGCCGCCGTACTACTGGTCATGTCGGCTGCTGAGGCGCTGCCCCAGTGGGCTGGGCTGGGCGCCTTCGCCGTCTTCGTTCTGGTTGCCTCGGCCGCATCGAACCTTGAGTACGTCTACCCTTCGGAGATCTTTCCCACCGAGGTCCGCGCGACGGGGATGGGCGTCGCGGCGGCCATGAGCCGAGTTGGAGCGGTCATCAGCACGTTCTTGCTACCGATCACACTGGAAGGTCTCGGCAATGCCCCAACCATGATCATCTTGGCGGGTATCGCCGGCCTCGGGGTCGTGATCTCTGTGTTGTGGGCACCGGAGACGAAAGGCAAGCTCCTCAGCGAAGCCGCAGAAATCGGGGACGCCCGATGACTACCACAGTGGCCGTCATCGGCGCTGGCTCAGTCGGTGCCGCGGCGGGCTTGGCCCTCGCCCGGGATGGAGCTGAAGTGACCTTGTTCGATCTAGATCAGCCTCCGCACGGCCTTGGAGCCCACGCTGGCGAAAGCCGATTGGTCCGGTCTCTGCCCTATTTGGAGAAGTCCCCGGGGGAGGCGCACATGCTGCGGGTCGCGCTGGATGCCTGGGACCGCCTTGAGCAGGAAACTGGCACCCGGCTCATCACCCGATGCGGCGGATTGGCCATTGGTCACCGCGATTCGAGTGCACTGCAGATGATGTTCCGAGCAGGGGGAGATGATGCTGAATACCTGGACTTCCCTGAGGTGACTGCACGATTTCCCCAATTTGCTGTGGGAACGGACGATGTCGGTGTGATGGATCGACGAGGAGGGATCATTGATCCCGCCGCCGCAGTCTCGGCCTTGCTTGACGAAGCTGTCAAGGCGGGAGCACGAACTCGGTTCAACACCGCAGTCTCGGCACTTGAGCCCGACGAAGGCGGAGTCGTGGTGCGCCATTCTTCGGGCACTGACCGCTTTGACAAAGCAGTCCTGGCCGCTGGAACGATGTCAGCTCACATTGAACCGCATCTGCACATCCGCTCGCGACGGATATTGCTTGGCTGGTTCCGGCCGAAAGTCGATGACAACCATCTGCTGGCTGACTGTCCATCATTCATCTGGTCTCCTGGCCCGGGGGAATTCCTTTATGGCGCGCCCTCCTACTCCGGACAGACTTTCAAGTTCGGTATGGAGCACGACTGGGGCACCGTGGGCGATCCAGTGTCCGAAGGGCGCCAAACAACTCCTGCCGACGTGGAGCCAATGCGAGAAGCGGTGGCCACTTATCTGCCGTGGCTTGAGCGCGAAGGCGAACGGTTTGAGATGCACATCGATGCATGGGCACATGACAACACCGGTTTGTTGGGTGAGCGTGCTGACCGGCCCGGAATCATCTTGGCTACGGGGTGGTCCGGATACGGATTCAAAATCGCCCCAGCTATCGGTCTGGCGGTCAGCGATCTCGTCTTGGGCAGGGATCCGCGCTTTGATATTTCAGCGCTTCAACCGGATCGCGATGCCGCAGGCTGACGGATGGACCCCGATCCATTGCCCTCAATGGATTAATCGCGCTTGCGGGCCAGTGACGACGACGGCGCCAAACCGGGGCCTCGAGCGGCATGCGGTGCCCACCACTGTAGCCGTATGGAGACGAGCCGGAAGGCGAACACGGCCAGCATTGTCAATGCTGCCGTCAACCAACTGAAGGCGTCCAGCCACCACAGCAACGATGTCAAGGCCGCCCCGAACATGGCCGGCACGGCGTACAGACCATGAGGGTTGAAGATCTCCGGCACCTCATTGGCCACCACGTCCCGCAAGAGGCCGCCGACCACTGCCGTGCTCACTCCGAGAAGCGCGGCCATGATCGGAGTGATACCAGCCGCCAATGCAGTCTGGGCGCCGAGGACGCAGAACAGGGCTAGGCCGGCGGCATCGAACACCAAGAGCGTGCGCCGCAGTCGTCCCTGGCGGATGACACGGAAATACACCAGCGTGGCCGCCATTGTGGGCGGGAGTAGATATAGCGGGTTGGTGAAGGCGAGTGGGACTCCCTCGTTGATGATGAGGTCGCGCACCACCCCGCCGCCCAGACCAGCGATGAAGGCCAAGAACAGTGATCCGACGATGTCGAAACGCTTCCGTGCTGACAGTAGAGAGCCTGAAACTGCGAAGAAGAAGACTCCGAGTAAGTCCAGGGGTAATAGGAGGTTGGGCAAGGCTGCCTCGACGTTGAGGACTACCGGGTTCAGGAACTCGTGGGAAGTGCTAATGGACACTGCTTCCGAGAGAAGGGCGATGGTCAACACGGCGACGACGTTATCGGTTCCCGCGCGCTAACTCCTCGGCCAACCCGATATAGGAGGCGGGGGTCAACGCGACCAGGCGAGCTTCGGCGTCGGGCTCCAGGCCGAGTCCCTGCACGAACTCCCGCATCCGCTCCCCGTCCACCCGGCGGCCGCGGGTGAGCTCCTTGAGCCGTTCGTAGGGGTCGTCCATGCCGCTCACCCCGGCGATGGCCTGCGCGCGCATCACCGTCTGCACGGCCTCGCCCAGGACCTCCCAGTTGGTGTCGAGGTCGGCCGCGAGCACGGGCTCGGCCACCGTCAGCTGCTTCATGCCCTTGGTCACGTTGGACAGGGCGAGGACGGAGTGTCCCAGGCCCACGCCGATGTTCCGCTGCGAGGTGGAGTCGGTCAGGTCGCGCTGCCAGCGGGACTCGACCAGGGTGGCGGCGAGTGAATCCAGCAGGGCGTTGGAGAGTTCGAGATTGGACTCGGCGTTCTCGAAGCGGATCGGGTTCACCTTGTGCGGCATGGTCGAGGAACCAGTCGCTCCGGCCACGGGGATCTGGGCGAAGTAGCCGATGGAGATGTAGCTCCAGACGTCCACGCAGAACCCGTGCAGAATGCGATTGAAGCGGGCGAGGTCGGCGTACAGCTCGGCCTGCCAGTCGTGGGATTCGATCTGGGTGGTCAGCGGGTTCCAGGTCAATCCGAGGTGCTCCACGAAGGTCCGGGAGATCTCGGGCCAGTTGGCGTCCGGGGCGGCGGCGAGGTGGGCGGCATAGGTGCCGGTGGCGCCGTTGATCTTGCCGAGGAACTCCTGGCCTTCGATGCGCCGCAGCTGACGCTGGAGCCGGTGTACGAACACGGCCATCTCCTTGCCCAAGGTGGTGGGCGTGGCCGGCTGCCCGTGGGTGCGGGAGAGCATCGGGATGCCGGCGGCCTCCTCGGCCAGCTCACGCAGGGTCCCGACGGCGGCTCGGGCGGCCGGCAGCCATACCTCGGCGATCGCGTCGCGCACCCCGACCGCGTAGGAGAGATTATTGATGTCCTCGGACGTGCAGGCGAAGTGCACCAGCGAGGTGAGGTGCCCGAGCCCGAGAGGCCCCAGTCGGCGGCCGATGTAGTACTCGACGGCTTTGACGTCGTGCACGGTCTGCCGCTCGATCTCCGCGAGCTCAGCGATGCCGTCGGGCCCGAACTCGGTGACGATCGCCCGCAGTCCCCGCTCCTGCTCTTCGGTGAGCGGCTGCAGGCCCGGCAGCACCTGGTGGCGGGTGAGATGGATGAACCACTCGACCTCCACGTGAAGTCGGTTGCGGTTCAGTGCGGCCTCCGAGAGGTGCTCAGTCAGGCCATCAACGACACCTCGGTACCGGCCGTCCAGCGGGCCCAGGGGAATGCTGGCCTCGGCAAGCGACTGACGGGCGACGGCGGCGGAGGCGTCAGCGGTGGGGGATGGGGGCTGGGGTGCAGAGAACTCGGGCATGGCTCTCATTGTGGCACCGAACATGGCATGTCATGGCGAGTACGGCGGAGTCACGCCATGCACGGATCGTCAGCCCTTTCGCAGTCAGAGACAAGCTCGAAGCCGGTATGGACCTTTACGGTGACGCGTATCACTACTGACGGCGCAGGAAGATGCAGGAAAGGGAGCCCGCCCCATGACAGACCCCACCACCGCAGGCCAATCCACCCACACCTTGGTGATCGGCGCCGGATCCGCCGGCTGCGTTCTCACTCGGCGGCTGCTCGATGCCGGGCACACGGTCACGCTTGTCGAGGCCGGGGACCATGACGTGAACCCGGACATCGACGACGTCTCGCGGTTGGGTTATCTGTGGGGATCGGACGTGGACTGGAACTACTTCACGGAGCCGCAGTCCGAATTGAACGGGCGGCGGGTGCATCTGCCCCGAGGGAAAGTCCTCGGCGGCTCCCACGCGCTCAACGCCACCATCTGGGTGCGCGGCGACCGCCGGGACTACGACGGCTGGGCGGAGAATGGCTGCACCGGGTGGTCCTGGGACGAGGTGCTGCCCTTCTTCAAGGCCATCGAGAACTACCGCCACGGCGACCCCGACACCCGAGGTCACGACGGGCCGCTCGACGTCACCACCGAGTATCCGCGGCACCCCATTCAGCAGGCGATGTACGACTCGACCGTCCAGGAAGGCGTGCCGGAGAACCCCGACTACAACTCCGGCTCGGTCGACGGCGTGGGCTGGATGCAGCTGAACCTGCGGAACCACGTCCGTTTCAACACGTGGCGGGCCTACCTGAAGCCCCTCGCCGACCACCCGCGTCTCACCCTGGTGACCGGTGCCCGCGCGCGCCGGCTGCTGATCGAGGATGGAACCGTGACCGGGGCCGAGTTCGAGCGTGACGGCGAGAGGGTCTCGATCTCGGCGGACGAGGTCGTCCTGGCGGCCGGGGCGATCGGCTCGCCCGAGCTGCTGCTGCGCTCCGGCGTCGGGCCGGCGGAACACCTGCGGGAGGTGGGCGTGGACGTGGCCCTGGATCTGCCCGGCGTCGGGAAGAATCTCCACGATCACCTGCTGGTCCCGGTGGTCTGTACCACCGAACGGACCCTGCCGGCTCCGGAAGTGGCCGTGGCGCAAGTGCACTACTGGGCGAAATCGAACCCCCATCAGGACATCCCGGACACGCAGCCGATCTTCTTCTCCGTGCCGATGTACACGAACACCGCCGGGGAGTTGATGGAGGGACCGGCGGAGGGGTTCTCCCTGCTGGCCGGGATCGTCCGTCCGGCCTCCCGGGGAAGCCTGACGCTGTCCGGGCCCGGGGCAGAGGACCCGGTGAAGATCGACCTGGGGGCCTACACGGAACCCGCAGATCTGGACGCCATGCTGTTCTCTCTGCGGCAGTGCCGCTCGATCGCGGCGCGGCCCGCGTTGGCCGAGTGGGGCGCCTCGGAGCTGTTCCCGGGCCCGAACGTGGGCGACTCGGACGAGGAGCTGGTGGAGTACATCCGCAACACCACCACGACCTATCACCACCAGGTCGGCACGTGCGCCATGGGCACCGGCGAGGGCGCCGTGGTGGATCCCGAGTCCTTCCGCGTCCATGGACTGCGGGGCCTGCGGGTGGCGGACGCCTCGATCATGCCGCGGGTGACCACCGGCAACACCAATGCCCCCTCGGTGCTCATCGGAGAGAAGGCCGCGGCGTCCATCACCGGCATCACGCCGTTCTGACGTGGGTGCCGCCGTCGTCATTCGTCAGCTGTCTGCCGTCAGTCGTCTGCGGAGTAGACCCGGCGACCCCCGAACCACGTCTCCAGCACCCGGGTGCGGTGGATCTGCTCCGGGTCCACGGCGAAGACATCCTGGTCCACCACGATGAAGTCGGCGGCCAGCCCGGGGGTCAGTGGCCCGTCACCTCGCCCAGTCCCATGGCGCGAGCCGGTTCCCGGGTGAAGGCGGCGACGGCCTCCTGCACCGTCAGGGCCTGATTCGGGTTGAGCGCGCCCGGCTGGGATCCGTCCGGGCTGCTCCGGGTAACCATGGTCTGCAGCCCGACCCACGGGTCCGGGCTCGGCAGGGCGCACGGCCAATCCGAGCCGGCGGCGACCACGGCTCCCGAGTCGACCAGGTCCCGCATCGGCCAGCTGTCGTTGAACACCTTCTCGTCGACCTGCTGGGCGATGGAGGACTGGATCACCGACGGGTACCAGATGTACGGCGAGGCGTCGGCCACCACGTCCAGCTCGGCGAACCGTGGAAGATCCTCCTCGGCGATGTACTCCGCGTGGGCCACGTGGAACCGCGGGCCGGATCCTGGTCCTGCCGTCTGGCCGGCCGCCGTGCGACCGGCCTCCTCTGCCCGGATCTGCTCGACGGCGTCCAGCACGATCCGCACTGCGGCGTCGCCCGTGGCGTGCAGCTTGGCGCTCAGACCCCGGGAGACGGTGTCCTTCAAAGAGGTGAGCAACGCGTCCGGCTCCCAGATCAGGTGGCCGCGGTCCTCGGGGGAATGCTGATCGGAACAGCAGCGGTAGGGGTTGAGCATGGCGGAGGTGCGCGTCGTCGGCACCCCGTCCAGGACATACTTGGCGAAGTCTGGCCGAACGTGGTCACTGCGGTACTGCTCGGCGGCATCGAACAGCTCTGGTCCCACCGTTCCCGGCTCGAGGAACGGCTGGGCCGGCATGGACGTCACCACCCATCCGGTCAACTCACCGGCCACGTCCATCTGGTGCAACGCCCGGAGCGTGGGCTCCATGGTCGCCGCCTCCTGCACAGCGGTGATGCCGAACGAGTGTGCCGCGCCCAGCCCGGCCTGCAGGGCTCGGCGCAGATAGGCGTCCAGGTCCTCGATGCTGTCGGCAACCGCCGCCTCAGCGACCTGGGAGGCCATCTCCCACAAGACTCCGGTCAGGGCGCCCTCGCGGTCGCGGACGTAGGTTCCATCCTTGGGGTCAGGGGTGTCTGGTCCGACGCCCATGAGTTCGAGCGCCCGGGAGTTGACCCAGCGATTGTGCATGGAGTCGTCCCGGAGCATCACTGGCCGACCGCCCGCGGCTTCATCGAGAGCTGCCAGCATCTCGGTGTTGGCCAGAGTGTCCAGCACCGTGGAGCCGACGATCCCGCCGACGATCCATTCGTCCTGGCCCTTTCCGGCGCTCCAGTGGCGGACCTTGGCCAGGATCTGCTCGACGCGGTCCGTCGGCAGCAGCGGCAGCTCCCATGCCAGCTGGCGGCCGCCGAGGCCCAAGTGGATGTGGACGTCGCAGAACCCGGGCATGACGAGGGCACCGCGGGCATCGAGACGTTCGGCGTCCGGCCCGGCGGCCCGTTCGGCTTCGGCCAACGTGCCCGCCGCGATGATCTTCCCCTCGGCCACGGCCAGCGCCTCCACCCATTCGCGACCGGGTTCAGCCGTGTAGATCCGGGCTCCGGTCACCAGCAGTGGACGTCCCCCGTCCGGTGCCGATTCCGACGTCGTGCCCGACGATGCGCCCGACGACGGGCCTCCAGTCGTCTGCGGTGCCTTCTCGTCCGGGGTGGGTTCAATCATGGTGCGTCCTTTCAGCGGGCTTCAGCGGGTTTCAGCGGGCGGGGCAGGCGGGACAGGTGAGAATGCGCGCGCAGTGCCACGGCGCAGGCGAAACAGACGGCCAGTTCCAGCGCCACCACGGTGAGCATCAGCCCCGTGACGGCCGTGCCGGCCGTGTCGGATGTTGCCGCACCCACGGCGGGTCCGACGGCGGCCGGACCGGGGGCATGGTGGTGCCCGCCGGCATCGGGCTGGCCAGCTAACAGGCCGGTCAAGGGGCCGGTCAGGAGCACGACGTGCAGCGCGATCATCGCCACGGCCATGACCCACAGGTGCCGCAGAGCCGTCCGCGACCCTGGCCCGGCAGAGCGGATGACCCCGACGGCACACCACATACACCACAGAACCATCACCGTCATGAGTGCTGTCAGAACAGGACTGTGGGAGTGGGTGGTCAGCATCCACGCGTGCAGCGGGACCGAGCCGGCCGTCAACGCCACGGCCAGCCCGGTCGCGCCCCGAGCGGTACGGGACTCAGTGGTGGCTGCAGCCGCCATGGTCCTGTCCTGCCGGGGCGGGAACGTCGAGCACCGGGGAGCGGTCAAAGAATCCTTCCGGACGCAGCCGGAAGCCGACGTGGTCCACAGGCATGATCGGCCAGTCCTCCACTCGGGGGAAGTGGGTCAGGCCGAAGGTGTGCCACACGACGATCTGCTCGCCGTCGACCGACCGGTCCTGCGCGGTCCAAGTGGGCAGGCCGCCGTCGCCGGCATGCTGGTTGGGGAAATCCCCGGTGGGATACCGCTCGTCCTCGGCGTACTGCGAGACCCACAGAGCCTTGGAAGCGAAAGCGGCCCGACGGCGGATGGAGGAGTCCTCGGCGGCCAGCAGGGTGGGCTGGCCCTCTGGATGCAGTTTGTAGCCCACCGGCTGGCCGAGTCGGTTCGTGGACTCGGGATTGGTGACCACCCAGGTCCGGCCCACGGACATGTCGGTGTCCCGGCTGGCCTGCTGCTCGGTGGCCAGCACGGTGCGGCGGCGGGTGAACGCGTTGCCGCGGGGGTTGGATTCGGAGACGGGCAGGCGCACCGCGTCCTCCTCCTCGACGCGGCCCGGGCCGCCGTCGAGGGCGAAGTCCAGTCGGGCACTGAAGAGGTGCTGGTGGAACGGGGCGCCGAGTCCCGGTGCCATCTCGGAGGCGAAGTCGGTGGGTCCGTTCGGCAGGGCCGAGGTGAAGACGATGCCGGTGGCCTTGGCCTCGAACTCGATGGTGCCGTCCAGGTAGAGGTACCAGTAGAAGCCGTAGTCATAGTTGCCCACGGTGGTGAAGAAGGAGATGACGAGCCGACGGTTGCGCCGGGTGTAGGCCACGCCACTCCACAGGTCCGAGTGCTTGGTGAGGATCGAGGCGTCCTCCTCGTGCATACAGACTCCGTTGCGGATCTCACGCGGTTCGCCGCGGCCGTCGACCACGACGGGAGAGAAGTAGGTGATCTCGCCGAGGCAGTCGCAACCCAGCTCCAGCGAGTTGGCCCATTGCCCCACCAGATATTCGCCGGTGTCGAAGTAGTTCTGCCAGGACCGCACGGGGGAGGGGTCGCCGTAGGGCACGACCATCTCAGCGATCGCGGCGCGGTCCAGGATCCGGCGCGTCCGGCCGGCGTCGTTGAAGGAGATGTTGTGCAGCACCAGGCCCTCACGCATGTCGAAGCCGACGTCCAGGCTCCATTTCTCCCACTCCACGTGATTGCCGCCGGTGATGGTGAAGGAGGGGCCTTCGGGCTGGGTGATCTCGATCGGTTTCTGGGACGTGCGCACCGGTCCGGTCAGCTCAGGGTCGGTGTAGTTGCCGTGCTCGCTCGGAATGGGCATCACGCCGAGGTCGATGACCTGGTCCACAGTCTTGGTGGTCACGTCCACGTAGCCGACCAGGCCGTCAATCGGGTGGGCCCAGGCGGAGTCGGACTCGTGGGTCTGCAGGAAAGCCAGTCCTCGCAGAATGCGCCGCCCCTTCTCTTCCGGGTACTCGAAGACGCCGGCGGACAGGGGCGCCACGCGGACCTGCGCCACGTCGAGCCCGCGACGGTCCAGGGCAGTCAGCCACTGCGGATCGGTGGCCAGGACCGACTCGACCACCTCGAACTCCTCTTCCAGTACCGGCAGTTCGCCGGTTTCGGCGGTGTCCAGTTCGGTGTCCGACTCGACCCGACGGTCCGTGACGGACACGACGACGTCCCGGGCCGGGCCGCCGTCGGTGTCCAGGAGGAAGACGCGGAAGCGCCGGTTGACCGGGGCGTCGGCAGGCGTGCCACGGGCCGGATCGGTCAGGCCGAGGTAGGCCATCCGGGTCGATGCCGGGAAGAGACCGGCCTCGGTCAGAACTTGGCGGACGGCGCTGATCTCCTCGGGGGTCTGCAGGGCGTAGGCGCCCGCAGGCGAGGCGGTTTCGGTGTCGGCATGGGCCCCGGTGGTGCGGTGGGTGGAGGAATCAGTGGTGGTCATGCTCGGTCCTGTCGGTCGGTCCGGTCGAAAAATGTGGTGGGCATCACGATATGAATCTACAAGCGTAGACAATAAGCCGGGTGACGCGTCGGTGACAAGGGGTGAGGTGTGAGCGACACTCCGGTGGGCTCGTGGGTCGATGGCAGAATGATCGCGACAGCGGCGGCGCAGCCCGCAGTGGCCTGCGGTGGTTCGGGGTGGCTCGCGGCAGTGACGGAGCGGTGACAGAGCGGTGTGAGAGAGAGGGGGCGACGGTGCCCAAAGTAGTGGACTACCAGCAGCGCAAACGTGAGTTGGTCGAGGCCACCTGGCGGATCATCGCTCGGCACGGCATTTCCGGGGCCACGATGCGGCAGATCGCCGCCGAGGCGGGTTTCGCCAACGGTGCCCTGAAGCCTTACTTCCCCACGAAGGCCGAACTCATCGAGGCGACCTACGCCTTTGTGTTCGACCAGACGAACCGTCGAGCCGACGTGGCGACGCATGGCCTGGATGGGTTGGAAGCGTTGGAGGCCTTCTGTCGAGAAGTGCTCCCGCTGGACGGGGAACGACTGGACGAGGCGCGTGTGGTCATCTCGTTCTGGCAGGAGGCCGCCCATGATGCCCACGGAGCCGAGGTCAACAGCCAGTTCATGGCTCAGTGGCGCCAATCCATGACTCAATGGATGGAGCAGGCCCGGGTCTCTGGCGACCTGCAGCCTCGGGTCGACATCGGGCTGGCTGCTGAGGCGCTGCTCAACTTTATGCTCGGCAGTCAGATCTCCGCGGTCCTGGACCGATCCGCCGCCGGTGACCGTGACCTAGAACGGCAATTGCACTTTCATCTGGATCGACTCCGGCTGCATCCCTGAGTGGTCCGCGATCCCTGAGTGGTCCGCGGAGGCGGCACTCCTCGGCTCCTCGACTCGGTGACCATCGTCTGGTGAGCATCGACTGGCGCGACGTCTTTTTCCTCCCCGTGGAGAGAAAACCGTGACGGGTGAGCTGTAGCTGCCTAGAGTGTGTCTCACGGTGACGAGCGTCACGTTCGCGCCCTCAAGGAGGATCACTATGTACCGCCAGGACACCGCGTCGGACTTCGTCCGCTGGCGCCATCTCGTGTCGGAGTCGTTTGTTGCCTTGGACGCCGAGCCCGTGCGGCCCGGATCCTTCTCTGGACGGTTGGCCGGTCGGCAGCTGCGCGAATTGGCCATCATGGAGGTGACGGCCGGCGCGCATGCAGTGACCCGCACCCCGGAACTGATCAACCAGACCAGCGCCGATTGCTACAAGCTCAACCTTCAGGTCAGTGGCCACGGGCTGTTGGTCCAGGACGACCGGGAAACCGTCATGCGTCCGGGTGACCTCGCCATCTACGACACCGAGCGTCCCTATTCGCTCACCTTCGACGAGGAATTTTCGACCCTGGTGTTGATGTTCCCCCGCCAGCTCACCGGGCTCTCGGCAGACGACGTCCAGGAACTGACGGCCACCACCATGGGTGCGGGGCACCGGCTCGGCCGGGCGGTGGCGCCCTTCATCACCCAGATCGGCACCATGCTGCCCACCCTGGACGGACCGATCGGTCACCGCCTGGCTCTGAACGTCGTCGACCTGGTGGCCACGGTGCTGGCGGACGAGCTCTACTCGCGACCGGTCGCCGAGCATACTCAGCAGGCTCGACTGCTGCGCCGCGTCCACCACTTCATCGAGGCTCAACTGGCCAACCCGGATCTGGGTCCGGAGCTGATTGCCGCCGCCCACTACATCTCCACGCGATCCCTGCATCAGCTTTTTGCCGGCACCGGTCACACGGTGGCTCGGTGGATTCGTGAGCGTCGGCTTGAGCAGTGCCGTCGAGACCTGGAAGACCCGTTGCACCGCGACGTGGCCGTCGGAGCGATCGGCGCGCGGTGGGGGTTGGCGGACCCGGCCCACTTCTCCCGGTTGTTCCGGGCCGAGTTCGGGCAGTCGCCGGCGCAATATCGGCGTCAGCACCTCTGAGCATTCTCGGCGCTGGTTCAGCTGAGCGCTCGGGCGGTTGCGAGGCTGTTTGGTCGGCTGTTTGGTCGACTGCTGGCGGTGAGGGCGAGGCGGTTCTGCACGGATCGTCAAGGGCCGTGCCCGCAAGGCCAAGCACGTTCGCCCCCTCGCGGTGCACGCTGGTGGACAATCCTCGCCCCGAATCCCCTCGGGAGCCATCCTCCACTAGGAGACGACCATGACTGGCACCACCGTCACCGACTCACCCGGCCACGGCACCGGCCCGAACACCGGCTCGAGCACCGGCCCAGCGGCACCGCTGAAGGACGGACAGCTCGGCGCCCGACGCATCGGCATTCCCGCTCTCGTCTTCATGATCATCGCCGCCTCGGCGCCCTTGACTGTGGTGGCCGGCGGGGTTCCCAGTAACTTCGGGGTCACCTCCCTCCTCGGGATCCCGCTGTCCTTCATCGTGCTCGGCGTGGTGCTGGTCCTGTTCTCGATTGGCTATGCCGCCATGAGCCGGCACGTCCACAACGCCGGGGCCTTCTACGCCTACATCGCCAAGGGGCTGGGCAAGCCCGTCGGAGTGGGAGCGTCGCTGGTCGCCGTCGTGGCCTATAACGCCATGCAGATCGGCATCGCCGGGATGTTCGGGTTCGCCTTGTCGTCGTTCTTGGGTGGCACCCTCGGGATCGCGCTGCCGTGGTGGGTCTGCGCGCTGGTGGGCTGGGTCATCGTGGGCCTGATGGGCGTCAACCGCGTCGACCTCTCCGCCAAGGTCCTCGGGATCGTGGTGGCGCTGGAGTTCCTCGCGGTCATCGTCTTCGACGTGATGTCCTTCGGCGCCGCTCCGGAGGGCGTGACCGCCGACGGGCTCATGCCCGGCCAACTGTTCACGGCCGGCGTCGGGGCGGCCTTGGCCTTCTCGATCGCCGCCTTCATGGGATTCGAATCCGGGGCCATCTACAACGAAGAGGTCAAAGACCCGCGCCGCACCGCCGGCATCGCCACACTGATCGCGATCAGCATCATCGCCCTGTTCTATGCCTTCTCGGCCTGGGCCATGGTCGTGGGTGAGGGGGCTTCCAACGTGGTGGCGCGCTCGCAGGAGTTCGGGCCGGACCTGATGTTCGTCTTCCTGGCCGAACGCTCTGCCGACTGGTTCGTCACTCTGGCCAATCTGATGTTCATCACCAGCCTGTTCGCAGCCCTCGTGGCCTTCCACAACATCGTGGCCCGCTACTTCTTCGCCCTGGGACGCGAACACGTGCTGCCCGGCTGGCTCGACCGCACGGGGCGGCGTTCCGGCGCCCCGGTGGCCGGATCCCTGGCCCAGTCCGGACTGGCGTTGGTCGTCATCCTTGCCTTCGGCATCGCCGGGGCCGGCTCCGACGACCCACTGTTCCCCGTGCTGACGCTGTTCACCTGGCTCACGAACACCGGTGCCTTCGGCCTCGTGCTGCTGATGGCGCTGACGTCTCTGGCCGTGCTCGGTTACCTTCGGGGCTTCGCAGCCGAGTACTCGTTCTGGACGCGGGCTATCGCCCCTGGACTGGCCGCCGTCGGGCTGGTGGTGTTGTTCGGAGTGATCGTGGCGAACTTCAATGTGCTCATCGGCACCGAGGGCTACAGCGTGCTGAGCTGGCTGCTGCCCGCCCTCGTGGTGGTTCCCGGGCTGTTCGGCGCCGGTTGGGCCTGGTGGCTGCGGGCTCGTCGGCCCGAGACGTACCGAGGCATCGGCGCCGGCGGGGAACTCGACTGAGCACCTCGACTGGCCACCCCGAGCAATCACCTCCACCGGAAACGACAGCTTCCTGACACACACAGACGTTGTACCTGACGAAAGGATCATGATGACGACAGAGACCAGCACCACCGATGTGACCACCTTTGACGGCCTCTTGGCGGCCATCCAGGCGCCCGAGGGTCAGGGGGTCGAGATGAAGGACCCGGCGACCGGGGCCGTCGTCGGGAAGGCCCCCGTGCTTTCCGAAGCGGATCTGGACGCCGCGGTGTCACGTGCCCAGCAGGCTCAGCGCGGCTGGGGGCAGAAGTCCCATGCCGAGCGCAGTGAGGTCCTGAACCGTGCGGCAGATGCCGTCGAGGCCTCGGCTGAGGCGCTGGCCGAGCTGCTCTCGCGCGAGCAGGGCAAGCCGCTCAATGGGCCGAACGCGCGGTTCGAGGTCGGGGCCTGTGCCGCGTGGCTGCGTGCTGCGGCGGCCTTCGAACTGGAGCCCGAAGTGTTAGTCGATGACGAGTCCGGCAAGGCCGTGCTGGAGTACGTGCCGGTCGGCGTGGTCGGTGCGATCGGGCCGTGGAATTGGCCGATGATGATCTCGGTCTGGCAGATCGCCCCGTCCCTGCGGATGGGCAACGCCGTGGTCCTCAAGCCCTCGGAATACACGCCGCTGTCCGTGTTGGGCCTGGGCGCCGTATTGAACCAGGTGCTCCCGGAAGGCCTGCTACACGTCGTCCCCGGCGGAGGCGAACTCGGGGCTGCTCTGACCGCCCACCGTGGAGTCGGCAAGCTGATGTTCACCGGCTCCACGTCCACCGGCCAGGCGATCATCCGCTCCGCCGCGGACACCTTGAAGCGTCTGACCCTGGAGCTGGGCGGCAACGACGCCGGCATCGTCCTCCCGGGAGCCGACGTCAAGGCCATCGCCGAGGACGTGTTCTGGGGCGCCTTCATCAACACGGGCCAGACCTGTGCCGCCCTGAAACGGCTCTATGTTCATGAGTCCCAGTACGACCGGATGTGCGAGGCGCTGGTGCAGGTGGCGCAGAACATGCCGATGGGCGTCGGACTCGAGGAGCAGAATGTCCTGGGCCCGCTGCAGAACAAGCAGCAGTTCGACATTGTCTCCGGACTGGTCGAGAAGGCTCGCGACGCCGGCGCCCGCATCCTTATCGGCGGCGACCCGGAGGCGGATCAGCCCGGCCACTTCTACCCCACCACGCTGGTGGCGGACATCGACAACGACAATCCGCTGGTGGCACAGGAGCAGTTCGGTCCGGCGCTGCCGATTGTGAAGTACACGGACGTTGATCAGGCCGTCGCGTGGGCCAACGGCCTCGAGGTCGGTCTGGGATCGTCCGTGTGGGGCGACCAGGACGACGCCCGAGCTGTGGCGGCCCGGATCGAGGCCGGCACCACCTGGATCAACAAGCACGGCGCCGTGGATCCGCGGATTCCCTTCGGCGGGGTCAAGATGTCCGGCTTCGGTCTCGAGTTCGGCGTCGACGGGCTGAAGTCGGTCGCGCTGCCCAAGGTCGTCAGCTGGTGAGCTGAGCGGCCGGGTTCAGGTGGGCCGCCCCGATGGTCAGCCGCCCTGGGGTCGGTCGATGGCCAAGACCTCGCCGAGGGTGCCCCACTCATTGCGGCCCAGCCGTGTCAGCGGATCGAGTCGGCTCGCCTCCGGCAGACTGCGGCCCCTGGCGTCGGTGGTCAGCGTGTCCGAATCCACCGAAACGTGGACCACGCGGCCGAGCACCATGTGGTTGCCGCCCACGGGAATGATGCGCTCCACGGTGCACTCCAGCACGGCCGGGGACCCGGCCACTCGAGGCGGAACGACGACGGCGGACGGCTCAGCCTCGATTCCCACGGCCTCGAACTCGCTCACCTCGGGTGCATACGGGGCCGAGGTCTGATTGGCCTGCTCGAACTGGGGCCGGGAGACGAGGGAGACGGTGAACTCACCGGTGGCCTCCGCGTTGCTGAGTGAATCCTTGCGATGGGTGGACGAGAACAGCACGACCGGTGGTTCCTCGGACACCATCGTGAAGAACGAATGCGGAGCCAGATTGGCGATGCCGTCGGCGTCCGCCGTCCCCACCCAGGCAATCGGTCGCGGAATGAGGATGGACTTCACCAGCAGGGTCGTCTCACGGTCGCCGAGGGCGTTGGGGTCGAACTCGGTGCGGTGTGTGCTCATGAGACCAGTCTCCTCCACAACCGACCCGTCGCCGTTTCTTGTCCCCCACGGGAGCTCTGAGCGCCCCGCCCGTCCGTCAGGGTCCGTAGCGTCGAAGCCAACACCGCACGACGTGCGGGGAAGTGACGGGCGGCGGTCATCGGGAGGTCGACCATGCAGACGGGAAGCGACGGCGGGTCGTCGCTGGTGAAGGACTGGATCGAGGTGCCGTTCGCGGAGCCGGGTGGTCCGCCGGTCGAGGTACCGGTGCCGGTGGTGGATGCGGAGGTGCTGTGCTCAAGTTCCGCGGTGGCGGCCGTCGCGGCCGTCGACACGATCACCCCGGACGAGGCGTTGTTGCGGTTGCTGGAGACGGCCGTGGTTCAACTGCAGCAGGTGGTCGAGGAACTGAGACTGGTCGGTTCGGGCACCCGGTCGGTAGCGGAATCGATCCACAGCCTGTCCGGCATGGAGTGGCGCTCGCCTGCCGGAGAGCTGTTCCTGACTCGCAGCCAGATGCTGCACGTGCGCGCTGCCGACTTGGCCGATACAGCCGAGGAGTCGGCTGCTCTGGCCCGAGCATCGATCGAGGATCTGCACCACCGAATCGGTACTCTTCGGGCCAGCATCCAGGCGGCGAAGGCCGCCTTGACCGCCACCGCGCTCGGGATGTGCTGAGATGGCCGGACCCGTGAGCAGCGGGGTGGGTCGGCCGGGGCTCCTCGAGGGCATGGAGCCTTCCGGGTCGGTCGGCTGGGGAAACGGCCCGGAAGTGGAGGGCACGACGTCGGGCGGGGCGACGCCGGGCACGACGTCAGTGCGGGAGCCGGGCAGTGCTGCGGGTGGTGCGGAGCCGCCGTCGTTCTCGGTTCGAGGCGGACCGACGAGCATTCACGCCAATCTGGCGGATTTGGATCGCGGCGCCGCCGTGCTGGCGCAGGCCACGGACGACGCGGCGGCCTTGTCTCTGCGCGCTGCGGGATGGGGTTCCCTCTTGACGCTGGCCACTCATCACACGCCGACGGCAGCGATTCTGGCCACCAGGACAGCGGAGTTGTCGGCCGGCCTCGCCGCGATCAGTGCAGAGGCGATCGTGCTGGAGGCCGGGGTGTCGTCCTCGGCCGGCGCCTATCGCACCGCTGAGGACACTGCTCAGCGGGTGATGGCGAACATCCTCACCGTGCCGGCCCTCGCGCTGTTCGCGCACCAGGCCCTCAGGGACCGGCCCGCCCCTCAGGCGATCACCGACGTGGCGGTCCAGGGCGCCCCCGACGTGCTGGCATGGTCCTTGAGCCTGATGTCACCGGTGTTGGCCGCAGGCTTTCGCTTCAGCTCTGATGTGACCGGTCGGCTCGCTCGTGATCCCGGCAAGACGGGTCCGTTGTCCGGGCCCGAACGACTCTGGCCGCTGACGGCCGCCGGCGGGATCATGGCTGGGCTGGTGCAGATCGGTCCCGTCAAGATCAAGGGCACCGTGACCGACGCCGATCAGTGGGACGAGTCCTGGACCCCGCCCGGCCACGGAACCATCACCGACTTGATGGATCACCTGGACCTCGCCCGCGGTGCCGAAGAGCCCGGGTCCATCCAGCTCACGCGGGTCACTCCAGAGGATCCGGGCGCACCGGAAGAGGTCTGGTTGGTGGGCCTTCCCGGTACCCAGGCCGGGGACTATCGAGATGATTCCGGCTGGTCGACCAATCCCTTCGATGTCGGCGGCAACGGGGAGGCCATGGCCTTGGACTCCCAGCACGTGGCGCGGGCCATTGACGAGGCCCTGCAGTCAGCCGGCGCCGATCGCGGAGACGCTGTTGTGCTGACCGGCTACAGCCAGGGCGGCATCCACGCCGCCCGGACGGCGGCCGATCCTCGGATCAGCGGCACCTATGACGTGCAGGGATTGCTGACGATCGGTTCACCCACGGCAGAGATCGACCTTCCCGACGGGGTCGACGCCGTCCACCTGGAACACTCCGAAGACCCGGCGCCGGGCATGGACGGGGCCGCCAACCCGCAGACGGGTCATCGCACCACGTTGACCTTCAGTGGTTATGACGAGCAGTTGTACCCGGAGGGCAAGGGAATCGGTGCGGGGCACCACTTCGAGAACTATCGCTTCCACGCGGAACGGGCCGAGGTCAGTCCCGAGGCACAGCGATCAGCGCCGGTGCTGGGCCACCTCGGCGCCCTGACGACTGGATCGGCCGTGACCAAGACCGTGACCTTTGAACGAACCCGACCGGGGCAACCGCGCAACCCGATCAGTGCTGGACTGGGCCATCAGCTCAAGAAGTCCCCGGAGCGGAGCGCGGAGGACCGGTTGCCCGCACAGAGTCCGGCAGAGCATGAGCGCGGACTCATGACGCCGTCGTCGTCCCCGGTGCCATCTCCAGCGCCATCCCCGTTACGGCCGCTTCCGCCGCACGGCTTGCCTCAGTCGCCCCTGCCGCCACCGCTGCAGCAGCATCTGCTGCGTTAGTCCTTCGTGTTGCCGATGCCGACGAGGCCGAGCACCCCGTTGGCGAGCATGGAGACGATCGAGATGATGATCGCGGCGAAGACGGCCGTCCACCAGAAGGCGTCCACCGTGACCTGCATCGGGAGGAAGGAGGTCAACCAGACGGTGAGCATGAGCATGCCCGCGTTGATGATGATCGTGAACAAGCCCAGTGTCAGGCACGTGATCGGGATCGAGAGGAACGAGATGATCGGCTTCACCACGGCGTTCACAGCGCCGAAGACGACACCGATGACCACATAGGCGATGACCTGATTCAGTCCGGAGTCACCTGTGTCCGCGAATCCATCGCTGGGGAGGACGTCCATGCCGGGCAGGATCAGGGTGGCGACCCAGAGGGCCAAAGCGTTGACGATGACGCGCAACAGGAACTTCATGGGCCCATGGTCGCATGCAATCGGGGTGACGTGGGAACAGACGAGGTGGGGCCAATCCCGGGCGAACACCGGCATCACGACTAGGCTGGTGAGCCATGAACGAACCGCAGCCCATTCACCCGCGGCCGGTCCTCGACCAGCTCCCGGCCTATGCCGCCGGCAAGCCCGCCGCCCGTGTGGAGGGCCTGGTTTCGTACAAACTGTCCTCCAACGAGAACCCGTACGGCCCAGTGCCGGCCGTCCGCGAGGCCATGAAGGCATTTGCCGACGTGGCCCGTTACCCGGACCCGCTCTCCACGGCCCTGCGGGAACGGCTCTCCGAGCACCTCGGTGTCCCTGCCCAGGACATCGTCACCGGAGCCGGCTCCCTGGGCGCCCTGACCCAGATCATCACCACGTTCGCCGGCACCAATCCGGACGGCACGCAGGACGAGGTCGTGTACGCCTGGCGCTCCTTCGAGGCCTATCCGATCGTGGTGCGCAGCGGCGGGGCCAAAGACGTTCAGGTCCCGTTGACCGCCGACTTCCGACACGACTTGACGGCCATGGCCGCGGCGATCACCGAGCGGACCCGCGTCGTCATCCTGTGCACCCCGAACAATCCCACCGGTCCCGCGCTGACGACGGAAGAAGTCGAGGAGTTCCTGACTCAGGTCCCTCCACACGTGCTCGTGGTCATCGATGAGGCGTACACCGAGTTCGTCCGCCAGCCAGACGCAGTGAATGGCATCGACGTCTACCGCCGCCACGACAACGTCGTCGTCCTGCGCACTTTCTCCAAAGCCCACGGACTGGCGAATCTGCGGGTCGGATACTCAGTGTCCCATCCCCACATCACGCAGTACCTGCGGGTTCTCGCGGTGCCGTTCGCGGTCTCTTCACTGGCCGAGCAGGCAGCTGTCGCCTCGCTGGATCACCTCGACGAGGTCGAAGAACGGGTCGCGAGGGTCGTCGCCGAACGTGAGCGGGTGCTGACGGGCCTGAAGGAACTCGGGTGGGACGTCCCGGACACGCAGGCGAACCTCGTCTGGCTCCCGCTGGGGGAGCGGACCCCCGAGTTCCTGGAGGCGGCGGCCCGCCAAGCGCTCGCTGTCCGGGGTTTCGGCACCGAGGGCGTCCGCGTCTCCGTCGGTGAGGAGGAGGCCAATACTCGCTTCCTGCAGCTCTGCGCCGATTTCCCCGCCAGCCCCACGCAGAGCATCACGTGAGACCCAGCCGTTCGGACCTGACCCAGTGATAGAGCACCGGGTGGGGTCGTATGACTGGGTAGAATCCCACGGTGAGGGACGCAGAACGCGCGAGTAGTAGCCCGCCCGTTTAGGCTGGTCCGAACCGGTGCCAGAGTGCCGGGAGAGAAGGAGTTCTACGTGCACGAATCGCAGCCGCTCAATACGGTGACCGCCTTGCCAGACGGCGCCGTCCAGCTGCTCGACGCCGACGGCACCCTGCACGAGGATGCCCGGTTCACGCCGTACCTTGCGGACCTCAGCGAGGAGACGGTGCGTCAGATGTACCGCCTGATGGCCACCGAGCGGCGTGTGGACCAGGAGGGCACCTCCCTCCAGCGCCAAGGCCAGCTGGCCCTCTGGGTCCCCGCCATTGGCCAGGAGGGCGCCCAGGCCGGTGCCCTGACCGCGCTGAAGGACACCGACTGGATCTTCCCCACCTACCGCGAGCACCTGTTCGCGCTGGGCCGCGGGGTCACGCCGGGCCAGTTGCTCTCGTTGTTCCGTGGCGCCGCCCACGCCGGCTGGGACGCCCGGCCGCACCATGTCCAGCCCTACACGCTGGTGCTCGCCGCGCAGACCCTGCACGCCACCGGATACGCCTGGGGCATCGCCCGCGATCAGGCCGACTGGGACTCCGGCCGGTCGGCGAGCGAGGGCGAGGTCGTCCTGGCCTGCTACGGCGACGGTGCCTCCTCCGAAGGTGACGTGCACGAGGCCATGGTCTTCGCCGCTAGCTACGACCTCCCCGTGGTGTTCTTCTGCCAGAACAACCAGTGGGCCATCTCCGTGCCGGCCTCCACTCAGACGCGAGTTCCGTTGGCGCGACGTGCCGCCGGATACGGCTTCGAGGGCGTCACAGTGGACGGCAACGACCCCCTGGCCATGCACGCCGTGACCGCATGGGCCGCCGAGCAGGCCCGCAGCGGCGCTGGGCCGGCACTCGTGGAGGCGCACACTTTCCGCGTCGGCGCGCACACCACCGCGGATGACCCCATGAAGTACCGCACGCGGGACGTGGAAGAGGCGTGGGCCGTCGTCGACCCTCTGGTTCGATTGGAGAAGTACCTGCGCTCCAGCGGCGCCGCCGGCAGCGATCCGGACCGCTTCTTCGCCGAGGTCGCCGAGGAGGGCGAGCGGCTGGCCGCGGCCACTCGTGAGGCCGTGCTGGCCATGACCGGGGACGCGATCGAACCCTTGGACACCGTCTTCGACACCGTCTACGCCGATCCGCACCCGCTCGTCGCGGAGGAGAAGGCATGGCACCGCGAATGGCAGGCGGGGTTCGCTGACACCGCGGAGGGTGCTGACCGCGAGAACCAGGAAGGTGCCGCATGAGCGTCGAGACCAGCACCAACACCACCGGCCAGGCACCCACGACGCCGGCCGAAGCACCCGCCGCGGAAGCGTCACCTCTGGAGACCCTCACCATCGCCAAGGCCATCAACCGCGCCCTGGCCGATGAGTTGGCCACCGATGAGAAGGTCCTGTTGATGGGCGAGGACATCGGCTCGCTGGGCGGGGTCTATCGCGTCACCGAGGGCCTGAAGTCCAGATTCGGCGCGGATCGTGTGGTGGATTCCCCGCTGGCCGAGTCCGGCATCATCGGCACCTCGATCGGGCTGGCCCTGCGTGGCTACCGTCCCGTGACCGAGATCCAGTTCGACGGCTTCGTGTTCCCGGGTTTCAACCAGATCACCACCCAGCTGGCCAAGATGCACGCTCGCACGCGCGGCACGGCCACTGTCCCGGTGACGATCCGGATTCCCTACGGCGGCGGCATCGGATCGATCGAGCACCACTCCGAATCGCCGGAGGCCCTCTTCACGCACACGCCCGGGCTGCGGGTCATCACCCCGTCCAATGCGCAAGACGCCTACTGGATGACGCGCCAGGGCATTCAGTCGCAGGATCCGGTCATCATCTTCGAGCCCAAGCGGCGCTACTGGCTCAAGGGTGACGTCGACCCGACGACGGAGCAAGGCCACGGCGGTGTGGACGCGTTCCAGGCGCAGGTCGTGCGCGTGGGCACCGATGCCACGATCGTCGCGTACGGGCCGCTGGTGCCGGTGGCCCTGGCGGCGGCCAATGCCGCGGCCGAGGACGGACGCTCGATCGAGGTGGTCGACCTCCGCTCGCTCTCGCCCATCGATTTCGACACGGTGCAGGCCTCACTCGAGAAGACCGGCCGGATGGTCATCGCCCACGAGGCTCCGACCTTCGGCGGCCTCGGCGGAGAGATCGCGGCCCGGCTGACTGAGCGGTCGTTCCTGCACTTGGAGGCCCCGATCATCCGCGTCGGCGGCTTCCACCTGCCGTACCCGCCTTCTCGCGTGGAGGAGCAGTACCTGCCGGACCTGGACCGCATCCTCGACGCCGTAGACCGCACCTTCGCCTACTGATTGCCGGGAGGCACCCATGGAGATCTTCACCCTGCCGGACGTCGGCGAAGGCCTGACGGAGGCGGAAATCACCGAATGGCGCGTGGCCGTGGGAGACACCGTCGCCGTCAATGACATCCTGTGCGAGATCGAGACCGCCAAGTCCCTCGTCGAGCTGCCCAGCCCCTACGCCGGCACCGTGGCCGAGTTGATGGCACCGACCGGCGAGACGATCGAGGTCGGAGCACCGATCATCGGCATCGCGACGGCTGGGGAGTCCTCGGGCGATGCCGATGATGGGCCATCAGCTCTGGCCGAGGAAGGGATCGGCGAGGAAGCCCCCGTACCGGCCAATGGAGACCTCTCCGCGGCCGAGAAGGCTGGCCGGGAAGCAGCTGGGGCGGAGGCCGCTCCAGCGGCCTCTGCGCCGGCGGCCTCCGCACCGGCGGGCTCCACGCCAGTTGCTTCCACCCCGGCAGCCTCCACCCCGGCGGCCGGCGGGTCCAGTGCGGCGTTGACCGGATCGGGGCCGAAGGCCGATGCCGCCAAGCGTCGTCCGCGCAAGTCCGCTCGGACCACAGGGGCAGCGTCCACGGGGGCAGCGTCCACTCCCATCATGACCACGCCGGATTCACCGACGCAGGACTCCGCGGCCCCCGTCGACGAGGTCCCCGCGCCGTCGTCGCCGGTGTCCGCCGCCGAGACGACCAACGCGACCACGACCACTGGCGCTACTGACGCCACCGGACCGGCGACGCGCGGGCTGAGGCTGCCGACCGCCGTCGGGAGTATGGTGGCCGCCGGACGTGAGCGACAGTCCGAGGTGGCAGGACTGTTCGAGCGAGTGCTGGCCAAGCCTCCGGTGCGCCGGATCGCCAAGGAACTGGGCGTGGATCTGACCAAGGTGCGCGCCACGGGACAGTTCGGCGAGGTGACGCGCACGGACGTCGAGAACTATCTGGCGGAGCGCGAGACGAACATCGAGACCTCGCGCTCGTTCTGGATGCCGGATCACGGAGACAATGAGCGGCGCACCGAGCGGATTCGGGTCAAGGGGGTGCGCAAGGCGACGGCCAAGGCGGTGACGGAGTCCTATCGGGACGCCCCGCACGTGTCCATTTTCGTGGACGTCGACGCCTCAAGGACGATGGAATTCGTCAAGCGCCTCAAGAACAGCAGTGGATTCGAGGGCGTCAAGGTCACGCCGCTGTTGATCCTGGCCAAGGCGGTCATCTGGGCCGCTGCGCGGAACCCGCACGTCAACGCGACGTGGTCCGAGGAGGAGATCCTCGTCAAGCACTACATGAACCTCGGCATCGCGGCGGCGACTCCTCGAGGCCTGCTGGTGCCGAACATCAAGAACGCCAACGAACTCTCGCTGCGGGACCTGGCCGTGGCCCTGAGTGACCTCGCCCGGCGCGCCCGCGACGGCAAGACCCAGCCGGCGGACATGGCGGACGGCACGATCTCGATCACCAACATCGGTGCCCTCGGCATCGACACCGGCACCCCGATCATCAACCGTGGAGAGGTGGCCATCGTCGCCTTCGGGACCATCCGGCAGAAGCCGTGGATCGTGTCCGGAGAGGTGGTCCCGCGGTGGATCACCACCCTCGGCGGGTCCTTCGATCACCGGGTGGTCGATGGAGACCTGTCCGCCCGCTTCATGGCCGACGTCGCCGCGATCATGGAAGAACCGGCGCTGCTGCTGGAGTAGCCCCGGCTGGAGTAGCTCAGAGCTCGACGAACATGTCCGGAACGGACAGCTCGCCCTCGATGGTCCCGTACTTCCGTGCCGTCTTGGCGAGCTCTTCCTGGGCTTCCATGTTGAACTCGGGGCGGAACCGTGGCAACTGGATGGATTCCAGCACCTCGGGCTCGGTCTTGGTATAGGTGCCCGTGATCCGCCGAACCTCGTCCGGATTCTCCTGCGCATAGTTCAGGCCTTTGACCAGGGCATCGCGGAAGGACGTCACGAGCTCAGGATCGTTGTCGATCGTCTCCTCGCTCGCGAAGTACCCACCGGTGTCCAGCTCCGGGTTGGCCTCGGCGTAGGGCCAGGCGACGGCGACCATGCCCGCCTCCAGCGCGGCGGTGACGAACGGCTCCACCACGACGCCGGCGTCGAGCTGTCCGTTCTCCAGAGCCGCCTGAACGTCAGGGAACGCCATCTCGATGAACTCGAGATTCGACCCATCTCCACCCGCCTTGTCCATGGCCTGCCGGCAGGCGGTATCGCCGATGTTGGCCAACTGATTGGACGACAACGTCTTGCCCTCGAGGTCGGTGATGGTCTCGAAGCCGGAGTCAGGGGCCGCGATCAGGGCCACGTTGTCTTCGCCCGGCTTCCCCGTGGTGGTGGTACCCGAACAGAAGAACTTGAGCTTGATGCCCTGCGAGCGGGCCACCATCATCGAGACCACGTTGCCGAAGGCGAAATCGAACTGTCCGGAGGAAACCCCGGGGAAGGAGATGGCGCCGCCGGAGGTGGACTCGATGGTCACATCCAGGCCCGCCTCCTCGAAGAAGCCCTGCTCCTTCGCCAAATGCAGCGGGGCCACATCCACGATCGGAATCGCCCCGACGGTCACCGGCGTCAGGTTGCCGCTGCCGCCTCCGTTGCCTGCGGTTGTGGTGTCACCGTTTGCGCCGCCGTCCGCCCCTCCGCCGGCGGGGTCGCCCTCCCCGCAGGCCGCTGCGGTGCCGGCCACCAACGCGGCAGCGCCCGTGAGGATCAGGTGACGCCGTGACAGGGCGAGGGCTGGGCGGTTCGGGCGGTGCTGGATCTCCATGCGAACTCCTCCGATGTGGGCGTGAATGTGGTCCACGTCACTCCATGAAACGCGAGTGGCGCGCCGGTGACCACTGATTCTTTTGACACCTGGCCATAGACGGCATCTATCGCTCACCCGCGTCCGCGCCGATCGGTGTGCTCAGCAGCTCCTCGATGGCCCATTCGACAAACCATTCAGTGGCGGCGTTGGGACGCCCGCCGAAGGCGTGCGCGTAGACCGTCGCCTCCACGTCGGAGAGGGGGAGTTCCCACGGCTCCACGGGCCACCTCGAGGCCCAGCCGGAGACGACGATTCCGGGCACGAAGGCCATCAGATCGGTCTGCGACAACAGGGCCGGGATCCCGGCGAAGCTATCCACGGTCACGGACCCCGGCGGGGGCTCCGGCAAGCGGCTTTCGACGATTTGGTGACCCGTGGTTCCGCGGATCACCACCCGCGGCTCTTCCGTGATGTCCTCCAGCGTCGGGGGGCCGCTGAAGCGTCCGGCCCGGGAAATCCCGACGTAGCGGTCCTCGCGGATCGGCACCGACCGGATCCGTCCCTGCAAAGGGATCGACGCGATGGCCAGGTCCAATTCGCCCGCCTCCAAGTCGGCCGCGCTCGTGTCCGTGTCCAGTGGCCGAATGTCCAACTGGGCCCTCGGCGCACTCTCGCGCAGGGCGGCCATCAGCAGGGGCAAGAAGGTGGACAGGCCCAGGTCGGTGACGGCCAGACGGAACGTGGCCGTCGTCGTCGCCGGATCGAACCCCGCGAGGCGAGCGACGGCGGCATCCGCCTCGCGCGGCAGGCGCGCGATCTCGGCATAGAGCTGGAGGGCCGCCGGGGTCGCTTGGACGCCACGGCCGGAGCGGCGGAACAGGTCGTCACCGGTGGCCCGGCGCAGGCGATTGACCGCGTGGGTGATGGACGGCTGCGTGAGGTTCAGCCGGGCGGCCGCGGCCGTGAGGGTTCCCTCCTCCACAACGGCGACGAACACCCTGATCAGATTCAGGTCCAGCATGGACCCACCAGCCTCTCCTGCTGAATACGGTTGACAGTCATAATCGTTGATGTGTTGAACGAAGTGTGACGTAGGTCTATTCTGGTCTCAGCCTGTGGGACGGGTCACAATATTGTTGACGAAAATGTGACCATATCCCGTCCCTTACCGACCACCCCCTGTCGCGAGCGGAGCTTCACGAGCGATGACTGAACAGACACCGTCCACCGGTGCGCCGGGCCCTGAAGGGCTCGGCGCGTCCGGAGACCCCAACCGGGAAACGGAGATCGAGCGGCTGCACCGCCTTGAGTCCTCCAACCAGGCCGAGCGGCGCCGGGGGGACGCCCGCCGGCACGTTGACGCTGCCACGGTGGCGGGACTCGATATCCCGACCCGTCCGGACCCGGCAGCACCGCCGACGTCGGTGGCCCAGACCGGCGCCACCGGTCACCGTACGGCCACCGGCTACACCAAGGCCAAACGCAAGCCGCGCCGGAACCTGGGGACGCGAGTCCTGGGCCTCCTGGGACTGGTGCTCTTCCTGGTGATCTGGGAAGTGTTGCCGCGGACGGGCATCCTGCCCTCGGCCTTCTTGCCGCCGGCGTCCGCAGCCATCGCGGACCTGTTCCGCAACCTCGGCCTGAGCGCCTTCTGGGTCGCCGTCGGGAACACCATGTGGCAATGGCTGCTGGGCATGCTCATCGCGTGCATCTCCGCCACGGTTCTCGGATTCATCATCGGCTCCTCCACGTTCCTGCGCCGCTTCACCAACTCGACCATCGAGTTCCTGCGCCCGGTGCCGTCCGTGGCACTGATCCCGCTGGCCGTGCTGCTCTTCGGCGTCAGGATCGAGTCGGCGCTGCTGCTGATCGTCTACGCGTCCTTCTGGCAGGTGCTGATCCAGGTGCTCTACGGAGTGGCCGACGTGGACAATGTGGCGATGAACACCGCGCGGTCCTACGGCCTCGGCCCGGCGGCGCGCTTGCGGTACGTCATCTTCCCCACCGCGCTGCCGTATCTGATGACCGGGGTGCGCCTGGCCTCTGCCGTGGCCTTGATCCTGGCCATCACCGCTCAGCTGATCATCGGTAACCCGGGCATCGGCGCCGAGATCGCCAAGGCCCAGTCGGGCGGCGCCTACGTGGCGATGTACGCCCTGATCCTGGCGACCGGCCTGCTCGGGGTCACCATCAACCTGGTCATGCGCCTGATCGAGCGCCGGGTGCTGTCCTGGCACTCCTCGGTCCGAACGGAGGTCGCCAAGTGAACGCAACAGCCGCCCCGGCCAACTCGGCCAACGCCCATTCGGGCAACGCCAACTCGACCAATGGATCCTCAGGACAGGCCAACCCCGTGAATCGTCAGAACCAGCCTGCGAAGACATCCGGGTCCGGTGCCAAGCGTGTCTGGCGCGCCGCCAAGGGACTCTTCTTCATCGCGGCCCTGCCCGTGATCCTGGTGCTCATCTGGTACGTCTCCACCGCCGTCGGGGAAACGAACTTCTTCATTCCAGCACCAGCCCTGCTCGTGGAGACGTTCTTCGACACCTGGACGGGAAACCGCATCACCACGGATGTCATCCCGTCCCTGACCCGCCTGCTGATCGGTATTGCCGGCTCGGTGATCATCGGCATCGTGGGCGGTCTGCTCATCGGTTCGGTCCGCTGGCTGCGGGCCCTGACGGAACCGACCCTGGAGTTCTTCCGGGCCATCCCGCCGACCGTGTTGATCCCCGTGCTGATGCTGCTGATCGGCATTGGCGATGACATGAAGATTGCGGTCATCATCTCCGGTGCCGTCTGGCCGATCTTGCTGAACACGATCGAAGGCGTGCGCTCGATGGACGAGGTTCTCTCGGACACCACGCACACCTACGGCATCACGGGATTCAACCGGGTCCGCTATCTGATCCTGCCCTCGGCCATGCCGCAGATCATGGCCGGTGTCCGCCAGTCCCTCTCGATCGCGCTGATCCTGATGGTCATCTCCGAGATGTTCGCCGCGTCGTCGGGTCTGGGCTTCGCGATCGTGCAGTTCCAGCGGTCCTTCGCCATCCCGGAGATGTGGTCCGGCATCGCGCTGCTCGGCATCATCGGCGTGATCATGTCCTTCATCTTCCAGCTGGTCGAGCGCAACGTGCTGCGTTGGTACCACGGCCTGAGGGAGATCGAGAATGCCACATGATCCTCAGCCCGAAGACCACTCCGAACCCAACATCCCCACCCAGAAGGGACCGAAGGCCATGACTCCGGACCAGACTTCCACCGCAGGAACGGTACAGACCGTCCACTCTCAGGGCGGCGTGGCGGATACGCCCGACGGCCGCATCACCGTTGGCAAGACTCTTCCCGACGGCGAGGCCATGCTGGCCGTGCGGAACATGAAGAAGGTCTACCACACCGACGGCGGTGACATTGAGGCCGTCCGCAACCTCACCTTCGACCTGCCCCAGGGGCAGTTGGCCTGCTTGGTCGGACCGTCCGGTTCGGGTAAGACCACCCTGCTCAAGTGCATCGCCGGTCTGCTGGCCCCCACTGCCGGCGAGGTGACCCTGCACGGCAAGAAGGTCACCGGTCCGCCGAAGTCCATGGCCGTCGTCTTCCAGGAGTACGGCCGCTCGCTCTTCCCGTGGATGCGGGTGCGGGACAACGTGGAACTGCCGCTGAAGAACCAGGGCATGGACAAGGCCAAGCGGGACCAGGCCGTGGACAGCGCTCTGGAGGCCGTGGGGCTGTCCCACGTGCCGCGTTCCTACCCGTGGCAGCTCTCCGGCGGTATGCAGCAGCGTGTGGCGATCGCCCGTGCCGTCGCGTACCAGCCGGAGGTGCTGCTGATGGACGAGCCGTTCGCCGCCGTCGACGCCCAGACCCGCGCCGACCTGGAGGACTTGGTCCGCAACGTCTGGAAGCAGCTGGGCGTCTCGATCCTGTTCGTCACGCACGACATCGACGAGTCGGTGTACCTGGGCGAGCGCGTGATCATCCTGTCCTCCTCGCCGACCGTGATCCAGGAAGACCTGGTGATCGACCTGCCCGAGGAGCGCGACCAGCTGGAGACTCGTTCCTCGCAGCGGTTCGCCGAGTTGCGTCACCACGTCTACGAGCAGATCCAGTTGGCCAAGAAGGGCTTCCGCCCCGAAGACTCGATCGCCCAGTAACCCACCCCAACCCCTTTCACTTTGCGGGCAGAACGAACCGGTTCGTTCTGCCCGCAAAGTGCGTTGTGGGGGAGGGAGCGGGGATGGCCGGGCGTGTTGTCCACAGTCCGCGGCGGCGGGCGCGTCGGCCGCAGCTCCCGCAGACCATGCTGGCCTCATGTCACGACGCCGGCCACTTCCCGACCCGTATCAAAAGTCGCCTTTCGCTCGGGCACAGGCGCTCGATGACGGGGTGCCCGTCGGACGATTTCGGGCGGTGGACGTCGAGAGTTTTGGTCGAGGTCTCTACCGGACCGTCGATGAACCACGACTCTCTTGGGCCGACGTCGGGCTGAGCGAAGCCGGCCATGGAATAGACCCCCAGTCCCTGGCCGCGGTGCTCAGTGCTACGCAAGGGGCGCTGTCCCACCAGTCGGCCGCTCACCTCTACGGAGTTCCGTTGCCGCCCTGGCTCGAAGACGAGCCAACCGCGCACATCACCGGCTCGGGTCCGGAGCTGCGCAGCAGGCGCCCCGGTATCACCGGCCATCGTCGGCCACTCAGCCGAGCCGACGTCGTGATGGTCCATGGGCTGGTCTGCACGACTCCCGAACGGACATGGCTTGATCTAGCGTCTCTGCTCCGTCCGGGAATGGGCGATCATCTCGTCGCGGCCGGCGACCACCTGGTCAAGCATCCTTGGGTCGGGGGCCAACGGGAACCACCGTGGACCACGCCGGGCCGACTACACCATGGACTGGAGCGCATCGGACGCTTCAAGGGAGTCCGACTGGCTCGAGCTGCCCTGCCGCTCATTCGAGTGGGCGCGGACTCGCCGACCGAAACGATGGTGCGCCTGACACTCATCGACGCCGGTCTGCCCGAGCCCGAGCTGCAGATACGCGCCACCGGCTTCAGCGGTGATCCCTACCCCGCCGATCTGGGGTACCGAGAGGCGAAGATCGCGCTCCAGTACGACGGCGAACACCACCGCTCCGCGGAACAGCAGCTGATCGATGCCCGCCGGGACGCCTGGTTCATCCGCCATGGGTGGACGGTCATCCGGATCACTGCCGACGATCTCCAGGACGATCTTCGAACCGTCATCCGGCAGCTCCGCTCTCTTCTGGCCGACATAGCTGCATAGCTGCATAGCTGCATGGCTGTATGGAGGTTCGGGATGCCCGGATCAAGTCCACGGCGAAGCACGCGCATTTCACTTTGCGGGCAGAACGAACCGGTTCGTTCTGCCCGCAAAGTGAGGAAGTGGGGAGGGGAGGACGGTGGATCGGGAGTCTGTGGCTAGGCTCGGGGCATGGCAGCGGCTCAACCTCAGGACACCACGCTGGACCGGTTGATCCGGATCCTCGGGGCCTTCGACGCCGGCCGGCCGACGCTGTCCGTCGCGGCGCTGGCCCGGCGGGCGGACATTCCGCTGCCGACGGCGTACCGCTGGGTCGAACGCCTCACCACGGCCGGCCTGCTGCGTCGTGGTGAGGGGGGCGTCGTCGGGCCCGGGTTGAAGCTGTGGGAGCTGGCCTCCCGCTCAGCCCCGAGTACGTCTCTGCGCCAGGCGGCCATGCCGTTCATGGACGACGTCCAAGCGGTGTTGCGACAGCACACGCAGCTGGCCGTCCTCGACGAGACCGGGGTACTCGTGCTCGAGCGCCTCTCGGCCCGCGGCGCGGTGGCCAACCAGGCCACGGTGGCCGGTCGGCTGCCGACCTTCACCACGGCCATGGGCCTGGTGCTGTTGGCCTTCTCCCGCCGGCACGTGACCGAGTCCTATCTCGCCGCCCACGCCGGTGAGCTCGGCCTGCCGCTGGCCACGGTGACCACGGCGGGCAGAGCAGCCAGAGCAGCACAGCCCGGGAACGACGACGGCGCTTCCTTCACCGGTGCCTCCGGTACCGCTCCGGTCGGCATCACGGGCAACGCCCGCGGCGTGGTCAACCCCACCGAGCCGGAACTGCGCCAGCGCCTAGCCGAGGTCCGGCGTCGGGGATTCGCCTCGGTGGACGGGCAGATCGACTCGGAGGCCACCGGCGTGGCCGTCCCCGTGGTGGTTCCCGAAGGGGACACGCTGGCTGCCCTGGGCGTGGTCGTGCCCCGGTCCTCGGAGTTCCGCCCGGGGCTGGCCCCCATGCTGTTGGCCGCGGCCCGCGGCATCAGCCGAGCCCTGACACCTCAGGAGACAGTTATCACTCAGTGAGAATGCATGGCGTGACCGCCTGTATCGTCCATCACACTGAGATGGTTCATCACGTGAAGGAGTTCTCCATGGCGGTCTCCCCCCAGACCACCCGCACCCAGGTCGGCATCGTCGGTGGCGGTCCTGCCGGGCTGTTGCTGTCCCATCTGCTCTCGAAGCAGGGCATCGCCAACGTCGTCGTGGAACTGCGTGACCACGAGACCATCAAAAACACCCACCGCGCCGGCATCCTGGAACAGCAGGCCGTGAAGACGCTGGTCGACTCCGGCGTGGACGGGCGAGTGCTCACCGACGGCGACGAGCATGAGGGCATCGACCTGCGGTTCAACGGTGAATCCCACCCGCTGAACTTCCCCGACCTCGTGGACGCCACCGTGACGCTGTACGCCCAGAACCAGGTCTTCGTGGACCTGGCCGAGGCCCGGAAGCGCGACGGCGGCGACGTCCGGTATGAGTCCGAGGTCACCGACGTCGTCGACCTGCAGACCGACACCCCGAAGATCCGCTACCGAGACGTCTCCGAGGGCGCCGATCCCACGGTGGTGCACGAGGTGCAGTGCGACATCCTCGTCGGAGCCGACGGATCGCGCTCGTTCTGCCGCCGCGCCGTGGGCCAGGCCGAGGGGCACCGCGACTTCCGGATCGAGTATCCCTTCGCCTGGTTCGGCATCCTGACGGAAGCCCCCAAGTCGGCCCCTGAGCTGATCTACGCGAACTCGCCCCACGGCTTCGCCCTGATCTCCCAGCGCTCCGAGACGGTCCAACGCATGTACTTCCAGTGCAACCCCTCGGAGAACGTGGAGGACTGGTCCGACGACCGCATCTGGTCCGAGCTGCAGCGCAGGGTGGACGGCCCGGATGCATTCCAGCTGAAGACCGGCCCGATCTTCGACAAGAGCGTGCTGGGCTTCCGTTCCTTCGTGCGGGAACCGATGAGCCACGGCTCCATGTTCCTGGTCGGCGACGCCGCGCACACCGTCCCGCCGACCGGCGCCAAGGGGCTCAACCTGGCCTTTGCCGACGTCACGGTGCTCTTCGAGGCACTGGACTCGTTCTACTCCACCGGCTCCCGGGAGCTGTTGGACGGTTACGCCGAGACGGCTCTGAAGCGCGTGTGGAAGGCCCAGAGCTTCTCCTACTGGATGACCTCCATGCTGCACACCCGCCCGGATGCTGATCCGTTCGAGACCAAGCGCGCCCTCGGGGAACTGGAGAACATCACCTCGACACGTTTCGGGCAGCAGTACCTGGCCGAGTCGTACACCGGCTGGCCCCATTCCTGACGACCAGACCCCGACCAGATCCCGGCCAGTTCCCGGCCAGACCCCGGCCAGATCCAGACCAGCCGCCACCAGACCACTCACGCCCCACTATCAGCCCCCAGAAGAAAGGAGCAGCCCGTGAGCAACGAAAACACCGGTCCCGTTGTCAAGGACGACGAGACGTTCGACGACAGCCACGTGCTCGACCCCGCCGCGACGCAGGACTCTCAGGAGACCATCAGCGCGGAGATCAAGGACATTCACGACTCGGCCTCCGGAGAGA
Organism: Citricoccus sp. GCM10030269; assembly: GCF_042665635.1. Lineage (NCBI taxonomy): Bacteria > Bacillati > Actinomycetota > Actinomycetes > Micrococcales > Micrococcaceae > Citricoccus > Citricoccus sp. GCM10030269. Next base: position 5,626 of record NZ_JBHTCV010000002.1, on the reverse strand, counting down.
CCCAGCCGCGGATCAACTTCCCCCCGTACCGCAGTTCGCTGCTGCGCCACCCCACCAAGTCGATGCAGCACGCCGACCCGGAGACCATCGAACTGTGGTCCCCGGCCTTCGGCGAGCGGGACGTCAATGCTCTTGAGGCCGACTTGACCATTCAGCACAACGGCGAGCCGTTGGGGGAGCGGATCAAGGTTCGCGGTCGCGTGCTCGACGGCAACGGCCGCCCGGTCCGCAGTCAGCTGGTGGAGATCTGGCAGGCCAACGCCTCGGGTCGCTACGTCCACAAGCGCGATCAGCACCCTGCGCCGCTGGACCCGAACTTCACCGGCGTCGGCCGCACCATCACCGACGACAAGGGCTTCTACGAGTTCACCACCATCAAGCCGGCCCCGTACCCGTGGAAGAACCACCACAACGCCTGGCGCCCGGCCCACATCCACTTCTCGCTGTTCGGCACGGACTTCACGCAGCGCATGATCACCCAGATGTACTTCCCGGGCGATCCGCTGTTCAGCCTGGACCCGATCTATCAGTCGATCACGGATCAGAAGGCCCGTGACCGCCTGATCGCGACCTATGACCACAACGTCTCCACCCACGAGTGGAACACCGGTTACTACTGGGACATCGTCCTGACCGGCAGCAACCGTACCTTGATGGAAGGTGACACCGATGCGCATTGATCAGAACCAGCTGGACGCGGCACGCTCGGGCGGCGAGAAGCTCGTGCCGACCCCGGGGCAGACCATCGGTCCGTTCTTCGGATACGCCAAGCCCTATGACAACGTCCACATCCCGTTCTGGGATCAGCAGAACCTGGTCAACCCGGCCCGCCCCAACGCGGTCCGTCTGACCGGCACGGTCTACGACGGCAAGGGAGTGCCGGTTCCGGACGCCCTGCTGGAGATCTGGCAGGCCGACGAGGACGGCAACGTGGTCCAGGAGACCGGTTCGCTGGTCCGTGACGGCTGGACGTTCACCGGCTGGGGCCGGGCCACCGTGGACAACGTGGGAACCTACAACTTCTCCACCGTCAATCCGGGTGCCACCGAGCCGGGCAAGGCTCCGTTCATCCACCTGGTCCTCTTCACCCGTGGCCTGATGAACAAGCTGCACACCCGCGTGTATCTGCCCGAGGACACCGAGGCGCTGGCCAACGACCCGCTGCTCAGCTCACTCGACGAGACCCGTCGCAACACTCTCATCGCCGAGCGCCGCGCCGACGGCTCGCTGAAGTTCGACGTGTGGATGCAGGGCCTGGGCGAGTATGCCGATCGCGAGACGACGTTCCTGGAGTTCCCCGGGATCGAGTACCCCGTCCACGACTGATCACCCCGGACATCATCCGGGCATGGCCCCGGCGCCAGCCCAGATCAGCCCGGCAACAAGTGGCCCGGTGGGTCTTCCACTCCGTGACGAGAACGGACGCAGAAGACCCGCCGGGCCATCGTTGCCGATAGCCTAGTGACTCAAGAGAACCCCCCGAAGACAGCACCGACTACCGCAGGAGTCCGCCCGCCCATGACTGAGTCCGAGTCGCCGCTGTTGTCTGCGTTGGCGCTGGAGTCCGACGCCGGACTGCTGGACCCGCTGTCATCGGGAACCGAGGTGGCGGTCCAGTCGTCGGACGCCGGTTATCTGCGTCAGCTGCTCGAAGTCGAGGCCGCGTGGACCGCGGTGCTCGCCGACCACGGGCTCGTCGCCCCCGAACACGCTCGCGCCGCGGCAGAGGCCACGGACCCGGCGCAGTACGACCTCATCGAGCTGGCCCATGCGGGCCAGAGCGGCGGCAATCCGCTGATCCCCGCGCTGAAGGCACTGCGTTCCCGGGCGGGGGACGCGGCTCAGGCCATCCATATCGGGGCCACCAGCCAGGACATCATGGACACCGCGATGATGCGGATGGCGGGCGAGGTCTCGGCGACGATTCTCGCGGACGTCCGCGCCGCCGTCGGGTCCCTGGCGGACCTGGCCACCGAGCACCGGGTAACGCCCATGGTGGCCCGGTCCCTCACGCAGCACTCGCTGCCCTCCACCTTCGGACTGCGGGCCGCCGGCTGGATGTCCGCCCTCGTCGAGGCCGGTCGCCGGCTCGAGGCGGCCACCGCCGAGCTGCCGATCCAGTGGGGTGGCGCCGCCGGCACCATGGCGGCCCTCTCCAGCCGCGTGGCCAAGGCCCACACCAACGGAACGCTCGACGCCGGCACGGACACCTTCGCGCTCGTCGAGGACCTGGCGGCCAGACTGGGTCTGGCGGCCCCTGCCGGGCCGTGGCAGACCAATCGCATGCCGGTCACCGGGGTCGCCGCCGCTCTGGCCGACGTCGTGGCCGCCTGCGGCAAGATCGCCAACGATGTGCTGATCTCGGCGCGGATCGAGAACGGTGAACTCGGCGAGCCGCAGGCGCCCGGCCGCGGGGGCTCCTCGGCCATGCCGCACAAGCAGAACCCGGTGCTCTCGGTGATGATCCACGCGGGCGCACTGGGGGCACCCAGCACGTTGGCCCAGGTGCTGACGGCGGCCGGGGCAGCCAATGAGGAGCGCCCGGACGGAGCCTGGCATGCTGAATGGCCCGCGCTGCGTCAGTTGATGCGCACGGCTGGGGGAGCTGCCGCCCGTACCGCCGAGTTGGTGTCCGGACTGCGGGTGAACACAGAGCGGATGAACGAGAACCTGCACCGCGTCGGGCCCCTGTTGGTGTCCGAACGCCTGATGGCCGAACTGGCCCCGGTGCTCGAGGAACAGGCCGGGGGCGATCCCGGTTCCGGAAAGGCTCGGTTGCAGGCCATCGTGGACCGCAGTCTGGTCGGTTCCCAGGGGCCGGAGGATGACCCGGACTTCCGGACGCTGCTGCGGGACGCTCTGCCCGATTCCGTGACGGACACCGAACTGGATGAGCTGCTGGATCCCGCCAACTACACCGGCGAGGCCGCCACTCTGGTGGACCGGCTCGTCTCCGATGCACGTCAATTCGCAGAATGGAGCACTTCGTGAGCACACCCGAGATCACTGCCGTCCGCCTGTCTGGCGAGGGCGAGGCCACCCCCGAGAAGGACGTCCTTTTCGTCGGCGCAGGTCTGGGCACCGGCGTCCACGCCTTGTGGAGCGAGGCGGCCACCGAGCTGGCCGACCGGTTCCAGGTCATCGGCTGGGATCTGCCCGGCCACGGACAGTCCCCGGCACACAACGAGCCGACGTCGGTCGAGGACTTGGCCAACGCCGTCGCCGACCTGGTGACCGCTCAGCACGCCGCCGGGACCATTCCCCACGGCGCCAAGGTCTACTACGCCGGCGTCTCCATCAACGGGGCGGTGGCCCTGCAGCTCGGTCTGGACCACGGTGACCTCTTCGATGGCATCGCCGTGATCTGCTCCGCCGCCAAGATCGGTGAGCCCGACGCCTGGAACGAGCGGGCCGCGTTCGTGGAGAAGTCCGGAACCCCGTCCCAGGTCGAAGGATCGGCTCAGCGCTGGTTCGCCCCCGGCTTCCTCGAGAAGCACCCAGAGCGCTCCACCCGGTTGCTGCACACGCTGCAGGAGGCCGACCGATTCTCCTACGCCCGCCTCTGCGAGGCTCTGGCCGGCTTCGACGTGCGGGAGCGCCTCGGCGAGATCTCCACCCCGATCGTGGCCATCCACGGTGCCGACGACGCCGTCTGCACACCCGAGACCGGGGAACAGATCGCCGCCGGCGTCCAGCAGGGCACCGCCGTCGTCCTGCAGCAGGTCGCCCACCAGGCCCCGATCGAGGACCCCGAGGGCACCGCACGGATTCTCCAGGAGAACTTCTCAGCATGAGCGCCCAGTCCGACAACCCAGAACAGCCCAACACCGGCCAGCCCAACAGTGGCCAGTCCATTGGCCACGACCTCTCCGCCACCAGCCAGGACGTCTTCGACGCCGGCATGGCCGTGCGCCGCGAGGTGCTCGGCGACGCCCACGTGGACCGCGCGGAGGCCAAGAAGGACGAGACCACCGAGGATTTCCAGAACCTCATCACCCGCTACGCCTGGGGCACGATCTGGACTCGTCCGGGGCTGGATCGCCGGATGCGCTCAGCGGTCACCATCTCCGCGATGGTCACGGGCGGATACTGGGAGGAGGCCGCCATGCACCTGCGGGCGGCCCTGCGCAACGGGCTGAGCCGGGATGAGATCAAGGAGATCCTGCTCCAGACCGCCATCTACTCCTCCGTGCCGGCGGCCAACGTCGCCTTCAAGCTGGCTCAAGAGGTCTTCGCCCAAGTGGACGAGGACCTGGCGACCGGCAAGGACCTCTGAGCCGGTTCACCGAACACGTCCCGGGTCCGTCCCGGTACATCTACAGAGGCCCATCCATTCCGCATAGTCCGCACCTCCCGCACTTCGATCAGTCCAGAACAGGAGCCTGAGCATGAACGCCCAGAACACCCTCCAGGATGCCTACATCTACGACGCCGTCCGTACCCCCTTCGGCAAGGTCGGCGGTGCGCTGGCCAAGACCCGGCCGGACGACCTCGCGGCCCTCGTGGTGAGGGAATCCGTCCAGCGCGCCTCGGGTCTGGAGAAGTCCGGTCACGAGGCCATCGACGAGGTCGTCTGGGGCAATGCGAACGGCGCCGGTGAGGAGAACCGCAACGTCGCCCGCATGGCCACCCTCTTGGCCGGCCTGCCCACCTCCATCCCCGGCACCACGGTGAATCGGCTCTGCGGCTCCTCCCTGGACGCAGCCATCATCGCCTCACGGCAAATCAATACCGGCGAGGCCGATGTGATGCTCGTCGGCGGCGTGGAATCCATGTCCCGCGCCCCGTGGGTCCTGCCCAAGACGGAGCGCCCGTTCCCGATGCACAATCTCGAGCTGGCCAACACGACGCTGGGTTGGCGTCTGATCAACAAGAACATGCCGAAGGAATGGACCGTGTCCCTCGGTGAGGCCACCGAGCAGCTGCGCGAGAAGTACGGCATCGACCGTGAGCGCATGGACGAGTTCGCCGCGAACTCCCACCAGCTCGCCGCCCGGGCCTGGGACGAGGGCAAATACGACCAACTGACGGTGCAGGTTCCGGACACGGACCTGACCCGCGACGAGACCATTCGCCCGGATTCCACGGCCGAGAGCCTGAGCCAGCTGCGCACCGTGTTCCGCAAGGAGAACGGCATGGTCACCGCCGGGAACTCCTCCCCGATGAACGACGGCGCCTCAGCGGCCTGGCTCGGCTCGGACAAGGCCGCCGACGTCCTCGGTCTGCAGCCCCTGGCCCGGATCGCCGGGCGCGGAGCGGCCGCGAACGAGCCCCAGTACTTCGGGTACGCGCCGGTGGATGCCGCCAACCGGGCCCTGAAGCGAGCCGGGATCGGCTGGGACGACGTCGCCGCCGTCGAGCTCAACGAGGCCTTCGCCGCGCAGTCGCTGGCGTGCACCGACGCCTGGGGCGTGGACCTGTCCATCGTGAACACCTGGGGCGGGGCCATCGCCATCGGCCACCCGCTGGGCGCCTCCGGCACGCGCGTGCTGGGCACCCTGGCCCGCCGGCTCGAAGAGTCCGGGGACCGCTGGGGCGTGGCCGCCCTGTGCATCGGCGTCGGCCAGGGCCTGGCCGTCGTGCTAGAAAACGTCAACGCCCGCTAACCCACCTCCCCACCCCCACC
>NZ_JBHTCV010000001.1:0-636843 GCF_042665635.1 Citricoccus sp. GCM10030269 | reverse complement strand
GAAACCCACCATGACTACCTCCCTCTGTGCCACCCCAGCGGTGGCTCACACCGAGGTTGACACAGAGGGAATTGGCCGGGAATTGGGGCACTTTTGACCGCCAGATGTCAGGGGCGGGGGTCGGAGGGGTGAGGATCGGAAGGGCGAGAGGAATCAGCGGGGTCTGGGGCGTTGGAGCTGTCGTGGGCGCCCTCCGGCGTCCAGCCGTCCGCATAGGTGCCAGTCCCGTAGTCGTACTCGACCGGTTCGCCCTGCTCGTCGGTGCGCTGGTACCACTCGGTCACCTCGTCGGCGGTCGAATCGAAGTCAGCGCCGGCGCCGCGACCCTCGGGAGCCTCCCGGACGGACAACTCGAAGTCGTCACCGTGCTCCTCGATGCCCCGGCGGACCGCATTGGACAGCGCCGTCCGGGCGAAGTCGCGGCGGATCGCCATCGGGTCGGTGGACAGGTCCCGCAAGAACGCCACCACCATGAGCAGGAGCACGAGCGAGAACGGCAAGGCGATGAGAATGGTGAGGTTCTGCAGCCCCGTGAGGACAGTTTCGCCGCCGACCAGCAGCATCACCACCGCGATGCCCATCATGCACAGGCCCCAGAAGACCACCACGAGCTTGTTCGGCTCGGGATTGCCGCGTGAGGACATGGTGCCCATCACCACGGACGCGGAGTCTGCGGACGTGATGAAGAAGATCGAGAGTACCGCGATCACGATGAACGGGGTGATCTGGGCGAGCGGCAACTGGTCGAACAAGGTGAACAGCAGCGACTCCGCCGACGCCGATCCATCGGTGCCCTCCACACCGTCGCGGTTCATCCAGATGGCTGCGCCGCCGAAAACGGTGAAGGCGAAGACCAAGATCGAGGTCGGCGCCCCCATGACCACCAGGACGAACTCCCGCAGAGTCCGGCCGCGGGAGATGCGGGCGATGAAGACGCCGACGAAGGGCGTCCAGGCGATCCACCAGGCCCAGTAGAACCCGGTCCAATAGGACTGGAACTCCACCGAGTCCGCACCCCAGGACAGGGACTTGCCCATCATGGAGAACATCTCGTCCGCGTACTCCATGACGCCCGAGGGCAAGAGGTTCAGCAGGAACAGGGTGGGACCGGCGATGAACACGAACAGGACCAGGCCCAACGTCATCAGGATGTTGATGTTGGACAGGTACCGGATGCCGCGGGCCACGCCGGAGACGGCGCTGATGACGAAGGCGGCGGTGAGCACCGCCAGAATGATGATGAGCCCGTTGTTCCTCAGAGGACCGGCTCCCGAGATGATCTCCACGCCCTGGCCGATCTGGATGGCAGCCAGCCCGAGGGTGGCAGCGGTGCCAAAGAGGGTGGCGATGATCGCGAAGATGTCCACGACCTTGCCTGCCAGGCCGTCGGTCTGCCGTGCCCCGAAGAGGGTGCGGAACACGGAACTGATCAGCGGGACACGGCCGCGGCGGTAGGAGGCGTAGGCGATGGCGCCACCGACCAGGGCATACATGGCCCAGGCATGCAGGCCCCAGTGGAAGTGGGACTGGGCCACGGCCTGGTGCAGAGCGGCGTCCGTGCCGGCGGCCACGGTGTCCGGCGGCGGGGAGAGATAGTGGGAGAGGGGTTCGGAGGGTCCGAAGAAAAAGATCCCGACGCCGATTCCCACACCGAACATCATGGCCACCCAGGAGAACCGAGAGAACTCCGGCTCCTCGTCGTCACGGCCCAGCCGGATCTTGCCGAAGCGGCTGAAGCCGATGAACAGCATGGCCCCGAGGGCCACGATGGCGGTGATGTTCAGCAGCCAGCCGGCGTTGGTCATGGACCAGCCGAAGGCGGAGGCAGAGACGTCGGACACGGACTCCGGCGACATGACGCCCCACGTCACGAAGGCGACGATCAAGACACCGGTGATGCTGAAGACGAGCTTGTCCAGCCCGAAGCGGTTGCGCTGCTCGTCCACGCCGATTCCCGGCACCAGGCCGGGGTGGATGTCATGCGGATAAATCCCGACGGCGCCGTGAGTTGGGTGGGAACCGGTCTGCGGACCCTCCGTCGTCGCCGCGGAGGATGAGTCTGAGGCGGGGTCTGGGCGGGCGGAGGAGGGCGTGGTGTCGGGCACCGTGGTCCCTTCGTCATGACCTGCCCATACCGCCGGGCGCTCAGGGCGCTCGCTGGCACGCTGGGCGGAGGCCGGTGGATGATTCGACGTACCAGTATTGCCGGTAGGCCGTACAGGTGCAAAGGCGCTCGAAGAGTGGAACGGGCTCAGGTCCTGCGGTAGGTGAGATCGAAGATCAAGCGGCCGGCCCGCAGCGCCTTGTTCTCGAAACTGGTCAGCGGACGCCCGTCGAACCGGGGGGCCCAGCCGCCGTCGGGATCCGCTGCCTCCGCTTCCGGCCAGGGCTCCTTGCCCTCCAGTCCCTGCGAACGGACGGCGAAGAGCGGACTGTCCGCTCCGGCGAGCCGGCCGGGGTGGAGGTTCTCGAACGCGTCGTTGGCCTCCATCACCGCGCGCATCTGCTCGGCATAGCTGGACCAGTCGGTCGCCAACCGCAGGACGCCGCCGGGGGCCAGGACGCGGGACACCCGTTCGGCGAACGACGGCGAGACGAGGCGACGCTTGTGATGCCGGGTCTTGTGCCACGGGTCGGGGAAGAACACCCAGACCTCCTGGACGCCGCCCTCGGGCAGGAGATGGTCGAGGACCTCCGGGGCGTTGGCCTGGATGCCGCGGATGTTCTCCAGGCCTTCGTCCTCGATGCGCACGAGCAGAGCCGCCAGACCGGGGGTGTAGACCTCCACCGCGATGATGTTCCAGTCGGGGTGGTCGGTGGCTGCCTGCGCGGTGGATTCACCCAGGCCTGAGCCGATGTCCACCAGGAGCGGGGCGGTGCGGCCGAAGACGGCGGACCAGTCGACCTCGGCGCCGGCGGCCACGGAGGTGCTGGCGCGTTCGCGGGGGACCTCCACGATGTACTGGGCATGCGAACGGTCCCAGGTCTTCTGCCGGCGCGGGTTCAACCGGTCGCCGCGTCGCACGAAGGACACCGGCTCACTGCGGTAGAGGTGCGGGTCCGGGCGATCTCCGGCGTTGCTCGGGGTGCTCTGTTCGCTCGTCATCAGGAGATCCAGGGTACCGTCTCAGCTTCTCAGCCCTCGGACGGCATGATCTCCTCGATCTCGGTCAGGAAGTCCGCCACCACGGGCCCATTGTCATGACCGCCGCCCAGGCCTTCGTTGAAGAACAGGGCCACGGCCAGGTCTCCATGAATGGCGATGAGCCACGTGTGGGCGAGGTCCTCACCGTCGGCCACGAACTGGGCCGTGCCGGTCTTGGCCAGCACCGGGGCGCCGGGAACCTCCTGCAGCATGGTGGCCGTGCCCTCGGACACGACGCCGGACATCAGCTCCCGCAGCTGTTCGGCCTCCTCCTCGGTGATGCCGTTCTCCGGAGCCGGTGCTGTCTCGATCGCCGGATCCGAGACGAAGACGGGCCGGACGGTCTTGCCGGCCGCCACCGACGCCGCCACCGTCGCCATGCCGAGCGGGGAGGCCTCCACCACGCCCTGGCCGAAGAGATTGGCGGCGTGCTCGGTGCCCGTGGAGTCTTTCGGGACGGAGCCCAGGAACACCGAGTCCAGTCCCGTCTCAGGATCCTCGGCCAGTCCCAGGGCGTTGGCCGCTGCCGCCTCATCGGCCGAGGTCACCTCCTCGTGGGACCCCACGAACACCGTGTTGCAGGACTGGGCGAACGCCTCGGAGAAGGGAATCTCGCCGACGGAGGAGACCGGGTACTCGTCGTAGTTGCCCACCACCATGCCGTTGACGTTGATCGTGGCGGGGCACTGCACGGGGGTGTCCGCGGTCATGCCGGAACGCAGCAGGGCGAGGCTGGTGACCACTTTGAAGGTGGAGCCGGGAGCGAAGGATCCGGAGACCGCCACCGGCCAGCCCTCCGGACTGGACGCCGCGGCCAGCACGTGGCCGTCCGAGGGGCGCATGGCCACCAGGCCGGCAGGAACATCGGAGGCGGCGACGACGGCCTCGGCCTCCCGCTGAATGTCCCGGTTCAGCGTGGACGTCAGCTCCTGGCCGGGCACCGGCTCGCTCGTGAAGAGCACCCGGTCCGCGTCGTCACCCTCATTGTCGACCCGAATCTCCACCCCCGGCGTGCCGGCCAGGCGGTCCTCCCAAGTGGCCTGCAGCCCGGAGAGCCCCACCTCGACACCGGAGGTCAGTTCACCGTCGGAGGCCTCGATCTGTTCGGCGTTGGGCTCACCGAAAGTGCCGAGGACGTCTCGCGCGAAGGAGCGGGTGGGCGCCAGGACGGCCGTGTCCTCGATAATTCGTCCGCCGGGAATCTCGGCCATCTCGTTCTCAGGGATATAGGTGGCACCGTCGACGCGCAGGGTGATGGCCTCGATGAAGGCCTCGTCGCCGGCCGCCTCCGCCCGGGCGACGAAGTCCTCGATGTTCACTCCGGCCACGTCGGCGACCTGCTGAGCCGCACTGGCGATCTGCGAGGATTCCACACGAGCCTTGTCCAGGCCCAGGATGGCCACGTTCCGCTCCATCATGAGCGGCTCGTTCTCGCCGTCCAGGATGCTGCCGCGTTCAGCCGGGGTCGTGGTGAGGTGGACGGTGCCGCCCTCGGCCAACTCGGGTACCGCGCTCTGTGGCGTGAGGTCCACCAACCACTCTTGAGCTTCCTCGTCCCAGCGCAGATCCGTCGTGGTCTGGTAGGACCAGTTCCCCGCCGAGGTGCCCGAGTTCCCCGAGCTGCCTGAGTTGCCTGAGTTGTCTGATCCATCCGAACCGTCCGAGCTGTCCGAGCTGTCCGAGCTGGAGGTGGGGCTTGTGGTGGGGCTGGCGGTGGGACTGGCAGAGGGACTGGCCTGACCGCCGAGTGCCTCGTTCACGTTCCAGTCTACGGTCAGCGTGGCCGTGGCGAGATTGCTGTCCTCGCCGTCCACCTCCGCCGAGCCCACGGACACCTCCCGCTGCAGACCCTCGGTCTCGTCCAGCTCTGCCAGGGCTTCCTCGATGTGCTCGGGGACCTCCTCGGACCCGGCGGTGAGCGGAACGGAGGAGTAGTCGCCTGAGGCCACCGCGGAGGCCAGGGCCGTCGCGGCCTCTTGCGGGGAGGGCCGTGAGTCGCCGAAGCACCCGGTGGCGGTCAGCAGCAACGCCGAGGTGAGTCCCAGAGCAGCGGTGGATCGGACCCGACGGCGCGTGGATGGTGACATGTGGTTCCCCTCTGGACCCTGGCCGGGCCTGGATAGACCCTGAAATGACTATCGCCAGGGTAGTGGCAATCTGAGACCATGGAGCCATGAATCGCCCCCTGAACCTCCTGCTCAACATCATCTGGCTCGTTTTCGGCGGTCTGTGGTTGTCGCTGGGCTATTTCCTGGCGGGAGTGGCGTGCTGCGTGCTGATCATCACGATCCCGTTCGGTGTCGCCTCGTTCCGGATCGCCGGCTACGCGCTGTGGCCCTTCGGCCGCACGGTGGTCAACTCGCAGCCCACCATGGGCTTGGTCACGGGCATCGGCAACCTCATCTGGTTCATCGTCGCAGGGCTGTGGATCGCGATCGGTCACGTGCTGACGTCGATCCCGATGTTCCTCTCGATCATCGGCATCCCGTTGGGCCTGGCCAATCTGCGGATGATCCCGGTCTCGCTGGTACCGCTGGGCAAGCGGATCGTGGACTCCGGCGTCGCCCGGTCTCTGCCCCAGTACATCCCCACCTCTCGCGCGGGCGCCGGCTACCGCTGATCCACGGGGCCAGCGCCCCGGTCGTCCGCTGTGCCCGTGCCGCTGCTGCGGCGTCGGTTACGGAGAATTCGCCGCACGATCCACAGCAGCACCAGGACGACGACGGCGACCAGCACGATCGTGGAGAAGCCGTCCGCGTAGTCCGCGACCAGGTGCCACTGTTCGCCGAGCAGATAGCCGCCCCAGACGAACAGCGAGTTCCACAGTCCCGAACCGATCAGCGTGAACAGGATGAACAGTCCGAGGTGCATCCGCTCGATCCCGGCCGGAATCGAGATCAGTGAGCGGAAGACCGGCACCATCCGTCCCACCAGCACGGTCGTGTAGCCGTGCCGATGGAACCAGCGTTCGGATCTCTCCACGTCCTCCCGGTCCACCAGGGGCAGCCGGTCCGCCACGAGATACAGCCGCCGGCGCCCGAGCCATGCCCCCAGGCCATAGAGCAGCAGGGCGCCGACGACGGAGCCCAGCGTGGCCCAAGCGGTCGCCTCCCACGGGCTGAAGGCGCCGCTGGCCGCCGTGAAGCCGGCCAAGGGCAGAATCAGCTCGGAGGGGATGGGCGGGAAGAGATTCTCCGCGAAGACGGCGACGGCCACTCCGATCGGGCCGATGGCCTCCATGATCGACACCACGATGTCCCCGAGCCAGCCGTACGAGGCCCCCGCCGCACCCGAATCTGCGCCCGACGCGGTGGACGTCAGAAGAGTCATACAGGTCATTGTCGGGCAACAGAAACCGGAACAGAACGCGTCATGCACCCATAATGGGGTCATGCGGTTGAGACCCGACGCGGCCGGGGTGATAGGCGCCCATGTCATGAGCTGGGTCTCGCTGTCTCCAAGTTTCATTCCCCGCACGTGGTGGATGACCTCCGTGGCGATGGGGATCTCTCAGTCTCTGGGTTACTTCGTGGGTGCGGCGGGGCGCACGGCGGCCCGTGGGCTCGGCAGGGCGGTGGGCGTCTCGGTCACTGTCGACCAGGAGAAGGCCGCCCCCGTCGTCCGGGCGGTGCCGTGGGTGATGTTCGGTATCAGCGGACTGTCCTGGCTGCACAACCTCCGAGCCCAGGCCGAGATCGCCGGGCTGATGGAGACCCGTCCCATCCGCACGCGTGAACACTTGGTCGGCGTCCTCGGGGGACTGGTGCTCACCACCGGGCTCGTGTCCGCGGGCAGGGGCGTCAATGCCATCGCCACCAGCGTGTCCAGAGGCCTCAAGCCGCTGTTGCCGGAGCCGGTGGCCGCCGTCGTGGGCATCAGCGCCACCGCCACGGGTACGGCTTTCGTCTTGGACAAGGTCGTTTACCGCCGGTTGCTGGAGCGACTGTCCAAGGCCGCTCAGGAGACCAACGCCAAGCTGTTGCCCGGCCGGGTCCCCCCGGTGGAGCCGGAGCGTTCCGGGTCCGAAGCCTCCTATGAGGCCTGGGGCACGCTGGGATCCAAGGGCCAGGCCGTGGTCTCCGACGGGCCGCGTGCCGTGGACATCGAAGAGGCCACGGGTCAGCCGGCCATGACGCCGATCCGGGCCTATGCCGGGTGGCGGGAAGGCCGGGACCTGGAGGCCACGGCCGCCGCCGTCGTCGCCGAACTGCACCGCACGGGAGGGTTCGAGCGCGAGGTGCTGCTGATGCTGACCACGACCGGCACCGGCTGGCTGCAGGAATGGTCGGCCTCGTCCGTGGAGTTTCTCACCGGTGGCAACTGCGCGCTCGCCGCGATGCAGTACACCTATCTGCCGTCCGGTGTGGCGTTCTTCGCCGACCGAACCACACCCGTCCTCGCCGCCTCCGTGCTGCTCTCGGCCATCGAGGCCGAACTCGAGAAGAGGCCGCCCGAGCGCCGGCCCCAGCTGCTGGTGGGTGGCGAATCACTGGGCGCCCTCGGCGGCACCCAAGCCTTCGACGGTCTTGAAGACATGATCAAACGGGTGGACGGTGCTGTCTGGTCCGGGCTGCCGCGGTTCTCCGACTTCTGGCAGTCGTTGGTTCCCTTCCGCCGTCGCGGTACCCCCGAAGTCGCCCCCGTGGTCGACGACGGCCGGCACGTCCGGTTCGCCACCAAGCCCGAGGACCTGCTCACGGACATCACCGGGGTGCCCTTCGGCGAGTGGAGGTATCCGCGGATCGTCGTGGCCCAGCACGCCTCCGACCCGGTGGTCTGGTGGAGCCCCGATCTGTTGTGGCGCGAACCGGACTGGGCCAAGGAGAAGGCGGGACTGGACGTCTCGCGCTACCTGCAGTGGCAACCCTGGGTGACGTTCTGGCAGGTCGCCTCGGACATGCCGCAGTCCGTCTCGGTCCCCGGCGGTCACGGGCACCGCTACGTCGAGGACATGCTGCAGTACTGGGCCGCGGTCCTCGGCAAGGACCCTCTCACGGACCTGTCCAAGATCGCTCAGGCGATCCGGCGCACGATCGTGCCGAACTTCGCCTGAGCTCCGGCCGGGTCAGCGGGTCAGCGGGCCAACCGATCAGCGGGCCAGCACCGCCACCAGGAAGTCGGACTCCTCGGACCAGGGATCGAGCTGCCACGTGCTGAACCGGCTCTGGAGCTGGAAGCCGGCCCGGCCGGCGTCGTCCACGAAGTCCCCGAACGCATAGCCGCGTCCCGCGCCGAAGCCGATCACGGCGCGTCCGCCGTCCCGCAGCAGCGAGAAGAGATGCCGCAGGACGTCGTCACGGGAACCGGGGGAGAGGAAGCCGAAGACGTTGCCGGCGGAGAAGACCAGGTCGAAGGGCTCCTGTTCGCCGAGCTCGGCCAAGGCCGCCGCATCCAGAGTTTCCAGATCGGCCACGTGCCAGTCGGCCTCCGGGTGGTCCTCGCGGGCGACCTCGATCAGGTATTCGTCCAGATCCACGCCCGTCACCCGGTGCCCGGCCCGCGCCAGGTAACCGCCCACGCGGCCGGTGCCGCAGCCGGCGTCGAGGATGCGGGCCCCTCGAGAGGCCACGGCGTCGATCAGCCGCGCCTCGCCGTCGAGGTCCACTCCCTCAGCCGCCAGATTCCGCCATCGCTCGGCGTAGCGACGGGAATGGTCGGGGTCATTGCTCACCATTCGTGCCCAGGTATTCTCGGTCATGGTGACAGTATCCCGCCTCAGTCACCGCTTCCAGCCCGGTAGTTATAGGCTGGCCCTGGAACCAGACGGACCATTGGAAGGAATTTCCCATGAGCATCGCGCAGCTCCCCCTTCGGCTGACCGCCGGCGCTTTCATTCTCAACTCGGGCATCAACAAGACCAAGCTCTCGGAAGAGCAGGCCGAACAGTTGCGGGACCTGGGCTCCAATGGTGTCCCATTCCTCAAGGACCTGACTCCGAAGCAGTTCAAGCAGTTCCTCAGCGCCACTGAGATCGGCATCGGCGCCGCGTGCTTGCTTCCGTTCGTGCCGGGCTGGCTGGCCGGTGCTGCCGTGACGGCGTTCTCCGGTGGACTGATGGCCATGTACAAGAACACCGACTTCATGACCGAGTCCGATGGCATCCGCCCGTCCGAAGAGGGCACCGCCGTGGCCAAGGACGTCTTCCTCTTCGGCATCGGCACGTCACTGATGATCGACGGCGCCGTGAACCGCACCGGTCGCAAGAACGCCTCCGCCGCCAAGCGCGCCAAGAAGCTCGAGGCCGCCACCGAGTCCAAGGTCGCCGCCATCGAGGCCGCCAAGGCCCAGCGGACCGAGGCCATTGCCAAGGCCCGCGACGAGCAGATTGAGGCCCTGCGCACCGCTCGCAAGGAGATGCAGCAGGCTCGCAAGAGCGTCTGAGCAGGTCCGTCCGCATCTGGTCCGTCCGCATCTGGTTCTCCGCACCAGGTGAGCGAGACCGGGCGAGCTCAGCGAAGGCCCGCGGCCCGCATGACAGGAGATGTCACTCGGGGAGGCCGCGGGCCTTTTCTGTTGTCTCCGCCGTTTCTGTTGCTTCCGCGGTTTCTGCTGCCCCGGCGGTTTCAATGGCATCCGCGGCGCGAATGAGCGCCAGGTGGGAGAAAGCCTGGGGAAAGTTTCCGGCTAGCCGCCCGGAGGTGGCGTCGAACTCCTCGGCCAGAAGTCCCAGGTCATTGGCGCAGGCACACAGCCTGGTCATGGTGTCCTCGGCCTCGGTCAGCCGCCCGGAGTTCGCATATTGTTCCACGAGCCAGAAGGAGCAGATGAGGAACGCGTACTCGTGGCCTTCCAACCCGTCGCGCCCCGAGGCCGTGCGATAGCGGTGGACCAGGCCACCCTCGCCCAACAGATCCCGTTCGATGAGCGCCACGGTGCCGAGCATCTTCGGGTCAGTGGCGTCCAGGAATCCGGTGTGCGGCAGTTGGAGGAGGGAAGCATCCACCTCTGTCCCGCCATAGGTCTGTGTGAAAGAGTTCAGCGCGGGATTGAATCCGTGTTCCAGGATCTCCGCGCGCAAGTGATCGCGGTGCCGGATCCACTGCTCCACGTCCCCGTCCCGGCCGTGCTCCGTGACGGCCCGGATCCCCTCGTTGAAGGCCGCCCACATCATCACGCGCCCATGGGTGAAGTAGTGCGGTTCACCGCGCATCTCCCAGATGCCGTGGTCCTTTTGGTCGATGTTGCGCACGCAGAAGGAGAGCAGTGACTTCTGCAGGCCCCAGGAGTACTCGTCCTCGGCCACTCCCGCATCCCGGAGGGTCGCCAGGGCCAGCATGACCTCGCCGACCACATCAGCCTGATACTGCTCGGCCGCACCGTTGCCGATCCGCACCGGCCTGGACTCGGCATACCCGGAGAGGTGGTCCAGTTCCTTCTCGTCCAGCTGCCGCTCACCGCCGAGTCCGTACATGATCCGCAACTGATCCGGGTCCCCGGCCACCGCGCGCAACAGCCACGACCGCCAGTGCAGGGCGCCCTCGGTGAAGCCGTGGGAAACCAGGACTTCGATGGTCAGTGCCGCATCGCGGAGCCACGTGTAGCGGTAATCCCAGTTGCGCGAGCCGCCGAACTCCTCGGGCAAAGACGTGGTCGGGGCGGCCACGATCCCGCCGGTCCGAAAATTGGTCAGTGCTCTCAACACCAGCAGCGAGCGCGACACCAGGTGCTCTTGTGGGGAGTCGACCTTCAGTCGGGAGGCCCAGTCGGTCCAGAACTCCTGCGTCATGGTCTGAGCGATGGACGGCTCCCGGGGCACCGGAGGAGTGTCCCAGGACGGGAACCACGTCAGGGTCCAGTCCCGTCGCTCGCCGGCGCGCAGGCGGAATCGCCCGGCCAGCCGGGGCGCGGGGCTGCCGCCGTGATCGGGGCTGTCTTCCGGATGCTCGTCTTCGATTTCGCGTCCCGGTTCAGCGTCGCCACTGACGGGGTTCCCGACGCCGGATCCTCCTTGTGAGCCGCCGGCCGCCTCGCCGCTCCGGTCGTCGTCGGCGGTCGGACGGGTGGTGGCGTAGAGCAAAGGCCCGGAGAGGAGAACCCCGTCCGGGCCGGCCGTGCACAACAGGGCCGAACCTTCTCCGCCGGGCGCGTCCACCCGGCGGAACCAGGGCAGGGAACGGGCATAGTCGAAACGGATGCGCAGATCGTGCTCCACGACCACTTCGCCGGTCAGACACTCCACCCGGCGGTACAAGTCGTGCTGCCGGTCCGCCGGGGGCAGGAAATCGGTGACTCTGACAGTTCCAGTGGGTGTGCTCCAGAGGGTTTCGAGGATGAAAGTGCGAGGAAGATAGCGGCGCTCAACCACCTCGCCGTCGACGGCCCAGAGTTTCCACCGGCCGTCGTCGGGACCGCCCAGCAGTGCGGTGAACATGGCCGGGGAATCGAAGCGCGGTAGGCACAGCCAGTCGATCGAGCCGCCGCGGGAGACCAACGGTCCGGTGCTCAGGTCCGAGAGCAACGCGTAGTCCTCGAGCGGTGTGGCGCCAGCGAAAGGTCCAGCGCCGTGAGCAGTACCATCCCGGTTGCCGTCAGGGGCAGTTTCGGGGGCCTCTCCCGGTGAGGCTCCGGGCCGGTTGGCTGGGTCGTTGGTCGAGTGTGCGGGCGGGGTGGCCATCTGGTCCGTCATGTCCCCTGTATATCGAATGGCCGGTTCCCGGCACAGGGTCCGGCCGATACGGTGAGACCATGAGCGAGGCGAGAACCCCCACCAACGTGCGCACTCTGGTGATCTTCGGGGCCGGCGGCGACCTCACCCGACGGCTGTTGCTCCCTGGCCTGGCCACGTGCCTGACCGCCGGGGTACCGGAACGGGGCATCGCCGTCGTCGGGGCTGGGCTGCGTGAGCCGGAGGACTTCACCGAGATGGTGCGCGAGGCCTTCGCGAGTGAACTCGGGGCCGAGCAACGGAACCGGCCTGCCGTGCGCGAGACCCTCGAGTCCGTCCGTTGGATCACCGCGGACGCCACCGACCCCGACCACCTGTCGTCGCTGCTGGATCAGGTGGAGGGGCCGGTCGGGCTGTATTTCGCTCTGCCTCCGTCAGTGACGGTCGCCTCGTGTGAGGCTCTCTCGGGGCTTCATGCCTCGGGACGACTGCCGGAGGACACCGTGCTCGTGCTGGAGAAGCCGTTCGGCACGGACCTCGACTCGGCGCGCGAACTCAATGCGTTGTTGGCGGGGTTCATCCCGGAGGAGCGGGTCTTCCGCGTGGATCATTTCCTCGGCCTGCCCGGAGTGTTGGGCTTCATCGGTCTGCGCTTCGCCAACCGGATCCTGGAACCGCTGTGGAACCGCGAGCACATCGAGAAGATCGAGATCGTGTTCGATGAGACGTTGGGACTCGAGGGCCGGGCCGGATTCTACGACTCCACCGGTGCCGCGAGGGACATGATCCAGTCGCACCTGCTCCAGGTCATGGGGCTGGTGATGATGGACCCGCCGACCCGTTTCGACGGAGTGGAGATCCCGGCCAACACCGCACACGTCTTGCGGGCGGCCCGGCTGTGGCCGGGTTCGAAGGACGCCAAGGACGCCGAGGACGCCGAGGGTGTCCCTTCGCGTGACGTTCCCTCGGTTGATGTTCCCGCGGTGGTGCGCGGCCGGTACACCGAGGGGACGGTCGAGGGGCGGCGGATGCCCTCCTACGTGGATGAGGAGGGGGTGGACCCCGACGCCGAGACGGAGACCTTCGCGCAGGTGGTCCTCGAGGTGGATTCCTGGCGCTGGAACGGGGTGCCGGTGGTGCTGCGTTCCGGCAAGGCCATCGGTTCGCCGCGGCAGGAGATCGCCGTCTTCTTTCGGAGACCGCCGCACGACTACGAGCAGTTTCCCTCGGCGGAGCCGCTGCCCACAGACGTTCTCCGCGTCGGCTTCGAGGACGAGAGCATCCAGCTGGAGCTCAACGCGGGCGGGCCGTTCGATTCTCGCGGCATGACCCGCGCGGTGCTGTCGGCCGAACTGCCCGAGCCCGGACTGACCGCCTACGGGTCAGTGCTGCGGTGGATCCTGGAGGGCAAGCGCGCTTTCACCGTCCGCGGTGACGGTGCCGAGGAGGGCTGGCGCATCATGGCGGCGATCGCGGGCGAATTCGACTCCGGCGCGGCCCCGTTGCAGGACTACGAGGCCGGATCAGGCGGGCCCGTCCAGCCCTGACCGGCCCTGCGCAGCCGTGACCGGACCTGACCACCGGTGACCGGCCCTGCCCACCTGTGACCGAAATCGGGTCGGAGTCGGAGTTGCCCCTCGCATTCCCGGTGGGGCGGGACTGTGCGGCACAATGGGCGCATGGCATTCAACGGTGAACCCCGCGAACCCACTGGTTCCCTCGTGGACCGCCCAGAGGGCCCGACCATCCAGATCCAGCGGTCCCTCCCGCACCCACAGGAAGATGTGTGGAGTCATCTGGTCGACCCCGAATTGCTTCGCTGGTACGGCACCTACACCGGGGACCCTGATTCCGGCAGTGTGCAACTGATCAGGGCCGAAGCACCCGATCAGCCCGTCGAGTGCACCATCGAACTCTGCGAGCGACCATCCCAGTTGCACGTCACGCTCCACCACCCCGCAGGAACTGATCGCCGTGTGCAGGTGTCCCTGGACCGCGATCTGGACGCCTCCGGCACCGACCTGATCCTTCGCGCGCCGCTGCCCGGGAATGCCGAACAGGCCGGCGATCTCGGACCCACCTGGGAGTACTACCTCGACCGCCTGAGCGTGGCTCTAGAAGGGGGCGACATGGACGAGGTCGACTTCGCCGACTTCCACCCGGGACAGAAGGACAACTACACCCCCGAGGCCCGCCCGGCGCGGCAGACCGGACTGGGCTAGCGCCGACGAGCCGGCAGCATTCGGGGTAGCGCCGCAGGATTCGCGCTGATCCTGACCACTCGCAGTCAAGATGACAGCGAGCCGTCAGGATCGGCACGACAACCGAAGACCGCTGCGCCACACTCAGTCACGGCGCGCAGTCACGGGATGCGGTTACGGCACGCAGTCACGGCACCCCGTCCAGAACTCTCTAGAGCTCCACGTGTGTGGGGTTCAGCACGCGGCGCAGGAAGTCCTGAGTTCGAGGCTGCGTGGGGGAGCCGATGACCTGTTCAGCCGGCCCCTCTTCCACCACGACTCCACCGTCCATGAACACCACCCGGTCCGCCACCTCGCGGGCGAAGGCCATCTCGTGCGTGACCACGAGCATGGTCATGCCGGCGTCGGCCAAGCCGCGCATCACGGACAGGACCTCGCCCACGGTCTCGGGATCCAGCGCGGAGGTCGGCTCATCGAACAGCATCAGCTGCGGGTCCATGGACAGCGCCCGGGCGATGGCCACGCGCTGCTGCTGGCCACCGGAGAGCTGGTCCGGATAGCGGTCCTCGAAGCCCTCCAGCCCCACGCGGCGCAGATTCTCCCGGGCGACGTCGGCCGCGGTGGCTTTCGCTCGTCCGAGCACCTTGGTCTGGGCGACAGTGCAGTTCTCCAGCACGGACAGGTGCGGGAAGAGGTTGAACTGCTGAAACACCATGCCGACGCTGCGGCGCATGGCGTTGAGGTCCACCTCGGGGTCGGTGGCGTCGAAGCCGCTGACCCTCACGGTGCCGGCGTTGGGCGTCTCCAGCAGATTCACGCAGCGCAGCACAGTTGACTTGCCGGACCCCGAAGGTCCGACGAGGCAGACGACTTCGCCGGGGGCGACGCTCAGGTTGATGCCCTTGAGGACCTCGTTGCGGCCGAAGGATTTGTGCAGGCCGGTGATGGTGACTCCGCCGGCGTGGGGATTGGGGTGGGTCATCGTGGCCTCTCAGACGCGGGTGCGGTTGGTGCGGGACTCGAACCTGCGCGCCAGCAGGGACAGCGGAACGGTGATGATCAGATACATGACACCGGCCACCAGTACCGGAGTCAGGCCGGCGTCGAGGGCGGTGATGCCGTCACGGCCGAACTTGGTCAGCTCGTACTCGTGCGCGGCCAGGCCCAGCACGTAAACCAGCGAGGAGTCCTTGGTCAGCAGAATGATCTCGTTGGTCAGGGGCGGCAGCACGAGGCGGAAGGCCTGGGGGATGACGATGGTGACCATCGCCCTCCAGGCCGGCATGCCGAGAGAGCGCGCCGCCTCGGTCTGGCCCTTCGGCACGGCCTGCAGTCCGGCGCGGAGCGTCTCGGCGATGTAGGCCGAGGACACCATGCCCAGTGAGACCATCACGACCACCGGAATCGGCCACTGGACGCCGAAGGCGAAGGGCACGCCGTAACCGAAGGTGATGAAGACCAACAGGGCCGGCAGCCCGCGGAAGAGCTCAATGTAGGCGGTGGCCAGCCAACGGTAGGGCGGGAAGGAAGAGAGCCGCATCAGGGCCAAGATCAGTCCGCCGAGCAGGCCGACCACGAAGGACGACACCGTGTACAGGATGGTGTTGCCCAGGCCGATGAGGAAGATGTCCGGGAACAGCGGACCGGTCTCGGCGAAGTTGAACACGGACTGCCCGAGGGTCGGCCAATCCATGAGGAGCAACAGCAGGACGATGGCC
Organism: Citricoccus sp. GCM10030269; assembly: GCF_042665635.1. NCBI lineage: Bacteria > Bacillati > Actinomycetota > Actinomycetes > Micrococcales > Micrococcaceae > Citricoccus > Citricoccus sp. GCM10030269. Next base: position 621,174 of record NZ_JBHTCV010000001.1, on the reverse strand, counting down.
AGGACGAAGATGCCCGCCTGGATGCCCAGCGAGATCTGCCGCCGGCGCCGGACCGTCAGCTTGCGCGCCGGTGCGGGTCCCGTGTCCGGTTCGGAGGAGGGGGAGGGCTCGGTGGTGTTGACGCTCACTGTTCGCTCCCGGTGGTCTTGGTGGCTGCCTCGCCGAACCAGCGGGCACGGGATTCATCGAGGGTCCCGTCTTCTTCCATGTCCTGCAGGGTCGAGTTCACGGCCGACAACAGCACCGCGTCATCGGGGGCCACCGCGAAGCCCAACTGTTCGCCGGTGGGTAGATCGGCGACCACCGGATAGTCGGGATCGTCCTTGACGTGGTGGAGCACTACGGACTGGTTCCCGAGCACGGCCTCGACCGTCCCCGCGCGCAGGGCCTCCATCTGCATGCCGCCGTCCTCGAACTGGATCGGGTCCAGCCCGTTCTCCTCGGCGAACGCCTCGCCGGTGGTCGCCGCCTGGACGCCGACGCGCTTGCCCTGGGCTGACTCCAGGTCCGTGATGCCGGAACCCTCCTCGGCCACCAGGACGAGGTCATCGTCGAGGTAGGGCAGCGAGAAGGCCATGACCTGCTTCCGGGCTTCCGTGATGGAGATGGACGAGGCGTTGAGATCGCAGCCGGTGAAGGAGGAACCGGACTCGATCGCCTCGAAGGAGGAGTCCACCACAGACAGCCGGACGCCGAGATCGTCAGCGATGCGCTGGACGATGTCCATGTCGTAGCCGACCAGGTCGTTGCCCTGCATGAACTCGAAGGGCGGATACGGGATATCGGAACAGACGGTCAGCTGGCCAGGGGTGACGAGGTCCAGGCTCTCGGTGAGCTCGGAGGTGTCGACAGCCTCGGTGTCACCGATCTGGGGACCGATGACGGCACAGCCGCTCAGGGCTAGCGAACCGACACTCAGGGCAGCCACTGCCGCGAGTCGGATTCTGGACGATTTCATGGAGGGTCTTCCGGTACGGGGGCCGGCACTGCGAAATGCAGACGGCGTCAAGACGGACAGTGTACCGGGAAGTAGTATCAGCGGCTCAGTCGGGGACTCAGGCCACCACAGTGATCAGGCCATAGGCCGCGAGTCCGAACACGGTGGAGTACAGGGTGATGGCCAGGGCCTGCCAGACGATGACGCGGCCCTTGGCGATACCCAGGGACGTCAGCGCGGCTGCGGTGAAGTGGGTTGGCAGCAGGAAGGGTCCCAGCAGGTAGGCGCCGGGGACCCCCGTACTTGTCCAGGGCACGGCGAACCTTCCGCTGCCGCTCCGAGGCCGGCTGCGGGGTCTTGCCCGCGGCGATCCGGCGATTGATGATCATGGTGCGGATCTGGTCGAAGGACAGGACGATCAGCACGACGATCGCCAGGTTGGCCAGGATGGCCACCGGGATGGCGAGCCACGGTTCCATGCCGGCGATGGCTCCGAGGACGGCGCCACCCTCCCCTTCGATGTAGGGGATGAACGCGGCGAGCATGACTCCGACGAATTGCAGGGCGGTCGGCAGGGACTGGGTGAAGGACTGAAGGTTGGCGAGTATGTCCATGGGGTGCCTTTCAGGACGGAGGTCGGTGCCGAGGTGATGGCCCCGCCCCGATGCGTGAGGTTGGGCTTCCAGCCTCGTCACCCGGGACGCTTCGCGGCAGTGCCCCGGGGTCACCCCTTCACGGGTGCTGAGCACCGGCCGTCCGTGACAGTTGTCATCGGCCTAGGCTGGCACCCGTGAGTCAGCATGAGACGCCCGCTCCTCGTTCCTCCGGGCAGTTCCCGACGACGGCCTCCGGACGGGCGGCAGCGGCCGGCCGCACAGCGCCGGCCGGACGAACGGCACCGGCCGGTGCGGGCCGCGGTGTGAAGGTCACATGGTGGTACACCTTCTCCTCGATGGCGTTCTACGCCCTGGCGACCCCGCTGGTGTTCATGGGGATGCAGTATCTGTCCGTCCTGGAAACAGGGGGTCAGCGCGCTGGCCTGCTCGCTACCGCTGACATCCTGCTTGGGGTCAGCGCCCTCACCGCCCTCTACGGCTGTTACCTCCTCCGACGAGGCCTGGGCCGCGGCTGGCCGTCTCCGCTGGCCACCCTGCTGATCACGGTTCCGCCGGTAGCGGTTTGGAACCTGACGCTATGGGTACCCGGTGCGGCCGTGACGGGCGGTTTCGCGGTCTGGCTCGCCACGAACGTGTTGGCTCCCTTGCTGCCGATTCCCGAGCGCCGGCTGATCTTGGTGCTGGGGGCCGGGCTCTTCGTCGCTCACTGGTGGGTCGGCCAGCAGATCACGGGCGTCGATTTCGTCGATCCCGATTCCGGGTCGCTGCTGTTCTCCGTACTGTTCTTGGCCGCGCTCTGCCCCCTCATCTTCCTGTTCTCCGCATGGTGGTGGAACATCGTCGTGGAGCTCGACGCCGCCCGCCGAGACGCTGCCCAGCTGGCGGTGGCTCGAGAGCGGTTGAGGTTCGCCTCCGATCTGCACGACATCCAGGGACACCATCTGCAGGTCATCGCGCTCAAGGCTGAGCTGGCCGAACGACTCCTGGACAAGGGAGCCGCCGCGCATGAGGTCCCTGAACTCAGCGGGGCCAAGGCGAACATCCATGAAGTCCGCACTCTGGCCCGCACCGCTCTCGAGGAGACCCGGTCGATCGTCCGCGATCTGCGGGATGTCTCGTTTGAAGAGGAGATCGCCAACGCCAAGGACGTCCTCGAGGCCTCCGGTGCCGCGACCACCGTCCGCGTGGCGCTCATCGAGGACCCGGCGGCGCGCACGCTGTTCGGTCTGGCCGTGCGGGAGGCGGCGACGAACATTCTGCGCCATGCCTCCGCCACGACGGTGTCGATCACGTTGACGGAGCAGGCAGGGTGTCAACGGCTCGTGGTGCGCAACAACGGTGTGGAGGAGCCGGCGGACTCGGAGCCCGGCACGGAGTCCGGAAGTCTCCCGCCGCCGTCGGGCGCGGGCGCGGCACCGACCTCCGGAACGGGACTGGCCGGACTGGACCGCCGGTTCGCCTCCTCGGGAGGCTCGGTGACCGGCCGGTACGACGACGGCGATTTCGTCCTCGAGGCCACGTTGCCGACCGACCCGATGACCACGAGTGAGACAGCCACGAAGACCACCACGAGAGGGAACAGCCTATGATCCGGTTGCTCATCGCCGACGACGAAGTCCTGATCCGGGGGGCGCTGGAGACCCTGCTGGGTCTCGAGGACGACTTCGAGGTGGTGGCCGGGGTGGATGACGGCGTCCAGGCCATCGCGGCGGCGATGCAGCATCGACCGGACGTGTGCTTGCTCGACCTGGAGATGCCGGGGATGGACGGCGTCGAGGCAGCAGGGCAGATCCTGCGGAAAGTGCCCACCAAGGCGATCATCGTGACCCGCCACGCCCGGCCGGGAGTCTTGCGTCGGGCCCTGAACGAGCGCGTGTCCGGGTTCGTGCCGAAGTCCACCCCCGCTGAGGAACTCGCCGCGGTGATCCGGGACGTGGCCGCCGGAAAACGGTACGTCGACCCGGATATCGCCGCCACTGCCCTGAGCGCGGAACGCAGTCCGCTGACCGACCGTGAGCTCGATGTGCTGCGGGCCGGGCGTGATGCCGCTTCGGTACAGGAGATCGCCGATCGATTGCATCTGGCTCCCGGGACGGTACGGAATTACCTGTCCTCGGCGATGGGAAAGCTCGGCGTGGGGACCCGTCGGGAGGCCTCACAGATGGCCTGGGAACAGGGCTGGATCTAGGCGCCATTGGCGTCGGCGTGGTGCCGACCCTGCGCCCGGATTCGGCGGCGGAGGCACCTTGACATCGATCGGAACGGGACTGGAGGGTAAGGGTTGTCTGGAGCGTCCGGTTTCGGGCGGACCTACTCGAACCGAAATCGAAGCCCCACAGATTTGGAGGCGGATGATGGGCAACAACGCGAAGTGGGCTGCAGCCTTGGCAGCCGGGTACCTGCTCGGACGGACCAAGAGGATGAAGCTGGTTCTCGCGGTCGGAAGTGGGATGGTGTTCCAGCAGTTCAGGTCCAGCTCCAACAAAACGCTGGGGCCAGTCCTGAAGCAATTGCAGGACTCGCCGGAGTTCAAGCAGGCCACGGAGAAGTTGACGAGCGGACTCACCGATGCCGCCAAGGGCGCGGCGCTCGCCCCGGCGACCAAGGGAATCGAGGCTTTGAGCAATAACCTGCAGGAACGCACCGAACGTCTCAGGCGGTCGAACGCGCCGTCCGGTGAGACCGAGGCCGACCAGCCGGCCGACGGCGAGCAGTCCCCCGACGCGACCGGCGATGCCGGCGAGCATGCCGATTCCGGCCAGAACGCCGATTCCGGCGAGGACGCCGACGGCGGTCAGAAGCAGGACGGAGGCGGACGAGATGAGTGAGCAGACACGCGAGGATCCGCAGGCCGGCAACGCAGGGACGTCTTCGATTGCTGATCAGTTGCCCCTGGACAAACTCGTCACTCACTTGGGCGACTACGTGACCGCGCTGGGGGAGAAGGCCATCGGTGACCTCTCCGACAAGGTCGGTGGCATGATCGACAAGCTTGGCGCCGGTGCTTCTGGAGACGGTGGTGGAGCGCTTCAGGAGGCCACGAAGAAGGGTGCAGAGGCGCTCGCCGAAGGAGAATCCCCGGTCAAGGCCGGCCTGGGCGGCGCCATGGCCGGCGCCCAGGAGAAAGCCAAGCAGTCCCTTGGCGGCGGAAGTGGTGGGAGTGGAGGCCGTAGGTTCTCCAACATCGTCGAGACGATCGAGGTGGGCGTTCCTCTCCGCGTCGCCTACAACCAGTGGACACAGTTCGAGGACTGGACCGGCTTCATGAAGAAGGTCGAAAACGTCGAGCAGAAGTCCGATGAGAAGGTCGGATTCAAAGGCCAGGTCTTCCTCTCTCACCGCAGGTGGGAGTCGACGATCACCCAGCAGGTCCCGGACGAGCAGATCGTCTGGAAGTCGACCGGCGAGAAGGGGCACCTCGACGGCGCCGTGACGTTCCACGAACTCGGCCCACGGCTGACCCGGATTCTCGTGGTGGTCGAGTACTACCCCCAGGGCTTCGTGGAGAAGACTGGGAACATCTGGCGTGCGGTCGGTCGCCGCATTCGCGTCGAGCTCAAGCGCTACGTGCGGCACGTGATGACCGAGACCATCCTCGATGAAGCGAGCGTGGAGGGTTGGCGGGGAGAGATCCGGGACCGCGAGGTGGTCCGCACCCACGAGGAAGCGCTCGAGTCGGAGCGTGCCCGAGAGGGCGAAGACAAAGAACAGGGTGAGCAGGAACAGGGCGGGCAGCACACTGATCCTGACGGAGGTCAGCCTCAGGACGCGGATGAAGCGCCGCCCAAGGAAGATGTCTCTGCAGAGGGGGAAACCTCGTCCGAGGAAGCCGCCTCGGACGAACCCCCAGAGGAAGGCGGTGAACAGCCGACAGAAGACGGAGATGCACAGGATGACGTTGGTTCGGACGGACCGGACGCAGAGCCAGACGTGAACGACGAGACCACCCAGGAACAAGCCGAACCCTCAGGCCAGGACCAAGACGAGCAGGAACAGAACAGCCAGCGTTGAAGAGCGGCGTCCATTCGCCGTTCCGCTGGGTATCCTCCCGGAAAGGAATCAATGATGAGTACCACCACCGCAACTCGCAGGTCGCAAGGCGGTTACGTCGATCGTCCCTCGTCCAGTTCGTTGGCCGACGTGGTCGAAATGATTCTCGACAAGGGGCTGGTGATCGATGCCTATGTGCGGGTCTCCCTCGTCGGCATCGAGATTCTGACCGTCGACCTCCGCGTCGTGATCGCCAGCGTCGACACCTATCTCCGTTTCGCTGAAGCCACCAACCGCCTTGATCTGACGCAGCAGGGCGGACGGGACCTGCCAGAGATGATGGAGGGCATGACCGAAAGCGGAGCCAAGGGCAAAGTGGGTGGAGCCCTCCAGGGTGTCAAGAACGCGTTCGGCAAGGACGACGGCGATCAGAAAGACCAACAACAGTCCACAGAACAGAACGAAGGTCAGCGAGAGCAGAGCGCTGACCAGAAGTCGTGATGACCGGGTCCTTCGTGGATGATTCCGGACAGCTGTACCTGTACGGGATCGTCGCTGCCGGCACCGTCCTGCCAGAGGACTTCGTCGGCATTGAACAACGTGAGGTCACCACGGTGGGCGAGGGATCGGTCGCCGGACTGGTGACGCCCCTGGAACCGTCCGACGACTTCGGCACCCCCGATGGGCTGCTCGCCCACTCCACGGTGCTCGACGCCGTCGCCCGGGAGCACGCCGTGCTTCCCATGGCATTCGGCACGGTCGTTCCGGGCGAGGCCGAACTCATCGACGAGGTGTTGGCCCCGCGCCACGACGAGTTCACCGCCGCTCTCGCCCGAGTGGACGATGCTGTTCAGTTCACCCTGCGGGCGCGGTATCGCCGCGAGGAGGCCTTGGCTCAGATGGTCTCAGAGATCCCCGAGGTCGCGCGTTTGCGTGAGGCCATCGCCGGTACCACCGAGGACGAGACACGCAGCGAGAGGATTCAGCTCGGGGAGTTGATCGTGGGTGCCTTCGACCGGATGCGCCCCGCCGACTCCCGGCAGATCGTCGGTGCGCTCTCGTCATCGGCACGGGACATCGTGCATCGGGAGATCGGGCAGGCCGAGGACATCGTCGAGATGGCGATGCTGGTTCCGCGCAACGGTCAGGCGCAGTTCGAGGAGGCCGTGGAGAACGTGGCCGCCGAACTGCATACCCGAATCGAGTTCCGCCTGGTGGGACCGCAGGCACCCTATGATTTCGTCAACGGAGAGTAGGGAGTACACCGTGGGCTTGATCTCTGGACTGTTCAGCCTCCCCCTCGCGCCGCTCAAGGGAACGGTGTGGGTGGCCGAGCGGGTGCAAGAAGAGGCCGAGCGGCAGTATTACGATCCGGGCGCCATCCGCCGAAAGCTCGAAGACGTGGCCGACGCCCGCGACGCCGGGACGATCAGTGACGAAGAGGCCAAGCAACTCGAAAAAGAACTGGTCGCGCGATTGATCGAAGCCAATCGGCGCCCGAAGGAGGAGAACCGCCCGTGAGCGACCATGACGCACCCGAAGACCAGGACGCGACTGAACAGCAGCACGAATCCCACCAGGAGGGCCAGGACTCGAACGAGCATCAGCAGCCGGAGGAGGACCGCGCGCCCCAAGAGTCGCAGGAGCCGCAGCGGTCAGATGAGCACCAGCAGCCGGACGACGAACGGTCCGCGGAGACTCAGCCGGAAGAGCACCGGTCCGGAGAATCGCAGTCCGAGGAAAAAAACCGGTCCGAGGAATCCCCGTCGGAAGAACGCCGGTCTGGAGGCAGGAAACTGAGTGCCCGGAAGGCGGCTTCCGAAGCGGTGTCCCAGCTGCAGGAACTCACGACGCGCACGCCGGAGTCCGTCGTCGGGGTGGAGTCCCAGGACGACGGCTGGAAGGTGACCATCGAGGTGGTCGAGTCCTCGCGCATCCCGAGCACCGCGGACATCATGGCAGAGTACGAAGTGACCCTGGACAGTACGGGTGAGATGACGGCATACGCTCGCGGCGCCCGGTACTCGCGCGGACGCTCGCGGGAAGAGTAGGCCCGTCCGGGAGCTTGGTGCCATGCAGGTCCACGACGAAGGAGACTGAGCGATGACGGTGGCGAATTTCGGGCCGAATGGAGCAATGGAGCCACAACGGAGCCGGGAGGGAACCCTGGTCCACGTGGTGGAGACGCTCCTGGACAAGGGCCTGGTCCTCAATGCCGACATCATGGTGTCGGTCGCCGGTGTCGAACTGCTCGGCATCCGCATCCGCGCTGCGCTGGCCTCCTTCGAAACGGCCGCCCGATACGGCTTGGAATTCCCGGCCGGAACCAACACGGAAACGGTCGCCTGGCAAGATGCCATCGAGGCCAAGGACACCTGTCCGCAGTGCGGAAAGAAGGCGTCGGCACAGCAGCTGCTGAACGAGTTCTGCCCGTGGTGTGGTTGGGAGAGTGCGCTGGCACTCCGCGCCAAAGAGTCTCACGGCCCCGCCGAGGTGTCTCACGACGGTGAGAAGGAGACCCATGACGGTGAGAAGGAGTCCCACACGGCGTCTTCACCCAGGATCGTGGAGGCCCCCTCTTCTGTGACCGGGGAGTCTTGAGCGAGACCACGGACGGTGCCGGCACCGGGCAGGGCAGGTCTGGCACCGAACCGTCCGCGATGGAGCCGACGCGTAACCCGCAGGTCACCCTGCCCGACCTGATCGGGGTGCTGCTCAACAAGGGCACCTACCTCAATCTCGATCTCATCATCGCCGTGGCCGATATCCCGCTGATCGGCATCAACCTCCGGGCGACCATCGCCGGGATGGAAACCATGCTCGAGTACGGCATGATGCGGGACTGGGACGAGCGGACCCGGGCGTGGGTGCAGCAATCCGTGTCCCGACATGTTCCCCTGCGCTCCGGCGAAGAGATCATCGCCAAGATGGCCGGTGGCCATTTTCAGGAGGGCTTCTCCCGCATCTGGCGACCGGGCGCCCTGTACGTGACGGACCAGCGCCTGTTCGCCTTCCGCCGGGACCCCCATGAGGTGCTGTGGGAGGCCGAGCTGGACGACATCGCCGAGATCGGTCTGCAGAACGAACGAACCATCGGCGGGGAAGACCGCACGCGGGTGGTGGTGCAGACCTCTGATGGCACCTCCACGCTGCTGTCGGCGTCCTCGCCCGAAACCGTTCGTGACCTTGTCTCGCGGCAACGCGGGCTGCCGTCCGGCGAGGGGCGCACGCCGCCGCAGGAGGCTGAAGGCCCTCTGCTGGAAGGGGAGCTCTGGTACCTCGAGCAGCGTGCCGGGGGTCCGATCTGGCGCGGTGGGACGGCACGCATGGAACGCTATGGCCCCTTCACGTGGCAGGGCGCCCTGGACACGCGCCCGGCGGTCAGTCTGCAGCCGCAGGACATCCACGGGATCCAGTTGGCGCGCGGACGGACTCCCGGCGGTCACGCCGCAGTGCTGCGACTCGCCACAGAACACGGTTCGGTGGACCTCGCCGGCCAGAACCTCGACGCGTGGACCAGAGCCTTCGCGGAGATCACCGGGCACGAGCCGTCCACGCCGGACGATCGATAGGAGAGGCAGACCCTCATGGCACTCGAGATCGACGAGAAGAGCCTCAAACACGGCGTCCTGACCCTGGTCGTCACCCTGGTGGAGGTGATTCAGGAGGCGCTGGAGACCCAAGCCGTTCGGCGTCTGGAGGGCGGGGATCTCACGGAGGAGGAACAGGACCGCCTCGGCGAAGCCCTCATGGAACTGGACGAGGCGATGGGCGAGATCAAGGCCGAACACGGCATTACCGCCTCCGTGGCCGATCTTCATCGCGGACTGGACGACGTCGTGGACGAGGTCGTCGACAAGCTGATCAATCCTGCCCGCTGGGCAGAAGAGGAAGGGAAGTCCGTCACGTGAGTGCACCGGGTCTGTACGTCTACGCCATCGTTCCCGCCGCTGACACGGCCACGGAGCTGGGTACCGGCATCAACAACTCTGCCGTGCGGACCGTGGTGGCGGCCGGGGGGTTGGCGGCCGTGGTGCACGAGCACGACGATCCTCCCTATCAGGGCCCGGACTCGGAGGTGGAGCGCTGGGTCCTGGAGCACAGCGACGTCGTCGACCGGGCGTGGGAGAGTGCCGGCACCATCTTGCCGGTCAGTTTCAACGTGATCGTCAGCCCGGACGAGGGCTCGGACACCTCTGCCGATGAGCGCTTGGTGCAGTGGTTGACGACGAATGCCTCAGCGCTGAGCACACACCTGGACCGGCTGCGCGGCATGGTGGAACTGCGCGTGGAGATTTCGCTGAACCAGGAGGCCGTCGGCGAGACCAGCGAGGAGGTCCGTGCCCTGCGCGAGGACCTCGACCACCGCCCGCCGGGAGTTCAGCGCCTGTATCGCAAACGGCTGGCCACGCTGGAGCAGGAGGTGACCGAACGCCTGGCCGATCGCCTCTACCCGGACTTCCGGCGTCGCCTGGCGGCGCTGTCCACCGACCTCGCCGAGACGCGCAGCCCGGCGCGGACGCCGGGTCTCGTCTCCGTGCTCAGCGTCTCTCTCTTGGTTCCCGACGACGGCGTCCAGCAGGTCGGTCTGGAGCTGGCGGCCATCCGCGACGAGAGGCCCGGCAGCGAGATCCGTTACCTGGGTCCGTGGCCGCCGTACTCGTTCGCGGACGTGCCGGAACTGGGCTCCGCAGGAGTCGGGGATGGTGCTTCGCAGGAGGCGACAGCCGGGGAATAAGAGCTCCTCACCGTAGGTTGAGTGCCTTAGACTCAACTTTGAGATCCGTCCCGTATCGACGCCAGTGACCTGCCGGCGCACCGGCAGGAGAGGAGCACGCCATGGACACGAAGTTCACCACCAAGAGCCAAGAGGTGATGTCGGCCGCCGCCATGCACGCCTCGACTCTGGGCAACCCTCAGATCGAACCGGCTCATCTGCTCAAGGCCCTCATGGATCAGCGCGGCTCCGTGGCGGTCGCGGTGCTGAAGGCCGCTGGAGCGGACCCGGATGTGGTCTCCACCGCCGCGTCGAGCGCCATCAGTGAACTGCCGGCCAGCTCGGGCACCTCAGTGGCCCAGGCCCAGTTGTCCCGCCAGGGGCTCCTCGTGGTGCAAGCGGCACAGCAACAGGCCGAGGCGCTCGGCGATGACTACCTCTCCACCGAGCACCTTCTGCTGGGTTTGGCAGCCGACGCCGGCAAGGCCGGTGCCGCCCTGCGCGATGCCGGAGCGAGTGTCGAGTCGTTGTCCGCCGCGGTCAAAGAGGTGCGTGGGGACTCGCGGGTGACCACCCCAGACCCGGAGAACACCTTCCAGGCCTTGGAGAAGTACGGCACGGACCTGACCGAGATCGCCCGCTCGGGCAAGCTGGATCCGGTGATCGGCCGGGACAGCGAGATCCGCCGGCTCGTTCAGGTGCTGTCTCGCCGGACGAAGAACAATCCCGTGCTCATCGGCGAGCCGGGCGTCGGCAAGACGGCCGTCGTCGAGGGTCTGGCCCAGCGCATGGTGGCCGGTGACGTGCCCGAGTCCTTGCGGGGGAAGACGCTGATCTCGCTGGACCTGAGCTCCATGGTGGCCGGGGCCAAGTATCGCGGCGAGTTCGAGGAGCGCCTGAAGTCGGTGCTCGAGGAGATCAAGCAGTCGGACGCCCAGATCGTCACGTTCATCGACGAGATCCACACCGTGGTGGGTGCTGGGGCGTCCGAGGGTGCCATGGATGCCGGCAACATGCTCAAGCCGATGCTGGCCCGCGGTGAACTGCGGCTGATCGGCGCCACCACCCTGGACGAATACCGCGAGAACATCGAGAAGGATCCCGCCCTGGAGCGCCGATTCCAGCAGGTCTACGTCGGGGAACCCACGGTGGATGACACGATCGCGATTCTGCGCGGGCTCAAGGAGCGCTACGAGGCGCACCACAAGGTGGCCATCGCCGACTCCGCGCTGGTTGCCGCCGCTCACCTCTCGGACCGCTACATCTCCGGTCGTCAGCTGCCGGACAAGGCCATTGACCTCGTGGATGAGTCCGCGTCTCGGTTGCGCATGGAGATCGATTCCGCTCCCGAGGAGATCGATCAGTTGCGGCGTTCGGTGGACCGGCTGACGATGGAGGAGCTCGCCCTGCAGGACGAGACGGATCCGTCGTCGCTCGAGCGCTTGGCGGCTCTCCGGGAGGACCTGGCCAATCAACGCGAGGAGCTGGCCGAACTCACCGCTCGGTGGGAATCCGAGAAGGCGTCCCTCAACCAGGCCGGTGACCTTCGCGTGAAGTTGGATGAGCTGCGCTCGGCCGCGGACAAGGCTCAGCGCGATGGCGATCTGGCCGAGGCGTCCCGGATCCTCTACGGCGAGATCCCGGCCGTGGAACAGCAGCTGCAGGCGGCTGTGGAGGCGGAGGCCGGTGGCCACAGCGGCGACAGTGACGATCATGGCGGCGATCAGCCGACCATGGTCTCCGAGGAGGTCACCGCCGACGACATTGCCGAGGTGATCTCCGCGTGGACGGGCATCCCGGCCGGACGCATGCTGCAGTCCGAGCAGGACAAGCTGCTGGCCATGGAAGAGCACCTGGGCGAGCGGCTCATCGGGCAGACCACGGCGGTCGCCTCTGTCTCTGATGCGGTGCGGCGGTCCCGCGCCGGCATCGCCGACCCCAGCCGGCCGACCGGTTCCTTCCTGTTCCTCGGTCCGACCGGCGTCGGCAAGACGGAACTGGCCAAGTCGCTCGCCGGGTTCCTGTTCGACGACGACCACGCCATGATCCGCATCGACATGTCCGAATACTCGGAGAAGCACTCCGTCTCGCGGCTCGTCGGCGCGCCTCCCGGCTACGTGGGCCATGACGAGGGCGGCCAGCTGACCGAGGCCGTTCGCCGGCGTCCGTACTCGGTGATCCTGCTGGACGAGGTGGAGAAGGCCCATCCCGAGGTCTTCGACATCCTGTTGCAGGTGCTCGACGACGGCCGCCTCACCGACGGTCAGGGCCGCACCGTGGACTTCCGCAACGTCATCCTGATCCTCACCTCGAACCTGGGCTCTCAATTCCTGGTGGATCCGTCCCTGGACGAGGCCGCAAAGAAGGACGCCGTGATGAAGGTGGTCAACTCCTCCTTCAAGCCGGAGTTCCTCAACCGGTTGGACGACATCATCATGTTCGATCCGCTGTCCATCGAGGACCTGACGAGGATTGTGGATCTGCAGGTCGACTCGCTGGCCCAGCGGCTGACCTCACGCCGGCTGTCCCTCGAGGTGACCGACGCGGCCCGCGAATGGCTGGCCCTGACCGGCTATGACCCGGCCTACGGCGCCCGTCCACTGCGGCGGCTGGTGCAGCGGGAGATCGGCGATCAACTGGCCCGGGCCTTGTTGTCCGGCGAGATCAACGACGGCGACACGGTCCTGGTCGACCGTGCCCGCCAGGAGGGGACTGAGCCCACGGAGCAAGACCGCCTCTCGGTCACCCGCAAGGCCGGCTGACACTCACGCCCGTTCACACTCACCCCACCCCTTCACTTTGCGGGCAGAACGAACCGGTTCGTTCTGCCCGCAAAGTGCATCTGGAGAGGGGTTAAGAGCTGGAGCTGGAGGCGGCGGGGGAAGGGGACTGGGCGTCGTCGTAGTTGGTCCAGTCCTGCATGACCGGTTCGTCCACCAGTGCGGAGGAGAGGACGCCGTCCTGGGCCACGGCGGTGCAGTCCACGCGGCGGTCACCGTCGGCCCAGGTGCCCTCGGCCGGGTGAGAGATCTCGACCACCACGGAGGCGTTCTCGACGCTGGTCAGCTCGATGCTGCCGCAGAACTCCTCGGCGGCCCCGCGCATGTCCTGCGGGAAGGCCCGCCCGGTCGGCCACAGCTTCCGGCCGACCAATTGGGCCTCGTGCTCTCGATCGCACTCGACCACGGTGGCCGGCTCGTCGACGGAGCTGAAGTCGGTCAGACAGTCGCCCGGTTGCACTTGGGCGGGCGGCACCTCAGTGGCAATGATGCCGTCCAGTCCCGGTTCGGCATTCCGCGAGATCGAGGGCCCGGGGCTGGCCACGTCCGTCCGCTCGCCCGAGGGTGTGCTGAGCAGCGGCCACACCACGAACACCGCCACAGCGATAACGACGACGGCGCTGGCCGCGATCCACCAGCCGCGGTGCCGTCTCGGACCCGGACCGTCGTCGTCCTCGGGCTGGCGAGGCGGCAGGTACGGCACGAAGGGGCCGTCGTCCTCGGGGCGCCCAGGGCGCTCCTGCTGATGATCCATGCTCTGGTGTGGGTCCTTCCGTGACAACTTTCACAGCCTCGAGCTCTGCCGGTGGTCAACCAGGGCGGCTAGCAGGCGCGGCTTCGGAGTTCATCGGTCATCCGGCCGGTGCCGAGGTCGGCATCGGCGACGCCAAGGGGTGCTGAATCATGTTAACCTAGTGTCCACGAACCATCATGATCAGCGCATACTCCGGTCCAGCTTGCCCAAGAGCTGAAGACCCGGGGACGGAGAACAAAGGGGGTCACGCTCATGGGGCGCGGCCGTCAAAAGGCGAAAGCAACCAAGCAGGCCCGGGACATGAAGTACTACTCCCCGGCCACTGACTTGTCGGCGCTCGAACGTGAGCTGGCCGGCAACCGCGGTTCGAGCCATGACGATGACCAGTACATCGACGACGCGGACACGTACGCGGACTATACGGCAGACGCCCAGGAGGACGACGATCCCCGCCTGGGCTGAGTGACGATGCCCAGTCACCCTGTGCCGCCGTCGCCCTCTCCCGGCGCGAACGGCCACCGCGCTGCTCTGCGTTCCATCGCGCGGGTCGTGGAAGACGCGGCTCCGCTACAGGATCCGACGATCGCTCGTGAGGGCATCCTGGACCTGCTGAGACGGCATCGCCCGATGGTACTGACCGGTGCGGGTGTCTCCACCGATTCCGGCATCCCCGATTATCGCGGGCCGTCCGGATCACTGCGGCGGGACCGGCCCATGACGTATCAGGAGTTCCGGTACGACGCCGGCGCCCGGCACCGCTATTGGGCTCGGTCCTTCGTCGGCTGGCGACAGATGAACCGGGCCGAACCGAACCCGGCCCACCTCCTGCTGGCGCGCTGGCAGCGCGAGGGGATCCTGGCCGGCGTCGTGACCCAGAACGTGGACGGACTGCACGCCGCGGCGTGCACGGACGGGCTCGTGGCCCTGCACGGGGATCTGGACCGGGTGATCTGTCTGCACTGCGGCGCGATGGAGGACCGGCGGTCCTTCGACGCCCGGCTGGAGGCGGCGAACCCCGGCTATCTTGAGGCGGTGACAGTGGACCCGCGGCTGGTGAATCCAGACGGAGACGTCACCCTGGATCAGCACTGGGTGGACCGCTTCCAGCTAGTCGGCTGCCTCGTGTGCGGATCCATGGAGCTCAAGCCCGACGTGGTCTATTTCGGGGAGAACGTCCCCGCGGAACGCAAGGCAGCAGCTCAAGAGATCTTCGCCCGCGCCGGGTCCGTCCTGGCGATCGGCACCTCGCTGGCGGTAATGAGCGGCTTCACGTTCGCGCTGAATGCCGTCAAGACCGGAAAACCCGTCGCGACGATCAACGACGGGCCCACCCGGGCCGACACCCGAGCAGATTTTCGCTGGCGGACCCGCGTGGTCCCGGCACTGCAGTGGCTCCAGACGCAGCTGTCCGCTGAGTCGGCCGATACCGGCTAGCTCAGGCGGAGGCGTATGCGGCGGTCAGCAGCACCGCGCCGCCGTCGACGCCCTTGGCCCCCTGCATGAAGTCGCTGCCCGCCGCAGCGGCCTCCTCCGTGATGCGTCCCACGGTGCCCGCCACCCAGGACGTGAGCCCGCGAGAGGTGAGTCGGGCGACGGCCTCGTCGGCGGCGGCCGCGTCGACCACGGCCACCATGCCCACGCCGAGGTTCAGTGTGCGCTCCAGGTCCTCCAGCGGCACGCGTCCCAGTTGGCCGATCAGCTCGAAGACGGCCGGCAGCGACCAGGTGCCACGATCCACGGTGGCCATCAGGCCCTCCGGGAGGACTCGGGCCAGGTTGGCGGCCAGTCCACCGCCGGTGACGTGGGAGAAGCCGTGCAGCGCCGGCTCGCCGGACGCGGTGGCGATGCCGGATGCGTTGCCGGAGGTGCCGGTACTGCCGGATGAGCCAGTGGACTTTACCCCGTTGAGGTGGCGCATCAGGTCCAGGCAGTCCGCCGTGTAGATCCGGGTCGGCTCGAGCAGTTCCTCGCCGAGGGTGCGACCCAGGTCGGTGACCTCACGGTCCAGGGACCAGCCGGCGTCGTTGATGACGCGCCGCACCAGGGAGTATCCGTTCGAGTGGATCCCGGAGGAGGCCATGGCGATGACCACGTCACCCTCACGAACCCGTTCGGGGCCCAGCAGTGCGGAGGCCTCCACCACGCCGGTGGCGGCGCCGGCGACGTCGTATTCGTCCACGCCCAGCAGCCCGGGGTGCTCGGCGGTCTCGCCGCCGACCAAAGCTGTCCCGGCGGCCTCGCAGCCACCGGCGATGCCCCGGACGATGTCGGCGATGCGCTCGGGGACGACCTTGCCGCACGCGATGTAGTCGGTCATGAACAGTGGCTCCGCGCCGACCACCACGATGTCGTCGACGACCATGCCGACGAGGTCGAAGCCGATGGTGTCGTGCTTATCCAGGGCCTGGGCGATCGCGACCTTGGTGCCGACCCCGTCCGTGGACGTGGCCAGCATCGGCTGCGAGTAGGTCAACAGCCGAGAGACGTCGTAGAGCCCGGCGAAGCCACCGAAGCCGCCGATCACGGAGTCGTTGTGGGTGGCCTTGACGGCATCCCTCATCAGCTCGATGGCCAGGTCGCCGGCCTCGACGTCCACGCCGGCGGAGGCATACGTGGTAGCAGGGGCCACTCCGGGGCTCGTGCCGGCGGATTCGTTCGGAGTCTCCGGAACGGTCACAGCGGGGTCCTGTCGTTCGCGGTCAGCAGGGGTTCGAGGGAGGAGTCGGGGCCGGGGTCCCCGCCCACGGCGCCGGGGCGCTCCTCCGGGTCGATCGGGGAGTCCGGATCAGCGACAGGATCGCCGGTTGCCTCGGTCGATTCGGTTGATTCGGCGGTCGCGGTCGCCTCCGCGACCGGCCGTTCCAGCAGGTGCTTGCCGCGCTCGTCCTCGCGGGGGAGCGGAATGGGGTAGTCGCCGGTGAAGCAGGCGGTGCACAGCGAGGTGCGGGGCTGTTCGGTGGCCTCGATCATGCCATCAGCGGAGATGTACTCCAGGGAGTCGGCGCCGATGGACGCGGCCATCTCCGTGATCCCGGCGCCGTTGGCGATGAGTTCGGCGCGAGAGGCGAAGTCGATCCCGTAGAAGCAGGGCCACTTGATCGGCGGAGAGGAGATCCGCACGTGGACCTCGGCAGCGCCGGCCTCCTTGAGCATGCGCACGATGGCGCGCTGGGTGTTGCCCCGCACGATCGAATCATCCACGACCACCACGCGCTTGCCCGCCACCACCGCCGGCTGGACATTGAGCTTCAATCGAATGCCCAGTTGGCGCAGGGTCTGCGAGGGCTGGATGAACGTTCGTCCCACGTAGGAGTTCTTGACGAAGCCCTGGCCGAACGGGATGCCGGACTCCTCGGCGTAGCCGACCGCGGCGGGGGTCCCGGACTCCGGGACGGGAATGACGACGTCGGCCTCCACGGGATTCTCCCGCGCCAGTGCGCGGCCCATGGCCCCGCGGGACTCGTACACGGAGCGGCCGTTGATGGCGGCGTCCGGCCGGGCGAGGTAGACGTACTCGAAGACGCAGTGCGCCGGGGTGGGCTCGGCGAAGCGGGTGGAGCGGATGCCGTCCTCGTCAATGGCGATCAGCTCCCCCGGGGCGACCTCACGGATGAAGGAGGCGCCGACCGTGGCCAATGCGGACTGTTCCGAAGCCACCACCCAGCCGCGCTCCAGCCGGCCGAGCACGAGGGGACGCACACCGTGGGGGTCGCGGGCGGCGTAGAGGGTGTGCTCGTTCATGAACACGAAGGAGAAGGCTCCGCGGATCTCCGGTAGCAGCTCGGTGGCCGTCTGCTCCAGCGTGGAGCCCTCCTCACCCTGGAGCAGGGCGGTGACCAGGGCGGTGTCCGTGGTGTTGCCCTGGGCCAGCTCGCCCCGGGTCTGCTTGCCGTAGCGCCGCTGCACCAACCGGTACAGCTCGGCCGAGTTCACCAGGTTGCCGTTGTGGCCCAGCGCCACGGTGCCGCCGGCGGTGGCCCCGAGGGTCGGCTGCGCGTTCTCCCAGTTGTTTCCCCCGGTGGTCGAATACCGGCAGTGCCCGACGGCGATGTGCCCGGTCAGCGTGTTCAGCGTCGACTCGTCGAACACCTGGGAGACCAAGCCGAGATCCTTGTAGACGGAGATCCGCTTGCCGTTCGAGGTGGCGATGCCCGCGGATTCCTGCCCGCGGTGCTGCAGGGCGTACAGGCCGTAGTAGGCGAGCTTGGAGACCTCCTCGCCCGGGGCCCAGACGCCGAAGACACCGCATTCGTCCTGCGGTCCCTTCTCGTTCAGGTCGAGGTCATGGTTCAGCTGGCCGTCACCGCGCATCTTGGTCACGGTCTCCATTCTCCCACTTGTCCGACCACTGCTGCAGTTCGTGTTCCTGCACCGCGTAGTCCGCGTTCCCGTAGTCCTCCACGGCCTCCGCGGTGACGGTCCGGGTGTGTCTCTTCGAGCGGCGGTCCAGCACCAGCCAGATCAGCGCGCCGACACCGGTGCCCAGGATGCCGAACAACACCACGAAGTACCCGAACGTGGAGCCGAAGGTGAACTCGGGATTGTCCACGCCGAGGGACGTTACGATCAGCGCGGCGAGGACGCCCAAGACCGCTCCACCCACGAGGAACGGGGGTGCCTTCGGGGCCTGCCGGACCACCAACTCACGGTGGTCCAACACGTCCGGAGCCGGCGCCACAGGCTGATCCGGCGAAGCCGACTCCACGGGATCGACTGATTCAGCCGGACCGTCGGGGGAAAAAGTCATGATGTCCATGGTACGTGGGTACCGCGGGCTCATGCGCCGTCCAACGGAAGCCACGGGGACAGATCGGCCCGGGCGCCGGAGGCCAGCACAGAGCCCTGCGCGACGGCGGCGTCCCACCCGAGCCGTCCCGTGGCCAGATCCAGCCACGTCGCCGCGTCCATCTCGATGACATTCGGCGGCGTGCCCCGCGTGTGGCGGGGACCCTCCACGCATTGGCAGACGCCGAACGGCGGAACCCTCACCTCCACCGAGTTACCCGGAGCGCGGGTGGCCAGTTCCTCCAGGGCGTAGCGCACCGCCGTGGCCCGAGTGGCGCGTGGCAGATCGGCTGCCGTGTTGGCCCGGGACCAGGTCGCCAAGGCGGCGCGGCCGTCGTCGTGGGAGATGCGGCGCTTGATCGCCATGAGTGCCGTTGCTCCGATCAGTCGAGCAGGTCGAGGACGGGCCGGGCCAGCTGCACCTGCCCCACCGGTTGGCCCCGACCGAGGATCTTCGGGGCAACCGTCTCCAGCACGCCGGGCAGCGCCTCGAGGTCGATGTGCTCGGGGGCGAACTGGGCCAGCAGGACCAGGGCGACGAGGTTGCCCGCGCGAGGGCCGCCGTCGAGCGCCTTGACGGCCACCGAGGTCCCGTCCGGGGCGGCCATCACCATGACGCCGTCCGCGCCGAGTTTGGCCAGGATGCCGAGCCGGCGGATCACCACGGTGTTGGAGCTGGACTCGCCATGGACCGCCCAGGGGTTCTCGTGCATGGCCGTGGCCACGGAGACGGCGTGGATCTCGGCGTCCCGGCGGCCGGGGGCGCTGGCGACGCGACCGAAACCGCGCGCCAGCCCGGTCAGGGACAGGACGGGGGCGGGGGCACCGCAGCCATCGACGCCCCAACGGGCCACCGGTTCGCCGCAGTACTCTTCCAGCACGGCGGCGACCTCACGCTGAACCGGGTGGTCCAGATCCAGATAGGTGTGCACGTCATGGCCACCGTGCTTGGCCGCGGACAGGAAACCGGCGTGTTTGCCGGAGCAGTTGTACGCCAGGGGAGTCTGCAGCGGGCCGCCGGGTCCGGCCTCCTCCGCCAGTTCGAGGATGCCGGAGGGATCGGCGGGCCACGCCGGAGGGCACTGCAGGAAGGACTCGTCCATCCCGGCATAGGACAGCACGGTGGCCGCCGTCTGCCGATGACGGGCGGTGCCGCGGTGGGATCCGCAGGCGAGGGCGATCTGTTCGTCCACGAGCCGGGCACCGTGCCGCAAGGAGGCGATGGCCTGCAGTGGCTTGAGCGTGGAGCGGGGGTAGATGAGGGCGTCGGGGCTGCCGAGCGAGGCGAGCACGGTGCCGTCCGGTGCGGTGACCACGGCGGAGCCTGCGGTGCGCGACTCGATGAAGCCGTTGCGGACCACATGGACGAGTTCCACGGCCTCGCCGAGAGTGAAGGTCGCGGTCGGCTGCGGGTGCGGTGAAGGCTGCGGTGAGGCGGGCATAGTCACTAGCTTGTCACTACTTCCGGCGTTTCACCGTCGTTTGCGGATCCAGACGGTGACGGCGATGGCGGCGGCCAGGGAGGCGATCAATGCGACGACGGCCGCGCCGACGTCGCCGCGTTCGATCCCCAGCAGCCGGGAGCCGAAGAACATGAACACGGCGGCGCCCAGCCAGACCAGGACGAACGTGTAGACGGTGGAGAGAACACTGCCCCGCTTGGTGCCGCCCATGCGCGGCGCGCGCCCGTAGAGGCGCCCGTAGGCCAGGTCGGGTGCGCCGTGGGCGTCCTCAGGACCCTCTGAACGGGGGTCCGGGTCCGCGGGGTTCGGTGTCATGTCTCCATCGTAGGCAAGCACGGGTGATCCCAGGCGTGACGACCGTCTAGGCTTGGGCACCGTGAAGATCCTCGTCCTCGGCTCCGGCGGCCGTGAACACGCCATCATCCGCGCCCTGCAGCGTGACCCCTCCGTCCAGGAGATCCACGCGGCGCCCGGCAACGCCGGGATCGCCCGTGACGTGCCCGTCCATGACGTCGACGCCACCGACGCCACGGGCACCACCGTGCTGGCGGGCGAGCTCGGCGTCGACCTGGTGATCATCGGTCCCGAGGCTCCACTGGCCGCGGGCGTCTCCGACGCGCTGCGCCGGGCCGGGCTGACGGTGTTCGGCCCGACGAAGGCCGCCGCCGAGCTGGAGGCCTCGAAGTCCTTCGCCAAGGACGTGATGGCTCAGGCCGATGTGCCCACTGCTGACGCCCGCACCTGTGCGAACCGCCGCGAGGCAGAGTCCGCCCTCGACGCCTTCGGTGCTCCCTACGTGGTCAAGGACGACGGCCTGGCCGCGGGCAAGGGCGTGGTGGTCACCCAGGATCGCGATCAGGCCCTGGGCCACGCCGACGCCTGCTTCGCCGCCAGTGGCACCGTGGTGGTCGAGGAGTTCCTCGAGGGTCCGGAGGTGTCCCTCTTCGTCATCTCGGACGGCACCAACGCCGTTCCTCTTGTCCCCGCTCAGGACTTCAAACGCCTCGGCGACCAGGACACCGGCCCGAATACCGGTGGCATGGGCGCCTACACGCCGCTGGACTGGCTGCCGGAGGACTTCACGGATGAGGTGATGGAGCAGGTGGCCCGTCCCGTCATCGCCACCATGGCCGACCGGGGCACCCCCTTCGCCGGCGTGCTGTACTGCGGGCTGGCCGTCACCGAGCGCGGCATCCGGGTGATCGAGTTCAACGTGCGCTTCGGCGATCCGGAGACCCAAGCCGTGCTGGCTCGGCTGCGCACGCCTCTGGGCCGGCTGCTCATGGACGCCGCCACCGGGTGCCTGGCCGGGGTCAAGGCCCTGGAATGGTCCGACGACTACGCCGTGGATGTGGTCGTCGCCGCTGAGGGCTATCCGCAGTCACCCCGCAAGGGCGGTGTCATCGCTGGTGTGGCCGAGGCGGAGGCCCTGGAGAACGTCACGGTGCTGCACGCGGGCACCGGCACCGGGCCCGACGGCGGACTGGTCGCCACCGGGGGCCGGGTGCTGGCCGTCGTCGGGCGGGGGAAGGACCTGGCCGGCGCGCGGTCCCGCGCCTACGAGGCCGTGGACCTGATCACGCTGCCGGGCTCGCAGCACCGGACGGACATCGGGTTGCTGGCCGAGCGCGGGGAGATCTCCCTGGCCGGCGTCGGGGAGCGGAGCTGATGGCCGGCCATCCCGCGCAGGCGCCTGAGCTGACAGGCTGGCGGCACACCTATTCCGGCAAGGTCCGAGACCTGTACGAGCCCGCGGATGCCGCGCCGGGGGAGTCGGACGTGTTGTTGGTCGTGGCGTCGGACCGGATCAGCGCCTATGACTTCGTGCTGGAAACCGAGATCCCGGACAAGGGTGCGGTCCTGACGCAACTGTCCCTGTGGTGGTTCGAACAACTCTCCACCCCTCCTTCTTCCGCGCAAAGTGACCCCACCCCCACCGAAGTGGCACCTCCTGGTCACTTTGCGCCCATCAGGAATCACGTGGTGTCCCTGGACGTGCCGGAGGCGGTGGCCGGCCGAGCCATGGTGGTCCGGCGCCTGGACATGTTCGAGGTCGAGTGCATCGCCCGCGGGTACTTGACCGGGTCCGGCCTGGCCGAATACCGCGAGTCGGGAACCGTCACGGGCCTTGCGCTTCCCAGCGGACTCGTGGACGGCTCGAAGCTGGAACCGGCGATCTTCACCCCGTCCGCCAAGGCGGAGGTGGGCGAGCACGACGAGAACATCACCTTCGAACAGATGACCCGGCTGACCGGATCCGGCCCGGCCCAGCGGCTGCGTGAGCTGACCTTGGACCTGTACACCCGGGCGGAGCGAGTGGCTCGCGAACGGGGCATCATCCTGGCCGACACCAAGGTGGAGTTCGGCCGGGATTCCTCGGGCGAGATCGTCCTGGGCGACGAGGTGCTCACCCCGGACTCGTCCCGATTCTGGGACGCCGCAGACTACGAGCCGGGTCGGCCCCAGCCGTCCTTCGACAAGCAATTCGTCCGCGACTGGCTGACCAGCCCGGAATCCGGGTGGGACCGCCACTCGGGCGAGGCGCCGCCGTCGTTGCCGGCCGACGTGGTGGCCAAGACCCGCGAGCGCTACATCGAGGCCTACGAGCGGTTGACCGGCCGCAGCTTCTAGCGCCATTTTCACCCAACCCCCACTCAAGCGCAGTTTGCGGGCAGAAGTGGTGGGTTGTTGCCACGCTAGCGCGCCGAACACCCACCACTTCTGCCCGCAAAACGAGCGACATCGGTCAGCTGACGAGCGAGTCCTTCCAGGCCGCGTGCAACTCGGCGAAGCGACCACCGGCCTCGATCAGCTCTGCGGGCGATCCGTCCTCCACGATCCGCCCGTCGTGCACCACGAGCACGCGGTCGGCGATCTCCACGGTGGACAACCGGTGGGCGATGATCAGGGCCGTCCGGTCACCCAGCAGCTGCGAGAGTCCCTGCTGGACCAGCCGTTCGGAGGGAAGGTCCAGGGACGAGGTGGCCTCATCCAGAATGAGCACGGCCGGATCGGCGAGGAAGGCCCGGGCGAAGGAGACCAGTTGCCGCTGGCCGGCAGACAAGCGTCCGCCGCGCTTGGTCACGTCGGTGTCATAGCCCTCGGGCAGGGACAGGATGAACTCGTGCGCGCCGACGGCCTTCGCCGCGGCCTGGATCTCCTCGTCGGTGGCCTCGGGCTTGCCCAGGGCGATGTTCTCGGCCACGGACCCGGAGAACAGGAACGCCTCCTGCGTCACCATGACCACCTGGCGCCGCAAGTCCTTGGCGGAGAGCTGGCTCAGCTCCACGCCGTCCAGGGTCAGCGATCCGGAGGACAAGTCATAGAACCGCGCGATCAGCTTCACCAGGGTCGACTTGCCGGCGCCGGTCTGCCCGACCACCGCCACCGTCTGTCCGGCCGGGATCTCGAGATCGAACCGAGGCAGGATGGTGGCCCCGTCCCCGTAGCCGAACTCGGCGTCACGGAACTCGATCCGACCGGCCGGGTCGCGCAGTTCCACGGGCTGCTCCGGCTCGCGCACGGTCGGGGCCTCCTCGAGCAGTCCGGAGACCTTCTCCAGGGCCGCCGTGGCCGACTGGAAGGAGGAATAGAACATCGCCACCTGCTCCATCGGCTGGAACACGCGCTTACCGGCGAGCAACAGGGCCACCAGCACGCCGACAGCCAGCGTCCCATCGAGCACCCGGAAGCCGCCGAAGAGCAGCATGGCCACCACGGTGAGGTTGCCGGTGATAATCAGGGTCGGCTGCAGGATGCCGAACAGGTTGAGGGACCGGACCATGTCATTGCGATACTTGGTGGCCAGTCGCTCGTAGGTCTCGTTGTTGGACCGCTCCTTGCGGAACGCCTGCACCGCCCGGATTCCGGTCATCGTCTCCACGAAGTGCACGATCATCCGCGCCGAGGAGACTCGAGACTCCCGGTAAACGGCCTCCGAGCGCACTTGGTACCAGCGCACGGCGATGCCCACGGGGATGAACGCGACCATCAGGATCAGCGCCGAGCGCCAGTCCAGGATGACGATGGAGATACCGGTGAAGAGCATGAACATCAGCCCGGAGACCAACGAGGAGACCCCTTGGTCGAGCAGTTCGCGCAGCGAGTCCAGGTCGGAGGTCTGGCGGGAGATCACCCGGCCCGAGGTGTACCGCTCATGGAACTCGAGGCTGAGACGCTGCGTGTGCCGGAACACCCACACCCGCAGATCCAGCAGCATCGCCTGGCTCACCCGCGCGGTCAACCAGGTGTAGGTGCCCAGCAGCAGTCCCGCGGTCAGGGCGGCGCCCACATAGGTGCTCCCGACGGCGGCCAGCATCGGCGCGGGGGAGCCCCCGGCTTCCAGCGTGGAGATCACCTGCGGCAGTCCCCAGTCGATGCCCCACGCGATGATCAGCGGGAACGACGCGCGGGCGGCATTGGAGACCACCACGAGGACCGCGGTGAGAATCAGCTTCCACTTGACCGGCCGGGCGAGGTCCTTGAGCAGGTTCCACGACCGGGCCCGAATGTAGCGGCGTTCCTCGACGCTGAGGTCCAGCCGCTCCTCGCCCTGCGTGCCGAGCAGGGTGGGGTCTCGGCGCTGATGAGGCTGGGACCGGCTCATGGTTGGTCTCCCCGTTCCTGCTCCTCGCCGGGCGGGACCACAGGCATCGTCCCGGTGATCACGCCGGAGTCCATGACCGACTCGATCGACTTGTCCTCCTCGAAACTGGAGATGATGAAGCGATAGGGCGCTGACCGGGCCAACAGTTCGGCATGCGTGCCGACGTCGATGATCCGCCCGCTCTGCAGCACCGCCACGCGATCCGCCAGCGCCACGGTGGACGGTCGGTGCGCGACGATCAGGGTGGTGGTTCCGGACAGCACGGTGCGCAGGCGCTGAGTGACATCCTCCTCGGTCCGGACGTCCAGGGCCGAGAGCGGGTCGTCCAGCACGAGGATCTCCGGGCTGGCGGCAATGGCCCGGGCCAGGGCGATGCGCTGACGCTGACCGCCGGAGAGGCTCAGCCCCTCCTCACCGATCTGGGTGTCGACGCCCTCGGGCATGGAGTAGGTGAACTGGGCCTGCGAGGTCTCCAGGGCCACGTCCAGCAGCTCCTGCGCGGCCTGCGGATCGGCATTCTCACCGACCACCTCCGCCGGTGCCCCCAGCAGCACGTTGTTGCGGATGGAATCGGAGAACAGCGTCGCGTCCTCGAAGGCGATGGACACCTTCCGCCTCAGCTCGGACAGGTTGTAGTCGCGGACGTCCACGCCGTCCACGAGCACGCGTCCGGAGGTGGCGTCGTAGAGGCGGGGGACCAGTTGGACCAGGGTGGACTTGCCGGAACCGGTCAGGCCCACCAGCGCCAGGGTCTCGCCCGGCTGAAGTTCCAGGGTGACGTCGCGCAGCAGGGGCTCTGAGCCGGCGTCGGCATCCGGGTACCGGAAGCTGACGCCCTCGAACGTCAGGCCACCACGGGCACCGTCCACGGGATGCTTCCGATCGGCGGAGACTGGATCGTCGATGAGTACGGGGGAGTCCAACACCTCGAGATGGCGGTCGATCGCCGTCTTGGCGGACAATGACATCCCCATCAGTTGGCCCACGGATTCCACCGGTCCCGACAGGACAGCGGCCGTGGCGAAGAAGGCGGCCAGGGCGCCGACCGTGAGATCGCCGGTGGCGACGAGATAGATCCCGGTCGCCAGGGCCAGCCCGATCACCGTCTCCGGCAGGGCGACGATCAGGGCGATGAACTGCGAGAGCACGGCGGCCTTGCGCACCTCGGTGCCGCGCAGGGTGTCGGCCTGGCCGCGGAAGCCCTCCAGGGCCTCGCCGCCACGACCGAAGGCTTTCAGGACGCGGATGCCGTGGACCGACTCCTCCACGGTGGTCGCCAGGTCTCCGGCCTGGTCCTGCGAGAGCCGGGAGACCGCGCGGAAGTCGTTGCGGAAGTAGAAGGACCGCCACATGATCGGGACGGCCCCGGCCAGGTAGATCAGTCCCAGGATCCAGGATGAGCTGAACAGCAGCACCATTCCGATGGCGATCGTCACGAGCGAGACCACGAACATCACCGTGCCGAAGGCGATCCAGCGGCGCAGCAGGGACAGGTCACCGACCGAACGGGACAGCAACTGCCCCGAAGGCCAGGAGTCGTGGAAGGACACGGGGAGGCGTTGGAGCTGGCGGAAGAGATGAACGCGGGCCCGGTTCTCGACGCCGGCGGCCGGCGGCAGGATGAAGAAGCGGCGTAGGAAGATCAGCAGGCCCTCGGCGATGCCCAGGCCGGTCATGATGGCCACCGCGCCCCAGACGTCGGCCGCGGAGCCACCGGGATGCAGCACCGAGTTCACCAGGTGCTGGATGACCTGGGGGATGGACAAGGCCACCACGCCCGCGAGCATGGCGGAGAGCAGCCCCCCGACCCAACGCCAGCGGATGCCCTCGAGATAGGGGCCGAGACGCCCGATGGCCTCGAACATGGTGCGTTCCGGTTCGTCCTGGCGATGCCCCAGCGCGCGCCGTTCTCCGGTGCGAGCTGGCGTGGACACAGGAACCCCTCCCTGGACGGCGGACCGGCCGGTGGCAGACCGGCAATCCACTATCCTACGGCGTCAGGCGCGGGGCACGACGTCGAGCACCACGGCTTCGGGCCGGCAGGCGAACCGGACTGGGGCCTTGGGGGACGTCCCGATGCCGGCCGAGACCTCGAGCGGAGCCGTGCGGCGGCCATGGGTCCAGTCGGTCAGGCCGGAGGCCTGCCAGGTCGGCAGGTCGCAATTGGTGACGAGTGCGCCGTACCACGGTACGCAGATCTGGCCACCGTGGGTGTGGCCGGCCAGGATGAGGTCTGCGCCGTCGTCGACCATGGCATCCAGTACCCGGCGATAGGGTGCATGGGTGACTCCGATCCGCAGCGAGCGCGACGGCGTGGAGGTGACTCCGGGAAAACCGGGCCACTCGTCCCGTCCGAGATGGGGGTCGTCCGTGCCGGCGAAGTCGAGCCGGACCAGATTCACCACCCGGGAGATGCGCTGGTTGGACAGATTGAGCCAGCCCCGAGCCTCGAAGGTGTTGAACAGCTCCGACCAGGGCAGCTCGGTCCGATGGGGGTCCTGCTCGGAGGGTCCCGCCAGGTAGCGCAGTGGATTGGCCGGCTTGGGGGCGTAATAGTCATTAGAGCCGGGCACGAACACTCCGGGAACATCGAGCAGCGGGCCGAGGGCGTCCACGAGCGGCTGCAGCGATTTCGCCGAGGCGATGTTGTCCCCGGTGTTGACGACCAGGTCCGGTTTCAGCGCGGAGAGCGTGGAGAGCCACTCGAGCTTGTCCCGTTGGGACGGCGCCAAGTGGATGTCCGAGAGGTGCAGGATCCGGAACGGCCGGCCCCCTGAGGGCAGGATGGGCAACCGTTCGGTGCGCACGGCGAAGTTGCGAGCCTCCACCAGCGCCCCCCAGGCCACCATCCCCGCGCCGGTGGCCGCCAGAGCGCCCGTGGTCGCCGCCACCGGCGCGAGCCAGTCACGGCGCTGGCGAGCCTTCACGTTCCGAGTCCCCATGGTGCGTTGTGAGTCCTGTTCAGTCTTCGGTCGAGACGACGGCGCTGGGATCGTAGTACGGCTGCGGACCGCCACGTCCCTCCACCGTGATGGTCTCGCCGCCCTCGCGGGAACCCATGGTGCGCGGGTCGGACGCCGGACCGTCGTACGGGGTGAACTCGTTGGTCTCGTAATTCTCGGCGACGGTGCCCATGTAGTCGGCCCACATGGGCCCGGCGATGATAGAGCCCCACACGTCGTCGTAGGTGACATCGCCGATGGTGTGGCCTTCCAGGGTGTGCAGGTCCCGGAAGTTGCCGACCCACGAGGCGGTCGTCAGTCCGGTGGTGGAGCCGATGAACCACGTGGAGGAGGACGTGTTGTTGGTGCCGGTCTTACCGGCGATGGGGAAGGTGATGTCCTGGGCGATGCGCTCCGAGGCGATGGCCTTGAGCGTGTTGTTCAGCTCGGCCACATCCTGGGTGTCAGCGACCTTCTCGCAGTTGACCGGCGGAATCTGATACGAGTTCCCGCGAGTGTCCTTGACCTCGGCCAGCACACGGGGCTCGCAGTAGTTGCCGTCGTCGGCGAAGGTCGCGTAGGCGGAGGCCATCATCAGCGGGGAGACCTCTTCGGCACCCAGGACGAACGCCGGGTTGAGCGGGTTGATCGGCTCCCCGGTGCCGGCGTTGTGGATGCCCACCCGACCGACGAGATCCGTGATCCCGCAGAGGTCCTGAGCATAGGCCGCCGCGACCGTGGCCGTGTTGATGGACCAGTACAGTCCGTAGTCGGCGCGCATGGGCTTGTTCATGCCGGCGATCGCGTTGCGAACGGTCCAGGCGGGTCGGTCGATACGCAGCGGAATGGTTCCGTCCTTGGCACACGAACCCTGGAACTGAGCCATCTTCGGGTACGTATTGGTCCGGGCGTCGAGCGTGTCCGTCATGGAATGCCCCGACTCGATCCAGGACAGGAACGTGAACGGCTTCATGGTCGAACCGGCCTGGAATCCGTTGCTACCGCCCAGGGGCTTGTCCACGCTGAAGTTCAGCGTGGTGTTCTGGTCGCCCTCGGCAGCCGGGTCGAAGTTGGTGTTCTGGGCCATGGCCCGCACGTTGCCCGTGCCGGGTTCCACCGTGACCAGGGAGGCGCCGACGGCGTCGGTGTGGCCGCCACTGTCAATCTCGGTGTACGGGGCGTGCTCCCGGGCGGCCCGCTCCGCCTCCTTCTGCAGGGTCGAGTCCAGGGTGGTGGTGATCTGCAGGCCGCCGCGGGCCAGCAACCGCTCTCGCGACTCGTAGTCCGGGCCGAAGGCCTCGGAGTTCAGAATGGTGCCCTTCACGTAGTCGCAGAAGTAGTTGCCGTAGTCGGCGGACATACAGCCCGACTGCAGTGGCGTGATGTCGAGGCCCAGATCGGAGTCGACGGCCTCGTCGTACTCGGCCTGGGTGATGACCTGGTTGTCCAGCATGGCGCCCAGGACGATATTGCGGCGTTTGAGGGCGCCCTCGGGATTGTTCTCCGGGTTGTAGCCGTTGGGGGACTGCACCATGCCGGCGAGCATGGCGGACTCCTGGATGTTGAGATCCGCCGCATTCTTGTTGAAGAAGTATCGCGCCGCTGCCTCGACGCCGTAGACGCGGCCGGAGAACAGCACGATGTTGAGGTAGCCCTCGAGGATCTCCTCTTTGGACATCTCCTTCTCGACCGCCACGGCGAGCTTCATCTCTCGCAGCTTGTCCGCCACCGTCTTGGTGCCGGAGATCGTGGTCCGCTCGTTGTTGAGGTACTGAGCGTTGACCAGCACGTTGTTGACGTACTGCTGGGTCAGCGTCGAAGCGCCCTGGGTGGAGTCCGAGGTGACGTTGTTGATCACCGCGCGGGTCAGGCCGCGGGGGTCCACACCGCTGTGTTCATAGAAACGCTCATCCTCGATGGAGATGATGGCGTCCTGCATGTTCTGAGAGATCTTGTCCAGCGAGACCGGCACGCGATTCTCGGCGTAGAAGGTGGCCAGCAGATTGCCGTCCTTGTCCAGCACGCGGGACGGCACGGAGAGCGGCTCTTCCTTGAGCTCGGCGGGCAATTGATCCAGCATGTCACCGCCCGCTGTGGCCGTCGCCCCGCCGACGGCGGCCATCGGCAGCATGAGCCCCGCAGCGAGGACACCGCACAGCGCACTGACGCCGAGGAAAGCGACGATCTTGCCCAGCGTGGTGGCGGTGTCGAAGAAGGGAGACTTGCGGTTGGCCATGCTCACTATTCTAGCCGCGTGAGGTCCGTCTCCCCTCCATGATCGATTCTCCGCGTGGGCTCGTCGTGCGGCTAGGCTGGTTCCATGACAACGTGGGAATACCTCATCACTCCGCTGCCCTTGCACACGCCCAAGCAGGTGCTGGACATGCACGGCGCCGAAGGTTGGGAACTGGTCAACATCATGACCGGTCCGGAGGGTGGTTCCGTGGCGTACATGAAGCGGGCGAAGGAATGACCGATACGCCGGACACTGCTGACGACGCTGACACGACCGGCGAGGTCGAGGCCCGGCTCGCCGAACTCGGGCTGACGCTGCCTCCCGTCGCCGCACCGGTGGCGGCCTATGTGCCGGCGGTCGTGGACGGCAACCTCGTCCACACCTCCGGTCAACTGCCGTTCCAGGGTGGACAGCTCCCGGCCACCGGCAAGGTCGGCGCCACCGTTGACCTGGAGGACGCCACCGAACTGGCCGGCCTCTGCGCCGTCAACGCCCTGGCCGCGGTGAAATCCGTCATCGGCGATCTCGACCGCATCGAGCAGATCGTCAAAGTCGTCGGTTTCGTCTCCTCCGACCCCTCCTTCACCGGACAGCCGCAAGTGGTCAACGGGGCGTCCGAGCTCTTCGGCCGGGTCTTCGGCGACGCCGGCGCCCACGCGCGCTCCGCCGTCGGGGTGGCCGTACTGCCGCTCGACGCGCCGGTCGAGGTGGAGATCACCGTTCGGTTCCGGTGACGAGGCCTGACGAGGGTGCCGCCCCGCGACCGCCAGTACCGGGGATGCTGTCCTCGCGTGACCAGCGCTCGGCGGCCCGCGATCTTCGCACCGGGTTGTCGGTCGGCCACGGACCGGTGCACCGGGCCGAGTACGCCCCCGAGTCGCGGACCTTCGAGCTGCCGGAGGATCAATACCCGGCGGCCCGCAGCTGGTGGGTGCACGGTGAGCGCCGGCCGCGCGCCGCGCGTCGTGCCTCCTCGATCGCCGTGGTGCGAGACGGACTGAACGGCGTCGAGACCCTCTTGCGCTACCGTGCCGGGTCCACCCCGCTCGGCTCGGTCGCCTTCCCCGGCGGGTCCGTGGACGACGCCGACGAGGACGAGTGCGCCTGGTTCGGTCCCACTCCGGCTCAGTGGTCCAGGGTTCTGGGACTCGACGACCACCGGATGGTGCGCCGCCATCTGATCGGGGCGATCCGCGAGCTGTTCGAGGAGACCGGGATTCTGCTGGCCGGCGCGGATCGGCAGTCGGTGGTCGAGAATCCCGGCGGCAGCGAATGGATGGAGGCCCGGATTGCCCTGGACCGCCAGGACATCACGCTGCCGGAGCTGCTCAACCGCCGTGGCCTCGGACTGCACACCGATCTGCTGCGCGCCGTGGGCCGGTGGCGCAGCCCGCACTTCGCACACCGCCGATTCGATACCCAGTATTTCGCCGCCGCCGTGCCGCACGGCCAGGACACCTCCCTGATGGAGGGCAAAGGCCTGTGGGCCGCATGGGTGCCGGCCTCCTGGGTTCTGGCCGGGCGGGACAAGACCGTGCTCGGCGATGCGATCGGCCGGGAGGAGACCGTGGGCCGAACGCTCGGCCGGCTGACGGTGCCGGCGGTCGAGCTCCTCCTGGAACGGATGGCCGCGTCCGGTTCCACCGTCGAGTTCCTGACGGATCTGTCCATCCGCGGACAGGTTCCAGAGTTCACCGCTCAATTGCAGGGCAGCCCCGAAGAAGACGGTCCCGACGGCGGCTTCCGGCTGACCGTGGAGCTGCCGGCCGGGCGCTGGGGGAGTCCCTGCGAAGGCGCCCGACCCTGAAGGCAAGGCCCCTGACGGGGCCGCTGATCAGCGCGAGCGCTGACGCAGCCGCTGCAGGTCCAGAACGACGACGGCGCGGTTCTCCAAACGGATCCAGCCGCGCTGCACGAACTCGGCGAGGGCTTTGTTCACGGTTTCGCGGGAGGCTCCCACCAACTGGGCCAGTTCCTCCTGGGTGAGGTCGTGGGCCACGAGCAGGCCGTCATTGGCCGGGCGTCCGAAGCGGTCGGCCAGGTCGAGCAGCGCCTTGGCGACGCGGCCGGGGACGTCGGAGAAGACGAGATCGGCGAGGGACTCGTTAGTCTTCGACAGGCGCTGGGCCAGAGCACGCAGCAGCTGCATGGAGACCTCCGGCGTGGACTGGATGACCTTGCGCAGGTTCTCATGGCGCAGGCCGGCCAGGCGGGCCGTGGACACGGCGGTGGCCGTGGCGGTGCGGGGGGCCGGGTTGAACAGGGCCATCTCGCCGAACACCTCGCCCGGACCGAGGACGGCCAACAGGTTCTCCCGGCCGTCCGGGGAGGTCCGGCCGAGCTTGATCTTGCCGGACATGATGACGTAGAGCTGGTCGCCCTGGTCACCCTCATGGAAGGCGGAGGCGCCGCGTGAGAGCTCGACCTCGGTCAGTTCGGAGGTCAGCGCTGAGAAGACCTCGTCATCCAAGTTGGTGAACAGCGGGGCCTTACGCAGTACCTCGAGATCCATGTGTCCTTCGTCCTCACTGTCGACTGGCATGCCGGACGTTCACGACATGCGGGGCCATCGTCTGTTCCATTCTGCCCCATCTGCGGCAATGGTAACGGTAAAGTGGGGAGCTACGCGTACTCGCGGCTGACGCAGGACGGAGTCTCTTTGCTGGTAGGACTGACCTGGTTGGACTGGGTCTTGCTGATGGTCCTGTTCATTTTCCTCATGGCGGGCTTCCGACGAGGCTTCTGGGTGACGCTCGGAACCATCGTC
Source organism: Citricoccus sp. GCM10030269 (assembly GCF_042665635.1). Taxonomy (NCBI): domain Bacteria; kingdom Bacillati; phylum Actinomycetota; class Actinomycetes; order Micrococcales; family Micrococcaceae; genus Citricoccus; species Citricoccus sp. GCM10030269. The sequence goes on along the minus strand of NZ_JBHTCV010000001.1, from coordinate 588,580 downwards.
GGACTGGCCGCCGGTGCTGCTGCCGCCTTCTTCTCCATTCCGCTGGTCTCCGAATGGGTGGCCGACCCGGCGTGGCGCATTCTGGCCATCATCGCGGCCGCTCTTGTCCTCGTACTGGTGGGCCAGGGAATCGGCGCCGGCATCGGCCGGGCCATCCGTCTGCGCATGGCGTTGCCCGGCCTGCGCACCGCCGATCGGCTCGCCGGGGCCGTGGTGAACACCGTCGTGGCCGCCGCGCTCATCTCGCTCGTGGCCTTCTCCGCGTCCTCGATGGGGCTGCCGTCGGTGACCTCGGCGATCTCGCAGTCGCGGGTGATCACGACGATCAACAACCTCGCACCGGAGTCGGCCAAGTCCTTCGTGGCCAAGGTCCGGGCCGACGTCGCCGGTTCCGATGTGGTGCCGGAACTGCCCCGGCCGGTGATCTCCGAGACGCCGACGGCCTCTCCGTCGGCTCCCGAACCGGGGAATGCGCTGGAACAGGCCCGGGAGTCGGTGGTGCGCATCTCCGGCACGGCGTTGGTGTGCGGGCAGAACCAGACCGGTTCCGGCTTCGCCGTGTCTTCGGACCGGGTCGTGACCAATGCCCACGTGCTCTCCGGAGTGACCGAGCCCTCGGTGGAAGCCGCTGACGGCACCGTGTACGCCGGCCGGGTCGTCCACTTCGATGCCATGCGGGACCTTGCCGTCATCGCCGTGGACGACGGTGAGCTGCCGCCCCTGAAGACCGGCGCGGACCTGGCGGACCAGGAGGCCGGCTACATTCTCGGATATCCCGCCGGTGGGCCCTTCCAGATGGGGCCGGCCGAGGTCCAGGCCCGGGGCACCGTGGCGGTCAACAACATCTATGGGGCGGACCCGGGCCAGCTGGACATCTATCAGCTCAACGCAGACGTCCAGCACGGCAACTCCGGCGGACCTCTGCTGAACGCTCGCGGCGAGGTGGCCGGCATCGTGTTCGCTCGGGCCTCCGGCGACCTCGAGGTGGGTTACGCCATCAGTGGCGACGAGGCAGAGCAGGCGTTGACCGAAGCTGACCAGATGGAGGACACCGTCTCCACCGGCCAGTGCATCCAGGGCGGCTGAAGCTGGCCTGACGTGCGGCGACGGCCGCGTGAACCTGCCCAAAAGGCGATCTCTGGTTTACCGTGGTTCGCACTAAGTTTTTTGTCTCACTCGCCACCGAACTCACCGCCTGATTCATGACCATGAGGATTCCCGTGTCAACACAGACTGCAATACCTCGCGAAGGCAAAGCCCGCCGAGAGCAATTCGCGGGCCGCTGGGCCTTCATCTTCGCCGCCGTGGGCTCTGCCGTGGGTCTGGGCAATATCTGGCGTTTCCCCTACATCGCCTACGACAACGGTGGAGGCGCCTTCATCGTCCCCTACCTGGTGGCGCTGCTGACCGCCGGGATCCCGCTGTTGTTCTTCGATTACGCGATCGGGCACCGCTTCAAGGGCTCGCCGCCGATGGCCTTCCGCCGGCTGAGCAGGTGGGCAGAGTCCATCGGATGGTGGCAGGTGCTGATCTGCTTCGTCATCGGCGTGTACTACGCGGCCATCGTCGCCTACGCCGCCATGTACACGTGGTTCTCCATCGGTGAGCGCTGGGGTGATGACCCGGAGACCTTCTTCTCCGCCGACTACCTCCAGCAGTCCGAGGGGGTCACGCCGACTCTGGAGTTCGTGCCGGCGGTGTTCTGGCCGATGCTCGCCGTCTGGGTGATCCTGCTGGTCATCCTGGGCGCCGGAGTGAAGAAGGGCATTGCGATGGCCTCGCTCATCGGCATTCCCGTGTTGGCGCTCATGTTCATCGTGCTGGTGGTCGTGGCCCTGTTCCTGCCGGGCGCCCCCGAGGGCCTGAACGCCCTGTTCACTCCGAACTGGTCCGTGCTGACCGATCCCCAAGTCTGGATCGCGGCGTACGGTCAGATCTTCTTCTCCCTGTCCGTGGGCTTCGGGATCATGATCACCTACTCCTCCTACCTCAAGCGCCGGACCAACCTCACCGGTTCGGGGCTGACGGTGGCGTTCTCCAACTCCAGCTTCGAGATCCTGGCCGGCATCGGCGTGTTCTCGGCCCTGGGCTTCATGGCTCAGGCCAATGGGGTGGAGGTCGCCGACGTGGTCGCCAACGGCATCGGCTTGGCCTTCATCGCCTTCCCGACGATCATCTCGCAGGCTCCGGCCGGTGCCGTGATCGGCGTGCTGTTCTTCGGCTCCCTGCTGGTGGCAGGCTTCACGTCGCTGATCTCGATCATCGAGGTCGTCGTGTCCGCCGTGAAGGACAAGCTCGGGTGGAGTCGGTGGGCCACCGTGTCCGTCGTCGTCGGGGTCTCCGGGGTGATCTCCCTGCTGCTGTTCAGCACCACGACCGGCCTGGCCGTCCTCGACGTCACCGACGCGTTCGCCAACAACTTCGGCATCGTCGGTGCGGCCCTGGTGGCCGTCGTGGTGGTGTCCTGGATCCTCCGCCGGCTGGACGGGTTGGTGTCCCACCTCAACGCGGTGTCCTCGTTCCGGGTGGGCCGGATCTACAAGGTCCTGATGGCGGTGATCCTGCCGATCGTGTTGGCCTACATGTGGATCTCGGACATCGTGCTCAAGGCCACGGAGGGTTACGGCGACATGCCGTCCTGGTTCCTGGGAACCTTCGGCTGGGGAATGTCCATCGCCCTGATCATCGTGGCGGTGCTGCTGTCCTTGCTGCCGTGGTCCCAGAAGTCGGCTCTGCACAGCGAGCTCAATGACACCCTAGAGCCAGAGGCGGCGCCTGCTTCCCACGGCCGGCACGCCGCGAACAGCCCCGAGCACTCCGAGAAGGGAGTCTGACATGGACCCGATCGCGATCGTTTTCCTGATTATCGCCATCGTGGTGGTGTGGGGTGGCCTGGCCGGTGCCCTGATCCATCTGCTGAAGAACCCGGACCACCTTTCCGGTGCGGAGACGGAGGACGCCGACCTCTCCCGCCCGACGGTGTCAGAAGGCCGTTAAACGCGCCAATCCTGACGGTTCGCAGTGATGATGACTGCGAACCGTCAGGATTGGCGCGATTTTTCGTGGTGGTTGCCTGAGCAGCCTGTCGTCGTGGCTACTTCCGCAGCGTCTCGGCGATCTGCTGCATGACAGTGGGATCGGACAGCGTGCTGGCGTCGCCTGGATCGCGTCCCTCAGCCACGTCCTTGAGCAGCCGCCGCATGATCTTGCCGGAGCGGGTCTTCGGCAGCTCGGGCACCACCAGGATGTGCTTGGGCTTGGCGATCGCGCCGATCTCGGAGGCCACGTGGGCCCGCAGGTCCGCCTCAGTCTGAGCCGGATCGACGTCCCCGGCCGCCTCGGTGACAATCACGAACGCGACGACGGCCTGGCCCGTGGTGGCGTCCGTGGCGCCGACGACGGCGGACTCGGCCACGATCGGGTGCGACACCAGCGCCGACTCGATCTCCGAGGTGGACAACCGGTGTCCCGAGATGTTCATGACATCATCCACGCGGCCGGTGACCCAGATGTCTCCGTCCTCATCACGGCGGGCGCCGTCCCCGGCGAAGTACATCCCCTCGAACCGGGACCAGTAGGTCTCCTTGAAGCGCTCCGGGTCGCCCCAGATGCCGCGCAGCATGGAGGGCCACGGTTCACGGACGACCAGGAAACCGCCGGTGTTGTTCTCCACGGGCGTGCCGGTCTCGTCCACCACGTCCACGATGATGCCGGGCACGGGCACCTGAGCCGAGCCGGGCTTGGTGGCGGTGACTCCGGGCAGGGGAGCGATCATGTGGGCGCCGGTCTCGGTCTGCCACCAGGTGTCCACGATCGGGGCGGGGTGCTCCTTGCGGGGGCCGGGGGTGACGGAGCCGTCGTCGTTCGTGGTTCCGGCGCCGGCGTTTCCGCCGACGACCTCCCGGTACCACATCCACGCCTCGGGGTTGATGGCCTCACCGACGGAGCCCAGCACGCGCAACGAGGACAGGTCGTAGGAGTCCGGCACCGAGCGGCCCCACTTCATGCAGGTGCGGATCGCGGTCGGAGCCGTGTACATGATGCTCACGCCGTACTTCTGGACGATGTCCCACCAGCGGCCGGTGTCCGGGAAGTCCGGAGTGCCCTCGTAGATCACCTGGGTGGCGGCGTTGAGCAGCGGGCCATAGGTGACGTAGGAGTGCCCGGTGACCCAGCCGACGTCGGCGGTGCACCAGTAGACATCGGACTCGGGATGCAGGTCGAACGTGTCCCGGTGGGTCGCGGCGCACTGCACCAGGTACCCGCCGGTGGTGTGCAGGATGCCCTTCGGCTTCCCCGTGGTCCCGGAGGTGTAGAGGATGTACAGCGGGTGCTCGGCGTCGTGCCAGACCAGCTCGTGCTCGTCCAACTGGTCGCTGAGGACCTCGTGCCACCACAGGTCCCGGCCCTCGGTCCAGTCGATGTCCTGCTCGTTGCGCTTGACCACGAGGACGTTGTTCACGGAGTGACCGGGTTCGGACAGGGCCCCGTCCACAGCGGGCTTGAGCATGGAGGGCTTGCCGCGCCGCCAGGAACCATCGGCGGTGACCACGAGTTTGGCGTCGGCGTCGTCGATGCGGGACCGCAGGGCGTCAGCGGAGAAGCCGCCGAAGACCACGGAGTGCACGGCGCCGATGCGGGCGCAGGCGAGCATGGTGATGACGGTCTCGGCAATCATCGGCAGATACACCGCGACGCGGTCGCCCTTGGTGACTCCGAGGGATTCGAACGCGTTGGCTGCCCGGCGGACCTCAGCGGCTAACTCGGCGTAGGTCCAGGAGCGGCTGTCGCCGGGCTCGCCCTCGAAGTGGATGGCCACCCGATCGCCCAGACCGGCTTCGACGTGGCGGTCCAGGGCGTTGTAGGCGGCGTTCGTGGTGCCGCCGACGAACCACTGGGCGAAGGGCGCGTCGGACCAGTCCAGCACCTCGCTGAAGTCCCGTTCCCAGTGCAGGACCTCGCGGGCCCGGGCGCCCCAGTACGCCAGCCGGTCTGCGGCGGCATCCTCGTAGCGGTCGGGGCCGGCCACCGCTTGCGCCGCGAAATCGGCCGAGGGCTCGAAGGCCCGATGCTCATGCATCAGGTTGTCCATCCTGCCGTCGCCGCTAGCGTCGGTGGACTGGGCCTGGTCGGCGGAGGGGGCCGGTTGGTGGGACGCTGGCGTCGTCATGCGTTCTCCTTGGGAGCGGAATCGGGACGTCGGCATCACCAGGATGCCTTTGCTTATGTAACAGCCGTCACAGCTGGCCTGCGTCCTTAGCCTAACGTTCCCGTGGCTGGTGTGAAGGGGGTCGGGACAGCATCCTCTCCGCCTGATTGAATGGTCTTGAATGGTCCCAGCGATGTCTACCGGAGTTCGGCAACTCCGCCGGGACAAGACACGTCGCACGTCACCTTCCCGTTCCGGGAGGACACAGGAGGAACCACCATGAGCTACTCACCGGAGTCACCGGCCGGCCCGCGCTCGAGCGCGCACACCGGCCCGAACTCGAGCCCGCGCACCGGTCCCCAGGATCGGGCTGGTTCAACGCCGCCCCGCACCTCGGGATCACCGGGCGGCGGACTGCACCTCAGCGGCTGGGAGATCGGTTTCCTCGTGTCCGTCCTGGTGGTCCTGGTGGGCTCCATCATTCCGTTGGCGACGGCGCGATGGGGGATGAACCTGTGGGGCACCGCCAACGTCTTCTTCCTGGGCATCGGCGTGCTGATGCCGCTCGCGGCGGCCGGATTCGTGGTGGCCCGTGCCGCCAGTTCGGGGAGCAGCTCCGGGGAGGGGCCGCGCCTCGGGTCGCTGAGCACGGCCCAGTTCGCCCACGTGGCGTCCTGGCTCGCGCTGGCGTACTTCTTCGTCACCTTCGCGACCGGCCTCGATCCGGTGTTGCTGATCGGGTTGGTCGGAGCCCTCGGCATGGTGGTCACCTCGCCGTTGCGCGGCGTGGTCGCTCCCTTGCTCGACTCCGTCAATTCCGGAGAATCCCGTCAGCAATCTCGGCAGTCTCAGCAGCCTCAGCAGCATGAACAGCGTGGACAGGCCCCGTCCGCTGCGGACGGCCACCCTTTCGGTGCCTACCCCGGCCCGACGGCGGCGCCGGCGGCCCCCGCGGATGGCTCGGCGGAGGGCCCGGCGAAAGGTCCCGTCCCGGCGCCGGCAGCCCCGGACGCCGCCCTTTTCGGTGATCCGGCCACCCTCTCGGCGGCGCCGACGGACGACGAGCACGAGGAGTTCCGCGCCGGTCCCTCGGGAGAGGAACAGGAAGGTCAGAACGTCTCGGAGCACGGTTCGGACCGCTCTTCCGAAAGCTCGTCCGACCGCTCCGCGAGTCAGACCTCCGGTGCGGACATCGACGAGGACCTCGGCATGACAAGACTGCATCCGCGGTCCACGGATGAGGCTGCGGCCTCGGCGACGGCGGCGTTCGGCGCTCCTGGCACGCAACCGGTCGAAAACGCCGAGGATCCGCAGAGCACGAAGAGCCCCCAGAACACCGACCGGTCCGTGTCTCCGGAACCGGCGCAGTACACCGAGGCCATGGAGCAGACCGTGCCGGCGCAGACCATTCCGCTGAACGACGCCCGGTCAGCCGGGTACGCCGAACCCGCTGGCAACGCTGGCTCTGCTAGCGCCGTTGGCAACGCCGGCTCTGCTGGCACCGCCGGCGCGGCGTCCGGCAGCGCAGCGCCGATGGAATACGAGGCCTTCTGGTTCGCGGTCGGGACGCGACGGACCGCGGTCAACCCGGAGGACGGCAGCCCGGCCTTCACTCTCGAGCCCGGCGGGTGGATTCTGGCGTTGGAGGACCGCGGTCACGAGTTCCTCGTGCAGAACACGGACGGACGGACGGGCGTGCTGCGCGACCTGACCGACATCGAACGCGCGTGAGCGCCAGCCCCGACTCCGCCGGCCCTGACTCTGCCGGATCGACGACCGCCACCCCGACCGGGGAGACCCGACTCGCCCTCACCCGGCGTGCTCGCAAGATCAACCGGGTGCTGGGCGAGGCCTATCCCTACGCCGTCGCGGAACTGGATTTCACCAATGCCTTCGAGCTCCTGGTGGCCACCGTGCTGTCCGCCCAGACCACGGACGTCAGGGTCAACGCAACCACGCCTCGCCTGTTCGAGCGGTTTCCCGACCCCGAGTCGATGGCCCACGCCGATGAACGCGAACTCCAGGAGATCGTCCGTCCCCTGGGCTTCTACCGGAACAAGGCCGCGTCCATCCAGGGGATTTCCCGCGCGCTGGTCGACGACCACGGCGGTGAGGTGCCCCGGACCGTCGAGGAGCTGATCCGGTTGCCCGGCGTGGGACGCAAGACGGCCCTGGTGGTGCTCGGCAACGCTTTTGGGCGACCTGGTCTGAGCGTGGACACCCACTTCGGCCGGCTGGCCCGGCGCCTCGGATTCACCACGCACCAAGACCCGGTGAAGGTGGAGAACGACGTCGCCGCCCTGTTCCCACGCCGCGATTGGACCCAGTTGTCCCACCGTTTGATCTTCCACGGCCGTCGGGTCTGCCACTCCAAACGCCCCGCCTGCGGGGCGTGCGTCGTCGCCGACTGGTGTCCCTCCTACGGGACCGGAGAGACGGATCCGGACGTCTCGGCGTCGTTGCTCAAGTACGAATTGGCCCCGGGGCGGGAGGACCTGCTGGCCCGAATGCGCGCCGGTGCCAGCCGGGCCGAACTGCGGGCGGAAGGCTACAGTCAGGAGGCATGATGCAGACCGATGGCGCGCTCGCGGACTTGCAGTCCCTGGTCCACCGCTATGGCCGGCTGAATCCGGCGCTGGCGTCCGGCCCGCCGTCGAGCGCGGTGCGGGACCGGCTTCCCGACGACGGACGCGGCTGGGAATTCGGCGGGGACCTGTACACGCCGCCCGGCACCCCCGCTGAATCAGCGGTGCTGGTGTTGTTCGGCGCGCTCGACGGCCAACCGGCGCACTTCCACGCCACCGCCGTCCCCGAAGACCTGGATCTGTTGCTGACGCAGCGGTCGCTGACCTTGCGCCAGCATCCCGGGCAAGTGGCCTTCCCTGGGGGACGTGTGGATCCCGGTGACGCCGACCATGTGGCCACGGCGCTGCGGGAGGCGCAGGAGGAGACGGGGCTGGATCCGGAGGGGGTCCGGGTGCTCGGCAATCTGCCCCCCGCGCCGCTGACCATCAGCAATTTCCGGGTGACGCCCGTGGTCGGCTGGTGGGACCGGCCGTCCGAGGTCTTCGTGGTGGATGAAGGGGAGGCCTCGAGGGTGTTCCGCGTTCCGGTGGGCGACCTCGTGGATCCGGCGAACCGTGTCACCACATCCCTGGTGCGGGAGTTCCCCACCGGCGTGCACCGGTTCAGAGGCCCGGGTTTCCTCGTGTCGGGCACCCTGGTGTGGGGTTTCACCGCGATCGTCCTCGACCGGATCCTGGACCTGCTGGGCTGGAGCCAGGACTGGGACCGCGAACTGATCCTCGACATCACCGGCTGGGATGCCACTCTGCCGCTGCCGCAACCGGGGCGCTGACCGACTCCGCACTGCTCCACAACCGCAGCCGTCCGGTGGGGCGTCCACAGCAGGCCGGTGACGCGGGGCGTCGGCCGGACGCGACGGTCAGGCTGGAGCCATGGCCGACCGACCGCATTCCCCCTCAACAGTCCTCTTCGTCGCGCCACCTGATCGGCCCGGCCCTCTGCAGACCGGCTCATCTCCTGATTCGAGGTCGTCGCCGACTGAACGACTGATCCCCGGCCCAGCGCTGACGGTGGAGCTGTTACGTAGCGAGGTGGCCGCCTGCGTCGCGGCCGTGGGTCATCGGGTCCACGTGGTCACTCGCGAGGAGGTGTCCGGGGCCGCTCGTCTGGTCGACTGGACCACCGCGCAGGGGGACGCGCCGGTGCTGGTTCTGTGGGGACTCGGTCCCGATGAGACCGGCCGGTCGGAGTACGAGACCGCCCGGCGCCAGACGGCAGTCGTTCCGGTCGCGCTCGACGGCGGCGATAGCGTTCCGTCCGCGATTCGGCTGCCCAGCCACGCGCGGCGATTGTGCCGCTTGCTGGCGTTGGCGGGTCACGTGGACCGGGACTCGGCCCTACCGGGACAATCGGTGGTGCTGGCGCACACCGGTGCGGGTCCTGCCGGTGATCGCCGGTGGCCCGGACTGGCCTGGGCCCTGACGCTGCTGTGGGCCGGTCCAGACCGTGGACTCCTGATGGACCTGCAGGGTCCGCAGGGCGGCCTGAGCGAACGACTGCGTACGCTGGCTCCCTCGAGCCGCGGTTCGACCGTGGGATGGGACTCGCTGTCGACGCCGCCGGTCGCCGGCCCTGCTCTCGCTGCCCGGTTACCCGGAGCCGCCGGCGTGCGGTGGTGGGGCTGGGCATCATCGTCACCGGCAGGCCTCCTAGCCGACGGATTAGCCGACGGACGAGGCCCGACTGCGCTGGGGGATTGCCTGGATGCGGCGGTGAACACCTTCGCCATGACCGTGATCGACGTCGGACGGGATTTGGCACGCGCGCAGGACTTCGTCGGCGAGGGAACGCCTGCGCTGATCTGCGCCGATTCGACCTCGGGATCGCCGTCAGGTGAATCGCGACCCGAGAAACGCCGTGCCGTCATCACTGCCGTCGCGGCGGACGGCCGTGAAACCGAGGTGGTCTTCGACCCGGACGATTGGTCGGGTGGGTCCCTGCCCGCCTGGGTTCGTTCCAGCCGGCGCACGTCCGCTCGGCTGCTGGCTGCCGAGATCGCCCTCGCACTGGAGCCATCGCGAGGTCCAGACCGCGGTGCCGAGATCAAACGGCATCCGAACCGCTCCGTGCGGCCCCGCGTACTCATGGCCGGACGGAGCCGCCGATGAGTCGTGGCTGGTCTCCGCAGCCCCCGCCCGGGGCGGTCCGTGCGGGCGCCGGACAACGACGAGCTCAGCGCTGGCTGGCCGGACGACTGGCCGAGTCGGGTCGGCGGGGCGGTGCCTCCAAAGCAGCCCGGACGGGAACCGTTCCGCCGGAACTCGCGGCCGAGGCCGTACGGCGTCACCTGCCGGCGGTCTCGCCGGAAGAGACCGCCGCACAGATGACCACCGTTGTCGACGAGTTGACGGGACTCGGTCCTCTGGCGCCGGCCGCTCGGCGCCCCGGAGTCACGGACGTCCTCGTGGACGGTTCCGGAACGATCTGGACGGACGGTCCCGAGGGACTGAACCAGACGGGTCAGCGGCTTGAAGCCGTGGACGCTCGCCGGCTCGCCGTCCGATTGCTGGCCCAGGGCGGGCGCCGGCTCGATGAAGGACAACCCTTCGGGGACGCACAGGTCACCGGGGCCCGGGTTCACGCGATCCTCCCACCGATCGCGGCCGGGGGTCCTCAGATCAGCGTTCGTCTCGCGGCGCCCGAGCCACCCGGGTTGGAGCAGCTGGCCCAGCGGTGGCCCCACGGGGAGCGATGGTTGATCGCTCTGCGGCACTTGCTCCATGTGAGGGCCAATGTGCTGATCAGCGGCGCCACGGGCTCGGGGAAGACCACCGTGTTGGCTGCCTTACTCTCCGAGGTGCCGGCCAATGAGCGGATCGTCACCGTGGAGGACACCCGCGAGTTGCGGCCCCGTCACGGGCACGTGGTCTCGTTGCAGGCGCGGTCGGGGAATGCCGAGGGATCGGGAACCGTGACCTTGGCCGAACTCGTCCGGCAGGCCTTGCGGATGCGTCCGGATCGGTTGGTCGTGGGGGAGTGCCGGGGCGCCGAGGTCGTGGATTTTCTGGCCGCGATGAACACCGGGCATCGGGGTGCGGCCGGAACGCTGCACGCCAATTCGGCAGCGGATGTCCCGGCTCGGTTGCAGGCGATGGGGGCGCTCGCGGGGCTGGGGACCGAAGCCTTGACACTGCAAGCCTCCAGCGCCGTTGACGCGATTCTCCATCTCGAGCGCACCGAGACGGGGCGACATCCAGTGGAATTGGCCGTCGTTGATCGAGCGTTGCGCGGGGAATTGGGAGTCATTCCGGCGTTGTCGCTCTCGGGGGCGAAACTCGCTTGGGGCCCGGGCTGGGACGCCCTGGAAATGCTGGCCGATGGACGTTCCGGCAACGCCGGGCCGACGACCACCAGATACCGGGATGGTCGAGGAGGGCGGCATGCCGTCGAGTCCTGAGCGGCCACCGGCCGAGCCGGCGTGGAAACGGTGGCTTCCCGGACAGTCTCGCCGGCGGCGCGAGCGACGCACCGAGGAGTTCATCGTCCTGCTGCGCCGCGCTTCGGCTCTGTTGCAGGCGGGCCGTCGCCCCGATCAGATCTGGTCGGAGCTGTCTGCGCTCTACGAGCCTTGCGCCCGGGCCGGCACACCCCGAGGGTGCTGCCTGAACCACGAGTTGGTGGCCGCCGACGTCGAGGTGGTGCTGGGCGGTGATCCGCTAGCCCATACCAACGGTCCGGGCCAACGGCGCCACTGGCAGCAATTGTCCGGGTGTCTGGCCGTCTCCCGCGACGCCGGCGTTGGCTTGGTCGGGTTGTTGGACCGTCTGGCCGACGCTCTCGAGGAGGGCCAGGACGCTCAGCAGGCTCGCGACGCGGCGATCGCCGGGCCACAATCGACGGCACGACTGTTGGGTTTGCTCCCGCTGGCCGGCCTCGGCCTGTCAGCGCTGGCCGGGGCCCCGCCGACTGAGCTGTTGAGCAACACGCTCGGGTGGTTGGTGGTCGGCACCGGTGGTGGTCTGGCCGTCGTCGGGCAGCTGTGGACTCGCGCGCTGATCCGCCAATCGGAGGACCTGTCATGACCAGTGACCTGCAGAAACCCGGCCCGGACCCACGCGAGGCCGAGACCATGGACGCCGCTCTGGCACTGGACTTGCTGGCGGGCCTGTTGGAATCCGGTCAGGGACTGGTCTCGAGCCTCGACCTGCTCGGGGCTCACGTTCCCGGGGCCGCCGGGACTCGGCGCGTGGCCGTTCTCCTGCAGCTCGGTGTGAGTTGGGAGGAGGCCTGGACCAGCCACGAGCCCGAAGCCAGCGATCCAGAGTTCCAGGAGCTGGGGCGGGAGCTGTACTTCGCCTACGTGACCGGTGCGCCCACCGCCGCCCTCTTGCGCTCCACGGCGTCGTCCTTGCGACGCAACCGCAAGCGCCGGGCCGAACAGCGGGCCGCAGAACTCGGCACCAGGCTGATGCTGCCGCTGGGACTGTGCCAGTTGCCGTCATTCCTGTGTCTGGGCATCGTGCCACTCGTGGTCGCGTTGTTGCCGTGACCCCTCGAGAGCCGTCGAGTCCTGCACACCCCTCCGAATGGCCCGGCTTGTCCAGAATCGGCCGGGCTCCAGCCCCACGGAACACGCGCCGCGGCCAGGCTGGATGCAGGCGGTCAACTCCGGCCGCCACCCCCCACCAGAGGAGACACTATGACCGCCATCGCGCAGGACCACCACCATCACGCCCCAGTGGCTCTCGGCCGGCCGGAGCATTTGCCGGCCCGCCGCGTCGGGAGCGTCGACTGGAACGAGGAGACGGGCGCACAGACCGCCGAATACGGCATCGTGACGCTGGCAGCCGTCGGCTTCGCCGGGGTGCTGGCCGCCGTGCTTGCCGGCTCCGACGTCCAGGGATTGTTGCTGGGCATCGTCAAGAACGCCCTCAGCTTCGGCTGAAGCACCATCCGGCCGCCGGAGCTCGCCCGACGTCGGTCTCGGCGTCGGGTGGGCTCCGGACGCCCCACGGCGTAGACGGGCCACAGGTTCCGAGTAACAAGGACGTGAAGACATGATGGAGCATCAACGCCACACCGATCCCCAGCGTGGTTCAGTCACCGCCGAGTACGCCGTCATCCTGCCCGCAGCGGTGGTGGTCCTGGCTTCGGCAGTGCTGGCCGGGGCGGCGACCATCCAGCAGGTGCGGCTCGAAGAGGCCGCGGCGTCCACGGTCCGGCAACTGGCCCGTGGAGAGACCGACGAGACTGCGCAGTCGACGGCCCAACGCATGGCCGGAGACGGCACTGAACTCTCCAGCGCTCGCACCTCCGGCTGGGTCAGCGCGACCGTGGCCCACACCCCACCCGGTCCCTTGGCCTGGTGGGACGGCTGGCAGCAAGAGGCCACGGCTCACGCACCCGATCAGTGGGTGGTTCCGCCCGAGGGCGCTCCATGAGCGACGTCAAAGCCTTCGCAGAACGCGGTTCGGGAACCGTCACCGTCCTCTCCACCGTGTTCCTGACGCTGGTTCTCCTCGGAGCCACGGCCGCTCTGGGCACCTCTGCGACCGCAGCCGCTCGGGCCGCCGGCGCGGCCGATCTCGCCGCACTCGCCGCCGCCGATGCCGCACGCGGACTGACGGCGGGAGATCCGTGCGACCTCGCTGCTCAGACGGCGCGCCGGCACGGGGCCACGGTCACCGACTGCGCCGTCGAGGCGAACGGAACGGTATCGCTGGGGGCGCGTTACGACTCGCCTCTGCCGTGGCCTTCGGAAGGGGCGTCCCGAGCCGGTCCGCCGGCGTCGGCCCCGGCCGACTGAAGCCGTTCGAGCACGAAGGCCAGCAGGGTGGCCGCTCCGTCCTTGTCCAGGGGATTGTTGCGGTTGCCGCACTTGGGGGACTGGACGCAGGACGGGCAGCCGTCACTGCAGGAACACGAACGCACGGTGTCCAGGGTGGCCTGCAGCCAGGTCCGGGCCTGGGCATAACCGCGGTCGGCGAAGCCGGCCCCTCCGGGGTGGCCGTCGTAGACGAAGACCGAGGGCTGGCCCGTGTCCGGGTGCAGGGCCATGGACACCCCGCCGATGTCCCAGCGGTCGTTGGAGGCCACCAGCGGCAGCAGACCGATCATCGCGTGCTCCGCCGCGTGCAGTGACCCGGGCAGCCGGTCCATCGTCAATCCTTCGGCCACCAGCGCCTCGGAGGGGCAATGGAACCACACCGCCGTGGTGAACAGGTCTCGGGCCGGCAGCTCCAGGGGTTCCTCACCGAGGACCTCTGCCGAGACCAGGGCCTTGCGTTGGTAGGAGACCACCTGGGTGGTGACCTTCACCCGCCCGGAACACCACTGCAGGTCACCGGCGTCCACGCGTTCGACCGTGTCCAGGATCTCGATCTCGGTGATGTCCCGAGCCTGGGTGAAGTAGTCCGGCCACGCGCGCTTGACCAGAACGGCGTGGGCGTCCTCATCGAGGTCCTCCACCAGATAGGTCTGGTCCTGATGCACGTACACCGCGCCGGGATGCGCCTGATAGTGGGTCTGCGGAGAACCCATGGTGCCCAGCAGGGCCCCCGTCTCGGTGTCGATGATGTCCGCGGGCCCGCCGCCGTCGTCGCGCAGTGAGACCAACGAGGCCGCATGTTCCGGGTGGGTCCAGAACCAGCCGGCGGGCCGGCGTCGCAGGTAACCCTGTTCGACCAGCTCGTCGACGAGCGAGCGCACCCGCTCCGGGTCTCCGAAGACATGAAGACCGTCGGGGACCAAGGGGAACTCGGCGGCCGCGGCGCACAGGTGTGGGGCCAGAATGTGCGGGTTCTGCGGATCGGTGACGGAGTCCTCCACGGCCAACTCGAACACCGCTTCGGGATGGTGCACCACATAGGTGTCCAGGGGATCGTCGCCGGCGACGTAGAGCGCCACGGACTCCTGGCCGGCCCGGCCGGCCCGGCCCACCTGCTGGAAGAACGACGCGCGGGTGCCCGGCCAGCCGGCGACCAGCACCGCATCGAGCCCGGCGATATCGATGCCCAGTTCCAAGGCCGGCGTCGAGGCCACCCCCAGCAACCGGCCACTGCGCAACGCGACTTCGACCTCGCGGCGCTCCTCGGGCAGATAGCCGGCACGGTAGGCGGCCACTCGCGAGGGCAATGACGGATCGATCTCGGCCAACTCCCGCTTGGCAGCCGAGGCCATGGTCTCCGCTCCACGACGAGAACGGATGAAAGCGATGGTCCGCGTGCCGGTGACGGCCAGATCCGCCATCATGCCGGCCGACTCCGCCGTTGCGGACCGCCGCAGTGGCGCGCCGTTCTCGCCTCGGCGGTCCGTCAGTTCCGGCTCCCAGAATCCCACGGTCACCGCGCCGTGGGGCGAGGCGTCCTCGGTGACTGCCGTCGCCTCGGCCCCGATCAGTCGTGAGAACGAGCCGGCGGGATCGGCGCTGGTGGCCGAGGCCCCGATGAACACCGGGCCCGGTTCGTCCCGGCCCGCGCGGTATTGGGCACAGACTCTGGCCAGGCGTCGCAACAACACGGCGACGTGCGAACCGAACACCCCACGGTAGATGTGCGCCTCGTCCACGATGACGTAGCGCAGCCGGCGGAAGAACCGGGCCCACCGTTCGTGGTGGGGCAGAATGCCGATGTGCAGCATGTCCGGGTTGGTCAGCAGCACATTCGCGTGCTCCCGGGCCCACGTTCGGTCCGAGATGTCCGTGTCACCGTCGTAGGGGGCAGGGCGCAGCCACGTGGCGCCGTCCCGGGCCAGAGCTCGCCACGCCGTGAGCTGATCCGCGGCCAGGGCTTTGGTCGGCGCCAGATACAACACGGTGCCGGCCGGGTCCTGATGCAGTGCGGTGCCGGCGGCCAGCTGATAGCCGAGGGATTTTCCCGACGCCGTCCCCGTCGCCAACACCACGTGGCGGCCGGCGGCGGCCAACGCCGCCGCCTCCACCTGATGTCGCCAGGGTTCTCTGGCTCCGGAGCCGCCCAGGGCCTGGACGAGCGCCTCCGGGGTGTCCTGCGGCCAGGGCTCGGTGACGGCACGGCGTTCGGGGAGATGTCGGACGTGCAGCAACTGTGGTGGCACCGCAGGCCGAGCCAGGATGCGACTCAGGGCCTCGGCGTCGCGAGGGTCATCGGTACGGGGCAGTCCGTCCGTTCCGCCCTGCTGTTGCTCCCCGTGCGGGTGCACTCAGCCGGCGTCCGAATGGGACGGATTGCCGGTGTGGTCCTCAGGAGAGCCGTAGACGGTGACCTCGGCCAGCTCGGTCCAGCCGAGGTGACCGTACAGCGCCTGGCCGTCGGAGCTGGCCACGAGTAGGCCCTCCTCGACGTCGTGCTCGAGCGCCAAGGACGCCAGATAGCGCATCACCAGGGTGCCCAGTCCCCGGCGGCGGAACTCCGGGTTGGTCCAGATCCTGTCGAACACGGCATAGCCGTCCACGGCAGTGACGCGACCCCGAGCGGCCACAACGCCGTCGCCCTGAGGGTGCTCGTCCGAGGTGGTGATGGTCAGCAGGAACCAGTCCGGATCGTGGCGTTCGACGGTTGCCTCGAACTCCTCCGGCACGATCGGGGCTTCCACGTCCTGACCGTCCATGTCCAGGACCATGAATTTCTCACCACCGGAAACCACCGTGAGCGGTACGTCCTCCGGAATGGTGGGCGGCGGGCCCACCACCGTCAGCAGACGACCGGGGTGGCCCTGAACCTCGGCAGCCACGGTCCTCAGAGCGTCCTCGTCCGGGCGGGTCAGAACATACTCCCAGTCCTGTCCCTCTTCAGAGCGGCGGCCTTGGCGCAACGCAGCATGGACCTTGCCGCCGTGTTGCACATCGTAATTGCGGCAGCGGGACCAGCCGGTCACCCATGTGCCGACCAGAGCGTCGTTCAGGGCAGAAGTCATGGCACGAGACTAGTCGGACGGGGCCACTGCCCGCACTCCACAGAGTGATTCACATCAAATCGTCATCTGCGCTCACGAGGAACAAACCAGGAAAACTCACCGGAAACATCAAGGGGAACAATAACCAGGCACTTCTGCAGTGAGGATCTGCAGTGGGGAGCGGACCGGACTAACCTTGACCGGTGAGCGTGTCCAAGATTGCCCTGTACTACCGATTCGTTCCGCTGTCCGATCCGGAGGCGGTGCGCCTGTGGCAGCAGGCCCTGGCCTCCCACTGGGGACTGACCGGCCGGATCATCGTCTCGCCGCACGGCATCAACGGCACCGTCGGCGGCCCCATCGACGCGGTCAAGCAATACGTGAAGACCACCCGCTCCTACGGGCCGTTCGCCGGCCTGGAGGTCAAATGGTCGGACGGGTCAGCCGAGGACTTCCCCCGGCTCTCGGTCAAGGTCCGTCCCGAGCTGGTGACCTTTGACGCCCCGGAGGAGATCACCGTCACCGAGGACGGCGTGGAGGACACCGGCACCCATGTCACGCCGGAGGAGCTGCATCAGCTGGTGGCGGCCAAGGAGGCCGAGGGAACCCCGGTCGTCTTTCTCGACGGGCGCAATGCCGTCGAGGCCAAGATCGGCCGCTTCAAGGGCGCCGTGGTGCCCGAGACCACCACCACCCGGGACTTCATCGACGAGCTCGAGTCGGGCAAGTACGACGACCTCAAGGACCAACCCATCGTCACGTACTGCACCGGCGGCATCCGCTGCGAGGTCCTGACCGCACTGATGCGCCACCGGGGTTTCGGCGAGGTCTACCAACTCGACGGGGGCATCGCGACCTACGGGGACGCCTACGGGGACAGCGGTCTCTGGGAGGGTTCGCTCGCCGTCTTCGATCGCCGGATGCACCTGGAGTTCTCCGACCACGCCGCCATCCTCGGGCGCTGCACCGCTTGCGGGACTCCGACCCATGAGCTGCGCAATTGCTCCGATCCGTCCTGCCAGACCCTGGACACCGTCTGTGACGACTGCGCCGCGGCCACCCCAGACCGGATCTGCGAGGACTGTGCCCACCATGCCGGCGCTCACCATGCCGGTGCCAGCGACACCGGCGCCACGGCCCCCACAATGGAGGCATGACCGAACTTCGCCGGCCGTTCAATGAGCCGATGACCGAGCCCCCGGCTTGGGACGCCCCTGCCGTCGAGCACCTCGCCGAGGACCTGCGGGTGCTGCCGTACACCACGGAGGCCCTCGGCGAACTGCTGGGAGAGACGGCCCTGGCCGCGCTGGACCGGGAGCAGGCGGAGCCGGCGCGCCGCCGGGTCCAACAGATCATGCACGACGACGGCGCCGCCGACTCCCAGCGCGCGCTCGTCGTCGTCGTCTCGTTGTGGATGCTGGGCGATCCGGTTCGAGCCGAACTGGTCGATGCCGCGCTGCCTCGGCTGGGAGCCCACGGCGCGGCAGACCTGAACCTCGGTCTGCTGCGCGAGAACATTCTCTATCCCGTGGTGGATCTCTCCCCGTATGCCACCGACGATCACGGCGACCTGTGGATCACCAGCGACCAGACCGCCCTGCAGACGGAGCGCACGCTGCCCGGCTGGCACGTGGTGGGCATCGGCCGGGCCTCGCTGACGCTGGCCGGCAACGTGATCCGGCGTCCGGTTCGCCGGGCCCTGGACCTGGGCACGGGCTGCGGCATTCAGACCGTGCATCTGCTGGCGCACGCCGAGCACGTCACGGCCACCGATCTGTCCACTCGGGCCCTGAGCTTCACCGCCTTCAACCTGGTCCTCAATGCCAGGGCCCTCGGCCTGGATGCCCGGACGGCGCTGTTCGGCCCCGGCGGGCGCGTCACCCTCCTTGCGGGAGACCTGCTGGAGCCCGTGGCGGGTCAGCGGTTCGACCTGATCGTGTCCAATCCGCCGTTCGTCATCTCCCCACGGACGGCGTCGGACCCGGGTCGGCTCACCGGTGAGCCGGTTGACGGCATCAATACCTACCGCGACGGCGGCCGCACCGGCGACTATCTGCTCGCCGAACTGATCGCCTCCCTGCCCGACCATCTCGAACCCGGCGGCATCGCACAGATGCTCGGCAACTGGGAGATCCCGACGGGCGCTTCGGCGCCGTCCGACTCCGTGCCGTCTGACTCGGTGCCGGGGGCCACGAGCCCGCAACAGGCCGGATGGGACGAGCGTCCACGCCGCTGGATTCCCGAGGGCCTCGACGCCTGGATCATTCAGCGAGATCTGCTGGATCCGGCCGGCTATGCCGAGACGTGGCTGCAGGACTCGTCCGAACAGCTCGATCCCGCTCGGTACGCGGCCGGCTACCGAGACTATCTGGACGGGTTCGCGGCCCGGGAGGTGGCCGCCGTCGGCTTCGGTTACCTGTGGTTGCGCCGGCCGGCCGAGCCACGCGCCGGCCGAATCCGTACCGAGGTCCTCGAGGGCGAACTGCAGCAGCCCTTGGGCCCGGCGTGGGCTGATGCCGTCGATCGGTGGGACACGATCGCGGCGGGATCCGTGGACGGTTCGGCGGAGCTGAGGGATCTGCGTCTCCGGGTGGCTGCCGATGTGACCGAGGAACGGCATCAGCGGTTCGGCGCGGAGCACCCCGAGGTCATCCTTGCCCGGCAGGGCGGGTCGTTCCGGCGCACGGCCCGTCTGGACACGGCCACCGCCGGGTTCATGGCCGCCGCGGACGGGGAGTTCTCCGTCGGTCAGCTCACCGGGGCCGTCGCGGGATTGCTGGACCTGGACGAAGCGGGGGAGCAGGCCCTGATGGCCGCCGTCGCCGACCTGTTCGCGGACGGGTTCCTCGTCGCGTCCTGAGGGCGATCCGGCGTTTCTCAGAGCCAGAAATGTGAACTGGGCCACCCGGGATGTGAAAGGTCTGTCTAGAATATCTGTTCATGACTGATCTAGACGACGCTCCGCGGCCCGACAGTGGCCCGGTGGCCGCCCCCCGTCGGCCGGTCGTCATCTCCGACCCCCAGGCGATCCGGGCGCTGGCCCACGAGGCTCGACTGGAGGCACTCGAGGAGCTCTACGCCTCTCAGTCCACTCGTACGGCCACCGAACTGGCCTCTCGTTGCGGGCTCACGCCGTCGGCCATGAGCTACCACTTGCGGGCCCTGGAGAAGTACGGTTTCGTCGAACGGTCGCCGTCGGAGGGCGACGGTCGGGAGCGGCGCTGGAAGGCCGCGGGCTCGTCGCTGCTCGTCGATTCGCTGAATCACACCCCGGCGTCCAAACAGGCCTTCATCGACGTCCAGCTGAACACCTTCCGTGACCGGATCATGAAGGAAGTGGCCCGCCGCGAGGCCGAGGACCAGAGGCTCAGGAAGGCCGCGGAGCAGGCGGTGCAGGAGGCGCAGGACTCGAACGTCCCCCTGGACGGACAGACCGTGGACGTGGACGTGTCGGAGCCCGGCAGTCGACGCCCGCCGGTGCTCTCCACCGGCATGGTGTTCGTCAACGCCGAGCAGCGCGCCGAGTTCCAGCAGCGGCTCAAGGCGTTGATCGATGAGTTCGAGGAGCTGAATCCGGCCTCGGAGCGTTCGGTGGACGCCGAGCGTGTTTATTACCTCGTCTCCGTTCTGGCAGACTCGGCACCGGAAACCGGCGAACACCCCTGATCGAGCGGACGCCATCGCTCCAGGTCGCGCCGCCGGTCAAGGAGTAGTCCGCTGGTGCCGTTACATTGGTAGGGCACCGGGCGCTCTGCTGTGAAGTCGACAGCGGCCCCTCATCGGGCCGTCCCGGCTCAGTGAACGTCCCCGCCCGGCGACCAGAAGGAGCCTGAGTGTCCAAGAAGACGTCCAAGAAGACCGCATTCTCCGAAGACGGAACGAAGCTGGTCATCGTGGAGTCCCCCACCAAGGTCGCGTCCATCGCCAAATACCTCGGTGAGGGCTGGGTGGTCGACGCGTCGGCAGGCCATATCCGGGACCTTCCGCAGCCGTCCGACCTGCCGGCGGACCTGAAGAAGGGTCCCTACGGCAAGTTCGCCGTGGACACCACCAACGGCTTCGACCCGTACTACGTGGTCTACCCCGAGAAGAAGAAGCGGGTGACCGAGCTCAAGCGGGAGCTCAAGGACGCCTCCGCGCTCTACCTGGCCACGGACGCCGACCGCGAGGGTGAGGCGATCGCCTGGCACCTGCTGCAGGAGCTCAAGCCCAAGGTCCCCGTGTACCGGATGACCTTCAACGAGATCACCCGGGAAGGCGTCGCCCGCGGCCTGGAGAACGTCCGAGAGATCGACGCGGATCTCGTGGACGCTCAGGAGACCCGGCGCATCCTGGACCGGCTGTTCGGCTACGAGATCTCCCCGGTGCTGTGGCGCAAGGTCCGCCAGGGGCTGTCCGCGGGCCGCGTGCAGTCCGTCGCCACCCGCCTGGTGGTGGAACGCGAGCGCGAACGCATGGCGTTCGTGCCGGCGTCGTACTGGGATCTGGAGGGCACCTTCACGGCCGACGAGGGCAAGGGTGCCGGTGAGTCGTTCACCGCACGGCTGAACACCGTGGACGGCCAGCGCATCGCCAGCGGGCGCGACTTCGATGACCGCGGTCAGCTCAAGAAGTCCGCCGCCGGCAAGGTGGCCACCCTGACTGAGGACACGGCCACCGCGCTGGCCGATGGTCTGCAGGGCGCCACGTTCAGCGTCGACTCGGTCGAGGACAAGCCGTACACCCGCCGGCCGGCGGCCCCGTTCACCACCTCGACGCTCCAGCAGGAGGCCTCACGCAAACTGCGGTTCTCCTCGCGAGTGACCATGCAGGTCGCCCAGCGCCTGTACGAGAACGGCTACATCACCTATATGCGTACGGACTCGGTCAACCTCTCGGACGAGGCCATCAACGCGGCCCGGAATCAGGCCACCGAGCTCTACGGCCCCGAGTCGATTCCGCAGGCCAAGCGGGTCTACAAGGCCAAGAACGACTCGGCGCAAGAGGCTCACGAGGCCATCCGTCCCGCCGGCGACCACTTCCGCACCCCCGGCCAGGTCTCCGGATCGCTGCGCGGGGACGAGTTCCGGCTGTACGAGCTCATCTGGAAGCGGACCATCGCCTCCCAGATGGCCGACGCCAAGGGCTACACCGCCACCGTCAAGCTCTCCGGCACCGCCGATTCCGGCCCCGCGAAGGGCCAGTCCGCCGGTTTCACCGCCTCGGGCACCGTGATCACCTTCCCGGGCTTCCTCGCCGCTTATGAGGAAGGGCGCGACGTCGGCGCCGAGGAGACTTCCGGTTCCGGCGAGGCGACCGGTTCCGGAGAGGCGAAAGAAGGCAAGAACAAGCGCCTGCCCGAGGTCGCCACGGGCGAGTCGCTGACGGGCGAGAACGTCACCGCCTCGGGTCACGAGACGTCCCCGCCGCCGCGGTACACGGAGGCCTCGATCGTCGCCGAACTCGAGAAGCGGGAGATCGGACGCCCGTCCACCTTCGCTCCGACGATCTCCACGATCATGGACCGCGGATACGTCACCAAGCGGGGCAACGCCCTGGTCCCGTCCTGGACGGCGTTCAGCGTCATCCGTCTGCTCGAGGAACACTTCGGGCGCTACGTGGACTACGACTTCACCGCCCGCATGGAGGACGACCTGGACCGCATCGCCGCCGGTGAGGTGCAGCGCGAGGCCTGGCTGCAGACGTTCTACTTCGGTGCCGAGTCCAGCCAGGAGGGCCTCAAGGCCGTGGTGGACAACCTCGGCGACATCGACGCCCGCGCCGTGAACTCCATCCCGGTGGCCGAGGGCATCACCCTGCGTGTGGGCAAGTTCGGTCCGTACCTGGAGAAGGACGTGCCCGCCGATGCTCCCGAGGGCACCGAGCCGGAACGCGCCAACCTTCCCGAGGACCTCGCGCCGGACGAGCTGACAGCCGAGAAGGCCGAGGAGATCTTCGCGACGGCGGGACCCTCCGAACGCGAACTCGGCACCGACCCGGACACCGGGCGCACCATCGTGGCGAAGGACGGTCGCTTCGGCCCCTACGTCACCGAGGTCATCCCGGAGATGTCCGAGGACGAGATCCAGGCCTGGATGGACGCTCAGCCGACCGAGTACTACAAGAACGGCAAGCCCAAGCCGAAGAAGAAGCCGGTCAAGGAGAAGCCCCGCACGGCCTCCCTGTTGAAGTCGATGTCCCTGGAGACGGTCACCCTCGAGGACGCGCTGAAGCTGATGAGCCTGCCGCGGGTGCTCGGCCAGGACGCTGAGGGCGTGGAGATCACGGCGCAGAACGGTCGCTTCGGTCCGTACCTGAAGAAGGGCACCGACTCCCGGTCGCTCGAGTCCGAGGAGCAGCTCTTCACGATCACCCTGGACGAGGCCCTGGCCATCTACGCCCAGCCCAAACAGCGTGGCCGCGGGGCCGCGAAACCGCCGCTGGCGGAATTCGGTGAGGATCCGGCGTCGGGCAAGAAGGTGGTGGTCAAGGACGGCCGCTTCGGCCCCTACGTCACCGACGGCGAGACCAACGTCACCGTGCCGCGCAGCATGGACCCGGAGGGGCTCACCGCGGATGAGGCCTACGCACTGCTGGCGGACAAGAGGGCCAAGGGGCCGGCCAAGAAGCCGGCGCGCTCCTCATCCTCCCGGTCGAGGGCCGCGGCCGGCACGGCGAAGAAGTAGCGGCGAGGATCGGGAAGCAGGACAACCACGATGCGCCTTGGCGTGCTGGACATCGGTTCGAACACGGTTCACTTGCTCTTGGTGGATGCCCGTGCCGGCGCACGCCCGTCCGCGTTCGCCGACCACAAGCGCTCGCTGTCCCTGCTGGAGCACCTGGATGAGCAGGGTCGCATCAAGGAGTCCGGTCAGGACGCGCTGATCACCTTCATCCGGGAGGCCGTCTTCTTCGCCGTGTCCAATGGAGCCGAAGACCTCATCGCCTTCTGCACCTCGGCCATCCGGGAGTCCGCCAACGGGGCCGCCGTGCTGGACCGGGTGACTCGGGAGACCTCGGTGCACCTGACCGAGTTGTCCGGGGACCAAGAGGCCGCGATGACCTACTTCGCCGTGCGGCGCTGGCAGGGCTGGCACGTGGGCACGATCCTGAACTTCGACATCGGCGGGGGCTCCTTCGAGATCGCCTACGGCACGGACGAGCTGCCGAGCTATGCGGTGTCCATCCCGCTGGGTGCCGGCCGTCTGACCCGGGACTGGCTCACGGGGGACCCGCCCACACCGAAGTCGACGAAGAAGCTGCGCAAGCACATCCGTTCCACGGTCGCGGACGCGGCAGCCGGGTTTCCGCAGCTGACGGCCCCCGTCCTGGTGACCGGGACGTCCAAGACCTTCCGCTCCCTGGCCCGCATCACCGGGGCCGCTCCGTCCGCGGCTGGGATCTTTACCCGCCGCCACCTGCGGATCCAGGATCTGAAGCTGTGGAACAACCGGATGGCCGCCATGACAGTCAAGGAACGTGCCGAACTGCCCGGAGTGTCCGAAGTGCGTGCCGCGCAGATGCTGGCCGGCGGGATGGTGGCCGAGGCGGCCATGGAGACCTTCGGCGTGAACGAAGTAGAGATCTGTCCCTGGGCCCTGCGCGAAGGCCTGATCATGCGTAGGCTCGATGCGCTGGTTCAGGAAGGGATCCTGGGCCGAGAAGGGACCCCGGGGGTGGGGCACCTGTACCTCAATCCGGATCCGATGCTGCCCGGCTTCTCCGTAGGGGTGACCAGTGACTGATCAGACCGCTTCGCCAGATCCCGTGCCGGAACAGGACCGAGAAACAGAACAGGAACGAGGATCCGTTCACCACACGGACATTCCCGTGACCCTGTCCTCGTCCTCGGTGTTCCCTCTGGGCACCCAGGATGTGTTCGCGATGGCCGAGGATCTGGGCTACGACGGCGTGGAGATCATGGTCACGCACAACTCCTGGTCACAGGACCCGGTGAAGCTGAACCGGCTCTCCGACCAGCACGGCATGCCGATCCACTCGATCCACGCGCCCACACTGCTGTTCACTCAGCAGGTCTGGGGATCTGCCTGGAACAAGCTCGCCAAGAGCGCCGACCTGGCCCGGGAGGTCGGGGCCGAAGTGGTCGTGGCGCATCCGCCGTTCCGGTGGCAGGGCAACTATGCCTCCGAGTTCGCCGAGGGCATCCGGGAGATCATGGACGGCACCGGCGTGCAGATCTGTGTGGAGAACATGTACCCGTGGCGCGCCGGTGGTCGCGAGGCCCGGATGTACCTGCCGCATTGGGACCCGGTCCCCGAAAGCTACGAGCACGTGATCTGGGACTTCTCCCACGCCGCGATCGCCCAGGCCGATTCCCTGGAGGCCTTCAATCGGCTCGGTGATCGCCTTCGCCATGTTCACCTGACCGACGGCACCGCCAATGGACGCGACGAGCACCTGCTGCCCGGCGACGGCGACCAGCCGGTGGCCGAGTGCATCGAGTTCCTGGGGGAGACCGGTTGGGACGGTGCCGTCTGTGTGGAGGTCGG
Organism: Citricoccus sp. GCM10030269; assembly: GCF_042665635.1. NCBI lineage: Bacteria > Bacillati > Actinomycetota > Actinomycetes > Micrococcales > Micrococcaceae > Citricoccus > Citricoccus sp. GCM10030269. The sequence continues at coordinate 563,545 of NZ_JBHTCV010000001.1, read as the reverse complement.
CACCCGCAAGACCAAATACGCCGGCGAACGTGAGGAGATGCTGATCTACTCACTCGAGTTCGCCCGCCAACACCTCGCCGCGGGGGCTGCCCGCGCCACGGAAAGGACCATCATCAGATGACCGTCGCCCTGCTCGGACTCGGGAACATGAACGGCGCCATCCTCGCCGGAATGCTCGCGGCCGGAACGGATCCGGCCCAGATCCAGGCCACCGGACACTCCAGCGAGAAGGCCCGGGCGAATCAGGACCGCTTCGGTGTGGCCGTGACCGCGACCGATGACGATCCGGAGGCGAACCGCACCGCGGTCTCTCGGGCCGACGTCGTGGTGTTGGGGGTCAAGCCGAAGGACATCCTGTCCCTGTGCCGGGAGATCTCCGAGGCGCTGAGGCCGGAAACCGTGGTGGTCTCCGTGGCCGCCGGGATTCCGCTGGCCGCCATGCAACGTCATCTGCCGGCCGGGCAGCCGGTCGTGCGGACCATGCCGAACACGCCGCTCACCGTGGGGATGGGCGTCGTCGGAATGGCCGGCGGGCCCGAGGCGACGGACGAGCACCTGGACGCGGTCGCCGCCTTGTTCGAGGGGTCCGGGACGGTGCACCGGGTGGCCGAATCCCAACTCGACGCCGTCGCGGCCGTCTCCGGATCCGGTCCCGCCTATGTCTTCCTACTGGCCGAGCTGATGGCGGCCGGGGGAGTGGAGCTGGGGCTCGACGAGGCTGTGGCGAAGGACCTGGCTGCGGCGACGGTGGCGGGCGCCGGGAGAATGCTGGCCGAACCGGACGCGGACCCGGCCGCCTTGCGCCGGGCTGTGACGAGTCCCAACGGCACCACGGAGGCCGCCATCGAGTCTTACCTGGACTCCGGGCTCGCCGACCTCATCGCCCGGGGGATGCAGGCCTCCGCGGCGCGCAGCGCGGAGATCTCCGAGCAGCTCGCCTCCTCCTAAACATCTGGCGGTCAAAAGTGCCCCAGATACTCGCCAGTAACCCCTAAATCCGGGGCACTTTTGACCGTCAGATGGAGGGGAGCGGGGATCAGGGGCGGGAGGCGAAGCGCTCGAGCAGATCGGTGTGGCCGGAGACGATCAACGTGTCCCTCGGGCCGACCGTAGTGTCCGGCTGGGCATAGGTGAAATCCTCGCCGGGCGTCTTCACGCCGACGATCGTCACGCCGTACTTGGCGCGGATGTCCGACTCCGCCAGCGTGAATCCCACTGCCTCGGCCGGCGGATACATCTTGACGATGGCGAAGTCGTCGTCGAACTCGATGAAGTCCAGCATGCGCCCGCCGACCAGGTGTGCGGCGCGGACACCGGCGTCGTGCTCGGGGAAGATGACGTGATGAGCGCCGATCCGCCGCAGGATCTTTCCGTGTGCCGGGGTGATGGCCTTGACCCAGATGTGGTCCACGCCCAGATCCACCAGATTCACGGTGATCAGCACGGACGACTCGATGGAGGTGCCCACCCCGACGATGGCCGTGTTGAACTCCTGAGCGCCGAGTTGGCGGAGGGCCTCGAGGTCGGTGGCGTCGGACTCCACCACGTGGGTCAGCGTGCCTGACCACTTCTGCACCAGCGAGCGGTCGCGCTCGATGGCCAGGACCTCGCGACCCTGCTCCACCAATTGCTCGCCGACGGCAGTGCCGAAACGCCCCAGGCCGATGAGCAGCACGGGGGCGTGTGGGTCCGGACGGTTCTCAGCCAATGATCGGCCTCTCCTCGGGGTACCGGAACAGATTGCGCCGCTGACGCAGAGCCAGCGCAGACGCGAAGGTGATCGTACCAACACGACCGGCGAACATCAGGGCTGTCAGCACGTACTTGCCCGCGGGCGGCAGTTCCTCACTGAGTCCGGAGGTCAATCCGCAGGTGGCGAAAGCGGACAGTGCCTCGAACAGCGGGCGCTGCAGTGTCTCGTCACTGATCGCCACCAGGGCCATGGTCCCCACCAGGACGAGGCTGGCGCCCAGGGCCAACACGGCGATCGCCACACGGAGGGAGCCGGGGGCGATGGTGCGTTCGTGGGCGGTCACTTCGCGGTCACCCCGGGCCTCGGCCATGATGGCCAGGAACATCACGGCGATGGTCGTGACCTTGATGCCGCCGGCCGTGGAGGCGGAGCCGCCGCCGGCGAACATCAGCGCGTCGGTCAGCAACAGCGTCTCCGGCGTCTGGTCATTCATGTTGTAGACCGCGAAGCCGCCCGAGCGCGGCATCACCGAGGCGAATAGCGAGTACTCGATGCGCCCGCCCACGCCGAACTGTCCCAGCGTGTCCGGATTGTTCCACTCGAAGATGCCGATCAGCAGTGCGCCGCCGAGCAACAGGATGACGGTGGTGTTGACGGTGAGCTTGGTGTGCAGATTCCAGCGCGACCAGTGCCAACGGTGCTTGAGCAGCACCATGACCACGGGGAAACCCAGGGCTCCGGCGAAGACGCCCACCATCATCGTCCACATGATCCACGGGTCTCCGACGAAGGACTCCAGCCCGTCCACATGCAGCACGAATCCGGCGTTGTTGAAGGCGGAGACGGCGTAGAAGACCCCGTTCCACAGCCCTTCGGAGAGTGATCCGGAGTGCACGGCGAACCGGGGGGTCAGGATCAACGCCAGGATGCCCTCCAGCGTGAAAGAGGTGACGACGACGATCCGCAGCAGGGAGCCCACCTCGCCGATGCGGCCGGTGGTCATGCCTTCCTGGGTGATCAGTTTGGAGCGCACCCCGAGCCGTTTCGAGACGGCCAGGGAGAGCAGGGCAGCCATGGAGAGGATGCCCAGGCCACCAGCCTGAATGGCGATGAGGATGAGCACCTGACCGAACAGGCTCCAGTGCTCGCCGGTGTTGACGGGCGTCAAGCCAGTCACGGACACCGCCGAGGTCGCCACGAACAGCGCATCGTGAAAGGGAGTGACCCGTCCCGACTGAGACGCCGCTGGTAGGGACAACAGAGCCGTGAACAACAGGGTGGCGAGGGCGAAGACGAGCAGCGCGGCCCGGGCGGGTGAGGCACCGGCCACCGTGGAGATGAAGGTCCGGACGCGGCCGAGCAGTGCCCACACCCCGGTGCGTCCACCCTCGAGTTTCATCGGGGTCCGCCCGGTGGGGCCGGGGCGGACGACGGGGCCGATCGACGGGGCCGGGATCCGCCGGCCGAGGCGTCGCCGCGGACCGGGACCGGGATTCTGCCGGGTCATGCCTACCTTCCGACGTCACGAACGTTACCCATCATCCCCCATGGCTGCGTTCCCGGGGTGATCGGGGCGCACTGCCGTCATCACCTGCGGCGAGTGACCCGGGAAGCATAGTCTGTGCAGTGATGACCACCACAGAGAGCGACTCCGCCGGCAGAGCGGACGGCAGAGGAGCCTGCAATACGACCGGCGCGGACGCCGGGACCGCCGTCGTCTGGGACGAGGCGTTGCTGCAGTACAAGTTCAGCACGGATCATCCGATGGCGCCGGTGCGATTGGACCTGACCCAGCGATTGTCCGCGGCGTTCGAGCTGTTCGACCGGCCGGGAGTGCGGATCCTGACGCCGACGGTGGCCTCCGATGAGCTGCTGGCCTCGGTCCATGACCCCGGTTACATCCAGGCGGTCCGGGCGGTCAGCTCGGGGGCGGAACCCCACCGCCAGGATCTGGGCTTGGGCACCGAGGACAATCCGGTGTTCCCGCACATCCACGAGGCCTCGGCCCGCATCCTGGGTGGATCGGTGGACGCGGCTGAGGCGGTGTGGACGGGGAAGGTTCGCCATGCCGTGAACTTCGCCGGCGGACTGCACCACGCGGGCCGGTCAAGGGCCAGTGGCTTCTGCATCTACAACGACTGTGCCGCGGCCATCCAACGCCTGTTGGACCTGGGTGCGGAGCGCGTGGCCTATGTGGATCTGGATGCCCACCACGGAGACGGTGTGGAATCGATCTTCTGGCACGATCCGCGAGTGCTCACCATCTCGATTCACGAGACCGGAATCTCCCTGTTCCCCGGCAGCGGTTTCGCCAACGACGCCGGCGGTCCCCAAGCGCTCGGCTCGGTCGTCAATGTGGCCGTGCCTCCGGGGACGGGGGACTCGGGATACCTCCGTGCGGTGCACGCGGTGGTCCCGCAGCTTCTCGGGGTCTTCGCTCCGGAGGTGCTCGTCACCCAGCACGGTTGCGACGGGCACGGTGAGGACCCGCTGACCAACCTCCGGCTTTCCGTGGATGGTCAGCGGCAACTCGTGCTGGACGCCGCCGACTGGGCGCGTGACTTCGCCGGGGACCGCTGGTTCGCCACCGGTGGCGGTGGGTACAGTCCCTTCTCCGTGGTGCCGAGGGTCTGGACGCATCTGGTGGCCGTGGCCACCGGGCGACCGCTGCCTTCCGGCACCCGAATTCCGCACGAATGGCGGCTCGAGGCGGCTCGGGCGGCGGGCGCAGCCGGACCAGTGGGGCTCGCCGGAATCCCGGAAACCATGTCCGACGGCGGCGACGTCTGGTGGCGCTCGTGGGAGAGCGGCTACGATCCTGCGGACGCCGTGGACCAGACCATTATGGCCACCAGGAAAGAGATCTTTCCTTATCACGGTCTAGACCCCTGGTTCGACTGACACGCCGATGTATGCTCTGTACGTGTGCATGCGGTGACAGATGTGCACGGAGTGTTCGATACGATGTCCGAGGATGCCACGCCTGGCGGGGTAGACGCGCCGTTGGCGCCAGAGGTACGCCAAGCAGTGGAAAAGGGGAACTCAACGTGGTGGATGCCGGTAACTTCGCCGACACGCGCTTCATGACGGTCACGGAAGTGGCCGAGATGATGCGTGTGTCCCGCATGACCGTTTACCGGATGATTCACGCCGGAGAGCTTCCCGCTGTGCGCTTCGGACGCTCCTACCGGGTCCCCGAGTCCGCCGTCGAGCAGATCCTGCAGACCGGTTCCACGGACGGGCAGGCCACCGGAACGGACGACCGCTAAGGGCCGCTCGGCCCGTCAGACGTTCCAGTTCGTGAGCACGCCCGAGGTCAGGGTAAGGTGTTAGGGAACGTTTTGACCTATGACGCCGGATCTTCAACAGTCGTCTGTTGCGGATTCACCAACCAAGCAAGAGGTTTCCCTATGGGTTCAGTGATCAAGAAGCGCCGTAAGCGCATGTCCAAGAAGAAGCACCGCAAACAACTGCGCAAGACGCGTCACCAGCGCCGCAACAAAAAGTAGGCGCGGACCGCGACGTCTCGCCGCATCGGGGTCATCCTGCCGTCAGGCCGGGGTGGCCCCGATGTCGTTTAAGAGTCGTTTAAGATGACAGCGATGACTACTCCACCGTCTGAAACGTCCGCACCGACCGTTGCCCTGCTGGTGAAAGCCGGCTGCCACCTGTGCGCAGATGCGGTCGAGGTCGTGGAGGAGGTCTGCGGCCGGCTCGGGGTGCGCTGGGAGCAGGTCGACATCGCGCAGCATCCGGACTTGGCCGAGCGCCATGCCGAGGAGATCCCGGTCCTGTTGGTGGACGGGGTCCAAAGAGACTTCTGGCGGATCGATCCGGTGCGGCTGGAACGACTGCTGACCGCGCACAGCGCATGAGCACTCCGACGGCGTCCGCCCTGCCTCGGCCGACGGTGGCGCGGCTGCCCGTCTATCTGCGAGCCCTGACCACTCTGGCGGCGGCGGGAACTCTGCGCGTCTCCTCGACCGAATTGGCCCGGCGTACGGGCGTCAGTCCAGCGGTGTTGCGACGAGATCTCTCCAGCCTGGGGCAACTGGGGCGCCGAGGCGTGGGCTACCCGGTGACGGCCTTGGAGCAGACCATCAGCCGCGCCCTGGGGCTCGCCGAGGACCAAGCGGTGATCCTCGTCGGCGCCGGCCACCTCGGTTCCGCGCTGGCCGGCTATACCGGTTTCGCCGACCGGGGGATGCGGGTCTGTGCCGTGCTCGACGCCGATCCTCGGCTCGCCGGGGCCCGGTGCGGGCCGACGGTGGTCCAGTCCATGGACGATGTCGAGCGCGTCATCACCGAGACCGGGGCGCGCCTGGCCATCCTGGCCGTGCCGGCCGACGTCGCGCAGTCGGTGGCCGATCAGCTGGTGACCGCCGGAATCCGGGGATTGCTGAATTTCGCACCCGTCGACCTGGAGGTTCCCTCGGGAGTGTCCGTCCGGGCCGTGGACCTGTCCACCGAACTGCAGATCCTGGCTTTCCACCAGGCTGAACTGCGCGATGAGGATCGCCGGGCAGGAGACTAGCCAGTGCAGGGGTGGGCCGACTGATCAGCGGCGCAGCGCCTTCTCCCAGGCCTTGGCGCGAAAATACTCGCTGGCCGGACGCAAGTACGTGAACACGATGCCGGCCACGCCCAGGACCACGTAGACCACACCCCAGGTGAACAACGAGGTCAAGGAGAGCACGGCGAAGATCGTGCCGATGATCCGGGCGGCGTTGGAGCCGCGACGAATACCGGTGGCGATCACCCAGTACAGGGCGGCGAGCACCACCGTGAAGACCATGGCGAAGACGCGCATGGACTCCATGAGCGATGCCATGTCGATCGAGACGCCGGCGGTCTCCATCTGGGACTCGTAGAGGTCCATCATCTCGGGGGTCAGACCCATGTTCGGAGACAACACCGTCATCATCTCGATGATGAGGAAGGCGATTCCGGCCGCGATGATCAGCCAATAGGCCCGGTCGATCTGCTGGGGCCTTTCAATCGGGCCCAACTGCGGGGTTGCTCCCTGGTTCGGGGCACCATAGGGCGGGGCACCATAGGACGCGGCACCGGGCTGAGGCGGCTGCCCATAGGGGGAGGGGTGCTGCGGAGGCTCGCCGTACGGAGACTGAGCGTAGGGCGATTGCCCGTAGGGAGGCTGGCCGTAGGGCTGCTGTTGCTGAGGGGGCTCGCCCTGACCGGGCTGGCTCGCTTGAGCCGCCTGAGTAGCCTGAGCGGCTTGGGCCTCGTTCAACCGGGCCTGGTGCTCGGCCTGTTGCTCGGGAGTCAAGCGGATGCCGTACTGCGGACGCCCGGCGGAATCCTCCAGAGGGCGACCGGGCTGCTGCTGCCGCGGCTCTGGCTGTTCTGGCTGCTCTGGTTGCTCTGGCTGTTCCGGCTTCTCGGGGTTCTGCTCGGTCATGGCGAATCCTTCCTCGGTGAACACTCGGCTCCCCGGCCGGTGCGCTGATTCTGCCCTCCACGGTATCGCCCGGCTGGGTCGCCCGCCGCAGTCTGACAGTATGGAACCATGCCTTTTGCGACCGTTCATCTCGTGCGCCACGGAGACGTCCACAACCCGGACCAGGTTCTCTACGGTCGCATCTCGGGGTACCACCTCTCCGAGCTCGGCCACCGGATGGCCGCGGATCTCGGCGACTGGTTCGAGCAGCAGGCCCGCATCACGGGGCGCACTCCGGCACTGCTGGTCTCGTCCTCGTTGCAGCGAGCGCAGGAGACGGCGGCACCCATCGGCAACTTACTGGGGCTCGAGGTGGACACCGACGACCGGTTCATCGAGGCCGCCAATCACTTCGAGGGCACCTCGCGGGTCGCCGGTCAGCTCCGACACCCGCAGCACTGGCCCTTCCTGGTCAACCCGTTCCGCCCCTCGTGGGGAGAACCGTATCGCGCCCAGGTCGCCCGGATGGCCGACGGTATTCAGGACCTGCGGGACCGTGCGGTGGAGGTGGCCGGGGAGGGGGCCGAGGCGATCGTGGTCTCACATCAGCTGCCCATCTGGGTCACCCGTTTGGCCGCGGAGGGGCGCCCGCTGTGGCATGACCCCCGACGGCGGCAATGCACCCTGACCTCCGTCACTTCCCTGCACTTCGAACGTGACCGAGCGGTCCCGAGCATCGAGTACCGCGAACCCAATGCCGCACTGCTGGCCAACGCCTCCAATCTTCCGGGCGCGTAGCAGAGCGCTCTGCCGGGCGTGTGACCACGCCCGCGAGAAGCCGACAACGCCGTCCCTCACAGGATTCCATCAGGTTCTACTACAGCCGGTAGAATCCAGAGGACGCCCACTCTCCGATGGAAGTATCCGGATCCGCCATGACCGTTCCGCATCAGCCCAGCCCACCATCCGGCTCCGGCGCCCGCTCCGGCACTCGCGTCGGGGCCGGCCTCAGCCGACGGAAGGTGCTGGCCGGACTCGCCGGAGCTGCAGCATTGCCGCTGCTGGCCGCCTGTTCGGACGATGACCCGCTCGCAGCCCAGGCCGGCAATGCGGACGGCAAGAACTACATCGCCGGAGACGGTTCCGTGCTGGAGATCGCCGCCGAGGAGCGCGGCGAGCCGGTGCGGTTCACCTCGACCTCGTTCTCGGGCGAGAGCGTGAGCTCCGGTGACTGGACGGGCGACCCCGTGGTCCTGAACTTCTGGTATGCCGCCTGCGCCCCCTGCCGCGTGGAGGCGCCTGACCTGCGCCAGCTTCACCAGCAGTTCGAATCCGAGGGTGTGCGCTTCGTGGGCGTCAATGTGCGCGATACGGCCGATACCGCCCGTGCCTTCGAGCGGAACTTCGGCATCACCTATCCCTCGTTGGAGGACCGCGGCGGCCAGGTGCTGCTCGCGATGACCGACTACGTGCCCCCACAGGCGGTACCCACCACCATCGTGCTGGACCGGCAGGGCCGGGTGGCCTCCCGGATCCTGGGTGTCGCGGATCCCTCCACGCTCAAGAGCCTGATCACCACGGTCGTGGAAGAGACGGCCGCTGAAGCGTCTGGTGACTCTGCCCCGGGGCAGGTCTGAGTCCGTTCATGCTGCCGGCCGTCAATCCTGCCAACCCGTTCGCCGAGACCGTCATGAACGGCTCGATCCTGCTCGCCGCGCCCATCGCGCTGTTGGCGGGATTGGTGTCTTTTCTCTCGCCGTGCGTGCTGCCGCTCGTGCCGGGTTACCTGGGCTACGTCACCGGACTGACCGGGGCGGATCTGCAGGACCAGAGGCGCGGCCGCATGCTGCTGGGCATCGCACTGTTCGTGCTCGGGTTCTCCACGGTCTTCGTCCTGGTCGGCATCGTGTTCTCGCAGCTGACCTTCTGGCTGCAGGGTGACGGCGAGTGGCTGACCCGACTGCTCGGCGTCGTGGTGATGGTTCTCGGTGTGGTGTTCATGGGCGGCTTCGGCTTCCTGCAACGCGAACGCCGTGTCCACGTCCGGCCCCGGGCGGGACTGTGGGGCGCCCCCGTACTGGGCATCACCTTCGGCCTCGGCTGGGCACCGTGCATCGGCCCGACCATGGGCGCAGTCCTCGCCCTGTCCACCGCCGGCTCGCCGAGCCCCGGCAAAGGCGCCCTGCTGGCCTTCATCTACTGCCTCGGCCTGGGCCTGCCGTTCCTGTTGATCGCCCTGGGACTACGCCGTGGCATGGGCGCCCTCGCCTTCTTCCGCACCCATCGCCTGGCCGTGATGCGCTTCGGCGGAGGTCTGCTGATCGTGCTCGGTCTGCTGATGGTCTCCGGGCTCTGGAACACCTGGGTCGTTGAACTACAGACCTGGTTCGCCAACGACGTCAGGTTGCCGATTTGAGCCCCATACAACAGCGCCCGAAGCAGCAGCGTCCCAAACAGCAGCGCCCCGACGTGGAGCTTCCCGCCCTCGGCTTCCGGGGCACCCTGCGGTACCTGTGGACTCAGCTGTCCTCCATGCGCACCGCGCTGATGCTCTTGCTCCTGCTGGCTGTCGCCGCCGTGCCCGGCTCCCTGTTCCCACAGCGCCCCGCCGGACCAGAGATCGTCAACGACTACATCGATCAGCACCCAGTGCAGGGCGAATGGCTGGACCGACTCCAGATGTTCGACGTCTATTCCTCCGTCTGGTTCTCGGCGATCTACCTGCTGCTGTTCATCTCGTTGATCGGGTGTGTGGTCCCGCGCGCCATCAAGCATGCCAAGGCCCTGCGTGCGGCACCGCCGCGAACGCCGCGCCGGCTGTCCCGGCTGCCCGAGTACGGCCGGGTCGTCCTGGAACCCAGCGGACCGTCCCCGCGGTCGGCGGTGGACCAGGCGTCCCGGTACCTGAAGAAGCGCGGGTACCGCGTCCAGGTCCGGGAGGAGCCCGACGGCGGCGCCTCCGTGGGAGCCGAGCGCGGCTATGTGCGCGAGATCGGCAACATCCTGTTCCACCTGTCCTTGATCGGCGTGCTGGCCTTCATGGCCGCCGGGTCGCTGCTCAGCTACAGCGGCCAGAAGATCCTGGTCGAGGGAGAGGGCTTCGCCAACACGCTGGTCGCGTATGACTCCTTCACTCCGGGCAGCGCCTTCTCCGAGGACAGCCTGGTGCCGTTCTCCCTCACCCTGGACAAGTTCGAGGCGGAGTTCGACCGCGAGTCGGAGACCCACTACGGCCAGCCCCTGGACTTCACGGCGAGCATGACGGTCCAGGAAGGCACGGGCGGTGAACCGGAAAAGCAACAGCTCAAGGTCAATCATCCGCTGGACATCGGCGGCACCCGGGTATACCTGGTCGGCAACGGTTACGCCCCGGAGGTCACCGTGCGGGACGGTAACGGGGACATCTCCTACCAGGGGCCTGTGGTGGCCCAGGTGCAGGACCAGATGTACACCTCCCTGATGGTGATCAAAGCCCCGGACGCCCGGCCCGACCAGCTCGGCTTCGTGGGCCTGTTCCTGCCCACGGCCTACACCGGCGACGACGGCGTGGCCGTCTCCGTCGATCCCGGGCTGTACAGCCCCGAACTGAACCTGAACAGCTACTACGGGGACCTGGGCCTGGACAACGGGGAGCCGCAGAACGTCTATGTCTTGGACACCGAGACCCTCACCGAGCTGAACAGTCGCAATACGGAGGCCGGCGGAATCACCCTGAAACCGGGCGAGTCCTATGACCTGCCCGAAGGCAAGGGGTCCATCAGCTTCGACGGGGTGACTCGCTTCGTGGGCTTGGACATTCACTACGATCCCGGCAAATGGGGTGTGGGTTTCTTCTCCATCCTGGCCCTGCTCTCGCTGGGCGTGAGCCTGTTCGTCCGCCGTCGCCGGGTATGGGTTCGTGGCGCCACGGACCCCGAGGGGTCCACCATGGTGGAGTACGGACTGCTCGCCCGCGGTGAGGACTTCGGCCTGCGCGAGGAGAATGTCTCCCTGCGGCGGCAGTTCGAGAAGATGTGGCCCGTGGTCGCCCCCGAGGACACTGAAACGACCTCCGCCGGGACCGCCGGCGGCACCCAGAATCGACCGGAGTAAACCATGCCGTCCATCAATATGCAGTTGGCCAGCTATAGCGACCTGTTCATGCTGATCGCCGCTCTGATCTACGCGGCGGCGTTCATCGTGTTCGCCCTCGATATGGCGACCTCCTCCAAGACCATCCGCACCCTCGAAGCAGAACTGGCGGACGAATCCTCTGACGGCGCCTCCCGCGAGGCCCGGACCGCGGTCGCTCAGCGGCGCGGTGAATCGGGGCGGGGTGAACTGGGACGCGGTGAACTGGTGGGAGCCGGCGTCGGACCCTCGGAGGCGGAGAACAGCACGACGGCGGAGCCCGCCCCGTCGACTGCTGCCTCCGGTTCCGCTTTCGGACCGGCCGAAGGTCGGCTGGACGGTCGCATCGGCGGTGCGCCGGACGGCGCGGCGGCCGGCGCCGGGGGCGACTCGGGGGATGGGCTGGTCGACGACGACATGGCCTATCTGGGCACCACCCGCCGACCGGCGGCGAACGTGGCGGTGGCCTTGATGGTGGTGGGCGCCTTGGTGCACGCCTTCGCGGTGATCGCCCGGGGTGTGGCTGCCCAGCGAGTGCCGTGGGCCAACATGTACGAGTTCTGCACCACGGGCGCGCTGCTGGTCTGCTCGGTCTACCTGCTGTTCCTCATCCGCAAGGACGTCCGCTTCCTGGGAACCTTCGTCTCCGGGCTCGTCGTCATCATGATGTGCGCGGCCACCATGGGCTTCCCGACGCCGATCGCCCACCTGCAGCCACCCTTGCAGTCCCCATGGATCGTCATTCACGTCTCGATTGCCGTGCTCGCGTCGTCGCTGTTCACCCTGACCTTTGCGATGAGCGTCCTGCAGCTCATTCAGAGCCGTCGTCAGGCGCGCATGCGTGCCGGGGGCAGCGGCAAGCCGGCCTTCATGCAGCTGGTGCCGCCGGCCCTGAGCTTGGAGAACTGGGCGTACCGGATCAACGCCGTCGGTTTCGTGATGTGGACGTTCACCCTGATCGCCGGGGCCATCTGGGCCGAACAGGCCTGGGGGCGGTACTGGGGATGGGACACCAAGGAAGTGTGGACGTTCGTGATCTGGGTGGTCTTCGCCGGCTACCTGCACGCCCGTGCCACCCGCGGTTGGACGGGGGAGCGCGCGGCTTGGTTGTCGATCATCGGCTTCGCCTGCCTGGTGTTCAACTTCGCCGTGGTCAACACGGTGTTCCCGGGACTGCACTCGTACGCCGGTCTCCCGGAGTAACGGGTTTCGGTCCCGCACGGGAACCGCGGGCAGTTACCCGGCTGCGTCCTCGGAGGGACTCGGCAGGGGTTTGGCCTTGCCGTTGGTGAACTTCGAACGGTCGTCGTTGGGGTACAGCGGGTCGGAGGACCCGTACATGGGGTCCAGCTCGGACCGGCTCATCGTGTGCCCGCTGGGCATGTCCAGGCAGGGAGAGTCGAGGGACAGGGTCAGCTCGGGTCTGCCGGCGCCAGTGTGGTACGTCACCGTGAGAGTGAGGTCGCCCTTGGAAGCGCCGTAGACCCGGTCACCGTGAGGTCCTTTGCCTTCTTTCGGGTCCCACCCGTTCTCTTCGGCGGTCGACCGGACGTCGTCGGCAATCTCCTCGGCCTCGCTCTGAGACAGCCCGCTCGCGCCGGAACTGCCGGTCCACCGGGTGTTGCGGGAAGCTTCTTCCGGGTCAGCGGTGCCGAGGCAGCTCTTCTCGGTGAGGGTGCCGATGCTGTCCCAGCCGGCTGCTCGCACGAGAGGGGGCAGCTCCTGCTCGATGGTTCTGCCGTACTCTGCGGACCGCGCCTCGGCGTCGGGCTGGTCGTCGGACTCGGGATTCATGCATCCTCCCAGGGTCAGCGCTGCCACGGCGATGGCCACGGCAGCGGTGTGACGGAAAATCGGTGTCCTCACGGGATCAGTCTTGCACGAGCGCCGGCGAAGCCGCGTCAGTGGGTGTCCTCGATCGGAACGGTGGGAATCCCCTGCTCGCGGTAGTGGTCCGCGTCGGACTCGAGAGGGTATTCGGTGACGGGATAAGGGGAACCGGGGTAGACGTGAACATCGGGTTCCAGGTAGGGGGCCACCTCGTTGCCGTAGACGACGCCCTCGATGTTCTGGGCCGACGTCGAACCGTCATTGAAGTAGTTCGTGTGACCGGACATGACCTCCCCATTGGTGTCGAACCCGGACTCCAGCCGGACGGCGCCCATCTGTCCCACCGGATTGGAGCCCTCCAGGAATGAGCCACCCTGGGAACCCCCACCGAGAATCTGTGCCCAGCTGATCGGATCGTCATTGGTCTGGATGAGGTAGCGGTGCGCATATTCGTTCGAGGTGTCCTCCGGGGAGGAGACCTCATGGCCGGTGCCGGCAGGAGCGACGTAGACGATATTGGTGGAATCGAGTCCGTGGTCGGAGCGTTCGGCTGTGCCCAGCAAGGAGCCACCGGCGCTGTGGCCCACGTAGGTCGTCTCCACATCCTTGGTCCTGCTGCTGGCCATCTCCAGATCGGCCGCGGCGTCGAAGGCCGCCAGCCTCGGAGCACCGGTCTCGTTGAAGTCGGCGGTCGCGTTGTCCCGGACCAAGTCTTGAGGCAAATCAGTGCCCTGCCAATAGATCGAAACCGTGCCCTCCGGATCATTGCCGTCGATGGCATCGAGCGAGCCGTTGTAGCGATCCACGCTGGCGATGGTGGTGTGGGTGCCCGGCACGAAGGTGACGGCGCGCTCCGTGGATCCTGAAGTCTCGCCGCGCATGGTGGCGATCTGCCCATTGCCCGCGGTGGAGACGAAGAGTGTCGAGTAGCCGGGGGTGGCTTGTGTGTTCTCCGGATACTGCGGTCTGCCGTAGGCGTTCCATGCCTGATCGAGGCCAGACAACACCGTCTCGAGACGGGCCTCTTCGTCTTCCCACTGCCCGCCCTCGTAGGCATTCCCCGGAGCATGCTGTGGCCTGTTCTCCCGATGTTCCGCCAGCGTCTCTCTCGTCTGCTCCCGCAGGCCGGCCACCGTCACCTGGTTGGTCTGGCCTCGCGTGGCCAGTGGGACGCCGTTGAGGTTGCCGATGATGCCCGGGAACAACAGCATCAGGCGCTCGCGTTCGTGGTCCTCGAGGCCGAACCAGACCTCGCGGATCCCCTCGATGCCCTCTTCGGTGAGGTCGGCGTCGTCGGCCATGGCCTCGGCGATCTTTTCCTCCGCGGAGCCGGGCACCGGATTCTCGGGCAGCTCGTTCTCCGCCAAGGCCTGTGCCGCCTCGGGATTGGCCTCGAGCCAGTCTCGCAGTTCCTCCTCGGACAGGCCCCGCAGGTCCCGCCAGATCGCTCTCGGGTCCAACTCGCCGAATTTCTCGTCCAGACCGCTGGTCATGGTGGCCCAGTCCAACGCCGATGAGTCGGGGTTCCGAGTGGCGGCGACCTGGGGCAGCCCCTCCGTGGTGCCGATGCTGATGGCGCTCAACGCTGTTTCCAGATCGTCCTGCGCCGTGGTCCAGTCTGTGGTCAGCGTGTTGGCGCGCTCATTGAAAGCCACGATGTCTGCTCGGACCTCGGCCACGAAGGTCTCGTCGTCCGAGTTCAGGGCCTGGGTGCGGCGACTGGTCAGACCCGGTTTGAGGTCGTCCAGGGACTCGCGTTCGGTCTGCAGAGGTTTGCCGGTGGTGACGAAGTCCTCCAGGGCGTTCTTGGCCGAGGACAGTGCAGAGGCCCAATCCTCGGCATGCGGCCCGAGAGGCTCCAGTGCCGACCAGACCTGTTCAGAGGTGCCGTCGTGCCGGTAGGCGGTCTGCAGGCCGGCCCACGAATTCGCGGCGTCGTTCATGGAGTTCTGCACATGGGCGGACTCCGTCTTCAGGTCGGCGGCACCGTCGCTCAGGGAACCCCAATCCGCCTCGACGTCCGGGTACGTGCTGATGGCCGGCAGGCTCATGGGCGGACCGTCACCCTTCGTCTTCGGGAGCGGCGATGTCAGCGAAGGACCCCATGGCCGACTGTGCGTCCGCGTTCATGACCCCGTCGGAATCGATGAACGCATCACCGGCCTCGGCGACGCACGATGCCTGGTGCAAAAGCAGATTCGAGATCCGCACGCCGACCTCGGAGCGCTGAGACCAGAAATCGGTGAACGCGGAGTGTGCCGTCGAGGCGGTCCCGAATGCGCCGGACACAGTGTCTCCGGCGTCGCGCGCGGCGAGGGCAGCGGAGTCGAGAATTTGGCCGTCGCCGGCGACTCGGACCAGGGCGGAGTGCAGGAATTCGGGGATGATCTCGTGGGCCACGCCTTCAGCATGGCGGCTGGGGAGGCCACTTGCCATGGGTACTTCTGCCCATGGTCAGCCGAACGCGCTCAGGCGAGATCGGAGCCGTCGTCGGGCGTCTCGGATCCGTCCCGGCGCGGGGCGCCACCCTTGTTCTCCCGAGCCCGCAGCTCGGCCTCACGGCGGTCCAGCTCGGCCTGGCGCTGCTGCTGCTTGCGCTGGATGTCGAGCTGGCGCAGGAAGGAGGCGTCGTCGTCGGGAGACTGGGGACGCGGGGGACGGGCCGGTCCGCTCGGGGGGCCCGCCTGACCACCAGAACCACGACGCCGGCCCAGGAACAGCCACAGCAGGGCACCGACCAGCGGCACCAGCAAGACGATCAGTACCCAGACGATCTTCGGCAGGGCCCGCACCTGGTGGCGCGGAGTCATCAGACACTCGATCAGAGAGTAGATGATGAGACCGGCGGCAACGATGCCGAGAGGGATCAGGAGGCGGGGCATGCCTCCATTCTACGGATCGCGGCCGCATCGACGAACCGGTGCCCAGCGCTTCCCGGTAGACTGCCGCGGGTGCGACTTGTGAAGTATGCGTTGATCCGCCTGGCCGTCTTCTTCGTGGTCTGGGCTGCCTGCATGCTGCTCCAGCTCGGGTGGATTTTCTCCACCATCGTGGCGGCGGTGATCGCGCTGGCGGTCGGCTATCTGTTCTTCAACGACCTGCGCACCGGGGCCTCTCAGGACGTGGCCAACGCCTGGCAGGGACGCGGTGGGCGTGATCGGTTCGCCACCGAGCAAGAGGACATGGACGCCGAGGATGCGTATACCGAGGGCCGATACTTCGACGCCGGCGCGAGTGCCGGGACGGATCCGGAGGATGACTCGGGTGACGGGAAAGGCGACGGCTCGGGAGACCGCTCGAATCCCCGCGACGCCGACGGTCGCTGAGCACCGCTACAGCACCAGGCCGAGGGCAAACAGCACCGCGTAGACCAGTCCGAGGACCCCCGTCAGTTTCAGCACCGGGATCAGGTCGCGGCGGTCGGCGGAACGCAGCATCGTGACCGACGGCTTGACGGCCACCACCCCCGCCAGCAGCACGAGCCACAACCACGGGTGTTGCCCGGTCAACAGCGAGGACAGCACGGGCAGGATGAGCGCCACGGCCACCATCGCGACGTAGGACCATCGCGCGGGGGTGTCCCCGAGGCGGACGGCGAGCGTCATCTTGCCGGTCTCGCGATCCGTGGGAATGTCCCGGACGTTGTTGGCCATCAGCAGGGCCGTCGAGATCAGCCCGCAGCCCACGGCTCCGGCCCATGCCGGCCCGGACAGGGCCAAGGCCTGGGTGTAGGTGGTGCCGAGCACGGCGACCAGCCCGAAGAAGATGAAGACGAAGACCTCACCGAGCCCGAGGTAGCCGTAGGGCTTCTTGCCCCCGGTGTAGTACCAGGCGGCGGCGACGGCCGCGACGCCCACGGCGATCAGCCACCACGTGCCCGACCACGCCACGAGACCGAGCCCGGCCACGGAGGCCGCGCCGAAACAGGCGAACGCGGCGGTCTTCACGGTGGCGGCCGGCGCGGCGCCCGAACCGGTGAGCCGCAGCGGGCCGACGCGGGCGTCGTCGGTGCCGCGGATGCCGTCGGAGTAGTCGTTGGCATAGTTCACGCCGACCTGTAGGGCCAGCGCCACGAAGAGGGCCAGCAGCGCCCGGCCGAGGTGGAAACCGTCCAGCGCGAAGGCCGCGGCGGAGCCGACGAGTACCGGCGCGATCGCCATCGGCAGCGTGCGCAGCCGGGCGCCTTCCACCCACTGGGCGGTGGTGGCCATAGTCAGGGTCCTTCCTCAGGATCTCTCAGAATGAGCTGAAGCGGTTCAGGAGGGATTGCCGGTCCACCTTGCCGTGGGGCAACTGCGGTAGTTCATCCAGCACCAGCCACTGCTTGGGCACTGCGGCCGGTCCCAGCTGGGCCCGCACCGCTTCGCGTGCGGCAGCCTCGTCCCAGGGCTCCCCGTCCTCCCGGAGCGCGACGGCGGCGCAGACACGCTGTCCCCACTCGTCGTCGGGAATCCCGGCGGCGAAGGCGGCCGTGACGCCCGGCAGGCCCTCGAGCACCTGTTGCAGGCGTGCGGCGGAGATCTTCACGCCGCCGGTGTTGATGACGTCGTCCACGCGACCGGTGACGGAGAGCAGTTGGCGCCGCGGGTGCTCGGGATGGGGGCGCACCGTGCCGGTGTCCTCGGTGAGGAACCAGCGTTCCTCGGGATCAGCGTCCGTTCCCTGGCCGAAGTGGGCGGCCGTCCGCTCCGGATCGTCGAAGTACCCGGCGGCGACCATGGGGCCGGACAGACGGATCCGGGGAGTGCCGGCGTCGGGCTCACTGGTCTTGGTGGCGGCCTCCGCGGTGACCACGTCCGCGGTGACACCATCTAGTGGCACCCCGTCGTAGACGCAGCCGCCACAGGTCTCGCTCATGCCGTAGGTCAGGTGCAGTCGCAGTCCGGCGTCGGCCGCCGCCTCCCGTAGGCGCTCGGGGACGTGGGCGCCACCGACCAGGATGGCGTCGAACGTGCGCAAGGCGTCGACGGCGGCCCCGGCGAAGGCCGGTGTGTTGGGGCCGGTGCTGGCATTGCCGGACTCGACTTCTGGCAGGAGCAGGCGGGACAACTGCGTGGGCACCAGAGAGACGGCGCGGAATCCGGTGCCGCGCTCCATCCGGTCCACCGCCTGAACGAAGTCCCGAGGGGTGAACGGACCAGGAGGCATGGCAACGGGGGTGGTGCCGGCGGCGATGGAGCGGGACAGCACGGCCAGGCCGGCGACATAGTGCAGCCCCACGGCCAGCAGCCACTGTCCCTCGCCGCGGATGCGGGCGGCGGTGGCCCGGGCCGAAGCGGTCAGTGCTTCACGGGTCAGCATGGTCTGCTTCGGGGTGCCGGTGGAGCCGGAAGTCCGCACGATGGCCACGGTGCCTTTGGCGCCGCCACGGGCGGGATCGGCCGCCTCGGGGCGATAGACGATTTGGCCGTCGTCGGTGAATTCAACGGGCGCACCGGAGCCGTCCAGGGCAGCAGCCAGGGCGGTCTGGGCGCGGTCAAGGTCGGCGGGGGTCACGGGCACGGATCGAGTCTAGTCAGTGAACGGCGCTGATTTGAGCGCGCCTGCGCGGGGCTGCAGAGGTACTGGCTCAGGAAGTGGCATAGGTAGTGGCGCGGTATCACAGTGATACCATGGCGCCATGGCGATGACACTGCGCACCAATCCTGACGACGACCGCCGCATCGAAGAGTTGGCGAAGACGTTCGGCGTCTCCAAACACGAGGCCGTGTTGCGCGCGGTGCTCGCAGAGTCGGAGCGGACTGCTCGGCAACAGCGGGTAGACCGGTCCGCCGACCGCGTCATCGAGCGCTACGGCGATCTCTTGCGCCGTCTGGGCGAATGACGGCGACAGGCGGCGACAGCCTTGACGACAGCAGGGGCGAGGACCGAGACGTCGAGTACCTCGACTTGGAGAACGCCCTGGCTCTCTGTGAGCGACTGAGCATTGGGCCCGTGCGCGATCTGGGTCTTCTGGAGAGCGCCCTGCGCCGTCCGCAGACGTCCCTGCAGGGAGTGCAGGTGTATCCCTCGATGGCGTCGCAGGCGGCGGCGCTCCTGGAGTCCCTGGTGCGCAACCCTGCCTTGGTGGACGGGAACAAGCGGCTGGGCTGGACCTGCCTGGTCGTGTTCCTTGATCTCAACGGTCATTGGCTAGAGGTCGATGACGACGCGGCCTATGACACGGTCATGGCCCTCGCGGCCGGCCGGATGGACCGAGAAGCACTCACCGCTGTGATCGAGGGGTGGATGCAGGCGGAATGATGCCTCAGAAGTAGCGCGGGTACGCCGACCAGTCCGGGTCCCGCTTCTGAAGGAACGCGTCCCGGCCCTCCACGGCCTCGTCCGTCATGTAGCCCATGCGGGTGGCCTCGCCGGCGAAGACCTGTTGGCCGGCCAGGCCGTCGTCGGCCATGTTGAAGGCGAACTTCAGCATCCGGATGGCCTGCGGGGACTGCCGGTTGATATCCGCGGCGTACTCGAGAGCGACCTCCTCGAGCCGCTCATGATCCACGGCCTCGTTGACGGCGCCCATCTGCACCATCTGCTCCGCGGAATGTTCGCGAGCGAGGAAGAAGACGGCGCGGGCGTTCTTCTGACCGATCTGACGCGCCAACAGAGCCGACCCATAGCCGGCGTCGAAGGACCCCACGGTAGCGTCGGTTTGCTTGAACTTGCCGTGCTGTTTCGAGGCAATGGTCAGGTCGGCCACCACGTGCAGCGAATGCCCGCCACCGGCCGCCCAGCCGTTGACGACGGCGATGACCGGCTTGGGCGTGGTCCTCATCAGCCGCTGGACCTCGAGAATGTGCAAACGGCCCGCCCGGGCCGGGTCGATCGTCTCGTTGGATCCGGTGCTGGTGCTGGCGCCCGTGCTGCCGGGGCCGCTGGCGCCCGTGCTGCCGGGGCCGCTGGTGCCGGTACTGCCGGTGCCGCCGTCGGGATCGGTAACGACATAGCGGTAGCCGTCCCGGCCGCGGATCCGCTGATCGCCGCCGGAACAGAACGAGTGGCCGCCGTCCTTGGGCGAGGGGCCGTTGCCGGTGAGCAGGATGCAGCCGACCTCCGGGGTCATCCGGGCATGATCGAGGGCGCGGTAGAGCTCATCCACCGTGGCGGGCCGGAACGCGTTGCGGACTTCGGGCCGGTCGAATGCCACGCGAACCGTGGGCAGATCCCGCATCACCGCACCCGAGGCGTCCCGTTCCACCTGTCGGTGGTAGGTGATGTCCTCGAAGTCGAATCCCTCGACGACCCGCCAGCGCTGCGGATCGAAGACGTCCGAGACCTGGTCCGGAAGCGCTGGCCCGGATGGTGAAGGTGACGGTGCCGCCGAGGAGGCCGCCGACGTCGGGCGCTGGGGAATCTCTTGTCCGTTCACCCGACCGAGTCTAGCCAGCAGTGCGCCGGCCTGCGCCCGGCTTAGTGCTCGGCTCAGTGCTCGGCGGTCAGCGTGCGCGTGTACTGCACGTCTCCCTTGATGTTGATCAGCTCCACCGTGAACTCCTCGCCGTGCGGGGAGATCTCCACGCGGCCGAAGAACTGGCCCTCGCCGTCCCGCGGGGATCCCATGGCGGGGCCGGCCTGGGAGAAGTCGACGCGGGGCCCGAAGGTCGCGTCCATCTCGTTCGGGCCGAAGGACCCGGCATTGATGGGGCCGGCCACGAACTCCCAGAACGGGTCGAAGTCCTTGAACGCCGCCCGCTCCGGAGAGTAGTGATGCGCGGCGCAGTAGTGGACGTCACCGGTCAGGAAGACCACGTTCTTGGTCCTCTGCCGCTTGATGCCCTGCAGTAGGCGGGCCAACTCCAACTCGCGGCCGAGGGGCTTGCCGGGATCCGCGTTGGCGATCGACTCCTGCCCTTCGCCGTCCGGCACCACGATGCCCAACGGCAGGTCCGCGAGGATCACCTTCCACGTGGCCTTGGACTTTTTGAGGCCCCGCAGCAACCACTGCAGCTGCTCCTCGCCGAAGATCTCGGTCTCATGCTGCTCCAGACCGTCCGTGTTCTCCGCCTTGTTGGTGCGCATGTCCAGCACGAAGACATCCAGGGTGGTACCGCGCTCGATGGTGCGGTAGATGCGCGCCGGCTCGAATCCGTGGCCCCGGGACAGCGCCCGCCGGTCGGCGATCGGCTGGTTCTCCTGCCAGGCGCGACGACCGCGGGTGGCCAGGGTGTTGACGTCGGTGACGGTGTAGCGATCGTCCTCCAGCGTCTCGCCGACCCACCAGTTGTTGGTGGTCTCGTGGTCGTCCCACGTGGCAATGACCGGGACCTCGGCGTAGAGGGCCCGCACGTTGGCGTCCATCAGGTTGTAGCGATGACGTCCGCGGAACTCCTGGAGCGTCTCGGCGACCTTGGCAACCTCATCGGTCACGACGTTGTGCCAAATGGTGCCGTCGGGCTCTTCCATCGTCTCGGTGATCGGACCGTCGGCGTAGATGGTGTCGCCGGCGTGGAGGAAGAAGTCGGGGGAGTAGGAGCGCATGGTCTCGTAGCCGAACATGCCACCGATCTGCTCGTTGATGCCGTAGCCCTGCCCGGCGGTGTCGGCGGTCCAGACGAAGCTCTGCGCGCCGTCGGACTTCCGGCCCGGTGCGGTGCTGAAACCGCCGGTGCCGACTTCGCTGTGGCGTCCGCGTTCGTCCTCGAAGTACAGCTCCACGTCGAACCGGCTGCCTGAGGGCAGTCCGTTGGCGTTGATGCGGGCGGTGAAGTCGGTCTCCTCGGTCGCCCACGGTCCACGCAGGTGGATTGGCTGACCGTCGCGCCCTCGGCCATGACCACGACGCCGGCCGCGGCCCTTGACGCGCTCACCGTCGTCATCCAGCGGATGCAGGATGGCGTTGAGGCGGCCGATGCCGGAAGCGCGCGACCACAGCACCGCGGAGCGGGACGTGACGTCACCGGTCTGGATGCCGGACGGCAGGGTGAGGGGGGAGGTGGCGCGGCGGGCGGTTGTGCCGGCGACCGGACTGACGGCCGGCGATGCAGCGGCGGCGGCTGGGCCGGCTGTGACGGCCGGCAGT
Source organism: Citricoccus sp. GCM10030269 (assembly GCF_042665635.1). Lineage (NCBI taxonomy): Bacteria > Bacillati > Actinomycetota > Actinomycetes > Micrococcales > Micrococcaceae > Citricoccus > Citricoccus sp. GCM10030269. The sequence goes on along the minus strand of NZ_JBHTCV010000001.1, from coordinate 541,504 downwards.
GAGGTGGCGATGGCGGCCGCGGCGGCACCCTTGAGCACGGTACGGCGGTTCGGGTTCTGAAGGTGATCCATGGGTCCAGTAGATGCCTCCGCTTTGACATCGACGTGGCAGGGGAATGAACAGCACTGATCAACCGCGTTCCGAAAGGTTCAACTTCCAGCACTGGACGGACCGCCCCGCCCCGTGCGCCCCCTCCTGCTCCGGCCTGCATCTGGCGGTCAAAAGTGCACCAACACGCCCGGGAATTCTCGCCAATTCGGTGCACTTTCGACCGCCAGATGATCGGCGGATTGTCTGAGCAGTACCGGGTATGCATACTGAGTGTGCATACCCGGTAGGTTATTTCGTCTCGGAGGCACCATGTCCGTCAAGCACAGTCTGCTGGCCCTGCTCACTCGGGGTCCGCGCTACGGCTACCAACTGCGCACCGAGTTCGAGGAGTGCACCGGCACCACGTGGCCGTTGAACATCGGGCAGGTCTACACCACGCTGGACCGATTGGCCCGGGACGGGCACGTCGAGGACCAGGGCGACGACGGCCAGGGACATCGCTTCTACGCCATCACCGAGGCCGGCCGAGCCGAGGTCGCCGATTGGTTCGCTCAGCCCTCGCACTCGGCGAGCCCGCCTCGCAACGAGTTGGCCATCAAGCTGGCCATCGCCGTCACGACGCCGGGCGTGGACGTCGAACAGGTCATTCAGGCACAGCGGGCATCCACCCTGCGCGCGTTGCAGGACTACACCCGCGCCAAACGGGCGGCCGATCCCTCTGGAGCCGGGACCGACTTGGCGGGATTGCTGGTGCTCGAGTCGCTGATCTTCGCAGCTGAGGCGGAGGTCCGGTGGCTCGATCATTGTGAGGCGGCGGTCTTGAGAGCGTCGCGGGACGGGCAGCGTCCGGCCAGCACGAACGGCATCGCCCCGGACAGTCCGGCGGGTGCGTCCGTATCGGCACCGGAAGCCACGGTGACCACCTCCCTCCATGCACAGGACCGGTGATCGGTATGGCACGGCACAGGGACGCTGAGTTTGACGGCGCCGACGGCGGTGCGGACAACGGCCTTCAGCCGGAGACGTGGGAACCGCGCGTGCGTCCGGCGACCCAAGGCATGCCGCCGCGTCAGATCCTGGAGCTGAGCTCCGTGACCAAGACCTACGGCGACGGTACGGCCACGATCGCCGCCCTGCGTGCCGTCGATCTGGTGGTCAACGCCGGAGAGTTCGTGGCCGTCATGGGGCCTTCGGGCTCCGGCAAGTCTTCTCTGCTCGCCCTCGCCGGCGGACTGGACTCCGCCACGGAAGGGGAGATCTATGTCCGCGGTACGCCCTTGGGGTCCATCACCCTCGCGGAGAAGGCGCGCCTCCGCCGTCGGGCCGTGGGGTATGTCTTCCAGGACTACAACCTGATTCCGACGCTCACTGCTGCCGAGAATGTCTCCCTGCCACTGGAACTGGACGGCGTGAAACCGGCCAGGGCCCGCCGTCAGGCCATCGATGCTCTACGGCAGGTGGGCATCGAGGATTTGGCCGGGCGATTCCTCGACGAACTCTCCGGCGGCCAGCAGCAACGGGTCGCGATCGCCCGGGCGATCGTCGGCGAGAAGGCCCTGATCCTCGCCGATGAACCGACCGGTGCCCTCGACTCCGTCACTGGCGAGGAGATCATGGCCGTACTGCGGCGACGCGCGGATGCCGGGGCCGGCGTCGTGCTCGTCATGCATGAGGCGCGGCACGCCGGCTGGGCCGATCGCGTGGTGTTCCTGCGCGATGGACGCGTGGTGGACCAGGCCGGTGCCGAGAGCGATCCGCAATCTCTGCTGGCGGACGGCGCCCGGTGAGGCCAGTGAGGCGCCATCACGCCCGGCCGGCCGGGGGATCGCAGGATTCGTCGCGTGCCGAGGTCGCTCCTCGCCCCGGAGGGATCTCCGGGTCTCGCCGGGCCGCGGCCCGCATGGCTGTGCGTGACGTGCGGCGTCACCCCTGGCAGACACTGCTGATCCTCGCGCTCATCGGTCTGCCGGTCTTCGCGCTGACGGCCGGGTCCATTCTGATGGCCTCGGTGTCCATGCCGTCGGAGACCGAGCAGCGTGAACGCCACCTCTGGGGATTCGACGGGACCATCACCGAAGCCGGCTTTCCGAAGGGCAACCTGCAGTCACCCACCGATCCGCAACTGAGCATCAGTGAGAAGGACAACGAGACCAACGGCTACGAGATCGACGTGGCGGGGCTGGACGCTGAGGCGGCCGAATGGAACGTGTGTCCTGGCGGCGAAGAGTGTTCCGTGGACGAGGCCATCCCGTCCGGAACCGAGGCCACCATGGTGCGTGCCGCCGATGGCGAGGTGGCGGTCCCGGGATCGCAGCTGGACATTCAGGTGGTGATTGCCGACGTCCATCGTGACGATCTGCGCGGGGACGGTCACCGCTTCGAGCTGCTGGACGGAGCCTTGCCCGGACCGCAGCAAGCTCTGGCCAGCGGTGCGCTGCTGGAGGAGTTGGCTGCGGCGAACGAGCGGGCCGAGGCCCGCGGGCTGGAGCCGGCGTCGCTGGACAGCGTCACCTTGAACCTGCCCGACGGCGGCACCGTCGCCCTTCCGATCAGCGGCACCCTCCTGGACCGTCAGGCTCAGTGGCCCTCACCGGTGGATCTGGTCCGTCCATTGCAGGGTGGACTCTCCACAGTGTTCGTCCCCGCCGGGAGTCCCACGGCAGAGGCGTTCGCCGCCGAGGGGAGCGTCACCGTGTACCTGAACGGTGAGGTCCCGGACGACTACAGCGCCTACCGTGCCTATAACCAGGCCGATTTCGCCGTGTTGTTCGCCCCGGTGATGGATGGCTCTGGGCCGGTGCAGGATGCGTTCGATGACCTGTGGGGCAGTGGGACTCCGTGGATGAGCATGGTGCCGCTGCTGTTCATCGGCGTGCTGGCTCTGGCGGAGACGGGCCTGCTGGCCGGGGCGGCCTTCGCCGTCGGAGTGCGTCAGCAGCGGCGCGCCACGGCCCTGCTCTCCGTGACGGGTGCGGAGCCGGCCACCCTGCGTCAGACCATGGTGTTCTCGGGACTCTGGTGTGGACTCCTGGGATCGCTGGCCGGAGCGGTACTGGGCGTCGGGACGGCCTGGGGTCTGCTGTGGTCCGCCGAGGCCCGCCACGTGGTGGTCTTCGGTCCGCATGTTCCGTGGTGGCTCGTGCTGACTGCCGTGCTGCTCGGGTTGATCTGCGCCGTCGTCGCGGCGTGGGTGCCTACCCGTTCCGTGTCTCGACAGGACGCCTGGGCGGCCATGAAGGGGGTCGCGGGGGAGCGGAGACCGGTGAGCCGGCGGATGCTGACCGCGGGGCTGATCGTGGCCGGCGTCGGGCTGCTGGTTTTTCTGGGGGCCTCCGGGTATGGGATGGCCGTACCGACCATCGGTGCGCTGTTCGACGCGTTGCCGGTGTTGGTCGTGCTGCTGGGCTTCTCTTCTCTGCTTCTGCTGGCGGGCGTGCTGATGCTGCTGCCCGGCATCGTGGCGGGGTGGGCCCGGCTGTCCAGCCGATTGCCGGTATCACTGCGAATCGCCGCACGAGACGCATACCGGAACCGGTCGCGCACCGTTCCGGTGGCGGCAGCGGTGGTGGCCGCCACTGCCGTCGGCGCGGCCGCCATCGTGGGCCTCGGTTTGGGCACGGCGGATCAGGGCGACCACGCCCGAGCCGGCTCACCGACCGAGGACACCGGCTACCTCGGCGTCAGGGACGAGGCGGGCATCCAACGGGTCCTCGCCCAGGAAGCGTTGTGGTCCGAGAACGATGAGACGCCGACCGTGGACGATCTTCAGCTGTTCACCGGGGGAGCCTCCGGAGCGGTGGACGAATTGCAGTCGCTCTCGACGGTCCCCGGCACCCCGCAGCTGATGGACCACTGGCAGGTGTACAGCCCGCGGTCTTCGTGTGAGTTCGACTACTCAGCGGACTGCTCGGAACTGATCCCGTTGTATCCCGAAGACTCGGTGTGCCATGTGCCCATTCCGCAGGCGCCGACCGTCAGCGAACGGAGCGAGGCGGTCTACCAGGCCATTCGATCGATGAGCCGCGCTGCCAGTCAGAGCTGTGGAATCTCCGGTCCCTCACAGCCGAATTCGTTGAATCCGGACCCGATGATGTCCGTCATGGTCGTGGACCCTCTGCGGCCCGAAACGGTTCCCGCGCCGTTGTTCGGGGGCGACGACGAGCTGGTGAGCGCGGTCCAGTCCGGTCAGGCCGTGGTCTTCGATCCCGAGTATGTGGACGAGGACGGGCAGCTGACCCTGGGGGAGTTCACCATGGACGTGGGCGAGGTCCCCGGACTGTCTCTGAATCCTGATCTGCCTGGCGGGCCCGGCCAGCCTGTGCTGCCGGAGTCGGCGCCGGAGTCCTATGAACCGGGAATCAGCGCCGTCGTCGGACGGAACGTGATGTGGGCTCCCGAGCACGAGGTGACGGTGGACGCCGTCGTGGCCCCTGAGCTGGAGGGTGACGAGCCCATCGCCGTCATCCCGGTCACCGCACTGGCCGGGATGGATCAGTCCATGGCCTTGGACGGCGTGCTGGCGAGATTTGCCGAGCCGGTCAGTGACGAGCAACTGACGTTGACCAATGACGTCCTCCAGGGTCAGGATCTCTGGCTCTCCTCGATGACGTCATCGGATGGCTTCCGGATGGCCGGGTTATGGGGGCTCACCGCCTTGACCGCGGTGCTGGTGATCACCGTGGCCGGCATGACCACCGGGCTCGCGCTCGCCGACGCCAGACGAGACCAGACCGTGCTCTCCTCGATCGGAGCCAACCCCGGAACCCGGAAGAACATGGCCGCGGCCCAGACCTTCACCGGCGCGCTGACGGGCACGGTGCTGGGTGTCCCGGTGGGGGCATTGCCGGTCATGGGATTCGGTCTGCTGCAGTTGTACACCGTGGACTGGATCCCGTGGCTACCGCTGTTGACCCTCATCATCGGGGGCCCGTTGCTGGCCGCCGCGCTGACGTGGATGGTGGTGCCAGGGCGGCTGCCGATGCGTGAAGCCGACCGAGACTGACACCCTCCTCAGCAACTGGCGGTCGAAAGTGCCCCAACACGCCCGGGAATTCTCGCCAATTCGGTGCACTTTCGACCGCCAGTTGCCCCGGACTTAGCGGAGCTCGGTGGCGCCGAGACCCGTCAGCAGGAACGCGTAGTCCCAGGCCCGATCCTCCCAGGCGCGGTAGCGTCCGGAAGCGCCACCGTGGCCGCCGTCCATCTCGGTCTTCAGCACGATCGGCGCTCCCCCCTCGGCCAGCGGCGTGGACTGGTCCGAGGTGACGGTCCGGCGCAGCTGCTGGACCCATTTGGCCGGTTCCACATACAGCACGCGGGTGTCGTGGAGCGACGTCACCGCGGCGATCGCCGGATAGTCCACGGCCCGCACGTTCTCGTACGGGGTGTACTCCTGCATGTACTGGTACACCTCCGGATCCGTGATCGGGTTGCCCCACTCCTCCCATTCCAGGGCGGAGAGCGGCAGCTCGGGATCCAGGATCGAGGTCAGCGCGTCCACGAACGGCACCTGTGCCACGCACACCCGGTAGAGCTCGGGAGCGAGGTTCAGCACTCCGCCCATCAGCAGGCCACCGGCCGAGCCACCCATCGCGCCGACTCGTGCGGGGTCCACCCAGCCGGAGTCCACGACGAACCGGGTGGCATTGACGAAGTCGGTGAACGAGTTCTTCTTCTGCAGCTTCTTGCCCTGCTCGTACCAGTCACGGCCGAGCTCGCCGCCACCGCGCACATGCGCCACCACGTAGACCACGCCACGGTCCAGCAGGGACAGCCGCGCGGCGCCGAACGCGGGGTCCATGGACATCTCATAACTGCCGTAGCCGTACATCACGCAGGGATTCGACCCGTCACGGACCAGATCCCGGCGGCGGATCACCGTCAGCGGGATGGATGTCTGCCCGCCCTCCGGGCCGCTCTGGGCCGGGGCCCACCGCCGCTCCACGACATACTGCTCCGGGTCATAACCGGGCACTTCGAGCTGGCGGCGCAGATGCAGGGTGCCGGGGCCGGCGTCGTCATCCGCTCCGAGCTCCCAGTCCAACACCTGGGCGGGCGTCACCCACGAGGAGTAGGACAAGCGCAGGAACGGCGACTCGAACGGCGCGCCGGCCAGGTCGCACGAGTACAGCTCCTCACCGAAATCGGGCTCCACGGGTTCGGCCTGCAGCTCCGTGCCGAGGCGGGCGAGCGGCATGACGACGGTCCTGGGTGCCGTGTCCCGTCGTATGGCCAGGGCCAGGTGCGTGGCGGTGACCGCGGCACCGTCCACTTTCGTGGTGGTCGAATGCCCGACGACGGTGCGCCAGAACCGCGGGTCCGTCACCGTGTCGCGGTCGGCGAGGGACACCATGTTGTTCGGGGCCGGAGCGGGTCCGTGCTGCTCGTCCTCAGTGGCGAAGTCCTTGTTGTGCACGATGACGTAGTGCCGCTGCGGAGCCTCGTCCGGGCTGGCTGCGTCCAGGGTGACCGGTTCCACACCGTGCAAGAGGCCGAGGTCCCGAGAGACGAGCATCCGCAGTTCGCCGAGGGGCTCCTCGGCGCTCGCGGGCAGATCCAGTGCACGCGTCTCGGCCACCTCGGAGTTCCCGACCGAGATCAGCAGCTCGGTACGGTCCGGGGAGAGGTCGAAGCCGGACCACATGCCCGGGTCATCCTCCTGGAACAACAAGAGATCCTGGTCAGCGGTGGTGCCGAGCGTGTGTGCGAGAATCCGGTACGGGCGCCAGGAGTCATCCGGAACGGTGTAGAAGACGCGGGTCCCCGTACGGTCGAAGACGGCTCCGTAGGACACGTTGGGGATCTCGTCGGCCAGATCCTCACCGGTGGTCAGGTCGCGGATGCGCAGAGTGAAGCGCTCGTCACCGGCATGATCCACGGCGTAGGCCATGAGGGTGCCGTCGCGGGAGACCGCCAGCCCGCCGAGGGAGAAAAAGGGCTGTCCCTCCGCCTCGGCGTTGCCGTCCAGGATGACCTGCTCCCCGGGTACTGGCACGCCCGGTTCAATGACCGGCGGCGTCCAGTCGGCGATGCGGTCTCCGGTGTCCTCCGCCTTCACGCGGCAGTGCGCGGCGTACTGCTTTCCCTCCTCGGTGCGGGAGAAATACCACCAGCCGTCTTTGCGGGCGGGCACCGAGAGGTCTGTCTCCACCGTGTGCGCCTTGATCTCGTTGAAGATGGCCTTCCGCAACGGTTCCTGGTCCGCGGTGACCGCTTCTGTGTAGGCGTTCTCGGTGTGCAGGTGGTCCAGAACCTCCTCAGACTCCTTGTCCCGCAACCAGTCGAAGTCGTCCATGAACCGGTGGCCGTGGTGTTCGCGGGTCACCGGGCGCGCTGCGGCGACCGGCGGCTGCGAGGCGGTGGCCGACGTCGTGGTGTCCGTGGTGCTCTGCCGGGGCGTGGGTGAAGTCATGCAGACCATTCAACCTCACCCGCCACAGGCACAAAGTGACGAGAGGGCGTCACCATGACGGGGGTGGGGTCACTTTGCGCCCGGGGGAGGAGTGACGTCAGAGGCCGAGGAGGCCGCGGAAGACTCCCATGCCGAAGTAGAGGACGAAGGCGGCGGCCACCACCCACAGCAGGGGGTGCACGTCGCGGCCGCGGCCTTGGGCGGTGCGGATGACGGCGAAGGCGATCATGCCGGCACCGATGCCGTTGGCGATCGAGTACGTGAACGGCATGAGGATGATGGTCAGGAACGCCGGCAGGGCCGCACCCCAGTCGGTCCAGTCGATCCCGACGACCTGGGTGGCCATCATGAAGCCGACGACCACCAGGGCCGGGGCCACCGCCTCGAAGGGCACGAGGTAGATCAGCGGAGTCAGGAACATGGCCAGCAGGAACAGCACGCCGGTGACCACCGAGGCGAAGCCGGTGCGGGCGCCTTCGCCGATCCCGGTGCCTGACTCCACGAAAATCTGGTTCGCCGAGCCGGAGGCGCCACCGCCGGCCGAGACCGCCAGGGCGTCCACCATGAGCACGCGGTTCAGATGCGGGATCTCCCCGTCCTGGGTCACGTTGCCGGCTTCCCGGGCCAGCCCCACCGAGGTGCCCATGGCGTCGAAGAACACCGAGAGGAGAATCGCGAAGACCAGCAGCAGGGCCATCAGCGGACCTACCTGGCTGAACGCGCCGAAGACGTCGACCTGACCGATCAGGGACAGATCCGGGGCCGTCCACTCGGGGAACGACGGCGCCACGAGCGACCAACCGGTGGGGTTGGGCTCGCCGGAGTCGGTGGTGGAGGGACCGATGTGGAAGACCGCCTCAAGGACGTTCGCGAGGACGGTGGCCACCACAATGCCGATGAGAATCGCGCCTCGGGTCCTGCGGACCACCAACACGGCAGTCACCAGCAGCCCGACGACGAAGACCAGTACCGGCCACCCGTTGAGTTCTCCGCCGGTCCCCAGCCCGACGGGCACGGTGGTCCCGGCCGCGTCTGGCACACGGCGGATGAAACCGGAGTTGACCAGGCCGATCAGGGCGATGAACAGCCCGATGCCGACCACGATCCCGGTCTTCAGGGCGTCCGGGACGGCGTTGAACACGGCGCGGCGGAATCCCGTGGCGACCAGGAGAACCATGACCAGACCGGCCAGCAGGACCAGGCCCATCACCGAGGGCCACGTGATGCCCTCGGTGGTCGAGACGGTGATGGCCACCAGGGCGTTGACGCCCAGGCCCGCGGCCAACGCGAAGGGATGCCGGGCCCACACACCCATGGCGATGGTCGCGACGCCGGCCACCAGGGCCGTCACGGCGGCCACCCGGGCGACCCCCAGGGTGTCTCCGCCGGCATCGGTGCCCGAGAGCACCAGCGGGTTCAGCACGATGATGTAGCTCATCGCCAGGAAGGTGGCGAGTCCGCCGCGGATCTCCTGGCCGACGGAGGAGCCGCGCCGGCTGATCATGAAGAACCGGTCCAGACGACCGTGCGGTTCGGCGGTGCCGGTGGAATTCACCGTCTCGAGGGTGGAGGGCTCAGAAGTGGGCATGAGTTCATGCTATCGGCGGCTCGGGCCCTCGATCGGCGTGCAACGAATCGGCCACGGTCCGGCAGACTGCCACCAATATTGTTGCCAATCTCACACTCAGGCGCCTAACATCCAAGCCAGACGCGGTTGTGATCCAGATCATCCCCACTGACATGGCCACGTCCGCACTACATCCGCACCACGTGCGACCGCACGGATCGCATCACCGCTTGACTCGCACCGAAAGAACAGAACACTCATGGCTGCACGCTTGACTCTGGAGGGGGTCAACCTCCACTTCGGAGGGGTGACCGTCCTCAAGGACGTGGGCTTCACCGTCGAGCCCGCGACGGTCCTGGGCCTGGTGGGCCCCAACGGCGCGGGCAAGACCTCGCTGTTCAATTGCATCTCCGGGCACTACAAACCCAGTTCCGGTTCCATCCGGATCGACGATGCCGAGATCAGCCAGACCGCCCCGGCCGGGATGTCCCGCCACGGCCTGGCCCGGACGTTTCAGCACCCGGCGCTGCAACTGGAGGCCACCGTTCTGGACAACGTGCTGCTGGGCGGACACGCTCGATTGCCCGGCGGGCCGGCGTCGTGGGCCCTGCGCTTGCCGCCGATGGCCCGCGGCGAACGCGATCTCCGGACCGAAGCGCTGGGACGCCTGGACGAATTGGGTCTGGGCTGGGCCGCGCATCGGAGAGCCGATGAGCTGTCCCACGGACTGCACAAGAGCGTCGAGCTGTGCCGGGCCCTGATGGTCCGCCCCGAGGTGCTGCTGCTGGACGAGCCGGCGGCCGGACTCTCCCACGGGGAGGTCGACGCGTTCATCCAGACCATCCAGACCCTTCGGGAGACCGGCGAGATCACCATCGTCATCGTCGAGCACCACATGGGCGTGATCTCCGCGCTGGCCGACCGTGTGGTGGTGCTGGACCACGGCCGCAAACTGATGGAGGGCACTGCGGCTGAGGCACAGTCCGATCCACGGGTCATCGAGGCGTACCTCGGGAAGGACGCGAGCGATGACGCTGCTTGAGATCACTGATCTGACCGCTCACTACGGCCCGGTCCAGGTGCTGGAGAGCGTGAGTCTGAGTGTGCCCGAGCAGGGTGCCGTCGGGATTCTGGGCGCCAACGGCGCGGGGAAGACCACCACCCTCAAGTCCATCAGCGGCGAGGTGAAGACCGGCGGATCCATTCGATTCGAAGGCCGGGACATCCGCGGCAAACGACCCGACGAGGTGGCGGCACTGGGCATCGCCCATGTCCCGGAGGGGCGCGGCACTCTCGGCAACCTGACCGTGAAGGAGAACCTCCAGGTCGGGGCCTACCTGCGCAAGGACCGGAAGGGGATCCAGGAGGACATCGACCACCTGCTGGAGCTGTTCCCCAACCTTCGAGAGCGGTATTCCTCCAATGCCTCGGCCATGTCCGGTGGCGAACAGCAGATGCTCGCCGTCGCCCGCGCGTACATGGCCCAGCCCAAGCTGCTGTTGCTGGACGAGGCCTCCCTGGGATTGGCGCCCAGCACGGCCAAGACCGTGTACGACGCCATTCGGCTCCTGCGCGAGGAAACGGGAGTGGCCATGCTGCTGGTGGAGCAGAACGCCAACCTCGCCTTCACCATCGTGGACACGGCCACGGTCCTGGAGACCGGCCGCAGTGTCCTGAGCGGTAGCTCGACGGAGCTCAAGGGCCGCGACGAGATCCGCAAAGCGTACTTGGGAGGCTGATGATGGGTACCTTCATCCAACTCGTGGTCGACGGCCTCGCCATGGGATCCGTCTACGGGGCCATCGCCCTGGCCATCGTTCTGGTCAATCAGTCCACCGGTCTGATCAACTTCGCCCAGGGCGGCATGGCGGTGCTGTCCGCGTACTTGGCGTTCGCCTTCCTGAATCTCGGTCTGCCGCTCATCGTGGCCATCATCCTGTCCGTGGCGGCCTCCTTCGTCATTGGCGCACTGATCGAGCGATTCCTGATGCGCCGGTTCATGGGCGGGGAGGAACACACGTCCGTGGTGGTCACCGTCGGTCTGCTGACGCTGATCACCGGTATCTGTGGCTGGTTGTGGTCCTATAACAACCTGCAGTTCCCGTCCATGTTCCCGTCTTCGGCGTTCAACCTGCTCGGAGCAGCCGTCAGTTGGCGCTCTCTAGGCACCTTCGTGACCATCGCCGCCATCATGGTGTTGTTGCAGTTGCTGTTCCAGCAGACCAAGCTCGGACTGGCTCTGCGGGCCGTGGCGGACAACCGGCAGTCGGCCTCGCTCTCCGGGCTGCCCGTCGGGCGGCTGCTGATGGTCGGTTGGGGCTTGGCCGCGGCCCTCGGCGCCGTCGCCGGTGCCCTCGTGGCGCCGCGCCTGTCCCTGACGCCCGGGATGCTGGACACCGTGCTGGTGTACGCCTTGGCCGCTGTCATTCTCGGGGGCGTCTCGAGCCCGCTGGGAGTGGTCGTGGCGGGCTGGCTGATCGGCATCCTGGAGAATCTGGCAGCCGTGTACGTGCCGTTCATCGGCCACGACCTGAAGATCGTGGTGCCCTTCATCCTGCTGTTCGTGGTGTTGCTGATCCGACCCCAAGGACTGTTCGGCCGCAAAACCGTGGTGCGTGTCTGATGGCCGCAGAGAAGAGAGCATCCAACACCGTGGACTCCAGCACACCCCTCCAGCCCCGCCAGGGCCTGTTCAGTCGGCCGTGGGTTCGCCTGGCCCTGATCGCCGTCATCGTCGTGGCGCTGATCGTCGCCCCGCTGCTGTTGCCCATTCCCGTCAATCAGAGTCTGGCCAGAGTCGGGGTCTTCGCCGTTGCCGTGCTCGGTCTGAACATCATCATGGGCTATACCGGGCAGGTCTCCCTCGGGCAGATCTTCTTCCTCGGGATGGGCGCCTATGTCACCGCCTACGGCGTCAATCAGGACTGGAACATCGTGTTCGTCTTCATCGTCACGGTGATCTCCTGTGGACTGGCCGGACTGGTGGTGGCCTTGGCCGCAGCCCGACTGGGCGGACTCGCGATCGCCATGGTCACCATCGCACTCCCGATCATCGGCGTGCCCCTGGCCAAGCGTCTCAGTGATTTCACCGGCGGCTCCCAGGGCACCTCGGCGCGGTTCTCCGCCGCACCGGACTGGTCTGGACTGGCCAATGATCAATGGCAGTACTACCTGGTGCTGTTGATCGGTGGGGTCACCTTCCTGCTGGCCTACAACCTGGTTCGCGGGAAGTACGGCCGGGCCTTCCGGATCGTCAAGGAGAACGAGGCCGTGGCCGGTGCCATGGGCATCTCGCCCTATCGGTACAAGGTTCTGGCCTTCACCATCGCCGCGATGATCGGTGGGGTCAGCGGTTTCCTCTACATGGTGGTGGTGCAGTACACCTCCCCGGAGACCTTGGCCTTCCACCACTCGATCAGTCTGCTGGCCTCGATGGTGGTCGGCGGCGCGGGCAGCATCATCGGCTCGATCATCGGCGGCATCTATTACGTGCTGGTGCCCAATGTGATCAACGACGTGGCACCCACCCTGACCTCACTCGTCCAGGGCGCTGTCCTGCTGATCGTCCTGTTCGTCCTGCCCGGTGGCATCGCCAGCCTGCCCAGAACCATCCGCCGCTGGACCCAACGCTCCACCTCCGGCACTCAGGGCACCCCTGACCGGGGCACCGCGCCTCATCCAGAAACCTCTCCATCAGATCCGTCTCATCCAGCAAAGGAAGACACGCCATGACCATCAAGAAGAAGGTACTCAGCGCCGTCGCGATGAGCGCCGCCACCGCATTGGCCCTGTCCGGTTGCGCACGCTCCGACGGCGGAGGAGGCGGCGAGGACGGCGGCACAGCAGCCAGCCCGGGAATCACCGACGAAGCCATCACCCTCGGCGTGACGACGCCGTTGAGCGGCGGCACCGCCGGGCCCGGCAACTGCACGGTGGCCGGCCTGGTCGCGTACTTCGGTGCGGCCAATGCCGACGGCGGCATCGAGTTCGGCGACGGTAAGACGCGCGAAGTCACGGTGGAGGCCTACGACGACGCCTACGACCCGCAGAAATCGCTGTCCAACTTCCAGCAGAACCAGGGGAACGTCTTCGCCTTCACCTCCGGTCTCGGCACCCCGACCAACCGCGCGTTCCGCGAGGCCGCGATCGACTCCGAGGTGCCGCAGGCGCTCATCCAGACGGGCGATCCGATCTTCAGTGACCAGACGGAGAGCCCCTGGCAGCTCGGCTTCGTGCCGATCTACCAGAACGAGGGCGAGGCCTTCGGGGAACTACTGGCCGAGTCCGATGAGGACCTCACCGTGGCGATCCTCTCGCAGAACGACGACTACGGCGAGGGCTACGTGGAGGGCTTCAAGGAAGCCATCTCAGACTCGGACAACATCGAGGTCGTCAACGAGCTCACCTATGAGGCCACGGACACCTCCGTAGATGCTCAGCTGACCGAACTGGCCAGCACCGACGCCGACGTGTTCTTCAACGCCATGTCCATCACGCCGTTGACGATCTCGGCGATCGAGAAGACCCGCGAACTGAACTGGTCTCCGAGCTGGTTCCTGCCCTCGAACACCTCCAGCCCGGCGGGAATCCTCGAGCCGGCCGGTGCCGACGAAGAGGACGGGTTCTACTCGGTCTCGTTCGCGAAGGCGCCGCAGAGCCCCGCCTTCGCCGAGGATGAGGACGTGGTGGAGTTCCTGGACAACCTCGAGGAGTACTCCGGCGACTACACGACCTCTCCGGACTTCCCGCACTGCATGTGGAGCTACATGGTCGGGGCCACCCTCGAAGAGACCTTCAAGAACATGACGGAGCCCACGCGGGAGAACTTCATGGAGGAGTTGCGCAAGATCGAGGACTTCCAGGCTCCGCTGATGCTGGAGGGCACCGCCGTCAACACCACCGAGGACGGCCAGCCGGCCGTGTCCTCCGTGGTGGTCCAGCGCTACAACGGCACTGGATACGAGAACGCGGAATCCTTGGAGTAAAGTCGGCACAGCACCGCCTGCACCCCGATTCTGCACAGAACCTATGACGCCGTAGGGACTGTCGAACTCTCAGGAGAACTCCACGCCACCGATGCCCGATCCCGCTGGCCGCCGTCGTTCGTTCCGCGGCGGTCCGCTGGAACAGGCGTTTCAAATCTACGCCCCGTCCACCGTGTATTCCGTTGGCCTGGGCGCGCTGACCCCAGCGATGGCCCCGGCCGCCACGGCGTTCGGGGCCTCGGTGGCGCTGGCGGCCGCCTCGGTGACGCTGGTGGGCCTCGGCTCGTTGGCGGCCAACGCCCCCGCCGCGCAGCTGGCCTCGAGAGCCGGGGAGCGCACCACCATCATCGTCTCCGCGTGGACGGGGGCGTTCGGGGCGCTGGTGTCCCTGGCGTCAGTCACCGGATGGTTGCCGATACCGGACGGCGCCGCGCTCGGCGTGCTCCTGGCCGGATTGGTCGTCGTGGGCATGGCCGGAGCCGGGTTCAACCTGGCGCGGCAGTCCTACCTCGCCGTCGCCGTGCCGGTCACCCATCGCGCCCGGGCCATGTCCACGCTGGGCGGGACCATCCGCATCGGGCTGTTCATCGGCCCGTTCATCGGCGCGGGCCTCCAAGCGCTCATGGGACTGGAGGGTGCCTTCGTGGCCGCGACCCTGGCCATGGCGCTGGCCGCGGGATTGAGCTTCACCATCCGTGACCTGCCCTTGCCTGGTGCAACGCCGAGCACGCCCGGAGCCACCCCCGGCCACGATCACCCCCGCCCGACGCCGGCACCGGGCTCCCCGGACCGCTCCGCCACCATGCGGTGGCTGGCCCGGCGGCACCACCGGGTTCTGCTGACGGCGGGAGTGGGTGTGCTCTGCCTGGCCGCGACCCGGGCGTGCCGCTCCGCCGTGATCCCCCTGTGGGCCACGGAACTCGGACTGTCCCCGGCCACAGCCTCGGTGATCTACGGCGTGTCCGGGTTCGCAGATCTGGTGATGTTCTACCCCTCCGGTTTCCTCATGGACCGCCGCGGTCGCCGCGTGGTGGCGGTGTGCTGCATGATGAGCCTGAGCCTGGGGCTCGCCCTGATCCCGGCGACCGGGACCCCGTGGTGGTTCGCCGCGGTGGCCCTGGTGGTGGGCCTGGGCAACGGTTTCGGCTCCGGCATCGTCATGACCTTGGGCGCCGACTACTCGCCCGACGTGGGCCGTCCGCAGTTCCTGGCGTTGTGGCGACTGCTCTCGGACACCGGGATGCTGGCCGGACCGGTGGTGCTCTCGGCCGTGACCGGGCTGGCGGGTCTCGCCGTCGGGATCTGGGCGGTGGCCGCCGTCGCCGCGGTGGGGGCACTGATCTTCGTCCGGTCGCTGCCGCCGGGCCGGGGCTCGGTGGCGGAACTGGCCCGCGGTCCGAAGACGGGTTAGCGCCGACCGGCCTGCCAGCGGAAGAAGCTCGCCAGGGCGCCGAAGACGAGTAGCCCCGGACCGGTGGACAGCAGCAGTCCCATGAGGAAGTGCGCGTCGGAACTGGAGCCGGAATCGGGTGAGGCGACCAGCGCCGACGTGCCGCCGGCCGCACCGAAGCTCCACCACGCGGCCAAGACCAGGGCCGCCCCGCCCAGCCAGAGCACCAGATCCCAGCCCGGATGTCCCGCCGGGTGCGGATGCCGGGCCGTTCGGCGACCGCGAGTGTTCCAGTCGGCGCCGGTCCGGAGGATGACGTAGCCGGCCGCGAGCCCCCAGAACGCGGCGACGAGATAGGCGGCGACCATGTCCGCCGGGCGATGCCAGGTCTCCACGAACGTTCCCGCTCCGACGGCCGTGGCGAACACGGCGCCGACCGTGGCGGTCAGTGGCCGCCAGCGGGGTGCGACCATCAGGAACGCCGCCACGGCGGCGGAGGCGGCAAAGGTCGTATGCCCCGAGGGCAGTGAGTTTCCCGTGTAGTACGGCACGCCGTTGTCGAAATCGGGCCGCACCAGCACCCAGTTCTTCAGGACCTGGGTCGTCAGATTGGCGGCGCCGAACGCCAGCGCCGCCAGTAGCGAGGCGAACCATCGCCGCCGCCACACGGTCAACACCAAGAACGTCCCGACGCCGGCCACCCCCACGATCTGCGGCAGCCGCTGAAGCACGGTCAGGGTGGTGCCGTGCAGCCCACCGAGTCGGTCACCGGCTGCGTCGAACGTGACGAACTCCGCCAGCTGGCCGGTCGACGTGGTCACGAAGACCCGGTACGCCGCCACCAACAGTGCCGCCGCGAGCACCATGGCCAGGACCCAGGCCCAGGTGGACCGGGCCGGCCGGCGCGCGGAGACCGCCTCAGAACCGTGGAAGGACATAGGTCCATGGTGGTCGATGCTTCTGGGAGGAATCCGTAAGCCGTCGGCGAGGTGTGTCCTGTGTGGTTCGTCACCGGAACGTCAACAACTCTTCGCCGAACCGTCACACGGACGTCGGTCAGCGCTGGACCGGGACCGAGAATGCGGGTCTACTCTGGCCCCATGCCACACAGTGCGGGGACCGCTCCCGAGCATGCTGCCGTTCGCCAGGCCCTGTCCGTCTTCGGTCCGGTCAGCCGCCAGGAGCCCATCGAGTGGGCCGGGGACTCGCCGCTGGCCCCCGAACTGGCCCGTTTCTACCGTGAGATCGGACCGGAATGGATCGAGATCGACACGGCGGGGCTGCCGTTCCTGTTCTTCCCCCTGGAACGACTCTGGGACGAACAGGCCGGCTATCGCTGGAACCGCCGCAGCGGCGCTCACCTGGTCGACTGGAACGATGAGTGGACCGTGGTCGCCAAGCAGGGCGCCGATCCGTTCATCCTCGACGGGTTGACCGGCAAGGTCCTCACCGCGCCCGGCGATGACGGTTGGGAGGACCGCCTCGACGACCCCGAGCCGACCTTCGCCTCACTGGAGGAGATGACGCTCGCCCTGGTGGCCACCGGCCGCGCGTGGGCCAGCTGGGACGATCCCTTCACCGAGGACTGGTCGATGCGCCAGGAAACGACCGAGTCCGTGGTCCGCGCCCTGGAGGAAGTCCTGGGCGACCACGGCCGGGCGGCCACCGTGGCCCGCAAGTTCGGCTATTACCACGCCGTCTGAGGCGCTTCACCCTCGAGGCACTCCCACCCCAGTCATCAGTTGTCGGATTCCACCCAGTAATTTCGCTCCACACTGGGGCCGGATCCGACACCTGATGTGAGGGTCAGCTTGTCCGGCTCCGTAAGATGGCGCGATGGCCCCGCGCACACCCCCACCCCCACCTTCAACACCCCCTTCCTCAACATCCCCGCCTTCAACACCCCCTCCTGACGGCGTCCCGCCCCTCTGGTCGCCGGGGGACGCGCTGCCCAGCCTGGAGGAGCTCCTGGAGGGCGCCGTCGTCGTGGCGCAGCCGATGCACACCCGCTTCCGCGGCACCACCGTGCGTGAGGCCATGCTCCTGCGCGGGCCTCAGGGCTGGGCGGAGTTCTCGCCCTTCCCCGAGTACGGTCCGGAGGAGAGTTCTCGGTGGCTGGCCGCCGCCATCGAGGCCGGCTGGCTGGGGTGGCCGGCCCCGGTTCGGGAGGCCATACCCGTGAACGCGACCGTGCCGGCGGTCCCCGTGGCCGACGTCCGGCGGGTACTGGACTCCTTCGGTCCCGTTCCCGCCGTCAAGGTGAAGGTGGCCGAGGCCGGGCAGCACCTGGACGAGGACCTGGCACGCGTGGCCGAGGTGCGCCGTCTGCGACCGGACGCCGCCGTGCGCATCGACGCCAACCAAGGCTGGGACCACGCCACGGCCATGGACGCGCTGAGCCGACTCTCCGACGTCGGGCTGGAGTACGCCGAACAGCCCGTGGCCGGGATCGAGGGACTCGCCCGCCTCCGCGAAGCGCTGCACCGGGCCGGGGTGCCCCTCAAGCTGGCGGCTGACGAATCCGTGCGCAAGGAGA
Organism: Citricoccus sp. GCM10030269; assembly: GCF_042665635.1. Lineage (NCBI taxonomy): Bacteria > Bacillati > Actinomycetota > Actinomycetes > Micrococcales > Micrococcaceae > Citricoccus > Citricoccus sp. GCM10030269. Next base: position 523,564 of record NZ_JBHTCV010000001.1, on the reverse strand, counting down.
CAGACCCGCTGGCCGTCGCCCGGGCCGGGGCCGCTGATCTGGTGGTGATCAAGGTCCAGCCTCTCGGTGGGGTGCGCCGCGCCCGGGCGATCGTCGAGGCGACCGGCCTGGACGCCGTCGTGTCCTCCGCGCTCGAGACGTCGGTCGGCATCGCCGGGGGAGTGGCGCTCGCCGCCGCGCTGTCCCGACTGCCCCATGCGTGCGGGCTCGGCACCGTGGCGCTGTTCGCCGAGGACGTGGTGGATCCGCCATGGATTCCCGACGCCGGTCACCTCGTCTCGCAGGATCGTCCCGTTCCAGCGGGGGCGGCCGTGGCGCGGTTGCGGGCCCCTGAGGACCGCCAGGTCTGGTGGCGCGAACGGTTGGCGGCCGCATACCAGGCGCTGGCGGAACCTAATTTCGGTCCGTCCACATGACCTAAATACCCCTCATCCAGTGTTCACCGGGATGTCACCGGGCAGTGACCGAACGGCGTCCTGCCGGGTCCACTCTGTGGAGTGCGTAAGCCAAACCATCTCGGAGGAATATCCCCATGCTGAAGCGCCACCTGCCCATGGCCGGACACACTCGCGGTAACCGTTTGCCGATCACCTGCGCACTGAAGTGCGGCGACGACTGTGCGCATCCGGTGCCGAACACCTCGGACAACACGCACTTCCGGGACATCGCCAACGCCGCCATCTCCCGGCGTGCGGCCCTCGGACTGGGTGGCGGCCTCGCAGCGGCCGTCGTGGTGGGCGGCACCGCCCTCAGCGAGACCCCCGCGGCCGTGGCGGACAACGGCAACGTCCCCTCGGGCGGCGGCAAGCTGCCCTTCGACGCCATCGACCCGGTCCTGCGCACCGTGGACGACGTCACGGTCCCGGCCGGCTACGACTGGGCCCCGATCATCCGCTGGGGCGACCCGCTGTTCGAGAACTCCCCGGAGTTCGACGTCGAGAACCAGACCCAGGAGTCGCAGTCCCTGCAGTTCGGGTACAACAGCGACTACCTCAACGTGATCTCCGACGGCGGCAGCGACCGCACCGGTTACCTGGTGAACAACCACGAGTACACCAACGAGAACATCATGTTCCCCCCGGAGTACATCAAGTCCAACCCCGAGGACGTCGTCAACGCGGCGATCGCGGCCCACGGACTGTCCATCGTGGACCTCAAGCGCGGTGGCACGGGCCAGAAGTGGGAGTACGTGGTGGGCGGGGCTCGCAACCGCCGCATCACCGGCTTCACGACCTTCACCGTGGACGGCCCGGCCGCAGGCACCGACCTGCTGAAGACCAAGGACGACACCACCGGCACCAAGGTCGTCGGCACGTTCAACAACTGCGCCGGCGGCACCACCCCGTGGGGCACGGTGCTCTCCGGGGAAGAGAACTTCAACCAGTACTTCGTCGGCACCGGCTCCGACGAGGAGCGCCGTCTGGGCATCTCGCCCGGCCCGACCCAACGTCGCTGGGAGACCGTGCACCCCCGGTTCAACCTGAACAACGAGGGCTACGCCAACGAGGCGAACCGCTTCGGCTGGATCGTGGAGATCGACCCGGAGAACCCCGAGTCCACGCCGGTCAAGCACACCGCCCTGGGCCGCTTCAAGCACGAGTCCGGCACCGCCATCATCTCCCGAGACGGTTACGCGGTGGTCTACTCGGGTGACGACCAGGCCGACGACTACGTGTACAAGTTCGTCTCCCGCAAGAAGTACCGCGAGGGCGACAAGAAGCACAACATGACCCTGCTCTCCGAGGGCACCCTCTATGTGGCCAAGTACTACGGCAACTCCCCGGAGTCGGAGATCGACGGCACCGGTGCTGTGCCCTCCGACGGCGACTTCGACGGCTGGGGCCGCTGGATCCCGCTGGTCAAGAATGACAAGTCGCTCGTCGAGGGCATGACCGTGGAGGAGGTGCTGGTCAACACCCGCCTCGCCGGGGACAAGGTCGGCGCCACCAAGATGGACCGTCCGGAGGACATGGAGACCAATCCGGTCACCGGCAAGATCTACCTGGCGCTGACCAACAACTCCGGCCGCAAGGCCGACTATGTGGACGAGGCGAACCCGGTGGCCAAGGCCGACGGGGGCAACCGGGACGGGCACGTCATCGAGATGATCGAGCGCCGCGGCGACCACACCTCGGAACGCTTCAACTGGAACATCCTGTTGCTGGCCGGCGACCCGACCCAGTCGGATTCGGTCTACTTCTCCGGGTTCCCGGCGGACCAGGTCTCCCCGATCTCCTGCCCGGACAACGTGGCCTTCGATTCCGAGGGAAACCTGTGGATCTCCACGGACGGCCAGCCCGGCAAGATCGGCTACTCGGACGCACTGCACAAGGTGACCCTCGAGGGGCCCCAGCGCGGTCGCGTGGAGCAGTTCCTGGCCGTGCCCGCCGATGCCGAGACCTGCGGCCCGGTGATTCACGATCGCGATAACTCCGTGTTCGTGGCCGTGCAGCACCCCGGTGAGGGCGGTGACTGGGGAGCCCACACCTCGTACTTCCCGGACTTCGTCCCGGACGGCCCGCTGAAGGGTGACCAGGTCGCCGTCCCCCGTCCGGCCGTGGTGCAGGTCTTCTCCACGAGCGTGAACAACGGCCGAGGCCAGAGCAACAACAAGGGCCGGAATAAGAACAAGAACAACTGAGCCGCACCCGAACACCACGCCTGAACACCACACCCCCGGACCGAACTCCTCGGCCCGGGGGTGTGGTCGTTAACCTTCCGATCAGCCCCGCTCTCTAGGATGAGCACTATGGAGAACTTCCGGCACCACTCCCGTCCGCGGCCTCCGATGCTCGCTCTGGATTCCCTGCAGGTCGCCCGGACGGTGGCCGCGGCCCTGATCGGAGGGGGAATGCGTGAGGCCGTCGTCGCCCCCGGCTCCCGGTCCGCCCCCATGGTCTATGCCTTGGCCGAGGCGGAACGGGCCGGCCACGTCCGTCTCCACGTCCGCATCGACGAGCGCTCCGCCGCCTACACCGCGTTGGGCCTGGCCGCGGCCTCGGGCCGGCCAGTCGGGGTCGTGACCACGTCCGGAACCGCCGTGGGCAACCTCTTGCCGGCGCTGATGGAGGCCGACCACTCGGCGGTGCAGTTGGTGGCGCTCACCGCCGACCGCCCGGAGGAGCTCCAGGGCACCGGGGTCAACCAGACGACGGACCAGGACGGGATCTTCCCCCTCCATGTGCGCTTCGCCGAGACTGTCAGCGGCACGGTCATCCCCGACGGCGACCCGGAGGAGATTCCGGACTGGCTGGCCGCTGAGGCAGCTGAGGTGTCCGGTCCCGACGCCGATCCACGGGCCACCGCGCTGCAGAAGCACCGCGACCACCTCCGTTCCGTGGTGGGACGTGCGCTGCTGGCCGCCAGCGGCTTCAACACGGAGGACGTGGAAGGCTTCGCCGCCGTTCCGGGCGTCACGATCCGGGAGTCCGCGCCGGGGCCGATCCACCTGAATCTGCGGTTCAGGGACCCGCTGATCCCGAATGAAGACGACGTCAGCACCGGCAAAGACGCATGGGTCGCCCCCGCGGCGGAGGAACTGGTCACCGGTCCCGCCAGCCCGGTGAGGGTGGCCCCGATTGATCCGCTGCAGTTGACCGAGCGCCTCGCGTTGGATGTCTCCGGGCTCCCGGAGACCCGGACGGTGGTGGTGGCCGGCCATGGTTCCGGCCCCTTGCCGGCCGCGTTCGCCGCCGCCCTGGGGCTGCCCCTGCTGGCCGAACCGAGCTCCAATGCCCGCTTCGGCCACAACGCGGTGGGCGCTTATCCCTGGCTCATCGGTTCAGCCGGGGGACTGGGCGAGGACTCGCACCCCTTGGCAGCGCAGATCGAGCAGGTCATCCTCTTCGGACGGCCGACGCTGACCCGTCAGATCAGTGGGCTGCTGGCCCGTGAGGACCTGCAGACGGCGTTCCACCAGCCCGAGCCGGTGGCCTGGTTCGTGCCGGGGACCCGGCGCGAACGGCCGGTCGAGGACCTGGAGGAGCTGGCCGTCGTCGCCGGTCACGGACCCGCGGGGTGGCTGGGCGCGTGGCAGCAGGCCGGCAACCGGGCGCAGACGGCGGTGGATGAGGCTCTGGCCACCCGGCATGACGCGGTCGGCCGGCCCGGGGCCCTGCGCACGAGTCAGCTGGTGGCCAGCACGGTGCGAGGGCCTCTGGTCCTGGGCTCGTCCTCCGTGATCCGCGACGTCGACCTGTCCTGGCGTCCGCCCACGGTTCCGCAGTCGATCGTCTATGCCAATCGCGGCCTGTCCGGCATCGACGGAACCGTCTCCACGGCCGCCGGCATCGCCCTGTCCACGGGCCGGCGGACGGTATTGCTGTGCGGAGACCTGACGCTGCTGCACGACGTCGGCGGCCTGCTCATCGGCCCGGGGGAGCGGGAACCGGACCTGGACATCGTGGTGGTCAACGACGGCGGCGGGGCGATTTTCGCCGGGCTCGAGCACGGGCTGGTGGCCCGGCGCGAGGGCATGGCGCCGGTGGTGGAGCGCTTCTTCGGCACCCCGCAGGACGTGGACGTGCAGTCGATCTGTGCGGCCTACGGCCTGGACTGGGCTCCCGTGGAGAGCGAGGACGGCCTGCTGTCCGCGCTCGGCAGCCCCGGCCACGGACGGCGAGTGCTGGAACTGCGGGCGGATCGAGAGGCGCGCCCCGAGGTTCGGCAGTTGGTGGAGGACGCCGTCCGGGCCACGTTCTGAGCAGCCTCGCTCAGACTCATCGCTTTTCGGCGAAGGCCTCCGCCTTGCGTGTCGGCCCGGCCACCAGCAGCGTGTCGTCCGCCTGCAGCACATAGTGGCGGTCCGGGTAGAGCCAGCGGCCCTGGTCCTTGACGGCGACCACGGAGACGCCCAGCTTCTCGCGGAACAGCGTGGTCCTGAGCTCCTGGCCCACGTAGTCGCGGGGAACCCCGGTGCGCACGATGACGAATCCGGGCTCGACCTCCACATAGTCCTCCATGGAGACCCGGACCAGGTGGGCCAGACGGCGGCCCATGTCCCGCTCGGGATGCACCACGTGCCGGACCCCGAGTTGACGCAGGATCGTCTCATGCGATTCGTTGTTGGCCTTCGCCCAGATGTTCTCGATCCCGAACCGGATCATCAGGGAGGTGGTCAGGATCGACGCCTCGAGGGTGCCGCCGATGGACACCACCACCCGGTCGGCCTCGTGGACCGAGAGCTGGCGCATGGCCTCCTCGGAGGTCGTGTCCGCCCGCACCACGTGGGTCAGCAGGCCGTTGAGGGACTGCACCGTGTCCTCGCGGACGTCGACGCCGAGCACCTCGCAGCCGGACTCCATGAGCTCCAGGGCCAGCCCGGTGCCGAAGCGGCCGAGTCCGAGCACGACGACGTTCTGTCCGGCCTGCCGGCCGGAGGCTGAGTCTCCGAACGGCTTGGTCAGCGAGCCCAGCCCGCGGTGACGGCTCCGGCGTCGGGATTCCGGTGGCCGTTCAGGGTGGGTGGGTTGGCAGGGCTGGGGGATGGATGTGTCAGCCAAGGAGCGGCCTTTCCTTCGGTAGTTCGTAGAGGATCTTGCGTTGACGCAGGGCTAGGGCGCCGGCCACGGTGGCCGGGCCCAGTCGGCCGAGGAACATCAACACCATGAGAATGGCCTGTCCGGCGTCCGGCAGGTCAGCCATGACACCGGTGGACAGTCCCACGGTGGCGAAGGCGGAGACGGCTTCGAAGAGCAGTTGGTCCGTGGTGGCTTCGCTCAGGGCCATCAGCCCGGCCGTGCCGAGGGTCACCGCTGCGACGGAGAGCAGCACCACGGTGGTGGCCTCGCGCTGAGCCGACCGTGCCAATCGCCGGCCCAGGACGTTGACGGCGTTCTCTCCACGCAGCTCGGTCAGCATGATGAAGAACAGCACGCCGAACGTGGTCACTTTCAGGCCGCCGGCCGTTCCACCGGGGCCACCGCCGATGAACATCAGCACGTCGGTGCCCATCAGGGTGATGGGATCCATCTGACCGAAGTCCAGAGTGTTGAAACCGGCGGTGCGCGTGGTCACCGACTGAAAGAAGGCGGCCAGGATGCGGGAGGGGACATCGAGCGAGCCCAAGGTCCTGGGATTGCTCCACTCCAGCAGGAGATACATGGCGGTGCCGGCGCTCACCAGCAGAACGGTGCCCAGCATCATCAGCCGGGTGTTCATGTTCCACCGGTGCGGGATGCGCCAGAACTTGAGCAATTGCACGAGCACGGGGAAGCCGATGCCGCCGAGCACGATGCACACCACCACGGTGAGGCTGATGTACGGGTCGCCCACGTAGCCCATCAGGCTGTCCGAATGCAGGGCGAAACCGGCGTTGTTGAAGGCCGAAACGGCGTGGAAGAGCCCGTACCACGCTGCCAGCCCGGCGTCGACGCCGTGCCCGAGCCAATAGCGCAGGAACAACACCACAGCGGCGGAAAGCTCAATCGTGGACGAGATGGTGAAGATGGCCAGCAACACGCGACGCAGGTCGCCGATGCCCTCGGTGCGTGATTCGGCCGCCGTCTCCAGCCGCCGGGTCAGTCCCATCCGGTGGGAGATCAGCATGCCCAGCACCGTGGCGAAGGTCATCACTCCCAGCCCGCCCATCTTGATCAGGATGAGGATGACCACCTGACCGAAGAGGGTCCAGAACTCGGGGGTGTCCACCACGATCAGTCCGGTCACGGTGATGGCGCTCGTCGCGGTGAATCCGGCCTCCAGAAGACGCGGCGCCTGACCCTGGTAGGAGATCGGAAGCATCAGCAATCCGGTGCCGACCACGATGGCGACGACGAACATCAAGATGATCAGTCGCACCGGTGAGAGATGGGGTCGACGGAGGGCGTGCAAGGTCACGAGAGATCAAAGTACTCCTCCCCGTGACGCGGGAATAGTCCACGTTTGGTGATGTGCGTCTCACGTCGATCCCTGGCTGCCAGCCGGGACATCGGGGGCCGGAGACGCTACGCGCGCAACCCGAGGGCCTGCAGCATGGGACGCATTTTCGCGTTGGTCTCGGCGAGTTCGGCCTCCGGATCGGACGCGGAGACGATCCCGCAGCCGGCGTAGAGCCGCAGTGTGTGCTCGTCCTCCACCACGGCCCCGCGCAGGGCGATACCGAACTCTCCGTTGCCGGCGGCATCCAGCCAGCCGACCGGTCCGGCGTACAGCCCGCGGTCCACACCGTGTTCGACCGACTCGAGTGCGCGAATCAGCTGGGCCGCCTCGTCTCGCGGTGTTCCGCAGACGGCGGCCGTCGGGTGGAGCGCCTGCACCAGGTCCAGGGCACTCGTGGCGTGACCGTTCGTGGCGGCCAGCTCCGCCGTCACGTCCGAGGCCAGATGCCACACGTTGGGCAGCTCCAGCACAAAGGGCTCGGCATGGGCGTTGAGCTCACTGGTGAACGGTTCCAGCCGTTCCGTCAGGGAGTCGATGGCCAGCTGGTGCTCATGGCGCTGTTTCTCGTCTTCGAACAAGAGATGCGTCGCGTAGGAGGTGCCGCCATGACCCTGCGGGGCGCCGGCCCGGTCGAGGGTGCCGGCCAGCACTCGTGCCCGGGCCCGGCCGCCATCGACCTTGACGAGCATCTCGGGGGTCGACCCGACCAGCCCGTCCACCGCGTAGGTCCAGCAGTCCCGGTACCGCACCGCGAGTTCACGCAGCAGTTGCGGCACGTCCACGGGCCCCGGAGTGCTCACCACGGCATCGCGGGCGAGCACCAGCTTGGTCAGTTCCCCCGCGGTGATCGCCTCCACCCCACGCACGACGGCGGCCCGGAACCCGTCGCTCGTCATCGCCCCTTCGGTGAGGGTGGGGTCGCCGGCCTGCGCCGCGGCGGTCTCCTCGCCGGCCAGGTCGGCCTCCGTCAACAGCTCGGCGAGACGTTCCTCGGCCCCCGACTCGTCGGGCCACCAGCCGGCGGCCACCCGGTCGGCGTAGGCGGGGGAGTCCAGATCCACGTGCCACTGCAGCCAGGACTCGCCGTCGGTGGTGCCCAGGACGATCTCCGGCACCCGCAGCACGGAGTCCACTCGGCTGTCGTCGTCGAAGGCGAAGGCGGCGAAGGCGACGGGATTGCCGGTGGCGGCGGCCGTCGCGCCGGACCACCACTGGCGGGCCTCATCGAAGCGGGCCGGGCCGGTGGTGGTGAAGCGGGCGGCCGTGCCGAGGCCGACGAGCCCCTCGCCGAGCCGGATCCACGCGCACTCGCGCCCGGAAACCAGCAGATCCGCCAAGGACGAACCCCCGGGCAGCGGGCGGGTGCAGGTGATGGACGCCAGCCGCGGTGCCAGCGTGCCGGATGCAGGGTTCTTCATGACCAGACCAGCCTACCGCCGCGAGCAGAGGGCGATGCTTCAGGGAGAAGCTCTGGGAGAATGGCCGGGTGGAATCAGCAGAGCAACCCCTTCGGACGCAGGTCCTCATCGCGGGAGGCGGCCCCGCCGGGGCGACGGCCGCGTGGCACCTGGCCAACGCCGGCGTCGAGGTCGTGGTCCTGGAGAAGACCGCCTACCCCCGGGAGAAGGTCTGCGGGGACGGGCTGACACCGCAAGCCGTGCGCGAGATGAACCTGCTGGGACTTCCGCATCCAGCCGAGGACGGTTGGCGGCGCATCAAGGGCTTGCGGCTCGTGGCGGAGGGCCGGGCCGTCGAGGTGCGGTGGCCGAGCACCGACACGTGGCCGGACTACGCCCTGGTGCGAACCCGCCAGGACTTCGACGAGATCCTCGCCGACCACGCCCGATCCGCCGGCGCCACCATCCTGGAACGCCACTCCGTCTCCACAGTGCTGCGCGCCGAGGACGGAACCGTCACGGGACTGCGAGCCGAGCTGCTGGACGAGCGCGGACGCAAGACCGGGGCCACCCGCGAGTTCCACGCGCCGATCGTGCTGGCCGCCGACGGCAACTCCACCCGCAGCGCCGTCTCCGCCGGACTGTCCCGGCGTGAGGACCGCCCGTTGGGCGTCGCGGTTCGGGCGTACTACTCCGTGCCCGAGCACGCGGCGCGTCACGGCGACGACTGGATGGAGTCGTGGCTGCAGCTGCCCGACGCTCAGGGGAACCTGCTGCCGGGCTACGGCTGGCTGTTCCCGCTGAGCGACGGCACGGTCAACGTCGGGCTCGGCATCCTGGATTCCTCCCCGCAATTCGGTTCCCTGGACTATCGGTCGATCCTGCGCGACTGGTCCGGCGCGCTCACCGAGACGTGGGGACTGTCGGAGGACACCCGCACCTCCAGGATCCTCGGCGCCGCCCTGCCCATGGGCTTCAACCGCACCCCGCAGCATGTGCCCGGCATGCTGCTGATCGGCGACGCCGCCGGGATGGTCTCACCGTTCAACGGCGAGGGCATCTCCTTCGCCATGGAGGCAGCGCGCCTCGCGGCAGACGTCGCCGTCACCGCCCTGAAACGCCCGACGGCGGCCGGCCGGGAGCACGAGCTCGCCCGCTACCCGGTACTCACTCAGGAGAAATGGGGCTCTCACTTCGCGCTCGGGGCGCGCTTCGCCGACCTGATCGGGCATCCGGCCGTGCTGAAGGCCGCGCTGGCCACCGGCATGCGCGTGCGGCCGCTGTTGCGCACGGTGGTCCAGGTCATGGCGAACCTCGTCGACGAGCAGGGAACCTCCGCCGTGGACCGCACGGTCCGACTGTTGGAGTCTGCCGTCCCGGCGGCGACCACGCTCGGTGCAGATGCTCCGCGCCGAGCCAAGGTTGGCTAGGCTGGCCCGGTGACTTCCCCCGAGCCCGCAGTCCCCGCTGACCACGCTGCCGACGCCACAGCGCCTCAGCTGTCCCTGCCCGCCGGGTTCGAGGTCCTCGCCGAGCACGGTGAGCTGGTGGAGGTCGTGGCCCGGGCGCTGGACCTGGTGGAGCGAGAACTCTCCGAGGCCGTCGCGAATGCGGATCAGCTGGCCGACCACACCTCTCGGCACCTCTTGGAGGCCGGTGGCAAGCGGATCCGTCCGCTGTTGACCATCCTGTCCTCGATGCTCGGGGACCCCGGAGTCAGTACCGGCCACGTCGGCGAGGTCGACGACGAGGTGCGCACGGCCGCCGTCGTGATGGAACTGACTCATCTGGCCACGCTGTACCACGACGACGTCATGGACGAGGCCCCGGTGCGCCGGGGCACTCCGGCAGCCCACCGGGTGTGGGGCAACTCCATCGCCATCCTGGCCGGTGACCTGATCTTCGCCCGCGCCTCACTGCTGATGGCCTCCCTCGGTCCGGAGGCCGTCGCCATCCAGGCGCGGACCTTTGAGCGACTGGTGATGGGCCAGCTGTGGGAGACCGTCGGACCCGAGGAGAGCGACGATCACCTGGAGCACTACCTGCGCGTGATCGGCGGCAAGACCGGTTCGCTCATCGCCGCCGCGGGCCGCCTGGGCGCGCACTTCGGGGACGGCGACGAGGCCACGGTCCAGACCCTGGAGGACTACGGGGAGAAGGTGGGCATGGCCTTCCAGCTCGCCGACGACGTCATCGATCTCACCAGTTCCTCTCAGGCCTCCGGCAAGACGCCGGGCACCGATCTCAAGGAGCGGGTGCCGACGCTGCCGGTGCTGCTGTTGCGGCAGGAGGCCGAGCACGATCCGGCCGCCCGGGCCGCCTTGGAACTGGTCGACGGACCCCTGGACACCGACGAGCAGTTGGCGTCAGCGGTCGCCGCCGTCGCCGCACATCCGGTGATCGACCGGGCCTGGTCCATCACTCGGCGGTGGTCGCAGGATGCCGTGGACGCGCTGGCGCCGTTGCCCCCGTCTCCTGTGAAGGATGCCTTGGTCGCGTTCGCGCGCTACGTCGTCGACCGGGAGTCATAGCCGGCTAGCTCCTCAACAGCGGCTCGGGCCGGCGTCGAGGGCTGCGGCCAATTCCCGGGCCTTGACCGCCCGGACGGCGGGATCCACGGGGTGGCGCAGTTGGCGGTAGAGCATGTCATCGCTCCAGCGCGGAAACACGTGCAGGTGATAGTGCCAGACGTGCTGGTTCCCCGCGGGCTCGTTGTGCTGGCGCGTGGACGTGCCCTCCGGCGACCAGGCCGTCTTCATGGCCAGCGCCACCTGGCGGGTCATCAGGGCGATCCTCTGCAGGATGCGGTCGGGCAGCACATAGAGCGTCTCGTAGTGCTCTGCCGGCGAGATCATGGCGTGGCCTTCGTACGGCCCGAAGCCGTCAGCCGCGATGAAGACGATCAGGTCCTCATCCTGGTACACCACGTCCTGCAGTTCACAACGGTTGTCCGGGGCTGAGACGTCGCCGGCGACCAGCCCGCAGAAGGGGCAGTGGTACCCCTCGGGGGCATGGGAGCGGATCACTCCCATGCGGAGTTCTCCTGGGCCTCCTCCTCGAAGGTCCAGTCCAGCAGGTCGAGAGTGAACTCGCTGAAGGTCCCGTCCTCACAGGTCCATTCACCATGGTCCTGGTCCGCACCGGTGGAACGGCGCCAGACCAGCGGGTCCGGCAGCTCGGCGTCCGCCACGGGCAATCCCCACACGGTCTGCTCGTTGGCGTCCTCGAGGAACATCAGATAACCGTCGCGGATGTCCAACTCGTCGGCGTCGAAGAAGAAGTGGTCGGTCTCCAGCAGCTCGGAGCAGTTGCCCAAGGCACGGTGGAATTCGTAGAGCGCGAGCGGCACCGGCACCGTGCCGTCACCACTGACCTGGGCAGCCGGCGAGGCGGCCAGGAGAGCATCCAACTCTCCGGGCTCCAGACCGTCTTCGGTGGCCCAGGGGGTGTCCAAGTGGGTGGGGACGAGGTTTTGGAACAGCTGGAGGAAGACCGGTGCGGTCGGTTCAGCAGGCATACTCTCAGTCTAGGGCGCGTCCTCACTCACGGAACCCGCGCGGGGATGCCGCGGGTTCTGCCGGGCGCTCCGCCAGGACTCGACCGCCAGCACCACGAGCGCACACCAGATGAGGATGAACCCGGCCCACCGCCCGGTGCTCATCGCCTCCCCGAACAGCAGCAGCCCGATGAGGAACTGGATCAGGGGATTGATGTACTGCAGCAGTCCCAGCACCGTCAGGGGCAACCGGCTCGCGGCCGCCCCGAAGAGGATCAGCGGCACGGCCGTCACCACTCCGGACGGGGCGAGGACCCAGAAATGGCCGGTCCCGTGGGTGAACAGCGTGAGCTGCTCCGTGGCGGCCAGCCACCACATTCCCGCCACGCAGACCGGCATCAACAGGATGGTCTCGGCGCCGAGCGAGGCGACGGGACTGACGGAGGTCCCCAGCCGGCTCTTGACGATGCCGTAGCCGCCGAAGGACAGGGCCAACAGCACCGCGAGCCAGGGAAACGCCCCGTGCCCGACCACCATCACAGCCACGGCGGCGACGGACAACCCGACGGAGACCCACTGAGCCCGCCGCAGCTTCTCTCCGAACAGCACCACACCCGCGAGCACGGAGACCAGCGGATTGATGAAGTAGCCCAGGGCCGCCTCGAGCGTCTGACCGGAGACCACCGCGTAGGTGTAGATGGCCCAATTGGCCGTGATGAGCGTGGCCGCCAGCGCCGTGGCGCCGGCTCGCCGCGGACTGCCCAGCTGATGGCCGACGTCGTGCCAGCGCCGCAGGACGAACAGCAGCACGGCGCAGGTGACCAGGGTGAAGCCGATCCGGGCGAAGACCACCTCCAGGGCCGTGGCCGGAGCGGTGGCCGCCATGTACAGCGGCAGCCCGCCCCAGATCAGATAGGCACCGGCTCCGAGGGACAGTCCGCCCGGTGTCAGGGGGCGCTGCGTCAGCGGGCGCTGTCCAACGGGCGTGCTCACTCCGTGAAGTCGTCGAAGAAGGTCTGGACCGTCTGGACGGGCCGGCCCGTCATCAACAGCTGTCCGCGCCCGGGTGGCATCTTGCGCGCCCGGACGTTGTTGATCAGGCTGCCCTCGCTCCGATCACCGGACATGATCAACGCCGAGGTGCCGTTGTCCCGCAGGGTGGAGAAGAACGACTCGTACATTCCCCGTGAAGACCCGCGCACGCGTCGGGTGAGAACGAAGTTCATCTTGAGCTCGGCCGCCATCGGGACGTACGGAACGAAGGGCGCCAGCGGGGACTGTCCGCCGCCGACCGTGAGGACATCGTAGTCGTCGATGAGCAAGAGGAGCCGAGCCCGGCGCTGGTCTGTGTTCTGGTCCTCGTTGGGGTCCTGGCGCTTCTTCAACTCGTTGATGACCGCCTGGGTGAGCTTGGTGCCGACGGCGGAGTTGGAGGCGTAGCCGCCCAGGTAGTCCTCCGGGACCGCGTCGCCCAGGTTGCGACGGGGATCCCAGACCGCGATGAGGAGTTCGTCTTCGGTGTGGGTGGCGGTGAAGCGGTGGATGAAGTTGCGCAGAATGTTGGTCTTGCCGGACTCCTCATCGCCCATGACGATGAGGTTCCGGTCCTTGAGTTCCATATCCAGAACCTCCGGGGCGAGGTCCAGCTCGCGCAGCCCGAGGGGAAACAATCCCTTCTGCGCCGGGCTCGGGTACGTGGACGCATTCACGGTACCGGGCAGCACCCGGACCTTCATGGCCGAGCCGGTGGCGAACCGGCCGACCTGCTCCACGAGGTCCCGCAAGCCCTCCGTGGCGGACTCGGCCTCGTCCTGACCATCGATCCGCGGCAGGGCCAGATGACCCTGCAGTTTGCTGGTGGTCAGCGCACGGCCCGGGGCCTCCGGATTGATGTTGGCCGCCAGCTTGCGGTCGATCTGCGAATCTCCCTGGTCCGTCAGGTGCAGTTCAATGCGGTGGGTGAAGAAGGACTGGTGGGTGACGCGGACCTCGTTGTTGCGATTGACCGTGGTGATCATGTGGATGCCGTACCCGCCGCCGCGCGTCATGATGGTGACGATCTTGGAGACCAGATCGTCGAACTCCTCGGCGAATTGGCCGTGACCGTCGATGACCAGGAAGATGTCCGCACTGGGCAGTTCGGGGATCTTCCCCTCGGCATGCATGCGACGCATGGTCTGCAGAGAGTCGATGGAGTACTTCTCGAAGATCCGCTCCCGGTGCGTGAGCATGCCGGATATCTCGTCCACGGTGCGGGTGATGACCTCGGTGTTGGTCCGGATGGCCACGCCACCCACGTGCGGCAGATCCTGCAGCGGTAGCATGCCCGAGCCCATCAGGTCGATGCAGTAGATACCGACCTCTTGAGGAGAGTGGGTCAAGGCCAGAGCCGAGACCAGGGTGCGCAAGGTGGTGGATTTGCCCGACTGCGGTCCACCGTGGATCAGCAGGTTGCCGGAACCGGTGGTGAAGTCGATCTCCCACAGTCCCTGCCACTGGTGGGCCGGATCGTCGAGCAGGCCGATCGGCACCTTGAGGTTGCCGCCGGCGGGCAGTCGCAGGCCCTGTGCGGAATTCTTCGGCTCACCGACCACCTGGTCCAGGGTGGTGGCCTGCGGCAGCGGAGGCAGCCAAATTGGCTTGACCGACGGCGGGAAGGTGCGCAAGGTGTCCATCATGGTGGACATCACGGTCGGCCCCGTGGTCCGGCGGGCCGGCCCGTCCTTCTTCTCCGGCTTCGCAGCCTGCCGCTCGGCCTGATCCTGGGATGGTTGCCGGTGCTGAGTCTCGAGCACGAGGGCATAGTCGGTGGCTTCCAGCACCTCCGGAATCTCCTCCGGCGGTTCCTCGTCTTCTTCCTCGTCGAAGGCCTCATCCTCCAGGGGACCGGAGACATAGCCGGATTTGAACCGGGTGTAGACGGTGGTGTCCACCTTGAGATAGCCATAGCCGGGCAACGGCGGGAGATGGAACGCGTCCGGAGTATCCAGCACGGTGCGGGACTCCGATTCGGACAGCGTGCGCAGGCCGATGCGGTAGGAGAGATAGGTCTCCAGCCCGCGCAGTTTGCCCGCTTCCACGCGCTGGGAGCTCAACAGCAGGTGCACCCCGATGGAGCGTCCGATGCGTCCGATGGACAGGAACAGGTCGATGAAGTCCGGCCGGGCGGTCAACAGCTCGCCGAACTCGTCGATGATCACCACCAGGTGCGGCAGTGGCTCCATGTCCCGGCCCTTGGCGAGTTCCTCGTCCCGGTGGATCTGATAGTCGGTGATGTTGGCGATGTTCCCGGCGCTTTTGAGCAGTTCCTGCCGACGAAGGATCTCACCGTTCAGGGATGCGTAGACGCGCTCGATCAGGGTGAGGTCGTCGGAGAGGTTCGTGATGATGCCGGTGACCTGGGGGGCGCCCTCGAACGGGGCGAAGGTGGCACCACCCTTGAAGTCGACCAACACCATCGCCAGCACATCGGGGGAGTGCGTGGCCAACAGTCCGAAGACCAGCGACCGCAGCATCTCCGACTTTCCGGAGCCGGTGGCACCCACGCACAGGCCATGCGGTCCCATGCCGAGCTGGGCGGCCTCTTTGAGATCCAGCAGCGTCGGTTTGCCCTTGTCGTCGGGGCCGAGGGGCACCCGCAGGAATTCCGCTTGGGACCGCGGTCGCCAATTGCGCTCGACGTCGTCCCGGCTCAGTTGGGGGCTCAGATTCAGCATCTGCAGGAAAGACCGTGAGGCGGCGCTTTCCGCCCCGGTGTGCTCCAGGGATTCCAGGGACAGGCGCAGGGGTGCCAGTTCCGTGACGATGCCGGCTGCCGTCTGATCGTCGATCAGGTCCACCGTCCCCTCGGTGGTCACGGGATTTCCCTGGTCGACGGTCCGGTCCTCGAGGAGGAATCGGGCCCGGCCGTCGTCGTGCGCACCCCGGGTGGTGATGCGGTAGGAGACCTCGGAGGGCTCCTGGAGCCGATCGGCGCAGAGGTGGATCGCGGTGATGCCGCGGGCGGTGAGGCTGAAATGGCTGTCGCCGAAAGCCAGGTCCTGCGCATTGTGACCATAGTCGTCCACGATCACCACGAGACGGTTCAGCAGAGCGGGGGCGCGGGTCAGCTCGTTGCCGAACTTCATGTGTTCCCCGGCCACCGTGGAGCGGTACTGCAGGTCGGCGTCCAGCAGTTCAGCCAAGGACTCGGCGTCCGGTGCGATCAGCTTGATCGGTCCGGACTCATGCTTGGGGGTGGAATCGTCCAGGTGGGGGAGAAGATGGAGCCATTCCCAGTCGGCTCGAGTCTCGCGAGGCGTGATCACGGCAAGGCGCAGATCCTCCGGAGAATGCAGCGCGGCAGCCCCGAGCACGAGGGAACGCACCACCTGAAGGTCGAACTCTCGCGGCCCCACCACCGAGACGTTTCCGGCCGAATCCAGTGGCAACGTCATCGGCATGTCCGGTGCGGTCTCGAACCGGCTCTTGAGTGCCTCCGCCTCCCGCACCATGAACTCGTCCTGGATCGAGGTGGACGTCTCCGTCAGCGAGATGTCGATGTTCCGGGTCGGCCGTCGCCCGGAACCGAAGCGAGTCACCAGGAAATCCTCGTGATAGCGCCGTCGCTCCCACACCCGAGCGGGATCCCGGACGATGTCGAACAGTGCCGCCGGCGGCGGGCTGGCGGCCCGGGCGGCCATCTGCGCCTCGTGCTCGTCGTCCCGCAGTCGGACGCGCGTGCGTTCCAGGTAGCGGGTGTAGGTGTCGCGCAGGATCTTGCGCTGACGGCCGGCCTTGCCACGCTGGGAGAACAGCATGACGATGCCGACCACCAGAGACAACATCATGGCGATGGCGCCGACGGCAGCAAAGGGGCTCTGCCGGAACACCATCATCACCATCATCGAGGCGCCGGCGGCAAACATCGGCAGAATACGGAGGAAACCGGCTCCACCGCCGTCATCGGCTGCGGCCACATCAACCGGTTGGGGTCCGTCCACGGTGAAGGCGCGGAACTTGCGGGCCGGGGGAGAGGTGCGCGCCGGGCGATGGATGATCTTCTGCGTCACCGGAATCCTCCCCGCATCGAGATCGCAGCTGTCAGGGTGCGGGCGGCCAGTTCCGTGGTGGCCAGCCGGTTCTCCGGCCGGGTCAGGTGCATGGAGATGCCCACGCCCCCGGCCACATGCAGGTCGTGACGCAACGCGACGGCGTCCACGCCCACCCGGGTCAAGGCGGCGGCCTGCGCGAGAGGGTTCAGGTCCCGTGCGCGGTCGGTGTCCACCACGGCGGCAGTCACCGGGATATCGGAGAGGAAGGGATCCTCTTGCCAATGCCGCAGATAGCCGGCAGCCTCGTCGAGCCCGGAGGCCGTCGTCGGAACGACGAACACAGCGGCGTGGGATCGTGCCAGCACGGCCGCGGTGTCCGGCGTCGAGGGCCCGGTCGGGCAGTCGAACAGGGTGACCGGGAAGTACCGGGACAGTCCGGACAACAACGTGGTGGCACCGGCCTCGCCCAGCGGCGCACCGGTCACCCGGGGGCCGGTGTAGTGCAGGTCATCGGGCCCGGCCGCCATCAATCCACTGACCTCGTTGAAGGTCGTGGCGGACATCCCGGCCAGCGCCGAGGTGACATGGTCCGCCGTGGGGGCCGCCGCCTGACCCAAGCGCAACCCCAGCGAGCCGAGGCCCGGATCGAGGTCGATAGCGGCCACCGGATCCGGGCGCAGAGCAGAGTACGTGCGCGCCAGCATGGCGGTGACCGCCGTCTTTCCAGCTCCTCCACGCAGCGAGATCACGGCAAGGCGCCGGCCCGTGGTGATAGGCGACTGGACCGTCTGCGCGTGGCCGGCGAGGCGTTCCGGCATCCGGTCGTGGCGGAACAAATTGCCCAGCTCACGCCACGTGCGCGTCCATAGAGACAGAGCGGGACGACGAGAGAATCGGCGTTGAGCCTGGTCGGAGACCGACTCGAAGCCGGTGCGAGGGTCGTCCTGAACACGCTGCAGATCGCGCTGTATCTCCCGGGGAGATGACCACAGGACATCCTCTCCCGAATCTGCGCGACTGGAGCCGGCCCGAGGCCGGGAAGGAGCCGGACCGGCGTCGGTCCAGGGGTCGGCGGAACGGCGGCCGTGGCCGGTGGGAATGGACATCAGAAGGTCTCCAACAGGGTTGCGTAGATCCCGAAGTAGCCGATGAGCAGCGGGATGACGGCGAACAAGACGAGGGCCTCAATGGAATCCGCGGCCCGGCGCATCTGAGCCTGCGTGTGATCGGGGAGGTCGATGGAGAGTGCGGAACCGGCCACCAGAGCCAGCACGACGAGCACGACCATCCACAGGGCTTCGAACTCGGGCAGCCAGGTGGTGGCGAGTCGGATCAGGGCCAGCACTCCCACGCCTGTGGCCAGATACAGCGGGACCCGTTCGGCGGCCAGCGGAAAGGACCGGCCTCGCAAGCCGATGGCGACGACCAAGCACAACAACATCGGCAGGGAGAACGGCAAGGACTGTGCATCCGAGCTGACCAGCCACACCGCCAGTGCACCGGAGAGGGAGCAGGCCACGGTGCTGGTCACCAAGCCCCCGTGGGCCGAGTCGATGGCGACCGAGGCGTCCCGCCGCAGGACAGAAGCGCCACTGGCGTGACGGTCGTCCATGCTGGCCAGCCCGGAGGCGCCCAGGGCGATCTTCGGCAACAGGCCCATCACCAGCACCGTCAAGATTCCGGCGATTCCTGCTGCGCCGACGACCTGGTCGGCATCCCGGTCTCCGATGGCCCACGCGGCCAGAGGTCCGGCAACGGTCCACGAAACCGTCAGTGCACCGGTCACAGCGGCGCCGATGAACATGGACAGGGGCCGGTTCACGACGAAGCCCAGCACGCCGAGGATCAGCGCGGCGAAGCCGGCCAAGGCCACGTACACCCAGGGGTCCGGTAGTTCTAGGCCCACCAGGCCAGTGACGCCAAACAACGCGCCGGTCCCCGCCAGCGTGCCGGCCACCGCTTGACGCCGTCCTGGCGCAGAGGAGGCCGCGGCCGTGATCAGGAGGACTGCGGCCACTCCCAGGTTGATCCAGGAGGCCTCGTCCGGCACATACGTCTCGAGCAGGCGGTTGATTCCCCACCAGGCCCCGACGGCAGCAAGAAAGCCGAAGGTCAAGTAGCGGTAGATCGCGGACCACCGACCGCGGACTGACTCCGTCGCATCGGAGACCTCGTCGTTGAGGTCGTAGACGATGGGGGACGGCGGAGCTTCGGTGCGCGAGACCAGTGTCAGCCGTTCGCCGTCGAGCACTCCGGCCTCGGCGAAGGTTTGCGTGGCGGGGACCGTCTCGCCGGAGTGGCGCACCAGCAGCTTGGCGCCGAGCGACTCCTCGGGGCGATCATTCAGGATCTCCAGGATCTGCGGCATGAGCGAACCGACAGGGGTGTCCGAGGGCAGTAGCAGGTCGGCGTTGCGCCGGACTCCCACCAGGGAGACTCGCGTGTAGGGGATGGGCACGTCAGGACCTTCCGGAAATGAGAGCGGGGACTGCCTCCAGGGCTGCCGCGGCGTGAACTGGCGTGGGGGGAACCGATGCAGGGTCGACGTCGGCCGTCACCTCAGTCGCGTCAGTCGCATCAGTCACATCAACAGTGCCCGGGACCACGGCACTGGCGTTCTGGTCCATCCGCTCCTGCTGCTGGCGTTCGCGCTCTTCGCGCTCCTGCATATAGTTGGTCAGCACCATGATGACGAAGGAGATGGCGACGCAGAACGCGCAGATCAACGCTCCCACCACGAGACCGTAGACGAGCAGATTGCTTCGCCCCTTCCAGCGCCGCTCCGTGGGGTTGGCGCCGAACAGCAGGGATGTCGTCAGCCGGTTGCGGCGTACCTCGACCGATTCGATGAGCTGTGAGTCAAAGTCCATCGCCATAGAGGCCAGTCCCCTTTCCGCCGGACGTGGGCACGCCGGTTCACCTCGACCATCATTCCAGCCTATGTGTACCCCCATGGTTATCTGGACGTTCGCGAGGATGGGGAGAAGTACCCATGCACGTTCGTTGACGCTCGACCAGAGAGTCGAGAAGGATGTGAATCACGGTCCGGACGACGGGCCACCTGGAAGCAACCGATCGGATCCTGTGGTCCGAACACAAGCAAGGGGATGAACCGAGAATATGGGTAGCAACATTTCTCTGAACCTGGATGGCGTAGAGACTTTCGAACAGGCCGCAGACCGGTCCGCGGGTTCCGGTGAGGAACTCCTGGCCGAGACCGTCAACCTGGAGAACGCTGTCGTGGCTCTGAAGGAGACCTTCAAAGGCAACGGCGCTCGTGCCTACAACAACTTCATGGTGAAGGTCAACGAAGTGCAGAACCAGCTGGCCGAGGCCCTGGCACTGATCAACGTCGGACAGGGCGACCTGTACAAGACCTACCTGCAGCAGGAAGACGAAAGCACCGACCAGGCCGAGCAGGCCCTGGGCCAGGCCGAAGGCACCGTCGGCGGCAAGCTCTAAGTCTGATTGACCGATCCTCACCCACTCCACACCACACTTCGTCCGGGCGACACCGTCACCGGGAACCAGAAAGGCCAGGATTATGTCCACCATTAAGTACGACGCCGGCGCTGCCGCCACCTACGAAGCTGAAGTCGAGTCCATCGCCGGTCGCATCGAAACCATCATCGGCGACCGTGAAGACCAGAAGAAGTTCGTCGAGAGCAGCTACGAGGCCACCGACAATGACGCAGACTACAGCGTGGTCGAGTCCAAGTGGCTCGAAGCAGCCGAGGCCGTTCGCGATATCGTCAAGCTCGCCCGTAGCCTGATGGAGCAGAACGACGTCACAGCCTCCACCGCCCACAACGCCGCCCGCATCGCCATCGAGGGCATGCGCAAGTGACATTGACGCCTGCCCCGTGGGGCAGGCACGGCGCGGACCATCGCGCCATCGGAGGCCAGCCACGGGGCTGGCCTCTGGTCGTTGGGGGAGTCTGGACAGGCAACGGTAGAATCTCCTGCTGGCGGTAACCGCCACGGAGGCCAGCTGGTGCCTCTTGACCTGAGATTTTCCCCGAACCGACCGCAGCGATTGGACCTTTTGTGACGACTGCCCCCGACCGCCCCCTCCGTCTCGCCATCATCGGTGCCGGACCCGCAGGCGTGTATACGGCAGATCTGCTGACCAAAGCCGAACGCGATTTCGAGGTCAGCATCGACCTCTTCGATCGTTACCCGGCTCCCTATGGGCTGATTCGCTATGGCGTGGCACCGGATCACCCCCGCATCAAGGGCATCGTCAAGGCATTGCACAAGGTCTTGGACCGCGGTGACATCCGCTTTCTGGGTGGAGTCGACTTCGGTACGGACCTGACCCTGGAGGACCTGCGGCGCCACTACGACGCGATCGTCTTCGCGACCGGAGCCGTCAAGGACGCCGCCCTGGATATTCCCGGTGCAGACCTCGAGGGCTCTTTCGGCGGGGCAGACTTCGTCTCCTGGTACGACGGCCACCCTGACGTTCCACGCGAATGGCCGCTCACGGCCCGCGAGGTGGCGGTCATCGGCAACGGCAACGTCGCCCTGGATGTGGCACGCATGCTGTCCAAGCAGGCCGACGACCTGTTGGTGACCGAGATCCCGGAGAACGTCTATGAAGGGCTGAAGTCCTCTCCGGTCACGGACGTCCACGTGTTCGGTCGCCGTGGTCCAGCCCAGGTGAAGTTCACCCCGCTCGAGCTGCGCGAACTTGCCCACGCCCGCGACGTGGACCTCAAGCTGTATCCGGAGGATTTCGAGTTCGATGAGGCTTCTGAAGAGGCCGCCACCACGAACAACCAGATCAAGACCATGGTCGGCACGCTGACGAACTGGCTGGTCGAGGATCAGGACACCGGTGCTTCCCGCCGCCTGCACCTGCACTTCCTGCAGCAGCCCGTCGAGATCCTGCCCGGCGAAGGAGAGAATGCCGGGAAGGTCGCGGGCCTGCGCATGGAGCGCATGGAGCTGGACGGCACCGGCAATGTCCGCGGCACCGGCGAGTACATCGATTACCCCGTGCAGGCCGTCTACCGCGCCATCGGCTACCACGGCTCTCCGGTGTCCGGCCTCACCTATGACGAGCGCCGGGGGGTCATCCCCAACGACGCCGGCCGCGTCCTGGACGAGGACGGGAACCCGGTCCCGGGTCTGTACGCCTCCGGTTGGATCAAGCGCGGTCCGGTGGGCCTGATCGGCCACACCAAGGGCGACGCCCTGGAGACGATCGGCTGCCTGCTCGAGGACGAGCCGGATCTGTGGACGGCTGACGTCCCGGATGAGCAGGCGGTCATCGATCTGTTGGAGGAACGCGGTATCGAGTACACCCAGTGGGAGGGGTGGTTGAAGCTCGACGAGCATGAACTCTCCCTCGGGACTGAGGCCACCGGAACGGGCCCCGTGGAGCGTGAGCGGGTCAAGGTCGTCGCGCGAGAGGACATGGTGCGCATCAGCCGCGGATAGTATTCTGCGGTGCCCCGATTTCTCGCCGATCTCACCCCGCTGCGGGTGAGCCCCGCCTACCGGCGGCTGTGGATCGGCAACGCGCTCTCCGCCGTCGGGACCCAATTGACCCTGGTGGCCGTGAGCCTGGAGGTCTTTCACCTCACCGGTTCCTCGCTGGCCGTGGGCATGCTGGGACTCTTCGCGCTCGTTCCCCTCGTGGTGGCGGGGCTGTACGGCGGGGCCGTGGCCGACCACATGGATCGGCGCAAACTCGCGCTCGGCTCGTCGTCAGTGCTGTGGCTGACCACGGCGCTCATCGCCGCGCAGGCCTGGATCGGCGTGGAGAACGTGTGGGTGCTCTACGTTCTGGTCGCCGTGCATTCCGGGGCCTCCGGGGTTAACCAGCCGACTCGAGGCGCCATCATCCCCGCCCTCGTGGGCACCAAGCTGTTGCCCGCCGCCAATGCCCTGAACATGATGACGTTCTCCGTGGCCATGATGGTCGGTCCGCTGTTCGGCGGCCTGCTGGTGGCCCACGTGGGCTACGCCTGGACGTACTCGGTGGACGTGGTGACCTTCCTCGCTGCGCTGTATGCGGTGTGGCGGCTGCCCTCGCTGCCGCCTGGGGCAACGAGCAACACGGGCGGTACCGAATCTCTTGACGGACGACGGGCGGGCTGGTCCTCCGTGGTGGAGGGCTTTCGCTTCCTCGCCACCCGGCCCAATCTGCGGATGACGTTCCTGGTGGACATCGTGGCCATGGCCACCGCTTTTCCCCGCGCCCTGCTGCCGGCGGTCGGTTCGGTGGTGCTGGGTGGTGGGGAGACCGCCGTCGGGATTCTGCTGGCCGCCATGGCACTCGGGGCGTTCTTCACGGGGCTGTTCTCGGGACCATTGACGCGCATTGTCCGCCACGGTGCGGCGGTGTACTGGGCGATCGTCGCGTGGGGGCTGGTCGTGGCCGGGTTCGGGGTCGTCGTGTTTCTCGCCGCACGGGCCGGTGCCGAGGGCGCCGACCCGCTGGTGTTCCTGTGGCCAGCGGCGGCCTGTCTCGCCCTGGCCGGGTGCGCGGACTCCGTGTCAGGCGTCTTCCGTAACACGATCCTGCAGTCGGCGGCCCCCGACCATCTGCGAGGGCGGCTGCAAGGAGTGTTCGTGGTGGTCGTCGCCGGCGGTCCACGGGTGGGGGAGATGCTCACCGGCGGTGCCGCCGAACTGTTGACCGAACCGGTGACGCTGATGGTCGGGGGCCTGCTCTGCGTACTCGGTGTCAGCGCCTTGATGCGGTGGCAGCCCGGCTTCCTAAAGTACGACTCCCGCCATCCGGTGCCCTGAAACTCGCCTGCGGCTGACGCTGTCCTGTCCGGAATCTGCCGCCGCTGACGTACGTTGTATCTGTCAGAGCCCTGTTCTTGTCAGAGCCCTGTTCTACTCAGAGCCCTTCGCGGAAGGATCGTCTCGAATGCACCAGCACCACAACGGACTGAAGACCGCCCTGCTGTTCGCCGGCCTGTTCGCGGTGCTGCTGGCCATCGGTGCGGTCATCGCTGCCGGCACCGGCCGGGCGTGGTGGATCGGCATCTTCGCCCTCCTCGGGCTGGCCTCCACGGCGTACAGCTATTGGAACAGCGACAAGATCGCCATCCGATCGATGCGTGCCTACCCAGTGACGGAGCGGGAACAACCGGAGATGTACCGCATCGTCCGGGAACTGTCCGAGGCGGCCGACCAGCCGATGCCGCGGATCTTCGTGGCGCCGACGTC
Source organism: Citricoccus sp. GCM10030269 (assembly GCF_042665635.1). Taxonomy (NCBI): domain Bacteria; kingdom Bacillati; phylum Actinomycetota; class Actinomycetes; order Micrococcales; family Micrococcaceae; genus Citricoccus; species Citricoccus sp. GCM10030269. The sequence goes on along the minus strand of NZ_JBHTCV010000001.1, from coordinate 499,568 downwards.
GTCCCCCAATGCCTTCGCCACGGGGCGCAACCCGAAGAACGCCGCCGTGTGCTGCACCGAGGGCATCCTGCAGATCCTCAACGCCCGCGAACTGCGCGGAGTGCTGGGGCACGAACTGATGCACGTCTACAACCGGGACATCCTGACCGCGTCCGTAGCCGCCGCCGTGGCTGGTGTCATCACCTCGGTGGCACAGTTCATGATGTTCTTCGGCGCCGGCCGGGACCATCGTGGGGGCAACCCGCTGGCGATGATCGCGTTGGCCATTCTCGCGCCGCTGGCCGCTTCGCTGATTCAGATGTCGATCTCCCGCACCCGCGAATACGACGCCGACGAGGACGGTGCGACGCTGACCGGCGACCCGCTGGCCCTGGCCTCAGCGTTGTACAAGCTCCAGAACGGCATTCAGGCCGCACCGCTGCCACAGGAGCCGAAGCTGCAGAACACGGCTCACCTGATGATCGCGAACCCGTTCCGGAACGTGAAGGCCATGTTCTCCACACACCCGCCGATGGCCGAACGTGTTCAGCGACTCGAAGGCATGGCGCGCCAGTTGGGTCAGGGCTGACCGAAAACTAGCCGGTGGGCAGTAAGCCTCCGGCGCGTTCCCACGCTCGCGCCAAGCGGCCGTCAACGGGCGCATCGAGCAGCTCTTGGGCCGTTTCCTCGGCCTTCCGCATCCTCTCGACGGCGGACTGCCGGGCCTCTTCGGTGATCGCTCGTTGACGCCGGTACCAGTCGCGGTACTCGTCCTGCGGCGTCACGGCGACCGATTCCAGTTGCGCGGCAACTCGCTGGTGGTTGCGCTCGGCCGCCCGCAGCCGCTCCGACTCCAGCACCTGATCGACGAACCCGCCATGCACCATCAGGCCCACCTCCGCGTCGATCCCCTTGCGCAGGGCCACGGTCAGGACGGTCTCCGGGGACACTCCGGCGGTGTCCGCTTCCCAGGCCTGGTCGATGATCGGACGACCGCGCTGGGCGTCCACGAGGACTTCGCCGAGCTGGGCATCGAGCGTACTGACGATGCCATCAGGAGTGATCAGATAGAGCATGGCGCATCCTCAGCGGAAGTTGATGAACTGCAGGTCGGCGTCTTCGAAGTCTTTCAGCAGCGAGATGGTCGCCTGCAGATCATCCCGGGATTTGGACGAGACCCGCAACTCATCACCCTGGATGGTGGCTTTGACGGATTTCGGTCCCTCGTCGCGAATCAGCTTGGTGATCTTCTTCGCGGTCGGCTGGTCGATGCCCTCCTTGATGGCCGCCTCGATGCGGTACTCCTTGCCGGAGGCGTAGGGCTCTCCGGCGTCGAGGGACTTGAGCGAGATGTTGCGCTTGACCAGCTTGGACTGGAAGACGTCCAGCACGGCCTTGACGCGCTCCTCGGAGTTGGCCTTCATCAGGATCGTCTCGCCGCTGTACTCGACCTCTGCTCCGACTCCCTTGAAGTCATAGCGCTGCGCGATCTCCTTCTGCGCTTGGTTCAGGGCGTTGCTGACTTCCTGCTTGTCGACCTTGCTGACCACATCAAACGTCGAATCGCTCGCCATGGCTCCTCTTCTGCGGTGTAGTTCTGTGGAGTGGTTCTACGGTGTTTGCTGCCAGCCTACCGGTGGGCCGAGAGGCCGTAGAGGGCCCGGGTCGAAGTTCTCGATTCGAAATCCGCGCCGAGCTCCGGTAAAGTGAGATGTCGCCGACCGAACGGATCCCCTTCCGATCGGATGGACGCCTGGCAGATTACCCGAGCGGCCAAAGGGGGCTGACTGTAAATCAGCTGGCATTGCCTTCACTGGTTCGAATCCAGTATCTGCCACGCAGTGAAAACCACCGCGGAGCGTTGAGCTCCGCGGTGGTTTTTTTGTGCCTGCTGGGGTCTTCGACGCCCTGCGGCAACGGTATCGAGCTTCGGCACGTCAAATTGATCATTGAGTATGTCCACCATGGTCACAGCCAACAGTCCTTTCTAGGATGGCGATCACCCGCCGATGGTGTGTCCTGCCTCACAGGTGGCAGGCCCTCCATCGGGGTGTCATCCCTCGCGAAAGGACAGCAAGCACATGAAATCTCCCAGACCGGACCGCCGCCCCCCAGGACTGAACGTCCTCGTCGCCGCCGGTACCGCGGGCCTGTTGCTCAGTTCGATGACCGGCGTGGCCACGGCCGCGACTCCGGATTCTTCAACTGTCACCTCCACATCGGTCTCCTCCACATCGGTCTCCTCCACAACGACCACAACGCCCCTGCAGCAATGTCAGGACTTGGCCGGTTTCGAGTTTGAGTCAACGGTCATCACCTCTGCCGAGAGCGTTCCGGCCGGAACACTGTCCAATCGAGGCGAACCCATCGACGAGCACTGCCTGGTCACCGGACACATGAACGAACGGACCAGCGAGGTCGACTCGGAGCGGTACGCCATCGGCTTCGAGATGCGTTTGCCCCAGAAGTGGGACGGACGGTACCTGTATCAGGCCAACGGAGGCATGGATGGCTCGGTGAGCACGGCTCTGGGGGAAGTAGGCGGAGGTGAGAGTGGGCTGCAGATGGGGATGGCCGTGATCAGTTCCGACGCCGGACACAACAGCGACCAGAACCCCACCTTCGGTCTCGATCCGCAAGCGCGTCTGGACTACGGCTATCAGGCCGTGGGCACGCTGACTCCGATGGCCACGTCGCTCATCGAACAGGCCTACGGCCAGCCGCCCCACCACTCGTACATCACCGGTGGATCCAACGGTGGTCGCCACACCATGGTTGCCGCATCCCGCTACACCGATGAGTATGACGGCTTCCTGGCCTTGGCTCCGGGTTTCAATCTTCCGCAAGCTGCGGTGGCCCAGCTGTGGGAAGCCCAGCAATGGGACACGGTGGCGACGAGTGAGGATCCCGCCTCGGCCCTGACTCAAGACGAGCGAGAGGTACTCGCAGCTGCCATTCGCGAACAGTGCGACGACCTGGACGGACTGGCCGACGGCATAGTGCACAACAGTGCTGCATGCCAGGAAGAGTTCTCGGTCGAGGCGCACGTGCCGACGTGCGAGGGCGGTCGGGACGGCACCTGTCTGAGTAGCGAGCAAAAGGTCGTGGTGTCGAGCGTCTTCGCCGGAGCGACCACGAGCGAGGGCGAGGATGTGTACCGGTCCTTCCCGTACGATCCCGGACTGGTCTCGGGGGGATGGGGGTTTTGGAACTTTACTGCACCCATCAATCTGGACTCCACGGCGGTCGGCTATGTGTTCTCCGTTCCGCCCTTTGCTCCGGACTTGAACGCACTGCGCGAGTTCGCTCTTCAGCTGGACATCGACGAGGCGAACGCGTCCATTTACGAGAGCTCCGACGAGTACAGCGAAAGCGCGATGGAGTTCATGACACCGCCAGATCTGACCTATCAGGATCTGAAGTCCAGCGGCGGCAAGATGATGGTCGTCCACGGCGCCTCCGACGGCGTCTTCTCCATGGACGACACCACCGCCTGGTATCGGAACCTGGAAGAGGCGCACGGCGGCGACGCATCAGACTTCGTCCAGTACTTCCAGGTGCCCGGAATGGACCACGTTTCCGGGGGCCCGGCCACTGATCAGCACAACGCCTTGGCCGCGTTGGTCGACTGGGTCGAGCAAGGGGACCGGCCGGAGGAGCTTCGCGCTTGGGTCGATCCGGAGAACCCCGAGCTGCCGGCGGAATGGTCGACAGAACGTTCCCGCCCGCTCTGTGCGTACCCGGCGGTGGCGGAGTACACCGGAGGCGACGCGGAAGCCGCCTCGAGCTTCGAATGTGGCGCTCCCGACTCTGAGGAGCCGATCACGTTCTCAGACAACGAACCGGGCTCGGCGTACTTTGCTCCTGTGCAATGGATGGCGAACAACGGTATCTCCGTCGGATATGCGGACGGGACATTCAAGAAGAACCGGGATGTCTCTCGGGGGGAGACCACCGCGTTCCTGCACCGCTATGTGCAGCCGGAGTTCAGCGTTCCTCAGGACAGTCCTTTCAGTGACGTGAATCCCGGTGGTGCGTACTTCACTCCGATCACGTGGGCATCGGCAGAGCAGATCACCGCGGGATACGCCGACGGCACGTTCAAACCCTCCCGGGCGGTGAGCCGTGGCGAATTCGCGGCGTTCCTGTATCGGCTGGAGTCTCCGCAGCACACTGCTCCGGCCGAGAGTCCTTTCGGTGACCTCAGCGTCGGGGGCGCGAACTACGACGCCATCACGTGGCTGGCATCTCAGGGCATCACCGTGGGTGACACCCAGGGTGATTTCCATCAATCCGACGAGATCACCCGGGCCGAGATCTCGGCGTTCATGCAACGCTACGACCGGGTGGCTGTCGACTAGCGCCCGTTCATGACGCCACGGGCAGGGGCATCAGATCCCAGATGGTGCAGAAGGACCCGTCCGGGGCTCCCATGACGGCCTGGTAGTAGGCCCAGGACCAGGCCGGCGCTCCGTTCGAATCGGGCGGCGCCATCGGACAATCGCCTGGATTCATCCACGTGCCGTCCGCGCAGATGAAATCCAGGTAGTCAGCGATGGCGCCGTCCCTCGGCGGGCGCAGGGACTCCTTCAGATCTTCCACCGAGGCCACGCCGTACAGTTCGGTGGCCTGCGAGTCCAGGACCAGCCCGCAGTCCCGTTCGAAGGCCTGCACCCATTCGATGGACTCCTGCAACGCCTGATGCGGATCCTCGTGGGGTACCACCACCATCACTGTGGTGCGTTGGCCCGGGACCATCGTCCCGGGATCGGCGGGGCCGTGCTTATGGGGTTGGTGCTGCTGCTGCGTCATCGTCCGTTCCTGGGAAGTTGGGGTACCTGGTGCTTCCGACGCTAGGAAGGTGCAGGGCCTGGGCATCGGGGAGATCACGCCAGTGGTGGGCAACGAGCGAAGGCGCGTCACTTGTGGAGCAGTTCGGGAGCGGCCGCAGCTGTGGACGGCAGGAGCGGGCGATGCGGTCTCGCCGTTAGGGTGGGGGGATGGCAACCAAGGACATCACCGAAGCAGAATTCGAACAGACCCTCACGGAGAATGACGTCGTCTTCGTGGACTTCTGGGCTGACTGGTGCGGACCGTGCAAACAGTTCGCCCCGGTTTACGAGAAGGTCTCCGAGGAACACTCGGACGTCGTGTTCGGCAAGGTGGACACCGAAGCCGAGCGAGGCCTCGCCGCCGCCGCGAACATCTCCTCCATCCCCACCCTCATGGCCTTCCGCGAGAAGGTCCTCGTCTACGCCGAGCCCGGGGCCATCAATGCCGGCCAGCTCGAGGAACTCGTCACCGCGGTCAAGGGGCTGGACATGGACGAGGTGCGGGAGCAGATCGCCAAGCAGCAGAACTGAGCTCCGTCTTCAGTCCCATCGTCCCTCCCGAGAACCTCAGCGGAGGCGGTGGTCCGCCGGCGCCAGCCGCGGCCCATGGCGGCTGAACCGATAACCGGACAGGCCGATCAGTCGCACCACACGCTGGCGATGGCCTGGCCATGGTGCGAGCAGCCGCAACATCCCGACGTCGTCCGTGCGCCGGCCGCTGAGTGCCTCGCCGACGTGATGGGCCAGGTGGTAGTCACCCACGGACACCGTGTCCGGTGCTCCGTGAGTGCGCTGCACCGTCTCGGCCGCCGTCCAGGGACCGATCCCGGGAATGCTGGTCAGCTTGGACAGCGCCTGCTCCACGGGTTCGACGGACAACCGCTCTACGGCGGACGCCCGTGCGGCCACCCGCACCATGGCGGCCGACTGGGCCGGCTGCACCCAGCCGGAGTGCCACTGCCACGAGGGTACCCGGCACACTGCCTCGGCGGTGGGCGGCAGGAACATCCCCTCCGGCGCCGGAGCCGGCGGCTGTTCCCCGTGCGTCCTGAGCAACCAGCGCCAGCCGGACCGGGCCTGATCATGAGTGACTTTCTGCTCCAAGACGACCGCGAGCACCTGGTCCACCATCCGCCCCGTCGAGGGCAAGCGGAGTCCGGGATGTGACCGTCGCGCCTGCACGACGGCCCGGGGAAGCCCGGATTCTCCAGAGGCGAGCAACGCATCGAAACCGGACCAGTCGTCCTCGAGTCCCAGCAGTCGCGACGCTCCCGCTACCGCCGTCGGGGCTCCGGGGCCCCACGCCAACACGTGGATCGGGCCCGGTTCGAATGGCGAGTGAGCAGGCCGGACCAATAGCGTCGCCGGATCCCCCGAGCCCGGAATCCGGAAACACAGCCACATCCCCTCGGGCCTGGACTGCACCGCCGGGTCGGCCCGGCCGCGTTGGAGAACCCCCAGAGTCCGGCGCACGTCCACGGGGACGCCCGGCTCCAGGATCGCCGAAGCATCGGGCGTCGGCAGAGAAACATGCATCCTCACATTCTCTCGCAGTCCTCCCGCAGTCCTCCCGCAGTCTTCCCGCAGTCACGGGGATTCATGCTCTTCACGCGCCCGCCGGCCTCAGCGGTACGGTGGGGATCATGAACGCGCAGCCCGAGAATGCCGGTAGTTCCCAGCACGATCCCCAGAATGAACACGGCATGAAATACGCCGAGAATGTCTTGGGTCTGATCGGCAACACGCCCCTGGTGAAACTCAACAAAGTCACCAAGGGGATCAAAGCCACCGTGCTGGTCAAGCCGGAGTATCTGAATCCCGGCGGCTCGGTGAAGGACCGCATCGCGCTGAAGATGATCGAGAATGCCGAGGCCGAGGGCAAGATCTCCGACGGCGGCACCGTGGTGGAGCCGACGTCGGGCAACACCGGAGTCGGCCTGGCCATGGTGGCCCAGCTCAAGGGCTACCGCTCCGTGTTCGTCACCCCCGGCAAGGTCGGCCAGGAGAAGCGCGACGTTCTGAAGGCCTACGGCGCGGAGGTCGTCGTCACGACCGCCGCCGTTCCTCCCGAGTCGGAGGAGTCCTACTACGGCGTGGCCAACCGTCTGGAACGGGAGATCCCCGGCGCCTACCAGCCCAACCAGTTCTTCAATCCCTCCGCGCCCGAATCGCACTACGAGACCACCGGTCCGGAGATCTGGGAGGACACCGCCGGCCGCGTCACGCATGTGGTGATCGGCGCGGGCACCGGTGGAACCATCACCGGAGTCGGCCGGTACCTCAAGGACGTCTCCCGGGACCGTGACGCCGGCCCCGTCCGCGTGATCGGCGCCGACCCGGACGGCTCCATCTACTCCGGAGGCGACGGCCGGCCCTACTCCATCGAGGGCGTCGGCGAGGACATGTGGCCCGGCAACTATGACCCCTCCGTGCCGGATGAGGTGATCGCCGTGGACGACGCCGATTCCCTCGAGATGACCCGTCGCCTCGCCGCCGAAGAGGGACTGCTGGTGGGCGGATCGTCCGGAATGGCCGTCGTCGCCGGTCTCCGTGCCGCTCGAGACCTGGACGAGGACGACGTCATGGTCATCATCCTGCCCGACTCGGGCCGCGGATACCTGGGCAAGATCTTCAACGAGACGTGGATGGACGAGATGGGCTTCACCACGTCCACCCCGGCCTCGGTGCTGCCACAGAACGCGCTGCCACCGAAAGCACAGCCGGCGGACGCGCCCGACGACGGCCCGGCGGCCGGCCGCTGGAACATCACCGTGGCCGAGCTGCTCCAGGAGAAATCGGCGTGGTTGCCGGGTGCCCTGCCGTCGGTGGTGACGGCACCCCAGGACGCCACGCTGGCCGAGGCGATCTCCACTATGAACCGCTACGGCGTGGACGCACTCCCGGTGATCGATGCCCCCCGCGAAGACCTGCGGATCGGGGAGGTGCTCGGCGCCGTGGACGCCGTCACCCTGACCGACCTGCTCGCCTCCGGGCGTGCGACGGCGGGGGAGCCCGTGGCCGATCACGCCGGCGATCCGTTGCCGAAGATCAACGTCAACGCGGACCTGGCCGCTGCCCGTGAGGCCCTGCGGTCGGCTCCTGCCGTGATGGCCACCCGCAATGGCATGGTGGCCGGCATCGTCACCCTGCACGACCTCCTGGCCCGCGTGGCCCGATAACCGCCTGACCGACCCCGCTGAACTCGCTGAGAGGAACCGTCATGACCGAGCGTGCCGCAGAGCCCGACGAGAACGTCCACACCGACCAGCCCGCCGAGACCACCGAACAGGAGGACGGCCTGCGTCCCAGCGCCGGATTCAACACCCGCGCCATCCACGCCGGTCAGTCCTTCGAACCGCTCACCGGCGCCGTGGTGCCTCCGGTGCACCTGTCCACCACCTACGCCCCGGAGTCCGTGGGGCAGCTGAGGCGTGGCTACGACTACGGTCGCGGCACCAATCCCACCCGCGACTCCCTGCAGGACCAGCTGGCAGCACTGGAAGGCGGCGTGGACGGTGGGGCGCTCGCGTACACCTTCGGTTCCGGTCTGGCCGCCGAGAACGCACTGATCCACGCCGTGGCCGCCCCCGGGGCGCACATCGTTATGGGCAACGACGTCTACGGCGGCACCTACCGCCTGATCGACAAGGTGCTCGGACCCTGGGGCATCGGCCACACAGTGGTGGACATGGCCGACGTGTCCGCTGTGGAGAAAGCCCTGGCAGAGACGAAGGCCGCCATCCTGTGGCTGGAGACGCCGTCCAACCCGATGATGAAGATCTCGGACATCGCCGCACTCGCCGAGACTGCCCACGCGGCCGGCGCGCTGCTGGTCGTGGACAACACCTTCGCGACGCCGTACCTGCAGCTGCCGCTGGAACGCGGCGCCGACGTCGTGGTCCATTCCACGACCAAGTACATCGGCGGGCACTCGGACGTCATCGGCGGTGCCGTGGTGGTCCAGGACCCGGAACTGGCCGAGAAGGTGAAGTTCCAGCAGTTCGCCGCCGGTGCGGTGAACGGCCCGCTGGACGGCTACCTCACCACTCGTGGTCTGAAGACCCTGGGGGTGCGGATGGATCGTCACAACGCGAACGCCTCCACCATCGCGCAGTGGCTGCTCGACCGTCCCGGCGTGGAACGGGTGCTGTACCCCGGCCTGCCGGACCACCCCGGTCACGAGCTGGCCTCTCGTCAGATGCGCGGCTATGGCGGCATGGTCTCCGTGCAGTTCACCGGGGGCGCCACAGCAGCCAGGAAGGTCGCCGAGACCACCCGGTTGTTCCAGTTGGCCGAGTCCCTGGGCGGCGTCGAATCGCTGATGAACTACCCGGCGGCCATGACCCACGCCTCGGTGGCGGGCACCGAGCTGGCCGTGCCGGACAACCTGGTGCGCCTGTCCGTCGGCATCGAGGATGTCGCCGACCTGATCGACGACCTGGACCGGGCGATCAGCGCTGTCTGAGCTACCTTGGATCCGAGTAGCACGAATTGTCGAAGCCAGGCGTCAATGGCGGTAGATCGTGCTACTTCGATGTCTGGTCATCTGAGCCGGCGGCGCACCTGCGGCAGCCACAGCAGGATGGCCCCGGCCAGGAGCACGACGGCGACGGTGATCAGCAGCGGGTGACCGCGCACGATCAACGGGATCCCGATGACCAGGGCCACCGCCGTCAGCAGGCCCGAGGCGCTGCGCCGGGAGCGCAGCAACTGGACCGTGCCGGTGCCGGCGGCCAGGGTGAGGATCCCGGCCGCGCCGGCCAGGACGAACTGTCCCGTCTCGCCGCCGAGCAGGTCGTCGCCCGGAGCGGGCGCGGGCATCGAGATTCCCGAGATGATGAACGATGCCGTCAGCAGGGCGAACAGCACGGTCGCCACCGCCCACCACCACCGCGCGATGGTCACCATGACTGGTCTGCCGGCGTCGGACGGCTCTGTTGGCCGGGCAGACGGGGTACCCCGGTGTGTCTCCCTCTCCCTTTCCCTCTCCTTCTCCTGCGCTTTCTCCTGCCGAAGACGCTCTTGATCTTGGCGGGACGAGTCCAAAAAGGCACGGGTCGCCTTGCCGGCGGCACGGGCGAAGCGGTGATCGGGATTCTGTTCGGGCACGTGATGAGCCTAACGGTCGGCGGGCGGGCGTGATGCGCTAGACTGGAGGGACCATTCCGGTCAGATCCCCTGTGCATGCCTCATGAGGCATCGAGTTGTGTGGCCCGTTCCCGGCAGAGTGCCAGCGGTACGGGCGGCCGGTCCCAAACCTCCTCCGTTCCTCCGTTGCAGAGCTGTGCCGCCCGTGCGGCCGAGTCGCCATCGGAACCGGCAGAGCGGGGACCGCCAGGAGAAATGGAACGGGCGTGAAGTTGGACCACGCCACGGGGAGCACCGGAGAGCACTAGTCCGTTGCGTTGCGGCATCCAACCGGCCGCAGACTCGACCCCCGTTAGGAATCACCGTGTCCGAACACGCCCAGAATGAAGACCCTCAGACCGAGGCCCAGACGCCGGGTTTCGCCGACCTCGGCATTGACAGCCGCGTCATGGCGGCCATCTCCGACCTCGGCTATGAGACTCCCTCGCCGATCCAGGCCGAGACCATCCCCTTGCTGCTGAAGGGCCGCGACGTCGTCGGGCTGGCCCAGACCGGTACCGGCAAGACGGCCGCGTTCGCCGTGCCGGCCCTGTCCCGGCTCGCCGAGAAGGCCGATGCCAACGGCGTGGCCAACACACCGCAGATCCTCGTGCTGGCTCCCACGCGCGAGCTGGCCCTGCAGGTCGCCGAGGCCTTCACCACCTACGCCAAGCACATCCAGGGCGTCACCGTGCTGCCCGTCTACGGTGGCGCACCGTACGGACCGCAGCTGTCCGGCCTGCGCCGTGGCGCCCAGGTCGTCGTCGGTACCCCCGGCCGTGTCATCGACCACCTGCAGAAGGGATCCCTGGATCTCTCGGACCTGCAGTACATGGTGCTGGACGAGGCCGACGAGATGCTCCGCATGGGGTTCGCCGAGGAAGTGGACCAGATTCTGTCCGCCACTCCGGACCAGAAGCAGACCGCTCTGTTCTCGGCCACCATGCCGCGAGCCATCCAGCGGATCTCCGGCAAGTACCTCAACGACCCGGTGGAGATCACCGTGGCCGCCAAGAACACCACGGCCGGCAACATTCGCCAGCGCTACCTTCAGGTCACCGGCGGGTGGAAGCTCGAGGCGCTGACCCGCATCCTCGAGACCGAAGAGCACGACGGCGTCATCGCCTTCGTTCGCACGCGTAACGCCACCGAGGAACTCAGCACCAAGCTCAACGCCCGTGGTTTCCGCGCCGTGGCGCTCTCGGGCGACGTCGCGCAGAACCAGCGCGAGAAGACCGTGGACAATCTGCGCGCCGGCCGCGTCGACATCCTCGTGGCCACCGATGTGGCGGCCCGCGGACTCGACGTCGAGCGGATCAGCCACGTCATCAACTACGACATCCCGCATGACACGGAGTCGTACGTGCACCGCATCGGCCGCACCGGCCGTGCCGGTCGTTCCGGTGACGCCGTGCTGTTCATGACCCCGCGCGAGAAGTACCTGTTGCGGGCCATCGAGAAGGCCACCCGCCAGAGCGTGGAGCAGATGCACATGCCCTCCGTGGCAGACGTGAACACCTCCCGGATGGGTCGGTTCAGCGCCAAGATCACCGAGACCCTCTCCGAGGGCGACCTCGGCGTGTTCCGTGAACTGGTCGAGTCCTACGTGGCCGAACACGGTGCCGAGCCGGAGGACGTCGCCGCCGCGCTGGCGAAGATGGCACAGGGCGGGCGACCGCTGCTTGCCGAGGAACCGGATCTGCCGCCGGCCAAGATGGCCCGCGGCGAGGGTCGCGGCGAACGGGACGGCCGGGGTTCTCGCGGACCACAGCGCGGTCCCGCCGAGGGCAACGCGACCTACCGGATCTCCCTCGGCCGTCAGGATCGGGTGCAGCCCGGCAACATCGTCGGGGCCCTGGCCAACGAGGCCGGACTGCGGTCGAACCAGATCGGTCACATCGATATCCGGTCCAACCACTCCCTCGTGGAGCTGCCGGCCGACCTGAACAGCCAGCAGTGGGACGCCTTGGGCAACACCACCATCAACGGTCGCCCGATCGATCTGCAGATCGACAGCGGACGCCCGACGCGAGCGGAGCGCGATGGCAAGCCGTTCCGTTCCGGCGGTGGCTTCAAGGGCGGCAACAAGGGTGGATTCAAAGGTGGTTTCAAGGGCGGAAAGAGCGGATTCAAGGGCGGTCGGAAATCCTCCGAACAGCCTTCCCGCGATCGCTACTGATCCCGTGTGGACGTGAGGCCACCTCGATTTCACCTCCCGGTGTATCGCTGGTAGAGTTTCACGTCGTTGCCCCGATAGCTCAGTGGTAGAGCGCCATCTTGGTAAGATGGAGGTCCCGGGATCGATTCCCGGTCGGGGCTCTGAATGAGAGCCCGTGCGTTGCGAGATGTCGCGGCACGGGCACACTCATTTCACGGCGGCGTAGCTCAGCTGGTTAGAGCGCACGACTCATAATCGTGAGGTCGGGGGATCGAGTCCCCCCGCCGCTACAGAAACAAGACCCGGAGCCGCGAATCGCGCTCCGGGTCTTGTGCTGTCTGGAGGGTCTGTTCCATCTCACCGCCTCCGTAGACCTCAGTGAGCCAGCGTTTCCCTCGCGGAAATCACTCCGCGCCATCGGCGGAAACATCTTCTTGGCATCGTGGCGGATAACCGCGAGCAGAGAGGTATCCGCCATGGCCGTGAGCACCGATACGAGCACCGATACCAGCCCTGACACCAGCCCCGACACCGTCGGCGCCCCTCCCACCGACCGGTTGGTGATGGGCCGGGGACGGTGGGTGAGTAACTGGCAATCCGAGAACGAACAGTTCTGGAACGGTCCAGGACGTCCTGCCGCACGCCGCAACCTGTACTGGTCCGTCTTCTGCGAGTTCCTCGGTTTCGCCGTCTGGCAACTGTGGTCGGTCACCGTGGTGTTCCTGCCGGGGGCCGGATTCGATCTGACCACCTCGCAACAGTTCTGGCTCGTCTCCCTGCCGCCGTTGGTGGGAGCCGTGCTGCGGGTGCCGTACAGCTTCACCGTGGCCATCTTCGGGGGCCGGAACTGGACCGTCATCTCGGCGCTGCTGCTGCTGATCCCCACCATCCTGTTGGCCATCACCCTCGCCAACCCCGGCACACCGCTGTGGATGCTGTTCGCCGTGGCGGCCACGGCCGGTTTCGGCGGCGGGAACTTCGCCAGTTCGATGTCCAACATCACCTTCTTCTTCCCGGCACGGGAAAAGGGAGCGGCGCTGGGGCTGAACGCGGCCGGCGGCAACGTCGGCGTCGCCGTCGCGCAATTCCTGGTTCCACTGGCCGTCACCCTGCTGGCCTTCGGCACACTGCAGCCGAACCTGTCCATGGCGGGACTGATCTGGATTCCCCTGATTCTGGTGGCCGCGTGGGGCGCCCAGCGCTACATGCACAACCTCTCTCACGCCAAGAACGATCTCAAGGGCTCCCTCTCGGCCTTGCGGGAACCGCACCTGTGGCTCATCGCCGTGATCTACGTGGGGACCTTCGGCTCGTTCATGGGCTTCGGCTCGGTGTTCCCCACCTTGATCAGCATGATGTTCCCGGACTACTCGAGCATCCAGTTGCTGGGCGCCGCGATCTCGATGGCCTTCCTCGGCCCGTTGGTCGGCTCGCTCGCTCGGCCCTTCGGGGGCCGGCTCGCCGATCGCCGTGGAGGGGCCCGGGTCACCATCCAGTGCTTCATCGCCATGGCAGCCGTCACCGCGGCCGTGGTCTTGACCCTGCCCTGGCAGAACTTCTGGCTCTACCTGGCGCTGTTCCTGGTCCTGTTCACTCTGACCGGCATCGCCAACGGGTCCAGCTATCGGATGATCCCGCTGGTCTTCCGGCTGACCGTTGACGCCGACGACCGCGTCGGTCACGAGCGGAAGTCCTCGGCCGCCTTGGGCTTGATCGGTGCCGTCGGCGGCTTCGGCGGATTCATGATCCCGCAGGTGCTCAACGCCTCCCACAGCGCCAACGGCTCCTTCGACGCCGCCTTCTGGTCCCTGTGCGCCGCCTACGTGGCCCTGGCCGGGTTCACCTTCCTCGTCTACCACCGCCCCGGTTCCAGGTTGGCCGCCGCGAATGTCTGAGACCCGCACGCATTGCCCGTACTGCGCCCTGCAGTGCGCCATGACGCTTACCGTGCCGGAGCCGGGCACCACTGATCTCCCCGCCACCGAACTCCCCGTCACGGTGGCCGGGGCCGAGTTCCCCACCAACCACGGCCGGCTCTGCCGCAAGGGCGCCACCGCGGCGACGCTACTGGGGGACCGGCCGGACCGGCTGACCCAGCCGCTGCTGAGGGACGGCGATTCCCTGCGAGAGGCCACGTGGGACGAGGCCCTCGACGTGGTGGTCAGCCGCATCACCGCCCTGCAACGCACGCACGGAGCGGACGCCATCGGAGTGTTCGGCTCCGGCTCCCTGACCAATGAGAAGGCGTACACCCTGGGGAAGTTTGCCCGCACGGCGCTGGGCACCTCGCGGATCGACTACAACGGGCGCTTCTGCATGTCCTCGGCGGCGAAGGCGTCCACTGAGGTGTTCGGCCTGGACCGGGGCCTGCCCTTCCCACTGAGCGACCTGGACTCCGCCTGCACCGTGATGCTGCTCGGCTCCAACGTGGCGGACACCATGCCGCCGTTCGTCCAGCACCTGGAGCGGGCGCGGAACCGTGGTGGGCTCATCGTGGTGGATCCGCGCCGCTCCACCACGGCAGCCCTGACCGACGACGGCGCAGGTCACCATCTCGCCCCGGCGCCCGGGGGAGATCTGGTCTTGCTGCTGTCCGTGGCACACGTGGTGCTCGCCGAGGGGTTGGCCGATGAGACGTACCTGCGTGATCGGGTCACCGGACTGGACGGGTTTCGCCGGACCGCCGATGAGTGGTGGCCCGAGCGCGCCCAGACCGTCTGCGGAGTCTCGGCCGAGCGCATCCGGTGGCTGGCCCGGCACCTGGCAGGGGCCGCCCGCGCGTCGAAGGCCGGGGGAGAGCCGGTCTTCATCCTCACCGGCCGGGGAGTGGAACAGCACCGCGACGGGACGGACACCGCCCGGGCGGCCATCAGCCTGGCCCTGCTGCTGGGATTGCCGGGGACGCGGCGCGGCGGCTACGGCACCCTGACCGGACAGGGCAACGGCCAGGGCGGACGGGAGATGGGCCAGAAATCAGACCAGTTGCCGGGGTTGCGCTCCATCACCGATCCCTCCGATCGGGAAACGGTCGCCCGGCTCTGGGGCACCACCGCCGAGGCCCTGCCGGGGGCCGGGCTGCCGGCGACCCAACTGCTGCACACCCTGGGTGAACCCCACGGTGTCAAGGCGCTGCTCGTCCACGGCGCCAACGTGGTGATCTCTGCACCGGACGTCCAGCGCGTGAGCGACGGGTTGCGCGCGCTCGATCTGGTGGTGGTCTGCGACTTCTTCCGCTCCGAGACCGCTGAACTGGCCGACGTCGTGCTCCCGGTCCTCCAGTGGGCCGAGGAGGACGGGACCATGACGAGCCTGGAAGGCCGGGTGCTCCGGCGGCGCAAGGCCCTGGAAGGCCCCGAGGGCGCCCGGTCGGAACTGTGGATTCTGGCCGAGCTGGCCCGCCGTCTGGGCAGCTCCGTTCCGCTGGCCGATGATCCCGCCGAGGTCTACTCCGAGATCGGTCGCGTGACGGCCGGTGCCCGCGCCGACTACTCGGCCCTGGCCTGGGATCAGGTCGGTGAGGTGGCCGCCTACTGGCCGCTGACGGACCCGGACCGTCAACCGTCGCCCGAACGCTCCGCCAGCGGGGAACCGGTGACCGGCACGCCCCGGGTCTTCACGGAGACGTTCGCCCACGCCGACGGGAAGGCCCACCTGGCGCCTATCCACGTCCGCGCACCTCAGCCGGCGTCGCCGCAGGGTCTGACGCTGACCACCGGGCGGCTGATGGAGCACTACCAGTCGGGCACGCAGACTCGACGGGTTCCGGACCTGATGGCCGTTCACCCCGAGGCGACCGTCTCGGTCCATCCGGCCACGGCCGGCCATCTCGGGCTCGCGGAGGGGGACGCCGCGGAACTGACCAGCGCGTCCGGGACCATGCGGGCGCGCACGGTGCTCGACGCCGGCCTGCGCACCGACACCGTGTTCGTTCCCTTCCACTTCGCGGGCGAGGGCACGGCCAACCGCCTGACGGCGGGACTGCTGGATCCGCACAGCCAGATGCCCGAGTTCAAGAACACGCCCGTGACACTGCACCCCGTCAGCCATCCCACCCACCACCCAGTCAGCCACCCCGCCCACCACCCCGTCAGCGAGTCCAGCCATGCGTGAGCCCCTGCGCATCGTCGTCGTCGGTGGTGGCCCGGTGGCCGCGCGGCTGGTCGAGGAACTGCGGCCGGCCCTGACCGTGGGCGCCGTGCAGGTCACGGTCGTCGGTGAGGAGCCGGTGCCGGCGTATCAGCGGATCCGGATCGGTGACGTCGCGAGCGGCCGGATCGACGGGGCCACGTTGTCCATGCTGGACCCCGAGGAGTTGAGCGCCATCGGCGTGGAGATCCGATGCGGGGTCACGGCGGTGTCTATCGACCGCCCTAGCCGTACCGTCCACCTTCAGGACGGCAGCTCTGTGCTCTTCGATCGTCTGGTGCTGGCCACGGGCGCCGAGGCCGTGATCCCCGAGTTCCCGGTGACCGGGGCGGTCGGGGGCATTGTGCCCACCGCGCCCACGGCAGAACAGCCGGCCGGCGTGATGGCCCTGCGGGATCTGGCCGACGCCCGCCGGCTCCACGAGGCCGTGCGTCAGGGCGATCCGGTGGTCGTGCTCGGCGGCGGCGTCCTCGGCGTGGAGGCCGCCCTCGCGCTGGCAGAGGTCGGCGCCGCCGTCACCCTCCTCTACCGGGGGGCGGTTCCGTTGGAGCGCCATCTGGACCGGGACGCCGGGATGCTGTTGCGCCGCGAACTGGCGCGGGCGGGTGTCCAGGTCAAATCCGACTGCGGGGTGCAGCAGCTCATCGTGGCGGCGCGGGCGGAGGACCGGGCGACCCCCGACGACGGCGTCCCGCGCCTCGTCGCCGTGCGCACCACCCAGGGTGGCCGGTTGGCCTCAGCCCTGTTGGTGGCATGCACCGGCGTCCGGCCTCGCGACGAGCTGGCGCGCGCGGCCGGGCTGACCACGCTGTCCCGCGGCGGCGTCGTCGTGGACCGTGCTGGGCGCAGCCCGGACGACCCCGCGGTCCTGGCCATCGGCGACTGCGCCGCACCACTGGGTGAGCGACCCACCGGACTCATCGGGCCGGGTTGGGACCAGGCCCACGCCGCCGCTCTCGCCCTGCGTGACGACGCCGGCTGTCCGGCCGAGGTGGAGCGCGACGCAGCTGGCCAGCCGGTCCCCGCTTTGCAGCCCAGCGCCGAACCCCGCGCCGACCGCCTGGACCCGCTGATCCTCAAGTCGCATACCCTCAGCCTGGCCTGTGCCGGGACCGTCACGGCCGACCCCTGGGATCCGGAGGGGCCGGACGTGTCCACCTGGACCGACCCCCGGGCCGGGCAGTACCTGCGCATCGTCACGGAGGGGGAGCGGCTCCTCGGATTCATCTCGGTCGGCCTGCCCCGCTCGGCGGCGGAACTCTCACGGCATTGCCTGACCGGGACCATTCCCGTGGCTGATCGCAGCTCCCTGCTGGCCCTCGAATACGCTGCCGGGGACACGCTGCTCAGCCCGGAGGACGTGCTCTGCCGGTGCTCCGGCGCCACGGCCGGTCAGGTGGAGGAGGCCGCCGGGGACTGCGAGACCGTGGACGCGGTGGGCGATCGCTGCGGGGCGGGGACCGGCTGCGGGACCTGCCGCAGTCAGATCGAGGAGATGCTGGCTAAACAGCCAGCCGGTAGCCCCGCTTGACCACGGTGGTCACGAGGCCGGGCACGGGCAGCAGTTTCCGCAGTCGCCAGACCAGCATCTCCAGGGCATGTTCCGACTCACAGTGACGCAGCGCCGTCAACAGATGGTCGCGGGACAGGACGGCGCCCTCGGCGCTGATCAGTTCGTGCAGGAGCGCCAAGGGCCCGGGCGGCAGCCGGACCGGCTCCGTCTGGTGGTCGATCAGGTGAACCTGGGCTCCGCGCACCTCCACCGGCCCGAGCCGTGTCTGCACGCGCAGCACCTGCTTCTGCTCCAGGTGCTCACACACCAGCCGGATCATGGCACCCAACCGCCAGCGTTCCGGCACGAGCGGCCGGATACCGGCCTCATGCAGGGGACCGGCCGTGACCTTCCCGACGACGGCCGTCAGCACCTCAGAGCGCAGCGCCTCGAGCAGCCGGTCCAGTTTGCCGTACTGCTGGGCCACGGACAGGAACGCCTCAACGGCCGGGGCCGCCGTGAAGGTGATGACGTCCAGCTGGCGGTCGATGGCGGCGTCGATCATCCGCAGCAGCGCCGAGTCTTCGGCCGGCCGAGCCCACGTGTAGGGCATGACGGTCAGCACCCGAGCGCCGGCCCGCTCCAGTCGTCCGATCTGCTGGTGGTCCAGCATGCCGTGCAGTTGGAAGGCGATGGTCCGGCCCGCGACGTTCCGGGCCCGGAGCATCTCCACCAGGGTCGCGGTCCGCTCGTCCGGAGCCGAGCCCTGATCATCGAGCCCGGCGGCGCGGACGGCGCCGCGGGCCTTCGGACCGCGCACGAGAATGGCGGATTCGGACAGCGTCTGGTGCAGGTCCGTTCCGAGCCCGTAGGCGTCGGCGGCCTCCATCCATCGGCGCATCCCGTAGGCGGTGGTGATGATGGTGAAGTCCGGCAGGGCGGCGATGACCCGGCGAGTGTCCCGGTGCAGACTGACGGACTCGGTCAACGGAGCGATCCGCAGCGCCGGGGCGTGCATCACCTCGGCCCCGCGGCGTTCGAAGGCCGAGATGAGTTCGTCGCTGCGGCGGTCCGAGGTCACTCCGAGGCGAAATCCGGCCAGGGTCTGGGGAAGTTTCTGCTCCGGCGTCGGTGCCGGCAGCTGTGGTGTGGAGGTCATGCGTGGTCCACCAGAGTAGCCATGCCGCGCATCAGTTCCGGCGCGTCCGGAGCCAACCGGACCACCTCGCCGATGACCAGCACCGCGGGGGAGGAGAGGCCCTGCACCGCGGCGGTCATCGCGATCCGGTCCAGGGAGGCGATGCAGACCCGCTGTTCCGGTGTGCAGCCCCGCTCGATGATGCCCACGGGGGTGTCCGCAGTGAGACCGTGCCGCAGCAGTCCGGCGGTGGTGTGCCCCAGGGTGCCGATGCCCATCAACACCACGGCGGTGCCGCCGAGCTGGGCGAGTCCGGAGAGTTCCTCCTCGCTGAGCGGATCGTGACCGGAGATCACGGTGAACGACTTGCTCAGACCACGGGCCGTGACGGGGATCCCCGCGGCCGCCGGAACGGACACCGCCGAGGTGATACCCGGTACCACCGAGACGGGCACTCCGGCGGCCTCGCACGCTTCGACCTCCTCACTGCCCCGGCCGAAGACGAACGGATCGCCGCCCTTGAGCCGCACCACGCGCAGTCCGGACAGCGCCGACTCCACGAGCAGCCGGTTGATCTCCTCTTGGGCGACCTTGTGGTGCCCGGGACGTTTGCCGACGTCCACCAGCCGCGCTCGGGGAGCCCACGTGGCCAAGTCGTCGCTGGGGGCCAACCGGTCGAAGTACACGACGTCGGCCGTCTCGAGCGCCCGTAGCGCCCGCACCGTCAGCAGATCGGCGGCGCCGGGGCCGCCGCCGACGAGAGTCACGGAGCCTGGAACCATCACAGCTCACCTCGCACCGGGATCCGCGGACCGGAGAGCACGACAGCGGCCGACTCCCGTTCCTCATCCGTGGCCGGACGGCGCTGGTCGCGTTCGAGGACGTAGGGAAGGCTGGAGGCGTCCTCCGGGGCGTTGACGAAGCCGCGGAACCGGCTCAGGCGCTCCGGGTCCGCCAGGGTCTGGGCCCATTCGTCCCGGTATTTGTCCTGGTGCTCGGCAACGACGCGTTCCAGGTCGTCGGCGATGCCGAGCGAGTCCTTCACCACCACGTCGTACAAGTGGTCGATCCCGCCGGGCAGCTCCTCCATCCAGCGGGCCGTGCGCTGCAGCCGTTCGGCCGTGCGGATGTAGTAGACCACGTAGCGGTCGATGTAGCGCAGCAGGGTCTCGTCGTCCAGGTCCTTGGCCAGCAACTGGGCGTGGGCCGGCGTCGCTCCGCCGTTTCCGCCGACGTACATGTTCCAGCCCTCGCTGGTGGCGATGATGCCGACGTCTTTGCTGCGCGCCTCGGCGCACTCGCGGGCGCATCCCGAGACGCCGAACTTCATCTTGTGCGGAGACCGCAGTCCGCGGTAGCGCTCTTCGAGGTCGATCGCCATGGAGACCGAGTCCTGCACGCCGTAGCGGCACCACGTGGAGCCCACGCAGGACTTCACATTGCGCAGCGCCTTGCCGTACGCCTGCCCGGACTCGAAACCGGCGTCCACCAGCCGGCGCCAGATCTGCGGCAGCTGCTCCAGCCGCGCCCCGAAGAGGTCGATCCGCTGGGCACCGGTGATCTTGGTGTACAGGTCGAATTCCTCGGCGACGGCGGCGATGACGGCCAGCTTGGCCGGCGTGATTTCACCGGCCGGGATCCGGGGAACCACCGAGTACGTGCCGTCCTTCTGCATGTTCGCCAGCGCGCGGTCGTTGGTGTCCTGCAGGCCGCCCCGGCCTTCGCCCAGGATGTACTCCTCGTGCTGGGTGGCCAGCACGGAGGCGATGACCGGCTTGCAGATGTCGCAACCGAAGTTGAGATCCGGATCGGCCGGCGCGCCGAAGCGGGCCACGATCTCGCTGAAGGTGCTCAACCGGGTGGCCTGCACGGCCTCGAAGAGTTCGGAGCGAGAGAACTCGAAGTGCTCGCACAGCGCCGTGGAGACCTCCAGCCCCAACTCGGTCATCTGTTTCTCCATGACCTTCTGGGCGGCCGGCAGGCACGATCCGCACTGTGTCCCGACGCCGGTGCAGGACTTGAGGGCGCCGATGTCCGCGCAGCCGTCGCACACCGCCGCGCGCAGGGTGCCGGCACTGACGTCCTTGCAGGAGCAGACCTGGGCGTCGTCGGGCAGCTCCAGATCCATCGGGGCGCCGCTGCCGGCGGCCGAGAGGAAGGCCCCGGCCTCTCCCGGCAGTTCGCGGCCCAGCAAGGGGCGCAGGGAGGCATAGGGGGTGGCGTCGCCGACGAAGACGCCGCCGAGCAGCGTGCGGGCGTCCTCGGAGACCACGAGCTTCTGATAGATTCCGCCGGTCGGGTCAGCGTAGACGACCTCGAGCGCCCCGGGCGTGGTGGCGAAGCCGTCCCCGAAGCTGGCCACGTCGAGGCCCGAGAGCTTGAGCTTGGCCGCGGTGTCGAAACCGGGGAAGGTGCCGGTGCCGCCGCACAGTCGGTCCGCGACGACCTCGGCCATCGTGTTCGCCGGGGCCACCAGTCCCATGCATTCGCCCCCGAAGCTGGCGACCTCGCCGATCGCCCAGATGTTCGGGACCGAGGTGGCGCACGTGTCGTCGATGACGAACCCGCCCCGAGGCCCTCGTTCCAGCACATCGGCGCCGAGCTCATCACGCGGGGTGATGCCGGTGGCGGCCACCACCAGGTCCACCTCGAGGTCGTCACCGGAGGGGAAGCGGAGCACGCCCTCCTCCACGGCGCTGGGGCGCTCACCGAGCTTGAGCACGTAGCCCTGTTCGGTGAGCAGGCGGTTGAGGGTGCGCCCGCCGAATTCGTCCAGCTGGGCGTTCATCACCCACGGTCGCGAGTGGACGACGGTGACATCGGCTCCCAGGACCCGGAGCCCGCCGGCGGCCTCCAGCCCCAGCAGCCCACCACCGATGACGGCGGCATGGGGCGTGCGGCCCAACTGCTCGGTGAGCTCGGCGACGGTGTCCCGCAACCGGTCGACATCGCCGATGGTGCGGTACACCACGATGTTCTCGGCGCCCGGGATGGCCGGAACGGCCGCGGCGCTGCCTGTGGCCAGCACCAACTCGTCCCATGCGAAGGTGAGGCCGTCTGCGGTGGTCAGTGACCGCGCGTCGGGATCCAGTCCGGTGATCCGGTTGCCGGTGTGCAGCGAGACCCGGGGATCGTCCCAAGGGGCCTTTTCGTCCAGGGATCCGAGGGGAAGGGGGTCAGAGGAGTCGATGAAGCGCCGGGACAGTGCCACCCGGTCATAGGGGGCCAGCGGTTCCTCGGTGAAGACCTCCAAGCGCAGTTCCGCGCGGTTCTCACCCTTGTTCTCACTGTTGTTCTCACTGCGGGAGAGCAACGCCTCGACCAGCCGATGGGCCGCCGGGCCACCGCCCACCACTGCTACGGTTCGCACAGTCATCGATCCCCCGTCTCATCCGGTCATCACGCGGGCATTCACGCTGGTTGTTCACGCTATGCGGCGGCGATTTCCCGACCGTGACGCTGATGTAACGGCCACATCACACGCCCCTCATCAGTCCGACGAACCCGAGAGAGAAACCGATGTTGCACGGGCGAAACACGAGAGGGAAGTGGCGGAAACACGCGAAACTTACCGTGGTGCCATGACACTCACTGCCGTTGCCTCCGTCGTTCATCCGGCCACCGGTACTGACCAGGCCACCGGTACTGACTTAGCCACCGGCGCGTGGCGGCCCGTCTGCCCGCTGGACGCTCTCGAGCCTCTGCACGCCGAGGCCGCCCTGGTGGATCAGGAGCAGGTCGCCCTGGTGCGACTGCCCTCCGATCAGGTGATGGCGGTGTCCCACTGGGATCCCTATGCGAAGGCGTACGTGATGGCCCGCGGGATCGTGGGCTCGAAGGCCGGCCGTCCCACGCTGGCCTCGCCCCTGCACAAGCAGGTCTACGATCTGGCCACCGGTGCCTGCCTCACGGACCCCACCCTGGAACTGGTCACCTATCCGGTGCGCATCACCGACCGCATGGTCGAGGTTCGCCGAGCGGCATGACTGCTCTGGTGGCCGTGTCCCACGGCACCGCCGACCCCCTCGGTCAGGAACGCATCGCCCTGCTGGTCCGGTCCGTTGCCGAGGACGTCCATCTCGCCCACGTCGACGTCCAGTCGCCTCGTGTGCAGGATGTGCTGAACTCCTTGCCGCCGGGCCGGCCCGCCGTCGTCGTGCCGGTCCTGCTCTCGAGCGGATACCACGTCAAAGTCGACTTGCACGAGGCCGCCGTGGCCGCCGATCGGCCCGTGAGCGTCGCTCCGGCGTTGGGCCCCGACGATCGACTGGTGGACGTGCTGGTGCAGCGGGCCCTGGAGTCCGGCTTCGTGCGCGGACACCACCAGCTGGTCCTGGGGGCGGCCGGATCCACCGACGCCGGCGCCATCGACGACTGCCGTGCTGTCGCCGAACGCCTGGCCGAGCGGCTGGAGACTCCCGTGAACGACGCCTACCTCTCGGCCGCGCGCCCCGGCATCGCGGTCGCCGTCGGGAGGCGTTGCCGGGAAGGACCGGGGCGGCCGGTGATGGTGCTCAGTTATCTGCTGGCTCCCGGATACTTCCAGTCGTTGCTGATCGCAGAGGCGACGGCCGCCGGCGCTGAGAGGGTCACCGTGCCGTTGCTGGGGGAGTCCGGTCCGGTGCCAGAGGAATTGGTCCAGTTGGTGCTGACCCGCTCTGCTCAGCGCGGCGTCGTACTCCGGTAGAGCAGCGTTCACCTGAGAGTTGCCTGGAAGTCACCGGAAAAGAAGTTCCGGCCGATTGGATGTGGTGGTCCCCACTCCGTCTCCGGAAGGTATTTTCCGACATGAGTACACGCCGACGTTTGTCCGGTGCCGTCGCACTGGGTCTTTCCGCCGCTCTGACCAGCGCGTTCGCCGCCCCCGGCTTCGCTGCACCGGTCGCAGAACCATCCGCAGAGCCAGCCGCAGAACCAGCCGGCGAGACTGCCGGGGGGCAGGCCTTCCATCGCCTCGCCACGCTGCCGGCTTACGAGAACCAGCTCTTCGAGAACGACGAGGCTGACAAGAACGCCGAAACTGTCGCCGAGATCTCTGCCGTCACCGCGGACGGCAACACGGTGATCCACACCGACGCCGCCGCCGGTGGCATCGGTTTCGTGGACATCACCGATCCGGAGAACCCGAAGCCGGCCGGCTTCAAGAAGACCGATGGTTCGCCGACCTCCGTCTATGCCACGGAGAAGTACATCATCGTCGTCACGGACGCCACTGAGGACTACACGAACCCGACCGGGACTGTGGAGTTCTGGGATCCGGAAACCCACCAGCTGCTGCAGAGCGTGGAGCTCACCGGCCAGCCCGATTCCATCGACGTCTCTCCTGACGGTGCCACGGCCATGATCGCCATGGAGAACCAGCGGGACGAGGACCGTGAGGACGTGGACGGCGGACTGCCGCAGATGCCCGCCGGCGAACTCGCCGTCATCGATCTCGGCGTCGAGGACATCACCGAGATCACCGCCGACTCCGTGAAGTATACCGACCTGACGGGCCTGGAGGCACTGGATACTCCCGAGGACCCCGAGCCCGAGTACATCAAGTTCTCCCCGGACGGCTCGAAGGCAGCCCTCACGCTGCAGGAGAACAACGGCGTCGTGATTCTGGACGCCGCCGGCGAGGTTCTGGATCACTTCAGCGCCGGGTCGGTGTCTCTGGAGGGCGTGGATACGGTCGAGGACGGGAATCTGTCCCTCACCGGCTCCCTCGAGGAGGTCGTGCGAGAGCCCGACGCCATCGGCTGGATCGGCAACGATCACGTGGCCACGGCGAACGAGGGTGACTGGAAGGGCGGCAGCCGCGGCTGGACCGTGTTCGACGCCGACCCGGAGTCCGATTCGTTCGGTGGGGTGACCTGGGATGCGGGCACCTCCTTCGAGAACATCGCCCACCGCTACGGTCAGTACCCCGAGCACCGCTCGGAGAACAAGGGCTCCGAGCCTGAGGGCCTCACTGTGGAGACCTACGGTGACACCACCTATGCCTTCGTCGGCTCTGAGCGCGGCAACTTCGTGGCCGTCTACAACGTGAACGATCCGGCCAACCCGGTCTTCACCCAGCTGCTGCCGTCCACCAATGGACCCGAGGGCCTGCTCTCCATCCCGGAGCGTGATCTCATGGTGGTCTCCTCCGAGGAGGACGATGCCGAGAACAACGTTCGCGCCACCGTGCAGGTCTTCCAGCTCGGTGACGGGCCGGCCGACGTGCCGACCCTGAAGTCCGCCGACGATGAGAGCGCAGAGAGCGCCGAGGGACAGCCGATCACGTGGTCCGCTCTGGGCGCCCTGTCCGCCGTGCCGGGCGAGGACGACAAGGTCTACGCCGCTCCGGACAACTTCCTGAGCCCGTCGCGCATCTACACCGTCGACACCACGACTCAGGACGACGGCGGTCCGGCCACGATCGAGTCCGAGCTCGTGCTGGACGAGGGTTACGACGTCGAAGGCCTCTGGGCGGACGCCGACGGAACCTTCTGGCTGGCGGTCGAGGGCGAGGCCGGCGACGCCGGTGCCGAGGGCAACCAGCTCGTCCACGTCGACGCCGAGGGTGCGGAGATCGACACCGTGGAGATGCCCGCGGAGGTCGCGGCCGGACTGAAGGGCCAGGGCTTCGAGGGCATCGCCGGCGTCGGTACGGGTGAAGACGCCGTGCTGTACACCCCGGTCCAGCGTGCGGCCTCCCAGGACGCCGAGAACGTCGCGCGCATCGGCAAGTACACCGTGGCCACCGGCGAATGGGAGTGGTTCGGCTACCAGCTCGAGACCACCGACGCCGACGGCGACTGGATCGGTCTGAGCGAGATCACCGCCGTTGACGAAGACACGTTCGCCGTCATCGAGCGGGACAAGCTCAATGGTCCGGACGCCGCCCTCAAGAAGGTCTACACGGTGGACATCACCGGCGAGGGCAAGGCCAGTGACGAGGCGCTTACGCAGGACGACGTCCTCGAGAAGACGGAGGCCATCGATGTGCTGCCGGAGCTGCAGCAGCTCAACGGCTGGACCCAGGAGAAGCTGGAAGGTCTGACGATCGCCGGCAACGGCCAGGTCTACTCCGTCACCGACAACGACGGCGTCGAAGACGCCACCGGCGAGACCGTGTTCCTGAACCTCGGTACCGCCGAGGAGATCTTCGGCGAGGGCTCGACCGATCCTGAGGAGCCGGGTGAGCCGGTGGTTCCGGAGTTCTCGGATAATGAGCCGGGCTCGGCGTTCTATGCGCCGGTGCAGTGGATGGCGGCGAACGGGATCTCGGTCGGTTATGCCGATGGGACGTTCAAGAAGACGCAGGATGTGACTCGTGGGGAGACCACGGCGTTCTTGTACCGGTATGTGAAGCCGGAGTTCGCGGCTCCGTCCGAGAGTCCGTTCAGTGATCTCAATGCCGGTGGGGCGTATTACCGTCCGGTGTCGTGGGCTGCTCAGGAGCAGATGACGGCTGGTTTTGCTGATGGGACGTTCAAGTCCTCGCGTGCGGTGACGCGGGGGGAGTTCGCGGCGTTCTTGTATCGGTTGGCTGATCCGGAGCATGTGGCTCCGGGGCAGAGCCCGTTCGGGGATCTCAATGCCGGTGGGGCGAACTACGAGGCGATCACGTGGTTGGCTTCGGAGGGCATCACGGTGGGGGACACGCAGGGTGATTTCCATCAGTCGGATGAGATCACGCGTGCGGAGATCTCAGCGTTCATGCAACGGTTCGATCAGTTCGCGGCCCAGCACTGAGGGCGGGGTGTGATGGCCTGATGGCCTAGCGCCCGAAGAGAAAGTGGCCCGTCTCTAGGGGTTTTCCCTCAGAGGCGGGCCACTTTGTTCATTTTGAGACTCCTGCACGCGGGACTCGGTATTGGACGCTTCTCCAACCCGCGTATCTGACGCCGCGTGACAGGGCTCACCAAATTATAGAAAAGTGCTTGACGGCACCGCCTTCGAGCGGGATAAGCTCAGCTCATTCCGGCCATATTCCTTCGGGACAACCGGGATTCTCCGCGGGATCAATGATGATCTCGTGCTGATCACTACGCACCGCACTGTGAAAGGGTCATCCCATGACTTCCACTCGCCGCCTTTCTGGCGCCGTCGCACTCGGGCTCTCCGTCGCCCTGACCGGAGCCTTCGCCGCACCTTCCTTCGCCGATCCGGCGGAGGGGGCCACCATCGAGACCTCCACGTTCGTGACCGTCACCATCGATGGCGTTGAATACGGTCAGCTGACGGACCTCTATACCGATGGCACTCGGATTGTCACCGTCTTCACCGACGCTGACGGTGACAAGGAGGTTGACCACGACACCGAGGCCATCCTCAGCGTCACTGAAATCAGTACTGACGGAACCGAAACGGTGACGGTCGAAGAGGGCGACGTCACCACGGTTACGGAAACCACCCCAGACGGGACCGTGACGGAAACCGTCACCAACAGGGCCGCGGGTACTGAGGTCGTGACGGTGACCGCCCCGGATGAGACGTCCACGGTCACCACCACGACGGTCGAGGGGGAGAAGGCGGATCCGGACGGCCAGACGGTCACAGTCTTGGAAGAGGTCTTTGACGCCGAGGGCGAGCTGCAGGGCTCGACCGAGACCATCACCGTCACGAAGTCCGACTTCACATCCGAAACGGTCACTGTCACCGAGGCCGACGGCACCACCACGGTCACCGTGACGGTGACCCAGACCGACTCCATCGTGGAGACCGTGACGGAGTACGACGCTGAGGGCAATCCGATCAGCATGGAGCGGACGACCCGTGAGCAGACATCGGACACGGTGACCGAAGAGGTCACCGAGCCGGGCGTGGACGGAGAGGTCGGCACCGCCGACGACATCGTGACCGTCACCGTGACCAACCCTGACGGCAGCGGCACCATCTCGGTCTACGACGGCACCGGCGAGCTCATCAGCCACCGCCAGTTCAGCTCCAGCGATCCGGAGCCGGAACCCGAGCCTCAGCCTGAACCGGAGCCGGCGGTCGTTTTCTCGGACAACCCGCCGAACTCCGCCTTCTACCTTCCCGTGCAGTGGATGGCGGAGAACGGGATCTCGGTCGGATACGCGGACGGGACCTACAAGAAGACCAGGGACGTCTCCCGCGGTGAGACCGCTGCGTTCCTGTTCCGCTACATCGATCCGGTCGACTTCGATGCTCCGCCGACCTCTCCCTTCGGTGATCTCAACGAGGGTGGCGCGTTCTACGACGCGATCACCTGGGCCGCCGCCGAGGAGGTCACCGTCGGTGACACCGAGGGCAACTTCAACGCTTCAGAGGACGTGACCCGCGGCGAGTTCGCGGCGTTCCTGTACCGTCTGTCCGGAGTGAACTTCGACGCGCCGTCGACCTCCCCGTTTGGCGACCTGAATGCCGGTGGCGCCAACTACGAGGCCGTCACGTGGCTGGCCTCCGAGGGGATCACCGTCGGTGACACGCAGGGTGATTTCAATCAGTCGGATGAGATTACCCGTGGCGAGATCTCTGCCTTCATGCAGCGCTACAACGCCTTTGTCGCCGGCTGAGTAACGCTCAGTACGCGGCAACGCCACACGTCAACGCCACACGTCAACGCCACCTCCATCCTCGTGGAGGTGGCGTTGTCGTGTGGGCCGGTAAGCTGGATCGCGGCCGGAGGACTGGCCGGAGCCGACACGAAACCCGGAGGAGCATCGTGGGCGTGAACCCCGAATTGCAGGGGCGGAGCTATCCGCCCACTGAGCCCTACGTCGTCGGGCGAGAGAAGATCCGTGAGTTTGCCGTGGCCGTCCAGGCCACTCACCCGGCTCACCATGAGGTCTCCGCGGCGCAGGAGCTCGGGTACGCGGACCTCGTCGCCCCACCCACGTTCCTGGTGATCCTCGCGCAACGGGCCGAGGCCGCCGTCGTGGCTGATCCCGAGGCCGGTATCGATTTCTCTCGCGTGGTCCACGCGGACGAGCGTTTCACCCATCATCGCGCCGTGGTGGCCGGCGATGAACTGATCGGCACTGCCTCCGTGGAGTCGGTCAAGACCCTCGGCGGGCACACCATGGTCACCACCGCCACGGAGATCACCACGACCGGCGGCGAGTCCGTCAGCACCGTCCGGTCCACGCTCCTGGTCCGCGGGGAGGAGGCGGCATGAACAAGGGCGAGTCCATCGGCTCCACCACCATCACCTTCGACCGCGCCGGTCTGGTGCGCTATGCCGGTGCCTCGGGGGACTTCAACCCGATCCACTGGTCTGAGTCCACCGCGCGGTCCGTCGACCTCCCGGGCGTCATCGCCCACGGCATGCTGACCATGGGTGCCGCCGTCCAACTCGTCACCGACTGGTGTGGGGATCCCGGGGCGATCATCGATTACCAGACCCGCTTCTCATCCATGGTGCCCGTGGACGAGGCGGAGGGAGCCGTCCTGGAGATCTCCGGCACCGTCGGAAAAGCCGATCCCGACGCCGGCACCGTCAGGATCGATCTGAAGGTCACGGATCCGCGTCGAGAGGACACCCGAGTCCTCAGTAAGGCCCAGGCCGTGGTCCGGGTTCCGTCCGGATCCGACGCGTGAGGCTCGCCGAGCACACCACCAGCCGCGTCGGGGGGCCGGCGGAGCGCTGGGTCGTGGCGGAGTCGGAGGCCGACGCCGTCGAAGCGATCCGGGCGGCCGACACCTCGGAGACGCCCCTGCTGGTCCTGGGCGGCGGTTCCAATGTCCTGATGGCGGACGCCGGCTTCCCCGGCACGGTGGTCACGATGGCGTTCTCCGGCGTCGAGATCGTAGAAGAGGGTCCGTCCACGGCGCTGGTGCGGATGGCCGCGGGGCAGAACTGGGATGAGGCCGTGGCGTGGACCGTGGCGCAGGGCCTGTCCGGTCTGGAAGCGCTCTCCGGCATTCCCGGCTCCGCCGGCGCCACTCCGGTGCAGAACGTCGGCGCGTACGGTGCCGAAGTGTCCAACACCCTGGTCCGACTACGCGCCTGGGACCGTGAAGAGGGCCGTCTTGTGGAGCTCTCGAGCGAAGAGCTGCGCTTGAGCTACCGCGACTCGATCATCAAGCAGTCTCTCGGGGGCCACTCCGCCACCCCGCGGTGGGTGGTGCTCTCCGTCGACTTTCGGCTCACCCGGTCCGGCAGTGCCGCTCCGGTCCGCTTCGCGCAACTGGCCTCGGCTCTGGGCGTGGAGGAGGGCCAGAGCGCCCCGCTCGAGACGGTGCGCCACCACGTCCTGCGGTTGCGGGCCAGCAAAGGCATGGTCCTGGACGCCGACGATCACGACACCTGGTCCACCGGCTCCTTCTTCACCAACCCGATCGTCCCGGCCGAGGTCCGCTCGAGTCTGCCCGAGGGGGCGCCCGTCTTCGGCGCCGGGGAGGGACGCGTCAAACTCTCGGCGGCGTGGCTGATCGACCGCGCCGGATTCGCCAAGGGTTTCGGCCTGCCGGATGGACCCGCCGGGGGCCGCGCGTCGCTGTCCACCAAGCACACGCTGGCCGTGACCAATCGGGGCAGCGCGACCGCCGAGGACCTGCTGTCGGTGGCCCGCGCCGTCCGGGACGGGGTCGATTCCCATTGGGGGATCCGCCTGCACCCGGAGCCGGTGCTGATCGGCTGCTCACTCTGAGCCTTTTCCGTTTGGCAAGAATGATTGCCATGCAGTCGTGGGTGGGCGCATTCTGGGGAGATGAACCAGAACAACACTCTTGATGTGCTCGTCGTCGGTGGCGGTGCCGCCGGCTTGGCTGCCGCGGTGACCCTGGCCCGGTCCCGCCGCTCCGTCACCGTGGTCGACGGCGGTCGTCCCCGCAATGCTCCGGCCGAAGGCGTCCACGCGCTGCTGGGACGCGAAGGGATCAGTCCCGCCGAGCTGCTCGCCGCGGGTCGGCGCGAGTTGGCCGGTTACGGGGGAGTGGTGGTCGAGGGAGAGATCTCCTCCGTCCGCCGACTGCCGGACGACGGCTTCGAGGCCACCTTGTCCGGCGAAACGGTGATCTCAGCGCGTCGACTCGTCATCGCGACCGGGCTGGTGGACGAGCTCCCGGAGATCCCGGGACTGGCCGAGCGCTGGGGCCGGGATGTCATCCACTGCCCGTACTGCCACGGCTGGGAAGTCCGGGACCAGGCCGTCGTCGTGCTCGGCACCGCACCGGCATCCGTGCACCAGGCGCTGCTGTTCAGCCAACTGAGCGACAACGTCCGGTTCCTGGCCCACGCCGGCCCACTGGACCCCGAGGACGCACGCAAGCTGCGGGCGAAGGGGATCGAGATCGTCAACAGCCGGGCCAGGAGATTGGAGGCCGAGGGCTTCCTGCTCGCCGATGACAGCCTGCTTCCGGCGGAGGCCGTGGTGGTGGCCCCGCGGATGATCGCCCGGACGGCCGCCTTCGAATCGCTCGGTCTCGCCACGGAGGAGAACCCCATGGGCCGCTTCATTCCCGTGGATGCCACCGGGCGAACCGCGGTCCCCGGCGTCTGGGCGGCCGGGAATGTGTCGGATCTGTCAGCCCAGGTCGGAGCCGCAGCCGCCGCCGGCACCATGGTCGGGGCTCAGCTCAACGCCGAGCTGGTGATGGAAGGGCTGTAAGAAAGAGCGGGCGTCAGAGGTTTCCGGTGGCGATGGCCAGCATCCGGCGCACCGGCTCGGCGGCCCCCCAGAGCAGCTGGTCGCCGACGGTGAAGGCGGAGAGGTACTCCGGACCCATCTCCAGCTTGCGCAGCCGGCCGACCGGGATGGTCATGGTGCCGGAGGCAGCGATCGGCGTCAGCTCGGCCATCGAGGCCTCCTTGGTGTTCGGCACCACGGAGACCCACTCGTTGTCGTCGGCGATGATCTGTTCGATCTCCTCCAGCGGCAGATCCTGGGTAAGTTTCAGCGTCAGGGCCTGGGAGTGGGATCGCAGGGTGCCGATCCGGACGCAGAGTGAGTCGAAGGGGATGCGGGTGGAGGTGCGCAGGATCTTGTTCGTCTCTGCTCCGGCCTTCCACTCCTCCTTGGACATGCCGTTGCCGAGATCGGCGTCGATCCACGGGATCAGGGATCCGGCCAGCGGCACGCCGAACTCGGAGACGTCCAGCGAGTCGTCACGCTGAGCGGCGGAGACCTTGCGGTCGATGTCCAGGATCGCCGAGGCGGGGTCGGCGAGATCCTCCCCGACGACGCCGTTCAGTCCGCCGAACTGGGTCAGCAGCTCGCGCATGTGGCGGGCTCCGCCGCCGGAGGCCGCCTGGTAGGTCATGGCCGTGCCCCACTCGACGAGGCCGGCCTTGAACAGTCCGCCCAGGCCCATGAGCATGCAGGAGACGGTGCAGTTGCCGCCGACGAATTCCTTGACCCCGGCGGACAGGCCGGCGTCGATGACGTCGCGGTTGACCGGGTCCAGGACGATGATGGACGAGTCGGACATGCGCAGGGTGGAGGCGGCGTCGATCCAGATGCCGTCCCAGCCGGCCGCGCGGAGCCGTGGGTAGACCTCCGAGGTGTAGCCGCCGCCCTGGGTGGTGAGGATGACGGGCAGCTTGGCCAGGGCGTCGATGTCGAAGGCGTCCTGCAGCAGTCCGGCGTCGCCGCTCATGCCCTCGAACGTCGGCGCGGGGCGGCCGGCGGAGGACGTGGAGAAGAACACCGGGTTCAGGCGGGCGAAATCGCCTTCTTCGCTCATCCGCTGCATGAGCACAGAGCCGACCATCCCTCGCCAGCCGACCAGGCCCACGGTGGGGGTGGCGGCGGGATCGGACACGGACAGAGTGGCTGAATCAGGGGAAAGCATGGGGGCCAGTCTACGGGGCCGGGGTGTCCTGGGTCAGTGATCTGCGTTTCAGGGTCGCCCACACTCCGCCGGCGATGAACACCTGGGTCAGCAGCACGAGGAACACCACGCCCATGATCACGTTGTCGGTGAAGATCATCACCAGGCCCATCACGGCGGTGACCAGCCCTAGGATGGGACAGGCGATGAAGGCGATGAACGTCAGGGAGGTCTTGTTCAGCAGTTGACTCATGCTCGTTCCCCTCCTCGTTCCCATCGCTCGAACCGGTAGCCCTCGTGCTGGTCCACAGCGGTGCGGGTCCATTGATCATTCAGGGCGGGGGCGTAGGTGTCACCGGAGGCCGTGGACTCGATCACGGTGACCTCGGCGAGAGTGGCCACGTCGAGCGCCTGATCGAACAGGGTTGCCCCGCCGATGACCCAGATCAGGTCCAGTCCGTCCGCCTCGATGGCGGCATCGAGGGCCTCCTGAAAACCGGGCACGACGACGGCGCCGGCCTGCCGCATCTGCTCCGCCGCCTCGCGGTTGCGAGACAGGACGATGTTGGTCCGTCCGGGCAGGGGCCGGAATCGTTCGGGGAAGGAGTCCCACGTCCGCCGTCCCATGATGACGGGGTGGCCGTGGGTGAGTTCCTTGAAGTGGGCCAGGTCTTCGGGCACGTGCCAGGGCATGCCGCCGTCGGCGCCGATGACGCCCTCGGTGGTTTGCGCCCAGATCATGCCGATGCGGGAGGGGGTGTGCGTGTCAGACGGCAGCTCAGACGGCAATGGGGGCCTTGATCGTCGGGTGATGCTGGTAGTCGACCAGCTCGAAGTCCTCGAAGGTGTAGTCGAAGATGTCCTGCGGCGTCCGGTGGAGGGTCAGCCGTGGGTAGGGGTAGGGCTCGCGGGTGAGCTGTTCGTTCACCTGATCGAGATGGTTGGCGTAGATGTGGCAGTCGCCACCGGTCCAGACGAACTCTCCGGGCTCCAGTCCCGTCTGCTGTGCCATCATCACGGTCAGCAGGGCGTAGGAGGCGATATTGAACGGGACGCCGAGGAAGAGGTCCGCTGAACGCTGGTACAGCTGGCAGGAGAGCTTCCCGTCGGCCACATAGAACTGGAACAGGGCGTGGCACGGCGGCAGGGCCATGTTGTCCACCTCGGCCGGATTCCAGGCCGTCACGATGTGCCGGCGGGAGTCCGGCTGCGTGGTGATCGATTCGACGACCTTGGCGATCTGATCGATCTGGCCGCCGTCGGGTGTGGGCCAGGAACGCCACTGCACGCCGTAGACCGGCCCGAGCTCGCCGTCCTCGTCGGCCCATTCGTCCCAAATGCTCACGCCACGTTCCTGTAGCCAGCGGACGTTGGACTCGCCCCGGAGGAACCAGAGCAGTTCCTGCACCACGGAGGTGAAGTGCACGCGTTTGGTGGTGATCAGCGGAAAGGAGTCACCGAGGTCGTAGCGCAGTTGGCGTCCGAAGACGCTGCGGGTCCCCGTGCCGGTGCGGTCGTTTTTGACAGTGCCGTTCGCCAGGACCTCGGCCAACAGGTCCTCATAGGGGGTGGGAATGCTCACGAGTCCAGTCTACGCGGCCCGTCATAGACCATCGGGGTGCACTCGGGATAGCGCTGAAGGTAGTCCTGGACGTAGGTGCATTCCGGGACGATGAGGAACCCCTCGGCCTGCAGTCGGTTCAACACGATGGTCACCAGGGCCCGCGCATAGCCGCGGTGGCCGTAGGACTCCCGGATCACGGTGTGCTGCAGCACCACGACCGACTGCTCACCATCGGGGGTCTCGGCTTCGGCGTAGCCGAGGAACCCGATGAACTGGTCGTTCTGCCACAGCTCGAAGCGGCAACGGTCCGGGTCGCGCTCGACCCGCAGATCATCGTGGACGATCTTGGGCATGTCGTTCATGGACCGACCCTAGCTCAGTCGTACCAGACGTCGTAGGTCTCGATCGACACGATTCTGCCCCCAGAGTCGAGGGCCTGTTGCGCCACGATGACGGCCCCGGCCTTGAGGA
This sequence comes from Citricoccus sp. GCM10030269, assembly GCF_042665635.1. Lineage (NCBI taxonomy): Bacteria > Bacillati > Actinomycetota > Actinomycetes > Micrococcales > Micrococcaceae > Citricoccus > Citricoccus sp. GCM10030269. Next base: position 464,954 of record NZ_JBHTCV010000001.1, on the reverse strand, counting down.
ACGGGTCCTTCTCCGGCAGGGCGGCCAGCACGGCGTCCAGGGTGTCCGCCCCAAGGACCTCCAGGATCGCGGGCAGCACCGGCCGATGCGTGCACAACAGTGTCGAGCGCTGCTTGGCCAGCAGGTTTGCGGCTTCCTTGCGCGCCTTCTTGGGCTTGTTCTTGGCCGACTTCTCGGTGAAGGCGCTGTTCGTCTTGAAACCGCGTTTCGTGTCCTTGATGTAGGGCGTCACGGTCTGGACGCACCGGGTCCACGGTGAGGTGATCACCTTGACGGGGTTCCACGCGCTGAGCAGCCGACGCACGGACAGCGCCTGCCGCTTGCCTGTCGCCGCGAGCGGCCGGGCCCCTTCGGCGCGGGACCACGAAGACCGTGGTTTCGCCTTGGCATGGCGCAGCACGATGAACGGGACGGTCCGGAGGATCCCGTCACGGTGCGCGGCGGCCAGGTAGTCCAGCGGCTCGACGTCGCTGGCGTTGGTCAGTGCGTCACGGGCCTGATCCACGGTCATCCACTCGGTCCGGTCCACTTCCTTGCCGTCCGGGACGGGAACGGATCGCCCTGCCTCGGCGGCCCAGTACCAGACCTCTTTGGGCGTCTTGCCTGACCCGACGGTGTATCGGGTCACGGGCAGGGGCAGCCCCAGATCCACGTGCAGCCCGATCTCCTCCCGGACCTCACGGACGGCGCACTCGGGCAGAGTCTCGCCCTCGTCGAGCTTGCCCTTGGGCCAGGACCAGTCGTCGTACTGGGGGCGGTGGATCAGCAGGACCTCGAAATCCTGGCCGGTGAGCCGCCACGGGAGCACCCCAGCGGCGAGGACCTCGGCCGTGGGCGCGGGGTGATGGAAATCGGCGGTGGAACGAGCGGCAGTGTGAGTTTGAGGCATATCAGCGTGAGGTTCGCGGGGCGTACATCACGTCGGTGTCCCAGCGGATGAATCCCAGTGCGCGATACAGCTTGACGGCCGGAGTGTTGTCCGCGTCCACGTACAGCATCACGGCCTCGACCCGACGCTGTTGCAGGTACCGAATGCCGGCGACGGTCAGCGCCCGGCCCAGCTTCTTGCCCTGGGCCTCTGGGACCACGCCGACGGAGTACACCTCCCCGAGCGGGGGGTGGCCGTCGAGACCCGGATGGATCTTGGTCCAGTGGAATCCCAGCAGCGTCCCGTCTGCGTCCTCGGCCAGCAGAAATCCTTCCGGGTCGAACCAGGGCTCGGCCTTCCGGGCGTCCAGGTCGGTCTGGTCCAGCGAGCCCTGTTCCGGGTGGTTCGCGAACGCGCGGGCATTGGCCTGCAGCCACGCGGCGTCGTCGTCTCCGGGAACGAAGGAACGCAGCGTGACGCCGTCGGGAAGCTCCTCGGTGGCAAAGGGCTCCTGGTGCGTCAGACGCATCCGGAGCAACTCGCGAACCGGGGCGTAGCCGAACCGCTCGGCCAGGCGACCGGCGGCGGCATGGTTGCCGTGGGCCCACGCGTGATAGCGCCCCGGCAGGCTCTCGGCGAGCGCCGTGGCCACACCCTGCGAGCGGCAGTTCGGGTGGACGACCAGCTCGAGCACCCCCGGAGTTCCCTCGGCTGAGCCGGGCTCGGGTTCAATCGCGACGGCGGCGCCGGCCAGTTCCCCGTCCCGTCCCTCGCGGTGGTCCAGCCAGGCGGTGACGGTGCGCACCCGGTCCGGATCATCGGTGGTCCGCAGTTCGACCCAGGTCTGATCGGAGAACGGCGGGTTGCCGTCGGCGGCCTCGGCGGCCTCGGCCAGCGACGTCAGGTCGCGCAGCAACCCGGCATCCAGTTGACCGGCGTTCGGGGTCAGGGACGGTTTCTCGTGCGGGTGCTCCATGAGTCCAACTCTAGATGCTCTGCTCGGACTCCCGTGTGCTTTCCCGGTCGTTCTCCCGAGGGACGAAGCGGTACCCCACGTTGCGCACGGTGCCGATCAGTTGCTCCTGATCGGAACCCAACTTGGCCCGGAGTCGTCGCACATGCACGTCGACGGTGCGGGTGCCGCCGAAATAGTCGTACCCCCACACCTCGTGCAGAAGCTGCTCGCGGGTGAAGACCCGGCCCGGATGCTGGACGAGGTGCTTGAGCAGTTCGAATTCCTTGAAGGTGAGGTTCATGGGCTCGCCATTGACCTGTGCCGTGTAGCTCGACGCGTCCACGAAGATGCCCGACGCGCGGATCGGCCGGTCCTGCCCTTCGGCCACGGGGAGCATCGCCAGTCGCAGTCGGGCGGTCACCTCGGCGGGACCCGCCGTGTCCAGGAGGAAGTCCTTGGCGCCCCAGACGGGGGAGAAGGCTGCCAGTCCGCCCTCGGTCAGCACCGGAACGATCGGCACTCCGGGAGAGGCGACCTCGAGAGCGCGGCAGAGATTGCGGGCTCCGGTCAGATCGCGGCGAGCGTCCACCAGCACGACGTCGGCGTCGGGCTGGTGCAGCAGTGATTCGGCCCGTGCCGGGCAGGACACCACCCGATGGTCGAGGAAGGCGAGGGATTCGAGCACCGCGGTGGGCTCGTCCGGAGAGCCGGACAGCAATAACAGCAGAGCCATGTGTCTCCTCGTCAGGTCGGGAGCCCCGGAAGGGATGGTGATGAGTATAGGGACTCGGCAATGGCAGGATGGGACGCGTGAAGCATCCACTGTTGGTCACCACCGCCGCGCTCGCCGCGCTGCTCGTGGGTGTGGGTGGCCTCGGTGGGGTGTGGACGACCGCCGTGGTCAGCGCCGTTCTGGTGGTGGTCGCGGCCCTGGGATGGCCTCAGCTGCTGGGCGCGCCGGCCCGGAAGTCCCTCACGGCTGTCCTGGGTGTGACCGGACTGGTCGCGGTGGCGGCCGCCGCCCTGTGGCCCGGCCGGAACCCGGGCGAGGAGGCGGCGGCGTTCGGCGCCTCCTTCGTCGAGCCCATCGCGGTCTGCATGGCTCTGGGCATCGTCGCGGCCTTCATGGTGCAGCTGTTCCGCGGCGCGGGCAGTCCCCATCGCCTCGAGTCGACCGCTGGGACGATTGCGGGGTTGGCGGTCGTCTGCGCCGGTGCCGGGTGGACCGCGCTGGTCCGGCTGGCTGCCGAGACGAGTTCCGTCAGCACGCTGATGATCTCGGTCGCCTCGGTCGCATTGTCCTTGATCGTGGCAGCGCTGGCCGGGCTGGTTCCGCTCCCGCGGCACGGTGACGTGCTGCTGGCTGTGGTCCTGGCCGGCGTCGTGCCGGTGGCTGTCTCGGTTATTACTCCACTGCCGTTGCCGGCGGCTGTCGTCGCGGGTGTGCTGGCCGCCGTCGTGCTGATACTGATCGGTCGCACCGCTCCGCAGCGGGGCGCTGGGCGACCGGATGGGGTGCGGGCGGCACTGGCCTTGGGCGTTGCCCCGGTGGCGGTGGCCGGATTACTCACCTACTTTGTCTTCAGGATCATGCCGGTATGACCGGCGGAAGGAGCCACCATGACTGACATGGCCGCAGAGCACTATTCCGTGGCGCTCGAGGAGGGCGGCGACGACCCCCTCGAACGAGCTTTCCGCTTCGTCGGTGGTGTCCTCACCCAGGTCCTGGGCGGAGCCGGGGCCGACGTCGTGGGGGTGTCGGTGGTGGTTCGCCGACGGACCGACGACGCCGAGGTCCTGCGGATCGATGCCGTGAACCAAGAGGACGGTGACCAGATTCTGCAGGCGATCCAGAAGGATCTGCAGACCTACCCGGCGGAAGATTTCGTCTCGTACTGGCTGAATCAGACCAAGCACGGGCGTCACGTGGCTGAGCCTGACTCCCGCCCTGACTCCGAAGGGACTCGGTCGGAGTAGGACTGCAGTAGGATTGCCGCATGTCGATTCTTGCTCTCGAGGTCTTCTTCACCGTTCTGCTCGTCATCGCCGGGCTCGCCATGGCGGCTTTCGCCGTGCTCGTGGTCTCCGGTCTGTACAAGGGACAGCGCTGAGCCTCCGTGCCCACTGAACTGCCCTTTGACCTGACTCCGGAGCTCGCTCCGCTGTCCTGGCTGATCGGCGCTTGGGAGGGCCAAGGCCGTCTCGGCGCGGGCGAGGCCGGCACCGAGGTGTTCTATCAGCGGATCGACTTCACCGACCATCAGCTCCCGTTCCTGGAGTACCGCGGCGAGTCCTGGCTGTGTGAGGAAGACGGAACCCTGTTGCGTCCGCTCACCGTCGAGAACGGGTTCTGGGCGCTGGACCGTGACCGCCGTGACGGCGACCCGGGTCCGGGCATGCGCCCCGCCGACGTGGTCCCCGTGCTGCGCTCCGCCGAAGACGTGGAACCGTTCCGCCGCGAGGACGGGTCCTTCCCCATCACCGCGCAGATTTCCCATCCCGGCTCACTGACCGAGTTGTACTACGGCGTGATCAAGGGCCCGCAGTTGCAATTGCGGACCGATTCCGTGATGCGCGGTTCGGCGGCCGGCCCCTATGAGGGCGGATCCCGGATCATGGGCCTGGTCAACGGCCAGTTGTTCTGGCGCTGGGATGCCACGGCCGACGGCGAGGAGCACCCGCATGCCTCGGCCATCCTGGATCGAATGCCTGACCCCTCCCAGGGGCGCCTGGCTCCCGGCGTCCCGCGAACCTCGAACTGAGGTACTGCATGACATCGCCCCTGCTGTCCGGACCACACGCGATCCACGGGGCCGTCGCCGGCGACGGCTCCGACGCCGCCGTCGCCGCACACTACGGCCAGCCGACCGCGGAACAACGTGCACTGGCCGATGGTCAGGCCGTGGTCGACCTCTCCCATCGCGGCGTCGTGACCGTGACCGGCCCCGACCGGATGACCTGGCTGAATGTGCTCTCGAGCCAGAAGCTGGACACGGTGCCTCCGGGCACCTCCACCGAGACACTGTTCCTCGACATTCAGGGACGCATCGAATTCGACTGCCATCTGATCGACGACGGTGAGACCGTATGGCTCACCGTCGAACCCGGAGAGAATGCTGGCCTGACCGATTGGCTGACCAAGATGGTCTTTGCCTCTCGCGTGGAGGTCGCCGACCGGACCGATGACATCGCTGTGGTGGGTGCCACGGCCGAAGTGCCCGGGTGGGACGAGCGGGATGATGTGGTCCGCTGGATCGACCCCTGGCCGGCGATCGCCGAGGGCGGTTTTCCCTATACGGTCGATCCGGACCCTGCTCAGCATCCAGGGGCGCAATGGTCCTGGTCCGAGTACCTGGTGCCGGCGGCCGTGCTGGAATCGATCCAGACGGAGCTGCCCGAGGGATGGAAGGTGGCCGGGACCCTGGCCTCCGAGGCACTGCGCATCGCGGCCGTGCGACCACGGCACGGCGTGGACACCGACGATCGCACCATCCCGCACGAGATCGACATCGTTCGTACCGCAGTCCACTTGGCGAAGGGTTGCTACAAGGGGCAGGAGACGATCGCCCGGGTCCATAACCTGGGCCACCCACCCCGTCGGCTGGCCTTTCTGCAGCTCGATGGCTCGGGGCACACGCTCCCGGCACCCGGCTCGGAGATCGTGGTGCGGGGAGATGAGCCTGAGTCGGCTCGATCCACCGGCACGGTGACGTCCGTGGCCCAACATCACGAGATGGGACCCATCGCGCTGGCGATTCTCAAGCGCAATACCGACCCGGAGGCCGAACTGCTGATCCGTGAAGGCGATGCCGAGAACGGCTGGTCTTTCACGGCGGCCACCCAAGAGACGGTCGTCTCGCCCCAGGCCGGCAAGGTCGTCGGAAGGCAGACCGGTTTTCTGCGCGGCGGTCCGCGGTAGAACGCTGGTCACTGTGGGAGTGTCCCTGACGCAGGGGACGGCGTCTACTCGGCCAGTTGAGCCACGAGCTGGTGACGTGGGTTCTCGTTCCGGCGGCGAGAGCGGCGAGAGCGGCCGTGGCCGGGACAGATAGCGGTGACCGGTCGGCGTCGTCACCTCGAGTTCTCCCGCCCCGGGCTGATGTAACCAGCCGGGATAGTCCTTGGTGTAGTTGCAGCGTGCACAGAGTCCTGAGGCGTTCTGATAACTGGTGGGGCCGCCGTCGCGATGCGGTGTCGCGTGATCGATATGCCGGATCGGAGCGCCACAATGCGGAGTGCGGCACGTGTCATCCCGGACCAGCACCATCTGGCGCAGCAAGCCGCTGAACTCCCGACGGCGAGATTCCATGGAGACCAGCTGACCGGTGTCCGGAGCAGTGAAGAGCCGGCGGAGGAACACCTCGGCCTGGGTGGTCGCGATCAGACTCCGGGCCGTCTCCGCCGGGATCGGGCCGTGGCCGGGGACCCACGCGGGCGCGCCGTCTCCACCGAGCAGAGTGCTGTCCGTCATGACGAGTTGGATCTCCACGGGGATGTCGGCCGGACTCGCCTGGCCCGTGAGGCGTTCGACGAAGGTGTCGGTGAGGACCTGTTGCGGGGTGCGTCCGCCGGCCTCGCCCAGGGCAATGTCGGCCTTGGTCTGATCCACCAGCGACCGATAGCAGGCGGCCGCCTGCGCGGACGGGAGCAGGGCGGTCAGATAGGACATGCCGTGTTCGGCCGGCTTGAGGCTCAGATGCCGGTCACGATGGGCGTTGTCCTGGTGCTCGGCGGCGGCCAGGGGATCGTGGCGGATCGCCTCCGCCTGAGCTTCCCGCGCCGTCTCGCGAACCCCGAGCAGTTCCAGCCGGTCGCGGAGATTCGCATCCACGGTCCGTCTCGCAGGGGCGGGCAGCCAATGTGAGTTCCGGTCGACAGCGGCGGCCTGCTCTTCGCTGATGCGTCCGCGGCTGAGGGCCTGCAGGGTATGAGGCAGGTGATCACACAGATTGCGGGCCAGCCGGAGATGGTTGTTTCCGCGGGAGACGTTCTCCCGACGAGCCAAGGCGATCTCGCTGCCGAGGCCACGGCCGCGGCGCTCGGCCGGCACTCCTCGAGCAGCTTCACTGGACCGGCGGTGGGTGTACAGCGCCGCGGTCTCCCGGGCCTGAGCTGCCGCGCAGGCGGCTTTGATCTGCTCCAGGAACTGGAGGCGGTCGATGGCCTCGGCCTCGAGGATGTCGGCTTCGATGATCTTGGCCTCGGCAGCCTCGGCAGCCTCGGCAGCCTCGGCGGACTCAGGACGGGGGCTCGCCGGCGAGGTTGCCACCGCAGGAACCATGGAGGCGAAGGCGTCACGGAATCCGATCAGATCCGCGACCGACGCCGGAGGAGCGATGTCCGGTACTTCCGCGGCACGACGTGGGTGGGTGGCGCCTCTGCTGAGAGAGCCGTCGCCACCCAGAGGGCGCTCGCCACCCAGAGGGCGCTCGCCACCCAGAGGGCGCTCGCCACCCAAAGGGCGCTCGCCGTCGGCGGGAGCGTCGTCACGTGCACCAGATTCGAACATGTGTACTACTCTACGAAGGGGGCCGGACACGATAAGCCCCGCGCCGACAACCGTGGAAAACTCTCCGCACCTGGTCGTCTGTGCAGGAGGCCTTAGGTGTTGGTCGTGTTGGTCGTGTTGGTCCAGTTCGTCTTCTTCGACGGGGAGAGCTGTCCGGCCACCATCGCCACTGACGCCAGTCCAAAGCCGGAGAGCTGTGTCCCAGAGAGCGCTTCCTCCGCGATCATCGCGCCGAGAACTGCCGCAACCAGTGGAGACAGGAGACCGAGCAGAGCGGTGGCAGTGACGGGCAGGCGGCGGATGCCGGCGAACCATAGCGAGTAGGTCAGCAGTGCGCCGAGCAATCCAAGCCACAGGTAGCCGGCGACGGCGGCTCCATCGATGTCCGCCGGGATGCCGTCAATCAACATGGCCGGGATGAACAGGACGGTGCCGGCCGCGGTGAGCTGCCACCCTGCCAGGCCGACCGCGGAGACGCCATGGGGGCGGCCCCACTTCTTCGTCAAGACGACACCGGTGGCCATCGACGCCGCACCGCCGAGACCTGCGAGGATGCCGAGAGGAGACAGCTCCGCATCAGGGCCGAGTACTACCAGAGCGATGCCGATCATTCCGATCGCGCCCCAGGACACGCGCCAGGTGGAGAGCTTCTCATGGAGAATCGCAACAGCAAGGAATGCCACCATGATCGGCTGAGCCGCCCCCAGAGTAGCGGCAACGCCACCAGGCAAGTGCTGGGCGGCAAGGAAGAGCAGTGGGAAGAACGCGCCCATGTTCAGCGTGCCCAGCACTAGGCTCTTCCACCACCATGAGCCCTGTGGAAGACGACGGGCGATCAGCACGGCGATCATTCCGGCAGGCAGCGACCGCATCAGAGCCGCGAACAAGGGGTGGCCCTCGGGCAGCATGTGTGTGGTGACGATGTAGGTCGTGCCCCACACGGCGGGGGCGATGGCGGTCAGTGCCGTCCGTCCAATCTGGGAAGAAGACATGACGGGCGAGGCAGCGGTGGAAGTCGTCGTCGTGCTCACTCATCCATCGTCGGCGCCTCATTTCAATGAGTCCAACACATAGTTGTCATCTCACCGATGAACGCCAATCATAGACATGTGGAACTACAGCAGATGCGGTACATCGTCGCCGTCGCGGAAGAGGGAAGCTTTACCCGTGCGGCGAAGCGGTGCCACGTCGTCCAATCCGCTCTCAGCCATCAGGTCAAGGCGCTCGAGCACGAGCTTGGTGTCACTCTGTTCGCCAGGACGAGCCGGAAGGTCGAGATCACCGCCCCTGGTGAGGCATTCCTGGCCTCGGCCCGCCGGAGTCTGGATGCGGCCGAGCGTGCGGTGTCGGACGCGGCCGCCGCCACGGGTCAGGTTCGGGGCACTCTGACCATCGGTGTGATTCCCACCGTGAGCGCAATCGACATTCCGGCAATCCTGGGAGAGTTCCACCGTACTCATCCAGACGTGCGGATCAGACTTCGAGGTGGTGGCAGCGACGAATTCATCACCGCGATCACTGACGGCAGCATGGACGCGGCAGTGCTCGGACTTTCCGAGACCACGCCACCCAAGGGAGTGAACACCACCGTGCTGGCCCGCGAACGCTTCGTCGCGGTGGTCTCCGCCGACCATGCGCTTGCTGCACGGCCCAGACTGCGGCTGGAGGATCTGGCTGAGGAGACGTTCGTGGATTTCCCCGATGGCACTCCGGGAAGGATTCCCTCCGACCTCGCGTTCCAGGCGGCTTCTGTCCGTCGCGAGGTCGCGTTCGAGGCGATGAGCACTGATCTGATCTTGGGCCTCGTCAGACACACCCCGGTGATCGCGCTGCTCTCACCTGCCGTGATCCCCGACAGCGAGGACCTGTGCACCATACCGGTCACCGGAGGCCCCACTCGCGTCCAGTATCTGGCGTGGAGCAGCTTCAACCCCACGCCCGCCGCACAAGCCTTCATCAGCGGTCTGACTGAATCGCGCTCTATTGGTTGAACAGCACCGTCGTCTGCGATCCGGCCAGCTCGAAGCCGAGCGATCCGGCCACACGCTGACCGCCCGTGTTCCCGAGGGCCGCTCGCCATTGCGGGATCAGACCCTCGGTGAAGGCCTCTTCCATGGCGACGGCTGCGGCGTAGCTGCCCAGCCCCACCGTTCTGACGTCGGGGCGGACGAGCACCCCCAGATGACCGATCAGTCCCTGCCATTCCTCGTAGCCGGCACCGGCCACGGGCCGGCCGTTCGGGGTGCCTGCGCCGTCGTCGGGAATGAGGGTGAAGGTGGAATCCAAGCCGGACAACCCGACCTCGGTGACATCGTCCGCGGGGCACTGTGCCTCGAGATCCTGGGCGTCAGCGGCCTCATAGGACACCGCCACCGAGGAGGAGCGCTCGATGTCCGGGACATCATCGGCGTAGTAGAGCACCCACTCTCCGAGCGATCGGGCGTCGTGCCCGGCGCCGAGTCGGATCATGGTGGACTCCAGGGACAGGACCTCGTCGTCGATGTCCCGCGCCGCCGTCAGCAACCAGGACGGGCCGTACAGCACGGACGTCCCGTAGAGCCGGACGAACGTGGCGATCTGATCGTCTTCCCGGGTTTGTGCGACGGCGTCGGAGCCGGCGCCGGCATCAGTCGGCACCTCGAGCCGACGGTGCTGAGTCGGGCGACCGGCCGCCTCGGAAATCGCGCCGTCCGGCAGTCCCAGGATGCGGGACCAGGCCAGTTCGATGATCTGACGAGTGTGGGCGTTGACGGGCATGCCGTTCACGCTACCGGCCGAACAGCACCTTGGCCTCGTCGTAGCGGTGCTGGGGGACTTCCTTGAGCCCGTCCAGGGCCGCACCGAGGTCGACCTGCACGATCTCCGTCCCGTTCAACGCGACCATCTGACCGAACCTGCCCTCGGCCACCAGGTCTATGGCGCCCATGCCGAACCGGGTGGCCAGCACGCGGTCGTAGCCGGTTGGGGCGCCGCCGCGCTGAATGTGGCCGAGGACCGTGCTGCGGGTCTCGATGCCGGTCGAGTCCTCGATCTGACGGGTCACCCACTCACCGATACCCCCCAGTCGCGGGCGACCGGCGGCGTCCGCACCGGCCTCGGAGAGCGGGTCCTCGTGGCCTTCGGGAATGAAGCCCTCGGCCACCACGACCAGGGGAGCACGGCCGCGGTCGTAGACCTGGCGCACCCAGTCGTAGACCTCGTCCATCGAGGTGCGCTGTTCCGGGATGAGGATCGCATGAGCACCGGCCGACATGCCCGAATGCAGGGCGATCCAGCCGACGTGGCGGCCCATCACCTCAGCCACCATGCACCGATGATGGGACTCGCCCGTGGTGCGCAGCCGGTCCATGGCGTCGGTGGCGATGGAGACGGCGGTGTCGAAACCGAAGGTGTAGTCGGTCGCCTTGAGATCGTTGTCGATGGTCTTCGGCACGCCGACCAGCGGGACACCGTCGTCGGACAGCCGCTTCGCCCCGGCCAGGGTGCCCTCGCCGCCGATCGCGACGACGGCGTCCAGTCCCAGTTCCGCCATCCGGGCCTTGATGTTCTCCGGGCCGCCGTCGGGATGGTTGTACGGGTGCGTGCGGGAGGTGCCCAGGATCGTTCCGCCCGTCCGCGCCAGGCCCCGGACTTTCTGGCGGGGCAGATCCTCGACGTCGGCCTCGATCAGCCCGCGCCAACCGTCCCGGATACCGATCAGCTCGAGGTCGTAGGACTTGATGCCGTGCAGCACCGCGGAACGGATCACGGCGTTGAGTCCGGGGCAGTCCCCGCCGCTGGTCAACAGTCCGACGCGCATGCTGATGGTCCTTTCGGTTAGGGGTTGTACGGGCGCTGGGTTCCGGGAAAGACCCGCTCCAGCGGAATCGTATTGTCCTGCCACGGCAGCAGGATCCACGCCACGATGTAGGCGCCGATCCCGATGACCGGCAACAGGAAGCTGATCAGCACCACGATCCTGACCAGCGTAGGGTCCCAGCCGAATTTTGCCGAGATCCCACCGCAGATCCCACCAACCCATCGACTCGGCCCGCGGCGGAACGGAATGGCTCGCAGTGAACGGTAGAAGGTGTTCATGGTGTTCTCCTCAGGGATGGTGGCTCAGGGTGACGTGAGTTTAGGAATTCTTGCGTTGTGCGGCGCCGGCGATGCCGCTGATCAGCAGGGCGAGGCCACCGACGACGGCGAGGCCGATCAAGACCAGTACCGTGTCGATGTTCCAATCGAAGACTGTGACCGACAGTGACCACAAGGCCACCAGCAGCGCGATGACCCCCCAAACCAGGCTTCCGACCCGCACCCCGGTGGGTTGCGGTGCCTCGGACGGCTCCTCGGTGCGGTCTGCTGCATAGTCTCGGTCTGCTGCGTGGTTCCGGTCTGCTGCATAGTTCCGGTCGTAGACGGTGCCCCGGGTGATCTCCTCTTCGAGAGAATCGTCAGCGTCGGCAGGATCGTATGGATAGTTGCTCATGTCATGGACTCCTGTGTGGTCTTCTGGACTCGGTCTGCTGCGCTTGGTCAGCTCGTGGCTGCCGGGGACGTGTCCTCAACTCGGACGGTGAGCTCGGAGAAGGTGACGTCCGCGTCGATCAGGATCTGGTCGTCCCCGGGCGCGTTCACGATCTGCACGCGGTCGTCTGAGCCGGCTGAGCTGCCGGAGTTGTCTGCATCGAGCGCTGCATAGTTGATGGTGCTGAAGGTGTCGTCGACCCTCAGGAAGACGTCCACATCATCCGGCACGACGAGGTCGACGTTGGAGAAACTCACGTCGATCGGGATGGCCTCCGCCTGTGCGGAGGGATCGCCCTGAAGCCCGCTAAGGTCGATGGTGTCCTCGCCGAAGCTCAGGGAATAGCCCTGATTCGGGTTGCCCGTGAGCGTGCCCCCGTCCCAGTCGCCGTCCCTGTCACTGTCCCACCGCTCCGAGCGGAAGAGGTCGGCACTGGTGGCCAGGAGCACGGGGATGATGAGGATGGCACTGATCACCGTCAGACTGCCGCCGCCTCGGCCGGCCAGCGCTCCGGCGGCCACTCCGACCGCCAGGACCGCCAGCCCGGCGGCCATACTGGCGGCGAAGACGACGGGCCACGGTGCCATGAACACTTCCAGGTAGCGCAGCAGCGAGATCGCCGCGGCACCCAGCAGGGCCAGCCCGACGACGGCCAGTTGCGTCGCGCCGGACAGCGACGGCGGCGTGCGGTCCACCGGGGCGGGGGGTTCTGCGGCAGGCGGTCCGGCAGGAGGAGGCGGAGGAGCGGTGGGGGGAGCGGAGGTCGCAGTCATGGTCTCGGATCCTTCGGGCGGTGAATGAGGCGGAGAATCGGGGGTGGAATCGGTGGAGGCGCTGGCGGAGTACCAGCCGGTGTCCGAGGGGGCCAGGTGCACGGGCTGGGTCGGGGCCGTCGGCGCGGTCGGCTCCGCGGGGGCGATCTCCTGGGGCGCCGTGCGTGCACCGTTCTGGTTGTTCTGGTTCTGGGAGATCACGAGCCAGACGAAGACGGCGATGATGGCCAGGCCGAAGATGTTGCCGACGTCCCACCACCCGTCCCCACGGCCGATCTCGCCCGGCAAGGTGAACAGGTCGACGAAGCCCAGCACGGAGAAGATCAGGGCCCCGGTCATGCCGGAGGTCCATCGGCCCTGCCCGGCTTCACGGGCATGGATGCGTCCGTCCGGTTCGGGAAGGAACATCCACGCCAGTCCGTAGAACAGCACGGTGAATCCACCGGTCAGGAAGGTCAGCACCACGAACAGGGCGCGGGCCAGGGTGCGGTCCATGCCGACGCGGGCGCCCAGACCAGCGACGACGCCGCCCAGCCAGCGCTGCGGTGCACGGACGGTGCGGAGGGAGTAGATCCAGGAGTAGAAGCCGTTCATGACTCCATCCTCCGGTCCCCGGGGTGCCCCGCGGTATCCGTAAGCACCCGGAGCTGACCCGGAGAAGCCCCGTAAGCGCACCTCAGGACCGCCTCTCTGGGGCAGGATGGAGACCATGAACTCGGTCCTGACCCGCTCCCGGGAGAATCGGGCCATCGCCGGTGTCTGTGCCGGCCTGGCCCGGTATCTCGGGCTGCCCCTGACGTGGGTGCGCGTGGGTGTTGTGGCCTTGGCCCTGGTCAACGGGGTCGGCGTGGTGTTCTACGCCTGGCTCTGGATCTTCGTCCCGGACGAGCGCGAGGCCGTCGTCAGCGCCGGCGAGCCGGTCCGCGGCGCGGCGGCGCAGTCTCGTCCGGACCAGTCCCATCTGAACCAGTCCCGTCAGAATCAGTCCCGCCCCCGGCGACTGGGCGACTCCGTCAGCCGCGGCTGGCAGGTCATCGTCGGCATCGTACTCCTTGGCCTCGCGGCGGCACTGTTGCTGCAGACGGCCGGAATCCGGCTGAACTGGGTGATGCTCGGACCGGTCGCCGTCGTGCTGCTCGGGGTGGCCCTGGTCTGGCTCCAAGTGGACACGCTCCGCGGCGGCGGCTCCCTCGACCGCTCCGGCCGTACCGGACGGGTCACCTCTCTGGTGCTGGGGCTGCTGCTGGTGATGGCCGGCATCCTCGCGCTGGCGGCCGGCGTCATCGGTGCCCAGGACACCTGGCTCGGGCTGGTGGTCGCCATGGTGATCCTGGCCGGCGTCCTGCTGGTGGCCGCACCGTGGGTGCTGAAGCTGTGGCGGGACGCCACGGCCAAGTCCTCCGCGCTCGCGGTGCAGACCGAACGCGCGGAGATCGCGGCGCACCTGCACGATTCCGTCCTGCAGACCCTGGCGCTGATTCAGAAGAACGCGGATAACTCGGCCACGGTGGCCCGGCTGGCCCGCTCCCAGGAACGTGATCTCCGGCAGTATCTGTACGCCGACCCGACTCGGCCCGGAGGCACGCTGACGGACCGGCTCGAGGATCTGGCCGCCACCCTCGAGGATGACCACGGCCAGCCGATCGAGGTGATCACCGTCGGCACCGCCACCGGTGCGTGGCTAGATCCGCTGCTGCAGGCCTCGCGTGAGGCCATGCTCAACGGGGTGCGCCACGCCGGCCCCGTTCAGGTCTACGCCGAGGCCCGGGCGGATGCCGCCGAGGTCTTCATCAAGGACCGCGGCCCGGGATTCGACCGGGAGGCCATCCCCGAGGACCGGATGGGGATCCGCGAATCGGTCATCGGCCGCATGGAGCGCGCCGGCGGCACGGCGGAGATCATCACCGGCGACGACGGCACGGAAGTCCGTCTGCGCCTGCCGGTGCGCGACACGACAGGAGAACCCTCATGACCAGAGTTGTCATCGTCGACGACCACGCCATCTTCCGGACGGGGCTCAAGGCGGACCTGCATCCGACCAGCATCGACGTGGTCGGAGAGGCGGCGGACGTCGAATCGGCCATCCGCGTCATCCATGAGACCGAGCCCGACGTCGTCCTGCTCGACGTGCATCTGCCCGGTGGTCAGGGCGGCGGCGGTGCGGAGGTCGCGGCGTCGTGCCAGGACTTGGCTCCCGAGGTGAGGTTCCTGGCGATCTCCGTCTCGGACGCCGCCGAGGACGTCGTCTCGGTTATCCGGGCCGGGGCCCGCGGCTACGTCACGAAGACGATCTCCGGAGAGGAGGTCTCGGCCGCAGTGCAGCGGGTGGCCGGCGGAGACGCCGTCTTCTCTCCGCGGCTGGCCGGATTCGTCCTGGACGCGTTCGGGACCTCCGACGTGGCCGTGCGCGACGAGGAACTCGATCTGCTCTCCGCCCGGGAACTCGAGGTGATGCGCCTGATCGCGCGCGGATACACGTACCGCGAGGCGGCCAAGGACCTGTTCATCTCGGTCCGCACCATTGAGACTCATGTTTCCAACGTGCTGCGCAAGCTGCAGTTGTCCAACCGGCACGAACTCACGCGGTGGGCGGGGGAGCGGGGGTTGCTTTAGTCAGGTCGTGCGTCAGATCGGCCAGTGCGTCGGTGTCGGCGTCGTGGTGGGTCACCAGCACCGTGGTGCGTTCCCGAAGCACCTCGGAGAGCAGCCGCCGGATCTCCGGAACCACGTGGGAGTCCAGCGCGGAGAGCGGTTCGTCCAGCAGCACCAGCGCGGGATCGGACGCCAGCACCCGGGCGATGGCGGCGCGCTGAGCCTGGCCCCCGGAGAGCTGATGCGGCCGGCGCTGGGCCAGGTCCCCCAGGCCGACCCGCTCGAGCCACTGTCGGGCCACCGCCTGTCGCTCCCGGTGACCCACGACGCCGGCCCGGCGGAGCCCGAAGGCGACGTTCGCCTCGGCCGTGAGGTGCGGAAAGAGCAACGGATCCTGGGTCAGGTACCCGACCTTCCGCCGTCGGGCCGGGGTCCAGAGGTGGCGGTCTCGGTCGAAGAGCGTGACGTCCCCGAGCCGGGCGTGGCCGGCGTGCGGCCGCAGCCAGCCGGCCAGGGCGGAGAGCACCGTGGATTTGCCGGAGCCGTTGGGGCCCGTCAGCGCGAGCGTCTGCCCCGCCGGGACGTCCAGGGACACCTCCACCCCACGTTCGGGGACGACGACGCGGCAGTCGAGGGCGGTCATCCGTGCACGCTCCGTTGTGTTCGGCTACTCCGCCGGCCGTAGGCGAGCGTGATGACCACCAGGGCCACCAGTACGAGGACCAGGGACAGGGCCACGGCGGCGTCCGGATCGGTCTGCCGCTCGAGGTAGACCTGTAGGGGCAGGGTCCGGGTGGTGCCCTGCAGGGAGCCGGCGAAGGTGATGGTCGCCCCGAACTCGCCGAGGGCTCTCGCGAAGGTCAGGACGACTCCCGAGACCAGCCCCGGCAGCAGCAGCGGCAGGGTCACGGTGAGGAACGTGCGCATCCCGGAGGCGCCCAGGGACAGTGCCGTGCGTTCGTGCGCCTCTCCCCGGGTGAGCAGGGCGCTCTCGAGCGTGACGACGAGGAATGGCAGGGAGACGAAGACCTGGGCCATGACGACGGCCGCCGTGGTGAACGCGATGTCGATGCCGAGCACGTGCAGGTGCTCACCGATCAGGCCTCGGCGGCCGAAGGCCTCGGTCAGGGCGATGCCACCGACCACGGGCGGGACCACGAGCGGCAGCAGCACCAACGAGCGGGCCACGCTGCGGCCGGGGAAATCGAGGCGGGTCAGCGCCAGGGCCAGCGGGACGCCCAGGACCAGGCAGATCCCCGTGGCGGCCAGAGCTGTCCGCAGGGACAGGCTCAACGCGTCCAGGGCCGACGCCGTGCCCAGCAGTTCCGGCAGCCGGGACAGGTCCACTCCGACGATGAGAGCCACGAAGGGCGTCAGGATCAGGATCCCCGCCAGAATCCCGACGACGGTCACCACCGCAGGCGGTCGAACCCGGATCATGGCGCGCCGAACCCGAAGGACTGCAGGGTGTCGCAACCGGTCTCGGAACGCACGAAGTCGACGAAGTCCCGGGCTGGTGGCGGGGCAGAGTCCAGTACCGCGATCGGATAGGTGTTCACCGCGGCGTCGGCATTCTCGATCTCGACGCTCCGCACGGCGTCCCCGGCGCTGAGGGCGTCGGTCACATAGACGAGCCCGGCGTCGGCCTCTCCGGAGGTCACCTTGCCGAGGACATCCGTGACCGAGGACTCTTCGCTGGCAGGGGACAGTTCGACGCCGGCATCCCTGGCCAGCGCTTGTGTGGCATGGCCGCAGGGGACCTGGGGAGCGCAGACGACGAGGGTGACGTCGTCGGCTGCAGTCTGGTCGAGGACGGATGGTCCAGAGGCAGCGAGATCACCGGAGTCGCTGATCCCGGCCGGATTGTCCGGAGGCGTGACGAGCGTCAGCACGTTGGTGGCGAAGGGCTGCGGGTCTGCCTGAACCGCACCGGCGTCCACGGCCCGCTCCATGGTCGGCTCGTCCGCCGCGGCGAACACGTCCGCCGGCGCCCCGGCCAGGATCTGCTCCACGAGCGAGGACGACCCGGCGAGATTCAGTTGCACGTCGACGCCGGGATGGTCGTGCTCGAACTGCTGCTCGAGTTCGGCGAAGGAGTCCCCGAGGGAGGCGGCGGCGAAGACCCTCACCGTGGTGTCCGGTTCATCTGCGGTGCCGGCACACCCGGCCAGGGCCACGGCGAGCAGGGGGAGCAGGAGCCGCCTCGTCGCTGCCTCTCTCGTCACTGGTCATCTCGCTGGACGATGACGGTCGTGGCCTTGACGACGGCGCTCGCGGGCATTCCGGGCTCAAGGCCGAGCTCGCGAGCCGCCTCGGAGCTCATCAGGGACACCACCCTGAACGGTCCGCACTGCAACTCCACCTGCGCCATGACGGTGTCCATCACGATGTTGGTCACGAGCCCGTGGAACCGGTTGCGGGCAGACGAGGGGATGCCGTCCGTCTGACCTTCACCGGAGCTGCCGGAGCTGCCGGAGCTGCCGGAGCTGCGCGCCAACTGCGCCACTTCGACCCCGTCGACGGCGGCCCGCCCAGCCGGGTCCGTGTGCGCGGACAGCCGCCCCGAGGACACCCACCGCCGCACGGAGTCGTCGCTCACACCCAAGTAGCGGGCGGCCTCGGAGATGCGCAAAAGAGTCACATCAGGACTCTAGAAGACGCAGGTGCGGAGCGAAAGCCCGCTGTGAGTCCGCAGGTGCTATTTCTCCAGGAGTTTTTGGATCCGCTCCACGCCTTCGGCCAGGTCATCGTCACCCAGTGCGTAGGACAGCCGCAGGAACCCCGAGGGGCCGAACGCCTCGCCCGGCACCACGGCCACCTCCGCCTCGTCGAGGATGTAGCCGGCGAGATCGGCGGAGGTCTGGTGTTGCCCGCCCAGCGCCCCGCGCACGTCCACGTACGCGTAGAAGGCGCCCTCCGGCGTCGGGCAGGAGAATCCGGGCACGGCGTTCAGGCCGGCGACCATGGCCCGGCGGCGGCGGTCGAAGGCGGCCTTCATGGTCTCGACGGCGTCCAGTGGTCCGGAGACTGCGGCCAGGGCCGCGCGCTGGGAGACATTGGCGACGTTCGAGGTGGAGTGGGACTGCAGATTCGTGGCCGCCTTGATGATGTCCACCGGGCCGGCCATCCAGCCGACGCGCCATCCGGTCATGGCGTAGGTCTTGGCCACGCCGTTGAGCACGATGACCTGCTCGGCCAGTTCGGGGACCGCCGTGGCGATCGAGGTGAACGGCATGTCGTCGTAGGTCAGGTGCTCGTAGATCTCGTCCGTGACCACCCACAGGCCGCGATCGTGTGCCCAGCGGCCGATCGCGGCGGTCTCGGCGGGGGAATACACGGCACCGGTCGGATTGGACGGCGAGACGAAGACCAGGACCTTGGTCCGCTCCGTCACGGCGGCGTCCAGTTGGTCGACGGTGACCTTGTAGCCGTTCTCCGGGCCGGCGAAGACCTCGACCGGGACACCGTCGGCCAGCCGGATGGACTCCGGATACGTGGTCCAGAACGGCGTCGGGAGGATGACCTCGTCGCCCGGATCCAGCAGCGTGGCGAAGGTGTTGAAGACCGCCTGCTTGCCTCCGTTGGTCACGAGCACCTGGTTGGCCTCGATCCGGAAGCCCGAATCCCGCAAGGTCTTCTCCGCGATCGCCTCTTTCAGTTCCGGCAGGCCGGAGGCGGGGGAGTAGCGGTGGTTCCGGGGGTCTTTCGCCGCCTGAACCGCGGCCTCGACGACGTAGTCGGGAGTCGGGAAGTCGGGTTCCCCCGCGCCGAAGCCGATGACGGGCCGTCCGGCGGCCTTGAGGGCCTTGGCCTTGGCATCGACGGCGAGGGTGGCGGACTCCGCGATGGCACCGATCCGCCGTGAGACACGGGCGGTAGTTGAGGACGGCTGCGAGGACGGCTGCGGGGAGGGCGAGGCAGGCATGGGATCCTTCCGGGGTCAGTCCGGGCGTCGGTGGGTTCCAGCCTACTGGTTCGGAACTACCCGGTTCTGGTCTACCCGGTGCTGGTCTACATGCGGCCGGTTCGACGGGCCTGCCACGATGGCGTAAAGTGGACCCCCGGTGTTGAAAAGCACCATGCTGGGCCGTGCCATGGCACGTCCCTCCAAGGGTAGTGGCGCAATTGGTAGCGCAGCGGTCTCCAAAACCGCAGGTTGCAGGTTCGAGTCCTGTCTACCCTGCGCAGGGTGTCTCCGGTGGATCCGGGGCCCCGGCAGGACAGTTCAGTGTCAACTCAGTAGTCAACCAGCGAGTGAGGCCACGTGACCGAGGCAGCTGCGAACAGCACGGGAGATCAGACTCCCGGCACGCCGCGGAAGCGGGGATTCTTTGGCCGAATCGCCCTGTTCCTGCGGCAGGTGATCGACGAGCTTCGGAAGGTCGTCACACCCACCCGTGAGGAGCTGGTGAAGCTCACGGGCGTCGTTCTCGCCTTCGTGATCCTCATGATTCTGCTGGTGACTCTGTTGGACTTCTTGTTCGGCACGGGCGCTTCCTTCGTCTTCGGCGACGGCAGCGTCTGATCCGACGGCGAGTCCACTGAATCCCTGGACTCGTCCCGCCGGAGGACACGCCCTGCCGGAAGTACGTTGACCGCGTGAAGAAAGCAGGAACCAGTGTCCGAGCAGGAACTCGAACCGCAGGCCGTCGAGGATGCCCTCGAAGAGGAGCAGTCTCAGCCGTCTCAGGACCCCCAGACTGCTGAGGACGCCTCCGTGGCCGGAGAGCCCGTGGTGCCCGTCGACACGACGGAAGCCGAAGAGACCGACGAATCCAGCGAGGGCGAAGAACCCGACGCCCCGGACGAGTCGGCAGGCCATGAGGCAGCCGAGACCGTGGTCAACGAGGTCGACCCCGTCGAAGAGCTGCGCACCCGCCTGCGCCGCCAGCCGGGCGACTGGTACGTCATCCACACCTACGCGGGCTACGAGAAGCGCGTGAAGGCGAACCTGGAGACGCGTATCCAGACCCAGGAGATGGAGGACTACATCTATGAGATCGAAGTCCCCATGGAAGAGGTCGTGGAGATCCGCAACACCACGCGCAAGCTCGTCAACCGGGTTCGCATCCCCGGTTACGTGCTCGTCCGGATGGACCTGACCGACGCCTCCTGGGGCGTGGTGCGCCACACGCCGGGTGTCACCGGCTTCGTCGGCAACGCGCACGACCCGTTCCCGCTGTCGCTGGACGAGGTGCACTCCATGCTGGTTCCGTCCGTCATGCAGGAGGCCACCAAGTCCGCCGAGGCCGAGGGTCGTCCGGCCCCGTCCGGTTCCGAGAGCCCCGCGCCGACCGTCGAGGTCGACTTCGAGGTTGGCGAGTCCGTGACCGTCAACGACGGCCCGTTCGAGACGCTGCCGGCCACCATTTCCGAGGTCAAGCCCGAGTCTCAGCAGCTGGTGGTCCTGGTGACCATCTTCGAGCGCGAGACGCCCGTCACCCTGTCCTTCAGCCAGGTCACCAAGATCCAGTAGTCGATCCAGTAGGACACCCACAGACTTCGCCCCCTCCGGTTGCTTCGGCTGCTTTGGCCGGAGAGTGGCGGACCGGTCACCGCGCCACGGTGGCCACCGCTCCGGACCACGCTCCTGTGCTCCGGGGAACACGCAACAGTCATAGAAGAAGGACCCGATTATGGCCCCCAAGAAGAAGGTCGCCGGCCTGATCAAGCTGCAGATCCAGGCAGGAGCCGCTAACCCGGCCCCTCCGATCGGCCCTGCGCTCGGTCAGCACGGCGTGAACATCATGGAGTTCTGCAAGGCGTACAACGCCGCCACAGAGGCTCAGCGCGGCAACGTCATCCCGGTCGAGATCACCGTGTACGAAGACCGTTCGTTCACGTTCATCACCAAGACCCCGCCGGCGGCCGAGCTGATCAAGAAGGCCGCGAAGGTCTCCAAGGGCTCCTCGACTCCGCACACGGACAAGGTCGGCTCGCTGACCAAGGCCCAGTGCGAGGAGATCGCCCAGACCAAGATGGAAGACCTCAACGCCAACGACGTCGAGGCCGCCGCCAAGATCATCGCCGGCACCGCCCGCTCCATGGGCATCACCGTCGACAGCTGACGGCAACGGCACTACCAGCACCACAGACAGCAACACCATTCACAGTGGCAGGGTCGCGCGCGGCCCGCAGACCACGACTGCATAAGGAGAACAAGCAGATGGCACAGCGCAGCAAAGCATATCGGGCGGCTCAGGAGAAGATCGGCGAGGACGTCTACGGTCCCGTCGAGGCCATCGCCCTGGCCAAGGAGACCAACCCCTCCAAGACCGACGCCACCGTGGAAGTCGCCTTCCGCCTGAGCGTCGATCCCCGCAAGGCGGACCAGATGGTCCGCGGTACCGTCAACCTGCCGCACGGCACCGGTAAGACCGCCCGCGTGGTCGTCTTCGCCACCGGTGACCGGGCCGCGGCCGCCGAGGCCGCCGGAGCCGACGTCGTCGGTTCGGACGACCTGATCGCCAAGGTGGCCGGTGGCTGGACGGACTTCGACGCCGCCGTGGCGTCGCCGGACATGATGGGCAAGGTCGGTCGCCTGGGTAAGGTCCTGGGCCCGCGCAACCTCATGCCGAACCCGAAGACCGGCACCGTGACCCCGGACGTGGCCAAGGCCGTGACCGACATCAAGGGTGGCAAGATCGACTTCCGCGTGGACAAGCACTCGAACCTGCACTTCATCATCGGCAAGACGAGCTTCGACGCCGAGAAGCTGGCCGAGAACTACGCCGCCGCCCTCGAGGAGGTGCTGCGCCTGAAGCCGTCCGCGTCCAAGGGCCGCTACATCTCCAAGGCCACCGTGTCCACCACCTTCGGCCCCGGCATCAAGGTCGACCCGAACGTGGTCAAGGTGGAGGCCGCTCAGGCCTGATCACAGCACGAGCCTTCCGCATCTAGCCGAGCCCGGGCCGGAATCAGCGAGCGATCGCGGTTCCGGCCCGTGGTGCGTCCGGCGACGTTGTCAGCTTGAATGAACCTATGAACAATGACCTGACGAGCGTTGACTGGCTGGAACTGCCGCACGCCCTGGACCAGACCCGGTTACCCATGCCGCCCAGCACGGCCGACTTCCTCCAGGTGGCCCAGCTCGCGAACCTGGTCAGCTCCCTGTTCTGGGGGAACAACGACTTCTACGCCTCGGCCGAGAGCCAACTCGCCGCGGCCACCGCCCGGGAGCACGTTCGCACCTCCTATGCCGTGGCCCGCGAGCCGGACCGGCCCGAGCGGATCATCGGTTACGCGGCGCTGAGCGTGCAGAACGGCCAGAGTGCTGAGATTCACGTGGACGTGCACCCCGACTTCCGGCGTCGGGGAGTGGGCTCTGCCGTGCTGCGCGAGGCGGAGGCTGAGGCCGCGCGCCGGGGGTGCACCGTGCTGCAGTCCTGGACGGACAACGCTCTGGTGGATCCGGACGCCGTGGACTCCGGTCCCGTGTTCGTGGCCGGCACGTCGCTGCAGACCGGACTGACCCCGGTGGTGCGGCAAGCGGAAGACCGCTCGGATCAACAGACGCCCGACGACGGCCGTGCCGGCGTGCGCTGGCAGGCGCCGGATGCGGCGTTCGCCGCCGCCCACGGCTATGCCCTGGCTCAGCTGGAATGGACCTCGGTGCTGAAGGTGCGCGAGGCGGCCGGTGCCGCCCTGCTGGCCGAGTCCGGCTCCAGCACCGCCGAAGACCACGGCTATGAGCTCGTGGGCTGGGAGGGGCCGTGCCCCGAGGAGTTCGCCGCGTCGATGGCCGAACTGAGCGGGCTGTCCGATCTGAGCGGGGGAGTGAGCGTGGCCGCCCTGCGGTCCGAGGACCGGGCGCGGGAGCAGCGTGGACAGACCGTCGTCACGACGGCGGCGCGAGACCGGTCCACCGGCCGGCTGGTCGGGTACTCGGACATCGAGACCTTCGACGATCTACCGCAGGCCGTGTACCAGGGTGCCACCGTGATCCACCCCGAGCACTCAGGGCGCCAGTTGTCGTTGTTGCTGCAAGCCGTGAACATCTCCCGGTTGCTGCGGTACCAACCCGAGACGGAACGGCTCTACGCCTGGGGCGCCGTCGAGGAGGAGCTCGGTTTCGTCCCGGTCGCCACCCATCCGGCCTGGCAGAAGGCTCTCTGAGGGCGAGTCCTCAGCGCTTCCGACGCCACCGCATCTGCCTCGCGATCTGTCTCGCGGCGGGCAACAACAGTGCGGCAGCCGAGACGGCGAAGAGCACCAGGGCGATGGGGCTGGAGAGGAATCCACCCCAGCCGTCCCCGATCAGGGTCCGCCGCAGGTTGGACTCCGCCAGCGGTCCGAGGATCAGCCCCAGGACGGCGGGGCCCGCAGGAAAGCCGAAGCGAAGCATGAACAGCCCGATCAAGCCCATGATCAGCATGATGAAGACGTCGAAGACCGAATTGCTGATCGAATACGTGCCGACCATGCAGAACACCAGGATGATGACCCACAGGTACTGATTCTTCAGTTCCAACAGCTTGACCATGGACTTCATCCGGACCAAGGAGAGCGCCAGGGAGAGCACGGTGGCCACGAAGAGGATGGTCGCCAGCGTGTAGACGAGCGACGGCTGATTCGTGAACAGCGCCGGTCCGGGCTGGATGCCCCAGATCATCATGGAGCCGATCAGAACGGCCATCACGGAGTCGCCGGGAACGCCGAGCGCCATCGTGGTGGTGACCGAACCGCCCAGAGTGGCGGTCGAGGAGGTGTCCGCGGCGGTCAGTCCCTCGATCGAGCCCTTGCCGAATTCCTCTCGGTGGCGCGAGAACCGCTTGGCGTTGTCCCAGGAGATGATGCCGGCGATGTCACCGCCGACCGCAGGCACCAGTCCCACCACGGAGCCGGTGCCGGCACCGATGCCCATGGGTTTGAGCAGTCGGCGGAACATCGCCCGGTCCGGAAGCCATTGGCCCAGTTGGGTGATGGGTCGAGCGTGAACGTCGCCCCGGCGATGCGTGACCATCTGGTTCAGGACCTCGGCCACGCCGAACAGGCCGATGATCACGGGAATGAAGGGGATGCCGCTGTTGAGTTCGAGGATGCCCAGGGTGAATCTCTGGTCTCCGGTGACGGGGTCGCGCCCCACCGTGGCCAGCAGCAGTCCGAAGGCCCCGGCCACCAGGCCCTTGGCGATCCGTCCGGAGGAGACGCCGATCATCATCGTCAGCCCGAAGACCACGAGCGCGAACATCTCCGGCGGACCGAACTCGCGGGCCAGCCCCGCCAACGGGATGCCGAACAACGAGAGCACAATGATGCCGAAGAACATCCCCACGGCGGAGCCGAATGCCGAAGCGGTCATCGCTAGACCGGCTTTGCCCTGTTTGGCCAGCGGATAGCCGTCGAACGTCGTGGCGATCGACGCCGGGGTGCCCGGAGTGTTGATGAGGATCGCCGGCACACGGTCGCCGAACTGGGCGGCCACGTAAATGGTCAGCAGCACCGCCAGCCCCTGTACCGGATCCATGGTCAGCGTGAACCCCGAGGCCAGGGCCACGGCCATGGTGGCGGTCACTCCGGGAAAGGCGCCGACCAGCATGCCGACCAGCATGCCCAGACCGATGTACAGCAGCGTGTCCCACTGCAGCACCTCGAGGATGCCGTCGGTGATCGGGACTTGGGCTAGCGAGACTGGGGAGAGCACAGCGAGGTCGACGAGCATCACAGGGGTACTTTCAGCAGGACGATGAACAAGAGGTGCAGCAGCGCACCGATGAGGATCGGCAGGAAGACCAGAATCCTCCAGTGGCGAATGCCGTAGACCAGCAGCAGGATCGCCACGGCCAGGATGGTGATCAGCCAGAACTGCAGCACGTTGAACAGCAGCAGATAGCCCACCAGCACCACGAAAGTGGCGATGAGTTGGCCGATGCCCGTCCCGCTCGTCTCCGCGGGAAGGTCGGCGGGACGCACTCCGCGCAGCACGGAGACGAACACGAGCGCCACGCCCAGGATGATCAGTGCCCAGGCGAGCACGGTCGGCCAGAAACGCGGCCCCAGCGCGGAACCGCCGCGGTCCGTGATGCCCTGGGTGAGCACCAGAACGGTGACGCCCAGAGCGATCGAGAGGACCACAGGAATGAGTTCGCGTAGTCGGTACCGCGGGTTCTTCAGCAGAGCGAGGTCCTCCGGATGACCCTGTTCCGTCGTCACCTGATCAGCCCTGCTTGGACTTGGCCAGCTCGATCCACGGGCCGTAACGCTCCTCCTCGGCCTGGATGAACTCCGTGAACTCCTCGGCCGATTCGCTCACGGGAACGAGATTGGACTGCTCGATCACGGAGGTGTAGTCCTCGTGCTGCGCGGCCGACGAGATCGCATCGGAGAGCTTCTGCACCACGGGTTCGGGGGTGCCGGCCGGTGCCATCAGGCCCGTGAAGGAGGCGTTCTGCAGATCGACGCCCTGCTCCTTGGCCGTGGGCACATCCGGGTACTCCTCGACGCGTTCCTCTGTGAGGACGGCCAGGTAGCGCAGCTCCCCGCCGTCCACCTGGGCCTTCTGCGAACCCATGGCGTCGATGGAGAAGTCGACGTCACCGGCTGCCGCTGCGGCGATGGAGGGGGCCGAACCGTCGTACGGCACGTTGGTCAGCTCGATGCCGGCCATCTCCTGCAGACCCTGAGCAGGGTTGTCCCAGACGGAGCCGACTCCGGGGGAGGAGTAGGTGAGTTCACCGGGGGACTCCTTGGCGGCGTCGATCAGGTCTTCCAGCGTCTCGTAGGGGCTGTCGGCCTTCACGGCGATGGCCCCCGGGCCCTCCAGGATCTTGCCGAGGAACGCGTAGTCGTCGGGCTTGATGTCGTAGTCCATGAACTGCAGGGTGGCGACCTCGGCACCCAGCATGGACAGGTTGTAGCCGTCCGGTTCCTGCTCCTTCAGCCAGTTGTAGGCGACGGAACCGTTGGCCCCGGGGCGGTTCTCCACCACGACGCTGACGCCGAGCTCGTCCTCGAGCAACGGGGCGATCGTGCGGGCGGAGAGATCCCCGGATCCGCCGGCGGCCCACGGGACGACCAGTCGGATGTCCTGAGTGGGGAACTCCTCTGCGGCGTTTCCGTTGTCTTCACCGCTGGCATTGCTTCCGCCGCCGGCGTTGTCGGCACAGCCGGTCAGGAGCAGTCCTGACAGGGCGAGGGCGGCCATGGAGGCCAGAGTGGTGCGGCGGCTCGTGGTGGGGCGATGATCCCGGCTCATTTCCGGCTCCTGGGGATAGGTCGGTGCAGTGATGTGCAGTGTTGATCAGTGACACCCGTCACACATGGCGGGTGGAAGAAACTGTGGCACGACGACCGGGCGATTTCCATTCCCTTGCCAGAAATTGCGAAAAAGGTCCGTGCTGCTAGGCGGCGATCTGCTCATTGCGGCCCTGGACGGACGTGGCAAGGGATGGAAAGATCAGCTCGCGAGAGTCCATCCACTGACCGGCGAAAAGTTGACAAATACATGGAACTGGAGCGGGAACACCCCGACGTCGGGCCGGCCGGGCAGCGCGTGCGGCTGGAGGATGTGGCGCGTGCGGCCGGTGTGGCGGCGTCCACCGTCTCCCGCGCCTTCACTCGCCCGGAGCGGCTGAACTTCCAGACCGTGGAGCGGGTGATGGAGGCCGCGGACCAGCTGGGCTACCGCCGCCAGCCGCCGTCGAGGTCCTCACCGGCACGAGCCGTCCGCACCCTCAACCTCCTGGTCCAGGACTTGGCGAATCCCTTCTTCGCCGATCTGCTCAAAGGGGCCGTGAGTCAGGCGAGATCGGCCGGCTATCTGGTCTCGCTGGGGGACGCGGAGGAATCGGCGACGATGGAGCGGGGCCATCTGGAGCGTCTCACCGGTGACACCAACGGGGTCGTCGCGGCGGCCCGCTGGACCTCTGACGCCGAATTGCGGGAGCTGGCCCGCCAACGGCCGTTGGTGCTGTTCAACCGGGAGGTGCCCGGCGTCAGTTCCGTCGTGGCCGGCGACGTGGATTCCAGCCGCCACCTCATCGAGCATCTCCACGCTCTGGGGCACCGAAGAATCGTCTATTGCTCCGGTCCGTACAACGCGTGGAGCAACTCGCTGCGGCAACATGCACAGGACGAAACCGCGCGCCGCCTCGGAGTGGAGTTGATCAATGTGGGACCGTTCAAGCCGTTGATCGGGCAGGGCGCGGCAGCGGCGGCGCTGGCCTGGTCCCGGCGGCCCACGGCCATCATCGGCTACAACGACCAGTTGGCCATCGGCATTCTGCGGCATCTGCGAAGCCAGTCGGTGGACGTGCCCGGGCAGGTTTCGGTGGCCGGGTATGACAACACGTATGGTTCCGACTTCGTTCACCCGAGCCTGACCTGCATGGACGCTCCGGTGGAGCAGGCCGGCCGGGCCGCCGTCGACCTGTTGTTGGCCCGAATGTCCGGCGATCGGACCGTTCGGCAACTGCGCCTGTCCGCGGGGTTGCAGCTGCGCGAGTCGACAGGACCGGTACCGGCGGCGATTTGGTGAACCCCCGCCGTCGGGGCTAATCTGGAGGAACCAAAGACCGCCGGTCGTTGATGTCTCCTGCGATTCTCCCTGAATCGTGGTGGCCCAACCGTAAAGCCCTCCCGATGGAGGCGGCCTGCGCAGGTGAAACCGAGCAACGCACTCCCCAGTGATCTCTCTGCATCACGAGCGGACCATGCCACGCCCTGTGCACCTGCACGGGGCGTTTTTTCATGTTTGGAGGGCCACCGGCCCCAAGCAATGGAAGGAGTGCCATGGCAACGTCTGAGAAGAACGCTGTAGTGGCGGAGTTGGCGGAACTGTTCCGCACCTCCTCTGCAGCTGTCCTGACGGAATACCGTGGACTCACCGTGGCCGAGCTTCAGCAGCTCCGTCGTGCCCTCGGTGAGAACGCGACCTATGCCGTGGTGAAGAACACGCTCACTGAGATTGCGGCCGATCAGGCCGGCGTCGATGCCTTCAAGGGCAAGATGACCGGCCCGTCCGCGATCGCCTTCGTCTCCGGTGATCCGGTGGACGCAGCCAAGGCGATGCGTGACTTTGCCAAGGACCACCAGTCCCTGGTCGTCAAGGGTGGCTACATGGATGGCCACTCCCTGGACGCCGAGGGCATGAAGAAGCTGGCGGACCTGGAGTCCCGCGAGGTTCTGCTGGCCAAGTTGGCAGGTGCCATGAAGGGCAACCTGTACAAGGCCGCATACATGTTCCAGGCCCCGCTCTCGCAGGCCGTTCGCACCGTGGAGGCCCTGCGCACCAAGGTCGAGGAACAGGGCGGCGCCGCGGCGCCGGCCACCGATGCTCCGGCCGCCGAAGCTCCGGCTGCCGAGGAAGCCTCCGAGGCTGCCGCAGAGTGACCCCCGGTCGCTCGCGCGGCCGTCCCATCCACCTCATTCGTGAAGAACACGTGAAGTAAAGGAGCCAACCATGGCCAAGATGTCCACTGAAGAATTGCTCGAGGCTTTCTCTGAGCTGTCCCTCGTCGAGCTGTCCGAGTTCGTCAAGGCGTTCGAGGAGAAGTTCGAGGTCACCGCTGCCGCACCGGTCGCCGCTGCTGCCGCTCCCGCCGCCGGCGGTGGCGACGCCGGCGAGGCTGCTGAGGAGCAGTCCGAGTTCGACGTCATCCTCGACGCCCCCGGCGACAAGAAGATCGGCGTCATCAAGGAGGTCCGTGCTCTGACCTCGCTGGGTCTGAAGGAAGCCAAGGACCTCGTCGACTCCGCTCCGAAGGCCGTCCTGGAGGGCGTCAACAAGGAGACTGCCGACAAGGCCAAGGAGCAGCTCGAGGGCGCAGGCGCTTCCGTCTCCCTCAAGTGATGCAGGCGGCCTAGCCGCTCTCCGCTGGTCGACCGGCCCCCTTGTCCCGCACTGCGGGACGAGGGGGTCGGTTGCTTTTAAGGTTCCTCCCAGTTCGTCTTCAGATCACCGTCGTAGCGTCAAAAAGAATCGATGATCACGAAACGATGACGGCAGCGACGTTGACAGCGAAGTAGGCAGCGACGTTGAGGGCAAATGCCGCCGTCACACGCGGCGCACGGCGCCCCGGAGGCAAGGAGGGTGCCGACGATGGTCGCAACGGCCGAACCGCCGCAACTGGATCCAGCACCGCGGAACCACCGACTCAACGTCGCGTCCCCCACACGGCCCGAACCACAGCCTCAGCAGAAGAGCCACCAGCGGCCGCGGCTGGCCCTGCTGGACGGACTGCGTCTCGTGGCCGCGCTGGGCGTCGTGTTGTTCCACTGGACCGCGTGGCATCACAGCAACTGGGGCCGTCACGGCGATCCGGCCGCTGCGGCCTGGCCCTGGCTGAGTCAGCTCACGTCCGTGGGGGCCGTGGGCGTCCAGCTGTTCTTCATCATCTCCGGGTTCGTGATTCTGCTGTCGAGTTTCGGCAAGTCTCCGGCCCGGTTCATCGGATCACGCGTGGGACGGCTGTATCCGGCCTATTGGTTCGCCGTGCTGGCCACCTCGGCCCTGACCTTCCTGATCGCTCCACAACTGGGCACCCGGCGCAGCCCCTCCGACATCTGGGCGAACCTCACCATGTTCCAGGGCGGCCTGGGCGTCGGTCACATCGACGGGGTCTACTGGACCCTGTGGGTGGAGATGAAGTTCTACCTGTGGATCCTCGCCTTCATGCTCGTGGGCATGACCGTGCGCCGCGTGCTGGTCTTCGCGTTCGCCTGGCCACTGTTGGGCAATCTGCTCTTCTTCGCCGTCCGCGGCGCCGGCCAGCCGACGACGTGGGTGGACCATGTGTTCTTCCCCGAGTACTCGGCGTTGTTCGCCGGCGGCATGGCGCTGTTCCTGCTGTTCCGGTTCGGTCACACGCCGTTGCGGTGGGCCGCGCTGGTGATGAACGCCGGATTCGGGGCGTACTGGACCGCGACGGTTCAGCAACGTGAGACCGCCAAACTCACCGGATACGACTATTCCTCGTGGCTCTTCGTCGGCATCGCCTTCGTGCTGTTCGCCCTGGTCGCCGTCATCGTGCTCAGCCCGTTGGCCTGGCTCGCAGTGCCCGGCATGACGCTGGCGGGCCAACTGACCTATCCCGTGTACCTGCTCCACCAGTTGTGGGGCTGGTGGATCATCGTGTTGCTCTCGCCGTTCCTCTCCCGTGAGTTGGTGCTGGCCTTCGCCCTGGCGGCCATGCTCGGAGCGGCATGGCTGGTGCACCGGTGGGTGGAGAGGCCGCTGGGGCCGCCGCTCCAGCGGGCGGTGACGGCCGGCGTCGGGAAATGGCGGGTGTTGGGGAAGGAACCGATGAGGAAGGAGCCGTTGGAGAAGGAGCCGGTTTCCTAGCATATTCACAGCTACGCCGGACGGACCGAGTGGACTTCGGGCGTGCCGCGCGTTAGGATAAGTCTTTACGTCTCCCCTCTGTCCACTTTGTGGTGCCTCCGGCGCATGCCCGGGTACTGCGTCGTGGCATCCGGTCCGGTCTTCAAATAGCGGTGGGCCCCGGTGCTGTGGGCAAGTGGGGGAGGGCACGGAAGTAAAGACGGTCTGTGGAAGGATCCCCCTTGGTCGCCTCGAGCACCTCAAATACCGAAACCGCTAATTTCCCCGGGGGCGTTTCGCCCCGCTCCGGCACCAGCGCCGGCCGGATCTCGTTCGCGAAGATCCATGAGCCGCTGGATGTTCCGGACCTGCTGGCCCTGCAGACCGAGTCGTTCGACCGGCTCGTGGGCAATGACGCGTGGGCCGAGCGGGTGGCCCGCGCTCAGGAGATCGGCGACGACTCCGTGTCCGTCACCTCCGGCTTCGCCGACATCTTCGAAGAGATCTCCCCGATCGAGGACTTCCAGGGCACCATGTCCCTGTCCTTCACCGATCCGGAGTTCTCGGACCCCAAGATGCCGGTCGACGAGTGCAAGGAGCGCGACGCCACCTACGCCGCGCCGCTGTACGTCAAGGCCGAGTTCATGAACAACAACACCGGCGAGATCAAGCAGCAGACCGTGTTCATGGGTGACTTCCCGCTCATGACGGACAAGGGCACCTTCATCATCAACGGCACCGAGCGTGTCGTCGTGTCCCAGCTGGTCCGCTCGCCCGGCGCCTACTTCGAGCGCACTCCGGACAAGACCTCGGACAAGGACATCTACACCGCGAAGATCATTCCTTCCCGTGGTGCCTGGTTCGAGCTCGAGGTGGACAAGCGCGACCAGGTCGGCGTCCGCCTCGACCGCAAGCGCAAGCAGCCGGTCACCGTGCTGCTCAAGGCCATGGGCTGGACCGAGTCCCGCATCCTGGAGGAGTTCGGCCAGTACGACTCCATCCGCGCCACCCTCGAGAAGGACCCCACCGAGGGCCAGAACGAGGCGCTGCTGGACATCTACCGCAAGCTCCGCCCCGGCGAGCCCGCCGCCGTCGATGCCGCGCAGAACCTGCTGAACAACCTGTACTTCACCCCCAAGCGCTACGACCTGGCGAAGGTGGGCCGGTACAAGCTGAACCGCAAGCTGGGCGTGGACATGCCGCTGAGCGATCCGAACGCCTCCGTGCTGACCGAGGACGACATCGTCCAGATGGTCCACTTCATCGTGGCCCTGCACGCCGGCGAGCGGACGATCACCGGCAAGCGTGGCGGTGACGACGTCGAGGTCCGCGTCGAGGTCGACGACATCGACCACTTCGGCAACCGTCGCATCCGCGCCGTGGGCGAGCTGATCGAGAACCAGATCCGCACCGGCCTGTCCCGGATGGAACGCGTGGTCCGTGAGCGCATGACCACCCAGGACGTCGAGGCGATCACCCCGCAGACCCTGATCAACATCCGCCCCGTGGTGGCCTCGATCAAGGAGTTCTTCGGGACCTCGCAGCTGTCCCAGTTCATGGACCAGAACAACCCGCTGGCGGGCCTGACCCACAAGCGGCGCCTGTCCGCGCTCGGCCCGGGCGGTCTGTCCCGTGACCGTGCCGGCATGGAAGTCCGTGACGTGCACCCGTCCCACTACGGCCGCATGTGCCCCATCGAGACTCCGGAAGGCCCGAACATCGGCCTCATCGGCTCGCTGGCCACCTTCGGTCGGATCAACTCCTTCGGCTTCATCGAGACCCCGTACCGCAAGGTCGTGGACGGCATCGTCACCGACCAGGTCGACTACCTGACCGCGGACGATGAGCTCGAGGCCCAGATCGCCCAGGCCAACGCCCCGCTGAACGACGACGGCTCCTTCGCCGAAGACCTGGTGCTCTGCCGCCAGCGTGGCGGCGGCGGCGAGCCGGTGCTGTCCTCCGTGGACGACATCGACTACATGGACGTCTCCCCGCGCCAGATGGTGTCGGCGGCCACCGCGCTGATTCCGTTCTTGGAGCACGA
This sequence comes from Citricoccus sp. GCM10030269, assembly GCF_042665635.1. Classification (NCBI taxonomy): domain Bacteria; kingdom Bacillati; phylum Actinomycetota; class Actinomycetes; order Micrococcales; family Micrococcaceae; genus Citricoccus; species Citricoccus sp. GCM10030269. The sequence goes on along the minus strand of NZ_JBHTCV010000001.1, from coordinate 432,444 downwards.
CGACGCCAACCGCGCCCTGATGGGTGCGAACATGCAGCGTCAGGCCGTGCCGCTGCTCCAGGCCGAGGCCCCCTACGTGGGCACCGGCATGGAGAAGTACATCGCCGTGGACGCCGGTGACTCCGTCACCGCCGAGGCGCCGGGCGTCGTGACCGAGGTGGCCGCGGACATGGTCACCGTCATGAACGACGACGGCACCATGCACCACTACCCGATCATGAAGTTCGCGCGGTCCAACCAGGGCAACGCCTACAACCAGCGCGTGCGGGTCACCGAGGGCGACCGGGTGGAAAAGCTGTCCATCATCGCCGACGGTCCGGCCACCGACCAGGGTGAGCTGGCGCTGGGCAAGAACCTGCTCGTGGCGTTCATGCCCTGGGAGGGCCTGAACTACGAGGACGCCATCATCCTGTCCCAGCGCATGGTCTCCGACGACGTGCTGACCTCGATCCATATCGAGGAGCACGAGGTCGATGCCCGTGACACCAAGCTGGGCGCCGAGGAGATCACCCGGGACATCCCGAACGTCTCCGACGAGGTGCTGGCCCAGCTCGACGAGCGCGGCATCATCCACATCGGCGCCGAGGTGGAGGCCGGGGACATCCTGGTCGGTCGTGTGACGCCGAAGGGCGAGACGGAGCTGACCCCGGAGGAGCGCCTGCTGCGCGCCATCTTCGGTGAGAAGTCCCGCGAAGTCCGCGACACCTCGCTGAAGGTGCCGCACGGCGAGTCCGGCACCGTCATCGGCGTCCGGATCTTCGACCGTGACGAGGACGACGAGCTGCCTCCGGGTGTGAACCAGCTGGTCCGCGTGTACGTGGCCCAGAAGCGCAAGATCACCGACGGTGACAAGATGGCCGGCCGGCACGGCAACAAGGGCGTCATCTCCAAGATCCTGCCCGTGGAGGACATGCCCTTCCTCGAGGACGGCACTCCCGTGGACATCATCCTGAACCCGCTGGGTGTGCCGGGTCGTATGAACCTGGGCCAGGTCATGGAGCTGCACCTCGGCTGGGCCGCCTCCCGCGGCTGGGACATCCAGGGGGAGCCCGAGTGGATCAAGGATCTGCCGAACTTCCCGCGCCAGTCCGGTCCGGTCAACGTCGCCACCCCGGTGTTCGACGGCGCCGAGGCCTCCGAGATCGAGGGCCTGCTCGGCCACGTCAACGTCACTCGTGACGGGGACCGGCTGATGGGCACCAACGGCAAGGCCACCCTGTTCGACGGCCGCTCCGGCGAGCCGTTCCCGGACCCGGTGTCCGTGGGCTATATGTACATGCTCAAGCTGCACCACCTGGTGGATGACAAGATCCACGCTCGGTCCACCGGGCCGTACTCGATGATCACCCAGCAGCCGCTGGGCGGTAAGGCGCAGTTCGGCGGCCAGCGCTTCGGTGAGATGGAGGTCTGGGCCCTGGAGGCGTACGGCGCGGCCTACACCCTGCAGGAGCTGCTGACCATCAAGTCGGACGACATCCATGGTCGTGTGAAGGTCTACGAGGCCATCGTGAAGGGCGAGAACATCCCCGAGCCGGGTGTTCCGGAGTCCTTCAAGGTCCTCATCAAGGAAATGCAGTCGTTGTGCCTGAACGTGGAGGTTCTCTCCGCCGACGGCACCGCGATCGAAATGCGTGACTCGGACGATGAAGTCTTCCGGGCCGCCGAGGAACTGGGGATCGATCTCTCCCACGCCGAGCCCAGCTCGGTCGAAGAGGTCTGATCACCCCGTTCCCCGTCCCACCTCAGACTTCATCCACGTCACGATTCACGTCACGAAACAGGAGTTCAACGGACCATGTCCAACGACAACTCATCATTTGGCCTCATGCGCATTGGCCTGGCCACGGCGGACGAGATCCGCACCTGGTCCTTCGGCGAGGTCAAGAAGCCCGAAACCATCAACTACCGCACCCTCAAGCCCGAGAAGGACGGACTCTTCTGCGAGAAGATCTTCGGTCCCACCCGGGACTGGGAGTGCTACTGCGGCAAGTACAAGCGCGTGCGCTTCAAGGGCATCATCTGTGAGCGCTGCGGCGTCGAGGTGACCCGGTCCAAGGTCCGCCGCGAGCGGATGGGCCACATCGAGCTGGCCGCTCCGGTCACCCACATCTGGTACTTCAAGGGCGTTCCGTCGCGACTGGGCTACCTGCTGGACCTGGCGCCGAAGGATCTCGAGAAGATCATCTACTTCGCCGCCTACATGATCACCTCGGTGGACGAGGAGGCCCGCCACGCGGACCTGCCGAACCTGCAGGCCGAGCACGATCAGGAGACCAGGCACCTGGCGGACACGCGCGATGCCGACATCGCCGCCGTCGCCAGTGATCTGGAGAAGGACCTCGCCAAGCTGGAGGCCGAGGGTGCCAAGGCCGCCGAGAAGAAGAAGGCCCGGGACGCCGCGGACAAGACCATGGCGCAGATCCGCAAGCGTGCGGATGCCGAGCTGGACCGGATGGAGAAGATCTGGGACCGCTTCAAGAACCTCAAGGTCGCCGACCTCGAGGGCGATGAGGGCCTGTTCCGCTCCATGCGTGACAAGTACGGCCAGTACTTCGAGGGCTCCATGGGCGCCGAGTCCATCAAGAAGCGTCTCGAGACCTTTGACCTGGAGGCCGAGGCCGAGGCCCTGCGCGAGACCATCAAGACCGGCAAGGGCCAGCGCAAGACCCGCGCCCTGAAGCGTCTGAAGGTCGTCAACGCATTCCTGACCACGGACAACTCTCCGCTGGGCATGGTCCTGGACGCCGTCCCGGTGATCCCGCCGGAGCTGCGCCCCATGGTGCAGTTGGACGGTGGCCGCTTCGCGACCTCCGACCTGAACGACCTGTACCGCCGCGTGATCAACCGCAACAACCGCCTGAAGCGGCTGTTGGATCTGGGCGCTCCGGAGATCATCGTCAACAACGAGAAGCGGATGCTGCAGGAAGCAGTCGACTCGCTGTTCGACAACGGTCGTCGCGGACGTCCGGTCACCGGACCGGGCAACCGTCCGTTGAAGTCCCTCTCCGACATGCTCAAGGGCAAGCAGGGCCGGTTCCGCCAGAACCTGCTCGGCAAGCGCGTGGACTACTCCGGCCGTTCGGTCATCGTGGTCGGTCCGCAGCTGAAGCTGCACCAGTGCGGCCTGCCGAAGCAAATGGCGCTGGAGTTGTTCAAGCCCTTCGTCATGAAGCGGCTGGTCGACCTCAACCACGCCCAGAACATCAAGTCCGCCAAGCGGATGGTGGAGCGCTTCCGCCCGCAGGTCTGGGACGTGCTCGAGGAGGTCATCACCGAACACCCGGTGCTGCTCAACCGTGCACCCACCCTGCACCGTCTGGGCATCCAGGCCTTCGAGCCGCAGCTCGTGGAGGGCAAGGCCCTGCAGCTGCACCCGCTGGTCTGTGGCGCGTTCAACGCCGACTTCGACGGTGACCAGATGGCAGTGCACCTGCCGCTGAGCCCCGAGGCCCAGGCCGAGGCGCGGCTGTTGATGCTGTCCTCGCACAACATCCTGAAGCCTTCGGACGGCCGCGCCGTGGCCGTTCCGGCCCAGGACATGATCATCGGCCTCAACCACCTCACCACCGTGCGTGAGGATGCGGTCGGCGCCGGAAACGAGTACTCCTCCGTCGCCGAGGCCCTGATGGCCGCCGACGCCGGTGAGCTGCACTTGAACGCTCCGGCCAAGATCACTGTGGAGGGCTTCGTCCCGTCGGCTCAGGCTCCGGCTCCCGAGGGCTGGGAAGAGGGCACCCCGGCGGTGCTGGACACCACGCTCGGACTGGTGCTGTTCAACGACCTGCTGCCGGCCGACTACCCGTGGCTGTCCACCCAGGCGTCTAAGGGCTCCCTCGGTGCCCTGGTCAACGACCTGGCCGAGCGCTACCCGATGGTGCAGACTGCCCAGACGCTGGACAACCTCAAGGACGCCGGTTTCCACTGGGGCACCTGGTCCGGAGTCACCGTGGCGATCTCGGACATCACCTCGGACTTCGACAAGGCCGCCATCATGGCCGGGTACGAGGACCAGGCGCTCAAGGTGCAGGCTCAGTATGACAAGGGCCTGATCGCCGACGAAGAGCGTCGCTCCGAGTTGATCGACATCTGGAACAAGGCGACCGACGAGGTCGCCGCGGCCATGAAGGACGGTCTGCCGCGGTTGAACACCATTAACCGCATGGTGACCTCCGGTGCCCGTGGTAACTGGCTGCAGGTCCGCCAGATCGCCGGTATCCGTGGTCTGGTGGCCAACCCGCAGGGCGAGATCATCCCGCGTCCGATCAAGTCCTCCTACCGCGAGGGCCTGTCCGTGCTCGAGTACTTCATCGCCACCCACGGTGCCCGTAAGGGCCTCGCGGACACCGCGTTGAAGACCGCCAACTCGGGTTACCTGACCCGTCGTCTGGTGGATGTGTCCCAGGACGTCATCGTCCGCGAGGACGACTGCGGCACCGAGCGCGGTCTGAACGAGACGATTGCCGTGCCGAACGCCAACGGCGAGCTGGTGCGCCACGAGACCGTGGAGAACTCCTCGTTCGCCCGTGCTCTGGCAGTCGACGTCGTGGCCGAGGACGGCACCGTCCTGGGTCGTGCCGGCGAGGACATCGGCGACGTGGCCATCGACAGCTACATCGCCGCCGGTGTCACCGAGATCAAGGTGCGCTCCGTGCTCACCTGTGACTCCGCCGTCGGGACCTGCGCGAAGTGCTACGGACGGTCCATGGCCACCGGACAGCTGGTGGACATCGGCGAGGCCGTGGGCATCATCGCCGCCCAGTCCATCGGTGAGCCCGGTACCCAGCTGACCATGCGTACCTTCCACACCGGTGGTGTCGCCTCCGCGGATGACATCACCCAGGGTCTGCCGCGTATTCAGGAGCTCTTCGAGGCCCGTACCCCGAAGGGCGTGGCCCCAATCTCCGAGGTCGCCGGTCGCGTCACCATCGAGGACGGCGAGAAGCAGCTGCGGCTGGTGCTCACCCCGGACGACGGTTCCGAGGAGATCGCCTACCCGGTGCTGCGCCGTGCGCGGTTGCTCGTGGAAGACGGCGAGCACGTGGCCGTGGGGACCCAGCTGGTCTCCGGTGCCGTGGATCCCAAGCAGGTGCTGCGTGTGCTCGGACCCCGGGCGGCACAGAAGTTCCTGGTCCAGGAAGTCCAGGACGTGTACCAGTCCCAGGGTGTGGGCATCCACGACAAGCACGTGGAGGTCATCGTCCGCCAGATGCTGCGCCGGATCACCGTCATCGAGTCGGGCGAGACCGACCTGTTGCCGGGCGAGTTGACCGATCGCTCCCGCTTCACCGCCGCGAACCGCAAGGCCGTGGCGGAGGGTCGCCAGCCGGCCTCCGGTCGTGACGAGCTCATGGGCATCACCAAGGCCTCGCTCGCCACCGATTCGTGGCTGTCCGCCGCGTCCTTCCAGGAGACCACCCGCGTCCTGACGCAGGCGGCCATGGAGGGCAAGTCGGATCCGCTGCTGGGTCTGAAGGAGAACGTGATCATCGGCAAGCTGATCCCGGCCGGTACCGGCCTGGACCGCTACACCAAGGTCAACGTCGAGCCCACCGAGGAGGCCAAGGCCAACCTGTTCACCGGGCCGGCCGGCTTCGCGGACTTCGACTACCCGGGACTGGATCAGTCCTCGGCGCCGGAGTTCCACGCGATCAGCCTGGACGACTACGGCATGGGCAGCGACTTCCGCGGCTGATGCCCCCAGCCAGGTCTATGACCTGACCCTCACCGCCGCCTCCTAGGCGCAAAGTGACATGGCCCCGTCCCTTGTGACGGGGCCATGTCACTTTGCGCTTTAAGGTGGTGCGAGTGGCCGTGGCACAGTGGTGCCATGGTCACTCAGGCAACAGCTTCCCTGCACGGCACCAATATCTACGACGGTTCCTCCGGCGTCCGGGTTCCTCTCCTCGGTCTGGGTACGTGGCCCATGACCGGAGCCGAATGCACCGACGCCGTCGCCCACGCCCTCGAGGCCGGCTACCGTCACGTGGACACGGCGGAGAACTACGGCAATGAGGACGCGGTGGGACGCGCCGTCGTCGAGTCCGGGATCGACCGGGGCGAGGTCTTCGTCACCTCGAAGTTCAACCGCCGGTGGCATGGGGGAGTGGAGACGCTGCGCCCCGGGCTGGAGGGGGCTCTGGAGCGGGCTGGTCTGGAGTACTTCGACCTGTATCTGATGCACTGGCCCAATCCCGATCAGGACCGGTATGTCCAAGCCTGTGAAGCTCTCGCTGAACTGACCGCCGCGGGGCTGATCCGGGCGTGGGGCGTGTCCAACGTCAAACCGGAGCACTTGCGCCGCATTCTCGAGGCGTCACTCGTCCCGGCCGTCAACCAGATCCACTGCCAGCCGGTTTTCGCGCAGCCGCAGGTCCAGGAGGCCAACACCGCCGCCGGAGTGGTCACGGCCGCGTACACGCCGCTTGGGCGAGGCAGTGAACTGCTCCAGTTGCCCGCCATCACGGAGATCGCGTCACGGCTGGACCGTACTCCCGCTCAGGTGGTGCTGCGCTGGCACGTCCAGCAAGGCCGCATCGCGTTGCCGAAATCGGCCGATCCGCAGCGCCAGCGAGAGAACCTGGACGTGTTCTCCTTCGAGCTGACGCCCGAGGATCTCGCCGCCATCGCCGCCCTGGACTCCGACGCGCCGCCTGCGACGTTCATGGACGCGGACGAGTTCGGGCACTGAGCGTGGCTAGAGTCTCAACCCCGGCGCGCCATGTACAGATTGAAGGCCTTGGCCAGTAGCGGGTTCACGGGGTAATCCCATTCGCCGTAGGTCTGGATCACATCGGCGCCCATGGTCGTCTTGAACCGGGTCAGCCCGGCGAGTTCGTACTGTGGATCCAGCGAGGGGCTCATGCCGCCGAGGTCGTACCACGTGCAACCGGCGGCCAGGGAGTCCTCGATCTGGCGCAGTTGTAGAGCGCGCGGCGCATACCGCTTGCGTTCCGCCGACGACGATGCCCCGTAGACGTACCAGCTGAACTGTCCCTGACGGACGTAGATCGCGGCGGCGAGCAGTTGGTCCTGAAGGTGTGCCAGGTACAAGGTGCACTCGGTGTCCGGCGCCGTGTCACCCGCACCACCAGAGTCCGCCCCAGAGCCCAGCCCGGAATTCAACTCCCTGAACATGCGCTCGAAGTAGGCCAGCGGCCGACCGGTGAAGCCGTCTCGCTGAGCGGTCTCCTCATACAACGCTTGCCAGGCCGGCAGGTCCTCCGCCGTTCCCCTCGAGACGGTGAGCTCCGACCGCGTCGACTTGCGGGTCTGCCGTCGCGAGGTTTGGTCCATGCGGGACAGGGCGGCCTCGACGGCGGGGGAGAAGCCGCCGTCAGCGGCCGGTTCCAGTCCCAACTCCGGCTGCAGCGGGATGCGGGCCTGGAACTGCGGCTGGCCGGCCTCGAACTCCTCGGACTCAGCCGGCGCCTGCCAGCCCATGGCGCTCAGCCGGGCGCGGACGCCGTCGGCGGCGGAGTCGGTGTCGATCGGCTCGAGCTGGGTGACCGAGCGGTGTTCTCCGGCCGCCAGGGCCCGGCGCACCTCGGAGCCGTCCCAGCGGCGCACCACCCCCGGCAGGCCCACCCGGACCAGGAACGCACCACGGGATTTCAGGTACTGCACCAGCGGCGGCAGCACGGACTCCAGGGCCACCTGGGAGCGGTCGAACACCGGACCCTCGGCGATGTAGGCCAGCGACCGGTTCTTCAACACGGGCACCGGGACGGGGAGCCGGCGGAACAGCACGAGGGCGGTGGCCCGGAGGGACTCACCGTCGAAGAAGCCGATCGAGTCACCGCGCCAGTCGATCTTCACTCCGGGCCAGTGCGGGTTCTGCAGGAACGAGCTGCCGGGGTGGTCGGCGAGGAAGCGCCCGTGCTCTGCGGCGGTGATGCGGCGGACGGTCAGGGGCCGGGCTGTGGTGGGGGAGGCAAGGTCTGGCACGCCCCCACCATAACCGCCGGTAGCATCGACGCTATGACTGTTCCCGTGGTTCCCGCCGAGCAGCCCTTTGTCCCGGTCATCACCGGGGGAGACGTGGGGGCGTATTCCCTGGCCCGAGAATTCCATGAGGCCTACGGCGTCATCTCGGCCGTCGTGCCCACCACGTTGAACCGGAACCTCCAGCACTCCAGCATCCTGCAGGCCTTTCCCGCCGGACCGATGACCGCCGAACAGCCCGTGATCGACGCCCTGGTGACGGTCGCCCGGGAACTGAACGGCGCCGACGTCGGGCACAGCAGCCGCCCTTTGCTGCTGCTGGCCAGCTACGACCACCTGGTGCGCTTCGCCGTCCGCCACCGTGCCACCCTCGAGGCCCACGGCTACACGGTGCCCTACCCGGACGAGGACTCGCTGGACCGCGCGGCGCTCAAGGAGAACTTCTACGCGCTGTGTGAGCGGCTCGGGGTGCCGTACCCGAACACCGCCCATTACGACGCCGGTTCGCACACTCCCGAGGCCGCGCGCCGGTTCGTCGCGGGGCTGGGGGAGCGAGGGGTGCGCCTGCCGCTCATCCTCAAGGCCGGCGACGGCGGCGCCTGGGCCGACGTCCGCTTCGAGGGGCGGCGCAAGGTGCATGTGATCGCTGGGCCGGACCGGCCGGACGGGGCGGACGGGCCGGACGGGGCAGCGGGTCTGGACGAGCTCGAGGCCCTGATCATCAAGGCCTGCGACGCCGGCTACACCGGTTCGCTGATCGTGCAGGAGATGATCCCGGGCGACGACTCGCAACTGGGCATCGCCACCTTCTTCCGCGACGGCGCCGGAACCACGCGGCTGGTGTCTTATGGCGAGGTGATCGTCGAGGACCACGCCCCGGGGCTGGAAGGCAATGCCCGCGCGGTGCTGGCCTCGGACCATCCCGTGGTCGCGACGCAGGGGGCGGCCCTCCTGGACGAACTGGACTGGCGGGGTTTCGCGATGTTCGACATCAAGGTGGACCCGCGGACCGGCGTCGCCCAGTTCCTGGAGATGAACCCGCGACTGGGACGGAACCATTACTACATGACCGCGGCCGGGGCGAATCCCGCGCAGTACCTGTATGAGGAGTATGTGGGCGGGGCTGCGGGTGGGGCTGTTGCTGACACCGTCACCACCACGGGGCCGGCCGTGACCACGACGCTGCCGATGGCGTTGGTGCGTCGGTACGCCTCGGACTCTCAGCGCGAGCGCATCCGTCAGGCCCGGCGGGCCGGCAAGGTGGTGCGGCCCTTCGAGTACTCTGCCGATCGGGACCTGCGGCGCACCGCCTACCACCGGGCCACGAAGCTCAACAGTTGGCGGGTGTTCCGTCAGTATCCACCCAATCCGACCCAATCCCACCAGCAGGGATGACAGCAACCGCTGATTTTCTTGGACTGACCGGCGGGTGGTAAGCTGAAGTCAATTGTTTTTGTGTGGCACTAGGGACACGGTCCGTGTTGCGGGGTTCTTGCGCAACGAATGCCACACTTTTGCACGCCTACGGTCGTTCACGCTGACCCTCCCGGGTGCGAAGAAACGACCACCAGCAGTCCAGGTTGACGCGGGCCCGACCTGTGCGCCCGCCGGACTGAGAACTTTCAACACTGAGAACGTTCAACACTGAGACCGAACAACCTGGAACCGAACAACGGAGAGACCAAGAGTGCCTACGATTCAGCAGCTGGTCCGCAAGGGCCGCTCCCCGAAGGTCGTCAAGACCAAGGCCCCTGCGCTGCAGGGGAACCCCATGCGCCGTGGTGTGTGCACTCGCGTGTACACCACCACCCCGAAGAAGCCGAACTCCGCCCTGCGTAAGGTCGCCCGTGTCCGCCTGAACGGCGGCATCGAGGTCACTGCCTACATCCCGGGTGAGGGCCACAACCTGCAGGAACACTCCATCGTGCTGGTGCGCGGCGGTCGTGTGAAGGACCTGCCGGGTGTTCGTTACAAGATCGTTCGCGGCGCACTGGACACCCAGGGCGTCAAGGGCCGCGGCCAGGCACGTAGCCGCTACGGCGCGAAGAAGGAGAAGAAGTAATGCCACGTAAGGGTCCTGCGCCGAAGCGCCCCCTCGTCGTCGATCCGGTCTACGGATCCCCGCTGGTCACCCAGTTGATCAACAAGGTGCTCGTGGACGGCAAGAAGTCCACCGCCGAGCACATCGTCTACGGAGCCCTCGAGGGCGCCCGTGACAAGAGCGGCGCCGAGCCGGTCGCCACCCTGAAGAAGGCCATGGACAACGTCCGCCCGGCCCTCGAGGTGCGCTCCCGCCGCGTCGGCGGTGCCACCTACCAGGTGCCCGTCGAGGTCAAGCCGGGCCGCTCCACCGCTCTCGCTCTGCGCTGGCTCGTCGGCTACTCCAAGGCCCGCCGCGAGAAGACCATGACCGAGCGTCTCATGAACGAGATCCTCGATGCCTCCAACGGCCTGGGTGCCGCGGTCAAGCGCCGCGAGGACACTCACAAGATGGCCGAGTCCAACAAGGCCTTCGCCCACTACCGCTGGTGAGTCGCTGGTGCCCGGATGCCGTACGGTTTCCGGGCACCGTGCCGCCCGTAGCTCAGGACCAACCCACCATAACCATAGGGAGACACCGTGGCACAGGACGTGCTGACTGACCTCAAAAAGGTCCGCAATATCGGCATCATGGCGCACATCGATGCCGGCAAGACCACCACCACCGAGCGCATCCTGTTCTACACGGGCGTCAACCACAAGTTGGGCGAGACTCACGACGGTGCCTCCACCACCGACTGGATGGAACAGGAGAAGGAACGCGGCATCACCATCACCTCCGCCGCGGTGACCTGCTTCTGGGACGACCACCAGATCAACATCATCGACACCCCGGGTCACGTTGACTTCACCGTTGAGGTCGAGCGCTCCCTGCGTGTGCTCGATGGTGCGGTGGCGGTCTTCGACGGCAAGGAAGGTGTGGAGCCGCAGTCGGAGACGGTGTGGCGCCAGGCGGACAAGTACAACGTTCCGCGCATCTGCTTCGTCAACAAGATGGACAAGCTCGGCGCTGACTTCTACTACACGGTGGACACCATCGTGTCCCGTCTGGGTGCCAAGCCCCTCGTGATGCAGCTGCCGATCGGCTCCGAGTCCGACTTCGTCGGCGTCGTCGATCTGCTGTCCATGAAGGCGCTGGTCTGGGAAGGCGACGCCAAGGGCGACGTCACCATGGGCGCCGCCTATGAGACCCAGGAGATCCCGGCGGACCTTCAGGAAAAGGCCGAGGAGTACCGCGCTCAGCTCATCGAGGCCGTCGCGGACACCTCCGAGGAACTGATGATGAAGTACCTCGAGGGTGAGGAGATCACCAACGAGGAGATCCAGGCCGGCGTTCGCCAGCTGACCATCAACGCCGAGGCCTACCCGGTCTTCTGCGGTTCCGCGTTCAAGAACCGCGGTGTGCAGCCGATGCTGGACGCCGTCGTGTCCTACCTGCCGAACCCGCTGGACGCCGGCGCCATCACGGGCCACTCCGTGAAGGACGAGGACGAGACCCTGACCCGCGAGCCGGCCAAGGACGAGCCGTTCTCTGCTCTGGCCTTCAAGATCGCAGCGCACCCGTTCTTCGGGCAGCTGACGTTCATTCGCGTGTACTCCGGCCGTCTGGAGGCCGGTGCCCAGATTCTCAACTCCACCAAGGGGAAGAAGGAGCGCATCGGCAAGCTGTTCCAGATGCACGCCAATAAGGAGAACCCGGTCGAAGAGGTCGTTGCCGGTCACATCTACGCCGTCATCGGCCTGAAGGACACCACCACCGGTGACACCTTGACCGATTCGGCCAACCCGATCATCCTCGAGTCCATGTCCTTCCCGGAGCCCGTGATCTCCGTGGCCATCGAGCCGAAGACCAAGGGTGACCAGGAGAAGCTCTCCACGGCCATCCAGAAGCTGGTCGCCGAGGACCCGACGTTCACCGTGAACCTCAACGAGGAGACCGGCCAGACGGAGATCGGTGGCATGGGCGAGCTGCACCTGGACGTCTTCGTGGACCGCATGAAGCGCGAGTTCAAGGTCGAGGCCAACGTCGGCAAGCCGCAGGTGGCCTACCGCGAGACCATCAAAAAGAAGGTCGACCGGGTCGACTACACCCACAAGAAGCAGACCGGTGGTTCCGGTCAGTTCGCCAAGGTGCAGTTGTCCTTCGAGCCCTTGGACACCTCCGAGGGTGAGATGTACGAGTTCGTCAACGCCGTCACCGGTGGGCGTATCCCTCGTGAGTACATCCCGTCCGTGGATCACGGTATCCAGGAGGCCATGGAGTTCGGTGTCCTGGCCGGCTACCCCATGGTCGGCGTGAAGGCCACCTTGATCGACGGCGCGTACCACGACGTCGATTCCTCGGAGATGGCGTTCAAGCTCGCCGGTTCGATGGCCTTCAAGGAGGGCATCCGCCGGGCCACCCCGGTGCTGCTCGAGCCGCTGATGGCCGTCGAGGTCCGCACCCCGGAGGAGTACATGGGCGACGTCATCGGCGACCTGAACTCCCGCCGTGGACAGATCCAGACCATGGAGGACGCGCAGGGCGTCAAGGTCGTCAAGGCCAACGTCCCGCTGTCCGAGATGTTCGGGTACATCGGCGACCTGCGGTCTAGGACTCAGGGCCGCGCCGTATACTCGATGGTCTTCGACTCCTATGCCGAGGTCCCCAAGGCCGTGGCTGACGAGATCATCCAGAAGAACAGCGGCGAATAAGCGCCAGCAACACACGTGTCCGGTTCGGTGGCGGCGCCCGCAAGGGTCCGCCAACCGGACGGGACAGGTGGTCCATCCGCACTCCGGAGGATGGCACCACCACAGGACGGAAGGTCCGGTCCGCGGATCAGGCGGTCCGGGTGGCCTGATTCAGGACCGGTCCTGACGCAATCCGGAGAATTATCACCAGCAGACAGATCAAAGTAGACTTTCCCAAGTTGTCAGCTCGCCACCCGCGGCTGAGAAGTCTTCTGAGATGAACAGTTCTAGGAGGAACCTGTGTCGAAGGCAAAGTTCGAGCGGTCCAAGCCGCACCTCAACGTCGGTACCATCGGCCACGTTGACCACGGCAAGACGACGCTGACCGCCGCAATCTCGAAGGTCCTGTATGACAAGTTCCCGGACCTCAATGAGGCCCGCGACTTCGCGACCATCGACTCCGCGCCGGAAGAGCGCCAGCGCGGCATCACCATCAACATCTCCCACGTGGAGTACCAGACCGACAAGCGCCACTACGCGCACGTCGATGCTCCGGGCCACGCCGACTACATCAAGAACATGATCACCGGTGCGGCTCAGATGGACGGCGCCATCCTCGTGGTCGCCGCCACCGACGGCCCGATGGCCCAGACTCGCGAGCACGTCCTCCTGGCCCGCCAGGTTGGCGTCCCGGCTCTGCTCGTCGCGCTGAACAAGGCCGACATGGTCGAAGACGAGGAGCTCCTGGAGCTCGTCGAGATGGAGGTCCGCGAGCTGCTGTCCTCCCAGGACTTCGACGGCGACGACGCACCGGTCATCGCCACCTCCGGCCTGAAGGCTCTCGAGGGTGACGAGAAGTGGGTCAAGACGGTCGAGGAACTGATGGATGCCGTGGACAACTACATCCCGGATCCGGTTCGCGACAAGGACAAGCCGTTCCTGATGCCGATCGAGGACGTCTTCACCATTACCGGTCGCGGCACCGTCGTCACCGGCCGCGCCGAGCGCGGCACGCTGAAGATCAACTCCGAGGTCGAGATCGTGGGCATCCGCGACCTGCAGAAGACCACGGTCACCGGTATCGAGATGTTCCACAAGCAGCTCGACGAGGCCTGGGCCGGCGAGAACTGTGGCCTGCTGCTTCGCGGTCTGAAGCGCGAGGACGTGGAGCGCGGCCAGGTCGTCGTTGCTCCGGGTTCCATCACCCCGCACACCGACTTCGAGGGCAACGTCTACATCCTGTCCAAGGACGAGGGCGGACGTCACAACCCGTTCTACTCGAACTACCGTCCGCAGTTCTACTTCCGCACCACCGACGTCACCGGCGTCATCACCCTGCCGGAAGGCACGGAGATGGTCATGCCCGGCGACACCACCGAGATGTCGGTCGAGCTGATCCAGCCGATCGCCATGGAGGAGGGCCTCGGCTTCGCTATCCGCGAGGGCGGGCGCACCGTTGGTTCGGGCCGCGTCACCAAGATCATCAAGTGATCTGACGGAGTACCCCGCAACAACCCCTTCGGCTTCGGCCGGAGGGGTTGTTGTTTTTAAGCGACTGTGGAGAAAGGCCGTAGCGCGCGGGGGAGTCCCCGTACGCTGGCGATGTGGGGACATTCGTCGGGTTCATTGTGTTCATCGGGTTCATCCTGGGCATCGCCGTGGGCGCGGTGGTGACGTGGCTGATCAGTCGTCGGCGTTCGTCCCGGCCTGACCTGGCCCGCGCCTGGCAAGAGGGGTACGACGCCGGCTCGGTTGCCTCGAGCGCGCCGGTCACCTCGACTGCGCCGGTCCCTACCAGTACGCCTGAGCCACCGCGGCCCGAGCACTCGCCGAGCGCCACCTCGCCATTCGCTTCGCCGTACTCTCCACCAGCGCCAGCACCAGCGCCAGTACCGGCACCACCACCACCGGCTGCACCCTCGTCGGCACCGCCAGCACCATCAATACCGCCCGCATCCCCGGCAGCTTCACCACCTCCGCCAGCACCCGCACCGACTCGACCCGCACCGACGCCGGAGGAACTGGCCGCGGCGAAGGAACGTCGCGACCGCCGCAACGTCAACATCACCCTGTACACCGCCTGTCTGCTGCTGGTCGCCGCCGCCTCGCTGTTCATCGGGGCCAGTCTTCCGGTGACGGCGAGGGTGACGGGCCTGGCCGCAGTCGTGGGTCTGTTCTATGGCGGTGGGCTGGTGGTCCATGCCGTGAGCGCGACCTTGCGCCCCGCGGCGACGGCGTTCACCGGGACCGGGCTGGCGTTGGTGCCCGTGGCCGGGATCGCCCTCGACGCCCTCGTTGTGCACAACCCCGTGCTGTCCTGGCTGATCACCTCCATCCTGGGCACCGCGATGATGATCGTGGCCGCCGTCCGTCTCGACAGCACCGTGGTGGCGTACCTGACGGTGCCGTTCCTCCTCTCGACAGTGATGGCCTCCGGGGCGGCGATCCAGCAGGGGATGGTGTGGGCGCTGATCTTCTCGATCCTCCTGGCGATCCTGATGGCTTGGCTGACGGTCGACGGGTCTCCGCGCAACGGCTGGCTGACGCCGGCCTATCGCACGGCCATCGCCCGGACGCACCAGTGGATCGTGCCGGGAATGGTGCTGTCGGCCCTCGTGCTTGGGGTGTGGCTGGAACCCCTGCAGATGTTCATGGTCCTGCTGGCCGCCTGTGCCTACTACGCCACCGTCGCCGTGATCGGACCCCGCCGGCACCGTTTGGCTACCACGTATGCGGTGCGGGGAGGCCTGTTGCTCGCCCTCGTCCCCTGGGGCGCGATGCTGGAATGGTCAGTGGTGCTCACGCTGACCACGATGGTGGTGTACCTGTGCCTGCAGATCCCGCTGGTGTGGTGGCAGGAAGTGCGGTGGCGGGAAACCAGCGAGGCTCGACTCGACACTGGATATCTGCCCCGCGGATCCGGCGCCATCGCGGACCACGGCGTGAGCTGGTTTCTGGCGCTGGGCCTGACTGCCATGGCGCAGGCTGATCTTGCGGTGCCGGCCGATCCCGTGGAGCTGGCACCCGGCATCGGGGTGGCCGCGCTGGTGCTGGCGCTGACGACGTCGATCGCCTCCGTCACCTTCGTCCACAGTGACCGCCTGTCGCGACTCGGTGCCCCGGCCACCGCGAACCTGGTGTGGCAATTCACCACCCCGGTGGCCCTCCTGCCGGTCTTGATGCGGGGTGAGTGGAGTCTGGAGCTCGTCCTGGTGGCCACGATCGTGGTCCAGGCGGTCATCCTCATCGTCCTGCGGCGCGCCGGAAGAGCTCGGCGTCTGGACACCCGCATCGCTCCGCATCTGATGGCCGTCGCTGCGGTCACTCTGGTCTACGTGGTGGGGGAGCGGTATCTAGCTGGGCCGGAGCTCCTCTGGCCAGCAGTGCTGGCCGCCTTGGCCGCGCTGGTGTGGGCGACCGTGACCGCACTCCGCGTGCGAGCCCTCACCCGCGATGCCGTTCTCCCGGTCACCGTCTGGGCGCTGGCCAGCCTCGTGGCCACGGCGCTGCTGTGGTCGCCAGCGGCGAACGAATGGCCGGTGTCCGCCGCTGGGTACCTCGCTTGGTATCTCGCGTGGTATCTGTTGATGCTGATCACGGCGGCGGTGTCGTTGCGCTGGTTGGCGAGCGGCACGACGTCGACCTCGTCGCCACCGCCCCACGAGCACCCGCTCGAACTCCGAGTGACGGTGCTCATCATGGCCTGCGTGGTGCTGGCAGTGGCCGTGCTCCAGTGGTGGAGTCAGGCGCCGTGGCACCTGGTGGCTGCGCTGGTGGTGCTGACCGGCTGGTTGCTGGCCGCCGCCGTCGTGACGCGCGACCGGCTGCCCCTCTCGGTGCGGGCCATTGTCCTCATCGCGGCACAGGCCTCGTCGGCCGTACTCGTGTCCACGCTGGTCGACCGCTTCGGCGGCGACGGATCCGCTGCTCGCGCCGGAGCAGGAGTCGCCCTCGTCGCCGGGCTGGCACTGCGGACCCGACTCTCGGGACGCCTGCAGGGACTCGGCACCGGGCTGACGACTTGGCTGGTCACCGCGGTGGTGGCAACACTGTGGATCATCGAACTCGGCGTCGGCGGCGATCGCGCGGCGTTGATGGTGATCGCAGCAGCCCTGATCGCGGCCGGCGTCGTCCTCACCGGGGCGCGCGGAGGCCACTGGGCAGTGCTCCTGGGCGCTCTGGCACTCATTGTCCCGGCGGCCCCGGTCAGTGGTCTCGGTGGCGGCTGGCTGCCCGAACCCCTCATCCCGACGTCGGCCGCCGCAGCTCTCCTGCTGCTCCTCGCCTTGGCGGTGGCCGGGCGGGAGATCATCGCGGCTCGCGCCGCGGCAGTGAGTCCGGTGACGAACCAGGCGTCCGCCTGGAGGAAGGACCCGGCGGTCTTTCGTCCCGTGGCCGCCATCGTGCTGTGGCTGGTGGCGGCGGGCATGGCGGCGGGCATGGCTGCCGGCGCGACGGCTGGTGTGGGACTCGGCGTTCTCGGCGTCGCCATGGCTACGGCGGCCCTGCTGTGCTACGTCTTCGCCCGGACGCGAAGGCTGCTGGCGCCGAGGGGCGGCACGGTCGTGCTGACACCCGTGGCCGTCTGGTGGCTGAGCAGGTGGTGGCAGGACCGCGGAGGGTGGTTTCCCGACGACGTCTGGCTGGCGGTGTTCATCGGTGTGGTCTCGGCGCTGGTGTTGGGACTCTGGGCTGCCTGCGATGCCTGGTCTGATTCGGGCGCCGGATCACGTCAGGGCCCCGCGATGCTGTGGCAGGGCGGCCTCGCGGTGCTGCTGATCTGCACGGTGTTCACGGTGCTGACCATCGACCTGCGGCGCGGTATGCCCGGCGACGCCGCGGTGTGGACGGCGTGCGCGGCCATCGTGGTCGGCGCGTGGCTGCTCGTCGACGCGTGGGGGAGGACTCCGTTGTGGGCAGGGATGCGCAAATACACCGCACAGGACGGTGCTGTTCTGGTCTCGTTCGCCGCCGCCTCGCGAGCGTGGTGGCAGACGGCCGAGGTCGATCACGGGGGACGGGGGCTCTGGTGGAACGTCCAGGCGCTGGTGCTGGTGCTCGTTGGCCTGGGATTCTGGACGGTCCTCCGGCGCCAACGGTCGGGGAGTCTCACGACCCCGCTGATCTACTTCATCGCTGCCGCGGCGGTGTTCTCGGGGGCCGCCGTCTACGTGCTGGCAGCCGGCACCGCGGCGATGCAACTCACTGTGCTGATCGGCTTCGCCCTGGTGGTGGTGTTGGGACTGACCCGGCGCGAACAGATCCTGACCTGGTGGGGTGCGGCCGGCGTCGCGCTCTCGGTGCTGTGGTATCTGCGGGAGTACACCTACGTCTACCTGGCGCTGCTGGGCGTGGTGCTGATCGTGCTGGCGGTACGCCAGCTGCGGCGGCACCAGAACCAGCAAGCGAACCAGCAAGCGAGCCAACAGCCGGACCGGTAGGCTGAACCCATGGAGATTCTCATTGGCCTCGTGGTGCTCGCGGCCGTGGTCCTGGTGATCATGCGGGTGCGCAAGTCGTTCCGGCACGAGATCGACCGCGCCAAGCGGATCAAGCGCGCCAACGACGACAACCGGTGACTGACGAGCTGGAGACCGGCACCGTCCTTCCGGGCCCGGCCGCTCTCTACCGAGCGGTCGCGACGGCGGAAATGGTCACCTGGGCGCTGTTGCTGCTCGCCATGGTGCTCAAGTACACCGGCGTGAGCGAGGCCTTGATGTCCACGGCCGGCGGCCTGCACGGATTCGTGTTCCTGTGCTACTGCGTGGTGGCGGTGGGCGTGTGGATCAACCAGCGGTGGACCGCAGGCCGAGGCCTCGGCGCCGTTCTGTTGGCCGTGGTGCCGTTCGCCACGTTGCCGTTCGAACGGTCGCTGGCCCGCCGTGGTGAACCGGACGAGACGTGGAGACTGGCGGACGGAAACGCCCCGCGGGGATTCTGGGAGAATCTCGAAGCCTGGGCGCTGCGCAACGTGGCGCTGGCGCTGATCGTGGTGGTGGCCGTCGTCGTGGTGGTGTTCGCGACGCTGCTGATGGCAGGGCCGCCGGACCAGTGGTTCGGGTGAATTCGCGCCCGCCGCACTGATCTGTCATACTGGATCAGTTGCTCAAGCGCTTGGGCGTGTGTGGAGCGTGTCTTTCACCGACTGACTCCGCCGCCTAGGACCAAATACAACGCACAATCCCCATCAGTATCTGGCGGTCCTGTGAACCTCCGTGCCTGCGGAGCAGTTTACGACACGCCCGACTGCGTGGGTCGATGCCCCGGCAGGGCGAGGAACCCGGACTATTCCGGATTCGGCCTGTGCGGGTGAAGGAAAGAAGCGCGGGACCGGTTCGCCGGGCCCGTCGCACACAGGGACAGGTACGGACTACAAGTACGAAAGAGGCATGACGCCATGGCGGGACAGAAAATCCGCATCCGGCTGAAGTCGTATGACCACGAGGTCATCGATACTTCGGCTCGGAAGATCGTCGACACGGTCACGCGCGCAGGCGCAACGGTGGTTGGCCCCGTGCCGCTGCCGACGGAGAAGAACGTGTACGTCGTGATCCGCTCTCCCCACAAGTACAAGGACAGCCGCGAGCACTTCGAAATGCGCACGCACAAGCGGCTGATCGACATCATCGATCCGACGCCGAAGGCCGTTGACTCGCTCATGCGCCTCGACCTCCCGGCCGACGTCAATATCGAAATCAAGCTCTGAGAGGGAGGTGCTGAGAAACTATGACCATCACGCGTAACGTCAAGGGCCTGCTGGGCACGAAGCTCGGCATGACCCAGGTGTGGGATGCCGACAACAAGCTCATCCCCGTCACCGTCGTGCAAGCCGAACCCAACGTCGTCACCCAGCTGCGCCAGGAAGAGACCGACGGCTACACCGCCGTGCAGCTCGCCTACGGCCAGATCGATCCTCGTAAGGTCACCAAGCCGCTCGCCGGCCACTTCGAGAAGGCCGGAGTCACTCCGCGCCGTCACGTGGTCGAACTGCGCACCGGTGACATCGCCGACTACACGCTCGGCCAGGATCTCACCGTCGAGCTGTTCGAGGCCGGCCAGAAGGTCGACGTCATCGGCACCACCAAGGGCAAGGGCTTCGCCGGTGCCATGAAGCGTCACGGCTTCTCCGGCGTCGGTGCCTCCCACGGTGCCCACAAGAACCACCGCAAGCCGGGTTCCGTCGGTGGCGCGTCCACCCCGGGCCGCGTCTTCAAGGGCCAGCGACTGCCTGGACGTATGGGCGCCGTTCGCCAGACCACCCAGAACCTCACCCTCCACGGCATCGACGTGGAGAAGAACCTGCTGCTGATCAAGGGTGCCGTCCCTGGCCCTCGCAGCCAGGTCGTCCTGGTTCGCACTGCAGTGAAGGGAGCATGAGCAGATGGCTACCAATGAAGTGAAAACCGTTGACGTCGAGCTGCCCGCCGAGATCTTCGACGTCCAGGCCAACGTGCCGCTGATGCACCAGGTCGTGGTGGCCCAGCTGGCCGCCGCTCGCCAGGGCACCCACAAGGTCAAGCGCCGGGGCGAGGTCTCCGGTGCCGGCCGCAAGCCGTTCAAGCAGAAGGGCACCGGCCGCGCCCGTCAGGGTTCGATTCGCGCCCCTCAGATGACCGGTGGTGGCGTGGTCCACGGCCCCGAGCCGCGTGACTACTCGCAGCGCACCCCCAAGAAGATGAAGGCCGCCGCCCTGCGCGGTGCCCTGTCGGACCGTGCCCGCAACGGCCGCGTCCACGTCGTCGAGGAGCTCGTCTCCGGTACTCCGTCCACCAAGGCGGCCAAGGCCGCACTGGCGACGCTGGCCCCGGGCCGCAAGACCATCCTGCTGGTCATTGACCGCACGGATGACGCCTCGGCTCTGAGCGCCCGCAACCTGGACACGGTGCACACGCTGTACTTCGACCAGTTGAACACCTACGACGTCATGGTCAGTGACGACGTGGTCTTCACCCGTGCCGCCTATGAAGGCTTCGTCCAGGCGGCGTCCGTCACCGCTTCGGCCGCGAAGGCCGGCGCACAGAAGGAGGATGCCAAGTGAGCGGCTCCATCAACAAGAACCCCCGCGACGTGGTCATTGCCCCGGTCGTGTCGGAAAAGAGCTACGGCCTGATCGACGAGGGTAAGTACACCTTCCTGGTCGACCCGCGCTCCAACAAGACCGAGATCAAGCAGGCGGTGGAGTCCATCTTCTCCGTCAAGGTTGACTCGATCAACACCCTGAATCGCGCCGGCAAGCGCAAGCGCACGAAGTTCGGTTGGGGCTCTCGCAAGAGCACCAAGCGTGCGGTCGTGACGCTTCGCGAGGGCACGATTGACATCTTCGGAGGTCCGCTCGCCTGAGGCGTAGCGGAGACCACTTAATCGAGGAACTGACACATGGCTATCCGTAAATACAAGCCGACCACTCCGGGCCAGCGCGGCTCATCCGTGGCCGACTTCGCAGAAATCACCCGAGACAGCCCGGAGAAGTCGTTGCTTCGCCCGCTCTCCAAGAGCGGCGGCCGCAACAGCTCCGGCAAGATCACGACCCGCCACAAGGGCGGCGGCCACAAGCGCCAGTACCGCGTCGTCGACTTCCGTCGTCACGACAAGGACGGCGTGCCGGCGAAGGTCGCTCACATCGAGTACGACCCGAACCGCACCGCCCGCATCGCCCTGCTCCACTACGTGGACGGCACCAAGCGCTACATCTTGGCTCCGGCCAAGCTGCGCCAGGGGGACACCGTGGAGGCCGGCGCCACTGCCGACATCAAGCCCGGCAACAACCTGCCGCTGCGCAACATCCCGCTCGGCACCGTCATCCACGCGGTGGAACTGCGTCCCGGCGGCGGCGCCAAGCTGGCCCGCTCGGCCGGTTCGTCCATCCAGCTCGTCGCTCGTGAGGGAAAGTACGCCCAGCTGCGTCTGCCCTCCGGCGAGATCCGCAACGTGGACGTCCGCTGCCGCGCGACGGTCGGCGAGGTCGGCAACGCCGAGCAGTCCAACATCAACTGGGGCAAGGCCGGCCGCATGCGGTGGAAGGGCGTTCGCCCGACCGTCCGTGGTGTGGTCATGAACCCGGTTGACCACCCGCACGGCGGTGGTGAGGGCAAGACCTCCGGTGGTCGCCACCCGGTCAACCCCAACGGCAAGCCCGAGGGCCGCACCCGCCGCCCGAACAAAGACAGCGACAAGCTCATCGTGCGCCGTCGCCGTACCGGCAAGAACAAGCGATAGGAGCCTGGAGACATGCCACGCAGCCTGAAGAAGGGCCCCTTCGTTGATCAGCACCTCTACCTAAAGGTGGACGCTGAGAACGAAAAGGGCACCAAGAACGTCATCAAGACCTGGTCCCGCCGGTCCATGATCATCCCCGACATGCTCGGGCACACGATCGCGGTGCACGACGGACGTAAGCACGTCCCGGTGTTCATCACCGAGTCGATGGTCGGGCACAAGCTCGGCGAATTTGCCCTGACGCGGACTTTCCGCGGACACGTGAAGGACGACCGGAAGGGTAAGCGTCGCTGATTGCGACGTTTACTCGCCCGAGACACTCGAAAGAAGGAAAGCAATGGAAGCCAAGGCAATTGCGCGCCACTTGCGCGTAACGCCGATGAAGGCCCGGCGCGTCGTCGACCTTGTCCGTGGCAAGCAGGCGAACGAAGCACTGGCCGTCCTGAAGTTCGCCCAGCAGGGCGCTTCGGAACCCGTGTACAAGCTGGTTGCCTCCGCGGTGGCCAACGCCCGGGTCAAGGCCGACCGTGAGGGCCTGGCGTTCAACGAGGACGCTCTGTTCATCACCGAGGCCTTCGTCGACGAAGGACCGACCATGAAGCGATTCCGGCCGCGCGCCCAGGGCCGCGCCGGACGCATCAACAAGCGCACCAGCCACGTCACCGTGGTCGTTGCCACCGAGGAAGAGGAGGGGAAGTAACCCATGGGTCAGAAGATCAACCCGAACGGTTTCCGCCTCGGCATCACCACCAACCACGTGTCCCACTGGTTCGCTGACTCCAACAAGGAGGGGCAGCGCTACAAGGACTTCGTGAAGGAAGACATCAAGATCCGCGAGCTGATGACCCACGGCATGGAGCGCGCCGGCATCTCGAAGGTGGAGATCGAGCGGACCCGTGACCGTGTGCGTGTGGACATCCACACCGCTCGCCCCGGCATCGTCATCGGTCGCCGCGGCGCCGAGGCCGATCGCATCCGTGGCGAGCTGGAAAAGCTCACCGGCAAGCAGATCCAGCTGAACATCCTCGAGGTCAAGAACCCCGAGGTCGACGCTCAGCTGGTCGCCCAGGGTGTTGCGGAGCAGCTTGCTTCTCGCGTGGCCTTCCGCCGCGCCATGAAGAAGGCCATCCAGTCCGCCACTCGTGCGGGTGCCCAGGGCATCCGTATCCAGTGCGCCGGCCGTCTGGGCGGGGCCGAGATGTCCCGCTCGGAGTTCTACCGTGAAGGCCGTGTGCCGCTGCACACCCTGCGCGCGAACATCGACTTCGGAAAGTTCGAAGCCAAGACCACCTTCGGCCGCATCGGCGTGAAGGTCTGGATCTACAAGGGCGACCTGACGGCCAAGGAATTGGCCGCGAAGGAAGCCGCTGCACCGTCCGGCCGCGGAGGCCGCGGTGGCGATCGTCGTGGCCCCGGCGGCGGTGACCGTCGTCGTCGCAACGACCGCGCACCGCGTCAGGACTCGGCTGCGGCAGGCTCTGCGCCCGCTGAAGGAGGCAACGCCTGATGTTGATTCCCCGTCGAGTCAAGCACCGCAAGCAGCACCATCCGAAGCGTTCGGGCATGGCCAAGGGCGGTACCACCGTCTCCTTCGGCGAGTGGGGCATTCAGGCACTGAGCCCCGCCTACGTCACGAACCGTCAGATCGAGTCCGCTCGTATCGCCATGACCCGTTACATCAAGCGTGGCGGCACCGTGTGGATCAACATCTACCCGGACCGTCCGCTCACCAAGAAGCCGGCTGAAACCCGTATGGGTTCCGGTAAGGGTTCCCCCGAGTGGTGGGTCGCCAACATCAAGCCGGGTCGTGTGCTCTTCGAGCTCTCCGGCGTCAGCGAGGACGTGGCCCGCGAGGCGCTGCGACTGGCTATGCACAAGTTGCCGCTGAAGGCACGTATCGTCCGCCGAGAGGGTGGTGAGTGATCATGGCTACCGGTTCGAAGGAACTGAACGTCGAGGCCCTGGACGGTCTGGACAACGCCCGTTTGGCCGAGGAGCTCAAGCGCTCCAAGGAGGAACTGTTCAACCTGCGGTTCCAGTCGGCCACCGGCCAGCTGGACAACCACGGCCGGTTGAAGACCGTCAAGCGCGACATCGCCCGGATCTACACGATCCTGCGTGAGCGCGAACTGGGCATCCGCGAGGACGTCGAGGTGCCGGCAGAAGATGTCGCCGCCGAGAAGAAGTCGTCGAAGACTCGGAAGTCCCAGAAGAACGCTGAGAACGTCGAGAACGTCGAGAACACAGAGACAGAGGAGGAGGCCAAGTGACTGAGAACATCAACGCGACCACGGACTCCGTGAGCAGCGCAGCCACCGGCGCCGACTCCGAGCGCGGTTACCGCAAGACGGTCCGTGGCATCGTCGTCTCGGACAAGATGGACAAGACCATCGTCGTCGAGGTCGAGGATCTGAAGAAGCACGCCCTGTATGGCAAGGTGCTGCGTTCCTCGAAGCGGGTCAAGGCTCACGACGAGGAGAACACCGCCGGCGTCGGCGACCGTGTTCGTCTCTCGGAGACCCGGCCGCTGTCCGCCACCAAGCGGTGGCGCCTCGTTGAGGTCGAAGAACGCGCCAAGTGATCTCGTTCCGGTCCGGTGCTGACCGATGATCCAGTCGGCGATTCAGTCGAGGATCCAGCACTGACCGGTACCGCTCTCGGGCCCCGGCTTGCACTTGCCTTCGGGCAATTCGCACGCCGGGGCCTTGGTGCGCTAGGATAGACTGTCTGTGCGCCCTTGTAGGCGGGACTATCCACCCCGCGTGCCGAGGGTTTCGCAAAACTTCTCGACCAGCCGCCTCGGCCTTGCCCTGCGGATTGTTGGCTGTAGCAGCACCCATTCCCGTCTGATAGGGGAACGGTGATGCTCTACAGCTGCCGGTACCGCCCAGGGGCAGGGGTAAGCGGCCCGGGAACATCAAAATATCCGTTCCGCAAGGCTCACCCGGTTTTCGGGGGAGAACCAGCGCGACGACAGGAGTAACAAGTGATTCAGCAGGAGTCGCGGCTCAAGGTCGCCGACAACACCGGTGCCAAGGAAATCTTGACCATCCGTGTTCTCGGTGGGTCCGGTCGCCGCTACGCAGGCATCGGCGACACCATTGTCGCCACCGTGAAAGACGCCATCCCCGGCGGCAACGTCAAGCGGGGCGACGTCGTCAAGGCCGTCATCGTGCGAACGAAGAAGGAGCGCCGTCGCGCCGACGGTTCCTACATCAAGTTCGACGAGAACGCCGCCGTCATCCTCAAGACCGACGGCGAGCCGCGCGGCACCCGCATCTTCGGCCCCGTGGGCCGCGAGCTGCGTGACAAGAGGTTCATGAAGATCGTGTCGCTGGCACCGGAGGTGATCTGACCACCATGGCAAAGATCAAGAAGGACGATCTCGTCCAGATCATCGCTGGTAAGGACAAGGGCAAGCAGGGCAAGGTCCTGCGCGTCTTCCCGTCCCGTGACCGGGTGCTCGTGGAGGGCGTTAACCGCGTCACCAAGCACCTCCGCGCCGGCCAGAACAACAATGGATCCACCGAAGGCGGCCTGCAGGTCGTCGAGGCTCCCGTTCACGTGTCGAACGTGGCCGTGGTGGACCCCGAGACCAAGAAGCCGACCCGCGTGGGCTACCGCTTCGAGACCGTTGAGAAGAACGGCGAGAGCAAGGCCGTCAAGGTCCGCTTCGCCAAGGCCTCCGGAAAGGTGCTGTGATGACTGAGATCACTGAAACAGCAGCTCCCCAGGTGACCCCGCGCCTGAAGCAGAAGTACCGCGAAGAGATCCGCGAGGCCCTCCAGGGCGAGTTCAACTACCGGAACACCATGCAGGTGCCCGGTCTCGTCAAGGTCGTCGTGAACATGGGTGTCGGCGAGGCCGCCAAGGACTCGAAGATCATCGATGGCGCCGTGCGCGACCTGACCCTGATCACCGGCCAGAAGCCGCAGGTGACCCGGGCCCGGAAGTCCATCGCTCAGTTCAAGCTGCGCGAGGGCATGCCGATCGGTACGCACGCCACGCTGCGCGGTGACCGCATGTGGGAGTTCCTGGATCGTCTGGTCAGCTTCGCGCTGCCGCGTATCCGCGACTTCCGCGGCCTGTCCCCGAAGCAGTTCGACGGCAACGGCAACTACACCTTCGGTCTGGCCGAGCAGTCCGTCTTCCACGAGATCGACCAGGACAAGATCGACCGCGTGCGCGGCATGGACATCACTGTGGTGACCACCGCCAAGACCGACGACGAAGGCCGCGCCCTCCTGAGGGCCCTCGGCTTCCCGTTCCAGACGACCGACAAGCAGTAACGATCTACGTTGCAGGTCCCGACCGGTGTACCGGTGCGGGAAACCGTGACGAGGAAGGGCACCAGCCCACATGACCATGACAGATCCTGTCGCAGACATGCTGACGCGTCTGCGCAACGCCAACTCGGCCTTCCACGATTCCGTGGAAATGCCATCTTCCAAGCTGAAGGTGCGCGTGGCCGACATTCTCAAGTCCGAGGGCTACATCGCCGACTACAGGGAAGAGGACGCCACGGTGGGCAAGAAGCTCATCATCGAACTCAAGTTCGGTCCTCAGCGGGAGCGGTCCCTTGCGGGGCTGCGCCGTATCTCCAAGCCCGGTCTGCGCGTGTACGCCAAGTCCACCAACCTCCCGCATGTGCTGGGCGGCCTGGGCATCGCCATCCTGTCCACCTCCTCCGGTCTGCTCACCGACCGCCAGGCAGCCAAGAAGGGCGTGGGTGGGGAAGTCCTCGCCTACGTCTGGTAACGGCCGAGACGGAAGAAAGGTAGAACAGACATGTCACGTATTGGACGTCTTCCGATCACTGTGCCGTCCGGCGTCGAGGTGAACATCGATGGCTCGAACGTTTACGTCAAGGGACCCAAGGGGGAGCTGAGCCACGCAGTGGCCCGCCCCATCGAGGTCTCGCTCGAGGAGGGCACCATCTCGGTGACCCGCCCGAACGACGAGCGCGAGTCCCGTTCCCTGCACGGCCTGACCCGCACCCTGATCTCCAACATGATCGTGGGAGTCACCGAGGGCTTCCAGAAGCAGCTCGAGGTCATCGGCACCGGTTACCGCGTGCAGGCCAAGGGCTCCGACCTGGAACTGGCCTTGGGCTACTCGCACCCCGTCCCCGTCAAAGCGCCTGAAGGAATCTCCTTCAGCGTCGAAGGCAACAAGGTGACGGTGGCCGGCATTGACAAGCAGCGCGTCGGCGAGGCCGCCGCCAACATCCGCAAGCTGCGCCGTCCCGACCCGTACAAGGGCAAGGGCGTTCGCTATGCAGGCGAGGTTCTTCGCCGCAAGGCCGGAAAGGCAGGTAAGTAATGTCCACGCTGAAAGTGAAGGGCAAGGGGAAGTTCGTTTCCCGCACCCGCCGCCACTTGCGCGTTCGCAAGCGGATTTCCGGCACCGCCGTACGTCCCCGCCTGGTCGTCAACCGGTCCTCACGGCACATCTTCGTGCAGGTCGTCGACGACACCCGCGGTGTGACCGTGGCCTCGGCCTCCACCATGGAAGCCGACCTGCGCGCCCTCGACGGCGACAAGACCGCCAAAGCGACCAAGGTCGGCGAGCTGGTGGCTGAGCGGTGCAAGAGCGCCGGTATCGACGCCGTGGTCTTCGACCGTGGCGGCAACCGGTACCACGGCCGCGTGGCCGCCGTCGCCGACGGTGCACGGGAAGGTGGGCTGCAGCTGTGAGCGAGACCAACAATGAGAAGGACACTCAGGTGACCGAAAGCACTGAGAACACTGCCGTCGGCGGTGCTTCTGAAACCGCGGCCTCTGAGACCGCTGCTGGTTCGGCCAGCCAGTCCACCGAGGCCAACCAGGGCAACAGCCGTGGCGGGCGCGGCGGCAACGACCGCGGTGGCCGCGGCAACGACCGTGGTGGCAACGATCGTGGCGGCCGCGGTGGTCGTCGCGATGACCGTGGCGGCCGTGGTGGCCGCGATGACGACAAGGACAAGTTCCTGGAGCGCGTCGTCGCCATCAACCGTGTCTCCAAGGTGGTCAAGGGTGGACGTCGGTTCTCCTTCACCGCTCTGGTGGTCGTCGGTGACGGCGACGGCCTGGTGGGCATCGGGTACGGCAAGGCCAAGGAAGTTCCGGCTGCCATCTCCAAGGGTGTGGAAGAGGCCAAGAAGTCCTTCTTCCGCGTTCCGCGCGTCGGCTCCACCATCCCGCACTTGGTGCAGGGTGAGGACTCTGCCGGCGTGGTGCTCTTGCGTCCGGCGTCCCCGGGTACCGGTGTGATCGCCGGTGGTCCGGTCCGCGCCGTGCTCGAGTGCGCCGGCATCCACGATGTGCTGTCGAAGTCGATGGGGTCCGTGAACGTGATCAACATCGTGCGCGGCACCGTGGACGCCCTCAAGCAGCTGGAGGAGCCGCAGTCCGTGGCAGCCCGCCGTGGCAAGACCCTGGACGAGGTCGCTCCTCACGCGATGCTCCGCACCATCGAGGAGGATCGCGCCAAGAAGAGCGCAGGGAAGGCAGGTGTGGCCGTCAATGGCTAACTTCAGCACCCGGAAGAACGTCGCTGTCAGCGACGCGACGCTGGAAATCACCCAGATCAAGTCCGCCATCGGCGGAAAGCAGAGCCAGCGCGACACCCTGCGGTCCCTCGGCCTCAAGCGGATCGGCCACACGGTCACCCGCAAGGCTGACGAGGTGACTGTGGGCATGGTCAACACCGTGCCGCACCTGGTGAAGGTTGAGGAGGCCAACCATGGCTGAAAACGCTGAGAAGGCTGACCAGGCCGGGACCACTGAGAGCTCTGCTCTCAAGGTCCACGACCTGCGTCCGGCCCCCGGCTCCAAGAAGTCCAAGACCCGCGTGGGTCGCGGCGAGGCGTCCAAGGGCAAGACCGCTGGTCGCGGTACCAAGGGCACCAAGGCTCGTTACCAGGTTCGCGCGGGCTTCGAAGGCGGCCAGCTGCCGCTGCAGATGCGTCTGCCGAAGCTGCGCGGCTTCAAGAACCCGTTCAAGGTCGAGTACCAGGTCGTGAACCTGGACAAGCTGTCGGAGCACTTCCCGTCCGGTGGCGACGTCACCGTGGAGGATCTCGTGGCCAAGGGCCTGGTTCGCAAGAACCAGCCCGTCAAGGTCCTGGGCAGCGGCGAGATCTCTGTTGCCGTGAATGTGAAGGCCAACGCCTTCTCGTCCTCGGCCGTCGAGAAGATCTCCGCAGCTGGTGGCTCGACGGAGACTTTCTGACGAGAAACTCACTGATCACTGGTTGATCTGAAGACGGCCCCTGGGCCGCCGTCACCTCGATGCTTCGGTATGCGTCGAAGGGGATAGCGGCGCGGGGGCCGTCTTCTTTCCGATAGACTCGCTCAGTGGTTCCGGCAACGGCGTCATTCAGCGTGCCGCCAGTCCAGGCCCGACCACAGCAACCCCACCTCCAGGAGGACGCTTGTTCAGCGCGATTGCCCGGGTTTTCCGGACGCCCGACCTGCGGCGCAAAATCTGGTTCACCCTCGGGATCATCGTCATCTACCGTGTGGGTGCCTTCATCCCCGCGCCCGGAGTTGACTACAGTGCCGTGCAAACGTGCCTGGATCAGGGCAATACCAGCGGTGGTTTGTACTCCTTTGTGAACATGTTCTCTGGCGGCGCAATGCTGCAGGTGTCCATCTTCGCGCTGGGGATCATGCCGTATATCACCGCGGCGATCATCGTGCAGTTGCTGCGTGTGGTCATTCCCCGGTTCGAGGAGTTGCAGAAGGAAGGCGCTCAGGGCCAGTCCAAGCTGACCCAGTACACGCGTTACCTCACCGTGGCCCTGGCGCTGCTCAATGCGACCACCATCGTCTCCCTGGCCAGAACCGGCGCCCTGCTCGGGTGCAACCTGCCGATCGTGCCCAACGACAACTGGTGGACCGTTCTGCTGATGATCATCACGCTGACCTCCGGCACCGTGCTGATCATGTGGCTCGGCGAGCTCATCACCGAACGCGGCGTCGGCAACGGCATCTCTCTGCTCATCTTCCTGTCCATCGCCGCCGGCTTCCCGGCCGGCCTCGGCCAGATCTGGACCACGCAGGGGTGGCGGATCTTCGGGATCGTGCTGGTGGTCGGGCTGCTGACCATCATGGCCGTCGTCTTCGTCGAGGAGTCCCAGCGCCGAGTGCCGGTGCAGTACGCCAAGCGGCAGATTGGCCGCCGGACCGTGGGCGGGACCACCACCTACATTCCGATCAAGGTCAACATGGCCGGCGTGATCCCCGTGATCTTCGCATCGTCGATCATGATGCTCCCGGGCATCCTGGTTCAGTTCAACACCCCTCAGGACGGCACGGCGCCGGCCCCGTGGGTCGTCTTCCTGTCCGAGTACTTCGGGACGGGATCCCACCCGGTGTACATGCTGCTGTTCTTCCTGCTGACGATCGGCTTCACCTACTTCTACGTGACCATCACGTTCAATCCGGTGGAGATCAGCGACAACATGAAGAAATACGGCGGGTTCATTCCCGGCATCCGCGCGGGGCGTCCCACGGAGAAGTACCTGGAATACGTCATCAGCAGGATCACGTTCCCGGGCGCACTGTACCTTGGTGTCCTGGCGATGATCCCGATGATCGCCTTCGTCCTCATCAACGCGGATCAGAACTTCCCCTTCGGCGGTATTTCGATCCTCATCATGGTGGGCGTCGCGCTGCAGACCATCAAGCAGATCAATGCCCAGATGGAGCAGCACAACTACGAGGGACTGCTCCGGTAGCACGTCCCGGTCCCGACTCCCGTTCCTCCCCGAGACCCACCCCGAGTACCCACGTTCCTCCCGACTCCCGTTCCTCCCCGAGTTCCTCCTCAGTCGTACTCCTGAAGAACTGAACTGATCGACAGTAAGGAATACCAATGACCCGCATGCTGATCATGGGCCCTCCCGGGTCCGGCAAGGGCACCCAGGCGTCCCGAATCTCAGACAAGCTCGGCATCGTGGCCATTTCCACGGGTGACATCTTCCGGTACAACGTCAAGGAAATGACGGAACTGGGCAAGGAAGCCAAGAAGTACATGGACAACGGTGACTTCGTTCCCGACGACGTCACTAACCGCATGGTCGCCGACCGCCTCCGCCAGCCTGACGCCCAGCGCGGCTTCCTGCTGGACGGCTACCCGCGGACGGCGGGTCAGGTGGAGGCGCTGGACGCCATGTTGAAGGAAGACGGCCACGCCCTGTCCGTCGTCATCGAGTTGACGGTTCCCGACGACGAACTGGTCTCCCGCCTGCTCAGCCGCGCCGACACCGAGGGTCGGGCCGATGACACCAGCGAGGTCATTCAGCACCGCCTGGATCTCTACCATGAGCAGACCGAGGCCGTCATCGAGTCCTATGTGGACCGCGACATCGTGGCCCGCGTGGACGGTACCGGCCAGATCGACGACATCACCGAACGGCTGCTCCAGGCGGTCTACTCGGTGCGCGAACGCACCGGCAGCCTCCCGGTCGTGGAGTCGGTGGACGCCGGCGACGCGGAGTCCTGAATCACGGTGACACTCCTGTGATCCCTCGCCGCAAGATTGAACTGAAGACCACGGCGCAGATGCAGACCATGCACCGCGCTGGGCTGGTCCTTCACCGCGCCCTGGATGCCGCCGTCGCCGCAGCCGTGCCGGGAACGACGACGGCCGACGTCGACGCCGTGTTCGCCGAAGTGCTGCGCGATGCCGGTGCGACGCCGAATTTCCTGGGGTACTACGGATACCCGGCGACCATCTGCGCCTCGGTGAACGAGGAAGTGGTGCATGGGATCCCGGGGGAGCGCGTGCTCCAGGTGGGGGATGTGCTCAAGATCGACGGCGGCTGCATCATCGATGGCTGGCATTCGGATTCGGCACGAACCGTGGTGTTGGGCTCGGCCGAGGCCGGCACGGCTGACCCGGAGGACGAGCGGCTGTCCGAGATCACCCGCCAGGCCATGTGGCGGGGGATCGCGGCCTTTGCCACGGCCAAGTACGTGAGCGAGATCGGAGCGGCGATCGACGACTTCGTCTCGGCCCAGCCCGGTGCGCCCCTCGGCATTCTGCAGGACTACGTGGGCCACGGCATCGGTACCGCCATGCATCAGGCCCCGGATGTGCTGAACTACCGCTCGCGGCACCGCGGCCCCAAGATCATGCCGGGGCTGTGCCTGGCCATCGAGCCGATGCTGGTCCGTGGAGGACTGGCCACTGACGTCCTCGAGGACGACTGGACGATTGTGACCCGTGATGGTGCCCGGGCCAGCCAGTGGGAGCACTCGGTCGCCAGGCACGCCGGCGGACTGTGGGTGCTCACGGCGCCCGACGGCGGCGCGGTCGAACTCGAGCCCTTGGGTGTCGCCCCGGTCCCGCCGGGGGAGTAGTCGGGAGACTAGTATCCCGCGATTTCACTTCCCGCGCCGAAACCAGTAACATAGATTGCTGGTTGTCTCTGCGGTGAGTCGTGTTCGTCAAGGCTCGCGCAATCGTGGCGACCGGAAACATCCCCGCCTGGTTTCAGCCGCCCATGAGAGCACGTCATCCTTGCCGTGTCTCTACTCATGACCGGGACCTGGCACAACGTAAGTGGAGGACATGGCTAAGAAGGAAGGTGTCATCGAGATCGAGGGCACGGTCAGCGAGGCATTGCCCAACGCAATGTTCCGCGTCCGTCTGCAGAACGACCACGTCGTTTTGGCCACGATTTCGGGAAAGATGCGACAGCACTACATCCGGATTCTCCCCGAGGACCGGGTCGTCGTGGAACTTAGCCCGTACGACCTCAATCGGGGCCGTATTGTGTACCGCTACAAATAAACCCGACCACAACTAAACAGCAAGCGCTGGAGGAGGAACCATGAAGGTTCAGCCGAGCGTGAAGCGGATCTGCGACAAGTGCCAGGTGGTGCGCCGTAAGGGCATCGTCTTGGTGATCTGCGACAACCCACGCCACAAGCAGCGCCAGGGCTAATTTCGTCCCCGACGGGATCGTCCACGCGCAGCACCCTCAGATCCAACCGGATCGACAGCAGCACAGCTAGATCGGCCAGGACCCAGGTCCTGAGCGAGAAGGCAACCCCTGGACGCAAAGGCCGGGGACCCGAACCGCGGTGACGCTGGTCGGTGGAATCATCCTCCGGAACTTCGCCGGAGCCGCCGCTACAGCACCGCTGGGAAGAGATTCCCGAGGTGAGGGGACGTGCTGGTGCAGACCTTTGCTTCAGAAGAAATAAGGAGGACGGCCATATGGCACGTCTATCAGGCGTCGACATCCCGCGCGAGAAGCGCGTCGTCATCGCTCTTACGTACATCTTCGGTGTGGGCCAGACCCGCGCCGAGCAGACTGTTGAGGCGACCGGAATCGATCCGAACATTCGCGTCAAGGATCTGTCCGATGACCAGCTGGTTGCACTGCGCGACTACATCGAGACCAACTTCAAGGTTGAGGGCGACCTGCGCCGCGAGGTTGCAGCCGACATCCGCCGCAAGGTGGAGATCGGTTCCTACGAGGGTATTCGCCACCGCCGTGGCCTGCCCGTCCGTGGCCAGCGCACCAAGACCAACGCTCGTTCCCGCAAGGGCCCGAAGAAGACGGTTGCCGGCAAGAAGAAGTAAGCGTTCGCGCTTCTTCTCTTCCCGCCCCGTCGCTTCCTCATCAGACCAGCTTTCGTAGGAGAGACACATGCCCCCCAAGACACGTGCTGCGGTGTCCCGCAAGCCCCGTCGCAAGGACAAAAAGAACATCACCGTGGGCCAGGCCCACATCAAGAGCACATTCAATAACACCATCGTGTCCATCACGGACACCACCGGTGCGGTCATCTCGTGGGCTTCGGCCGGCGAGGTTGGCTTCAAGGGCTCCCGCAAGTCCACCCCGTACGCCGCTCAGATGGCCGCCGAGAAGGCTGCCAAGACGGCTCAGGATCACGGCATGCGCAAGGTCGACGTGTTCGTGAAGGGTCCGGGGTCAGGTCGCGAGACCGCGATCCGCTCGCTGCAGGCGGCCGGCCTCGAGGTCGGTTCCATTCAGGACGTCACCCCCTCTGCCCACAACGGTTGCCGTCCGGCCAAGCGCCGCCGCGTCTGACCACCGTGCCGAGCGCACGCCCACTGGTTGCTGGTCTTCGGTCGCTGATCTGAGACCGGGTGCCAGGGGCGTGCGCATCGGTGCATCCCAGCCCCTTATTCGTTTCCACCCATCGTGTGCGTCATATGGCGGACGCTCGCCGAAAGGAAATGTCAGTGCTCATTGCACAGCGCCCCACGCTGACTGAAGAAGTCGTTGCCGACAACCGTTCCCGGTTCATCATCGAGCCCCTGGAGCCCGGTTTCGGCTACACCCTCGGAAACTCTCTCCGCCGGACCCTGTTGTCCTCCATCCCGGGCGCTGCTGTCACCAGCATCCGCGTGGATGGGGTTCTGCACGAGTTCAGCACCGTTGCTGGTGTGAAGGAAGACGTCACCGAGGTCATCCTCAACATCAAGAAGCTTTCGGTCTCCTCGGAGCACGACGAGCCCGTCGTCGCCTACCTGCGTAAGCAGGGCCCCGGCGTCGTCACCGCCGCGGACGTCACGTCCCCGGCCGGCGTCGAGATCCACAACCCGGACCTGCACATTGCCACGCTGAACGGCAAGGGCAAGTTCGACATGGAGCTCATCGTCGAGCGTGGCCGCGGCTACGTGACGGCGGCCCAGAACAAGGCTGCCGATGCGGAAATCGGCCGGATCCCGGTCGACTCGATCTACTCGCCGGTCCTGAAGGTCACCTTCAAGGTCGAGGCGACTCGTGTTGAGCAGCGCACCGACTTCGACCGTCTGATCATCGACGTCGAGACCAAGGAGTCCATGCTTCCGCGTGACGCCGTGGCTTCGGCCGGCACCACTCTGGTGGAGCTCTTCGGTCTGGCCCGGGAGCTGAACGTGGAGGCTGAAGGCATCGAGATCGGCCCGAGCCCCACGGATACGACGGTGGCCGCCGACATGGCCCTGCCGATCGAGGACCTCGAGATGACCGTGCGCTCCTACAACTGCCTGAAGCGCGAGGGCATCCATACCGTTGGCGAGCTCGTTGCCCGGTCCGAGGCCGACTTGATGGACATCCGGAACTTCGGTGCCAAGTCCATTGACGAGGTCAAGGAGAAGCTGACCGAGCTGGGTCTGTCCCTGAAGGACTCCCCGGCTGGCTATGACCCCTCCATGCACTCCCAGGAGTCTGAAGAGGAGTCCTACGGCGAGTACTGAGGTCACTCGGTCTTGCTGTACCCCCACCAATAGTGTTCCTGATGGCCGGCAGCTGTCAGGGTCCATCTGAGGAGAATCACCAATGCCTACCCCCACTAAGGGACCGCGCCTGGGCGGCGGCCCTGCCCACGAGCGGATCATGCTGGCCAACTTGTCGGCCAACCTGTTCGAGCACAAGAAGATCACGACGACGGTGACCAAGGCCAAGCGCCTGCGTCCCTTCGCCGAGCGGCTGATCACGATCGCCAAGAAGGGCGATCTGGCTTCTCGTCGTAAGGTTCAGGGCATCATCTCGGCCAAGAACCGCACCAACAAGACGATCGTGCACGAGCTGTTCACCGTGATCGCCCCGGCCATGGCCGAGCGCGAGGGTGGTTACACCCGCATCACCAAGATCGGCAACCGTCACGGCGACAACGCTCCGATGGCCGTCATCGAGCTCGTCATGGACCCGGTGTCCCCGAAACAGGCCGTTGTCCAGGAGGCCGAGTCGGCAACCCAGGCGTCCTCCACTCCGGCCGCTGAGTCTTCTGACGCCGCTGAGGCTGAGGCGACTGAGACCGAGGCCCCTGAGGCTGAAGCGACCGAGTCTGAGGCCGCCATCGGCACCGACGCCACCGAAGAGAAGGCTGAGGAGAAGACCGAGGAGAAGTAGTCTCTTTGGGCTGATCCAACGGCTGGGCCGTTTACCGGCCCTCATCGACCCGACCCGCTGTTTCGCACTTCTCGTGCGGACTGGCGGGTCGAGTCGTTTAAGTAGCTCGTGTGAGCGGCGCGGTGAGGCAGCGCGTGTGAGCGGCGCACCGGCAATGGCTCGGTCGTTCGGGTGGTTCGAGTCCTGGCTTGAGAGCCTGGCTTTAGGATGGTCCTCATGTCCACGCCGTCTGAGCCTGCCCTGGTTCGCGTCCGCCTGGTCCTGGCGTACGACGGCACTGACTACAAGGGCTGGGCTGTTCAGCCACACCTTCCCACCGTTCAGGGCGCACTCGAGGGCGCATTGGCCACGATCATCCGGCGGCCGGTCCGTACGGTGGTCGCTGGTCGTACAGATTCCGGCGTGCACGCTCGGGGCCAAGTAGTTCACTTCGACCTCACCGACACCGAATGGAACGCGGTGACGCGGGGTAGAGCGGAGCTGGATCCGGGCCCGACCTTGGTCCGGCGGCTGGGCGGAGCCCTGAGCCATGAGCACGGGGCCTTGGTGGTGACGAACGCGGCCCGGGCGCCGGAGGGGTTTGACGCCCGTTTCTCGGCGCTGTGGCGCTCCTATAGCTATTCGATCAGTGATGCTCTCCAAACTCGGGATCCGTTGAACCGCCGGTTTACCCATTGGCACAAAACCCCGCTCGACGTCGAGCTGATGGATGCGGAAGCGAGATCGGTCCTGGGCCTTCATGACTTCCTGACCTTCTGTAAACCACGCGATGGCGCCACGACCATTCGCGAGCTGCAGGACTTTGGATTCACTCGCGACCCACAGTCCGGCATCATCCGTGCACATCTGCAGGCCGACGCGTTCTGCCACAACATGGTGCGGGCGCTCGTGGCGGCCTGCATGCAAGTCGGGGAGGGCCGTCACCCGGCTGGGTGGGTCGCCCAGCGGCTCGGAGCGATGGTGCGGGACTCGCAGACCCGGCTCGCCCCGCCACACGCCTTGGTCCTGGAGCACGTCGAATACCCCGACGTTGGCTCTGCTCCGAACGCTTTTGCCGCGCGAGCGGAGGGAACCCGCGCCAAGCGCAGACTCTGAGGGCTCTACGTCAAGCCCCTCCCCACGTCGCCGCCAGCACCACGGCGAGGGCGCCGAGCAACATGGCCGGTCCGAAGGCGAAGCGGTCCCGGCGGCCCGACCGTCGAATCACCACGAGCACCAGAGCCGTCATCCCGCCGAGGAGGAACCCGCCCAGGGCAGTCCACCACCAGGCGATCCAACCCAGCCACCCGCCGTACGCTCCGAGTACGGCCGCCAGTTTGACGTCGCCCATCCCGAGGCTGCCGGGCGAGATCAGCGCCAGGACAAGGTAGATCGCGAACAAGGCCACCCCTCCCGCCCCCGCGCCGAGGAGCCGGATGGGCTCGCCCACACCGAGCGCCGCCACCCCCAGGGTGGCAGCGGCGACGATCGCGAAAGGGCCCACCAGCCGGTTCGGCAACAACCTACTGCGCAGATCGACCGCGCCCAGGAGCACGACGCCGGCCCCGAGCCAGAGCGCCGCCGGCCAAAACCACGCAGGGCGGGTCAGCAGGACGACCGCCGCCCAGACGACGCCCGTGGCCAAGGCCAGCCAGGGTCGCCACCGGCCCGGCAGAGCAGTGCCTTTCCCGCCATTCCCGCGGGCACCGCGTGCGGCGAGCCGCCAGCCCCAGTGGCCGACGAGGGCTCCGGCCAGCGCGGTCAACCCGGCCAGGGCGGTCACGAGAAAGATTCCGAGGTTCCCCACGGGTATCACGGTGTACAGCTCGTTGGGCGGTTTTTCATGCTGCTTGGTCCATGGCGTCGGCCACGGGCAGACAGACGGTGAACGTGGTGCCCTGGTCCGGCCGGCTGCGGCAGGCGATTGTCCCTCCGTGGGCGTCTACGATGGCTTTGGTGATGTAGAGCCCTAGGCCGACGCCAGGGATGCGGCTGCGCCGGGCATGGTCCGTCCGGTAGAACCGGTTGAAGACGTTTCTGGCCTCGATTTCCGTCATGCCCTGGCCGGTGTCCTCGACTTCAAGGACGGCGCAGCGACCGTAGGCAGCCGGCCCTTCCAGCCGTGCGCGGACGGTGACGAGTCCGCCGTCCGGGGAGTATTTGATGGCGTTTGAGATGAGATTGTCCAGGACCTGGAGCACCCGCACGGGGTCTGCGAAGGCCCGGATGGGCGGTTCCGCCTCCACCACCAGGCGCACTTCTGACTCGGCGGCCAGTTGGGTGGCGGATCCCACGCCGATCTCCACCAAGTGGTGCAGGTCCACGGTGCACTGGTCGACCCGAAGTGTCCCGCTGGCTGAGAACAGCAGGTCCTGGACCATGGTCTGCAGTCGCTCGGCGTTGGTGATGACCGACTCGAGATCCCGCGCCGATCGTTCCGGCAGGCCGCCGCGTTCCAGCACCAGATCGGCCCGGCCGAGGATCGCGGCGAGAGGTGAGCGCAGGTCATGCGTGACGTGGGAGAGGAACTGGTCCTTGGCGGTCAGGGCGTCCACCTGGTCGGTGACATCCGAGAAGGCCAGCACGGAGCCATGACGCGTATCGCCGTCCAGCATCGACCGGGCCGTCACGGAGACCGCCCGCTGGTCCTCGCCCTCTCCGAGCCAGATCAGCTGATGGGAGAACTCCTCCCCGGCGCTAGCTCGGTTCTCCGGGAGCTTCTCCGGCGGCAAGGGCGTGGAGCGGTCCGGTCCGAAGATGCGCAGGTCCGCGGGGTTGATCGTGCTGGTCCCGGCTGTGTCCTGCCCCGCGTGGACGGCCGCTTGCGTGGCAGCCCGCAGGTGGCGCAGCTGCTGGGTATTGCGCAGCAGCGTGCGGCCCTCGACATCGATGGCCAGGACGCCGACGTCGATGGCCTCCACGGTGGTGCGCAAAAGTTCCTCGTTCTTCCGGCTCTCTGCGAGCGTCCGCTCCAGCCGCCGTCGCTGCCGGTGGATCTGCCGCTCTTGCGCCCGTTGGTTGGCGCTGGCGGCGTGGATGCTGGTAGCCAGTGCAGTCATGACAACGGGCATGATGACGGCGAACGCCACCTGGTCCGCGGTGGCCAGGTCCTGGTGCAGTAGCAACGGGGGGACCGTGCACAGCGCGGTACCGGCCCAGGCGGTCGGCAGCGTCCACCGTGACCGGGCGCCGGAGACGGCGAGCCAGACGACCGGGAACATCACTAGCATGCTGATGCCCCGCTGGTTGCTGGCCGCTGCACACAGGGCGATGGCGACGAAGTCCAGGACGGGGATGGCCAGGCTGGCATGCCGCGGTAGGCGCCGCCACGGGATCAGGAGGCCCATGCAGAGCAGGGCCGCGATGAGTACGAAGGCGACGTAGAACAGCACCTGGCGACCGTCACCGGTGGCCAGTGATGTCAGCCAGAAGACGAGCATGACCCAAGCGAGGGGCAACTGCACCAGGAGTGACCGGGACCTTCCGCCCTCGGCGGCGAAGATGCGCCGGGCGAGGGAAGTGGTCCATGGCTCATCCCGGCCGGTGCCCGTCGGGATGCCCTGCCGGCCAGACGGGTGACCGGGCGGGTGCTCCGGGCCAGGGTGGCTGCGCATAAGGCCATTATGTCCCAGCAAAGCCCGGCGTCCATGACCAATCCGCCCTTAGACCGTTGACGGCATAGGACACCTGTGACCAAAGATGGTTACTCTGAAGAGCAGCCCATCGAGGGAGGTCACCGCATGGCGGACTCTGACACGGCAGTGGTCATCGACGACGACGTCGAGATCCGTTCACTGCTGCGGGACGTCCTGCGCGATGCGGGATTTGAGGTGGTGGAAGCCGCCAAGGGTCGTGACGGGGTGGCGGCGGTGGCGGAACGACAGCCCGTGGTGGTGACTCTCGACGTCGGCCTGCCGGACATGGACGGATATGAGGCCCTGCGCCGAATCCGGACGGTCACCGACTGCTATGTGTTGATGCTCTCGGGACGGGATGACGAGATCGACATGCTCACCGGCCTCCAGGTTGGCGCTGACGACTACCTCACCAAGCCTTTCCGGCCGCGCGAGTTGCGGGCCCGGATCGCGGCCATGCTGCGCCGTCCACGGTCGGAGGCTGTGGCTGGTGCCGATCCGCAGAGGCGGCCGGACGCCTTACCGACCGCGGCCGCCCCTCCTGCCGCCCCTGCTGCGACCTCCCCGGCCAGCCCACCGCCGAGGGCCACCGCACGCCCCGGCCTCTTAAGGCACAACGGTCTGGTTCTGGATCCCGGTGGCCGTAACGTCACCGTGGACGGCCATGCCGTGGAGCTCACGCGTATGGAATTCGACCTGCTGCACACGTTGCTGCGGGCCGATGGAACCGTGGTGAGCAAATCAGGGCTGGTCCGTGCCCTGAGGCACGAGCGCCCAGGATCCGACTCCTTCGTCAGCGCGGCCGACCAGCATTCCGTTGAGTTCCACTTGGGCAATCTGCGCCGCAA
This sequence comes from Citricoccus sp. GCM10030269, assembly GCF_042665635.1. Classification (NCBI taxonomy): domain Bacteria; kingdom Bacillati; phylum Actinomycetota; class Actinomycetes; order Micrococcales; family Micrococcaceae; genus Citricoccus; species Citricoccus sp. GCM10030269. Next base: position 392,251 of record NZ_JBHTCV010000001.1, on the reverse strand, counting down.
GATCGGCGAGAACAGTCGGTCACCGCGATGGGTGCAGACTGTCCGGGGCGTCGGCTATCGGCTCACCCGAGAGTCTCCAGGGCATTGATCGCGGCCGGCCCCAGCAGGACGATGAACAGCACCGGCAGGATGAACAGCATCAGGGGCATGAGGATCTTCACCGGGATCTGCTGGGCCTTCTCCTCGGCTCGCTGACGCCGGCGCACGCGCATCTCGGCGGCCTGACTCTTCAGCACACCGGCAATGGACACCCCGAAAGCGTCAGCCTGGACGACCGCCCGAATGAATTGGCGCAGGTCCGCGCTGGTGGTCCGCTCCGCCGTTGCCATGTAGGCCTCGCGCCGGGACCGGCCCACCTGGACGTCCTGCAGCGTCCTGACGAACTCCTCGGCCAGTGGTCCGGTGGAGCTGTGTGCGGTCCGGGACATGGCGGCATCGAACCCCAGCCCGGCCTCCACGGCGATCGTCATCTGGTCCAGGATGTCCGGCAGGTCCTGGGTGATCCGCTGCTGCCGGTCCTTCCCCCGGCTGCGCAGCACCAGGTCCGGGGCGAGATAGCCGAGGGCTACCAGTCCGACTGGGACCAGGAGCATGAGGATGCCGGACAGGGACGGCGCCAACAGCACGCCCAGCACGAGCCCGACGCCGGCCAGCACGAATTTTGCCGTGACCACGCGTCCCAGCGGCCAGCCCGGGGGCCGTCCGGCCAGGGACAGGGAGCGGTCGAGTCGTGCGGTGACGGCCGCGGGGGTGAAGCGCTTCGCTATCGCCTGGACGTCCCGGCGGGGGCGGGCCTCGCGCTCGGCGGTCCGCAGCCCCCGGCGCAGATTGGCACGGACGGCTTTCTCCAGCGGGGTGGTGCCCCGGAACAGGGCCCAGCCGAGTAACGGCACAGTAACGGCTACAGCGAGGGCGGCGATGATCACGATCGGCGGCATGTCAGAACTCGATCTTCACGACGCGGCTCATCCAAAAACCGCCGATGCCGAACATCACGACGGCTGCCACGAGCATGGCGATGCCCAGGGGATCTTCGAACAGAACCGTGATGTAGCTGGGCTGGATCACCATCAGCGCTCCCACGATGAACACGGGCAGCGCCATGAGGATGATCCCGGACAACCGCCCCTCGGCACTGAGGGACTTGATCAGCCCGCGCACCTGGTTGCGCTCGCGGATGGTGTGGCCGACCCCGTCCAACACCTCGGCGAGGTTACCACCGACCTCGCGGTGGATCGCGATCGCCTGGGCAACCCAGAGGAAGTCCTTACTCTGCATCCGCTCGGCCGTGTCACGCAAGGCGTCGTTCACATCGCGGCCCAGCCGGGACTGGTTGATGACGCGGGAGAACTCCTCTCGAGTCGGGGAGTCGGCCTCCTGGGCGACGGCGTCGAGGGCCCTCAACAGACTGTGGCCGGCGCGCAGAGAACTGGCGATCAACTGCAGAGAGGACTCGAGCTGTCCGGCGAACGCGGCCCGGCGGCGGGAGCCGAGCACGCCCAGCAGCACCCAGGCCAGTACCGGGGCGAGGACTGCGATGAGGATTCCGAGGGCCATGGAGCCTGCCGTGAGGCCGATGGCGAAGCCGACCACCATGCCGACCACTACGAGAACGATGAACTCGGGCGGGCTCAGGGCCAGTCCCGCGTCCTCCAGCCGCCGCGCGAGGACGGCGGACTCCTTGCGGCGGGACATCACGGACTCCACGAACCGCGTGGTCCGGGCCGCCAGACGGGACAGCGGGCTCTCGTGCTCAGCGTCACGCACCCGGCGATTCGCGCCCGGGCGCCGGCGCACCGGCCCGAGCATCCACACGGAGACGGCCAGTGCCGCGTACACGAGGACCAGCCCGGTGATGAGCATGACCGGGTTCACCGCCGGGTCCTCGGTGCGCCGTGGGGCGTGCCGGAGCCGTCCCGGTCCGGGACGTCGAACAACTCGGCCGGCAACTCGATGCCGAGGTCGGCCATTCGCTCGGTGAACTTCGGCCGGACTCCCGTGGAGATCGGCTTTCCGAGGAACCGGCCCTCGGCGTCGACACCGGCAGCGTAGTCGAAAACGAACGCGTCCTGGAGCGTGACGACGTCGCCCTCCATGCCCTGGACCTCGGTCACGTGGGTGACCCGGCGGGTGCCGTCCCGTAGGCGGGTGAGCTGGACGATGAGGTCGATGGCCGAGGTGACCTGCTCCCGGATGGCCCGCAGCGGCAGATCCATGCCCGCCATCAGCACGAGCGTCTCCAGGCGGGAGATCGCATCGCGCGGGTTGTTGGCGTGCACGGTGGACAGCGAGCCGTCGTGGCCGGTGTTCATGGCCTGGAGCATGTCCAGCGTCTCCCCGCCGCGGACCTCGCCGACGACGATCCGGTCCGGGCGCATGCGCAGGGAGTTGCGGACCAGGTCGCGGATGGTGATCTCGCCGCGACCCTCGATGTTCGCCGGGCGGGACTCCAGTCGCACGACGTGACTCTGCTGCAGCTGCAGCTCCACGGCGTCCTCGATCGTGATGATGCGCTCGCCGTGGGGAATGAAGGAGGACAGAACATTGAGCAGAGTGGTCTTGCCGGTGCCCGTGCCGCCGGAGATGATGATGTTCAGCCTCGCCCTCACGCAGGCCTGCAGCAGTTCCGCCATGGCCGGCGTCAGCGTACCGAAGCGGATGAGGTCGTTGACTTTGAGCGGGTCTCGCGAGAATTTGCGGATGGTCAGCGACGAGCCGTTCACCGCCAGTGGCGGGATGATCGCGTTGACGCGAGAGCCGTCCTCCAGGCGGGCGTCCACCAGGGGAGAGGACTCGTCCACGCGGCGGCCGACGCGGGAGACGATGCGTTCGATGACCCGGCGCAGCTGCTCCTCGGAGGCGAACCGGGTCGGGCTGCGGGTGATCCGACCGCCCTGTTCCACGTAGACCATGTCCGGACCGTTGACCATGATCTCGGAGACCTCGTCGTCCTCCAGCAGCGGCTGCAGCGGCCCGTAGCCGAGTACGTCATCCTGGACTCCGCGGATGAGTCGCTGGCGTTCATCCCGGGTCAGCGGGATGTTCTCCTCCTCGACGACGGCGGCCAGTTCCTGCTGCACCATCTGGTGGAGCCGACCCTCGTCCAGGGAGGTGTCCAACAACCGGGTACCCAGGCGTTCGAAGAGCAGAGAGGAGGCCTTGTCCTTCAGGGCCGTCAGCGCATTCTCGGCCGGCCGGGCCACGAGCTCATCCGGGTCGTCGTCCGGACGGCTAGCCGTTCCCAAGGTGGCCGGAGCCGTCGTCGGGCCCGGTGTCCGGGGTCCGGCGTGGTCATGTACCGCGTCCTGGCGCTCGTTCTGTCCGGTGTCCTGCCCCGGGTCGCTGGCCGTCGCAGACGAGTCTGTATGCGGGGCGTCTGCCGGATACTGGGTGTCTTCCGGATACTGAGAGGCCTGAAGTCGTTGAGAGAGTTTCATCGACGGTCCTTTCGATGCCGTGCTCGCTGTCCGGCTGTCGCGTCCCGATCCGTGTGAAACAGCGGGATGAGTCGTTCGAGTTCACGAGCGGCCCGGTTGCGTGGGGAGCTGATCAAGATCGGCACCCCTTGGTTGGTGGCCACGCGCATCGCCCGATGTTCGGGAACCACCACATCCACCTTGGCGCCCAGGGTCGATTCCGCATCCGATCGGCTCAGCCCGTTGCGCGGGTCGGCGGAGTTCAGCACGATGTGCCGGGACAGGATCCCCAGGTCCAGCATCCGGAGGACGTCTAGCTCGCGGTGCAGTCCGCGGACGCTGGGCACGTCCAGACCGCCGACCAGCACGAGGTCCGTGGTCGCGTCCAAAGCCCCGAGCGTGTGCTCGGTGAGACCAGGCGCCGTGTCGATCACGACATATGGGTACTGCTCGGCGAGCTGGTCGATGAGCTGAGTGACCTGTTGGGAGGAGATGTCGTCGGCCTCGGCGGGGGACTCGGGGGCGCAGACTACGTACAGGCCTTCGGGGTGGGTGGTGAGATAGCTCTTCATCACCATGGAGTCCCGCTGCGCGGCGGGTTGCACGGCATCCGCAACGGTGTGCTGCGGGTAGAGCTGCAGTGCCGTGGCCACATCCCCGAACTGCAGGTCCAGGTCTACCAGCACGACGGCATTCGGCTCCTCGCGGGCCAGGCCGACGGCGAGGTTGGTGGCCACGGTCGTCTTGCCTGAGCCGCCTTTGGGGGACAGGACGGCGATGACCCGTCCGCGGCCCGAGCCGGCGTCGTCGGCGCTGCCGGGACCACCTCGACGTCGGATGGCTGCACTGCGGGTAGCCCGGTGCAGCAGGCCGGTGAGGTCCTGGACGGACGCGTCTGCGCGGACGACTTCCCGCACGCCCGCGCGCATGGCCGACACGACGAGCTCGGGCGTCGGTTCGGCCACCATGAGGATGCTGAGTTCGGGCCGGTGGACCTCGAAGGCCGCGGCCATCCGCAGGGCCTCGGCCGGGTCCAACTCGTCGCCGAGCACGACGACGTCCAACAACGCCGGACTGGTGACCCCGACCAGCACCTGGGCAGGCTGGCTTGGCACATTCTCCCTGTCCCACACGGTGACCTGCCCCTCCAGTGGACCGGCCGTGGCCTGGACGAAGCGCTCCTCGAAGGACGGCGACGTGGCCAGCAAGGCGTAGCGGCTCATTCGTAGACCTCCTCACGGGTCACAGGGCGGGAGCTTTCGGACGGCGTGCCCTCGGGCTGCAGGCTCAGCCACGTCAGGCCGAACTCCTGGGCGTAGACGATTCGCTCGGCGTCGGCGGTGTCCACGGCCACGGTGACGAGCACGCTGTCCTGAGGTACGGGCGGCGCCTGTGGTGCCGTGCCGCCGGCGCCTTCCGCCGCGCCCTCCTGCTCCGCGCCTTCTGCGGGGGCCGATTGGGCGGGAACTCCCTGGACTTGGGTGACGAGGACCTGGTGCAGAGCCAGCTGCGAGACGGGATCGCTGTCGGATTCCGGGGTGCCGGGGTCGAAGGAGAAAAAGATCCCCACCAGGTCGCCGGGCTGGACCTGACCGCCGACGACGCGATTGGATCCCAGGGCCATGGTCACCTCCTGCATGCCTTCCGGCACATCGACCTGGCGTTGTTCCTCGAGGTCGGCCGGGTCCGCGAAGCGCGCGGCCAGGACCTGCTCACCGGGCTGGAGGTCGACGGCGGCCACCTGGCCTGTCACCTCCGTTAGGTCCCGCACAGAGCCCTCGGGGACGACCTTGGCCGGTACCTCGGTGACCTCGACGAACTCGCCGAGCTGCTCACCCGGCGTGCCCGCGGGGACCTGCTTCGAGACGACGAAGACGGAGGTCGGCTCGGCCTCGCCCAGAGCTCGCCGCTCCGCACCGGTCACGTAGGCCAGGATTACGTACGTGCCGATGGCGGCCAGCAGGACGGCGACGATGCCGCCGATGATGCGTTTCTTCACGGTGCTCCTGGGAAGCGGGGATGACTGGTGTGCTGGGTCAGGATCTTCGGTCCGGGGTTCTGGTCTGCCGGGACTTGGTCGACACGGTCTGTGGCGATCTACTCTATGAGGGTGACCAAACGCACGCCGAAGTCCTTTCCTCCTGGTCCAAAAACGTAGTCCTGCTCACCGGCGTCCAGGGAGACAAACGTGACGAACTCTCCGATGATGCCGCGGCAATTGCCCGTGCAGGCCACGGAGGACGGTGAGGTGTTGTTGTGTTCGCTGCCGCTGAATTTCCACCCGTGCAGTTCGAAGGCCGCAAATCCGATGATGCGGTACCAGCCGTTGGCTCCCTGGCCGCCGACCTCACTGTAGACAGGCAGAAGGACCGGCTTGTTGAGCAGTTCCGGGAGGACATTGCGGCAGTTCTGGGGTACGTCGTTGCCGGGGTCACTGGTGATCAAGGGATCCACCAACACATCGTCATTGCCCACGTCGGTGAGGCTGATCTCGGTGGCACAGTCCTTGCCAGCGGGCTGCTTGAGCCAGCCGAAGCCGCCCGGGATGCTGCGTTGCTGGCTCGTGTCCCCGGGAATCGAGGTGCTCGAGCAGCCGGCGTTCTCGTTGGGGTTCGTCCGGACGAGTTGCACCCCGCCGTCCAGCATGCCGTTGAACTGGCACCAGGAGACTGTCAGGGGCAGTACATTGCGGCCGGAGACCGGTGAGAACCATCCCGCGGAGGAGCGCGACGTCACGGTGGCGGAGTCGATACCGAGCACGGGGGCCAAGGCCAGAGCCAGGGCGTGCCCGCCGTCCTCCGTCCGCGTGACGGTCTCCACGGTGACCCGGCCGGCGGCCGAGTCGAGGTCCACGGAGGCATCGGCCACGTGATCCCCGGCATTTTGCCCGGCCAGCGCGGTGGCCAGGGACGAGGCGTCCTGCGGGCATTGGTCGGCCGCGCAGTTCTGGGCGATGGCTAGCGCCGCGGAGTCGGCCCCGTTCTTGAGCTGAGCTCGCTCGTAGTAGAGCAGGCCGACGTCCACGACCAGGGCCGCCATGCCGAGCAGGACGACCAGGAGGAGGGCAGTGAGGACGGAGACCTGGCCGCTTTCCTCACGGAGATCGATCGCGGTCCGGCGGCCCGTTTGGTGCCGGTGGCCGGCCGGGCTCCGGAGCCGATGCTGAAGGTGGTGTTTCAGATGCCGCACTGCATCACCCCTTTTCCGCTCACGGTCATGGTCTCGCCCAGGAGACCGGTCAGCAGGTCGACGGTATGGTCGATGGTAACCGTGGCCGTCGAGCCCGGAGGGCAGGGCTGTTCCGCCGTCCCGGCCGGGCTCACAGCAATGTGGACGGTGGCGGGATCGATGGCGACAGTCGGAGCGGCGTTCACGGCGGAGGTGCGGGCCTGGGCGAGGGCCGCCTCTGGCTCAGCGCTGATGGAGACGACCCGGGCGGCGTCGCGGGCGGCCGCAGTGATCTGCAGCTGGGAATTGAAGGCGAAGCCCAACTCGATGATGCCGATGATGATCAGCATCAACACGGGAACGACGAGCGCGAACTCGACGGCGGACGAGCCCTCTTCAGAAGAATTAGGGTGGCTCGTCGCCCGGCCGACCCGGAAGGCTCGGTGATGGTTCCGTGTCATGGTGTGCTCCGTGTCTGGGTGCGTTTACCCCTCAGGGACGGCCGGCGACAGTGTGCTGGCCGCCCCTGGTGGGAAGGACGTTATTGTCTCCGTGGTGCGGGCAGCCCCGAGGTCACTGAATGATGACTGAGCCGCTGGTGGAGCCGGCCCCCAACTCGGTGTTGATCTCGCCGAACTTCGTGTTCAGGAGGCCGCCCAGAGTGACTACCGCACCGATGATGATGACAGCGATCAGTCCGACCAGCAGGCCGTACTCGACGGCGGAAGCGCCCTCTTCGTCGCGGCGGAGGCGGGAGGCGATGAGGTTCAGGATGGTCTGCATGGTTTCTCCTTGGTACTCGGCCGGTGAGCCGTAGCGAGATGTGTGGTGGCTTGTCCGGCTGGCGTTGTGGTGATCCGTGCCGGTAATAAAAGAGTAGGTCTAGAGGACTTAAATGTCGCCCTAGAAATGCTTTTCTGCGGAAACTCTGTCCCTATTCTGCCGAACTAGGTCAGGGCTGACTCGTTCCTGAGTTCGTTCTGCGGATAACCTCGGCAGAGCGGGCCCGGATGGCGTGCAAAGGCAGGATCAGCGGCGCGAAACTGAGGAAGCTGCACCATGGTCGCCCGGATGAGCGCACACCAGTGCCACGAGCGCCAAGGTCAGGGTTCGCTACCTCCGCCAGTAGCGGTTGCGTTGGGGTTGTCTCCGGGGGTCGAGATACGGCGCGGGGGCAAACCAGGGCGTTCCTGATCTCATGTCGATGTCCCAGGCGCCGGCATGCACGGCGTGATGGTGATGATTGCAGAGGAGCACGCCGTTGGCGGCACTGGTAGACCCGCCATGTTCCCAATGCTCCACATGGTGGACATCGCACCAGGGGGCCGGTATCCAACAGCCAGGGGCAGCGCAGCCGCCGTCTCGAGTGGCGATCGCTTGTCGCATCCGCGCGGGGAAAAGTCGTTGGGCTCGGCCGACGTCGAGCACTTCGCCGTCCGCTCCCAGCACGACGGGGAGGATATCTGCGTCACAGGCCATGGTCCGGATGGTGTTGGGATGGATCGGGCCGGAATACGCGGCTGAGGACTCGAACTGGCGGAGGTCCTCGGCGGTGACTCGTCCGGCCTTTTCGAGGTCGCTGAGCAAGGTCCTGTAGTCGATCGTGACGGCGACCTGTGGCCGCATTCCGCCGGTGGAGGGAAGCTTGTCCGACTCGATGAGGGCCAGTCCACCGGCAAGGCAGGCAATGAGGCCGTCCAGCTGCTTCTGGTTCCTCGACCGCGGATCGAGCGCCGGAACCGCAGTGGAGGAGCCATCGACTTCGGACAACACCTCGGCGGTCATGTAACTCTCGACAGTCTCATCCCAGGTGCCGTCGGAGTCGGGGGCTTGCTCTTCCCCATCGCTGAGAGTTGATGCCGGGGCCGTAGGATCGCCTCGGTATGGCGCGCGCGGATTGGTGGCGGCATTGACGACGGTCAGCAGGTACTCATTTTGCTCGTCGTTCACCGCGAGATGCCAGTGGTGCAAGCCATTGCGCTTGCCCTTGCGGATCACGCCCTGCAACTGGGGCAGGTCCGCATCGTTCGGCTCGGCGCCGTCTGGATCCACGGTGGCCTCGACCCACTTCAACCAGTGGTCGCTCACCTTGCGCAACGTGCCCGGGTCTACAGACAGGGCCTGAGAGACCAAGCGTTCTTCACCGTCGTCCAACACGACTGCCAGCGCCTGTGGGTCGACTCCGACGCGGCGGGCCATCTGCCGCGCCTTGTCGATGGCACCGGTGATCACGTCGACAGCGACACGATCCACCGCACCGTCATGCACGGCTTCGGATAACAACGGAAGTTTCGGGGGCAGCAGCTCACCGGACATGGTCCGCACTGGCTCGAGCGTGGCGGCCCACCGCGTGCGGCGGCGGGCCTCGGTGCCGTCGATTCGCAGCGAGAGTTTGAGGTAGTCAGTGGCATCCCGGAACGCGGTCTTGCCTTCGGGTAGTCCGAGGAGGCGCCGGCGTTCTGACGGATTTTCGAAGGTCTGCACAGTGTGGCCGGCCAGGGACATCTGAGCCGCCGCCACAGAACGGTGAACAGTCTCCAGCGTCGCGTGGAGGGCGGGCAAGGTGTCATCCTGCATCGTGGCGATATCCGGTATCTCGTGATCAGCCTCTGCCGGCGGGAGCATCGACCCCCAATCGCTGGCCCCACCGCCGGACTGGGAAGGCGTCATGGGTGACAGCTCGCGGAGAGCGTCCGAGGACGACATGCGTCGTACCAGTGCGGTGCTTGCCGTCTGGAGCAGAGCGGTCAGCTGGCACAACGGCAGATCGTCCAGGGAAGGTGTGGCGTGGGGTGCGGGTTCTGGTAGGGCCGTCGAATCGTGCGCGGGTTCCGGCGCATCCGTGGAGTGGCGTGCGGATTTGAGTGAGCCTGAGGGACTGGAGGCGGGTCGGCGCATTCGGGCGGGGATAGGCTGAGGCGACGGCTCGGAACCACGGGGCCGCCGGGTTGGTCCAGTGTCGTCTGCCATCAGACCCTCCTCTCCGTCTGTCTTTGCCTTGCTGTCTTTTCCTGCTTCCCGCCCCGATGCACTGGAGGGGATCCTATGGGAACTGATGTTCGAATAACTCCATTCGATCATGGGGTGAGAGCTTCTGAAAGGGCTTCGGCAAATCTGTGGACGACACGCCACAAACAGGTACCTGTGGAGTAGTGGACAGGGAGAGGGGCGCGCTCCCGCTGCCAGCTGCCCACCGGCTGTCCACTTGTTGTCGTTCAGCAGCCCCGGCTCCACGAGAGGCCAGCACCCGACGCCAGCGCCCGACGCCGGCCGCTTTCCGGCTCCGCCCGCTTCTCGGCACCACCACTATCGGTCGCGCTGGCAGCGTCCGGCACGGGCCGCCGTCGGGCTGGGCATGTTCCCAAGGCTCCCCGCGGCGACAAAAGCGGGACGCTTTGCCCCTGCGTCGCGGAACCGGTAGTATTGCTACTCGTTGTGCGTGTCCTTTCCCGGATTCGCTGCGCCGTTGGGTGGCCTGGTTGCATGGCCGCTGAAGCCCCGGTGCCGCCGGGAAGCTTTCGGACCCGGCCTCATACCAGTCCTCACCTGGTGTACCGGCTGCGCACCGATGAACTCAGTAACCGGCCCACGGATTCACGCCCGCAGGCCGGGACGCTGTAACCGACACCGAACACGAAGGCAAACAACGTGCGTACGTACACCCCGAAGCCCGGCGATGCCGACCGCCAGTGGCACGTCATTGACGCCACTGATGTCGTGCTGGGTCGTCTTGCCAGCCAGACCGCAACACTGCTGCGCGGAAAGCACAAGCCGACCTTCGCCCCCCACATGGACATGGGCGATTTCGTCATCATCATCAACGCTGAGAAGGTGGCCCTGACCGGCGCCAAGCTCGAGAAGAAGCGCGCCTACCGCCACTCCGGTTTCCCGGGTGGCCTCTCCTCTGTTTCCTACGCGGAGTTGCTGGAGAAGAACCCGGTTCGCGCCGTGGAGAAGGCCGTTCGCGGCATGCTCCCGAAGAACTCCCTCGCCGCTGAGCAGCTCCACAAGCTCAAGGTGTACCGCGGTGCCGAGCACCCGCACACCGCTCAGCAGCCGAAGACGTTCGAGATCACCCAGGTCGCCCAGTAACGGGTCAGCACCAACACAATCTTTCAAGGAGAACCATGACTCTCAATGAGAATGAGTCCACCGAGGAAGTGGAGCTGACCAGCTACACCTCCGAGTCGACCGAAGCCCCCGAGACCGTTGCCGTTGCTGAGCGCCCCGCGCTGACTGTCGGTGGCGGCGCCGTGGGTCGCCGTAAGCAGGCCATCGCCCGCGTCCGCCTGGTCCCCGGCTCCGGCCAGTGGACGATCAACGGTCGCAGCCTCGAGAACTACTTCCCGAACAAGCTGCACCAGCAGGAAGTCAACGATCCGTTCACGCTCCTCGAGCTCGACGGCGCCTACGACGTCATCGCCCGCATCTCCGGCGGCGGCCCTTCGGGTCAGTCCGGTGCACTGCGTCTCGGCGTGGCCCGTGCCCTGAACGAGATCGACCGGGACAACAACCGCCCGGCGCTCAAGAAGGCCGGCTTCCTCACCCGTGACGCCCGCGTCATCGAGCGCAAGAAGGCCGGCCTCAAGAAGGCGCGCAAGGCCTCGCAGTTCTCGAAGCGCTGATCTTCTTCACCCTTCGCCGCTGTGCGGGCAGATATGACCAGTCATATCTGCCCGCACAGCGCATTTAAGGAGTAGTTGCGACGTCGGGCACGTCTGGCACGTCAACCACGTTCCCGACGTCGGCCGCGCCAGTAGCGCAGGCATCACCGGTAGCGCAGGCGTCACCCGCTCGCACGCAGTATCCCGAAACCCCGCGGCCCTGTTCCAGAAGGAACAAGGCCGCGGGGTTTCCTGCGCAGTGGCCCGACCGCAGTGACTCTCACTGACCCTTCTTGAGGGCGTTCCAGGTGTTGGGTCCGGCGACGCCGTCGGATTCGAGGTTGCGGGAGCTCTGGTACTGGCGCAGGGCGGATTCGGTGTTGGAGCCGAACTTGCCGTCGGTGGCGAGGTTGATGCCGGTGGTGGCCTTGAGTCCGCGCTGGAGGTAGATGACCTGGGTTCCGGTGGAGCCGTTGCGCAGTTTGGTCTCGTTGGCGGGGTAGGTGACCAGGGCGCCCCAGGTCTTGGGTCCGACGACGCCGTCGACGCCGGTGCCGACCTTGGACGGGAAGGAGCGCACGGCGGACTTGGTGTCGGTGCCGAAGACGCCGTCGATGGTTCCGGGGTTGACGCCGGCGTTCTTCAGGGCGTTCTGCAGTTGGGTCACGGCCTCTCCGCGGTCACCTTCCCGCAACTTCGGGTAGGCGACCGAGCCGCTCGAGCCGCCGGACAGTCCGGGGAACGCGTAGTTGATGGCACGGCCCGAGGTCACGGTGGAGCCGCAGGTGAAGTCGTTCAACAGGCTGCCGTCGCGGACGACTACGTCGTTGCGCTCGATCTGGAAGTGCAGGTGTGGGCCGGTGGAGCCGCCGGTGCTGCCGACGTAGCCGACGGTCTGGCCCTTCTTGACGGTCTGGCCCACGGAGACGCTCTTTGAGTTCAGGTGCAGGTAGCGGGTCTCCCAGCCGCTGGCGTGGTCGACGACGACCCGGTTGCCGGGGCTCGAGGCGTAGTCGGAGGTGACGACCTTGCCGTCGGCGGCGGCCACGACCTTCCGGCCGGTGGGAGCAGCGATGTCGAAGCCCTCGTGCGAGTTGCCCGAGCGGCAGTAGCCGTTGGGCGTCCCGGTGATCGAACCGCTGGTCGGCATGATCATGGCGCCGGTCTCGGCCGAGGCCGGAGTGGCGCCGAGCCCGACGAAGCCGGCACCCAGAACCACAGCGGTGGCCGACATCGCGGCGACACGGGCGGCGAACCGGCGGACGGGCTGAGGGCGGTCAAGGATGTTGTCGTTGCGGTGGTCAGAGGTGCCGTGGGTGGCGCGAGCCGAAGTAGTCATAGCTCTACCGTTGCGTGGCGAGATCGAGCAGAGAACCCCCCGGACCGGTCACGCGTCTCCGGAGACAGCAACACTGTCCGCTTGACCTTTTGACCCTGGACGAAAGTGCCGGTCGACCTCGTCCGATAGTCCCGGTTCGCCCCTTCCGATAGTCGCCGTTCGATAGCCCAGCCAGAACCGACCAACCAGAACCGACCAGCCAGTTCAGCTAATCAAGCCGTTCCGGCGCACGCCGCGGAGCGGTCAGCCCGAGCTCATAGGACCGGACGAGCAGCTGAACCTTGTCCCGGGCTCCGACCTTGCGCTTGGCCCCCTTCAGATAGGCCTTGACCGAACTGGCAGAGACGAACATCGCCTCGGCGATCTCATGATTGTTGAGCCCTTGCGCCAAGTAGCTGATGGCCTCAGCCTCGTGCTTGGTTACGCCGAGCCGTTGCGCCGCCGGGCTGAGCGCCTCGGCCTCGCGGTGCCCGGTTCGGCCGACGGCGCGGGCGGCCAGCATGAACTGCAGGTCGGGGCTCAGCACGAGGGGCTCGGTCGCGGTGGCGGCTGCGGCCGTGAGGATGTCGGCCGGCTTGGCCACGTTGCTCACCGCGCCGATGGCACCGGCTCGGAGAATGGCGACGACGGCGCCCGGCTCGGCCGCGAACGTCAGGGCCAGAATGCGCAGTCGGGGGTTGGCGGACAACAGGTCGACGACGGCCGAACTGCCGCGGTTCACGCCGTTCTCGGTGTCCAGCACGACGACGTGGGATTTCAGATCCGGTGCCACCGCGACAGCCTCGTCCACCGAGGACAGCACGGTCGTCACCTTGAACTGGCCAACAGAGCGGGCCTCGGAGCGGCTATCTGAGCGGGTATCCGAGTGGGGAGCAGTCGCGCCCGCTCCGTCGAAACAATCAGTCAGGGCCCGGAGGATCAGCGGCTGCGCCGAGACGAGCATGACGTGAACAGGTTTCATCCCGGTCGGCTCGTCCTCCCGCTCGTTCTCCGGTTGTTGCTTCCGTCCGGTCTAGCGCCCGTGCTGGAGGTCGTACCAGGTGGCCGGCCCGGCGATCCCGTCCACGGCGAGCGGACGGTCTTCCTGGAATGAACGCACCGCCGACTCGGTGTTCGGCCCAAAGATGCCGTCGGTGGCCAGAGACTTTCCGAGGGACGCGCTCAGGCCGCGCTGCAGGTACTCCACCTGCGTCCCGGAGTCACCCCGGCGCACCGTGGTCCCGGCCGCGTGGTGGGTGGCCAGGGCGCCCCAGGTCTTGTGCCCGGCGATGCCGTCCACCAGGGTGCCGATGGAGGCCTGATAGTCGCGAAGAGCCTGTTCGGTGGCCGGTCCGAAGACCCCGTCCACAGAGCCCGGATCGTGCCCCGTGGCGTCCAGGGAGGCCTGCAAGCGGCGAACGGCCTCGCCTTCGTCGCCGCTGCGGACTGTGGGGTAGGTCCCTGCAGAGGACGAGCCGCCGACGCCGTTGGCCCGTGCAGCCGAGATCTCATTCCGCAGCGCGGAGAGCTTTGCGTAGAAGGCGTCACCGCAGCACAGGGTCTGAGCTCCAGGCACGTCTCGGTGGGCGATGACGTTCTCCACCGGAATCCCGTACTGCTGGCAGATGTAGGCGCTCAAGTGCACCAAGGACGTCCACTGCGCCTCGGTGGGCACCGCGTGCATGTACATCCCGTCGACTTCGATGCCCACGGACTCATCGTTGAATCCATAGGCATGGGCCCCCTCGACGAACGTCTTGCCGCCCTTCAGGGTGTCGAGTGAACCGTGGCGTCCCTCGAGCAGCTGGCCGCCGCGGGCCACCGTGAAGTGCTGACCGGTGTCCGCCCAGCCGTTGGTGAAGTGGTTGCGCTGAAGCAGCCGTGCCAGGGCCTCAGCGGCTGACGCGGAGTAGTCACTGGAGTTCTCGTGGGTGGTGTGGTGGATGACCAAGTGGGTCGGCACCCGACCGAAGGTCTTGAGTGAACGCTTGGGGTCGGAGGCGCCCCAGCCGGAGGTCGAAATCACGTCAGGCCGGCTCACGGTGGCGGCGAAGGCGGGAAGCCCGACGGCGGCCGAGCCGAAAGCGATGGCCCCGCCGAGCACGGCGGTGCCCTGCAGCAGACGACGGCGGGAGAATCGTGAGCCGAACGTCTGCGGCGTTGCAGAAGCCTGCGGCGACCAAGGCGCCGACGAGGTCGGGGACGGATACTGCTGCGGTCCGGTGAGGTGGTGCGACACTTCTGGCTCCATTCAGCACGGCACCGGGACTTCGCGGGGGACTGCCGGGGAAGCACACGAAGCCGGGGCCGATAGGGGTATTCGTCAAGAGACGGCGCGCTCACCATAGGCAGGTGACCAGCGATGTTCGCCGGAGAAACGCCGACGTCGTCCGGTTTCGGTCCTCAGGGAGTGAACCAGCTGTCGTCGTAGTCCTCAATGTGTTGAGGATACGGATAGGCCTGCAACGCCTCGGAGATGACCTGACGCAACCACTCGACCGGCGGTGAGGGAGCCACGCGGCGCAGGGTGTGCAGTCCCACGTGGCCCGGCTCCAAGGTGAAGGGCAGGATGAACTTCCGCACGGGGCTGCGCTTGACGAACATGTCTCCGAGGAACAGCGGCACCACGCAGTAGGACTCGGTCGCCGCGATCGTCTCGTCCACAACGGAGTAATTCGGCAGCGCCAGGGATGATTGCTGATGCCCGTGCAGTCTGCTGAGCGTCTGCTCCACGTGCTGGTGCCCGAGGGCCTCGGAGACGACGATGCGTTGTTCCGCCACGAGATCCTCCACGGACGGGGCGTCGGAGAGGCGCGGGTGAGACGCCGCGCAGACGCCCACGTAGGGCATGTCCATCAGGTGGTCCCGGACCACGATGTCGGCGGGGAAGGCGGGAATCGCGATGGCGGCGTCGATCTCATTGCGGCGTAGCTTGTCCTCCAGCTGGGCCACATCAAGCAGGGTCACCTCGATCCGGGCTCGCGGAGCCAGTCCCTGGATCGCGCGCACCACGAAGGAGAACAGCGCCATCAGAGCCAGGTCGGTCATCATCAGGCGGAAGGTGCGGGTAGTCTCCTCGGCCCGGAAGTCGGTGGCGCTCTGGACCACGGAGTCCATCAACTGGATGGCCTGGACCATCTGCGGATAGAGCGACTCGGCCGCGGGTGTCGGCTCCAGTCCCTGCCGCGTCCGGAGGAACAACGGATCGGCGAAGATCTTGCGCAGCTTGGCCAGGGCGTAGCTGACGGAGGGCTGGCTGATGTACAGGGCTTTGGCGGCTTCCGTCACGCTGCGCGTCTCGTAGACCACCACGAAAGTGCGCATCAGGTTCATGTCGTAGCCCGAGCCGGCAATGGCCATGGTGATCCTCTCTGCGTCTCGCCGGCTTCGTCGACCGACTGGTCGACCGCCTCGTCAAGCCGGCATATAGAGATGCTAGATAGTCCTATCCGCACTTTCGATTGGTTTGATAAGTGCCTTGATTCTAACCTCGATACCAGAGTGCTCTACATCACATTCATCAGCAGTTCCGGGATCCCGCCCCGGAGCTTTGCCAATCAGAGGTGAGACCATCATGGGTACTTTGCATTCCGCTCGTCCTTCTCGCATTTCACCGTCATCGCCTTCGTCTCGAGTCTCCGTGGCATGGACCGCCGGCGCACTGCTGGCCTTGTCCCTGTCTCTGACCGCTTGCGGCGGGGCGGGTTCCCCGTCGGGCACGGAGCCCACCGGCACCGGCAATGGAGCCGGGGAGAACACCAACGACGGCGGCGCCGAGGCCGGCGACCTGCAGGAGATCACCGTCGGCGTCATGCCGTTGGTCGACGTCGCACCGCTGCACCTGGGCATCGACCAGGGCATCTTCGAGGATCACGGCCTGGACGTCGAACTGCAGTCCGCTCAAGGCGGCGCTGCCATCATCCCTGCGGTGACCAGCGGACAGCTGGAATTCGGGTTCAGCAACCCGACCAGCGTCATCGTCGCCGCCTCTCGGGGCCTGGACGTCAAAGTCATCGCCCCGGGCGGCTCCAGCACCGGCGACGCCGAGACCGACTATGGCGCCACCGTCGTCATGCCGGACACGGACATCTCCTCCGCCTCCGATCTGGAGGGCCACAAAGTGGCGGTCAACACGCTGAACAACATCTCCGATTCTACCGTCAAGGAAGCCATCCGTCAGGACGGCGGCGACCCCTCGAAGGTCCAGTTCGTGGAGATGCCCTTTCCCAACATGGTGGCCGCCGTGCAGCAGGGGACCGTGGACGCAGCCTTCCTGGTGGAACCCTTCCTCTCCAGCGGACTGGATGAGTCCATGCGTCCGGTGTTCTGGAACTGGATGGAAGTCTCCCCGGAGTTGATGGCCTCGACCTACTTCACCACCAGCGCGATGGCCGAAGAGGACCCCGAACTGGTCTCGGCGTTCCAGGACGCCATCGCCGAGTCGGCCGAGTACGCCGAGAGCAACCCCGAGGAGACCCGGGAGATCCTGCAGACCTATACCTCGATCCCGCCGGAGGTGGCCGAGTCCTTGCGCCTGCCGCGCTGGAGCGATGAGGTGCACGTGGAATCCGTGGAACGGCTGATCGAGATCAGCAGCGAGGACGGTTTGCTCGAGGGCGACCTCAGCGTCGAGGACGTGGTGCTGTCCGGCACGAACTGACCCCGCCCAGCACCACGGCCTCAGCAACACCAACAGACCAGTATCAGCCCCCACTATCAACCCGTCTGATCAACCCCCACTATCAACCCCGTCACGAGGAGTATTGAGTATGAGCATCACCGTCCAGGACATGCGCCAGGGACCCGAGGGATACGCCTGGAGCCGATTCGGCCAGCCCGAGTACACCGACTGGTTGGACGAGAGCCTGTCGTGGAAACAGGACTGCTACATCGGCGACTGGTCCTTCCTGTGGCAGCACCGCTTCACGGGTCCGGACGCACTCCGGCTGATCGCCGACTACACGGTCAACGACTTCAGCACCTTCGAGATCGGCCAGTCCAAGCACGCCATCCACACCAACAAGGACGGCAAGGTCATCCATGAGGGGGTGCTGACCCGGTTCGGTGACGAGGACTTCATGGTGCACGGCCGCGGTGGCTACTGGCTCTCTTTCAACCTGGAGCGCGGAGACTACAACGCCCAGGTCGAACGCGATGACTGGTTCATGTTCCAGGTCTCGGGGCCGAAGGCCATCGCCGTGCTCAACGAGCTCACGAACGCCGAGGCGCTGCTGGACGCCAAGTACATGTACGCGGTTCCGGTGACCATCGCCGGGCATGACGTCTACGCGCTCCGCCAGGGCATGGCTGGCGAGCCGGGATTCGAGCTCCAGGGGCCGAAGGAGTTCAGCGACGAGGTGTACCAGGCGGTGCTGGAGGCCGGCCGGCCGCACGGGATCCGCAAGATGGGTGGTCGGATCGCCATGATCAACCACCTGGAGGCGGCCTACCCGACGATCGCCTCGGACTACATCCCCGCGATCTTCGACGACGACATGACCGACTACATGGCCTTCTTCCTGTCCTCGATGCCCTCCTTCGCTCAGCCCGCCTACATCGCCGGCAGCTTCGACGGCCAGCAGCCCTCGGACTACTACCGCAGTCCGATCGAGCTCGGCTGGTCCAAGGTCGTCACCACGCGGCGCAGTGACTACCTGGGGGCCGAGGCGCTCGCCGCCGAGAAGGCGAATCCCCGCCGGGTGTTGAGGACCCTGGAGTGGAATGCCGATGATGTCGCCGACGTCCAGAACTCGCTGCTGCAGGAGGGTGAGCACTACGACTACATGGAGATGCCCCGAGATCAGCGGGGTTACATGTGGACTGATCGGGTGGAGATCGGCGGGCGGCTCGTGGGCACGGCCACGTCTCGCGGGTACAGCTACTTCTTCCGCAAGATGCTGTCCTTGGCCACCATTGACGTGGATCATGCTGAGATCGGCACCGAGGTGGACGTCATCTGGGGCGCTCCCGGGCACCGGCAGAAGACGATCCGTGCGGTGGTGAAGCCGGCTCCGTACAAGACGGATCGGTCGCGCGGTAACCTCCACGAGGCACTGATGGCCTCAGCGACCTCGGCCACCGCTGAGCCCGCAGCAACCTTCTAGCCCGCAACTGGCTCAGCTGCCCTCGGCGCGACCCATCTTCCAATAGCCCATGAAGGACACGCACTTCTTGTCGATGCCCAAGCCCTTGACGAGATAGCGGCGCAGTCCGGTGATGGTGCCGGCCTCCCCGGCGAGCCAGGCATACCAGTGCCCGTGCGGGCTCTCCGGCGGAACTTCCCACAGTGGAGCTTCGGCGCCGTCACCGGACTCCTCGTCGCTGCGGACCACGTAGGCGATGGAGCCGTTCTGGGTTCCTCCGGCCACCTCGGCGCCGTGCTCACGGCCCCACGCCTGGATGGCCTTGGTCAGCATCTCGCCGTGTTCGCGTTCGCCGCGGGCCAGCCAGTTGAGCTGAACCGCCGCTCGGGTCTGGAGGGGGAGAATGTCGTCGGCGCTGGGAACCTCGATGAACACGTGGCCGGTGTATCTCTCGTCGAGGGATTCCAGAATCGCGCAGATGGCCGGCGCCGCGGTCTCGTCACCGGCCAGCAGCAGCGTGGTCGCCTCGCCGGGGTTCCATTCGATGCCGCCGCTGCGGCCCCGGCCGCCGGTCTCGGACCGCTCGTCCGGGCCGATGATCACCATCTCGTTCCCGACGCCGGCCCCCATCGCCCACGCCGACGCCGGCCCGTCGGCGCCGTGCAGCGCGAAGTCGACGTCGATCTCGCCGGCCTCGGGACGCACGGCACGCACGGTGTAGGTGCGCATGGCATTGCGCTCCTCGTCCGGCAGTTCACGCCAGCGGGTGTACCACTGCATCATCGGCGGGGCCGGTTCCTCGAACAGTCCCACGTCCGGCAGCGTGCCATCCGCGCGGGGAATCATCAGCTTGATGCGCTGATCGAGCCCGCCGGTGCCGAAGTGCTGCAGGTCCTCGTCGGCGAAGGTGATGCGGACGAAGTGTTCGCTGAGGCGCCTGACCCGGGCCACGTGGGTCCGGTAGGCCCGGGTGGCGGGATAAGTCTGGGTGGCTGTCTCGGTCATGGTCTGCTTCCCGATGGAGGTAAGGCTTGCCTAACTCTATCGCATGCAGCGCTGGCCGTGGGAACTCCTCACCACACCCACAGGAACGTCACTACCGGTCGAGAACCAGCGCCGGTTGAGCGTCACTGCCTGTTGAGCCTCACTGCCCGTTGAGAGTCAGGGCCGCGACCAACAGCGCGAGGTGACTCAGCGCCTGGGGCATGTTGCCCAGGAAGGAGCGGTCCTCGGGGTCGATCATCTCGGTATACAGGCCGACGTCGTTGGAGAGGTCGAGCAACTGGCCCATGAGGTTCTCCGCCTCCTCGCGCCGGCCCACCAGCGCCAGTGAGGCCACGCACCAGAACCCGCACGCGGTGAAGGTGCCCTCCTCGTCGGGCATCCCGCTGTAGCGGTAGAGCAGCGGCCCGCGCCCCAGCTCGGTCCGCAGTACGTCGATCGTGGAGGACATGCGCGGACCGGTGTCGAAGCCGCTGATCGTGTGGAGCAGGACAGAGGCGTCCAGCTGGTCCGTCCCGGGATACCAGACGTAGGCGCCGCGCTCCTCGGACCATCCATACTCCTCGATCCACGCTCGGATCCGGTCGCGTTCGGCCCGCCACCGGTCCTCGGTCCCGGGCAGGTGCCCTCGGTCGGCGAGGGTGACGGCCCGGTCCAGGGCCACCCAACAGCCCATCTTCGAACTCGTGTAGTGCCGGTGCTTTTCCAGCTCCCACATGCCGGCGTCGGGTCTGATCCAGCGGTCGCACACGGCGTCGGCCAGCCCGGAGAGCATGCGGGCCGTGTCCGCGTCCAGCACGTTGCCGCCTTCCACGTAGAGCGTGGCCATGTCGAAGATGTCCCCGTAGACGCCGAGTTGCAGCTGGTCGGCGGCGTCGTTGCCGGTCACCACGGGCCCGATGCCGCGCCAACCGGGCACGTCCAGTTCCGTGGTGCCGGCCTGGGGGACGCTTCCATTGAGTCGGTTCAGCACGTGAAGGTCCGGTGTTTGGGCCCGGGCCAGCCGCAGCAGCCAGGAGACGGCTGCGTGCACGTCCTCCTGTTCACCCAGCCGCAGCAAGGCGTGCAGGGTGTAGGCGGCGTCGCGGATCCAGGCGAAGCGGTAGTCGTAGTTCTTCGTGCCCTCTCGGTTCTCCGGCAGGGACGTGGTCGCTGCGGCGGCGATCGAGCCGGAGGGGTTATGGCCGAGCATCTTCAGCACCAGCGCGCTGCGATGCACGTCGTCCACGTAGCGGCCGTTGTACTCGAGCAGGTCCGCCCACCGTCGCCACAGATCCACGCTCAGTCCCACATTGCGGTGGATCGCCGCCGGTTCGGGCAGCCGCAGCGGCTCCGCCGCGGTCCCGACGACGGCCACCAGGTGCTCTGTACCTTCGCCCGTGGTGAACCGGCCGCGGATGGCCTGCGGGCCGACGTCGTGCTGGCCGGCATGGTTGCTGAGCACACCGAGCGAGACCTCGCCGACGCGGATGACGGGGCCCTGGTCGGTGTGCTGCACCCAGGGGGAGGCGGTGTTCAGCATGGTGCCCGGGACCACGCTCCACGTCATCGGCACGGCGCCGCTGATCCCGTCCACGCACCGGGCCAGTTCGGACCACGGCAGCGCGCCGGTGGATCCGAGGTTCAGGGAGTCGGTGACCCGGACGACGCCCAGGGCAGTGGTGTAGGTGGTGCACAGCACGTTGGTCCCGGCCACGTACTCGCGGTGGGTCCGCAGGTTCGTGGTGACGTCGACGCCCGCCGCGGTGAGGGCCTCGAGGTCCGGATGCAGCTCGACGTACCCGCCGCGGCCGGCGTCGAGCAGTCGGGCGAAGACCGGTGCGGAATCCAGGTCCGGCACGGGAAGCCAGTCGACCGAGCCGTCGTGGGCCACGAGCGCGACGGTGCGACCGTTGCCGATAGCAGCGTAGGAGCGCAGGTCCACATAGCCGTCTTCGCGGTCGAGTAGGTGATCGGGTAAGTGGTTCGACAAAGGGATCACGATGAGGCCCGATCGCTGCCGCTGCCGGCGCTCTCTCTCTTTTCGGCGGCTTTCCGTTCCTCGTACCGCTGTGCCTTGCGTGTGCCGTTCGTCAGGTTCCGAATGTCGTCCTCATGGTCGAAGCTAGCCCCGAGTGCGCCGGCCACGGTGCCCAAGGAGGCGGAGAGCCAGGCGATCTCGAGATAACTCGCGATCGAGGCCGACTTCCCGATGGTCTGGGCCAGGTAGCCGGACTCGATGATGATCAGTCCGGCGATGAAGATGCCCACGAACAGTACGGCGTACAGCAGGGTCACCGCCACGAGCAGGGTCATCACCGTGGAGGCGTTGTACATCGCGGCCTCACTGAGGTCGCTGTGTTCCCGTCGGGTTTCCCACAAACCGTTGCTGGCAATCAGCCACAGCACCATGGCGAGGACGACCGTCAAGGTGACGAGGCCCAGTCGCCAGGGCGGCAGGGCATTCGCCATCTCCCAGATCGACGAGTAGAAGATGCCGAAGGCTCCGGTGGCCGATGCCGCCGCTAGAGCGCCGGACAGTTTCGACGCGGCCGCCAGGGGTTCATTGATGCGGACCATGCCGAACGCCAGCCTGAGCCGGCCCGGCCACCACCACGGTGAGGCGATGTAAACGGACGGGCCCGTACTGGACTCCTGTTCGTGGACCACACCGAAACCCAAGCGCGAATCGTCACGGCGGGGCACCTCGTTGTCGGCCAGAGCATCCAGCGAGGCGAACATCATGCGGCGAAGTTTCGTGGACAGATCCCAGGCCCCGAGCGCGGGCAGGGAGATGATGGCCAGTCCCTCGGTGTAGTGCAGTGCCGCGATCTTCGGCCGCCGGCCGGCACGGCGCGGAATCTCCGTCACAATGACCATCAGATCCGCCTCGTCACGCTGGGCCCATTCCCGCACGATCTCCAGGTCGAGTGTGCCGTCCGGCCGCAGCGGGATCTGACGCCGGTTCAGGGCCAGTCGGTAGTTGCCTTTTCGGTCGTCGGCACTGTCGCCGTCACGGTCACCGCCATGAGCACTCTCGGCGGACAGGATTCGGGACACCACCTGGGACGGCAATCCGGGATCGGCGAACACATCGACTCGGTAGGAAGGGCGCATGGTGGTCATTATTCGAGATGACCTGCGGGTTCACCAACCTCCCTCGTGCGACGGTACGGGTGGGCTCCGGACGCGCCCGTCCCGGCCTCACCGGTCGAGGCCATCGAGGACTCCGCTCGTGAACAGGAAATCAACCTTTAACATTCGGCCCTTGCTCGTAACACCCTGGAAGCCAGTTTGTTCATTTCGTGGAACGAAACAGTTGGGAGACTGGAAACAAGTCGACCCGAGTGAGGAACCTTTGATGAGAAATTTCATTAGAATGCTCAACAAGAAAGTCATAAATGGAGTATTTGTTGGCATCTATACCGCCTGCCTACTCTTCGCCGTCTTTCCGCCGTTGTATTTCTGGGCGTCCGGTTCGACCGCCACGGTCCTCTGGATGCCATTCGCGGTGTCCTACTGGGTGATTGACGCGCTAATGGTCAGTCTCAGCCTGTGGGCACTTTATTGGGTGGAGAGCGTACGCGGCGAGCTCGACGAGAGTGAAACTGAGGCGGCACACGGCCCACACGCTGTCCCGGCCGCGGCTGTTGCCACCTCCGGAGCTGGTGCTGCAGCCATGGGTACTACCACCGTGTCTGACACCCTTACGGGGGTGACCCGATGATCATCATTCTCGGTATGCTCGCCGTCTTCTACGCGATCGTGATCTGGGTGCTTTACGCCACTCGGCAGAAGGAGAAGCCTTCCTTCGAGGAATACTCTGTGGGTGGCCGCGCCTATGGGCCGTGGTACGTGGCCATGTGCTACGTGAATTCGTGGTGGCCGGGCACCGTGTTCATCGCATTCTTCGGGATTTCGGCCGGCGCCGGGGTGTTCGGCCTCTACGGGCTGGCCTACTCCACGTTCGGTATCGCCTTGATGTACTTCTTGGCCACTCGGGCCTGGCGCTGGGGCAAGCGCTACGAACTCCGATCTCAGCCGGATCTGCTGGCCCTGCGCTTCTCCTCACCCACCGTGCGAGTGGTGGCCTCAATCATCGGCGTCGTATCGCTCTTCCCCTGGACGGTGCTGGGTATGCAGGCCCTCGGCGAGATCTTCGAAATCGCCTCGGTCGGAGCCTGGTCGGTCGGAACTTGTCTGGTGATCGGCCTGGTCGCCATTGTGGTCCGCCAATACTGGACGGTTCGAATGGGCATGCGTGGCCTGATCATGACCGACATGTTCCAGGGGCTGGTCGCCTACGCCGGGGCGGCGGCCGTCTGCCTGGTGCTTCTCTCGGGTCTCGCAGGCGGCCCTATCAGCTTCGCCGCTCTGGCCCAGGTGCCCGCGGAGATCTTAAACGTTCCCGGTGACGGTGATGACTACGGCCCGTGGTACCTGTTCTCGCTCATCTTCACCGGTGTGCTCGGTTCCATGTGCTGGCCGACCAGCTTCCAACGGATCTACACCGCCTCGTCTGTCCGTTCGGTGAAGTCAGGGACGTTGATGACGTTGCTGATCTCCGGCGTGTTCTACACCCTGCTCATGCTCGTCGGAATCGCCGCGACCTCCTGGGACGTAGTGGCCTCGGACCCTCAGGCCGGTTGGTTCACACTGACGAACGAGTACGGCGGCACGTGGCTGCTCGGTCTGGGCGTCACCATGGTTTTCGCTGCATCCATGGGGCACGTTGACGCCTCGGTCCAGGTCTCCGGCCTGCAAGTGGCCAATGACATCGTGCAATCCGAAAAACGTCCCCTGACCGATAAGCAACTCATGATCATCTCCAAAGGGTCGATGGTCGTGTACATGATCTTGGCAGCGGCCATCGCCTACATGACCTTCGGAATGGAACGGTTGCAGCTGCTGAGTCAGATGGCCTACCAGGGCATCGTCCAGCTGGCCGTGCCGCTCTTCCTCGGGATCTTCCTGAAGTTCGGCTCCAAGGCCGGTGCGGTGACCGGCATGATCGCCGGCTTCGTCACGGCTGTGGGCCTCACGCTGTTCTGGCCGGACGACATCCTGGCGCTTGGATCGCTGACCGGCGGCATGGTCGCCCTCGGCGTGAACTTGCTGTGCTACATCGTGTTCTCACTGATCTTCCCAGCATCAGAGCAGGCCAAGGCCCGCGTGGACGAACTGTTCGACGTGGCCTCGCGACCCGCGGTGACGTCCGTGGTCGAGGACGCCGAAGAGATCCTGGACGAAGCCCAGCCCGAAGCCCCATCCGACACCCGGCCCGAGGCCCCCATCACCCAGAGAGGCCAGCAATGACCCTTGCAAGCCAGCAGACCACCGATCACGGGGTCACCGGCCCTGGACCGGTGATGCCGGGTACGGCCGAAGCGAAAGCATTCCTGGAGGACTTCGGGATCTTGTCTTCCTTCGGCGCTACCGACGCCGGTGGTGTTCACCGTCCGGCCGCAACCACCTCGCACACGGACAGCCGCATGTGGCTGATCGGCCGACTGCGGGAATTCGGGCTGGAGGTGATCGTCGATGGAGTCGGCAATGTGTACGGTACGGCCACAGTCATTCCCGGCGCGCCCTACGTGCTGATCGGCTCCCACACGGATTCCCAACCCACGTCCGGCAGGTTCGACGGCGCCTACGGCGTGCTCGCCGCCGCCCATGCTGTCGCCCATGTGTCAGCCCGGGTGCAGGAGGGCTCATTGTCCCCGACGGTGAACTTGGCCGTGGTCGACTGGTTCAACGAGGAGGGTGCACGGTTCCAGCCGTCCATCATGGGCTCGACGACCTTCACCGGTGCCCGCGACGCTGCCTCGACACTGGACGTGAACGATGTTCAGGGGACGTCTGTGCGCCAGGCGCTGACCGACTCCGGTTTTCTCGGTGACGACGAACCACCGGAATGCTGCGGCTATGCGGAGATCCACATCGAACAGGGGCGGATCCTCGAGTGTGAAGGGCTGCAGATCGGCGTCGTCACCGGCGGCTGGACCGCGACCAAGATGACCGTCGAGGTCATCGGAGCGCAAGGGCACACTGGTGCCACGGACATGTCGGATCGTCATGACGCACTGGTCGGTGCGGCTCGAGTGGTCTTGGCCGCTCGAGCCATCGCCGACCGTCACGCGCACCGTGCCGATCGGGCGAAGGTGTTCACGGCCGTGGCCCGTCTCCTGCTGGAGCCCGAGTCTCCCGGGGTGATCGCCTCGAAGGCCACCGTATCCGTGGACCTGCGATCGGACAGCCCGGAGCTCGTTCCGGTTGTCGCTGAGGAGTTCCATCGATCGCTGACGGAGATCGCCGCTGACGGTGAAGTCGATCTCCGGGTTCACAGCGAGTACTTGAGGGCGGGGGCCACCTATGCACCGGTGGGAATCGAGGTCGCCGAACAGGTTGCCGACGAACTGCGGCTGTCTCACCGCAGGATGCTCACCCGTGCCGGACACGACTCAGTGCCCCTGAGCGAGGTGGTACCGACCGTTATGCTCTTCGTTCCCTCGGTGGAAGGCGTATCCCACCATGAGGCCGAGTACACCCACGACGATGACCTATTGCGCGGTCTGTCGGTGCTGCGGGGGGTCGCCGAGCGGATGGTCTGTGGTGCGGTCATCGATGCCGACCGGCCACATCGTTCGCCTCTGATGTCGAGCCCGGAGCGCCGGGCGAGCGGGAAAGGGGCGGTGACGGCCCGATGACAGCAACAACCGAACCCACCGGCGTACACCGCGACGAAGGCAGCGCGCACGTATGGACCATCGCTGAACTCCGCGACGCGTTCGCTGCCGGAACCACGTCGCCCTCTCGCGTCCTCGCAGAGACGTACGCGCAGATCGATCGCGTGAACGGCTACATCAACGCTGTGGTCTTCGTCGACCACGAGGTAGCCGACGCGTCGGCGGCAGCCGCCGATGCTCGATGGGCGGCCGGAACTCCCATCTCACCGCTGGACGGTATGCCGATCACCATCAAGGACTCCATACCCGCAGCGGGCATGCCGTGGCGCCATGGCACGGCCGCACACGACGGCGAACCGGACCTGACCGAGGATGCCCCACCGGTGGCCCGACTCCGGGAGGCGGGAGCGGTGATCGTCGGCAAGACGGCCATGCCGGATCTCGGCCTGTCCGCCTCCGGGGTTTCGTCTCTTTATGGAATCGTGCGCAATCCCTGGGACACCTCCCAGAACACCGGCGGTTCTTCGGCCGGTGCGGGCGCCTCGATCGCGGCGGGCGTGGGCGTCGGTGCGGTGGGCACGGACATCGCTGGTTCCGTCCGGCTGCCGGCGGGGCACAACGGGATCGTCGCGCTGAAACCGACTCAGGGTCGTGTCGGTCATGCTCCCTCGTCTGTGATGCGGTCGGCCGGGCCCATGACGAGGACTGTCGCCGAGGCCATGGAGATGTACCGGGTCCTGGCCAAACCGGATCCCCGTGACTCCTGGGGGCTCCCGGCGGAGATCTCCGATGAAATGGACGAGCCTGTCCAGGTCGATCATCTGCGGGTGGGCCTCTTGACGGACTTGGGCGACGGTGCCTTCGGATCCGACGTCGATTTGGAAGTGCTGGCTGCCGTCGACCGGTGCGCTGACGTTCTCAGATCAGGCGGCGCCGTCGTCGAGCACGTGCCTCCTCCGTTTGCGATCTCCTCGCGGCACTTTGCCGGGGGCGACCCGTATCCGACGCTGGACCGCGTTTATGCGGTGCGAGCTCGAGTGGAGATCGAACAGGTCGGCGCCGACCGGGCGGCTCTGATCGATCCGCGGATGACCGCCTGGGCCGAACGCGTGGCCGGGAGACTCACCGCCTCCGACTACAGCCGAGATCTGACGGAGATCCACGCGACTCAGCGGCACTTCACCGAACAGCTGGATCGTTATGACATGGTACTCAGCCCCATCATTCCGGCGGTGGGGTTCCCGGCGGAGCGAGTGGGGCTGGACGAGTCGGTTCCCTTGGCACATTGTGCGTTCACTGCCTGGTTCGCCATCAACAACCAGCCCGCGCTCAGCCTCTGCTACGGCATGTCAGCCAGTGGAATGCCGATCGGAGTGCAACTCGCCGGCAAACGGTTCACCGACCAGGACGTCCTGCGCTTGGGCCTGTATCTCGAGCAGAACCGACCGTTCGAGATGGCCTGGCCGACCACGCCGCGTGTCCGTCACACCACCACCATCACTACCGGAGGAGCACAATGACAACGACCGCCCCCAGCATCTTGACGCCGGCGTCGACGGCCGAAGTGCAGCAGATCCTTGACGCGATCCTGCCGACAGGTTTGCGACCGTGCGATGAGGTGGAGATGGAACCCGCCACGCCGACCTTCGCGAGTCCGTCCTGGTGGGGTGCGGATTCCCAGCGGTATCTCCTCCATGGAACAGACGGGCGCGAGGCCTTTGTCAAAGTGATGGTGCCGTCCGCGGTACGCTTCACCGACGTCGCCTCCGTCTTCTCCACCGCTGCACATGCTGCGGCCGCCGGCATCAGCCCCGCGGTGATCGCTGCCGATCCCGCCAGCGGAGTGCTGGTCACGTCGACCGTGGTCGGCCATACCGCGACGCTCGGAGACTTCCGCACCCCAGAACAACTGGAGCCGCTGGCAGAGCTTCGCCGACGAGTCCGCGAACTGCCGGCCATGGGCCGCACCGTGACGGTGTTCGAGGACTTGCGCACGTTGCGTGCCGAAGCTGAGCATCTCGGGGCTACCGTGCCCAGCGATCTGGACCACCTGATGCGACGGGCTGGCCAGGTCGAGGCTGCCGTACTGGCCTCGGGATACGACGTGGTGCCCTGTCACGGAGACGGCAACCTGTCCAATGTGCTCATTGATGAGGTCGGTCGATTGTCGCTCGTCGACTGGGACGTCGCCACCAACACCGATCCGCTGTTCGACGTCGGCACGCTGCTGGCCGAACTCACTGGCCCGTCGTGGAGCATGACGTCCCTCGAATCGTACGAGACGTTCGAGCAGCTGTGGGGTTCCTACGACCGTTCAGCCCACGCTCGCGCCACGGCATACGGTCCCGTGGATTCTTTGCGATGGGCGCTCCTGGGCAGCTGCTACGACGCTCTGGAGCCTGGAACCCAGGAGTACATCAAGTTCGCGGACTGGCAGTACCTCCGTGCTCGCATCGCCCTCGGTGCTGCCGAGCTGGACGACCTGATGCACCTCATCTGAGGTAACGCCTGCTCTCACCTCGCGACCTTTCCGAAACAGCACCTCCTTCGACCTATCTAGGAGTCCACGATGACCATTACCACCCCGGGTACTCGAAAGACAGGCAACCGAACGCCCATCACTTCGGCGGCCGTCCAAGCCGTGCTCGACCATGCCCAAGTCCGCGTCGTCGGCCAGGCCCGGACCGCCGCCGAACTGCGTGCCGAGGAGATTCTCGGCGCCGTCGAGATGTGGCGGGACCGCACCCTGTGGTACTGCCCCGTCACTGGCGGGTTGCAGAACAGCAATTGGCAGATCGCTGTTGAAGGTGATCCAGTCACCTATTTCCTCAAGGTGCCCGGCATGGGTACGGAAGAGTATGTCGATCGAGCCTTGACCAACGTGGTCGGGCGGACGGCGGGGGAACTCGGTGTCGGCCCCCGGAGTATCTACCACGATGCTGACAGCGGCGCCGAGATCATCGAGTTCCTCGAAGGCTACCGTGCCTGCACCACCGGAGACATGAAGGACCCTGCCATCGTCTCTCAGGCCATCGGCCTGTACCGGACCCTGCACGCGTCCCCGCCCATAGGTACCCGGAAAACCATCTTCGACATGATCGACGAACACGTCGAACAAGTCGATCAGTTCGACGTTCCGCTGCCCTCAATTGCCACCACCGTGCATGCTGAAGCCTGGGCCGCCCGGGCGGCGATAGAGGCATCCGGCCTGGACTTCGTGCTCTGCCAGAACGATCCGATGCCCGGCAACTTTCTACTCAGTGACGGCAGGCCGCTGAAGATGGTCGACTACGAGTTCGGCGGGGACAACGACCGGTGTTCAGAACTCGGGCTCTTCGCCCAGGAGATGTTCTTCGACGACGAACGAGTCAACGCTCTCGTCGAGGAGTACTTCGGCACGGCCGACAGATCCCTGGTGGCCCGTGTCCACGTCAACATGGCCCTGGCGGACACCAAATGGGGCACGTGGGGCTGCCTCTACGCGAAGCTTCAGAACAACTGGGATTACGACTATCACAAGTACGGCGTCTGGAAGCTCTCACGGGCCCGCGCAAAGATGGCCGATCCTCGCTGGGGGACGTGGCTCTCCCTCGTCTGACCCGTTCTTCGCATCATTTCGAGCACCTCGAATCCCTCTACCAGTGAATCCGCAACTTACCCCGCAGGCCAGAAAGTAGGGACCATTTCAGTGACAATGCTCTCCAGCATCATGGACGCCAATTCGTTCCGCGCCGATCAGCCCGGCTCGAATCTCGAGTCGACCACCCTCGACATGACTCGTCGCCGCGAGGACCTGCTCGGTCCCGCGTACCGCCTCTTCTACTCCAACCCGGTTCACTTGGTGCGGGGCGAAGGAACCGATGTCTGGGACGCTGACGGAAACCGGTATCTCGACGTCTACAACAACGTCGTCTCCCTGGGCCACTGTCACCCGGCCGTCGTCGAGGCCGTGCATCAGCAGATGCAGACGCTGAACACGCACACGCGCTACTTGCACGGAGCGATTCTCGATTACGCTGCGGACTTCCTCGCCACGATGCCGGCACCATCCCCAGGTCGCACTGGCATCGGCAACATCATGTTCCAGTGCACCGGCTCGGAGGCGAACGACCTGGCCCTCCGCGTGGCACGTGCGGCCACAGGGCATAGTGGGGTGATCGTGACATCGGAGGCGTACCACGGGGCGACCGAACTCACCGCGCTTGTCTCGCCGTCACTGGGTTCCGGGGTGGTGATCGGTGATGTCGTACGACTGGTCGATGCTCCGGACTTCTACCGTGAGGGTCCAGGCGCCGGGGCACGATTCGCCGCGGACGTGAAAGCGGCCATCACCGACTTGCAGTCCACCGAGTACGGCTTCTCGGCGTTGCTCATCGACTCGATCTTCTCGTCCGACGGCGTCCACTCCGGACCTTCTGGTTTCCTTCACGAGACCATCGAGGCCGTCCATGAATCCGGTGGACTGTTCATCGCCGACGAGGTGCAGCCCGGCTTCGGGCGCACTGGCGAGGCCTTCTGGGGATTCGCCCGGCACACCGCCGATGCGGACATCGTCACCACGGGCAAACCGATGGGCAACGGCATACCGGTCGCCGCGATGGCGGCCCGTCCGGACGTGCTGGCGGCCTTTGCCGCAAAGTTCCCGTACTTCAACACCTTCGGTGGCAACCCCGTCTCGATCGCGGCAGCGCAAGCGGTGCTGACGACCATCCGGGAAGACCGGTTGCAGGAGCATGCTCTAAAGGTCGGCACACTTGTGCGCGACGAGTTGCTGACTCTTGCGGACCGGCACGAGAAAGTGGGGGACGTCCGGGGCAGCGGTCTGTTCATCGGGCTCGAGCTCGTCGTCGACCGAGCCTCGCGAACCCCTGACCGGGAGTTCGCTCTGCGAGTGATCGATGAGATGCGAGAACGACACGTCCTGACGTCCGTCGCCGGGCCCGGGGGAAATGTGCTGAAATTGCGTCCCACACTCGCCTTCCAGGAAAGCGACATCGATCGCCTGGTGGGGACACTCGACGATGTCCTGACCGCCTTGAGGCCTTGAAAGCACGGGGAGGACGCCATCAGCGTTGATGTCTACACTCGGATGCTGATGCTGCTGCGGGAGGGCGAGTTCCGGGCAACAGAACGGATCGGCGACGAACGTCAACTGGCGCTCAAGCTCGGGGTGACCCGTAACGCGATGCGCCAGGTGCTCGTCCAGCTGGAGGCTGAGGGACGCATCCGGCGCAAGATCGGCCGGGGTGGGGGAGTGTTCGCCGCGGACCAGAAGATCGAGAGGCAGGTCAATACCTCTCAGTCCGTCCCAGATTTTCTGCGTCAGCAGGGGTTTACCGTGTCGACCGAGGTGATCAGCGCCCACCTGGGTACGGCGTCACCGGCCGAATCCCGCGCCCTCGAATTGTTCGCCGTGCCGGACGATGAGGGGCATGTCTTCCGCGTCACCCGCGCTCGCTGCGCCAACGGGGAGCCGTGGTCGGTCGAAACCTCGATCATGCCGGCCCGCAGGTTCCCCGGACTTCTCCGACAGCCCCTGGAAACGTCGCTGTATCACGTGTTCGACGAGGTCTACGGTCTGCGCCCCGAGGCGTCTGACGAGACGATTGAAGTCGTCCCGTCGGGTGCGGAGCACGCACAGTACATGGGCATTGCCGAGGGTGATCCCGTGTTCAAAGTCATCCGCGTCTGCCGGGCACGCTTCGGAACGCCGATCGAGTTTGCCGTGGATTACTTCCGCGCCGACCGCACCCGCGTCCATACCCGCAAACTCGGGTATGTCGCCCCGAATCGCAGTGCCGAGATGAAAGCAGGGTCGCTGGGATGAAGGTCGACTCGACCACTGACCCGACCACCGACCTCAGCACCGTCCAGTCGTCCACGGTGCTCTCGCGACCGGCGGCGCTCTTGTGCGATATGGACGGAACTCTCGTGGACACCGAGCCGGCGTGGTCGCGTGCCGTGGGGGACGTCGTTCGTGCCCACGGGCTGTCCTGGACGGTGAAGGACGACTTGGACATCGTGGGGTGGCCGATCCCCCGCTTGGTGCAGACGGTGCAGGAGCGCGGTGTGGACCTGCCGGCCGAGGAGATCGTCAGTCGTCTGCATGAGACCCTGGCCGCCGTCATCGCCGACCATGTGCCGTGGCGAGACGGCGCCGTGGAATTGATCGCCACGGCCAGGCGCGCGGGCGTGCCGGTCGCGCTGGTCACCGCCACCTATGCGGCCGGGACGACAGCACTGCGCCGGGACCTCGCGCAACGGATGGCAGAACGGGACTTCGACGCCGTCGTCACCGGTGACACGGTTCGCCAGCAGAAACCTCACCCGGAGAGCTACCAACGTGCCGCAGGGCTGTTGAAGGTCCGGCCGGAGGACTGCATCGCCATCGAGGATTCGGCCACCGGAATTGGTGCAGCGATCGCTGCGGGTGCCCACACCTTCGGAGTTCAGCCCAATACTCAGTTACCCACTGGGCTGGCGAATCACCCGAGACTGCGCCGAGTCACCGCTCTCAGCGAGGTTGCGGCCCAGTTCGGTGCCGCCCCACCGGGACCACCATGGGCACCCCCGAGACCGGATCGGTGATGATCCGGCTGCGCAGTCCGAAGACGTCGTACACGCACTGCTCGGTGAGCACGACGTCGGCCGGTCCGGACGCGTAGACACCGCCGACTTCCAGCGCCACCAGGCGGTCCGAGTACCGGGCCGCCAGGTTCAGGTCGTGCAGCACCATGACGATGGTGGTGCCGCGGTCGTGATTGAGGTCGGCGAGCAGATCCAGTACCTCGATCTGGTGGCTGACATCCAGGAACGTGGTGGGTTCGTCGAGCAGTAGCACGTCGGTCTGCTGCGCCAGCACCATCGCGATCCACACGCGCTGACGCTGTCCGCCGGAGAGCTCGTCCACGGGGCGGTCGGCCAACTCCGCGGTGTCCGTGGCGTCCAGCGCGTCGGCGACCGCCGCATCGTCGGCCGCACTCCACGCCCGGAACAGCCGCTGGTGCGGATGCCGCCCGCGCCCGACCAGGTCGGAGACCGTGATGCCGTCCGGGGACAAGGGCGATTGGGGCAACAGTCCCAGTACGCGGGCCAGCTCCTTCGAGGGCAGCGAGTGCACGGAACGCCCGTCGAGCAGTACCTGGCCGCCCATCGGCGTGAGCAGCCGGGACAGGGTCCGCAGGAGCGTCGACTTGCCGGAGGCGTTGGCTCCGACGATCGAGGTCACCGTGCCCGGCTCGATCTGGATGTCCAGGCCGGTCAGGACGTGCCGGTCTCCGTAGCCGACGTCGAGTGCCTCGGCCCGCAGATCGCGCTCGCGGGCCCGCGCCGGTGCTGCGTTCGCTTGTCCGGTCCCGGTCCCGGTCCCGTTCCTGGTCCCGGTCTCGTTTCCGTTCCCGGCGTCGATGCTCGTGGTCATGGTGTTCCTCCGGAACGGTGTTGACGGACGATGAGATACAAGAGGAAGGGCGCTCCGAGCACGCCGGTGACCACGCCGACCGGGAAGCGGGTGCCCGTGGCGTGCTGGCCGACCAGGTCGGCGACCAGCACCAGCAGCGCGCCCACCAGGGCGGCGGGGATCAGGACCGACCCGTTCGGACCGAGGAGCCGGGCGGCGATCGGACCGGACAGGAAGGCGACGAACGCGATCGGTCCGGCGGCCGCCGTCGCGAACGCCACCAGTCCCACCGCGGCGATGACCACGAGCAGGCGGGTCCGGCCGACGCTGACGCCGAGCCCGGCGGCGGTGTCATCCCCGAGCTGCAGGGCACCGAGGTTCGTGCTCTGTCCGATGAGGACGGGGGCCAACGCGACCAACGCCACCAGAGTCGGCAGCACTTGTTCCCAACCGCCGCCATTGAGGGAACCGGTCAGCCAGCGCAGAGCCTCCTGCAGGTCCCAAGAGCCGGCCCGAGACAGCAGATAATTCGTCAGCGAGGTCAGGATGGCGGCGATCCCGATGCCGACCAGGATCAGTCGGGTGCCGGCCACGCCACCGCGATAGGACAGCAGGTAGATCAGCAGGGCCACCCCGAGTCCGGCGACGATGGCGAACGCGGAACGCACCGGGCCGTCCAGGCCGAGCACGATGATCGCGAAGGCCGCGGCCGCCGAGGCGCCACTGCTGATCCCGATGATGTCCGGGCTGGCCAAGGGGTTGCGCAGCATCGTCTGGAACGCGGCACCGCCGAAGCCGAAGCACGCGCCGGCCACCACCGCCAGCAGGGCACGCGGCAGTCGCAGTGTTCCGACGGTGAACGAGGCCCCGTCCACGTCCTGGCCGAGCAACACCCCGAGCACATCGGCCGGCGGGTACACGGTCCGGCCGAGGATCAGGGACAAGGCGAAGACGGTCACCACCAGGACTGTCAGGATGCCGATCACCCACGCCCGACGTCGGCGCCGCCGGTGACGCGATCCGGTTACCGTGGCCTGGGTCTGGGAGCTCAGGGTCGGGCGTGAAGTCAGGGCCGTCACAGTTCACGCACCTTCCGCTGGCGGACGATGTGGATGAAGAACGGGGCCCCGACGATCGCGGTGAGGATGCCGACGTCGAGCTCGGAGGGCCGGGCCAGAATCCGGCCCAGCACGTCAGAAGCGAGCAGCAGCGCCGCCCCGCCCACGGCGGAGTAGGGGATGAGCCAGCGGTGGTCCGGCCCGGCCAGCAGTCGGCACGCGTGGGGGACCACGAGTCCCACGAAGCCGATGGGACCGGCGACGGCGGTGGCGGCGCCGGCCAGCAGCACCGAGGACAGCGCCGCCAGGGACCGAGCCACCATGACGCGTTCACCGAGGCCGGCGGCGAGGTCGTCGCCCAGGGCCAGCGAGTTGAGACTGCGGGCGCTCAACAGGCTCAGCAGCAGACCGGCGGCCAGAAACGGCGCCACCAGTGCGGTGTTGTCCCAGGAGGCCCCGCCCACGCCACCGATCTGCCACGAACGGATGGAGGCGGAGATGTCACCACGGGGCAGAGCCACGGCCGTGATGAAGGACGTGGCGACGGCGGTCAACGCCGCCCCCGCGAGGGCGAGCTTCAGGGGGGACGCCCCGCCACGGCCGCTCGAGGCGATGGCATAGACCAGCACGGAGGTCACCGCGGCGCCGAGAATGGCCATCCAGATCATGCTCTGGGCCTCGAACAGTCCGAACCAGGCCATGCCGACCACCACGGACAGGGACGCCCCCATATTGACGCCGAGGATGCCGGGGTCGGCCAGCGGATTGCGGGTGACGCCCTGCATCACGGCTCCGGCGACACCCAGGGCGGCCCCCACCACCAGCGCCAGCACCGTGCGCGGAAGGCGTTTCACGACGGCGGCGTGGTCGAGCGAGGCGACCTGCCCACCGAGCGCTTCCATCACCTGGGGCCAGGCCACCGTGCGCGAGCCGATGGCGACGGAAGCCGCGCTGAGCAGCACGAGGACGATCGCCCCGGCCAGCAGCCAGGAAGCACGCCTCACTCTGACTTGGCGGCGGCCTCGGCCAGCAGATCCACGTAGTCCTCCAAGACGTAGGGAATCGCCAGCGGCGTCGGGTTGGCGGCCGTGCCCAGCGGACCGGTGCCATCGAGGGAGATGACGGCCCCGTTTTCCACCGCCGGCATCCGGGACAGCAGCGGGTCGGCCTCCAGGGTGTCGACGAGGCTCTGATCACCGTAGGTCACCACGACCTCGACGTCATCGAACATGTCGACCTGCTCGGCCGAGACGGTGCCGGAGAAGGCCTCGGTCTCCGCCGAGGCGTCCTGCACGGACTGGGCGACGGTCATGCCGAGGTCCTCGAAGAACATCGTCCGGGTGTCATGGGCGGTGTAGAAGTTCACCTCGGACAGGTCGGAGGTGTCCACGTGGGTCAGGAACATCGCCGAGGCGTCCTTCAACTCGGGATGCTCTGCGGCCTCGTCCTCGATCTGGCCCTCGAGGTCCTCGATCAGGGCGTCACCCTCGCTGGCCATGCCCATGCCCTGACTGTTGAGCCGGATCATGTCCCGCCAGTCGGTGCCCCAGGCCGTCTCCGGGAAGGCGACGACCGGGGCGATCTCGGAGAGGGTGTCGTAGTCCTGCTGCGTCAGCCCCGAGTACGCGGCGAGAATGACGTCCGGATCCGTGTCCGCCACGGCCTCGAAGTCGATGCCGTCCGTCTCATCGAACAGCACAGGGGTCTCCGCGCCGAGGTCCTCGAGTTCATCCTCGACCCACGGCAGCACGCCGTTGCCGTCGTCGTCACCGAAGTTGGCGGCGGCCATGCCCACCGGCACCACGCCGAGGGCGAGGGGAACCTCTTGGTTGGCCCAGTTGACGGTGGCCACCCGCTCCGGCTTCTCCTCGATGGTGGTGGTGCCGAAGGCGTGCTCGATCGTGATCGGGAACTGCTGTTCGGCGCCCGAGGAAGAGGATGAGGACGACGACGAAGACGAGCCTGACGCGGAGTCGTTGGCGCCGGGGGCGGTCGAACCAGTGCTGCCGCACGCGGTCAGGGCGAGGGCGAGGCCGGCGATAGCCGCCGTGGCGGCCAAGGGGCGGGGGGAACGCACGATGTGACTCCACTCAGTCGGGGTGATGATGCGGGTGTAGTGATGCGGGTGTGTGATGGTGGCGTAGTGATGGGTGACGAGATCAGGTAAGCCTTGCCTAAATAATGTAGACAGCCGTGACGTAATGAGCAATCGCGACAAACGGCAGGGTTCACTCGCGTTTCGGACACGCGCGATCTGTGGTGGTGCTGCGGGCAGTGCTGGGGGAGTCGCTGGTGGCGGTGCTGGAGAAGGGCTGGCGCCGGTGGGGTGACCGATTCAGCGGCGCAGGCTGGACGGCGTCGTGCCGGTGTGCCGTCGGAACGCGGCTCCGAAGGCGCTCGGGCTGCGGTAGCCCATCGCGGCGGCGATGTCTTCCAGTGATTCGCCGTCGGCCAGCAGCGAGGTGGCGCGCTGGATCCGGACGGCTCCGACCCAGCGCGTGAAGCCCAGGCCCGTTTCCGCCCGGAAGGCTCGAGTGATGGTGCGCTCGCTGACCGTCAGTTCCCGTGCCCAGTCGCCGAGGGTGCGCGGGTCGGCGGGGTTCTGGAGCAGGGCGTCGGCGATCGGACGCAGCAACGGGGTGGCCGGTTCGTGGATGAGGAACTGGTGCGGGGCGGGGGAGAGGACGTCAAGCACCATGGCCTCTGTGAGACGGCGGGACGTCGGCGCGAGGTTCTGATCGCTGAGACGGTTCAGCAATTCGCGCAGCAGCCCCGTGATGCGCACGGACGACGGCTCGTCCGGCGGCTGGGGAGCGGTGGTGGTGCTGAGGGAGTCGAGCGAGAA
Organism: Citricoccus sp. GCM10030269; assembly: GCF_042665635.1. Classification (NCBI taxonomy): domain Bacteria; kingdom Bacillati; phylum Actinomycetota; class Actinomycetes; order Micrococcales; family Micrococcaceae; genus Citricoccus; species Citricoccus sp. GCM10030269. The sequence continues at coordinate 354,693 of NZ_JBHTCV010000001.1, read as the reverse complement.
GTAGGTGGCGCGATAGACCGTTCCGGCCGGCGCCTCGGCGGTGTGAACGGTTCCGGCCGGGAGCCAGAGCCCGATCGTCGGGGTGACCGTCCACGTTCGGGGACCGACGCGCAGGGTGGAGGAGCCGACGTCGTTCCAGAGCAGTTCATGGACCGGATGAGAGTGCTCCGACCAACGGGTGGCCGTCTCGAGCGCCTCGCCGATGCCCACGCTGGTGAAGTCCACGGAGACCGAGCCGGCCGCCTGCAACGGCATGCGACGGTAGGGACCGGTGGGATCGGTGGAGAGAGCCACAGCATGAGCCTACGCCCGCCCCTCAAGACCACTTTGCGGGCAGAACGAACCGGTTCGTTCTGCCCGCAATACGTCGAGCAGTTGTCGACTGGGGCGAATAAGCAGCCGTCAGAGTGGACGGTGAGCCGCGTAGCGTGGGCGCATGCGAGAGATCCCCACTGTTCACGCTGAGCCGCGAAACGTCATCGATTCGCCCGTTTACCGTGTGAACTTCTGGCAGCGGCCAGCGCCTGGATGGGCATGGAGCCTCGATGCCCATGCCCTGGCGGAGGTTGAGTCCGTCACCGAGGTGCTCGAGTGGGTGGACTCACATGCCCGTGGACGCCGCGTTGAGGTTTGCCGAGATGGACGAAGAACCGGAAAGGTCTTTCCAGACACCGCGCCAGGCAGGGCTAGTCCGCCTGCTGGGCAGTGATCCCAACGCGGAGGGATCCGTCACCTCCGAGATCATCGCCGTTCCAGAAGGGTGACGCTCCAGAGGGCCGGCGCTCCAGAAGGCCGGCGCTCACCTTAGACCTTGACGCGTTCCAGGGTCTCGGGGGCGAAGAGCTCCTCAGCCGTGTGCCCCGTCCACCTGTCCGCATTGGTGTCCGCATGGATCCGTAGTCTCAGGATATGACTTCACTACTTCGGCTCGAGATGGTTACCCCGGAGAACGTTGATGCTGCGTGTCAACTGACGGTGCACCCTGAGCAGGAAGGTGTTGTCGCGCCGGTCGTCCAGTCCTTGGCTGATGCCTACGCCTACGGTGAGAGCGCGTGGCCTCGATTGATCTTCGATGGTGATCAGCTGGTCGGGTTTGTGATGGGTGGTTTTGATCCGGACAGTCCACTCGACGCGTTCCGGTGCGGCATTTGGCGGCTGAACATCGCGGCAGACCAGCAGGGACGAGGTTACGGTCGGTTCGCCGTGGAGGCTGTGTGCGCTGAGGCCCGCCGCCGAAAGCAGCAGCGGGTCACGGTGATGTGGGTGCAGCATGAGAACGGGCCTGAAGACTTCTACCTGCGACTCGGATTCCGCCCGACTGGAGAGAAGATTCAGGAGCAGGTGGTCGGCGACCTGATGCTGGCATAATCGCGAGGCCTAGGCCAGGTTGGCGCCCAGCGCTTCCAGGAGTTGGCGAAAGGCTGTGAGCCGGCGAGGCGCAATGGCGGGTTCGCGGGAAGCGTCGATGCCCGCCTCGCGGATCGCACCGACGAGCATGGCGGCAATGGACTCCACATCGAGCCCGGCGTGGACGTGACCGTCGGTTTGAGCCTGCTGTAGTTCTGCCGTGATGGCGTCCAGTGAGGTCTGTGAGCCGATGCCGCGCCGTCTCATGCCGACCATCTGTGGCCCGGAGATGTTGTAGAACAACCCGATCTCACGTTGGGCGGCGAGGTCCAGCATGGCCTGCAGATAGGCGCAGACACGATCGATCCACGTGCTGGCGTGAGACCGGTAGCCCTCCGCGGTCTTGACCACGGTGCGTCCCACCGCCTGATAGGCCTCGGCGAGGAGTTCCGGTCGCCCGTCCGGAAAATGGGCATAGAGCGTGCCCCGGGAAGTCCCCGCGTGGTGGGTGATGCGCACCACGGTGGCGTTCTCCAGCCCGACGGCGCTGATGACGTCCAGGGTCGCCTGGATGAGGTCATGGCGCGTGCGCATCTGCTGACGCTCGCGCAACGACACGGGACGCGGCGGCTGCTCCTCCGCGCCACCCGTCGCGCCCGTCGTGCCCGGAGCGTCACCCGTCGCGCTTGCCGTACCCGGTGCACTCGTCACACCCGGTGGTCGAGGTGACGCCGAGTTCTGGTTGGTCGTCGCTCGGGCTGGGCTCATCCGGTTCGCTCGGTCACGTCCGACTCGGCCAGCAAAGCGCCGTCCAGCGCGGTGATGATCTGATCCAGCTCGCCCTGCTCGATCACCAGCGGCGGACGAATCTTGAGCACATGCTCGTGGGGCCCGATCCTGCTGATCAGAATGCCCTGGTCCACGAGCGCCTCGACGATGCGCTTGGCCAGTGCTGGGTCCGGTTGTCCCTGATCGTCGATCAACGACAGCCCGAAGAACAATCCCCGTCCCTTGGCGGCTGCCGCCTGCGGATGCCGGTCCACCAGCTCCTGAAGACGCTGGGCGACGTGCCGCCCCAAGTCCCCGGAGCGGGCCACGAGATCCCGGTCGCGGACCTCGGCCAGCACGGCACGGCCGGCGGCCGCGGAGGCCGGGGTGCCGGCGAAGGTGTTGAAGTACATGTTGGCGCTGCTGAAGTCATCCATGAGCTCGTGCGTGGTCACCACGCCACCGACGGGATAGCCGTTGCCGAGCGGCTTGCCCAAGGTGACCAGATCGGGAGCGATCCCGGTGGCCTGATGTCCCCACCAGTGATCCCCGAGCCGGCCCAATCCTGCTTGGACCTCATCCGAGATCACCAAACCCCCGGCGGTTCGGACTCGCTCGGTCACCCCCGCCAGATACTGCTCCGGCAGCCGTGGCAGTCCCTCCGTGGAGAACGACGGGTCGAACAGCAGAGCCGACACACCGTGCCCGGAATCCCGCAGTGAGGCAATGGCGGCGTCGACGCCGGCCAGGGCCTTGGCGAGAAGGTCCTCCGGGGTGGTGCCGGCCGAATCATCCAGGTCGGGAACCGAGATGGTCCGGACGTGCTCACCGAAGGGCTCGGAGACCTCCAGTCCCGTGGTGAGGGCCGCAAGAGAGATGGTGTTGCCGTGGTAACTGTGGTCCGTGACGATGATCCCGTCCCGGCCGGTGTGATGACGCGCAATGCGCAAGGCCAAGTCGTTGGACTCGGAGCCACTGTTGGTGAAGTACACCCGATCCAAACGGTCATCGAAAGTGGCCAGCAACTGCTCCGCGTAGTCCACCACGTGCTCGCTGAGATACCGGGTGTGCACGTTGTAGGTGGACATTTGGGCGTACACCGCCTCGGCCACCCGCGGGTTCGAGTGCCCCACCTGGGGAACATTGTTGTACCCGTCGAGGTAGCGCCGGCCCTCGACGTCGGTCAGCCAGACGCCGTCGCCGGAGACGAAGTGCCGGGGCCGGTTGTAGAACAAGGGGGAGTACGGACCGATGGTCTGTCCTCGCCGCTCCAGCAAGCGCCGGTCCTGTGGTGTCATCTCGGAGTTCTCGGTCATCGTGACAGCTCACTTTCTGTGTCTTCTGTGGCGTCGTCTGTTGTGTCTTGGGTCTCGTCGGGTTGCGCGTCCACGAAAGCGCGACAGTTCTGCACGAGCACCGGCAGTACCTCTGCGCGCAGGAATGCACTGGTCTCGTCATTGGGCCGGTCGGCCGCCCACCCCAAGTACGTCAGCCCCCGAGCCAGGACGAGCGCCTCCAGCATGTGGTGGCCCTGCTGAGGTATCCGCAGATGCCGCTCGTACCCCTGCAGTAGAGCCGAGCGATACTCCTCCGCGCGTGGATGGCGCTGATACCAGAACAGTACGGTGGCCAGGTCGAAGAGCCACCAGCCCTCACCGAAGTCGTCGAAGTCGATCATCGTCAGGCCGCGGGGAGAGATGAGGACGTTGTCCGGGGTGAAGTCGGCGTGGATGACGCCGTAGACCTCCGGGGAGGTTCCCACGCGCTGCAGTTGTTCGCGGATCACCGCCAGCGCCGTGTCGATCGCCTTCCGGTCGTCTGCCGACTGCGCCAGACGCCGAGGGTCTCCCCACAGGGGCTGTTCCCCGACGAGGCCATCCAGGTCCCAGGCCCGGCGAGAATAGCCCGGGATCCGACCCAACCGGGCCGAGGCCTGTTGGAACCTGCCGCACAGATCGCCCAATTGCTCGAAGTGCTCCGGCTCCGGGCTCTCACCGCCCAGCCACGCTGCTCCGGCGTCTCCCAATGGAGCCGAATCAGTCACCCACCGCTGCACGTCCACGTGATAGCTCCGGCCTTCGCTGTCCGCCACCGAGGTGAACAGGTCGCCGGAGACGGTCCGCATCACCTCGGAGACCGGTAGGCCTTCCGCGCGCATCGCCTCCATAAAGGCGTTCTCCGTGTGCACCTCTGCATCGGTGCGGTGACCACGACGGTGGATACGCAGGGCGTAGGCACCAGAGCCATCTTCGGCGCGGAACACCACATTCTCCCTGTGTTTCACGAACTCGATCTGAGCCTGAGCCTCCAGCCCGAAGGCGGGCAGCGACTGCAGCGCCAGGTAGAGCGCCACGTCCCGCGAGATTTCAGCCATCGGATCCCTTTCATCCTCGAGCCGCGTGGGCTCCTCGTATTGCACTGCAGCTGTGCTGCGTCGCACTTCACCGCGCTGCCCGGCAGTGCACTGGACTGCGCCCAAGACTGGCATTGACCGCGTGGGCTCCGGAACTGTGATCCATTAACTAGAACGCGAGTCTAGTCACCGGACCGCCATCTCAATTCCGCACGGACTGTGAGTACTCTCACTGGAACTTCGGCTGCCGGAGGCCGGACGCGTGCATCCGGACGGACCCGGACCAATCCAGTCGACCCCAGGGCAACCCAGCCCAACCCCAACGAACCCCAACGAACCCAGAGGAGAGGACATGGAGAGCGAACTCGATTCTGGACTCGGTCTGCCGCGGCGAGTTGTCATCACCGGTGGCTCCTCGGGGATCGGCCTGGCCACGGCGCGGTTGTTCCTCTCCCACGGGGCCAACGTCGGGATCATCGGCCGGGACAGCGGGAGACTGCACGCAGCGGCCACCGAACTGGCGCAGCAGGCCCCGCAGGACGGCCAGGACAGGGTCTTCGAGGCCCAGGCCGACGTCGGGAATGACGACGAGATCGGCCCCGCGATCGACGCGCTGGCTGGCCAACTCGGCGGTATCGACGCGGTGATCACCGCGGCCGGCATCGAGGGTGAGATGGGGGCAGCGGTCCCCGAGGTGACGGCGCCGTCCTTCCGCGAGGTCCTGGGCGTGAACGTGGTCGGCAGCTTCCTGGCCATCCAGCAGGCCCTGCCGCACCTGCACGAGTCGGCGCACGGCAGCGCGGTGATCGTCGGCTCGGATTCGGGCTTCGTTTCCGTGCCGGGCATGCTCGCCTACAACGCCGCCAAGGGAGCGCTCGTGCAGCTCACACGGGCCCTGGCCGTGGAACTGTTCGAGACCCACGGTGTCCGGGTGAACAGCGTCTGTCCGTCCATTGTGGACACCCCGATGGCCCGGCGTGGGTTGGGTGTGGAGTCCTTCGAGGACGAGCCCTACCCCGTCCAAGACCCCGCCGACATCGCGTGGTCCGTCGCCTATCTGACCTCCAGCCGATCCCGCGCCATCAACGGCGTCAACCTGCTGTCCGACTTCGGATACACCGGCAAATCCTCCTTCCCGGCCTAACGCCGGCCCTGACAACTCGCCTGAAAACAGCCCCGAAAACAGAAAAGACCAACCACCATGAGTTTGCACACCTCCTCTGATGACTCTCTGTCCAAGGACTCCCTCGGGGTCTTCGGGATCGCCTTCCTGGTCCTGGCAGCGGTCGCCCCGCTGACGGGCATCATCGTCGTCACCGCCATCGGCATCGCCCTGGGCAACGGTGGCGGCATGGTCGCCTCGTTCCTCGCGGTGACCGTGATTCTGCTGCTGTTCGGCACCGGCTACGCACGCATGTCCCGTGAACTGGTCAACGCCGGCGGCTTCTATGCCTTCGTGCTGCGCGGCCTGGGCCGGCCGGCTGCCCTGGTCACCGGGCTGGTGGCCATGATCGGATACAACTTCTTCGTGGCCGGCGCGGTCGGCACCATCGGGTTCTTCGCGCAATCCGTCATCGCCGACCTCACGGGACTGGACCTGCACTGGTACCTGTGGTCCCTGATCTGTGTGGTGGCGGCATTCCTCTTGAGCCGCCAGGGCATCGAGTTCAGCGCGCGGATCCTGGGGATCGCTCTGGTCTGCGAAGTCGCGATCCTGTTGATCTTCGATGTGGCGGTCCTGATCACCACCGGCTTCACCTTCCAGGTCTTCAACCCCGAGATCATGCTGACCGGGGCCGTGGGCATCGGCTTCCTCTTCGCCGCCAACGCCTTCGTCGGAGTGGAGGCCACCGGGCTGTTCAGCGAAGAGGCGCGCGATCCCCGGCGCACCATCCCCCGAGCCACCTTCGTGGCCATCGGCTTCATCGGTGCCTTCGCCGCCTTCACCACGTGGGCGATCGTCAGCGCCACCGGCGCCGCGCAGGCTCAGCAGACCGCGTTGGAGCATCTCGACGCCGGCGACCTCGTCTTCGCCCTGTCCAGCCAGTATCTCGGCGGACCGTTGACCACCGTGATGATGGTCCTCCTGCTGATCAGCCTCTTCGCGGCCCTGATGGCCCTGCACAACTCGGCGACTCGCTACATCTACTCCCTGAGCCGGGCCAGCATCCTGCCGCGCCGCCTGAGCCGAACCCGCGCCAGCGGCGTGCCGCAGGCAGCGTCGATGGCCCAGTTCATCTTCGCCACCATCGTCGCGGGGCTGTTCGCCCTGGCCGGGTTGGACCCGATCACCTCACTGGTGCCGAGCATGACCGGTTTCGGCACGCTGGGCATCATCACCCTGCAGCTGTTGGCGGCGCTGGCGATCGTGGTGCACTTCCGCCGTAGTCGGGACTCGCGCTGGTTCTCGACCTTGGTCGCGCCCGGGCTGGGATTCCTCGGTCTGGCCGTGATCGTGGTGCTGGCCATCGTCAACTTCCCCGTGCTCGCCGGCTCGGAGGCCCCGGTGATCACCGCATTGCCGCTGCTGCTGTTGGCCGCGCTGGTGGGCGGTTTGCTGTGGGCCGTCTATCTGCGGAACAAGCGCCCCGAGGTCTATGCCGGGCTCAATCACGACCTGGAGCGATTCGACGAGACGGAGACCGTTGTGCCCGCAGGCGCCAGCACCCCACAATGAGGCATGCTCGCGCTACTGAGATCGCTGCACACCGCCGTTCCCTCCACCGTGCTGTATCAGGATCAGGTCCGTGACGTGCTGGCCGCCCAGCCGGGGCTCAACCGGCTCGGCACCCGGCTGGTGAACGCCAGTTTCAATGCCTCGGGCATCGAACGGCGCCACACCGTGGTGGAGGAATGGCGCGACGGCGGCCGGGGCGCCCGGGCGAGCGGCGGCGAAAACACCGCCGGCGGCGAGAGCACCGGCGGCGTGAACACAGCCGACGACGCCGGCACCGGCACCTTCTTCGACCCGGAGACCGGGCACATCCTCAACCCCAGCACCGGAACGCGCAACGCGGTCTTCACGGAGCACGCCACGGACCTCTACGTCGAGGCGGCCGAGGGGGCATTGGCCGCGTGCCCCGATCTGGCCCCGGAAGATGTCACGCACGTGATCACCGTCTCCTGCACCGGGTTCTACTCGCCGGGCCCGGACTATCAGCTGGTCCGTCGGCTCGGACTGCCCGCCACCGCCAAGCGCGCGCACTTCGGATTCATGGGCTGTTACGCCGCCATCCCGGCCCTGCGCGAGGCGGCGGCGATCTGCGAGGCGGATCCGGCCGCCGTCGTGTTGGTGGTCAGCGCCGAGCTGTGCACGGTGCACGTGCGCGTGGGCAATGATCACGACACCATTGTCGGCTCGTCCTTGTTCTCGGACGGCGCCGGGGCGGCGGTGGTGACGGGCGCTCAGCACTCAGAGGCCTCCACGGGGCCAGCCCTGCAGCTGGACAACTTCGCCACGGTGCTGACGCCGGTGGGGGAGGAAGCGATGGCGTGGAACATCGGCGATCACGGTTTCGAGATGATCCTGGGCACCTATGTCCCACACATCATCGACGACCACATCACCGGCGCCTTGGAACCCCTGCTGGCGCCCGAACCCGAACTCGCCGCGCGACCTTATGCGGAGCTGGAGCACTGGGCCATCCACCCGGGCGGACGCAGCATCCTGGACAAGGTCGAGGCCCGGCTCGAGCTCACCGAGGCGCAATTGGCACCGGCCCGGAACACTCTGCGGGACTACGGGAACATGTCCAGCGCCACGGTGCTCTTCGTGTTGAAGCAGATTCTGGAGGGGCCGGGGCACGACGGCGACCGGGTCTGCGCGATGGCTTTCGGTCCAGGACTGACCGTGGAATCGGCCCTGATGACGCGCCGAGGATAAAGCGCCGGAGATGAGGAGACCGAACCGGATCAGCGGGCTGGTGCCGGACCTACGCGCCCGTCGGGCCGACGCTGTGGAGCAGATGGACCATCCCGACTGCGACCTGGACGCCCTGTACCGCACCTACCGGGGTTTCGGTGTGGTCAATTCGGTGGTCGCCGGGTGGCAACTGACGTATCGGTCCTTGCTGCGTCCGTTGTTGGAGGCGAACAAGAACGGCGAATCCGGTGAGAGCCGGCCGACCACCATTCTCGATATCGGCTCCGGCGGCGGGGACGTGCCCCGGGCGCTGATGCGTCGGGCCCGGGCGGACGGCTACCGCGTACACCTCACGGCCGTGGATCCCGACGCGCGGGCGCACGACTGGGCGAGCGCGCAGCCCGGGGTGCCGGGACTGGAATTCAGGCGAGCGACCAGCGGGGACCTCGTCGCGGAGGGGCAGCGGTTCGACGTTGTGCTCTCCAACCACCTGCTCCACCACCTCGACCCGGAACAGTTCCAGGGGCTGCTCGCAGATTCGGAGGCCCTGGCCCGTCAGCGTGTGATCCACAGCGACATCCGCCGGAGTACTGCGGCCTACCTGCTGTTCTCTGCCGGAGCCGGGCTGGCGACGCCCCTGTTTCCCGGCTCGTTCATCCGTGAGGACGGGCTGGCTTCGATCCGCCGCAGCTACACCCCCGACGAACTTTCGGCCGTGCTGCGCCCGGGGTGGACCGTCCGGACGCAGCCTCCGTGGCGGAATCTCGCGGTCTGGGATGCCGACGGCCAGAGTTTCGGCGACGACGACCGTGACGACGACCGTGAAGAAGACCGTGGCAGCGATCGTGGCTGATCGGCCGCGGCGCACCGAGGTCCTCATCGTCGGCGCCGGACCGGTGGGGCTGTTCTTGGCGGGACTGTTGGTGTCACGCGGCGTTGACGTTGCGGTGCTGGAGCGACGCGAGAACCCGCCGGAGCATTCACGGGCCATTGGCCTGCACCCGCCAGCGCTCGACGCACTCGCCGCCCTCGAACTGGATGAGAGGGCAGTGGCGGAAGGTGTCACGGTCCGCCGGGGCGTGGGCTACGGCGACAGCCGGTTCCTGGGCGAGATCACCTTCGAACGCGCGCATCCCCGGCGACCGTTCGTCCTGACCCTGCCGCAGTCGCGCACCGAGAAGTTGCTGGCCGGACACCTGGAGGAGTTGGCTCCCGGGGTTGTGCATCGGGGCGTCGAGGTCGTGGATCTGCAGGGCCACGGCGGTCAGAGCGACCCTTCCACACCCCCTTCCACGCCCCCTCCCACACCTCTTCCCGACGCCGGCCCGGTCCGGGTCACCGCGCGGGTCACGGGAGACACCGCGGGAGACACCGCGGGAGACACCGCGGGAGACACCGCGGAGTGGGAGGCCGACGTCGTGGTGGGGGCTGACGGCACGCGCAGTCGCATCCGCGAGCTGGCGGGCATCGGCGTCGAGCGGCGCGACTGGGGTGACTGTTATCTGATGGGCGACTTCGCCGATGATGCTGATGGAGCAGCCGGTGCAGATCGAGTGGCGGCCATCCATCTGCACCGGGACGGCGTCGTCGAGTCCTTTCCCCTCTCGAACGGCCAACGACGCTGGGTTGCGCACACCAGTAGAGCACGCCGCGAGGAGAGCGCCGACGGCCTGGTCGAGCTGATCGAAGCGCGGTTGCCCGCGTCGGCGCTGCTCGATCCGCCACGAGCGGAGACGGCCACCATGGTCAGCGCCTTCAGAGTGCAGCGTCTGCTGGCGCGGCGGATGGTGTCCGACCGGGTCATCCTCGTCGGTGACGCCGCCCATTCGATCAGCCCTATCGGCGGTCAGGGCATGACACTGGGCTGGCTGGACGCGCTCGCCGTCGCTCCACTGATTCAGCGATGCGTGCGGCACTCCGGCCCCGACGTCGGCGCCGAGTCCGGCCACACCCGCAGCGCCCTGGACCCCGGCGTCACCGCAGCGCTGGAGCGTTTCGACCGCGGCCGACGTCGGGCAGCGCGGTTTGCGGCTCGACAGGCCGAGCTCAACATGCTCCTGGGACGGCCCTGGCCGGCCACCGTCTGCTGGGGGCGGGACACCGTTTTCCGGACGGTCCTGACAGCCGGTCTCCAACAACGCCTCGCGAGGGTGTACACGATGGGCTGGGCGCGGCCGAATTCGTAGCGACTGGACGGCTGCCATTCACCTCGTCGTGACGTTCCGTTCGGTGTGTGGAAGGACACAGTGCCTAGATTGACAGCGTTCTGGGGGGACGGAACGTGTGGTCCTCCTGCGTATTCGCCAGACCACTAGGAGTATTCATGTCCTCGTCCTCTCGTGTCGGCATTGGCCGCCGTGGGTTCCTCGGCCTGGCCGGAGCCGGCGCCCTCGGAGCCACCGTCGCCGCCTCCAGCCAGCCTGCGTGGGCCACGCCCAGCTTTCAGTCCAACCCGTTCGGTCTGGGCGTCGCCTCCGGCGATCCGCTGCCCGGTGGCGTGGTCCTCTGGACCCGCATCGCTCCCGACCCCATCGCCGCGGACGGCCTCGGCGGCGTGCACCAGCCGCACCGTCAGATCCCCGTGAAGTGGGAGATCTCGAAGGACGACTCCTTCGGTCCGCACGCCATCGTGCAGCGCGGAGTGGCCCATGCGAAGCCGGAACTGGCGCACTCGGTGCACGTCGAGGTGGACGGGCTGCTGCCGGACCGCGAGTACTGGTACCGCTTCCGCGTGGGTGGAGAGATCAGCCCCGTGGGACGGACCCGCACCGCCCCGGCGCTGGACGCCCAGCTGAACTCCCTGGCCTTCGCGTTCACCAGCTGCCAGGCGTACTCGGCCGGCTACTTCACGGCCCTACGGCACATGTCTGAGGACGACCTCGCCGTGGCGTTCCACCTGGGTGACTACATCTACGAGGGCGGTGCCGCCGGAAAGGTCGGCCGTCCGCATCTGCCCGACCATGAGATCCAGTCGCTGACCGACTACCGGATCCGCTACGGGCAGTACAAGTCCGACGCCGACCTGCAGGCCGCGCACGCCTCGGTGGCCTTCGTCGTGGTTCCGGATGACCACGAGGTGGAGAACAACTGGGCTGCGGACCGCTCCCAGCCGGACAATGAGGCCGACCAGGACCCGGCGGTCTTCCTGCAGCGCCGTGCGTTCGCCTTCCAGGCCTACTACGAGAACCTCCCACTGCGGCGCAGCTCCGTTCCGGCCGGACCGGACATGCAGTTGTTCCGGCGTATCAAGTACGGTCAACTCGCCGACTTCCACGTTCTGGACACGCGCCAGTACCGCAGCTACCAGAACCAGGAGAACAACAATGAACTCCGCTGGGACCCTTCGCGCACGCTGTTGGGGGACCGGCAGGAGAAGTGGCTGATCGACGGGATGACCGAGTCCACGGCCCACTGGAACGTGTTGGCTCAGCAGTCCAAGATGACCGAGTCGGACGACATCGTGGGTCCGGGGGAGACGTACCCGAACGACAACTGGGACGGCTACGCCTACTCCCGCGCCGAGCTCTTCGATGCCATCCACGAGCGCGATATCCGCAACATGGTCGCCATCTCCGGCGATGCCCACGTCAACATCGCCTCGGACCTGAAGCCGCGCTTCAAGGAGGAGGACTCGCCGCTGGTGGGCGCCGAGTTCCTGGGCACCTCGATCTCCTCCGGGGGAGACGGCGTGGACATCAACAACCGTGGGCGTCAGCGCCTGGCCGAGAACCCGCACATCAAGTTCTACAACCAACGCCGCGGGTACCAGCGGTGCGTGGTGACGCCGGAGACCTGGCGCACCGAGTACCTGGTGATGCCCTACGTCACCGAGCCCGGCGCCTCGATCCACACGCGCGCCGTGGGCTGGGTGGAGAACGGTAACCCCGGGATCGCCCAGATGGAGGACCGCGAGATCATCTGATCGCGACACAGGGACGGGCGCGCCAACCCGCCGATGACGTGGCCGTTCGGCGAGGTGCGGCCCGTCCCTGTCCTGTCCTCCCGGCAGTGCCCATCCAGTGCGCATAGAATCCACTGTGATGAGCAGACTATTCGGAACCGACGGCGTTCGTGGCTTGGCCAACGGAACACTGACCGTCGAACTCTCAATTCAGCTGGCCCAGGCGGCCGCCGTGGTGCTCGGCCACCGTGAAACGGGTGGGCGTCGCCCGGTGGCCGTGGTGGCCCGCGATCCCCGCATCAGCGGGGAGTTCCTCAATGCGGCGGTGCTGGCGGGACTGGCCAGTTCGGGCGTGGACGTTCAGGACGCCGGCGTGCTGCCGACCCCTGCGGCCGCCTTCCTGGTGGACGACCTGGATGCCGACTTCGGCGTGATGATCTCCGCTTCGCACAACCCGGCCCCGGACAACGGCATCAAGTTCCTGGCTCGCGGCGGAGAGAAGCTGACCGATGAGCAGGAAGATGCCATCGAGGAGCAGATGGCCGAGGAGCCGACCCGTCCCACGGGTGCCGAGGTCGGCCGCATCCAGCGTTTCGCCGATGCTGAGGACCGCTACGTCCTGCACCTGCTGCAAACCCTTCCGCACCGCCTCGATGGGCTCAAAGTCGTCCTGGATTGCGCCCATGGTGCCGCGGCCGGCTGCTCGCCGGAGGTCTTCGCGGCGGCCGGGGCCGACGTCGTGGTCATTGGCGCAGATCCTGACGGCATCAACATCAATGACGGGTTCGGCTCCACCCACCTGGAGAAGCTGCAGGAGGCCGTCCTCGAGAACGGCGCGGACTTCGGCATCGCTCATGACGGCGACGCCGACCGGTGCCTGGCCGTGGATTCCTCCGGGATCGTCGTGGACGGCGACCAGATCATGGGCATCCTGGCGGTGGCCCTCAAAGAGACCGGGCAGCTCAAGGACGACACCCTCGTGGTGACGGTGATGAGCAACCTGGGGCTCAAGCTGGCCATGGAACGCGAAGGCGTGCGCGTGGTGGAGACCAAGGTCGGTGACCGTTACGTGCTGGCCGGCATGAAGCACGGGGAGTACTCCCTGGGTGGTGAACAGTCCGGGCACGTGATCTTCGCCGACCACGCCACCACCGGCGACGGCGTGCTGACCGGGCTGCAGTTGGGCGCCCGTCTGGCTGCCACGGGCAAGTCGTTGGCCGAGCTGGCCGGCGTGATGCAGCGGCTGCCGCAGGTGCTGATCAACGTGAAGGACGTGGACAAGACCCGGACCGGTGCTGACGCCGAGGTCCAAGCCGCCGTGGCCGACGCCGAAGCCCGTCTCGGTGCCACCGGCCGAGTCCTGCTGCGGCCCTCCGGGACCGAGCCCGTGGTGCGCGTCATGGTGGAAGCCGCCGACGAGGCTCAGGCGCGGCACGAGGCCGAGGAGCTGGCCGCCGTCGTCAAGCGGGCGCTCGCGCTGTCCGTAGACCTGGTCTGAGCGCGTCTCAGGTGGACGCCGCGATGGGCTCGGAGACCGGTCCGGAGAGGGATTCAGTGCCGGGGTCAGAGTGGGATGCTGAAGTGGACCCGGAAACCGGTACGGACGAAGGTGCCGGGCTGGCGCCGAGCCGCAAGTGGGTGGTCTTCCTCATCTCGGTGGTCTGCGTGGGGATCCTCATCGGGCTGGTGTTCTTCTCCATGTCCCTGCCGTCGTGCGAGGAGCCACCCAACTCCTGGGCCCCCTGCGTCGGCCCCTAGCCCCAGAGTCACGAGAGTTACGATCACGCTGCTCGGGACGCCCATCGGCGTGTCTCCACATCTAGGGTGATCGTCACTAGAAGGACGGTGGAAGCAGAGAGGGGCACCTGTGATCAGGTGCCCCTCTCTGAGTTCCGGTGGTGGTTAGCCTTCCGTGCGAGGAGGAACGCTTCCGCCACCACGCTGCGCGGACAGCAGGTCGCGGATCTCGGTCAGCAGCACGACGTCGTCGGAGGGCTCCACGGCATCCGGGTCGATGCCGAGACGGCGGTTGCGGCGCTCGATCATCTTGTTCATCGGCATCACGATGACGAAGTAGACGGCGGCCGCGATGAGCAGGAAGTTGACGATCGCGGTCAGCAGGACGCCGAACCTGATGTCATTGCCATTGAGCGTGACCACGGCGAAGGAGTCGAAGTTCGGTGATCTCACCAGTCCGGAGATGAACGGCATCAGGACGGAATCGACGAGGGCGGTAACGACGGCCCCGAAGGCACCGCCGATGACGACAGCAACGGCCAAATCGACGACGTTGCCCTTCATGATGAAATCTTTGAATCCTTGGAGCATGGCTTGAGCGTAAGCCGAGTGATCCCCAGTTCAGCCCGATCCACGGCCCGGACACGCCGAGGACCTGGCCAAAGGTCCACAGCGACCTGACCAAAGGTGCACGGCGATGCCCCGGATGTATCCGAGGACACTGTTCCAGGCCATCCGCTCAGCCTGCGTTTCAGGCCGTCAGCTCAGTCTGCAGCGCTCCAAGCAGAGATTCCGAGTCCGCGACTGCACCGAACACACCGCCCTGCATGGTGACCATCCGCAGAGCCGCCTCGTGATTCGTGGGGTCCGTGGCGCCCGTGCAATCGGACAGGATGAGGCACTCATAACCACGGTCGTTGGCATCGCGCATGGTGGTGTGCACGCAGACGTCCGTGGTGATGCCGGTGAGGATCAGATGAGTGATGCCCGCCGTCCGCAACAGCAGATCGAGATCCGTGGCGTAGAACGAGCCCTTGCCCGGCTTGTCGATGATGAGTTCGCCGTCCACGGGAGCCACCTCGGGAACGATCTCCCAGCCGGGCTCACCTCGGACGAGGATCCTCCCGGACGGGCCGGGCGATCCGATGGCGGCGCCGATCTGAGCAGATCGCCACAGCTTGTTCGACGGGAGGTCCGAGAGATCCGGACGGTGCCCTTCACGGGTATGGATGACCGTCATCCCGAGCTCCCGCGCGCGAGCGAGCACGCGTGCCGTGGGGGCCAGCCCGGCCCGGGTCGCGTTGATGTCATATCCCATGCGATCCACGTACCCTCCGGCGCCGCAGAAGTCGGTCTGCCAATCGATACACAGCAGCGCGGTGCGTTTCGGGTCGATCTGTCCGTCGTACGGCCAGTGGTAGGGGTTCGCGTCAAGGGTCGGGTAAGGCATGACGTCACTTTCGGTTGTCGGCGGAGCCGAGGCGGGGACGAACGCGAGGCTGTGTGGCTGCTTCCCATGCCGCGGCGAATTCGACGAGACAGGTCTCGGCGAACGGTCGGGCGAGAATCTCCATGCCGACGGGGACGCCGGCGTCGGACAAACCAACCGGCACACTCATCGCTGGGAGGACGGCCTGCGAGCCAATGACCGTGTTCGTGGGGAAGCCGGGCACGCTGACTTCGGCATCCATCGCGTCGAACCGCGGTGGGAGTGTGCGCACCGTCGGGTACACCAGCAGGTCGACGCCGTGCCGGGCCATCACGTCCAGCACGAGGCTGCGGAACTGCGTCTGGGCATAGCGCGCGGCGAGATAGGCCGGGTCGGTGCTGGGATCGTCGCTGCCGTCGGCGATATCCCGGAACGTGCTGAGGGCCGGGTTGTGCGCCCCCGAGGCCAGGAACTCGTCATACCCGGACACCGGTGCGCCGTGCTGGGCAAAGAACTCATTGAGCACTGAGCGGGACACGGTCCCGTACAGGGACGTCTCGGCCGCCCACCGGTCGAGATCCGGGATGGTGATCCCCGGAACGACGTCAGCCCCCAGCCCCCGAAGGCGTTCGATCGCCCCGCGCACGGCTTCGGTCACCGGGGCAGCTTCCGGATCATCGCTGAGGTCGAAGCCGGACTCGAGCACGCCCACGCGCAGGCCGGTCCAGTCGAGACCGGCGATGGCCCGGGAGCGATATTCGCGGTCACTGGTTCGCGGTGGCACCGAACCCGCTTCCGGGTCGTTCTCGTCGTAGCCGACGAGCACATCGAGCAGCGTGGCCAGGTCCGCCACGGTCCGCGTCATCGGCCCCGGGGTGTCCTGGTTGGGAACGAGCCCTTGCAGACCGTGGCGACTGATACGGCCGACCGCAACCCGGATGCCGAACAGGTTGCAGAACGAGGACGGAACGCGAATGGAGCCGCCGGTGTCTTCGCCGATCCCGACGAGGCCGAGGTTCGCTGCCACGGCGGCTCCGGTGCCGGCGCTGGAGCCACCCGTGTCACGGTTGAGATCGTAGGGGTTCGCCGTCGTGCCGGTGACGGTCGAGTGGGAGCTGTACCCGCACGCCAGGTCATTCATGGCGGTCTTCGCGAGGATCACGGCGCCGGCCTCCCGAAGGCGGGTCACCAGGGTGCTGTCCGCGGTGGGGACGTGCTCGGCAAACAGCTGCGATCCATACGTCGTCCGCAGTCCGGCGGTGTCCGCCTGATCTTTCACGAGCACGGGGACGCCGTGCAATGCTCCGAGGAATTGACCGGTCACGGCGAAATGCTCATCGGCACGACGAGCTTCATCGAGCGCGGTCGGGCTCACCGTGACGATGGAACGCAGCTCCGGGTCCACGGTCGCGATGCGGTCCAGGTACCACTGCGTGAGCTCGTGGCTGGTCACTGCTCCTCGCCGGACGGCGGCCTGGAACTCTGCAATGGTCAGCTCTTCGAAGCGATGGTCGGTCTCGGTCATCAGTTCGGATCCTTTCCGAGCGTCGGTGTTGGTCATGCGGTGACCTCATCGCGCTCGCGGACGAGGCGGGTGATCACGGAATAGGCGAGTGCGGCGACGACGAGTCCCACGATCACGTTGGACAGGCCGGGCGCGAGTTCGTTGGCCACCAGTGCCGTGGCCGAGCCGATGGCCCAGGCCGCGAAGGGCTGCCAGCGGAAGGCCTTAGCCGTGGGCCGGCGTCGGCGCATGATGAGCTGGTCGGTGATGATGATGGCGCCGATCGGCGGGACGATGATGCCGAGCAGATTGAGCCAGTCGACGAAGTACGCCCATACGCCGAGTCCTGCCACCACCGTGCCGATGAGGCCGAGGACAAGCGTGAGCACCCGCATGTGGCCCTTGGTGATGAACGCCCACCCGATGGCCGAGTTGTACAGGCAGTGCGTGCACACCGATGCCAGGTTGAGCACCAGGAGGATGATGGCGATCGCGGGGAAGAGGCCGCCGATGCCGACCACCGTGGAGAAGATGCTCGCATCGGCGGATTGCGCTGCTGCGGCCAGTACCGCTCCGAAGAGCATGGTGATGAAGTGTCCCACGGGGAACGCCGAGGCCGTGGCGATGAGAGCGTGCCGAGGAGTTTTGGCCCATCGGGTGAAATCGGCGGTCATGGTGCCGGAGTCGGCGAAGAGGGCGAAGACCAGCGTGATGGCGGCACCGAATGACATCGCCGTGGCGGCCCCACCTCCTTCGTAGGAGAACACATCGGCTCCGTTCGCGGTGCCGGCGATGATCGCGATGACGCCGAACACGAGGAACAGCGGCCCGGAGACCATCCCGATGATGGACAGGGCGCGAATTCCGAGCAGGGTGAGCCCCGTGAACAACAGGCCGGCGAAGATCGAGATCATGGGCACGTTCACGTCGAACGATTCGGCCATGGAGGAACCGACCAAGGCCGACTGCACCGCGAACCACCCGAGGACGAGCGTCGAGAGCAGGCCGGAACTGATCACGTAGCCAAGACGTCCGAAGGTTGCCGATGCCTGCAGCGAGAAGTTCGTGCCGGTGCGGGCAGCCAGGACACTCAATGCTCCGACGTATCCGAAGAGCAGGAGACACCCGGCCAGGATCGCGAGCACGCCTGGTCCGAAGCCGAGCCCCTGGACGATGGTGGCGCCACTGAGCGAGCTGGTGATGACCAGGGGGAATCCGGCCCAGACGCTCGTGACCGACAGCAGGGACCGGCGTCGGGAAGGCGGTACGGGTTCGTTCTCGTACTCCGAGTGGGCGTCCGGCGCGGTAGTGGAAGTGGTCGGGGAAGTGGCCGTCGTCGCCGGCGGTGTGGTGGTGACGGTGTGGTGGGACATCGGTTCTCCGTCTCGCTGGATGTGAGCAGGGATGTGAGCAGGGATGTGAAGAGGTATGTGAAGAGGAATGTGAGGAGGGGCGTGGCAAGGGCGTACGAGGGCAGCAGCCATCGACTGAGAAGGCCACGTCCGGTGGATGCGCCGCGTGTCGACACGGCGTGAGGGGCGCGTGAGGGAAGGGTGAGAAGCGTGAGGGGAAGAAGGCGCGCGGTGCGCTCGGCTAACGGCCGGCCGCGCGATCCAGTTCGCGAATCACGAGCTCAGCGGTTGAGTCGAGATGCTGCGTCGTCAGGACCAGCAGCGTCTCGAGATCGCGATCCCGGATCGCCTCGAACATGCGTCGGTGCTCAGCGTTCGCCCCGTGGAACGCTTCCATCGAGGACGAGTAGATCGCCATATATGGTTCGACGCTGTCCCAGATCCGAGCAATGTAGTCGAGTAAGCGTGGGCTCTGGGCGCAGTCGTAGAAGCGGCGGTGGAAATCCTGGTTGAGCACCCGCCACCGTTCTGGGCTCTCCACCGCGTCGTCGAGCTGACCGAGAATCTCCTCGATGTCCGCGACGTCGGCCGCGGTGAGCCGGTCGATCGCCCACTCGGCGGCGAGTTGTTCGAGGCGGAGTCGGATGGCGAACAGCTCTCGAACGTCGTCGCTCGACAGCTGTGCAACGGTGACGCTACGGCGATCGTATTTGATGAGCCCTTCGGCCTGGAGGACGCGGAGTGCCTCACGGACGGGAGTCGTGCTCACGCCCAGTTCCTCACCGATGGAGCGCAGAGTGACCACGCTGCCGGGCTGCAGTCGGCCGGACGTGATCATCCGCCGCAACCGACGGAGAACTTCGTGGCCGACGTTCGTCACCTCGATCGGTCCTGTCTCACTCATGCGTTCCTCCTGCTGTAACTTGTGATCACAGATTACAACTCGGGTCATTTCCGCTACGGAACGGTCGCGTTACGACGGCGTTACTCTCGAATCGAAGGGTGAACATGGAAAAGGAATCGCTCCTCACGGTGGCCGAACTTGCTCGGGCGCTGGCGTCGGGAGAGACCACAGCAGAAGACACCGTGACGCGGCTGACGGCCCGCATCGCCGAAGTGGATGGTGCGGTCGGCGCCTGGACGCACGTGGCCACGGACGCCGCGCTGGAAGCGGCGCGAGAGTCCGACCGTCGGCGCAGGGAAGGGGCGGCGCACGGGTTCCTGGATGGTGTCCCGTTCGCCGTGAAGGAGAATCTGTTCGTCCGAGGCCTTCCCTCGACCTGGGGCAGCGAGCTCTGGCGGTCGCATGTGCCGGACCGGGATGACATCGCCGTGGAACGCCTCCGCGCCGTGGGCGCCGTCGTGCTGGGGATGACGAACACGCCCGAGCTGGCCATGTCCTTCACCACGGACAACCGACTGCACGGCACCACGCGCAATCCTGCCGACCTCAGCCTGACGCCGGGCGGCTCCAGTGGCGGTTCTGCGGCGGCCGTGGCCTCGGGTACGGTGCCCTTCGCCCTGAGCACCGATGCCGGAGGGTCAACCCGTCTGCCGGCGGCCCTGACCAGCCTGTACGGTCTTCGGCCCACTACCGGACGGGTTCCGCGCCGCTGGGGGTTTCCGGCGCTGGCCTCGGATTTCCAGGTCGTCGGGGCCGTGACGCGCACCGTGGAGGATCTCGAGCTGGTCTTCCAGCACCTCGCCGGCCCGGACCGGCGCGATCCGGTCTCCTTGTTCTCGCCTAGTCAAGACGCGCGATCCGTGTTGGGCCGAGGCGGCTGGTTCACTGATCTCCCCGGCGTCTCGCTCGATCCCGTGATCGCTGAACGGGTGGAGGCGGCAGCGCTCGCCCTGAGCGATGCCGGTCACCCGGTGGATCGGATTCCTCCGCTGTTCGACCGGGCGGTCGTCGAACGGATCTGGGACGTGATGCGTTCGATCGGTGTCGCCGAGGTCATTGCGGCTCGACGGGCGGCCGATCCGGACGCCGCAGCTGCGGTCCTGACGGACGGGATGGCGGAACTGGAACGTCGTGGTCGGTCCGTCTCCGCCTCCGAGCTGTGGTCAGCACTCGACGAGCGCCATGGCCTCCGGGCCTCCGTGGCGGACCACTGGGGAGATCTCGACTTCGTCCTCGCCCCGGTCACGCCGACACCCGCATGGAGCGCCGATGCCGGCGGGAGCTACGAGGCACCGTCGTTCCCGGGGGCCTACACTGCGTGGGTGAATGCCATCGGCTATCCGGCGATGTCGGTTCCCGTGGCCCCGCATCCCGACGGGCGGCCGATCGGCGTCCAGATCATCGCGCGCCCCGGTGCGGAGTCGACCTTGTTCGCCGTCGCCCGGGCGCTGACGGAAAGCGGGCAAATGGAAAGCGGGGTGGCCGCCGGCTCACCCCAGAGCTAGTAGCTCGGCGCCGGGTCAAAGCCCCAGGCGGTCTCCAGCACACCACCCTGACGGACGACGTCGGCCGCGGCCTGAGTGCCCACGTACCGCAGGTGCCAGGGCTCGGGGGAGTAGCCGGTGGTGTCCTCGGCGCCGGCGGGGTAGCGGACGATCCAGCCGTGGTCGGCGGCGTGCTCGGCAACCCATTGGCCTTCCGGAGTGTCCCCGAAGCACTGCTCCAGGTTGCAGGTTCCGTCCGCGGCGCCGACGTCCATGGCCAACCCGGTTTGGTGCTCGGAGTAGCCGGGGCGGGCGGAGATCCGGTCGGCCTCGGCCTGGCCGTAACGATCCACCCAGCCCGCGTAGGTCTGTTGTTGATAGGGGTACGAGCGGTAGGCGCTGACCAGGTTCAGGCTCACGCCGTCGTCTGCGGCGGCTGCCGCGAGGTCCTCGGCAGCGCGGGCCGCCTCATCGCGCAACTCCATTCCACCCTTCGACGACGGCACCTCCGGGACGCGCAGGTCCTCCGGCGCCCAATCGAGGGGCTGCAAGGGGTTCTGTTTGTTCACCAGCACGTGGATCGAGCTGGGTGAACTGTGGTCGCCGGATGGACTGGCACGGCTGGACATGATGGGTGGGGAGAAGCCCACGGTGGGCGAGTCTGTCGGGGCGGGCGCCACTGAAGGGCTTCCCGAGTGATCCGGCGAGACCGATACCGAGACGTCGCCGGAGGGGGAGGGAGACTGGCTAGCGGTCTCCGCGCCGTCCGGTGCGTCCGTGGCCTGCGGCGTCGAACATCCGGCCAGCAGTAAGACCGCCACCCCGGCCACCATGCCACCCCGCAGGCCCAAACCCCTCCGGCCCAAACCCCGCCGGCACAAAGTGACGAGACCACGTCCCTTTGGTGGGGGTGGGGTCACTTTGCGCCGAGAGCGCGGGGAGAGGGGAGAGCGCGGGGAGAGGGGCATGGTTAGACCTTCCTCAGGAGCACGCGCGTGACCGTGTGACCCGCGTCCTTGGACATGACGAGTTTGGCTCGGCCGCGCGTGGGCAGCACGTTCTGTACCAGGTTGGGGCCGTTGATCCGGTCCCAGATGTCGGCGGAGGTGGCGATGGCCTCGGAGTCAGTCAAGGTGGAGTAGCGGTGGAAGTAGCTCTTGGGGTCGGCGAAGGCTCCGGAGCGCAGGCGCATGAAGCGCTCGGTGTACCACTGCTTGATCGCGGAGGTCTTGGCGTCCACATAGATGGAGTAGTCGAAGAAGTCCGAGACGCTCAGACCGGCGGTCCCGTCGGAGCGGACTCTCGGTGGGGCCAACACATTGAGGCCTTCGATGATGAGCACGTCCGGGCGGTGCACCACGACCTCTTCATTCGGGACGATGTCGTAGGTCAGGTGTGAGTACAGCGGGGCCCGGACCTCCGGGGCACCCGACTTCACATCGGCCACGAACCGCATCAGCCGGCGTCGGTCATAGGACTCGGGGAAGCCCTTGCGCTCCATCAGGCCGCGGCGCTCCAGCTCCGCGTTGGGGTAGAGGAAACCGTCCGTGGTGATCAGCTCGACGCGCGGGGTGTTGGGCCAGCGCCGCAGCATCTCCTGGAGCACGCGGGCGGTGGTGGACTTGCCGACGGCCACGGATCCGGCCACGCCGATGACGAAAGGCGTGCGCCGAGTGGATTCGCCAAGGAACTCGTTGCTGGCCCGGCGCAAGTGCGCGGCGGCGTCCACGTTGATACTCAGCAGACGAGACAGCGGCAGGTAGACCTCGGCGACCTCGCGCAGAGAGAGGTGTTCGCCGATACCCCGCAAGCGCTCGATGTCCGACTGGTCCAGGGGCTGTTCCATCTCATTGGCCAGCCTGGCCCAGGTGTCGCGCTCGTGTTCGACGAAGGGTGAGTAATGGTTCTCGTTGGTCTGGGGCTCCGGCGGAGACCCGGCCCAGCGGGTAGGGCCGGAAGACGGCACAGGACTGGCCTGCGAGAGCCCTGATCCGGCAGCATCAGGTGGATTCACCCGTCCATTATCCATCCGTGGCGGTGACGATTGGGACAGTCACTCTGGGAGCTCTGGGACGTGCGGCGGCGTACCACCCGGCGAACAGCAGCACAATCAAGGCCACGTCCACCACGTCGCCGCCGTAGTACATCAGTTGTGCTCCCGCCTGACCATCACCCAGCCCGACGCCGGCCGGAGGATGGGCGTAGAGCCACTTGGCCAAGATCGAGTGGGCCGCGATATAGACGATCAACACCGACGAGCGCATCCAGAAGGAGGCGCGGTGGGGCATCGGATCCGGCGACACCAGTGAGGCGGTGAAGAGGCACCCAGCCACGAACATGTGCGCGTGCACCACCACGTGCAGCAGCATGGAATGGTGCATCAGGTGGTACACGGGCGTGGCGTACAGCGCCCACAGCCCGCCGGCGTTGAGCGTGGCCGCCACGATCGGACGCGTCAGCGTCCGCACGAACCAGGTGCGCAAGACGCGACTGAGTGCCCGCGCCGCGTCGACCGGCAGTGCCCGCAGCACCACCGTGATGGGCGCGGCCAACACCAGCAGCAGTGGAGCGAGCATCCCCAGTAACAGGTGGCCGGCCATGTGCGCGGTGAAGCTGGTGTGCGCGGCCGCCGCGACCGGACTGACCATCCCGGCTCCGGCACAGACGAGACCGGCGTACCAACAGAGCGTCCGCAGCGCCGGCCACCGACCGCGGTGCCGGGCGGCCCCTAGGGCGATGGCATACCCAACTGCGCCGGCGACAACCAACAGCAGCACCAACCCGTCCATGGCGCTCATGCTCGGGCGCGCCACAGCACGAGCAGGCCGACCAGCAGCACGACCACCGCCGAGCCGATCCAGATCAGGTCATAGGCCAACAGATCCACGTCATAACGAATCTGGTGGATGCCCAGCACCTTGTGATTGATGATGCCGTCGAAAAGCTGGAAGAACCCGACGCCGGTGAGCACCGCCCCGGCCCACCGGCCCCAGGCCATTCCCTCCTGACGCCGAACGAGCGCCAACAGGAACAGTCCCCAAACGGTGATGAACCAGCCGAACGCGTGAAAGAACCCGTCGATGGTCAATGCCACCTCCGTGGTGGATAAGTCGTAGAAGTGGTGCCACTGCAGGGCCAGGTGAAAGACGAACAGGTCGATGATGGATGCCGCGATCCCGCACCCGAACAGGAAGCCCGAGGCCACCGTCCGCCGTGCCGAGTGCAGCCCTGAAGTCGACTGACCCGGAGTCAACGGCTGTCGAGTCGACATGGGGAGCCCTTTCGAATCGGTCAGTGCTGGAAGACCCATTGTCGATATCCCGGACAGTTCACGGCAATGGTCCAATCCCTCTCCTTCGTGTCTTCTTTGTGTTTCCTCCTCCTCTATTTCATCTCCTCCAGAGCGGTGTTTCCGTGAGGTTCTCCGTTCGCTGCAGGTAGGATCTGCCCTTGTGAGCAATAACGGTGTGACGAAGAAGCTTCAGTGGGCGGCGCTGGTGGTCCTGGTTGTGGCCATCATCGCCTTGCTGGTGGTCCTCTTCACCCAGCAGCGGTCGTACCGGGCGGATGCTGAAGCGGCCCGGGGCGGGGGCACCGCGGTGCCCTCGCAGGAGTCGACGGCCACGGCCGATCCCTCATCATCTGAGTCCTCTGAATCGCCAGAGTCGTCCGCATCGGAGACCTCCGAAGCACCGGACGACCCGGTCGAGGCGAACACCACCGCCGCCCAGGACGTGGTGAACGGCACCGACGATGCCGTGATCAGTGTCCTCGGTGACTCCACCAGCAACACCAGCAATGAATGGGTCTACCTGTGGGCCGAGGAGCTCGGCGCGGACGCCCGGGTCTCGGTGTACAGCTGGAACGCGGAGATCGGCGATTGGTACGCCCAGCCCCGGGAGTTCGGCCAGGGCGAGCGCACCGTGACCATCTGGAACGGCTCTGAAGCCGAAGCCACTCCCGAGTTCGCACTGTCCCACGATCTACTGCAGCCGGAAGAAGCGAACCTGGTGATTCTCAACTATGGGCACCGCGGATCGGCCGAGGAGGTCGAATCCTCTCTCACTGAACTCCTGGATGCTCTGGGAGCCGGATCCGAAGGTTCTGCCCCGGTCGTGTTGACGGCGCAGAACCCCGCCACGGGTGACTGGGCCGAAAGCTCTGAAGCCAACGAGCAGGTGGTTCGCGCCGCAGCCGAGGAGCGGGGTCTGCCGTTGATCGACGTCCACGCCGCCTTCGAGGAGACCGGCGACCCGGCGTCCCTGATGGTGGATGCCATTCACCCCAGCGAGCAGGGGTCTCAAGTCTGGGCCGAGACGGTCAGCTCTTTCTTCGCCAGCTGAACCGGTCGGCCATCCCTTGCCGTGCGATGGCCGCTGGCGTACCTATGGCACATGGACTCTGCTGACGAAACCATTGACCGAGACCGCCTCGAGGACTACCTCAATCACCATCTGCTCGGCGCGCAGAGCGGCGTTCGAATGTTCCAGACCGCCTCGGATACCTGGCGCGGTACGGAGTACGAGCAGCAGTTCACCGACCTAGCGGAGCAGGTCTACCAGGACCAGCAAACCGTCGAGAAACTGATCGACCGGCTCGGCATGAAAGTCCCGATCACCGGAAAGGCCATCGGCAAGGCAGCACAGGTGGCCGGCCGGCTCAATCCCGTCAACCTCACGCGGTCCAAGACTCGGGGCATGACTCAGGTGGAGATGGACATTCTGCAGGGTGCCCTACAGGCCAAATCGGGCATGTGGCACGTCCTCGGCCTGCTGGCCGTGCAATTTCCCGACGCCGGCCTGGACCGGCAGGAGATGGAGGTCCTCTACCAGCGGGCACAGGACCAAGAAGCCCAAGTCCGGCGCATCAGCGAAGAGACCCTCGGCACCCGCTTTATCGACCGCTGAGAACCGATCGCCACCGGTGGACTCTGAACGAACCCTATGAATCTCCTCACATTTCGAGTAAAGATGTGACAGTGTCTTCGTCCTTGGGGGGACGGATGCTCAGCACGTCGGAGGTGCTGGGTCCTGCCGAAGACGAGGGCCGTCATCATTGGCACCTTTGAGAGTGGGGGACGTAATGGCGCACCAGCACGACCGATCCAGGAGGCACAGGCTCGGGGCCCTTGCCGCAGGGACCATGACGATGGCGATGATCGCGGCACCGCTGGGCGGGGCACAGGCTGCCCCGACTGACGATTCCGAGGCGCTGGCCCGCATCATCGACTCAACGCTGCTCGAGACCGAATTGGTCGCTCTCGGCGAGGCCGCTAGCGGAAACCCGAGCGCCCCGGGGCCGGACACGGGCGCGATCGACGCTTCGGTTCTGGAGACGCTCGCACTGGACCTGGGCACCGTGCAACTTCCGGTGCTGGGAACGGAGGGAAGCCCGGGGCTGCTGGAGATCGGTGACCTCGGCCTGCTCAACTCCTTTGCCACCTCGCCGTCGGCGTACTCGTCCACGGCCAGCGCCGGCGTCGTGGGGGAAGACGGTTCCCTGAGCGTGGACGCCGCGGAGGCCGCTGGCCCGGCGGCCAACACCACCGTCAACCTGACCGACCTGCTGGATCAGCTAGAGGTCACCGGCCTGACGGATGACGTGGTCCAGGAGATCAGCCTTGAGCTGGGCGCCGTGGCGTCGACAGCCTCCCAGACCGCACCGGCAGACGCCGCGACGGATTACCTGGTGATGGACGGCAACCTGGTTATCGACAGCCCTGTGGTCGGTGCCCTGTCTGGCGATCTCGAGACCGCCATCACCGACTCCGGCACCATCGCGGACGACCTGGTGGCGTCCGACGGACTCATCGGCGGCACGGTGGCAGGGCTCGAAACGGAACTCGACGCTGCCGGCCTTGCCGACCTGGAGCTCTCCGGTGGCACGGCGAGCATCGACGGGCTGGATGAGGCACTCCAGGAGGCGTCGGCCACGGTGCTGGCCGAGCCCCTGGAGGATGCGAACGGGCTGGTCTCCGTGGATCTCACGGACGGGACGATCGAGGTCGATGTGGCCCAACTGGCCGGTGGCACGGACGGCGGCCTCAACGGTCTGGCACCGAACACCCAGCTCCTGACCGCGGAGACCCTTGGCCTGATCACGGACGCGCTGGCGGAAGCACTGGGGACCGTGGACGAGCGAGTCAACGACGCCGTGACCGACGTGCTCAATGCCGCCGACGTCACGGTGGCCATTCCACTGGAATTGTCTCTGGTCGGCGGACTGATTCCTGCTGCTGACGGCCAGGTCCTGGTCAACGGGACCCTTGGCCAACTGGCGGGAACCGCCGAGGGCAGCCCGGACATCAGCCTGGACATCGACCTGCTCGGGGTTCCCCTCGACACCGTCTTGGACCCCATCGCCGATTTCCTGGATGATGCTCTCCTGGCCCCGCTGGCGGAGGGGCTGGAGCCGATCCTGACGGCCGGCGTCGAGGACGTTTCCGGCGCCGTGATCGGACTGGTCGATCCTGTGCTCGAGACCGTTGACCCTGTCCTGACCGAGGTGCTCGACGAGATCGTGGACATCACGATCAACGAGCAACCGGAGCCCGGCTTACTGGGTGCCGAGTCCACGACCGTGAACGCCGTCAGCCTGGAGTTGCTGCCTGACGCGCAAGCGGTGGACCTCAACCTCGCCTCATCGACGGTCCGCGTGGCCGAGATCGCCCCCGAGCTCACGGTGACGCCGGGAACGGTGGCCCCGGACGATGACGTGACGGTGGGCGGCTCTGGCTACCCGCCGAACGCGGAGGTCGAGGTCCAGTTGCTGGACCCGGCCGGCGACCCGGTTCCGGGGACCGCGACGACGGTGACCACGGATGAGAACGGTGACTTCACCACGACCATCACGGTCCCGGAGGGGACCGAGTCCGGTGACTTCGAGGTGGAGGGCGTGTCCGGGGAATTCCGGGATGTGGCCCCGCTAGAGGTGGAGGCGGCCGACGAGGTGGGACCGGCCGAACTGACCGTGGATCCTGCCACGGTAACGCCCGGCGATGAGGTAGCCGTGGGCGGCTCCGGGTACCCGTCGAACGCGGAGGTCCAGGTCCAGCTGCTGGATCCGGCCGGCGACCCGGTTCCGGGGACTGCGACGACGGTGACCACGGATGATGACGGTGACTTCACCACGATCATCACGGTCCCGGAGGGGACCGAGTCCGGTGACTTCGAGGTGGAGGGCGTGTCCGGGGAGGTCCGTGAGACGGCGCCCTTGGAGGTCGAGGCGGCCGATGAGGTTGGGCCGGCGGAGTTGTCGGTGTCACCGGGGTCCGTGGAGCCTGGTGATGATGTGACCGTGGAGGGTTCCGGCTACCCGCCGAACGAGGATGTCGAGGTTCAGCTGCTGGATCCCGAGGGCAACCCGGTTGCGGGGACCGCGACGACGGCGACGACGGACGAGAACGGTGACTTCACCACCACGATCACCGTCCCGGAAGGCACCGAGTCGGGCCGCTATGACGTTGAGGCCGTGTCCGGTGAGGTTCGTGAGACCGCGCCGCTCGATGTCGAAGCAGAGGATGGTGCCACGGCACCTGAGCTGTCGGTGACGCCGGGATCTGTGGCTCCAGGGGATGACGTGACCGTGGAGGGTTCCGGCTACCCGCCGAACGAGGATGTCGAGGTGCAGCTGCTGGATCCCGAGGGCGACCCGGTTGCGGGCACCGCCACCACGGTGACGGCGGATGATGACGGTGACTTCACGACCATGATCACGGTGCCCGAAGGCATCGAACCCGGCGACTACGACGTGGAAGCCGTGTCGGGCGATACCCGTGAGACCGCGCCGCTTGACGTTGAGGCGGCCGATGAGGTTGGGCCGGCGGAGTTGTCGGTGTCACCGGGGTCCGTGGAGCCTGGTGATGATGTGACCTTGACGGGTTCCGGCTACCCGCCGAACGAGGATGTCGAGGTGCAGTTGCTGGATCCGGCCGGCGACCCGGTTCCGGGGACCGCGACGACGGCGACGACGGACGAGGACGGTGCCTTCGCCACCATGATCACGGTGCCCGAAGGCATCGAACCCGGCGACTACGACGTGGAAGCCGTGTCCGGTGGCGTTCGTGCGGTCGCGCCACTCGAGGTGCAGGCTGCCGGGTCGGCCGATGACCCGAATGGCGGTGGCACGACGGACGATCCCGCAGACGGTCCGTGGGGTCCGGGCGGTCCGGGGAGCGACACGGTCCTCGACGGGAATTGGGACGACGACACGGACGGTCCCAGGTACTCGGATCGGCTGGCCCGCACCGGTTCGGATCAGCTCTGGTTGATCGGCGGTGCCATGGTGTTGCTGGTGATCGGCGGCGGCATGGTGCTCATGCAGCGCATGAACCGGCGTAGCTAACCGGCACAACGAGCAGGAGCGGCGGGCACATACCCCGCCGCTCCTGTCATGTCCTTGCTCGCTGGTCCTTCGACGCCGGACGAGAGGCCGTCGTAAGCGGCGCCCCTACTCCAACGGCGAACTCGAGCGATGTTTGAAGTTGCCCAAGCCCTCGGCTCCGGAGAAGTGGTCGAGCAGTTCCCGCACCGCCTGCTGCGAGGTGAGCGTCTCCTTCCAGCCCACGGTCTCTCGGATCTTGGCGGTGGACATGATCGGCACGACGGCGGCCATGTCCACCCAGCCGGGGTCGGTGGGCTGCAGGCGTGCGGCGTAGGTGGCGGCTGCCAAGGCCTTGAACACCTGCACCGGCAACTCCAGGTAGCGCCGTGCGCCGAGCAGCTGGCCCATGGTCTGGGCGTCCAACACCGGATCCGCGGCCACGTTGAAGGCCCCTGGCGCCCGCTGCCGCACCACTTGCCAGTACGCCTCGGCCATATCCGGGGAGGAGACCGCCTGGAACCGGATGCCGGCCGGGAAGGGCAGCACCGGCAGCCGCCCCACGGCCAGCAGCCAGGTCAGCAACCGGGCGGGGATGAGATCTCCGATGAAGTAGTCCTTGATCTCAGGTGCCGGCCTCGCGCCGAAGATCAGCCCCGGCCGCAACCGCGTGACGAGCACCCCCGGGTTCTCCCGCTCGAAGTCATTCAGCAGACCCTCCACCTCGGCCTTCTGCGCCCCGTAGTGGGAGGTCGGCGTCCCGGTGGTGGGGTGGGACTCATCGACGAGGTGGGTCTTGGAACCTTGGCCGTAGGCGCCGATCGACGAGGCGTAGACCAGGTGCGGGACACCGGACTGGGCCACGGCTTGGAACACGGTGCGATTGCCCTCCACGTTGATGGAGCGCAGGAAGCCGCGAACCCGGTTCGGGCGGATCACCCAGACCAGGTCCACCACGGCATCCGCGCCGCGCATGACCTGCGCGAGCCGGGGGCCGGCGTCGGGATCCCGGACGTCGATCCGGTGCCACTCCACGTCCTCGAAGGGAGCGCCCGGGCGCTCGGGGCCGCGCCGTGAGACCCCGACGATCGAGTCCACCTCACCGGCGGTCCGCGCCCGCTGCAGGCGGTGCAACAGCGCGGTGCCGACGTTGCCGGTGGCCCCGAGCACCACGACGCGCATCAGCTCGGGCTTCCGGGCTTGAGGACCACCTTGATGCAGCCGTCCTGCTTCTTCTGAAAGGTGTCATACATCTCCGGCGCCCGGTCCAGGGGCACCTGGTGGGTGGCCAGGTCCAGGGTGCCGAGCGGATCGGAGGGATCATCGACCAAGGGCATGATGTCGTCGATCCAGCGCTTCACGTTGCACTGGCCCATGGTCAGGGAGATCTGCTTGTCGAACAGGGTGAGCATCGGCAGGGGATCGGCGGTGCCACCGTAAACCCCGGACAGGGAGATCGTCCCGCCGCGCCGGACGGTCTTGATCGCGGTCTGCAGGGCGTGCAGACGGTCCAGGCCGGCGGTCTTCATGGCCATCCGGCCGATGGCGTCCGGCAGCATGCTCACGGCCTGGTGCGCGAAGCCGGCCCCCGGGGAACCGTGGGCCTCCATCCCGACGGCGTCCACCACCGAGTCGGGCCCGCGGCCGTCGGTGGCCAGGCGCAGGCGTTCGACGACGTCCTTGTCCTGTTCGAGGACCTCGACGCCGTAGCGCTCGGCCATGGTCCGGCGCTCGGGCACCGGGTCCACGGCCAGCACGCGGTACCCCAGGTGCACGCCAATGCGGGCGGCGAACTGCCCGACCGGGCCGAGTCCCAGCACGGCCAGCGTGCCGCCCTCGGGAACCTGGGCGTACTTCACACCCTGCCACGCGGTGGGCAGGATGTCCGAAAGGTAGAGCCACTGCTCATCCTCGCCGGTGTGGGGAACCTTGATGGGGCCATAGTCGGCGTGGGGAACGCGCAGGTACTCAGCCTGCCCGCCGGGGACCGAACCGTAGAGACGGGAGTAGCCGAACAGCGCCGCGCCGGAGCCCTGCTCGGTCACCTGGGTCGTCTCGCACTGAGACTGCAGCCCGTGCTCACACATCCAGCAGTGACCGCACGCGATGTTGAAGGGGATCACCACCCGGTCTCCGGGGGAGAGGTTGGTCACCGCGGAGCCGACCTCCTCGACGATGCCCATGGGCTCGTGACCAATGACGTCGTCCTTGTCCATGAACGGACCGAGGACTTCGTAGAGGTGCAGATCCGAGCCGCAGATGGCGGTGGAGGTGATCCTGATGATCGCGTCCGTCGGCTCCTGGATGATCGGATCCGGAACGTCCTCGACGCTGACGTTTCGCTTGCCTTGCCATGTGAGTGCCTTCATGCGGGCCACGGTATGGCGGCACGTGGCTCTCTGTGAAGATCCGGGTTCTGGCGCGCGTGCACGGACTCCTGGATTATGCGGGATAACCTAGTCCTCATGTGTGGAATCGTTGGTTATATCGGCCTGCCCTCTCAGCTGGACAAGCATTCGTCGCTGGACGTGCTCATGGAAGGCCTGAAGCGCCTGGAGTACCGCGGTTACGACTCGGCGGGCATCGCTGTTGTTTCAGGCGGCGCGGTGGAACATCGCAAGAAGGCCGGCAAGCTGGCCAATCTCACGGCGGAGCTGGAAGAACGCCCTGTGCCGGTGGCGACGGTGGGCATCGGGCACACCCGGTGGGCCACTCACGGCGGGCCCACGGATCTCAACGCACACCCGCACTTGGCGGACGGTGATCAGCTCTCTGTCATCCACAACGGCATCATCGAGAACTTCGCCGAACTGAAGAAGGAACTGTCGGCGGACGGGATCACCTTCCGTTCGCAGACCGACACCGAAGTGGCTGCAGCCCTGTTGGGTCACATCTACCGTCACAAGGGCGGACAGGACCTGACCCGCTCCATGCAGCTGGCCAGTCAGCGACTGGAAGGTGCCTTCACGCTGCTGGCCGTCCACGCTGATCACCCGGACCGCGTGGTCGCCTCACGCCGCAACTCACCGTTGGTGGTTGGTCTGGGGGAGGGGGAGAACTTCCTCGGTTCGGATGTCTCCGGCTTCATCGACTTCACGCGCCGAGCGATCGAACTCGCTCAGGACCAAGTGGTCACCATCACCGCAAACACGGTGGAAATCACTGACTTCTACGGCAAACCGGCCCAGGGCAAGGAGTTCAGCGTCGATTGGGACGCCTCCGCGGCGGAGAAGGGTGGCTACGCCACCTTCATGGAGAAGGAGATCAACGACCAGCCCCACGCCGTGGGTGACACCCTGTTGGGGCGCAGCGACGCTCAAGGCAACCTCATTCTGGACGAACTGCGCATCAGTGAGGAAGAGCTCAAATCGATCCGCAAGATCATTGTGCTGGCGTGTGGCACGTCCTCCTACGCCGGCATGGTCGCGAAGTACGCGATTGAGCACTGGTGCCGGATTCCAGTGGAAGTGGAGCTTTCGCATGAGTTCCGCTATCGCGATCCGATCATCGATCCCAGCACGCTCGTGGTGTCCATCTCGCAATCCGGGGAAACCATGGACACGCTGATGGCGGTGCGCTACGCCAAGGAGCAGGGCGCCCGGACGGTGTCCATCTGCAATACCAATGGCTCCACGATCCCGCGCGAGTCTGACGCGGTGCTGTATACCCACGCCGGCCCGGAGATCGCCGTGGCGTCCACCAAGGCCTTCCTTGCCCAGATCACTGCGGCGTACCTGCTCGGTCTGTATTTGGCCCAGCTGAACAAGAACCTGTACAGCCAGCAGATCAAGGACATTCTTGCCGACCTTGCCGAGATCCCGGCCAAGGTGCAGCAGATCCTGGACAACGCGGACAGCATCAAGGAACTGGCCCAGTCCATGGCCAAGGCTTCCTCCGTGCTCTTCCTGGGGCGCAACGTGGGTTACCCCGTAGCACTCGAAGGCGCTCTCAAGCTCAAAGAACTGGCCTACATTCACGCCGAGGGATTTGCCGCCGGAGAGCTCAAGCACGGCCCGATCGCGCTGATCGACGAAGGTCAGCCGGTGTTCGTGGTGGTGCCGTCCCCGCTGGACCGGCATTCTCTCCACGCCAAGGTCGTCTCCAATATCCAAGAGGTCCGCGCCCGGGGTGCTAAGACGATCGTGGTGGCGGAGGCCGGTGACGAGACCGTTCGGGAGTATGCCGAGCAGGTGTTCTACGTTCCAGAGACCCAACCGATGCTCATGCCATTGCTGACCACCGTGCCCCTGCAGATCTTCGCTTGCGAGCTGGCTACCGCTAAGGGGTTTGACGTGGACCAACCGCGGAATCTGGCGAAGTCGGTGACGGTGGAGTAGAACACCTTTGCCGGTTAATTCGAAGACGGTAGTTAACCTTCTGTTAAGAATCGAGTCTGCTTCATGGCGGAAATAGCTGTTGAGATGCGCGATGGGTATTTCACAATCGGGATAGCATTGATCTGCTCGCCGTGACGTAGTCTCTATTTGTCACTCTGTCACCGGTCTGAGGCGACGATGGCGGAGCACGATATATCCGGGGACGAGAGTCCCCGGCCAACTCGCATGGGAGAGGTCTTGTGAACCGGAAGACTCGAACGCGCGTCGCCAGATTGGCGTTCCTCACCGTGGACGTGGTGAGTTGGCTAGCTGTTATCCCCCTGGCCGCGTGGTTGCGCTACGAGTTCGACATTGCGCAGATGGCGTGGAGCTGGCTTGCTGTCTTCGCGCTGGTTGCAGGTGTGCTGCAAGCCGTGTTGGGGCTACTGATCGGCATCTATCGAGGACGTCACGTTTTCGGAACCTTCGAAGAGGTCAGGACTCTGACATACATCGTCGTCGTTGTCGGACTAGTGACGACCATCGTGATGCTGGTCATGGGTACTGCTTTCAGCACGCCTCGTAGTACGGCCCTCTTGGCCACGCCGATGGCTCTGATTTGTATGTTGGGCGCTCGATACATTGTCCGACTCGCTTTGGAGAGGCGCCGTAAGCCAGGATCCCGGGCCATTCCCACCATCGTCTATGGTGCTGGATACCTCGGGGAAACGGTTATCCGCCGAATGCAGACTGATGCGGAGTCAGAGTACCGGCCAGTCGCCCTTCTGGACGATGATCCCCAGCTGTCCAACCTCGAGATTCGCGGGGTCAAGGTCATGGGAGGCTTCGACGATCTTCAGAAGGTGGCGGCGAAAACTGGTGCCAAAGAGCTGGTCCTCGCCATTGGCCGAGCGGACTCCGTCTTGGTTCGGGAGATCTCTGACGCCGCCAGTGACGCCGGGCTGCACGTCCGAGTGCTGCCGCTGCTGGAACAGATCATGGAGGGACGAACCCGACTTTCAGACCTGCGGGACATCTCCATTGAAGATCTCATCGGGCGCAATCCCGTGGATACGGAGGTCGAATCCATCGCCGACTACATCGCTGGCAAGCGTGTTTTGGTCACTGGGGCAGGCGGATCCATCGGGTCAGAACTGTGCCGTCAGATTTCCAAGTGGGCGCCAGCTGAACTCATGATGGTGGACCGGGATGAGACCGGCCTGCAGATGGCACAGCTCGGAGTCGTCGGCCACGGACTGCTGCATACTCGGGACGTGGTCCTGGCCGATATTCGTGAGCCGGAGGCGCTCGAGAGAATATTCCAAGAGCGCAAGCCTGAGGTCGTCTACCATGCCGCGGCACTCAAGCATCTCCCCATGTTGGAGCAATATCCCGAGGAAGCGTGGAAGACCAACGTCCTAGGGACGCTCAATGTTCTGAACGCTGCGCGGAATGCCGGAGTCGAGAACTTTATCAATATCAGCACCGACAAGGCTGCGAACCCCACGAGTGTTCTGGGGCACTCAAAACGGGTCGCGGAAAAGTTGACCGCGTGGATGGCGCAGGAAACCGGCCGACCTTATCTGTCGGTACGGTTCGGCAACGTGATCGGTAGCCGTGGGTCAATGTTGCCGACCTTCCGGTCGCTGATCGAAAAAGGGGGGCCGGTAACGGTTACCCACCCGGATGTTACCCGTTACTTCATGACCATCCCTGAAGCATGTCAGCTGGTGGTTCAGGCCGGAGCCATCGGTGCTCCTGCTGAGGTGCTCATCCTCGACATGGGCGAGCCAGTCAAGATTCTAGATATCGCCCAGCGAATGATCGAGATGTCCGGTAAGGATGTGGAAATTACCTTCACCGGTCTTCGCGAGGGTGAGAAGCTCCACGAGGAACTTGTCGGATTGGGAGAGGGTGACGAACGGCCTTTCCACCCGAAAATTTCTCACGCGCACGTCCAGGCATTGGCGCCAGCTGATATCAATATGGATGTCTGGTTGAAGCGTTGTGGGAAGCTCTCAAGGACGTCTGAAACCCACGATGTCGCCTGAACCCTGTCAGACGAGCCGATCTTGCCGCACGAAGAGTATCCGTAACGGGGGCATTGTCACGCCATGAAAATCGGCATGATCACTCAGTGGTACGACCCTGAACCAGGCCCGGCTGCGCTCCCCGGTGTACTTGCCCGCGAGCTTGTTAAACGCGGCCACAATGTCAATGTGGTCACGGGTTTTCCGAACTATCCCGACGGGCGTATAGTAGACGGATACAAGCTCAAACCTCGCATGCGAGAGACACTGGATGGTGTCAACGTCACGCGAACCTACCTATTCCCGAGCCACGACGGTTCTCTCGCGAAGAGGCTCCTGAACTACGGATCGTTCGGGGCCAGCGCTGCGGCGTTGGGACTCGATTCCCTGCGTGGGGCCGACGCCGTGTGGGTCAACTATTCACCCATCACCGTGGCTTTGCCGATGTTCCTGCAGCGATACCTCCGCGGCACTCCTCTCATCAGTGAGGTCGCGGACCTTTGGCCTGACACGGTCATGGTGTCGGGCTTCACAGCCGGAAGCGCCGCTGGTCGCGTCACCGGACCAGTGCTGGACGCGTGGGTCGGGTCCATGTACCGCGCGTCAGACGCTGTGGTCCACATCGCCCCCAGTGTCGGCAGGATCTTGGCCGAGCGAGGTGTGCCGTCCGCGAAAACCCACTACATCCCCAAACCAGCCAATGAGGACGTCTTTCATCCGTTCGGTCGCTCGATAAGAGATGAGTTGAATGTCGGGGAGGATCAAGTCGTCTTGCTCTACGCGGGCGCGATGGGTGCGGCACAAGGTCTCGAAACACTCATGGTGGCAAGCCGCTCGCTCGATCCAGAAAAAATAGTGTGCATCATGGCTGGTGGAGGCAATGACGAAGAGCGTCTTCGGGATCTAGCCGCAGATGCCCCAGCTGTTCGGTTCATTGGTCGTGTACCCCAAGAACGGATGTCCAATCTTATGGCCAGCGCTGACATTGCCTATATCAGCTTGGTAGATGATCCGTTGACGCCTCTGACCATGCCCAGCAAAACCCAAGCGATCCTCGCGTCCGGGACTGCCACGCTGGTGGCCGCCAGTGGAGACGTCGTCGATGTCGTCCAATCTGCGGGAGCGGGTTTGGCAGTCGACCAAAACGATCCTGCCGACATCGCCCGAGGGCTTCAGCAACTGGTCTCATTGGGACGCGCTGGACTCGCTGCCATGGGCGCCACCGCGCGGCGGACTTATGAGGACCAATTCAGCGTTGAGAAAACCACGGACAAAGCCGAGCAACTGTTGGGGCTTGTGGCAGGTCGACCTCTTGCACAGCGGCCCCAGGGGAATGCCCTTCAGACTGTGCCACTTCAGCGATCCCATATCGACACCGTGGCGGCCCTACACCGGCGGTCCTTTCCCAGGTTCTTCCTTTCCGAACTCGGAGAGGGTTTTCTGCGCGAGTTCTACCGGGGTTTCTTGGACGATCCTTCTGCCGTGACGGCTGTCGTCGTGGACGCTGGGGGTAAGGTCAAAGGCGCCGCAGTGGGAACGACTGAACCCCCCGGCTTCTTTAGGCGGCTACTCAAACGACGGCTCTTCGGATTCGTCGCTCGCAGTGCCTCGATCGCCCTTCGAGAACCTGCCCGTGCGCCCAGACTTCTGCGTGCGGTGGCCTACCGTGGGGAGGTTCCACCCGACCTTCCGGGCGCAGCATTGCTGAGTTCCATCTGCGTCGACCCAGAGTCCCAAGGACAAGGCGTGGGAGGCGTGCTGCTTCGTGGATGGACCGAGCAGGCTAGCCAACAAGGGGCCCAGGCAGCCATGTTGACCACTGACGCGGATGGGAACGACGCCGTCAATGCCTTCTACCAACGGCTGGGGTGGGAACTCCACGATGCCTATTCCACTCCGGAGGACCGTCGGATGAATCGATACGTGAAGAACCTAGAACGCCCTGTGTCTGGAAGGACCGATGACGATGACTGAATCCGCGGCGCAGGACGCCTTCTTGCCCTTCGCTCGGCCCGATATCACCGACGCTGAGGTCCATGCGGTTGCGGAAACCGTCCGTTCGGGATGGTTGACCACAGGACCGAATGCCGCCGCTTTCGAGAAGGAGATGGCCGATTTTCTCGGTGGCGGCGACCTCACCTGCGTGGCGGTCAACTCTGCGACTGCTGGACTTCACCTCGCAGTGGAAGCTTTGGGCATTGGACCAGGAGACGAAGTTCTCTTGCCCACGTGGACCTTTACCTCAACGGCCGAAGTGGTGCGCTACGTAGGGGCTGATCCAGTCATGGTGGATGTTGACGAGCACACGCTGAACATCGACTTCGATGACGCGGAACGTAGGGTCACTGAACGGACTCGGGCGATCATGCCGGTTCACATGGCAGGAGTGCCCGTGAACGCTGACCTTCTGGCCGAGTTCGCGTCACGTCACAGGCTTCGCGTCATCGAGGATGCGGCCCACGCTTTTCCGGTGACGTCAGCCGGGAAACTGGTCGGCAACTCCACCTCGGACGCCGTCGTGTTCAGCTTCTACGCGACCAAGACCATCACCACGGGCGAGGGCGGAATGGTGATGGTCAAGTCCCAGGAGCTTGCCCAGCGTATGCGCACCATGCGTCTGCATGGGATTAGCCGAGACGTCTTCAATCGCTACCAGTCCACTGTTCCGTCCTGGCACTATGACGTTGTAGCACCTGGATTCAAGTACAACTTGCCGGACCCCGCTGCCGCGATGGGGCGGGTGCAACTCGGTCGCGCCGTGGAAATGCGGGACAAGCGACGCGACATCGCCATGCGGTATATCGACGCTTTCATGGATCTCCCGGTAGACCTGCCGTCGGTGCCGGACGACCCAGACGGTCACGCGTGGCACCTGTTCATCGTGAGGGTAGACCCAAAGCGCGCTGGTCATCACCGTGATCAATTCATCGAGAGGATGAGCGAAGAGGGCGTTGGTACCTCCGTTCATTTCATCCCGCTCCACTTGCATCCGTACTGGAAGGATGCCTGTGGTTTGGCCGCGGCAGATTTCCCCGTTGCATCGCGGGAGTTCGAACGAGCGGTCAGCCTCCCGATCTTCTCCTCTATGACGACAGAAGACGTGGACAAGGTGATCAGGGCTACTCAGAGGGTGCTGGCCCCGTGATCAAAAGGGTCTTCGACACCGTGGTGTCTGCCGGGGCACTGGTCGTTTCCAGCCCCGTCATGGCTGTTGTAGCCGTCGCCATCAAGGCATCCTCCCCTGGACCAGTCATGTTCACACAGGAGCGCGTTGGACTTCATGGACGACCATTCAGGATCCACAAGTTTCGGACCATGCGGACGGACCACGATGGGCTAGCGGTTTCCGGAACGGGGGACCCTCGAGTCACACGCGTTGGTGCCGTACTCCGTCGTACCAAGTTGGACGAGATCCCCCAGTTCTACGACGTCCTTCGTGGCCGGATGTCTCTCGTGGGACCGCGACCCGAAGTTCCCGAGTACGTTGCCCAATGGACGGATCCGGCCGTGTCAGTGATCCTCTCGGTGAGGCCAGGCATTACTGACCCGGCTTCCATTGAATTCCGGAATGAAGGTGACGAGCTGGCCCTGGCACCGGACCCGGAATCGCACTACGTCAACTCGATTCTTCCCCGAAAGACTGCTGCCTATGTCGAATACGTTCACAGCCGTTCTTTCACAGGCGACTTGAGGATCCTGGGTAACACGGCCAAAGCGGTATTAGCCGGCAGCGCACTACGACGCCAGTAACCAGGACTAGGAGCACAACACATGGAGAACAACAGTGAGTGACACAACCGAAACCGACTTGACGGTGCCCGAATCAGTACTCATTACCGGCGGCACCGGTAGCTTCGGGCACCGCATGGTCCGCTACCTGCTCGATCAGGGGTGCGAGAGGATTCATGTCCTGAGCCGGGACGAGGCAAAGCAGGATCAGATGCGTCATGATCTAGGCGACAACCGCATTCGCTATTTCCTTGGCGACGTCAGAGATTTCGATAGCATCCGTGCGGCTATGCAGAACATTTCGCACGTCTTCCATGCCGCGGCCCTGAAGCAAGTTCCCTCGGCGGAGTTTTTCCCCATGCAGGCGGTCAAGACGAACGTCACGGGCAGTGAGAACGTCATCAAAGCGGCCGAGGTATCCGGCGTGCAATCCGTTGTTTGCCTTAGCACTGACAAGGCGGTCTATCCCGTCAACGCCATGGGCATGACGAAGGCACTGATGGAGAAACTCGCCCAGGCGCACGGTCTCGAGAATCCACAGGCGAATACGGTAGTCTCGTGCGTCCGTTACGGAAACGTCCTGTACTCCCGCGGGAGTGTGGTGCCTCTGTTCATCAACCAGCTCAAAGCCGGGAAGGCCATCACGGTCACGGACCCGAACATGACTCGCTTCATGATGAGCCTGGACCAGAGCGTTGACCTTGTTCACTACGCCATGAACAATGCCGAACAAGGTGACTTATTCATCCGTAAAGTTCCCTCCTGCACCATAGCTACGTTGGCCACGGCTGTCTGTGAACTGTTCGATCGTGAGCCGGACATGAGCACCATTGGTACTCGTCACGGGGAGAAATTATCCGAACAGTTGGCGACCCGAGAGGAATTAGCACGTGCAGTGGACCACGGAGATTACTTCCGTGTCACGGCGGACAAGCGGCAACTGGACTACAAGCCATTCTTCGAGGAAGGCAGCAAGACGGTCAATGCCTATGAGGACTACGACTCGCACACGGCCCGGCATATGGACGTCGAAGAAACCAAGGAACTGCTCTTGAGCCTTCCGGAGATCCAGCGTGAGCGGAATGCATGGGGCCTCGCATGAGTGGAATCGCTGTCACGGGTGGTGGGGGCTTCCTCGGCTGGCACCTGAGGATCCGCCACTTCTCGCGGACCGGTGAGGACGTGCGCTCCTTGTCATTGGGCGATGGGTTCTCACAGGAAAAAGCAATCGCGACCTGCGAGGGCATGGACCGTCTCGTGCACCTAGCCGGAGTCAACCGCGGATCCGACCAGGAAGTCTTGGAAGGCAATGTCAGGATGGCGGAGCAGCTCGCGGAGACTATTCGTAACCTGGAGAATCCCCCACGCGTCCTCGTGTTTGCGAATTCCATTCAGGCCGGCAACGGTTCCAACTACGGAGCGTCCAAGGAGGCGGCAGCAGTTGTGCTCTCTGAGGTCTGCCGCGAACGGGGGCTAGATTTCGTTGACCTCCTGCTACCCAATCTATTCGGGGAACACGGGAAACCGTTCTACAACTCAGTGGTTGCGACCTTTTGCCACTTGACGGTCGAGGGCAAGCCAGTGGAAGTGCATCAGGACAAGGAATTAGATTTGATGCACGCACAGGTCGCCGCTGAAGCGCTGCTGGACGCGTCCACAAAGCAAGATCTCTCCCGTTACAGGACGAATAAGATCACTGTGTCAGGCATTGCTGAGAAGCTTGCCGGGTTCCATGCACTCTACGCGAGGGCAGAGATTCCTGATTTGGCTGACCGGTTTGACCGTGACCTATTCAACACGTACCGGTCCTTCGCCTTCGTGGCCAATCCGGCAATGTCTCTGGAACCACGCACGGACCAACGGGGGCAGCTGGTAGAGACAGTCAAGAGCCATGGGGGAGAGGGGCAGACGTTTTTTTCGACCACGAAACCAGGTGTGGTCCGGGGCCAGCACTACCACCTACGCAAAATCGAGAGGTTTGTAGTCTTGGAGGGACAGGCAAGGCTCGGTATTCGCAGGATGTTCACGGACGAGGTCGTCACGATTGATGTCACCGGCGACACCCCACAGGCCGTGGACATGCCGGTGGGCTGGGTCCACAACATCCGCAACACGGGTGTAGGGAACGTGCTGACCCAGTTCTGGACGAATGAGATCTTCAATCCGGACGACACCGATACGTTCTACCAGGAAGTCTGAGACCACTGTGGCCAAGAAGCTGAAAGTAATGACCGTCGTGGGCACCCGGCCGGAGATCATCCGCTTGGCCTGTGTCATTCGCCGGCTTGAAGAGTCGACCGACCACGTCCTCGTCCACACGGGGCAGAACTATGACTACACGCTCAACGAGATCTTCTTCCGAGACCTTGGATTACGCAGCCCGGACCACGTTCTCAATGCGGATACCTCATCCCTGGGAGCCGTCTTGGGGGACGTGCTGCGCGGCACCGAAAAGGTGCTACTTGAGGAAAAGCCGGACGCCATGGTCGTCTTGGGGGACACCAACAGTTGTGTCTCCGCCATCATGGGAAAACGGATGAAGGTTCCCGTGTTCCATCTAGAGGCTGGCAACCGTTCCTTCGACCCCAACGTTCCAGAGGAGATCAATAGGCACCTGGTCGACCACGTCAGCGACTATAACCTCGTTTACACCGAGCATTCCCGGCGCAACCTTCTCGCCGAAGGCCTCCACCCTCGCAATGTCATGGTGATGGGGTCTCCCATGATGGAGGTCCTCACCACGTATCGAGAGCAGATCGATGCCTCCAACGTGTTAGAACGCCTGGGTCTCCAGCGCGGGGAATACCTGTTGGCGAGCGTACATCGCGAGGAAAATGTAGACAGCAAGGAACGACTTGAACAAGTCCTCTCCTCACTCAAAGCTGTAGCGGCAGACCAGGATGTGCCGTTTTTGGTGTCCACTCACCCCCGTACCCGCAAACGTATCGAACAGTACGGACTCGATACGCACAGCACTATCCGCCTGCATGAACCGTTGGGCTTCCACGACTACAACAAGCTTCAACTCGGCGCACGTTGTGTGATTTCCGATTCGGGGACGATCTCCGAGGAGTCTTCGATGCTCGGATTCCCTGCAATCACATTGCGGGACGCCATCGAACGGCCGGAGGCGCTGGATACCGGCGCAATAATTACAACTGGCCTCGAGCCGGAGGATGTTGTTGATTCGGTCAATATAACGATCAAGCAGCACCGTCAAGAGGGCGCGCCCGTCATACCCTATGATTATATGATTACCGATTCCTCACGTCGCGTGATCAACTATATCCGATCGAAGGTAGCTAGTCACCACGAAGTCAGCGGGATTCGTCGCTGAGTTGGAGACAGAACGGCAAGACCTGGCGAACGGGCGAAAGATTCCGAGAAGGGCACTCCTTGTTGGAACAGCAATTGCTGCCGGCGGGATGGTCGGAGTCTCATTGGCCAGGTACCATACCAATACCAGCGCAGATCAGGATCAAGTACCGACCGAACAAGAACTGCAAGCTAGGTTCGATCGTCTGAGTCCTGGAGACGTTATCGACGTAGAGGGAGTTTACAACGGAAAGACGCTGGTGATTCGCCAGAGCGAGGTGACCATTAGATTTGGCAACCACTCCAAAATTAGCTTCTCTGAACCGTCCAGCGACGGGCTCGTACTCCTAGGAGATCGGATCACCATACAAGGTGGTCGGTTTATCTCGCAGGGAGCATGGAACGGGGAGAACTCTCCGTGGAAAACTGCGGTCGTGCATGTCATAGGCTCTCGCTGCTCTATTAGGCAGGCGAGAATAGACGGGGTGTCTCGAGTAGGAATAGGTATCCGCGGTGCCGGAGCAACCATTGCCGACTGTGATCTTGATGGCCAATACCCAGCAAACAAATGGACAGGTACTGAGACCGGGCATTTTGGAGTTGCTTGGGACCCTCCTGGAGGTGACTCAACATCGTACTTGGACGTCCATGGTTGTACCCTGCGAAACTTGGTCCAGGGTGTCGGAATAGGAAACTTTGCTCGAGAGGGTCGGGCTCAAGCGCATATTAAGAATAATGAGTTTTCAGGTTGCCACAATCACGGAGTCTACGCGATGTCTGGTGAACAGCACAGGGTGGCGCAGAACGTCTTCACGGATTGCCAGGTTCCGATTGTAGTCACTGGAAACGGTCACGAGATCAGCAATAACAAACTATGGGCCACCGATATAACGAATGATAAGGATGGCCAACAACTTACCGGCATCGACGTGCGAGAGGCCAAGTCGAACACAGTTCAGTCGAATACAATAGTTGGTCGCTCGAGCGCCGCAAATATTGGGATTTCTCTTGACTCGGCAAGCAATGACAGCGTCGATGGCAACATTGTTGAAGACAACACAATACTCATGTCGGGAAGTGGGTTGCCAATAATTCGCGTAGGACAGCGATCGAAGAGCTACTCAGGTAACCATATTTTGTCGAACACGGTTGTCGCACTGGACCGAACGGAGAGCGCCGTCATTCAAGTCGGACCGCTTGTGGGAACGACAGTTGATTCAACTGGCAACTCGGTTCGAGGCAATAGCCTGTACATCCCCCACAACCTAGACGCCATAGTTGCCAATCCCCAGCACACGGCATTGGCGAGGAATCGCGTATTCAGATACTAGACGCCGGGCCACCAAACTGCTGGCGCGACCAGTGTTACAAGATTGCAGGGCTCTAGGGAGTGAGACGGGCGTATCTGGCGAGCTCTCTGGCCACCAAGTCAGAGCTCAACCACTGATTTCTTTTGGCATAGTCCGGGCGGTCGATACTTAGATCAGGCAGCCCGCGTAATATGTCCAACACTTGATCTTCTATACTGGACCCCGAATCGATAAACCAGCCTGTCCCCGTCTTCAGGAGATGGCCGACGATCGTATTGTCGGGAATAACGACAGGCAAGCCGGTTCCCATTGCCTGTTGAATTGTGATGGCTGGCATTGTCGGCCAAACTCCCACATCAGCTGCGTTGAACACCTCGTTAAGCCCCTGCTGAGAAAGAAAGCCAGTTTGGATTATGCTACTTCGCATTTGTGGAAGCTCAAAAACTGGCTCCAAAACCTTAGCAGCGTCCGGGGAGGATGTACCGCCAGCTACGATGAACTTGACGCTCGATCCCGTCGATATCGCCCTGGATACTGCAGCGGCGACAATGTCGATTCGCTTCTGTGGCTGGATCTTCCCCGCCACAAGTACTGCGATCTCGTGGTCTTGTATGCCAAGCTTTGCCCTAGTGTCTGACCGCAGCGTTTCATCAAAGTAGAAATGATCGCGCCGGTACGCCAAGGGTAGAACTTCCATATCCGTCCCTGCCGAAAAGGGACTCAACCTATCTACCGTCTCCGGTGTGTAGCCGAACAGCTTGGTAGCGGGAGCATTGACCCAGGAATAGAGCCTGCCTTTGGTCTGCGAAAAAACGTGCCACTTAATTTTACGTTGGAGGTCAGTCAAATTCGACCACATTGCGGAATTGTCGCCGTAAAGCACCAAGTGGGGGGTATCAGGTGCTGCCTTCGTGGCGAGTGCAGGGAGG
This sequence comes from Citricoccus sp. GCM10030269, assembly GCF_042665635.1. Lineage (NCBI taxonomy): Bacteria > Bacillati > Actinomycetota > Actinomycetes > Micrococcales > Micrococcaceae > Citricoccus > Citricoccus sp. GCM10030269. Next base: position 310,104 of record NZ_JBHTCV010000001.1, on the reverse strand, counting down.
ATCTGTCCGGGCATGACTTGTATGACTAGGTCTGGGTCTACGCTCTCCACGGCTTCACGATAATTCGACGAAAACAACATGGACCGCTTTTCAGTCACACCTACACGCTTGACTGTAACACCGTGCTCCCTGGAGGTGCCGACGGAATAATTACGTGGGTGGTCACGATCAGCAAGGTGCGAATCCGAAAAGATGGGATTCACCCGGTCTCCAGCTACTACATAGGTGTCAGCGATTGAGCTGAAAGATTTTGCGAGACCGGTCTCTTGGTAACCGCTGAACCAGTCGAAGTAGCCACACGCGAGAAGTATTTTCATGACAATGCTACCTAGCATCCAGTACGCGCGGCCCAGAGAAACGCGGTTGAATTATTGGGCCATTGATTATGCTGCTGTGTTGAGCAACAGCGTCAGCGTCATCAAATCGATTCTTAAGGAATGCGGCTGGAACTCCTGACACGATCGTATAGGGATCCACATTTTTTGTTACGACTGCACCGGCTGCCACAATAGCTCCTTCACCGATAGACACTCCAGCCATAATTATGGCATTTCGTCCAATCCAAACGTCTCGGCCGATGTCTGTGCGCTCGAGTTTGGGCCTTCCTGAGAACTGTACTGGCAGCCCAATCACATCAAATAGATGGTCGGCGCCAACGACAGCTGTGCCAGAAGCTAGCATGCTGTAACGTCCAATGGTTGTTCCTGGAGCAATTTCGCACCGCTTGCCAATGAAGACGAACTCTTCTGCCTCGAGGTCTCTCGGCACGGAAGTCGACGGATGAATTGAAACTGTTGCAGACAGCCGCTTTAGCCCCGCCACCCGCTGACTTGCGATATTCCTTGCGGTGCGGAGAGCTATGTATAAGCGGCTTCGCCGAGAAATTCCCATTGGGTCTCAATCGCTTTCTCTCAGGTAGATCGACGTTCAGGTACGGCCAGCCACGAACGTGACCGCAGTATGCTTCACCACGAGTAATGGTAGGCGATGTGTCAGAGATCTTCCGGAGTCTCCTGGAATGCGACTGCCTTCGCAGGCTGAGCCTGTAATGTCTATTGTGATGGATTTTGAGAGAGCTTTTAGAAAGCCCTGCCGGGTCGGAGTGCTAGTTTGGGCAAGCGTTTGACTTTTCCTGAATCCATCCTCAAATTGCCGGGATGTGGTGTAATTTCCAGGACGCACGAGGGGCCGGCGGTTCGTGTGACCCGTTGTGCTAGCCTGCGCAGGGTCGGACGGCCCGGCAGGGCGCCCCTTTAGCGACACTGAGATGATTCGGAGAAACCCTTAGTGAGTATGGATGCAGGAGCCGAACCCCGTAGCGAGGTACTCGCTTCGAGAGGTGCGGACAACGTTGCGAGATCAAGGATGGCTCGCTTCTCCTTTGGGCGGGTTCTCGGCTTGGCTTGTCTCGTCGTCTACGCATGGGCGCTCCACGAAGTTTACTTGGAAGTTATCTCGCCTAAGTTCGCCTATAATGGCCAAGTCTATCAAGAGCCCAACTTGGTTTACTATGCCATTTCTGTCTTGCTATTGTCTCTAGCGTGGCTCACAGGGCCGTATCGTTTGCGGTCCGGTTCGGACTTTGTTCTTTGGGTATTCTTTTATCTCGTCGTTGCCTCCGTCGCCCTTGTCCCGCACTTCGCCCAAGGAGTAGACGCGTCCACAGCGCTGCTTCTAAGCAGTGTGGCGTGCGTTAGCTACGTTGTGATTTGTCGCGTCGCAGCGACATGGAGCCCGGACCTCTTTCCCAACTGGACAGGTCTATCGCCAAGAGTGTTTGTGTGGCTTCTGATGGCGGCGAGTCTTTTATCGTTGGTTTACCTAGGACTTTCCGGCAATTTATCGTTCAGTGTTGCCTCGCTCTTTGAAACCAGAGAAACTCGGTTCGAATATCGCGACGTCGTCTCCGAGGGATCGGGTTTGCTTGGGTACCTCGTACGTTTCCAGGGATATGTTTTGGGGCCAGCCTTGTTGGCCTTTGCCTTCCAGCGCAATAACTGGGTTGGGGTCGCTTTGGCAGTAATTGGACAGGTCGCGATATATTCGCTTACTGCCTATAAGATTGTATTTTTGTCGGTTCCTGTTATAATTATCCTTTTGGTGCTATTCCGAAGGGGCCGCGGCGTCTCGTTTGCGGTTGTTGGTTTTGCAATGACAGTAATCCTTGTTGTTGGAACGTCAGTAGACCGGATACTGGACCAGCCAATCGTTTCCGAGATCTTCATAAATCGCTTGCTTGTAATTCCGGGATTTCTTACTGGTGTGCACGTGTGGTTGTTCACGGATGCGCCGAAGTACTTATGGTCGGACAGTGTACTTTCGTCTTTTGTTTCCGCACCGTACCCGACCTCCTCTGCGTTTCTGGTTGGGCATGCACTGACTGGTGGGATGGAGACCACTGCGAATGCGAATATCTACGCTAGCGGCTTCGCGAACGCTGGCTGGGTCGGCATAGTGGTCGAGTTGCTTGTCTTTGCCCTACTTCTCTTTGCGGTTAAGGCTTGTACGCAGAGGGTCGACCGGGCGGCCGTGTACTCGACGTTGCTCTTGCCTGCGGTTGCTTTGGCCAACTCTGGGATCTTTGCTGCGTTTTTGACGAACGGGTTCGCTTATGCCCTGATCCTTCTCCTGCTTGCTCCTAGAAGTCGAAGTGATCCACAGAACGAACAAGGAGGACCGCGTGTCAGTACTAGCTAGCGGCAAGCGTTGAATAAGCCAGGTCGCGACCTTCGAGGCGCTAGTTGGATAACCGCAGGGACGTTAGTAGGGCAAGGGGTCGTGTTCATTTCGACTCCATGGATAGCTGGCCTATACGGACCTGAGGCGTTGGGGCGCGCGTCGCTCTTTCTTGCTGTGGCTAGCATTCTGACGCCGATTCTGACGATGAGAATGGAATTTCTCATACCGTCGGCAAGCGATGATGAAGTCGGTTGGATAAATAGGCGCGTCCTATTAACGGTAGCTATTGGATCAAGTTTATCGGCAGCAGTGTTCGCCGTAGTGTATCGACCGTTTGACCTGCTAGTTGTGATCGCCTTCTGGGTCGCTTGTGGATCTATTGCTGCGGCTGCCGTATCAATCCAGCTGCTAGTTCGTGCTCACAATTATCGGAGAGTGGGGATCGGAAAGGCCGCCAACGGGAGCGTGCAGGTAGCTGTACAGTTGCCGCTCGGGGTGGTACTGCCATCGGCTAAGGGGCTCGAGTACGGTTATGCTATCGGATATTTGGTTACTTGGGGTATTCAGAGCTTCGGTATAGCCCGTCCTCTTGGACGCGGGCAGATCTTGCCAGCTCGGCGCAAGGTTCTGGTCCGGTCGACGGTCAAACTGGCGGTAGCAGGACTGATGAATGCTGTTTGTGTGTGGGCGATTCTCTTAGCGCTTGGCGCGTTTCATTCGGCTGAGGAGGCAGGACTGTTTGCCGCCCTTCAGAGGCTTCTTGTGACTCCTGCTGGCTTGATCACTGCCGGCTTGCTCCCCGTCGTGACCGGCGGTGTTGCGCAGGCGATTCGAGATGGTGCTTCTCCGCGACCCACAATGGCTCGTTGGTTGAAGATGCTGATCCCGCTTTCAATCGTGGTTGGGCTTGCTGTCTTCCTAATTCCAGAAGAACTGTTGGTTTCACTCCTCGGTCGAGAGTTCGAGGGGGTCGGTGGGTATATGAATGCACTGGCTCCTCTTATTGCTACGCAGATTGTTGCGGGCCCTTTGGGACAAGTGCTTGTGGCTATTGGCTCCACAGGCCGCCAGCTTTTCTGGGATTCATCGCGGTTCCTTTTGATAGGAGTCTCGGCGGTGGTTGCGGGGTGCATGGGGCTAGACGCAGAGACTATGACTTGGGTATTGTCTCTGGCGTTCTCCTTGAGTTATGCGGTTTTTGTTGGAATGGTGATGCATGGTACGTCGCGTAGATAGTTGTCGCCATCTAACTGCGCCGCTCGGCGATGAATGACGGCTATGGGCTGAGTATGGGCATCCAGACTGGTGCCCGGGGCGTGTCACCTCGCATTGTGAGCTGATCTATTGGGTTTGGGAACTACTATGGCTGACGACGAGTGCTTCTCGTTTGAGTTCAAATGCCGCCCACCTGCTAGGGGACCGCCTGTGAAGATCGCTGTCATTGCTCTAGGCAAGATTGGATTGCCATTGGCAGTCCAGTTTGCTTCGAAAGGGCATTCAGTCGTTGGAGTCGATATTAACCGGGCGGTCGTCGACTTGGTTAACGCCGGACAAGAACCTTTTCCAGGCGAAGCAGGGCTTCAGAACAAGATGTCTGAAGCGGTATCGTCTGGGCGGCTGAGTGCGACGACCGATTATGGGCAGGCCATTCCGGACTCTGATGCGGTAGTTGTCGTCGTTCCACTCTTTGTAGACGAAGAAGCCCGACCGGACTTCATCTGGATGGATGCCGCTACTGCAGAGCTCGCAAAGCACTTGACCCCCGGCACGCTGGTTTCGTACGAAACGACTCTCCCCGTGGGAACAACGCGGTTCCGTTGGAAGCCGATGCTGGAGGGGGATTCTGGACTTAAGGAGGGTAAGGACTTCCATCTCGTCTTTTCTCCCGAGAGAGTTCTGACCGGGCGCGTGTTCGCAGACCTCCGTAAGTACCCGAAGCTCATCGGCGGTCTCAGCGACGAAGGAGCCACTGAGGCGCGGCAGTTCTACGAGGCGGTGCTCGATTTCGACGACCGCGGTGACTTGGCCCGCCCCAACGGAGTATGGGACCTCGGATCCGCTGAGGCCTCCGAATTGGCCAAACTGGCCGAGACTACCTATCGAGACGTCAATATCGGATTGGCCAACCAGTTCGCTCGGTATGCGGCGGAGCAAGGTATCGACATATACAAGGTCATTGAGGCGTCGAACTCCCAGCCGTACTCGCATATTCACCGGCCTGGTATCGCCGTCGGAGGACACTGTATTCCGGTATACCCGAGGCTGTACCTATGGAACGACCCCGCGGCAACCATCGTCCGTTCCGCCCGCGATGCGAACGCGGAGATGCCCACCTACACCGTTGGTCTCCTTGAAGGGGCCCATGGTGAGTTGGAGGGCCAGAACGTCGTCGTTCTGGGCGCCGCCTATCGAGGCGGGGTGAAGGAGACTGCATTTTCAGGGGTCTTCGACACCGTGCAGGGGTTGGAAGCGCGAGGTGCGAGAGTGAGTGTTCACGATCCGCTGTACTCGGAAAAGGAACTTTCCAAGTTCGGGTTCATGGCGTACTCGCAGGGATCCGGCCCGGTCGATGCGGCTGTCCTGCAGGCGGACCACACTGAGTACCGTGACTGGGCCCCGGCAGATCTGCCAGGGATTCGCACGCTGGTCGACGGCAGGAGCGTCCTCGACGCCGCCAAATGGAACGGGGTGACGGTGCGAACTATCGGTCGACCCCTGGACCGCGAGGCATGAGCGTGGAGAACAGCGCCTTCATCGCGGCCTCTGCGGACGTTGCAGATGACGCCAGGATTCAGGATGGTGCGAAAGTCTGGCACCTCGCTCAGGTCCGCGAAGGTGTCGAAATAGGGAAGAGGACCGTGGTGGGGCGCGGGGCCTACATCGGCACCGGTGTCCGTGTCGGTGCAGACAGCAAGATCCAGAACTACGCGCTGGTCTATGAGCCGGCGGTAGTCGAGGGCGGCGTCTTCGTTGGTCCAGCGGCAGTCCTGACGAATGACACCTACCCGCGAGCGATCGCTCCGGACGGCAGCCAGAAGTCTGCGGACGACTGGGATGCCGTTGGTGTCACCTTAAAGCGCGGAGCCTCCGTGGGCGCACGAGCTGTATGCGTGGCTCCAGTCACCGTCGGCCAGTGGGCCATGGTGGCCGCAGGCTCCGTTGTGGTGAAGGACGTTCCTGACTACGCGTTGGTGGCCGGGGTTCCAGCCCGCCAGCTGGGTTGGGTGGGCCCTGCAGGGCGCAAGCTTCAAGCTGATGGTCACCAGTGGGTTTGCCCGGAGACCGGCCAGCGGTTTGTGGAACGGAATGGACATCTCGAGATGGGGGAACGGCATGGCCTTTGAAGGCATGGACATTCCGGTGGCGAAACCGCTCATCGGAGACCGGGAACGAGAGGCCGTAGACCGAGTGCTTGCCTCCGGAATGGTGGCCCAGGGACCTGAGGTTGCGGCCTTCGAGCAGGAGTTCAGTGACGTTCTGGTCCCAGGCTCGCTCAGCGTGGCGGTGAACTCCGGAACTTCGGCATTGCATCTGGGATTGCTTGCCGCTGGGATCGGGCCGGGGGACGAGGTGATCGTGCCAGCCTTCACCTTCGCCGCGACTGCAAACTCGGTGGCGCTGACCGGCGCCGCCCCCGTGTTTGCTGACATCGATTCTGCAACCTTTTGCCTTGATCCGGAAGCGACCGCCGCGGTGATCACGGACAGGACTCGCGCCATCATGCCCGTTCACCTCTACGGGCAGGCAGCCAACATGACGGCGTTCCAGCAGCTGGCCGATGAGCACGCCCTGCTGATCATGGAAGACGCCGCCCAGGCGCATGGTTCGTCGTGGGCGGGCAAGCCCGTCGGATCCTTCGGAACGTTCTCGGCCTTTAGCCTGTACCCGACGAAGAATATGACCTCCGGCGAAGGAGGGATGGTCACTACTTCTGATGAGGGGATTGCGCGGACAATCCGACTGCTTCGGAACCAGGGAATGGAGAAGCAGTACCAAAACGAGGTCGCGGGGCTCAACAACCGTATGACCGACATCCATGCGGCCATCGGCAGGGTCCAGCTCACTAAGATCCTCGAGTGGACCGCGCGGCGCCAGTCCAATGCGGAGACTCTCGATGCCGGACTCGTCAACGTAGACGGAGTGAAGACCCCAGTTGTGGCTGACGAGGCCACTCACGTGTATCACCAATACACGGTCCGTTTGACCGGGGCTTCGGCGAGCGACCGCGACGATTTCATCTCCGCGCTCAGGACCGAGCACGGCGTCGGTGCCGGGGTGTACTATCCCATTCCGGTCAATGAGCTGGAGTCGTTCCGAGTGGAGGCTGACCTGCCGCAGACGACTCTCGCCACGCACGAAGTCGTCTCCTTGCCGGTCCATCCTTCCCTCGAACAAGCCGATCTCGACCGCATCGTCATGGCCGTGTCCGCGGTCGCGGGAGCGGGGGCGTCCGCATGATTCGGGTAGGACTGATCGGGCTCGGCATGATGGGCCGGCACCACGCCCGCGTGCTCCAGCAGCTGGAGGGAGTGGACCTGGTCGCCGTGTCCGATCCGGGGGGAGACGTCCACGGGGCGGCGCCCGGGATCCCCTTGTACTCGGATGTGGCGAGCCTGATCGGTCATGGGATCGATGCCGCCGTGTGCGCCGTGCCCACGGCCCTACACGAGCCCGTCGGCATGCAACTGGCCGAAGCCGGCGTGCATGCATTCATCGAGAAGCCGATTGCCGCAGACTCGGCGGCCGGACAGCGTCTCGTCGAAGCCTTCTCAGCCCGCGGGCTGGTCGGAGCAGTGGGTCACATCGAACGGTTCAATCCGGCGCTCCAGGAGCTGAAACGACGCATGGACGCTGGTGAGCTGGGACGGGTGTTGCAGATCGCCACGCGTCGTCAGGGTCCGTTCCCGGGCCGGATCACCGACGTCGGCGTTGCACGGGACCTAGGCACGCACGACCTTGATCTCACGATGTGGCTCGGGGGCGCACGGTTCCAAGACATTCAGTCGCAAACCGCCACGGTAGTGCGTGAGGGTCGCGAGGACATGATCGCGGTCACCGGTCGACTGGACAACGGTGTCATCACCAATCACTTGGTCAATTGGCTGTCTCCCATGAAGGAGCGCGTCACCACGGTCACCGGCGAGGCAGGGGCCTTCGTTGCTGACACCCTCACCGCGGACTTGACGTTCTATGAGAACGGGAGCGTCGAGGCCGAATGGGAAGCCTTGGCGAATTTTCGAGGTGTCACGGAGGGCAACGTCACGCGGTTCGCTTTCCCGAAGCCCGAGCCTCTCAAGACAGAGCAGGCGGCCTTCAGGGATGCAATCCTCCATGGCACAACGGGAATCGTGACCCTCGAGGATGGTCTGCACACCTTGATGGCCGCAGAGGCAGTCGTCAACCGCACGAAGACGCTGAAACCCTAGTACACCTCCCAGTGGAAGTGGTCTCGGCTGATGGGGCCGGATCGGGAGCGCACGAACAACTGTCTAGACTGGACAGGGTTCCATTGGCTTACTCCGAGGAGACGCATGTTCGAGACCACCGCTGGTGAACCCTATCCTCTGGGGGCCACGCCCAATGAGAACGGAACAAACTTCGCCATCTCTGTGGGTGAGGACGCCGAGAAGGTAGAGCTGTGCCTGATCGACGACCAGGGACGGGAGAACCGCCTCGAGCTGACGGAGCATTCAGGCAACACCTGGCACCTCCACGTCGCCGGAGTCGGCCACGGGCAGACCTATGGCTATCGAGTGCATGGATCGTGGGATCCGGCGGCGGGCCTTCGCTTCAATGCGGCCAAGATCCTCATCGATCCCTACGCCAAGGCCATCACCGGTGACTTCAACTGGGGCCAGCACCAGTTCTCTTACGACTTCGAGAACAACGACGAGATCGACACCACGGACTCCCTGGGTAACACCATGCTCGGCGTCGTCATCGACGACACCTTCGACTGGGGTGAGGACGAGCGCCCGGACATTCCCTTCAATGAGACGGTCATCTACGAGACCCACGTCAAAGGCATGACCAAGCTGCATCCGGACGTGCCCGAAGTGCAACGCGGCACCTATGCCGGAATGGCGTCCCCTCAGGTCATCGAACACCTCAACCGGCTGGGGGTCACTGCGGTGGAGCTGATGCCGGTCCACCAATTCACTAACGACTCCTACTTGCAGGACAAGGACCTCTCGAACTATTGGGGTTACAACACCCTCGGCTACTTCGCCCCCCAGAACACCTACTCGTCCTCCGGCGACCAGGGCGAACAAGTACGCGAGTTCAAGCAGATGGTCAAGGACCTGCATACCGCTGGGCTGGAGGTCATCCTCGACGTCGTCTACAACCACACGGCCGAGGGCAACCACATGGGTCCCACGCTGTCCTTCCGCGGCATTGACAACGTGAACTACTACCACCTGGTGGAGGGCGACGAACGCCACTACATGGACTACACCGGAACGGGGAACTCCCTGGACCTGTCCCATCCCATGGTGCTGCAACTGGTCATGGACTCCCTGCGCTACTGGGTGCAGGAGATGCACGTGGACGGCTTCCGCTTCGACCTCGCGACCACGCTGACCCGGTCCGAGGGTGAGCAGGGCCCGGACATGATGGGCGGTTTCTTCGACGTGGTCCGTCAGGACCCCGTGTTGCGCCAGGTCAAGCTGATCGCCGAGCCCTGGGACGTGGGCTGGGCCGGCTACCAGGTGGGTAACTTCCCGGGGCTGTGGAGCGAGTGGAACGGCAAGTACCGGGACACCGTCCGGGACTTCTGGCGCGGCGAACCTGGGACGCTGGCCGAGTTCGCCACGCGGATCACCGGCTCTGCGGATCTCTATGAGGACGATGGTCGGACCCCGCGTGCCTCGGTGAACTTCGTGACCGCCCATGACGGCTTCACCCTGCGCGACCTCGTGTCCTACAACGAGAAGCACAACGAAGCCAACGGAGAAGACAACAACGACGGTGAATCCGAGAACCGCTCCTGGAACTGCGGCGAAGAGGGATCGACCGATGACGTCGAGATCAACCGGTTGCGCGCCCAGCAGCAGCGGAACTTCCTCACGACCCTGCTGATCAGCCAGGGCGTGCCGATGATTTGCCACGGCGATGAACTTGGCCGGACCCAGCAGGGGAACAACAACGGGTACTGCCAGGACAATGAACTGACCTGGATCCATTGGGATGAAGCTGACGAAGACCTGATCGATTTCACCTCCAAGGTGATCGGGCTGCGGCACCTGCATCCGGTGTTCCGCCGTCGTCAGTATTTCGACGGCCGCCCGATGGCCCCAGGGGACACCACGGACATTGCGCAACTGCCGGACATCGTGTGGCTGGAACCGGACGCCACGACGAAGGACGAATCCGACTGGGAGTCGTACTACGCCAGGTCCATCGCCTTCTTCCTCAACGGCCACCACCTGCCAGCATCGGGTCGGCATGGTGCGGACGACGACGACCATGACTTCTACGTGCTGCTCAACGCGTACTGGGAGCCAGTCGAGTACACCCTGCCCGGCGATCCCTTCCCGGATTCTTGGACCTTGGTGGTGGACACCGCGCACGCCGCACCGGACGTCCTGGCCTTCACCGCCGGTGACAAAGTGACCGTCCCGGGCCGCGGCGTCGTCATTCTGCAGTCTACTGATCGTTAGGCAAGCGCGTAGATGGGATCGTCGATGTCTAAGCGCACATCCCGGCCGAGGTGGCGACGGTGGGTTCTTCGCGGCCTCGGCCTTGTCATCGTGGTGTTCCTCGGAATCGGCGCCGTGTTGGGCTGGCTCACAGTGAACCCGCGGGTCAATTCGGTGAGCCACGTGGACGCCCTGTTGGTGTTGGCTACCCAGCCAGGTGCCCATGACGAGGCTCGCCGACTTGCCCAGGACGGGGTCACAGACCTGCTGATCGTGTCCACACCACAACAGGGAGAGGCGAGCCTGTGCCGGAATCCGCCGGCCGGCGTCGCCGTCGAGTGCTTCTCACCCGAGCCCGCCACCACCCAAGGCGAGGCGATCGGTGGCACGGAGATCGCCCGAGCGCACGGTGTGCATAGTCTCGGCGTGCTGACCTTCGACCACCACATCGAACGTTCGCGACTGCTGGTGGACCGCTGCTGGGACAACGACCTGCACATGTACGAGTTCCAGCCAGTTCGAGGAAAGCGTGGCTATGTCTATGACTTCGTGTATGCGATGGCGGCCTACGGCAAGACCTTCCTCACGCCGGGCTGCTCCTCGGAACCACCGGAATGGCTGCAGACGCCGATCGAGAAGATCAAGGGCGATATCTAAACGGCCCGAGCAAGGCGGGCGTAACGCCCGGCAGTCTTCGAGTGGAGAATGAGTAGGCGCCACTGATTCGCCACCGGCGGTGCATGGCTACGTTGAGACTGTGAGCACAGTTCTCGTCACCGGCGGCGCCGGGTTCATTGGTTCCAACTTCGTCCACCACCTCGTGGCAGCTGCCGACCACAGCGTGCTAGTGCTGGACAAGTTGACCTACGCTGGCAACCGCGCCTCGTTATACGATCTCCCGGACAGCCGGGTGGAATTTGTACGCGGGGACATTGCGGATCCGTCCGTCGTCGCTGAAGTGATGAGCCGAGCGGACGCCGTCGTGCATTTCGCCGCCGAGTCCCACAATGACAACTCCCTTCTGGACGCCCGTCCGTTCGTTGACACCAACATGATTGGGACCTACACGCTGTTGGAGGCTGCTCGGCGCCACGATGTCCGCTTCCACCACATCTCCACCGATGAGGTCTATGGCGATCTCGAACTGGACGATCCCGAACGGTTCACCGAAACGACGCCGTACAACCCGTCCAGTCCCTATTCCTCGACGAAGGCCGCTTCGGATTTGCTGGTGCGCGCCTGGGTGCGGTCTTTCGGTCTGCGGGCCACCATTTCCAACTGCTCCAACAACTACGGGCCGTATCAACACGTTGAGAAGTTCATTCCCCGGCAGATCACCAACATCCTCGATGGGTGCCGGCCCAGACTCTACGGAGAGGGACTCAACGTCCGGGACTGGATCCACGCCCAAGACCACTCGTCCGCAGTATTGGCGATCCTTGAAGGCGGCACGCTAGGGGAGACGTACCTCGTCGGTGCGGACGGCGAGAAGAGCAATAAGGACGTGGTGGAGGCGATCTTGGAGATCATGGGTGAGCCGGCGGACGCCTACGACCACGTGGTCGATCGGCCAGGGCACGACCTTCGGTACGCCATCGACTCGACCAAGATCCGGACCGAACTCGGCTGGACGCCGCAGTTCTCAGACTTTCGCAGCGGTCTGGAAGATACGGTGCAGTGGTACCGCGATCATGAGCCGTGGTGGCGGCCGCAGAAGGCCGCTGCTGAGGCGAAGTACCAGCTGACGGGACAGTAATGCGCAGCACCACGTCGAACCTGCACTACGCGAAACCTCTCGCTTCCCACGCCACGCCCATTCCCGGAGTCACCCTGTTCGACCTTCCCGTGCACGGAGACCACCGCGGTTGGTTCAAGGAGAATTGGCAGCGCCAGAAGATGATGGACCTGGGACTGCGCGACTTTGGTCCCGTTCAGAACAACATCTCGTACAACGCCACCCGTGGTACGACTCGAGGTATTCACGCGGAACCGTGGGACAAGTACATCTCCGTGGCTACGGGCGCGGTGTTCGGGGCCTGGGTCGATTTGCGGGCTGGGGAGACGTTCGGCGCGGTGTTCACTGCGGTCTTGGATCCGTCTACCGCCATCTTCATTCCTCGTGGGGTGGGAAACGCCTTCCAGTGTCTCGAAGACGGAACCGCCTACACCTACCTGGTCAACGACCACTGGTCGGCCGAAGCTCAGGACCGGTACACGTTCCTCAACTTGGCCGACGAGACGGTGGCCATTGACTGGCCCATTTCCTTGGATGAGGCCGAACTGTCCGAAAAGGACTGCAACCACCCGCGGCTGGCTGACGTGAAACCGGTGGCACCACCGACCACCGTGGTGCTGGGCGGCAGCGGGCAACTGGGACGGGAACTGACCCGTCAACTGGAGGGGCGTTCCGACGTCGAGGTGTGGGGACGGGATCGTTTCGACCTGGCCGACCCCGCCGCCGTCGGGAGCGTTGAGTGGCGCAGCATCGGCATGGTGATCAACGCCGCGGCCTACACGGCCGTAGACGAGGCCGAGTCAGACGGCGGGCTGGATGCCTGGGCGATCAATGCCGAAGGCGTCGCCCGGCTCGCATCGGCCTGTGCGCAACATCGAGTGACCTTGGTCCACATCTCCACCGACTACGTCTACGACGGAACCAAAGAGGGCACCTATACCGAGTCAGACGCTCTGCGCCCCGTCAATGCCTATGGGACGTCCAAGGCCGCGGGGGATCTCGCCGTCGGGGTGGTGCCGCGGCATTATCTGCTGCGGACGTCCTGGGTGATCGGCGACGGGAAGAACTTCATTCGCACTATGCGGTCGCTGGCTGAGCGGGGAGTGAAACCCTCCGTCGTGGCCGACCAAATTGGCCGACTGACATTTACGCGGGACCTTGCCGCAGCGATCATCCACTTGACCACCAGCGGCGCCGACTACGGGACGTATAACGTGACCAACGCCGGCGATCCTGGGAGCTGGGCCGAGGTGGCTCGACGTGTTTACGCGTCCGCTGGACGGCCGGCGTCGGACATCACGGAGGTGACCACACAGGAGTACTTTGCTGACACTGCGGCAGCCCGCCGCCCCCTGAACTCCGTGCTGGACCTGTCCAAGCTGGAGGCCACCGGCTTCAGCCCGCGGGACCAGTGGGATGCTTTGGAGGAGTACCTGGCGGAGGCCGAAAGGTAGTTCGGCGCCAATCCGCCGCCATGGTGATCCCCGCTAGGATGGCGCCCATGATCATCGGCATTGGCGTGGACGTTGTCCTGGTAACCCGTTTCAAACACCAGCTGACCAAGGCGCCAGCATTGCGAGAACGCCTCTTCACTCCTGCCGAGCGTGAACTCAACATCCAGTCACTCGCGGCCCGATTCGCCGCAAAGGAAGCCGTGGCCAAAGCACTGGGTGCCCCGGCAGGCATGAACTGGCAGCACTGCCAGATTGACCTCGACGCCGCCGGCGCACCGCACGTCGTGGCCACCGGCACTGTTGCTGATGTGGCAGATGCCCTGGGCGTCAGAAGATGGCATTTGTCGCTGAGCCACGACGGGGACGTTGCCACCGCGATGGTTGTCGCCGAAGGCTGAACGACCGCGCCAACTTGCGGACGATGCAAGTTCGCTGGCTTCGCAAAGTGCGTTAAGATGGTGTCCATGAGCACACCGGAGCCTGGGTTGAGAGAACTCAAGAAGCAGATGACCCACGAGTCGATCGCCAACGCTGCTCTGAAGCTCACTCTCGACAAGGGGCTCAACAACGTCACCATCGATGACATTGCCCACGAGGCCTTTGTCTCCCCGCGAACGGTGTCGAACTACTTCGCCTCCAAGGAGGAGGCGGTCCTGGCCGCCGGCACGCCCGACTGGTTCGCCGTCGTGGAGGAGTTCGCTGAAGGGCCCCCCACTGAGCGTCCGCTTGCCACGCTGTGTGAGCTGATGTCCAACTTCATCCGATCCCGCACTCGTGAGCAACTTCGCCTGATCGTGCAGACTATCGAGCTCGTGGACCAGCACCCGACGCTGCACTCGCTCCAGACCGCGGCGTACGACAACCTCGAAGAAGCCCTCAGGCAAGGCGTCGCCGACCGCACCGGGACGGACCCCAACGCCCATATGTACCCCTGGCTTGTGGCAGCCGCCGCCGTCTCGGCCATCAGGTCGGCCCTACGACTGTGGGCACAGTCGGCGGCGACCGCCGACCGGCTGCCTGAGCTCGTCCAGGACGCCTTCAACCAGATCAGTGACGGCCTTCCCGCCCGTCTCTCCGCCGTCCAGACGCACTGACAAGTTCTGGCCGCGACGGCCACCTTCCCTGGATGCGCGACTGCAGTTGAGCGCCGTCAGCACGCCTCACGCCTGGCTGACACATGCGTGGCTCAACGCCGACCTCGACGATGGGCGCTCGCGTGGCACCAATGGAACGGGTAAATCCTCAGGCCGCACCGTGGGCATCACTATCGCAAAAGTTCTGTAGGCGCAAAAATGCCACGACAACTAAACTTGCAGGACGCGCACGTTTGCGTTAATGTGGACCATGTTGCACATCGCAACCCTGACCTCACAAAGGACTGACTCATGGACACCATCGCTGCCCCCACTTCCCGACGCTCACGCCGCCTCCTGCTCCCGCTGGGCACCATGCTCGCCGCCGGAGCCCTCATCGCCGGCTCCGGCGCCACGTTCTCCTCCACAACCTCTAGCTCCGCGAACGTCGTCACCGCCGGTGCCTTCACGCAGACGAACTCGGCGACCGACGCGGCAATTTTCACGATGGCCACGGCCAAGCCCGGTGATACCGTCACCGGCACCGCGGAAGTGACCAACACCGGTGACTTCGCCGGTGACTTCACCCTGGTTGAGAGTGAGGACGCCACCAATACCTTCCCGGAGGGCGACCTTGACCTCGTGGTCACCGACATCACCGACTCGGCGAATGTGACGCCCGTCTATGAGGGCACCATCGGGGCACTCGACAGCCAGACTCTCGGCACCCTCGATCCGAACGAGTCGCGCACCTATCAGTTCGTCGTGACCTTCGACGCCGCTGCCGGAGACGAGGCCCAGGGTGACACGGCGTCTGCCATGTACACCTGGAACGCGACCCAGACCGACAACGCCTGAGTCATTCGCTAAGAACCGGTAGGGCAGGGCAAGGGCAATCACCCACCCTGTCCTACCGGCCACCGCTCTCGAAATGACATCCATGCGAGGAGGAACCGTGTGCCGCACCGCCGCCTACCGTGCCACCGGCCGTAGCATCGCCCGCCGTCTGGTCGATGTGGCCTGGGTGGCTTCCCTCCTCGTGGCGCTGGGCCTGCTCGTCCCGGGATTTTTTGGCATCGAGCGGTATGTGATCACCGGGGGGTCGATGTCCGGGGCCTTCGAGCCTGGTGCGGTTGTCTTCGAACGCAACGTTCCCGTCCAAGACCTGAGCGTCGGCGACGTCATCACCTACCAACCGCCCCTGGACAGTGGGGTGCAGAACCTGGTCACACACCGCATCACCGAGGTCGAGACCCACCCCGAGCAGGGCCGACTCTTCACGACCAAGGGAGACGCCAACGCCGCCGCCGACCCCTGGCAATTCACGATCGACGCAGCCACGCAGCCCACGGTCGTGTTGGCCGTGGACCACCTCGGCTGGCCCCTTATCTGGCTCGCCGACCCGACGCACCGCATGCTCCTCATCGGGGTACCCGCGGTCATGATTTTTCTGATCGCCGCGCGGGAACTTACCGCCGCGCTACGGGAACCTCGAGCACTGAAACCGACATCGGTCCAGGCGTGAATACTTCGAGAACCATCCGGCTCTCAGCAGCGGCGCTCGTGCTCGCCGCAGCCTGGGCAGCCACGACTCCCTTCTCCGGCGCCACCTTCACCTCATCGACGAGCTCCGGAATCAGCACCGTGACCGCCGACGAGGTGGTTATCCCCCAGCTGTCCTGCACGACCGAGACAGATGGGACTGCTCAAAGCAACTCCAGCGATGCGGTCTTGAGTTGGCAGTCCGAGGACGCGGTCAGCTTTCGCATGCACGTAGCCAACGGCACGGACCCCGCCACGACCTTCGATCCGCCGACCGAGGGAACGATGACGCTCGCCGGTGACGGAGACAGCTCGCTCGACACTGTCTTTGAAACCGGGGACGGCCGGGCAGAGTTCACCGTAGTGGGAGTGGATGAGTCCGGTTGGACCTCAAAACCCAGCGAGCCCATCTGGGTGCAGAAGACATCCCATGGGTACGAGTGCGCATGATTCGCACCCCGGCGCCGCGTACAAAAACGCTCGAAGGTATCGTCTTCGAATGACGACATGCTGCCTGATGGCTCATAGCCGAGGTAGGCAGTTAACTGTGTAGTGGGACCGCCGCTTGATCGGCGTCGCGACCGAGGCGAGAACTGCTACTGACGGGAAGTTCGATTTGATCCACGCCTACACCGGAGCCGATGTCCGGGCCGCCGAGAAGCCGCTGCTGGACGCTGGGCACGGGGATGTGCTCATGCGCCGGGCAGCCTGGGGACTGGCCGTGGAGGTGCTGCGATTGCTGCGCTCTCGCGGGCCGTTGGCCGGTCAGACGGTGGCGGCTCTGGTGGGCACCGGCAACAACGGGGGAGACGCCCTCTGGGCGCTGTCTTTGCTGCGGCATCGCGGAGTGGAGGCCGTGGCCGTGCCGATGGGCGAACGATTACATGATGCCGGTCGGGACGCGCTGCTGCGTGCTGGGGGACGTCTTGCAGACCAGGTGCCTGAGCGAACCACCCTGCTGATCGACGGGGTACTCGGGACCGGCGCGCGCGGAGGCTGGGAACCGCCGTCGATCCCCAGTGGATTGACCGTGGTGGCCTGTGACTTGCCCTCGGGAGTCAACGCGGACACCGGCGAGGTGGCCGGGGGAGTGATCCCGGCAGAACTCACCGTGACATTCGGTGCACTGAAAACGGGGCTCGTCGTCGGTGCAGGGGCCCAAGCAGCGGGGCGCGTGGAAGTCGTCGACATTGGCGTGGAACCGGATCTCGAATTACTGGATGTCTCCTCCCTCGAATCCGACGACGCACTCGCGGTGTTCTTACCACCCGCATGGAACGCTCACAAGTACAGCCGAGGTGTTCTGGGTGTCTGTGCCGGCTCGGACCAGTATCCGGGGGCTGCCGTGCTGGTGTGCTCCACCGCGATCGCCTCTGGCCTCGGGATGGTGCAGTACGCCGGGCCACAGCGTCCAGTTGATCTGGTGTTGACGGCGCATCCCGAGGTGGTGGCCGGTCCAGGCGTGGAGGGGAAGGCTCAGGCGTGGGTAGTTGGACCCGGGCTGGGATCCGACGAGGAGGCCCAATCGAGGTTCGACGAGGTGATAGGTGCGTGCGTGGACGACGGGTTGCCGCTTGTGCTGGATGCTTCCGCGCTAGATCTGGTCTCGGTGGAGGATCTGCAGCGATTGCGAGGTGCCGGATGCCCGGTGGTCTTGACGCCGCATCAGGGAGAGTTGCTGAGACTGATGGATCGGCTGGTGCCGCAGGAGACGGACGGTGCCTTCGCCGACGTCGCGAAAGCCAACCCCGTGGCCGCGGCGAGGACCGCGGCGTCCGCGCTCTCCGCCGTCGTGCTTCTCAAAGGTCCGACGACGGTCTGTGCCGCGCCCGACGCTAAAACGTTTGTACAGAACGAGGGCGGATCGGAGCTGGCGACCGCTGGCACGGGTGACTGCCTCGCTGGGCTCGTGGGCTCTGCTCTCGTCCGCACGCAGCGCGCCGAGCTAACGGACGGACTGGTCCAGGCGGCCGCGGCGTCATGGCTGCACGGCAAGGCCGGTGTGCGAGCTGCAAATGGCGGACCTTTCGGGGCGTCCGTGCTGGCGGACTCTGTGCGGCGTACCTTGAACGGGTGAGAGTCACGGTTTCCTTTGTGGAGCTGAATCTCGAATGGAAACAATGTTCAGCTAACGTTATGCTGCCTTTCATGAAATTTTCACAGTACGTTGACCGACTTCGTTTCTGGGGTCAGGGACGGGACACCATGGAGTTCGGTTGTGAGCGTAGAGGCAGCGCCGGGGCTCGCTGGAGGTGCCCTAATACGTACACGCCGGCTGCGGCAAGGGCCGCCGGTCATGACGGTTTCTGTTCCCACAGGTGTGCCGCGTTGCATCAGGAGAGCGCCGCGTCCTAGTTCGGTTGCCTAGGTTCCAACGCGATTAGTCCATCGCGCACTCGACGTTCTGCTGCCCGTACGTTCCCGGAGGAGCCGGTGAAGTGAGCTGAAACTCCCCACTGTGCTTAGCATGGGAGGGAGGATCACCGGATCAGCAGAAATGGGGAAGCCAAGGTGGCCGCTGTGGCACAACAGGGGACCGAGACGTCCCCTGCCGAAAGCGGCCGGCGAACGGGCTTCCGCCCTGACGTCCAGGGCTTGCGCGCGATCGCCGTGGGTGTGGTGCTCATCTACCACGCCGGTGTGCCACTCATGCCCGGCGGCTACGTGGGCGTGGACGTCTTCTTCGTCATCTCCGGGTTCCTCATCACCGGTCTGTTGCTGAAGGAATTGCGCGACAACGGCCGGATCAACCTGGCTGGCTTCTATGCCCGCCGGGCCCGGCGGATCCTGCCGGCGGCCGTGGTCGTCCTTGCCGTCACCGGCGTGCTGAGCCTGCTGCTCCTGCCACGCACCCGGTGGGATGAGATCGGCACCCAGATCGTCTCCGGCGCCTTCTTCGTGGTCAACTGGGTCCTCGCCGGATCGGAAGCCGACTACCTACAGGAAGGCTCGGCAGCCAGTCCGCTGCAGCACTTCTGGACGCTGGCCGTGGAGGAGCAGTTCTATCTGCTCTGGCCCTTGCTGCTGGTCCTCGCGGCCGTGTTGGCCCGACGCAGGCGGTCTCGGCTCCGGGGGTGGGTGACCGCCGCGCTGCTGGTCATCTCGGTGCCCTCCCTGGTGTATGCGGTGTACTACACCGCCGTCGAACCCGGTCCGGCCTACTTTGCGACCACCACGCGGATGTACGAGTTGGCGATCGGCGCGTTCGTCGCGGTCTTCGCCACCCGGTTGGCCGGGCTCCCGAGCCGACTGGCGGTGCTCCTGGGCTGGGCCGGTCTGGGCTGCATCGTGGCCGCCGCGGTGCTCTACACCTCCGGCACCCCGTTCCCCGGCGCCGCCGCGCTGCTCCCGACCCTCGGTGCGGCCGCCGTCATCGTCGCTGGGCTCGGCGGACGGGACGGAATCGGGGTGGGGCGGCTGCTCTCGACCACACCCATGACCTGGGTGGGGGACCTCTCCTACTCCTGGTATCTGTGGCACTGGCCCCTGGTGGTCCTGGCCGGCGAAGCGTTCGGTGGGTTGAGCGTGCCGGCCGGCGTGGCCGTCGTCGGGCTGTCCGTGGTCCCGGCCTGGCTGAGCTACCGCTACCTGGAGCGGCCGTACATGAGCTGGCGGGCCGTGAAGCCAAACGGGCGCGCCATCCGGCTGGGGCTCGCGGGGATGACCGCGGCCTCGCTGGTGGGCGTGGGGCTGATGACCATTCAGCCGCAGCCCGCGCAGGGCCCGACGGCGACGATCGCCACGGTCCAGGACGAGGACGGCCAGCAACGCACAGTGGAACTGTACGGCGCCGAGGCCCTGGACGTGGACCCGACCGTGGGCCTGGTGGAGAACGCCGGCGGTGGATTCACCCCGCTCGCCGAGGACGCCCACGAAGACATCCCTGAGGTCCCCCAAGAGGGCTGCCACGTGCACGGCCCAGAATCCGACGCTCGCGTCTGTTCCTACGGCGACCAGGATGCCGAGACCACTGTGGCCCTGGTGGGCGACTCACACGCCATGCACCTGATCCCGGCCCTGCGCCGGGTGATCGAGAAGCGTGGGCTGCGGCTGGAGTCCTACACCAAGTCCGCCTGTCCGCTCTCCACCGAGATCATCCGGGACACCCAGCACGGCGGTGAGAACCTGCACTGCCACGAGTGGGGCGAGAACGTGATGAACCGGCTCGAGGAAAATCAGCCGGATTTGGTGCTCATCTCCAGTTCCCGGCACACCGCGCCCGACGGCGGCCCCTACGCCCACGGAGCGGCTGCGGCCTGGCAGCGACTCCGCGACGCCGGCCTGCCCCTCGGCGTGATCCTTGACGTACCCCGGCCGGACTTCGATGTCCCCGAATGCGTGGTGAAGAACGAGGATTCCCTCGACGCCTGCGCCGTTCCGCGGGACGAGGCCCTGGAGAAGAGCGGCCTGCCGGAACAATTGGAGGCGCTCGACATGGTCGACGACGTCCCCTCTGTGGATCTCTCGGCGCGGCTCTGCCCCGAGGAGGTGTGCTCGCCGGTGATCGGCGGCGTGCTGCTCTACCGGGACTCTCACCACATCACGGCCACTTATGCCAGGACCCTGGCCCCGCACCTGGAGCGGGCGCTGGAGGAGAAAGGGCTGTTGGCGAAAAAGGGGTTGCTGAAAGTCACCAGCTAGGCCTGGCTTATCGCGGTCTCGGAGGGTTGTGCCGCACCGGCCCGAACTCGATATAAGTTAGTGACGCGGCGGCGGACACGGCGCTGCCTGAACGGCCCACCTTCGACGATTTGATGAGGATCTGCATGCCGCTCTCGCCTTTCGAGGCCACTGTGATGTCACCGGCGCTACCCGCAACGGGGGTGCGCCCGTGCTGACCCCACAGCCCCGTGGCCCCCTGAGCGACGTCGTCCTGGACGCCATGCGCACCGGCGAGACCTCTGCCGTGGCCAGCGCCCCGGAGCCCGGCGACGCCGAGGATGCCCAGCTCACGTTGTGGGCCCTATACGAACAGCACTACCGCGGCTTCGAGGACGTGGCCGGGGACCTGGAGTGGGATCCCCAGCTGATCGCCGTGCGGCGTGGCCTGGAGCGCGAGTTCGAACGAACGCTGCGGGCGCGGATGCCCGAGGTGCCGGAGCCGGATGGGTTCGCCGAGGCGTTCTTCGCCTTCGTGGCCGGCCATGACGGTCCCTCCTTGGCGGCCCACGTGCAGCGGCATGCAACGGCCGAGCAGGTACACGAGTTGTTGAGGCACCGCACGATCTACCACCTGAAGGAGTCGGACCACACCACCTGGGTGATTCCCCGGCTCTCCGACCAGGTCAAGGCTGCCGTGATGGAGCTGCAGTTCGACGAATACGGGGACGGCGACCCCAACCGCCTCCACGCCCACCTCTTCCGCCGCGGCCTGGATGACAGTGGTCTGAACTCCGACTACGGCGCGTACATCAACGAGGCGCCCGTGGAGATCCTGGAGCAGAACAATGCGATGTCCCTGTTCGGTCTGAACCGCCGTCTCCGGGCAGCGTCGCTCGGCTTCCTCGCGGCCTTCGAGGCCACCAGCTCGGCCCCCTCGCGGCGGATGGCCCAGGGCCTGGAACGGCTCGGGTTTCCGGCGTCCATGATCGGGTACTACACCGAGCACGTGGAGGCCGACGCGGTGCACGAGCAGTTGGCGGTGCGCACCATCTGCGGCGCCCTCCTCGAGGAGGAGCCGGAGCTGCACGACGACGTCTACCTCGGCGCCTGGACCAGCCTGGACCTGGAGGACCGCTATGCTGAGCGGATGCTGCGCCGGTGGTCGGCATGAGCAGCGAGCCGGAGGAGTCGGTGGAATCGGAGGGGTCGGGCACGGACCACCCCGATGTGGTGTTGTGCCCCGGCGGGCCCATGCTGCTTCGCGGTGATCACGTGGTGCAAGACGAGGACGGTAACGAGTACCGGACCACCCGCCCGGTGAGTGCTGTCTGCCGGTGCGGGGCATCCGCGATCAAGCCGTGGTGCGACGGTACGCACAAGGTGATGCGACGGCGCCCCGGACATTGATCCGCGAGTCCTCCTTGAGCACCACCGCTCATCGGGTCAGGTGAACCAGTACGCCGCGGTCGAAGGAACGGGTCTCGACCGCGGCGAGCGGCCCCTCCGCATGGCCCGCGGCGTAGGCCGCGATGGTCTCGGCCTGCGCACGATTCCCGAGCTGGAGCAGGCCAGAGCCGCCGTCGGCCAGGTGCTTGCTCATCAGATCGACACACTGCCGCGCGAGATCGAGGCCGTCGTCGCCGCCGTCGATGGCCAGAACCGGATCCTCAGGGAACATCGTCGTGTCCTCTGAGCGGACCCACGGCGGGTCCGCAACCACCATGGCGAAGCGCTCGCCGGCGTCGAGAGCGGTGTCCAGCCGGGACAGCCGGAAGGTGACCCGGGATTCCAGGCCGTTCGCGGCCGCATTCTCCAGGGCGAATTGTTCGGCCGCGGGATTGACGTCCACCATGACGAGGTCGCGATCCGAATCCCGCACGGCGCCCAGTCCGATATGCCCGGCGCCGGCGCAGAGCTCCAACACGGGTCCGGGTTGGGCGTCCGTCAGCAGCTCAGCAGCCCACGTCGATTGCGACTCGGTCCACGGCCTCGGCTCGAGCACGCGCTCGTCATAGGAAATCTCGAGTCCACAAAACCTCAGCTGTGCCATGTCAATCATTGTGCCGGACCAGAGTCGTCCTTGAGCCAGGCGCGTTGAGCCAGGCGCGTTGAGCCACGAGCGATGTGCGTTTCACGGGCCTGAAGCGCACATCACTCCTGGCACAACGTGGGCGTCTGGCCAGAAACTCAACGGGGCCACCGAAAGTTCATCGAGCAGTCATGGCCGCGTCAGGTGGACCTCACGTGACCCTCCGTCGTGTTCCGTACCGTCTTCATGGTCCCGTCTTGAGGTCCCGACAGTGGAAGGTGCAGACCATGACTCCGAACCTGCCTGAATCCCCGTCCGCGCAGGCGCTCTCCCGGCGCTCCGTGCTCGGTGGGGGCACAGCGGCACTGTTGGCCGCCGTCGCTGTTTATGCCGAATCTTCGGCCAGCGCGACGTCGGCCACTGCGGCTCCGGCCGACGTCGCCCGCCAGGGCAACCGCACAGGACGGCACACCTTCGCGTTCTTCACGGACCCCCACGCCGACCCGGAGAACATCGCACAGCAGGCCCGGCTCCAGGCCACGCTGAAGGCGATCGCGGCGGACGATCCCGAGCTGGTCCTGCATGCGGGAGACGTCACCGAATACGGCACGGACGCCGAGTACCAGAGCTATCTGGACCTGGTGCCGGCCGAACCGCGGAACCGGATCCAGCACGTGCCGGGCAACCACGAGATTCGCTGGGACGTGAGCGCCTATGGCAACTATGCGGACCACGTCGGCGAGCTGAACGCCGAGGTCACGGTCGGCGGGGCGCCTCTGGTGCGCTGAACCCTCTCGTTGAGCCGGGAGCGACGTGCGTTTCAGACGCGTGAAACGCACATCCCTGCTGGCTCAACGGTGGGGGCGGCAGAGTCTTGAGGGGGCTTTCCACGCAAGACTACGGTGCAGACACCACGGGCTGCATGAATCCGTGGTTCGTTCATTCGTCAAAGAATGTGCTGGAGGCGTGACAATGTCATTTCAGGATCGTATTGATGAAGCTGGGTCCGCCCATCGACTGCTCTCGGAGCCACTGCCGCCGTCTCAGGTGTTTCCGTACCCGAACTTCTAAACCAACTGGCGGGACGAACAAAAGGCGTGGGCCAACACCGCCGTCCTGTTCAATCAGTCTTGGCACATGACCGACCTGTACATCGAGGGCCCGGACGCCTTGAAGCTGCTGTCTGAGACCTCGGTGAACAGTTACGCCACATTCGGCGGCGGACGCGCCAAGCAATACCTGACGGTCAACCGGGACGGTTACGTCATCGGGGACGTCATCCTGTTCGGACTCTCTGACGGTCTCTTCGCCCTGGTGGGGGAGCCGCCGGCCATCAACTGGATCCAGTTCCAAGCGGAGGTCGGTAACTACGACGTCACCTTTACCCGCGACGACGGCCTGACGTACCGGGGAGTCGTGAGCGAGACGCCGAAGCGCTTCTACCGCTACGAGCTCGAAGGGCCCAACACGCAGAAGATTCTCGAGAAAGCCGCCGGCACCTCGGTGGAGCCGGTGAAGTTCTTCCACCTGGCCGATCTCGAACTCGGCGGGCGCACCGTACATGCCCTGGGCCACACGATGGTCGCGGCGCCCGGGTCACCGAATACCGGCGTCGAGCTCTTCGGACCAGAAGAGGAGCACAGTTCATTCTTGGAGACGATTCTCAAAGCCGGGGAGGAGTTCGGGCTGCAGCAGGCCGGCTCGGAGGCCTACCGCACCACGGCCACCGCGAACGGCTGGATCCCGTGTCCGCTGCCGGCCATCTATGGCCAGGACGAGGAGATGAGGCGGTACCGCGAGTGGCTGCCGGACGACACCGTGGAGAACTTCTTCGGCGCGTTCGGGTTCCGCGGCAGTTACTACTCGGACGCGGTCGAGGATTACTACATGACGCCGTGGGATCTCGGCTACGGCCACATGCTCAAGTTCGACCATGACTTCATCGGGCGTGAGGCGCTTGAGCAGATGGCCTCGGAGAAGCACCGGCAGAAGGTCTGGCTGCTGTGGAACCGGGAGGATACCGCGCGCGTTCTCGCAGGTTCAGAACTCGACAGCCCCAACCGACCACGACTGCTGCCCACTCCGGCCACGCTTGAGTACTACGACGCAGTGCAGACCGGGGGCCAGGGGAATCAAGGGGGCGAAGGAGGCAAAGCCGTCGGGCTGACGCATTACCACGCATACAACGGGAACATCCCGAGCTGGGTCTCCCTGGCGTCGGTCGACGAATCGATCACCGACGGCACCGAGGTCGAGATCCTCTGGGGAGATCACGACGGTGGCGAGGGCAACCCCTACATCCCCAACCACACCATGACGACCATTCGGGCCACCGTGCATACCCAACCGCCCGAAAACGCCTGACGCACCCCCCCCGCGTTGAGCCAGCAGCGTTGTGCAACACCGGG
The DNA here is from genome assembly GCF_042665635.1 of Citricoccus sp. GCM10030269. Classification (NCBI taxonomy): domain Bacteria; kingdom Bacillati; phylum Actinomycetota; class Actinomycetes; order Micrococcales; family Micrococcaceae; genus Citricoccus; species Citricoccus sp. GCM10030269. The sequence continues at coordinate 284,942 of NZ_JBHTCV010000001.1, read as the reverse complement.
CAGCACCGGGCGATATCGACGGCGTCTATAGGTACCCCTGCTAATAACTAGTGGACCCGGCCAGTGTCTGTGCTTACCGTGAAGGGAAGCCTTGAGGTGTGGCCGGTGCCACACTCTGCACAGATGTGATCAGAAGCGGAGTCCCACTATGAAGTCAGCCAGTACCGTCAGTGCGTCCGAAAACGAGGAGGTGCTGGAGCTGTATGGCGGACTGAAATCGTTCTTCATCCCGTTCGGCGTCCTGGTGGTCGGCATCGCGGCCTTCGCCTTGCAGGGAGCAGCGCAGCTTCCGGTGTACTGGGTCATCGCTCTGGCCGCCATCTTCGTCGGCCTGCTGCTGGCCAAGAACAAGTCCGTCTACATTGATTCCCTCATCGAGGGCATCAGCTCCACCATGCTCGGCGTCATGCTCTTGGCCTGGTTCCTGGCCGGGATCATGGGCAAACTGCTCAGTGCGGGTGGCCTCATTGACGGACTGGCGTGGGCGGCTACCCAGCTGGGCGTCGGATCGGCCTGGTTCCCGCTGATCGCCTTTGTGCTGTCGGGCCTCCTCTCAGTCTCCACCGGCACGGCCATGGGCACGGTGCTGGTTGCCACTCCGACCCTGTTCTTCGCCGGCTTCGCCGTCGGCGCGGACCCGTTCCTGCTGCTCGGCGCGATCATCGGCGGCGCGATCTTCGGCGGCAACGTCGCTCCGGTCTCCGACACCACGATCATCTCCGCCTACTCACAGGGCGCGTCCATCCAGAAGGTGGTCAAGACCCGGCTTCCCTATGCATGGGTCGCTGTGGCCATCACCGTGGTGATCTACATCGGCTTCGCGGTGCTGCACGATTCCGGGGGAGTGGTGAGCCAGGTGGACGGCGAGGCCAACCCCGCCAGCCTGGTCATGTTGTTGGTGCCCGCGCTGACGATCACGCTGATGCTGCTCGGTCGGCACTTCGTGGAGGCGCTGCTGTACAGCAACGTGCTGGGCATCATTCTGGGCTGGGCCACCGGGCTGCTGCAGCCGGCCGACATCTTCTTCGTGGACACCGCGGCCTCCGAGTCCGGTGGGTTCATCATCGAAGGCATCGACGGATCTGTCGGCGTGGTGGTCGTGGCCATCTTCCTCATGGCCTTGATCGGCACGCTGCGGCGCGGTGGTGTGGTCGAATGGCTGATCGCGGCCACCGAGCGCTACGCCACCAATCCGCGGCGCTCCGAGCTCGTGTTGGTCTTCGTGGTGTTGATCATCAATGCCCTCGTGGTGGTCACGCCCGTGGCCATGGTGATGGCCTCGCCGTTCGTGCGCCGCGTCGGTCACAGTGCCGGACTGGCGCCGTGGCGCCGGGCCAACCTGTTCGACGCCTGCTCCAACGTCTTCGGCGGCGGCCTGCCCTACGCGATGGCGCTGCTGGTGCCCTACAGCATGGTGATGGAACAAGTGCACGACGCCGGCTACACCGCCTTCTCGCCCGTCACCTTGGCCTGCTTCGCCTTCTACTGCTGGGTCCTGCTGTTGGTGATGCTGTTCGCGGTCGTGACCGGCTGGCGTCGGGAATTCAGTACGGAAGAGGAACTGGAAGCCGAGGCCAAAGAGATGGAAGAGAGTGTCGTGTGATCAGTCAGCACAGCACCGCAGGCGAGCACAGCACCACAGGCCAGCACGACACGAAGGGAATGACCCGATGAAGGCTGCAGTCTTCTATGGGAAACAGGATCTCCGCTGCGAGGAGGTAGAAGAGCCTTCGCCCGGACCGGGGGAGGTCAAGATTCGGAACGCGTACTCCGGCATCTGCGGATCTGACCTGCACATCTTCAATGAGCCCGATTCCCTCGGCAGCGATCTGTCGAAGCCGCATCCGGTCACCGGGGCCACGCTTCCCCAGATCCTTGGGCACGAGTTCGCCGGCACCATCGTCGAGGTGGGCGAGGGCGTGGAGGACTACGCGGTCGGAGATCGCGTGGCCGTCTGGCCCACCTACTACTGCGGGAAGTGCGCCGCGTGCGCCCAGGGCCTGTACAACGCCTGCACCGTCCGCGGACTGCACGGAATGCACTCTCACGGCGGGGGCATCGCCGAATACACCACCGTTCCGACCTACATGCTGCACCGACTGCCCGAGAACGTGGACCTGCGGATGGGCGCCCTGGTGCAGCCGATGGCCGTCTCCTGGCACGGCGTGAAGCTGGCCAACCTGAAGCCGGGGGACACCGCTCTGGTCATCGGGGCCGGCCCCGTGGGGATCGGTCTCTGGTTCGCGCTGCGAGCCTTCGGCGTCGAGAAGATTCTGGTCTCCGAACCGAACCCCTCCCGGCGGGAGACCATGGCCCGGCTGGGCGCCGACGTGGTGGATCCGACCAGCGACGACGTCAACCAGGCCGTCTCCGAGATGACCGACGGGCTGGGCGTGAGCGCGGCGTTCGACGCAGCCGGCGTCAGCGCAGCGTTCAACGCCGCACTCCAGGCCGTGAAACCGGGTGGACTCACGGTCATCCTGGCGCTGTACACCAAACCCGTGGAACTGATGCCGATGTCCCTGGTCTCCAAGGAGATGGCCGTCGTCGGGTCCTCCGCATACCTGCCCGAGGACTTCGACGGCGTCATCGCCGCCATGGCCGACGGGGTCTTTGACTTCACCGGTTGGGTTGAGGAGGTCGAGATCGAGCAGACGGCCGAGGCGATCGACCGACTCGCCCAGGGCTCCGGATCCAAGATCCTCATCCGCACCAGCGCTGATTTCACCACCAGCACGGAAGGGCAGAACGCATGATGGAGAGAATCGCGGTCATCGGAGCGGCCGGCATGGTCGGCTCCTCCGTGGTGGCCCAGTTGGCCGGCAACGGGGTCGGTCAGGAACTGTACCTGCAGGATCTGCAGGAGAACCTGGTGGAGAGCCACCGCATCGACCTGACCGATGCCCAGACCGTCTTGGGACTGGACACACCGGAACTGATCAACGGGCCTGCGCCGGAGGGGACCGCCGACCTGGTGGTCGTGGCCGCGTCCATTCCGGAGAACCCCGAGGGCGACCGCCGGGAGTTCCTGGATGCGAACGCCGGGCTGCTGCGGAAGCTCGCTGAGTCCATCCATGAACAGCTCTCGCCGACCGGACTGGTGCTGCTGCTAACCAACCCCGTGGACATCCTGGCCGACTGGCTCAGCCGCACCCACGGCTTCGACCCACGCCGGTTGATCGGCTACGCGCTCAACGACACCGCCCGTTTCCAGTCCGCCATTGCCCGCGAGTTCGGTGTGGAGACCTCGCGCGTGGAGGCCCTGGTCCTCGGCGAACACGGCCAGGGCCAGGTGCCGATCTTCTCCACCGTGAAGATCGACGGCGAACTGGTCACCTGGGAGGGCGAGGCGCGGCAGCGGCTCGAAAATCACTTGGAGACGTGGTTCGCCCGCTGGCTCGCCCTGAAGTCCGGGCGCAAGTCCGGCTGGGCCACCGGTTTCGGCGTGATGAAGCTGGTCCGGGAACTCGAGGCCGGCAACACGGTGACCACCACGGTCTGGACCCGGGGCATCGACACTCTGCCCGAGACCTACGTGTCACTGCCGACGAGGTTGACCCAGGATGGTGAATTCGAAGCCGCCCTGCCGACTCTGGACGACGACGAGTTCCAACACGTCCTTGCTGCGGCGAACAGCATCCACGCCCAGGCCGAGGCTTTGGAGGCGTAGCGAGTTCTGTCCTGAACGAGCCGACGCTCAGGACGCCGCCCGGAGGCCGAGCTCAGTGACGTCCCGCTCTTGCTCGAGCAAGCCGAGCAGGTAGGTTCCGTAGCCGCTTTTGACGAGGGGTTCGGCGACGCGGCGGAGTTGGTCGTCGGTGAGGAAGCCGCGGCGCCAGGCGACTTCTTCGGGGGCGGAGACTTTCAGGCCTTGGCGTTTCTCGACGGTGCGGATGAAGTCGGAGGCGTCGTTGAGGTCGTCGACGGTGCCGGTGTCCAGCCAGGCGGTGCCGCGGGGCAGGATCGAGACCTGAAGGCAGCCTTGGTCGAGGTAGCGCTGGTTGATGTCGGTGATCTCCAACTCCCCGCGGGCTGAGGGGGTCAGGGAGTGGGCGATCTCGATGACGTCGTTGTCGTAGAAGTAGAGTCCGGGCACGGCGTAGTTGGATTTGGGTTCGGCGGGTTTCTCTTCCAGGGAGAGCACCTGGCCGTGCTGGTCGAATTCCACGACGCCGTAGGCGGAGGGGTTGTTCACGCGGTAGCCGAACACGGCTCCGCCGTCGATGTTCTGGAAGCGTTGAAGCTGGTCTCCCATGCCGGTGCCGTAGAACAGGTTGTCGCCCAACACCAGGGCGACGGTGTCGTGGCCGATGTGGTGTTGGCCGAGGATGAAGGCGTGGGCGAGGCCGTCAGGGGATGGCTGAACCGTGTAGGTGAGGTTGATGCCGAACCGGGAGCCGTCCCCGAGTAGGCGGTGGAAGTGGTCGGCGTCGTGGCTGGTGGTGATGATCAGGATGTCTTGGATGCCGGCCAGGATGAGTGTGGACAGCGGGTAGTAGATCATCGGCTTGTCGTAGACGGGGACGAGTTGTTTGCTCACGCCCAGAGTGATGGGGTGGAGCCGGGAGCCGGTGCCCCCGGCTAGGATGATGCCCTTCATGACCCCGAACCTATGCGGGCCGTCGGCCGGGCTGAACACGAGTCCGTACTCGTTCACCGCTTGGATGCCGCCGGATGAAACTCGTGCATCACTGTTGTCCGGAGCAGATGGAAGAATAGGCGGCATCATGTCAGCCGACTTCCTTTCTGACCTCTCCGAGCAGCGCCCTGCTCCGAACGTCATCCCCCGTCCCGGAACCGGGCCCACTGGTTCCTCGTCCACCGGCACCGCCGGGCTCACCCGGCCCGTCGGTCCAGCCGAGCGCGCCGCCGTCGTGGATCTGGCCGCCATCCGGCACAACGTGGCCACGCTGCGGTCCTGGGTCCAGCCGGCCGCGCTGATGGCCGTGGTCAAGGCCGACGCCTACGGCCACGGTGCACTGCCCGTCGCTCGCGCCGCACTGGACGCCGGTGCCACCTGGCTGGGCCTTGCTCACGTCAGCGAGGCCCTCGAACTACGCAAGGCCGGCATCACCGCCCCGATGCTGGCCTGGCTGCACACCACCGGCAGTCCCTTCGGCCGCGCTCTCGAGGAGAACATCGACCTCGGGGCCTCTGGCTGGGAGCTCGAACCGATCGCCCAGGCCGCTCAGCGCCTGGAACGCCCCGCCCGCGTACACCTGAAGATCGACACCGGCCTGGGCCGCAACGGGGCCACCGTGGAGGACTGGCCGGCCGTGGTCGCCCGCGCCGCCGAGTTGCAGGACGCCGGACTCATCCACGTGGTCGGCGTGTTCTCGCACCTGGCCGTGGCCGACGAGGAGGACCGCGAGGCCGAGACCGACGAGCAGCTGGAGACATTCCACACCGCCGTGGAGACCGCACGCAATGCCGGGTTGGACCCGGACGTGCGGCACATCGCCAACACACCCGGCATCCTCCACCGCCCGGACACTCACCTGGACCTGGTGCGCGCGGGCCTGGGGATCTATGGCCTTACCCCGTTCACCGGCCGCCCGGCTGCCGAATTCGGGCTCATCCCGGCCATGTCCGTCACCACCACGGTGGCCCAGAACAAGGCCGTCCACGCCGGCCACGGCATCTCCTACGGCTACCGGTACCGCACTGCCTCGGCCACCCGACTGGCGCTCGTGCCGCTGGGCTACGGGGACGGCATCCCGCGCCCGACCACCGCCGCGCCGGTCTCCATCGGCGGGCAGCGGTACGAGACGGCCGGACGGATCGCGATGGACCAGTTCGTGGTGGATCTGAAGACCGAGGATCCAGCGGTGGCACCGGTGGGAGCCGCGGTGGAGCTGTTCGGACCCACCTCCGGGATCACCGCCGACGAGTGGGCCAATGCCGCCGGCACCATCAACTACGAGCTCGTGACGCGGATCGCCGCGCGGGTACCCCGGATTCACGTGGACACCCAGCCCGGAATCGACGCTGGCGCCCCCACAGGAGCCGGCCGGTGACCCTGCACCCCGGCCCCCAGACTCACCCCCACCCCCACGTTTTGCGGGCAGAACTCGACGGTATTGGTGTTTTACGGGCAGAAGTTGACGGTGCGGGCCGCGGGAAAGGGGACCGGCGGTGAGGGACTTGACCGGCGCTTGCGAAAGACTGCCGGAGCCGGTGTTGAGGAGCGAAGTACACCTGGAGGGAACAACGGCGACGCAGGCCTGGGCAGCTCGGCTCGCCGGAGCGCTGCGAGCCGGTGACGTCCTGATCCTCACCGGGGAACTCGGCGCGGGCAAAACGACCTTCACCCAAGGGCTCGGGGCCGGTCTGGGCGTGCGCGAAGGCATCATCTCCCCGACATTCGTTCTGTCCCGGATCCATCCCTCCGTGCAGGGCCGGGGGCCGGACTTGGTGCACGTGGACGCCTACCGGCTCGGATCGGCGGCGGAGCTGGCGGACCTGGATCTCGACGCCACCGTGGATCGGTCGGTGACCGTCGTCGAGTGGGGCCGTGGGCTGGCCGAACCGTTGGCCGGCTGGCCCGACGATCCCGCAGCGTCCTGGTTGGACATCGAACTGCTGCGGACGACCGGCAGCGGTGAGCCCGGCGAGGACGGTCCCCGCGCGGACCCGGAGGCCGGCATCATCATCACCGATTTCTCCGACGACGACGGCACCGGCGCGGACGAGACGCGCACCGTCGTCGTGCTGGGATACGGCCCACGCTGGGAAGGTGCCCGCCTTCCGGGATAGGCGCCGGTAGACTCGCCGCGTCTTGCGACTCTGGTCGCCAGTTCTCCATCGAAGGGTTTTATGCGCACGGCCGGCAGTACCGTCTCCGCAAGAGTCGGGTGGGTAGATGTGGCCAAGGGCGTCGCCATCCTGTTGGTGGTCCTGATGCACACGATCCTGATGGTGGGGCAGATGGGCGTGGACGCCGAGCGACTATGGGCGATCAGTGAGGACCTGCAGGTGCTCCGGATGCCGCTGTTCTTCGCGGCATCCGGAATCTTCGCGGGCTCCGTGGTGCGCCGGCCCTGGGGACGGTTGTGGTCGTCCCGATTGAGCTTGCTGGTGTGGACCTTTCTGCTCTGGAGCCTCCTGCGTTTCGGGTATTTCCTGTTGATGCCCATGGAGGCCCGGCCGCAGGAGACCGACCCGATGCGCCTGCTGATGAGCCTGGTGGAGCCCACCTCAGGATTGTGGTTCCTGCATGCCCTTGTGGTGTTCTTCGTTGCCACCAAGCTCATCACTCGCTGGGTGCCGGGCCGCTGGCAACTGCTGGGGGCCGCGGTGCTGTCCATCGTGTTCCTGATGCTGCCCTCGTTCTCCCTGAGCTGGAGTGGAATGGGGCGCTACTACGTCTTCTTCCTGGCCGGACTGCACGGCAAAGACGTGATCCTTCGCATCGTCGGTCGTCAGCGCCTTGCCCCGGGACTGGTGCTGTTCGGTGGCTGCGCCGGGTTGACGTTGCTGGTGTTCGTCTTGGGTCTGGAGGACGTTGGGGTGGTGTCCTTCCTGGTGCGGATTCTGGCCGTGGCCACTGGGTTCGTGGGGGCCGGTCTGCTCGTCCGCATGCCCGTGGTGTCGCCGGCCCTGCAGTATCTGGGCCGGAACACTCTGCCGATCTATCTGGCGCACGTCATCCTGGTCGCCTTCGTGGGGACCGTACTCACCACGCTCTTCCCCGGATTAGCAGCAGAGCTGGGAACAGTGGTGGCGCTCGTGGTCGCGGCTGCAGCGGTCATCGTGTCCCTGGTACTGGAACGTGTCGTGCGCGGCACGCCCCTGGAGGTGGCGTATCAGCCGCCGGGCTGGTTCTCTCGTGCTGCCCGTCCTCAGCCCCAGCGCCCGGCGTCGCCCGAGCAACTGGAGGTCAAAAGTGCCCCATTTTGAGCCCTTTATGGGCCCATAATGGGGCACTTTCGACCACTAGATGCGTGGTGGGGGGTGCTGCGGGTCAGTCCTGGTCGGCTACACGGTCGTAGCGCTGGAGGAAGGCGGAGATCTCCGCGCGGGTGATCTCCTCTGACTGGTTGAAGTTGCCTTCGGTATCACCGACGGTGATGCCTTCCGAGGACAACCACGTGATGGCGGAGTAGTTCGCGCCGCCGGCGTTGAGGTCATCAAAGGGGCTCTCCGCTGGGGCCTGGTGCTCCGGTCCGGCAAGGCGGTACAGGAACGCGGCGAACTCTCCGCGGGTCACAGCCTGGGACGGCTTGAAGCTGCCATCGGCGTAACCGGCGGTCACCTTCTCGTCGGCGGCCCAGGTGATCGGACGGTAGAACGCGCCGTCAGCATGGACATCGCTGAACGGGCTGGTGGCCGGTGCAGCAAAGTCGGGGCTGACGTAGCGGTGCAGGAAGGCAGTGGTCTCGCCGCGGGTGACGTCCTGGTTCTTCTTGAAGGTACCGTCGGCGTAGCCCACGGAGATGCCGTTCTCGGCCATCCACTGCACGGGGGCGTAGAACGCTGAGCCGGGCTGGTTGTCCGAGAACTCCGGAGCGGTCGGTTCCTCTGGTTCGGTGGAACCCTCGCTGACCTCGAACGTCAGAGTCTCGGTGAACTCCCGTCCGTGGACGTCGGTGGCGGTCACCTCGGCGGTGTGTTCGCCAGCGGAGAGGTCCTCGGCCAGCGGCAGACGCCACAGGTGCATGGTGCGATCGTGCAATCCGCCACCGTGGACGAACTGCTCTTGCACGGCCACCGGGTCCGTGAACTCGGCCCCGATGTTCGGGGTCTCGCCGTCCATCTGCTGGGTGCGCTCGGCCTCGACCGGCTCGCCGCCGTCGATGGCCACCTCAACGGTAGAACCGGTGGAACCCATCCAGAAATTCGTGGTCAGCCACGTGTCCGCGAGCTGGTCCTGGGTCACGGCAAGAGCGTTCTCCAATTCAGGGGCCTCGCCACGCTGGTCCTGGTACGTCTCGAACCACTCCCGGTACTCGGGGGTGTTCAACCCCAGAGCCATCTGATCGTCGTCGTCCCGGCCGGTGGCCGTGAAGCGCTCGGTGATCTCGGTGCCGTCGATGTCCAGCGTCAGCACGCCGGGAGGGGTGCCGTCACGCTGGATCGCCGTGGGGTAGCCCTCGGACTGCACGCGGCCGTCGTACCACTGGCCGGAGACGGCTGGCACGGTCAGGTGGGTGAACGGCAGACCGGCTTCGCCGAGCTCGTCTTCCCAACCGGCCATGAAGTCACCTTCGCGCAGGTTCTCGGACATGTGGGTGTGGCCACCCAGTGAAATGACCTCGCGGCCCTCCAGGATGTCGTAGATGTCCTGAAGGTCCTGATGGGTGTGCGAGTCAGAGTAGTAGAACTCCAGCAGCGGGCTGTGGCCGGCCAGCACGATGGCCTTGTCCTCGGGAACGGCGGCGATGTCCTGGCGGAGCCACTCGAGCTGGCGTTCGCCGAGTCCGTAGGTGTAGCCGCTCGTCTCGCCCGGGGCCTTCGGGTAGACGATATTGCTCAGCGCCACCACGTGGGCCTGGCCGACGTCGTAGGAGTGATATTCCGGACCGAACTGCGAGCGGTAGGTGTCGAACTCGTGCTCGCCGTCTAGGGCCTCGAAGTCGATGTCATGGTTGCCCGGCAGGAAGCGGGCGGGACCGTTGAGCATACTCGTCAGCTCGCGGGTCTGGGGGAACAGGGACAGGTCGTCACCGACGATGTCGCCGATGAACAGAGCACCGCATCCGGCGTAGTCGGTGCGCGCCGCCAGGTCCGCGAAGGCTCCCGAGCGGGCGTACTCGACTTCGTCCTCGTTGTAGGTCTGCACGTCCGCCCCGATGGCGCAGTGCTGTTCCTCCGCCGCCGTGAGTTCACTCTCGACCATCGGGAAGTTCACCGCGTCCGGCAGGGGACCGGTCGGCTCGATGCCCCCGTACTCCAACTCCGGGGAGCCCTCGGGGAGGTGGTTGTAGTAGAACTGGGCGACGTTGTCCTCGTCCACCGGAACCTGATAGCCGGCCGGCTGGGTGGTGAACACCGTCATGTTGTCGAAGGCGGGCAACTCGTAGCGGCCCTCTTCGTCGGTGGTGACGACGTCGCGCCCGTTGGACACGGTCACGCCCGGAATGCCCGGCTCGTCCTCGTCCTGCTGAGAGTTGCGGTTCGTGTCCTTGAACACGACGCCGTCCAGCGTGTCTGCGGTCTCGTCATCACCTTCGACGATGTTCACGGAGCCGCGGTATGCCGTCTCGTTCCACGCCTCACCGGCGGTGGCCGACGTCGCGGGCGACTTTTCAGCGGCCTTCTCCGTGGTGATGGGCGCAGTGGGGGCTGCCGTAGCAGCCGTGACCGCCGGGCTCAGCATGGCTCCGCTGACGGTGAGGGCCAAGACTCCCACAGCGATGCGGGATCTTTGATGGGTAGTGCGAGTGAAAGCGTTCACGAAGTACCTTCCGTTGGATGTACGTTCCGGCCGGGGGTAACCGTTGGGCACTGCTCACTCTGTTGCTTCTCCGTGAACGGAGTACAACGGCAACGTGACCGGCCGGAACGTCATCGTGACGGTTGGCCGACGTGCACCTTCAGATCGATCTGCGTGCAACTGGCGGTCAAAAGCGCCCCAGTATCGCCCGAATTCCCGGGCGTGTTGGGGCGCTTTTGACCACTAGACGCAGGGTGCGTCAGAGGTTCTGGATGCTCTGAAGGACTCGAGATCGGGTGGCACTGAACTCGGGGAGCTCCTTGGTATGCAACTGATCCCGGTTCCGCGGCAAGGGCACCTCCACGATCTCCTGTACCGAAGTCGGTGGTTTGGAGAGCACCACCACGCGATCACCGAGGTAGACCGCCTCGTCGATGTCGTGAGTCACGAACAGACTGGTGAGACCAGATTCCAGATGGAGGTTCCGTACCAGATCTTCGAGTTCGCTGCGGGTCTGAGCGTCTACCGAAGCAAAGGGTTCGTCCATCAGCAGCAACGACGGGCGATAGGCCAAGGCTCGAGCGATCGCCACCCGCTGCTGCATACCCCCGGAGAGTTGCCAGATGCCACTACGGGCGAACTTCTCTAAGCCCACGGACGCCAGCGCCTCATCCGACCGTTCTCGAATCTCCGTTTTGGACAGTCCCTTGTGAATCAGGGGGAACTGGACGTTGCGCTCCACATTGAGCCACGGCATCAAGGAGCGGTTGTAGTCCTGGAACACCATGGACAGGCCTCTTGGCGGCTCGGTGATGCTCTGGCCGTCGAACAGCGCGGTTCCGCTGGTGGGCTGATGCAGTCCGGACAGGCATCGCAGAAGTGTGGTCTTTCCGGCCCCGGACGGACCGACAATGCACAGGAACTCGCCGGGATGAACAGAGAACGAGATGTCCTCCAGCGCGACGAAGGATCCACGGTCGGTGTCATAGGTCTTGTTCAGTCCGGTGACGGACAGCAGGGGTTCGCGGTCGGTTTCAGGGGTGGGGGACAACAGATCAGAAGTCACAGCGCGTCCTCACCCCCCATGAACTGGTCCAGGTCCACGGAGCCCTCTTGTAGCTGACCGTGCTCGACCATGAGGTCCACCACGCGTTGGAGGTCTTCCCGCGTAGTCTCTCCGCCGACCCACGTCTCCAGCACGATGTTCTCAGCAATGGACGGCTCAAACTTGCCCAGCTCCGCCAGGTATTTGGTGTCCTGCTCCGGGTCTTCCTCGAGCGCCTGAGCGGCCTCATCCACGGCGTCCATGAAGTTGCCGATCAAATCCTCGTGTCCTTCGTAGTAGTCCGCCGAGGTCACCAGCGCGCCCTGGGGCATTCCTTCGAGGCTGGGGATGCTATTGAAGTCAATCAGCATCTCCAGCCCCTGCCCATCTTCGGCTTCGACGGCGGCGCGCGACGGCGGCGTGAGATGGCCAGCGTCGACGTCACCGCGTTGAATGGCGGCCGTGGTTTCGGGAGGAGACACCTCCACCATGGTCACGTCGTCCAGCGTCATGCCAGCGGTCTCCAAAGCCTCGGCGACCATGGACTCGCCGTAACCGCCCAGGGAGGCCACGGCGATCTTCTTGCCGCGCAGGTCCTCGATGGACTCGATGCCCGAATCCTCCTTGACGTAGACCGTCTGCATCCCATCCTGCAGTTTCTGGACACCAGACAGCATGCGCAGCTCGACGCCGGCCGCCATCGCGTTGAACGCAGGCTGGTACGTCAGATTGGCGATGTCGGCGTCACCACTGGCCACTAACTGTGCCAAGGCAGAGGTGGACATCAGAGTGGTGATCTCAAGGTCGATGCCATGGTCCTCGAACAGGCCCATGTCCTCGGCGACGAGAACCTGCCGAGCACCGGTGCCCGTGGAGAACGAACCGTAGTTGACAGTGCCCTCGGCGCTGCCGCCGTCCGCATTGCTGTTGGCTCCTGTCTCCGTGGTGGAGGAACAGGCCGTCAATAACAGTACGGAGGCGACGGCAAGGGCGGATCGAAACTGGGATTTCATGGTGTTCCTAACTGTTCTGGGCGGTGTGCCAGCGGAGAAGTGGACGTTCTAGGAGGTTCAAGATGACGGAGAGCAGATAGCCGATGGCCCCGAGTAGAAGCACCCCGGCCCACATGTCCAGCACGAGGAAGCGTCGTTCGGCATAGAGCACGTAGTAGCCCACGCCATCGCTGGCACCGATCATCTCGGTGAGGACCATGACGATCAGCGCGATCATGGTCATCAGTCGCAGACCAGAGAAGATCTGCGGCAGCGCGCCGGGCAACATGACCCGGAAGAAGAAGTCCATCCGATTGATCCGATACACGCGGCAGACATCGACGGTGGTGTCATGAATGTCCTTGACCCCATGGATGACGTTGAGCATGAATGGGAAGACGGCGGCCACCACGATCACGCTGATCTTCATGACATCGCCGATGCCCAGCAGGGCGATGAAGATGGGGACCTTGGCAGTGGACGGGATCGCACGGACGAAGTGGACGACGGGGGTCAGGAGGTGATCCAGGATCCGTATGCGGGCAATGGCCACGCCGAGCACGAGGCCGATGGCGATGGCGATGCCCATGGCCGGAAGGAGCCGTCCCAGACTCGCGGAGACCATGGTCAGCACATTGGTGCCGAACGTCGCTTGAGGATCCAGGTTGGTCCAACTCGACGCCGCGTGCTCAATGACCTCGGATAGCGGGGGAATGAACAGGGAAGGGAATAGGCGGGCATAGAGTTCCCAGATCAGCCCGGCGGCCACGAGGACTCCGACCTTGAGCAGGAGGTCGGCGGCGAAACTATGGGTGCGCCCCCTTCCCGGCCCCTCGGACGTGCCCCGGTCCCGCCGTCTATGTGGCTTCCGGGGGACGGCCCTCTGTGAAGACTCCGAAGACTGGGGAGAGCTGGGCCCGCCGTGCGGTGGGGTGGATGTCAACGTGGTCATGAGGTGCGACCTCCTGCCGCTTTGTTCCAGGGGAAGAGCAACCGACCGCCGAAGATCAACGCCAAGGTCAGTAGCAGCCCGATGACGCCGGAGATATAAGCCCCGGCATAGACGAACTCACGGCGGGTGATGGCGTTGAGGTAGGTCATCAGCCACTCGCCGATTCCGCCGCTGCCACCGGCCAGCATTTCGGTCCCGATGGTGACCAGCAGAGCCGCCGTCGCCGCGATCTGAATGCCGGTGTAGATGAACGGAGCGGCCGAGGGCAGCACCACGCGTACGAGTGTCCCCAGCGGCTTGACGCCGAAGACTCGCGCGGCGTCCTTTTGCAGTGGTTCCACGCCTCGCACGGCGTAGATGGTGTTGAACAGGATGATCCAGAAGGTCGAGTACATCACCAGAGCGATCTTCATCTCCGACCCGGCGCCGAGAATGAGCAACGCCGGCGGGATCAACGCCACGACGGGCAGCGGGCGCATGAACTCGATCAGGGTGCTGACCGCTGCGAAGGTCCGCCGATTCGTGCCGAACAGCACACCGATCGGCACCGCGAGCAGGGTCGCCAACACCAGTCCGGTCAGCGCCGCGGAGACCGTCGCCCATACCGAAGCCAGGAACTCAGGGTCCGTGACGACGGTGAGGGACGCCGTTCCGACACTCAGCGACCGCGGGAGCTGATTCTCGGGAATGCCGAAGAGGAGGCCGCAGAGGTCCAGGAGCAGAAAGAACAGCACAATCCCTGCTGCGCCGTAGGCCACCGCGCTGAAGCGCTTGGGTGAGCGTCGTGGTGTTCCCGTTCTCGGACGGGTGGTCGTTTCGGTCATAGGTCAGTACCGCCTGGGTCGGGTCGGGTCCTGAGCGATGGATGACCAGCGGCTCGGGAACCGGGAACGGAAGGTCGGAAAAGTACTAAAGATGAACTCAATGGACACATAGTAACCATGTGAGCTACGTTACGAAACACCCTTCCAAAAAGATTCCGAGTCCGTGTGGCGTCTCCGGGGATCAGGGTGAGTCCTAGCGAGAAAGGTGTATGAACCGTGAGCAATGCGATGAAATCCCGGGAACTCACCCCGGAGGCCGCTGCCTTCAGGAAAGTGGTCGGGCGGTGTGCCGCTGGAGTGGTCCTGCTCGATGCGAGTGGCCCGGGCGAGTCCGTGTCGATGGCGGTGAACTCCTTCGCGCCGGTGTCTGTCGAGCCGCCGCTGGCGCTGTTCTGCGCCTGGAAGACCAGCGAGTCCTGGGCAGGGATCCGGCGGGCCGGCGGATTCAGTGCCTCCATGCTGACCTCGGAGCAAATCGAGTTGAGCAGTGCCTTCGCTCGCAAGCGCCCTGATCGTTACGACCTGGCCGAGTGGTCTGCGCTGCCGAGTGGTCGTCGTCGACTGACCGAGTGCCTGGCCTGGATGGACTGCGAGATCCAAGAGGTCATGGACGCCGGTGACCATGAGATCTGCCTGAGCCGGGTGGTTGACCACGGGCTGAGTGAGCAGGGGACGCCGGTGGTGTTCTACGCCGGAAAGTACTGGACGGATCTGTCTGTCGCCGAGCGCACTACCACCGAGCGGGATAGCACCATCGCAGACCGAGAGGCGAGTGCTGCTCATGCGTGAAGGCGTCCGTGAGGTAGTCATCGTGGGTGGCGCGTCCGGCCAACTGGGCTCGACGTTGGTTCCGCTGCTGGCCTCCCGTGGCTGGGAGGTGCTGGCCTGGGATGTCCGGTCCGGAACCGGACACTGGCTGACGCCCGACGACGGCCGGGCGACCGAGCCGACGTCGTTCTCCGAGGCCTGGTCCCGACTGGACCAGGACGGTTCCAACGGTCCGAAGCGAGTTCGAGTGCATGCAGTGGTGGCACTGAGCGGACGGTTCGCCGCGGGGCCGTTCACCGAGGAGGCTCAAGCTGCGGAGGCTGAGATGTTTGACGCGAATTACTTCTCCGTCACCAGGCTGCTCCGGGACTGGCTGCCAGCGCTGAGTGATGGTGCTCCGGACGCCACGACCGGTACTTCGGCCGGCCAGGAGAGCTCCATCGGACGCTTCATCACGATCTCCACGACGGGGGTGCTCGATCCCTACGGCGGTGCGGCTACCTACGTGGCCACCAAGGGCGCGGTGTTGGCGCTGACACAAGCGTTGAACGAGGAATTCTTCGAGCGAGGGGTCCGCGGGCATTGCCTGGTCTGTGGTCCCATGGTCCACGGCGCCGGTCCGGAACCCGGCTCGGAACTGGAAGTCGGGGTCACCACGTACGCTGCCGTGGCAGAGACCATCTGCGGCATCGTGAACAACGGTGGCCCGGTCGTCACTCGCCTACCCGATCAGGACTGACCGAGTGCACCAGAACTCGCGGTAGCTCGTCAGCGCTGCGACTCACTGGCCTGCTCGACCTGGGCGATCGCCTCGATGGCCTGGGGGATGAGTGCCTCGAGTTCGTCGTCGTCCATCTGTCCAGCCCGCACGAAGGAGACCGAGCCGATCGAACCCTGGGCGGTGAACGGAACAGCGATGCCGGAGACTCCCGAGCGGATGCTGCCGCTGGAGTAGGCGAAGCCGTCCTTGCGGCACTGGATCACGGCCTCAGAGTCACTCGGCGAGGGCGGGAGTCTGGACAGGGCCGCTACCACCGGGGCGGCCGAGGACGTCAGATCGAAGACGTAGCCGACGTCAGCCACCAAGCGAATCCCTGCCTCGGGTGGAGATTCGGTGTGATGCAGCACGAGGTGCGCGCCTTCCATGACGTTCAGCATCCCCGTGACCGATGCCGCACGGCACACCTCTCGCATGCGCGGCTCGAAGGCCTCGCGGAACCGGTCGGGGACCGCTTGGGCGATGCGTTTGATCCCGAAGGCCAGTTCGTATTTGCGGTCCGTGGGCCGACGTCGGAGGTAGTGCGCCGCTTCCAGCGATCGGAGAATGCGGTACAGCGGCGCGCGATGGGTGTTCAACAGATGTACGAGCTCACCCAGCGAGACTCCATCCGGCTCATGAGCCAACGCCTCAAGTACTCGAACGGCCTTGTCCACGGTGCTCGACGTGTCCCCGGCTGCCGGGCTGTCTGCTCGCTCTTGTTCCACGTGGACAGTATAGATACACTCAGGGCACCATAAAGGTACAAGGGGAACAATAAGTGTACTGAGAGGCGGGCGCATGAGTGCGACATCACTGTCTGAGGAGACCATCAGCGGCGATCGATCCGAGGTCGACCTGGTCGGGCTGGTCCATTCCCTCGAACCACAGATCAGGGAGGCGGAGGGGCGGATAGAAACCGAAGGCCGTACGCCGATCGAGCTCATTCACCAGCTCTACGACGGCGGCCTCTTCCGTTCCTTCCTGCCGCGGGAGCTCGGCGGTCTGGAAGTCCACCCCGCTGACTGGCTGAAGGCCATCATCGAGCTCTCCCGAATCAACGGATCCGTGGGCTGGCTCGGCATGCTGCATGCTGGCGGCACGTGGTGCGAACCCGAGGTGATGAAACCGATCCTGGCGCAGAATCGGTGGATCACTGCGGGCAACCTCGGCCGGGCGGCTGGTAAGGCCTATCGTGTGGACGGTGGTTACCGGATTACGGGCAAGTGGCCCTTCTCCAGTGGCTCGCCGGAGGCGACGTACCTTTATGGGCGATCGATGCTCTACGACGAGAACGACAATCAGGTCTTTCACCCGGTCGACGGGAACCCGTGGTACATCACTGGATACTTCCCGCGTGAGGACGTCATCGTCCACGACGACTGGGACGCCTTGGGGTTGCGAGGAACCGGCAGTGGCCACATCGAGGTCAAGGACGTGTTCGTTCCCACCGAGATGGTCAACGAGCTCGGCGTGCACTACCGCGCCTACGACCGTCCTCTCTACCGCGCCCCGTTCAACGTTCTGGCGCACTCAGCCCATGCGATCGGCCTGTTGCAGTCGGCCCTGGAGGAGTTCGTCGCGCAAGTCCACAAGGCCGCTTCGCACGGTTCGCTACGTCAGGCCCGGCTCGGAAACGAACAGATCCACCAGCATGCCGCAGGCAAGACCGATGCCGTCATCCGCTCGCTGACCGCCTATCTCATGGAGGTGGCCCACGACGCCTACGAGAACGCCAAAGACCATGGACCCGTGGAGTATGTGCACCGGGTCCGCATTCATCAGGTCAATGTCCACTGTGTCCAGCGGGCCAACGAGGCTTTGCACTACATCTACCAACAGACCGGTTCGCCGGGGATCTTCCGCGGCACTCGGATTGAGCGGATCTTCCGCGACATGACTGTCGCCGCACAGCACACCCTGGTCGGCGATGCGTCCATGGACCGGGTCGGGCAATATCTGTTGACGAAAGACTTGCCCAGTGGCCCCCAGATCGATGTCTCCAGCACTGGATTCATCATGGGACCCCATCCCCAGTTCGACACCAAGTAGTCTCCTCCCTCTGCTCCTCCTGCCGCTCCGTGCATTCGGCGCGCAACTGGAGGTCAAAAGCGCCCCAGTATGCCCCGAATTCCCGGGCGTGTTGGGGCGCTTTTGACCACTAGACGCAACGGGGGCGCGGTGTGGGATCGACGCGACGTGCACGGATGGGTAGTTCTCCCCATAGCGGCTCAGTCGAAGGTTCCGTAGCGTAGTTCACGAGAAATTCACCATTCCGTGCAGCGCTCGCGGCACCGGGCGGCGAGGGAGGAGACAGCATGCGGACACTGGCCATCGACTTGCCGGAGGACTGGGTCCGGTTCCCTGTGGACGGCTTCCACCTCGTCGCCGCGGGCCCCGTTCAGGACACTGCCGACGACTACTGGACCAGCGAGCTGGAGCCCGGCGGAGC
The DNA here is from genome assembly GCF_042665635.1 of Citricoccus sp. GCM10030269. Lineage (NCBI taxonomy): Bacteria > Bacillati > Actinomycetota > Actinomycetes > Micrococcales > Micrococcaceae > Citricoccus > Citricoccus sp. GCM10030269. The sequence continues at coordinate 266,777 of NZ_JBHTCV010000001.1, read as the reverse complement.
GCTTCCCGATCCCGAACTCGCCCCGAACATCGTGGCCACCACGTATGCGGGAGAACCGCTGGGCCTCGAAGGATTGGCCCGGCTCTTCGTCGTCGAGGACGTCACCTGTACCGTTGGCGGCTACCCAGCCCGGCGCATGGATCTGACCCGGTGGACCGGACAGAACAACGTGTTCACCCGCCGCTGGCTTGTTCAGGAGGCCATGTCCGAGGGGCCCGCGACCCTGGAGATCACCGCCAGTTGCCTCATCGGGGACTATGAACGCTTCACCGCTATCTTCGATGCTGCGGTGGCCAGTGCTCGTTTCCGGGACGAGGCTCCGGCTGAGCCGCTCCGGGCCGTCGCCTGATGTCCATGGCCGACCGGCAGGGCCGGTCCCGCCGGCCCATCCTCGATGTCGACAGCCTGCAACGGCATGTCGGCGGCGAGGATCGGCGCCAGTCCGCCACCCCTGAAGACCCCGGGCACCTGCGCAGCAACGACCTCGAAGTTCTGCAGTCGATTCACCACCTCGGCCCGCTGGGACGCTACGCCTCGTTCCGCCATCGCAGTTCGATCGGCCGCCTCGTCCGCGAAGGCTTTCTGACCCTCGACGGCGTTCTGGACACCGCAGGCGAAGGCTTCATGGAGCCAGTGGCCAATGCCGAGGACGTGCTGGCCCTGCGTGGGCAGTGTGGTCACGAGCGCACTCTCATGCAGTCGTGGCTGTTCGGAGACCAGGTCTCCACCGTCTCTGGTGCCTCGGGTGCGGACGTGATGGCCGGCGTCGTGAACGACCACCAGTCCCGCTATACCGTGGCGCTCGCCGAGCGCGAGGCGCTGCCCTCCCAAGCCTGCGCGTGGGCTGGCGTTCGCACGGCCGCCTCCGTGCTGACCGGTGAGGTGTTGGTGAGCGAAGACGAGTTCACCGTTCGCGTGGCTGACTCGCTGAAGCCGCCGCCGCCCGGAATGGCCACTCGACTGGCCGACCTGTGGCGCGAGCCGTGGTTCGTCTGGGAGGTGACGTCCTCACGGCTCGGCGTGAATCTGGCCTTCATCAACGCTCAGGGCATTGGCAACTACGTTTTTGGTGCTGACGCTGAAGCCTCCGAAAAGGCGGGACAGCTGATGGTCCGGATCGCACCGGTCACGGCCCGTGCCGTGTGGGAGACCATGTGGGTGTTGTCCCACGACGGCGGCGCGGCCGGGGGAGCGGGCGGCGAAGTCCTCGGTGTGCCCCAGACGGGTTCACACCAATTGCCTCCACCCGACATGCCCGCCAGCCACTAGCCCCAAGTAGCCCCAGGCAGCACTGTGCGGGCAAAACGAACCGGTTCGTTCTGCCCGCAGAGTGCTCTCAGTCCTTAGTGGTCGTGGCCTTCGTGGCCCTCTTCGTCGTGAGCCTCGTCGTCGTGGTGTTCTTCCTCGTGGCCGGCTTCGTGCTCAGGGGCCTCGGGGTAACCGGTGGCGACGGCCATCTCGACCGGCGTGACCGACAGGTCGATCTCGTCGACGACCTCACCGGCTTCCAGATCGATGGTGACGAGCTTCTGGTTCTCCGCGTCGGTCACGTAGGCCATGTTGTCGGCGGCTTTGAGGATGGGACCGGGCTGCTGCCACTCGTCCTTCTCCTCCCACGGCTCGATGGCCGGAATCTCGGCGGTGATCTCCCCGGTTTCCTCGTCGATGACGTTGAGCTCGCCGTCGTAGGTCAGCACGAGGGCCTCGCCCTCCGGGCCGCGAGCCAGGGAGCGGAACCAGTACGACGAGCCGAGATCCACGGTGGTCAGCGAGTCGTTCAGCGAATCGATGAGGGCCACCTCGGTGGGACGCTCCAGCTCGGCGTCGGCGTCCACCTTCAGGTCACCGAGAACGATGGGCGACTCCTCGGAACCGGCCAGGTTGCCGGTGCGCTGGAACTCGTGCTCGGCGGGGACCTTGTGGAACTCCCCATCGCGGTAGACCACGGGGCCGTCCTCGCAGCCCAGGACCACCACATCGCCGTTCTCGTTCGGGGCGGCCGCGGCCTCGCCGTGCACACCCGTGCAGTCGGAGGTTTCGGCGACGACCTCGTCACCGTCCTTGACCTGCACCGTGTCCCGGGACTCTTCGGTGCCTTGGGTCGTGAGCAGAGTGTCATCCATCAGTTTCAGTGCAACACCGTGGTGGGCGTCATCGGTGGCGGAGTCCTCGGTCCGGGGCTGACCGTCCTTCAAGTGCTCGGAGGTGAAGGTCTGGATCGAGCCGTCTCCGTCAGCGAACAGGGTCGTCAGGCCGTTGTGGACCACGGCGTGCCCCGCGTGAGGGGCGTCGAAGGTGATGCCACTGAGCCCGGGGTCGGATTCGTAGTAGTGGAAATGATCACCGTGACCCTGAGCGTCGATCCCGGAGTTGTAGACCTGGAACTCGTTCCCGTTGGTGACCATGACGTGCTGACCGTCTCCGGCGTTGTTGAGCCGCAGGAAGCCCGGCAGTTCCTCCTCGTGGACCACCTCGCCCGACTCGGCATCCAGGGTGACCAGGCCACCCTCGTGACTGATGACCACGCGGGGAGCAACCGAGGCGACCTCCGTCCGCGACTCGAGCTGGTCCGCATTGACCGCCTCATCCGATCCCTCCGTGCCGTCCGAACTGGACGACGCGCTGGCCGAATCAGAGGCCGATTCACCGTCCGCACCGGAGCCGGCGCCCGGAGCGCAGGCGGAGATCACCAGGGCGAGCGTGGCCAGAGATGCCACGGACCCGAGGTGGCGCCAGGAACGACGCCGGGGCTGAAGCAGCTGGGGTGCGGCGCCGGAGCCAGTGCTGACACCGGTTGCCGAAGAGTCCGGGGTCGATCGGGCAGGGGGCATGTCGGGCGAGAGTGATGAATTCATGCCGTCACTCTAAATGCAAATGCGAACGAGTTGCAACAATGACTGCTGGTGTCAGTTCGGCTTGCCACCAAGGAACCACGCCCTCAACCACCCATTCCGATAAGGGCCGGTACCAGGGGAGGGATCAGCGAGCTTCCGGAAGACCGTCCTTCAAACGTCCCTGCACGTTCCAAGGGTTCGCATCTTGAGTCGGCTCAGGCAGCAACTCCTCGGGGAAGTCCTGATAGGACACTGGCCGAAGGAAACGATCGATCGCGGCTGACCCGACTGAGGTTGAACGGGAGTCCGAGGTCGCCGGGTAGGGCCCGCCGTGGATCACGGCGTGCCCCACTTCGACCCCCGTGGGCCATCCGTTCACGATGATCCGACCTACTTTCTCCTCCAGAACCGGCAGCACGGCGGACACGGCGACATGATCCGACTCGGTCATGCGCAGAGTGGCGGTGAGTTGGCCCTCGATGATGTCCAGCGATTGGTGGAGGTCATCAGCATGCGCGTACCGCACTATCAGGGCCGCGGCGCCAAATATCTCTGCGTGGCACGCCTTGTTCGAGCAGAAGACTTCCGCGGTCGTGGAGAAGACGACTGGTCCTGGCGCGTTCGCCGACTGACCGGGTTGGCCGGTGCCGATGATCACGACGCCGTCCTGTCGCCGGAGTTCTTCGACACCCTCAGTCCAGGACTGTGCGATGGAGCTGCTGAGCATGGTTTGGCCATTCCTCGCGGAGAGCTCGTCTCCCACGTTCGCCACGAACTGGTCCCCAAGCTCGCCTGCAGGCACGAAAACCAACCCGGGGGCCGTGCAGAGTTGCCCGGAGGACGCGGTCAGCGAGTCGATGAACCCGGTCGCCATCTGGCCGAGGTCAGACTGGAGAGCCCCGTCGAAAACCAAGACCGGGTTGATCGCGCTCATCTCCGCATACACCGGAATCGGCTCCGGCCGCGCATGGGCCACATTCATGAGGGCGGTCCCTCCTGAACGGGAACCCGTGAAACCTACGGCCTTGATGGCCGGATGAGCCACGAGTGCCTGGCCGATGTCTGAACCGCGACCATAGACAAGCGAGAATACACCTGGATCGAGATGGTGCTCGGATACCGCCGCGGTGATCGCTCTGCCGACCAACTCGGACAATCCCGGGTGAGAGTTGTGGGCTTTGACGATCACGGGGCAGCCAGCAGCCAGAGCTGAGGCGGTGTCTCCGCCCGCCACCGAGAATGCCAAGGGGAAATTGCTGGCACCGAACACGGCCACTGGACCGAGCGGAATGCGGCGTTGGCGCAAGTCGACCCGCGGCGCTGGAGAGCGGTGCGGCAATGCTGGGTCAATGCGCGCGCCATGATGAATACCACTGCGCACGAGGCCTGCGAACATTCTCAGTTGGCCGGTGGTTCGGGCGAGTTCACCGCGAAGCCGAGCTTCGGGTAATCCAGTTTCCAACTGCCCGCGTTCGACCACGGGTTCTGATTGCGACTCGAGGTTCGAGGCAACGGACTCCAGGAATCCGGCTCGAGCTTCAGGGCTCGAGGCGCGGAAACTGCGGAACGCACGTGCCGCAGCCGTCGCCGCGGTATTGAGTTCGTCCTTCGAGATATATGAGTACTGCGGTTCGAGCCGTTCGCCTGTGGCGGGATTCACGGCCTGGAGGACGCCGTCGTCGTTATTGATTTCTTGTCCTGCAATCAGCGAGCTGCCATTGATCAAGGCCTTGACTCCTTCTCTGGGGCTTCGAATAGTGATGAGGAAATGCGGGGGAGGGGGAACGCCTGTGGTGGAAATCCGTCAGTCATCGGCGGTCGGATGGATCATGACCTTGACGGCGCTGGGCTCGTTCGACTGGACTTCGAAGGCCCGCTTGGTTTCTGCCAGCGAGAAATGATGGGTGATCAACTCGTCCACCCGGATCCTTCTGGATGAGATGTACTGAATGACCGTGGGCCATGTGTGGGCATATCTGCTGACGGTGGCGAAAGAAATCTCTAGGGGAAACAGCGAAGGCAAGGGCAGTCCGACGGTGTCCTGGTGAGACATGCCGACCAGGGCGACTCGACTCCCAGGCGCCATACGCCCCAGAGCAGAGACCAGCGCCTTCTCGCTTCCACTGCATTCGAGCAGGACATCAATATCAGAGACCTCATCGGTCACCTCAAGACCGACGCCGGCTGCGGCCTGCTTTCGATGTTCCGAGACGTCGTTGATCGTGACCTCGCCGGCCCCGAGGGTTCGGGCGACGAGACCGGCGAGGATCCCCACCGGTCCAGCGCCTATCACGTGCACTCGATCTCCGGGCTCTACTCCGGCCCGGCGGCACGCCCAGAGACCAACCGATGTCGGCTCCACCATGGCCGCTTGATCGAAGGACATCGAATTCGGGATGGGAAACACGCAGTCCGCGTGGATGGCGATTCGCTCCGCCAAGCAACCGTCATGGGGAGGCGTAGCGAGGAACGCCAAATCGGGACACAGGTGATACCGGCCCAACCGGCATTGCCGGCAGTGGTAACAGGGGCTGCCCGGCTCGACAGCCACCCGTTGGTGCAGTAAGGACTCTGGAGCCTGACTTCCCACGGCCACCACTACTCCGGAGGTCTCGTGCCCCAGGATGAATGGTGTCTCGACCGCCCAGGAACCGATGCGCCCATGGTGCAGGTAGGCGGCGTCCGACCCGCAGATGCCCACGCTGCGAATTTCCACGACCACCTGGTTCGGACCAGGCACGGGATGCGGAATACGTTGGACTTCGAGCTGATTCAGCCCGGTCATCACCGAGGCCATGACTGAAGATTCAGACAAGGGTGTATCCACCGTCCATCAGCAGTTCCGAGCCGACGAAGTATGACGACTTCTCCGAGAGCAGGAAGTTCACGGCCTCGGCCACCTCTGCGGGCCGTGCCAGCCGCCCAGCAGGTATATGTTCGGTCCAGGCACCCACTTGGTGCTGTTTCTTATCCAAGAGGGGAGTGGACACATATCCCGGGGCAATGGCATTGACGCGCACACCGCGGCCACCCCATTCGGCGGCCAGCGACCGAACTAGGGCGGAGACTCCGGCCTTGGAGGCGTTGTATGCACACTGATTCTGGGGTCGGTTGACCGTATGATTTCCGCTCATCGAGCTAATGGCCACCATCGAGCCGTGTCCTTGTCGAAGCATTTGGCGTCCCGCAACCGTCAGGGTGTGGAAGACGCCCAGGAGATTGACATTGAGGATCCGACTGAACTCTGCCGATGTCATGGATTCGGCGGCTACGTCGTCTTCGACGATGCCCGCCCCTGCCACGACCCCGTGAATCGTGCCCACAGCATCCACCATGGACGCGAAGGCGTGTTCAACTGAATCGATATCTGTGACGTCGACGTGCATCGCGTCCGTTCCTGAGGCACCGAGGTCGAGTCGGAAGACGCGGTGACCGTGTTCCTCGAGTAGAGCGCAGACCGCCTGACCGATTCCTCCCTGAGCTCCGGTGACGGCCACGGTGCGAGACTCGGGCGTTGCCTGGCTGGATGCCATCGTGATTCTCCGTTCTTCGGTTATTCCGCTGCTTGCCGGCGACGGACACGGACGGCGTCAACAATGACGGCGAGGAAGATCATGGCTCCGCCGACAACGCCGACGTAGTAGGCGTCGATGTTGATGACTTGCAAGCCGACCTGGACGATGGTGAGCAGAAGCACGCCACCGAGGATGCCGATGGTTGCCCCGCGCCCGCCGGTGAGCGAGACGCCCCCGATCACTGGTGCTGCAATGGCGTAGAGCAACATGTCGGAGGAACCGAGCGTGGGATTCACGCCACCCAGATATGCCGTGGTCAGCCAGCCCGCGACGCCGGCCAAAAAGCCAGAGAACGTGAACGTCACGATGACCAGGTTTTTGGTGTTGATTCCCGCAGCGTAGGCCGCGCGGCGATTACCTCCTGCCGCATAGATTTTGCGTCCCCAAGGGGTCCGGTACAGAAAGACCGAAATGGCGATGAAGAGCAGGATCAGGGCAACGGGCATCACAGGCCAGGTGGCGATGCGACCTTGACCCAGCCACGTGAAAGTCTGCTCGGTGATAGAGATGGTCTGCCCACGGGTCACGGCGAGCACACCACCGCCAAGGACGAGACCCATTGCGAGAGTTTCGATCAGTGAGGTCATGCGCAGCTTGGCCACGCAAATGCCATTGATGAGACCGATCAGCGCCCCGACCCCGACAACCAGAATGATTCCGAGAAAACCGGGCAATCCGCTGTTCATGGCGACAGCACCGACGGCACCGCTGAATCCCAGGATTCCGACGACGGAAAGATCGATTTCGCCGAGCAACATGCACATGGCGATGGCGACGCCCAGAAAACCGAGCGTGGTGGCCTGGACGAGAATGTTCTGGAAGTTTGGTACAGAGAGAAAGAACGGATTCAGGAGTGCGCCCACGAGGACGAACACCACCAACAGAATCCACACGATGTTGTCCAACGCGAAGTCCACCCAATTGGTCTTCGGCTTGCGTATCGACGGGGCAGCGGGCTCGGTGGGACCCGAACGCACTGCGGACTCCTGCAGTTCGGCTGTATTGGCCACGTTTTGTCCTTTCAGAGACAACTGCGTCAAGCAGCAGTGGAAGAATCGGAAGACTGGTGGTTCAGCTGCCGGAGAATGTGGTCCGGCGTGATCTCATCGCCCGTCAAAGTGGCGACGATGTGACCGTCTTGGAAGGTGAACACTCGGTCCACCACGCGGACCATTTCGTCGATGTCGTAGGCCAGGAGAATCACCGAGGTTCCTTCCTCAGTGAGCTCGTTGATGATCCGATGGATCTCTTCCTTGGCGGAGACGTCGACGCCAAGCGTGGGCTCATCGAGAATGAGCAGTTCCGGATTGACAGCCATGATCCGGCTTAGCAGGATCTTTTGCTGGTTTCCGCCTGACAGCTGCTCGATGGGTTGGTTCGGTCCGGCGACCCGAAACCGCATGCGTTGGTGGAAAGCCTCATAGGTGTCTCGAATGGCTTTCCGGTCGATGAAACCGCGGCTTGTCGGCCAACGTCCAGTAGCGATGGACTCGCTGACTGAGAATGGACCGACGATGCCTTCGCCTAGCCGGTCATTGGTGAGGTATTCGATGCCGGCGGCCGTGGCTGCACGAACTGATCCCGTGCTGACGGCTTTGCCGTCGATCTCGAGGGCGGTCACCTCGGGCTTGGTCAGACCGGCGAGAGCGCGGGCGGTTTCTTGAGCTCCCGAGCCCGGCAGGCCGACGAGTCCCACTATTTCGCCCCGACCCACAGTTAGATCCACGGGCCCGGTTTCGCCGATGCGAAGTCCCTCGACACGGACCTTTGTCTCAGAGGAGCTGCGCCGTTCTCGTACGTACTCACTGACGGATCCGCCCACGACCAATTCCGAGATCTCGTTAGCCGACATCGTCGTCGGGTCCGTGTGATCAGCCACCACTTGCCCGTCCCGGAGAACCGTGACGGTATCGCAAATGGCACGGATCTCACTGGAATAGTGGGAGATGAAAGCAAAAGTCTGACCTTTGGCGTTGAGGGCCCTCATCCACGTGAACAGTGAATCGCGTTCCACCTGGCTGAGAGCCGTGGTGGGTTCGTCCAGCATGGCGAATGAACCGTCGTCGACCAGAGTCCGCACAATCGTGAGTCGACGTTGATCGGGGGTATCAAGGTCGCCAGCCCGGGCGTCAACGTCGAAGTGCAAGTCGTACTTGGCGAGCAACTCCTCGGCTTTACGGCGCATCCTGCTCTTGCTGAGCAGCATGCCGTTGGTGGGGTAGTCCGGGAGTACGAGGTTTTCTGCAACGCTGAGTTCCGGCACTATTTCGGCGTGTTGCGGCAACAGATTGATGCCGGCCTTTCGGCGGCGCGCCAGCGGCCAGTCCGTGATGTCCGTGCCCTTGTACAACACTTGCCCCGACGTAGGCGGTTCCGATCCTGCGATGATCTTCACCAGCGTGGATTTGCCGGCTCCGTTCTTTCCGAGGAACCCATGGATCGCGCCCGCCTTGACCACGAGGTTAGCCGAATCTAGGGCGGTGAACGCTCCATACTTCTTGCTGAGGTTTCTAATCTCTAGAAACGGGGTCTCCTCCGGCATCACTGCTTCAGTCCCCATTCTTCCTCGACAAAGTTGGCCCAATGGCGGGGGTCGTCTACGTTGTCGACATCGATGTAGTACGGGGGTATGACGCAAGATGGCCCTTGCTCCGTCTGCTCGATAGGGGCCGAGTCCCAGTAGTAATCCGCATTTTCGTAGGTCCCCGTGGGCACGGGCTCGCCGTTGAGGGAATGCTCGACCAGCATCTCGACACAGATTGATCCATAAGCCACGGGGTCTTGGGAAACTGCGGCGTCCAGGATGCCGTCACGGATCCATCCCAGGGACTGAGGCTCACCGTCGATCGACGTCAAAATAACGTGGTCGTCCGCGCTGGGATCGCCTGTGCGCTTCTCGGCTTGCAGCGTGGTGACGATACCGCGCGTAATTGCATCGCTAGGAGCATGCGCGGCGTCCAGGTCGGCGTGCTCGGACAGCGTTGCGCCGGCGACGGAGCGCGCATTGGACTCGTCGCCCTCAGTCGGTCGGGAGAGCAAAGTGATGCCGTCGTGCTTGGCGATGACTGCCTCGAAGCCTTCTTTGCGGGCTCTCCACGCGGAAGATGTCAGCGCGCCATAGGCGTTCAAGACCTTGCCGCGGGCTTCGCCGTATCGCGAGGTCAGCAGTTCAACGGTCCGTTCGGCGGCCATCTCACCGGCCTTGTAGTTGTCGAAGGCAATCGTGAAGTCGGCCTCGCCTTGAGTCAGCGGAGTGTCCACAATGCCTACCGGAATGTCACGGTCCTTTGACTGCTTGACTACGGAGGTCAGACCTTCGGAGTCGATGGGGTCGGCAATCATGAAAGCCGGCGCAGAGACCAGGAGGGAATTCCAGTCATTGAACTGTTGGTTGGCATCGTGGTTCGCGTCGGTGGTCTGAAAGCCGAACCCCAGCTCTTCGGACTTCCGCTTGATCGCCTCGTTCTGGGTGACGAAGAAGAAGTAGTTCATCCCCTTGTTGGAAAAGGCTGCCGTTCCGCCAGAACCGGCCCCGTTGCCGCCGCTGGCACCGCCGGCGCCGGCTTGCGCTCCGTTATTGCAGGCCGCCAGGATCGGCACGGCTGACAGGCCGAGCACGCCGAGACCAAAGGCCCGACGGCTGACGTTGTGGGGTTCTGCGGACATGGTTTTCTCCTTATGGATGGTGGTGTGGGGGAACAACACGAAAGTCAGTGATGGACCGGTTCAGGGTTCCGGCGGCACGCGGAAGAGTCAGGCAGCGCCAGACTCATCGTCGTGGTCGTCGGTCTGCGCGGGAGTCCACCGGCGCAGCAATCGCATGAGATGGTGCTCGATAGCCTGTCGAGCGGCCAGGGTGTCGGCCTGCTCGAGGGCATGGAGGATCGTCTCGTGCTCTTCAACAGTTCGACCGGGGTTCGAGGGGTAGCCCTCCCTCGTCGCATAGTGCTTACGGAGGAAGTGGTTGATCGGTTGGCTGACTAGCTCCAGGTACGGATTCCCGCTAGCTTCAGCGAGAACTTCATGAAATCGGATGTCCTGGTCGAGGAACGCCAACCGGTCGCGAACGCCGCTAGAGGTCATGAGTCTCTTGCCTGCGTCGATACAGGCGCCGAGTTCGGTGATCTGCTCCTGCGTCACATTCATGGCGGCTGACGTCGAGACTTGCACGTCGATGGCAAAACGAAGCTCCAGTAGTTGTGGAAAGCTGCCCTGACTTGCCTGCATTTGTAGAGCGAATTGCTCTGCGACCACAGAGCCGTCGAAACTGGCCACCGCGGTTCCTCGCCCCGGGGAAACGGTGACGAGTCCCCGTTGAACGAGAATCCGAACGGCTTCCCGAAGCACCGTGCGGCTGACACTGAAGCGCTCCATCAGCTGGAACTCGGTGGGGAGTTTGCGTCCCGGCTCGAGGCCATCGCGCAGGATATCTGCCTGCAGTTCGTCGGCCACCTGCTCGGACAGTCGCTTCCGTTGGCTCGTCTCGTTTGGCATGCGACTAAGGTACGACGATCGTATCGGGATTACAAGCAATTTCGGTGAGATGAATCACAGGTGGTCTGATTCGGTAGCGCAATCACGCGGAACATCGCGTCTGGCGGCGATGCTTGACCGCTCCAATCATCTGATGTTAGATCGTTCTGTACGACGAACGGCGCATCCTATTTCTGCATAGCGCTGAGTCGGTGACCATCGCCCCCTGTTGCCAAGGACCGTTTATGCCTGCACTTTCTCAGCTGGTCTCCACCCGCGACGCCCTTCCGGCCGACGATCACGCCCTGCTGGTGGGCCGTGTCTCCGTGACCGGTGTAGGCCCGACTTTGGTGGCAGTAGACGGGGACCGACTCGTCGACATTACTGAAGCCGGACCCACCATGAGCGATCTCTTGGACCGTCCGGATGTACCCGCGACGGTGCGCACGGCGATGGAATCGGCCACGCAAGATTGGCCCCTGGAAGTAGTTCTGCAGGCGAGCATGGCCCGGGCCGACGGTGCTGTCACCCTGCTTCCGCCGGTGGATCTCTCCGCTGTCAAGGCGGCCGGTGTGACATTCGCGAGAAGCATGGTGGAGCGAGTGATCGAGGAACACGCCCGCGGCGATCAGGCAGCGGCCGAAGGGATTAGGAAGCGTCTCGGTGTGGTGATCCAGAACGCCGCGAACGTCGTCCCCGGCTCGGAAGAAGCCGCCAAGATCAAGGAAACCATGGTGGCTGAAGGCCTGTGGTCCCAGTACTTGGAAGTCGGCATCGGACCAGATCCGGAGATCTTCTCCAAGGCACAGGTCTTGTCTTCCGTGGGATTCGGCGCTCACGTAGGAGTGCTGGAGCGCTCCGGCTGGAACAACCCAGAGCCTGAGGTGGTCCTGGCCGTCGACTCCGCGGGGCGCACGGTCGGCGCGACGCTGGGAAATGATGTCAACCTTCGTGATTTCGAGGGGCGAAGCGCGCTGCTGCTGACGGAAGCCAAGGACAACAACGCGTCCAGCTCTATCGGCCCCTTCATTCGACTGTTCGACGACAGCTTCTCGTTGCAGGATCTCCGCGAATCGTCCGTCCGGATGGCCGTTTACGGAGAAGACGGATATGAGTTGTCCGCTCTCTCCCGGGTTTCAGAGATGAGCCGAAGCTTCGAGGATCTCGTCTCCCATGCATGGGGCGCTCATCATCAGTATCCGGACGGGTTTGTTCTCTTCACGGGGACAATGTTCGCTCCCACCGACGACCGCGGTGCTCCGGGTGAGGGATTCACGCACCACGAAGGGGACCACGTGCTCATCCACTGTGCCGCTCTCGGCACTCTGGCGAACACGGTGACCACGTCCGAAGCGGCACCTCCCTGGACCTTCGGCATTCGGGATTTCATGGTGAACCTTTCCCAGAGAGGACTGTTGGCATGACCTCGAAGAGGATTGTCATCACAGACCATGCCTTCGGAGATGTCGTTCACGAACGCCGTCTGGCGGAGGCTGCAGGCGCAGAATTTTCGGTCATGCAGTGTGTGACTGCTGAAGAAACCAAGGAAGCCGTCTCCGGAGCGGACGCGGTCATCACCAACTTCGCTCCCATCGGACGTTCGCAACTCGAAGCGATGAACAGCGGAGGAACCGTGGTTCGCTATGGGGTCGGGGTGGACAACGTTGACCTCGAGGCAGCCAAGGACCTGGGCATCAATGTGGCCAACGTCCCCGATTACGGGATCACCACGGTGGCCGACCACGCGGCAGCTCTCCTGTTGTCTTTGCTTCGTCGATTGCCCCACTACACGGCACGGATCCGCGAGAACGGATGGACGGCCCCCAAAGAAGTCGGTCCCCTCGCTTCGTTCGGCCAAACCACTATCGGGCTCTTGGGAGTGGGGCGAATCTCGTGTGCCCTTGCAGATCGATTGCATCCATTCGGCTTCCGGATCATGGGCTACGACCCGTACGCCAACCCTGACGTCGTGGCGAAACACCATGTCGAACTGGGATCTCTGGAGGACGTCCTCTCCAGCGCACAGGGGTTCAGCTTGCATCTGCCTGCCACCCCAGAGACACGCCATCTGATCAACCAGAAGACTCTGGCGCAGATGCCGCGCGGTGCGGTGATCGTCAATACCAGTCGAGGCCCGATCGTCGATCAGGTCGCCTTGGCGGAGGCCATTCAGGACGGGCGGATCGCCGGTGCCGGGTTGGACGTGTTCGATCCGGAGCCGCTGGCCGAGGACTCTCCCTTGCGCGATCTTCCGGGTGTACTGCTCACACCGCATGCCGCGTTCTACTCGACAGAATCCATTGACAATCTCCAGCGTCTGGCAGGCGAAGAGGCCGTCCGTGCCGTTCTCGGCAAAGACCTCCGTTGCCCCGTCGTCGTTGCTGAGGCCAGCTAGCCACTTCCGAGCGAAAGGACTCCGCATGTCTGTGAACGTGTCCCCACTGAAGAACCTGGTCGGCGACACCTGGGTGGATGGGACCGGTGATACCCGCGAGGTCATCGACCCATCGAACGGCGAGGTGTGCGCCGTCATCCGGGAGGCGGGTGAGAAGTTGGTCGACGAAGCCGTCGGCCATGCCCGTCGCGCCCTTGATTCGTGGCGCCAGACCACTGAATTCGAACGCCGGACTCTGTTGCGTTCCCTGGCGGGTCTCGTGCGTCGTGAACTGGAGCCCCTAGCTCAAGAGATCACCCGTGAAATGGGAAAACCCATTGGGGAAGCCCGTGGTGAAGTCAGCAAACTCGCCGATGCCTTCGAGTACTACGCCGAGGAAGCGGTGCGCGTCTATGGGCGGACCGTTCCCAACGACAGCAAGAACGTCACCAGCATCATCCGATACGAGCCGATCGGCGTGGTCGCGGCTATCTCTCCGTGGAACTACCCTCTCGAACTGATCGGCTGGAAACTGGCCGCGTCACTCGCGGCAGGTTGCACCATGGTGCTAAAACCCTCGGAGTACACGCCCAGTTCGGCCGTGCGGCTCTTCGGGCTCTTGTCAGAGTCTGGGATCCCCGCCGGGGTGGCCAACCTCGTCCTCGGGGCAGGCGAGACAGGTCGAGCCCTGACCTCGCATCCGGACATCGATAAGGTCGCCTTCACCGGATCTGGGCCGACGGGAGCAGCGATCACGCGCGGCTTGGTGCGGGCGTTGCCGGTCTCCATGGAACTGGGCGGCTCCTGCCCGCAGATCGTCACAGCCACCGCCAACATCGATGACGCCGTGGCCGGTTGCTTGAGACGGGGATACCGAAACGCCGGCCAAATCTGCATTTCCATCAACCGTGTTTACGTCTCACGCCAGGTCCACACCGAATTCGTGGACAAACTGGCTGCAGCTGTGCGCCGGTTGACCGTTGGTGCCGGTATCGATGATCCCGACGTCGGTCCCGTCACGAATGCCGAGATCCGAGACCGGTACATGGAACACGTCGAAGATGCACAGGAAAAGGGCGCCACAGTGCTCGTCGGGGGATCGACCATCGATCGCCCAGGAACGTGGGTCGAACCAGCCTTGGTGGACAACGTCTCTGAGTCCTGCTTGTTGGCCACGGAGGAAACCTTCGGACCGGTCGTGGGTGTCACTGCGTTCGACGACATCCAGGAGGCGATCGCTCTGGCCAATAACACGCCGGCCGGACTGGCCGCCTACGTCTACGCCACTGACGTCTCGGAGATTTTCACCATTGGCCACGGTCTCGATTTTGGGAACGTCGCCGTCAACAATCCCGACGCCGGCATCATGAACGCGCCCTACGGTGGACGCAAGGGATCGGGGCACGGGTACGAACACGGGCCGGAAGGGCTCCATTCATACCTGAACATCAAACACCTGCGGATTCGCTACTGACCATGGATACCGTGAACAGCCCCTGTTTTCTGGGCATCGACCTCGGAACGTCCTGCGTCAAAGTGGTCGCGGTCGATGCCGAGTCCAACATCATCGGCAAAACCACTCGGTATTATCCGCTTGACTCGCCTGAGTCGGGGTGGGTCGAGCAAGATCCGCATGACTGGTGGCAGGCAACTCAGGAAGCCGTACGGGAACTCGTCGAAGAACATCCGAACCTGGAGGTCCAGGGCATCGGGCTCAGCGGCCAAATGCACGGAATGGTGGCCCTCGATGAATCCGGCGGTGTGGTGCGGCCTGCCATTCTCTGGAATGACAATCGAACCGGTCAACAGATTGACGAGATCATTGAGCGCGTCGGAGGCAAACAGCGTCTGCTGGAGCTGACCAACAATCCGGCACTGACAGGATTCACCGTCGGGAAGATCCTGTGGCTCAAACAGTGCGAACCGGAGGCCTTTGCTCGGTCCACCATCGTCTTACTGCCGAAGGACTATCTCAGGTACCGCCTGTCCGGAGTCATGGCCACTGACGTCTCCGATGCCTCAGGAACAGGATTGTTCGATGTCCGGCATCGGCGATGGTCCGAGGAGATGTTCACGATTATCGGCGTACCCCGGAGCCTCATGCCGCCGGTCTTTGAGTCCTCTGAAGTCACTGGCGCATTGTCGAGTGAGGCCGCGGAGACCATGGGCCTGAGCCCGGGCATCCCGATAGTCGCCGGAGGCGGGGACTCGGTTCTGCAGACGACCTCTATGGGCATCATTCGCGACGGCGCCATGGGCATCACGATCGGTACCGCTGGAATCGTTGCCCAGGCCGCAGAATTCTGTCCTGACAATATCGGCGGACGAGTCCAGGTTTCCTGCGGCAATGAGGCGGGACGTTGGCACATCATGGGCGTTGCTCTGACGTGTGGGGAGACACTTCCCTGGCTCCAACGGATGCTCGCTCCCGTCAACGAGGACCTCGAGGTCGCCGACATCGTGCGTTTGGCCGAATCAGTGGAACCGGGCGCCAAGGGGTTGCGCTTTGCACCGTATCTCGTCGGAGAGAGGTGCCCGCACCAGGACCCTGAGCTCCGCGCCGCATGGTTCGGAATGGACATCCGGCATACGGTGGCTGAGATGGCTCGTGCCGGGATCGAGGGTGCGTTGCTCAATGTGCGCGAGATTCGCGATCTCTTTGCATCGCTCGGTTTGAAGGCGGCACAAGTGCTCACCTCGGGTGGCGCCGCCAAACATTCCTTGTGGAAGCACACGTTGGCCAGTGTCCTCAATTCGAAGATCGATTTCATGCGCGGGGGAGAAGGGGGAGCTGCCTACGGTGCGGCCCTCTTGGCCGGTATAGGAGTCGGTCATTGGAGCGACCTTCAGGATGCCTTGAGTTCGATGGGAGTCGACGAGCACACCGACCCTCAGCCAGACATTGTCGCGATCTATGACGATGTCTATCGCGAGTTCCGCGCGATGATGGCCGGTCTCGACGCCTATCGCGCCGCAGGAGAACCACTGGGGGTGTCCCCATGATGCGCTACCATTCGGTCGTCTTCGATTTGGATGGCACTCTGGTCGATTCGAGTGGTGACATCACTGCCGCTCTCAATGTGGCCATCGGTGCCGTCGGCGGCAGACGCCTCCGGTCAGAAGAGGTCGTTCCGCTCCTCGGAGAAGGTTCGGTCAGGCTGGTCGAGGAAGCGATCTCAATAGCCGCGCCGACGGGGCCATGGAACCTGCATGAGGTGCACGATCACTATCGCGCAGAGTATCTGGCCCACCCGGCGGAACTCTCGTCACTGTATGCAGGGGTTCCAGACGCGCTCGCCGCCTTGGACGACGGTGGAGTCGTGATGGCCGTGTGCACGAACAAGTCACAGGAACTCGCGGAAATCGTCCTGGACAGACTGGGGATCATCGATTTTTTCGATGGAATCGTCGGCAATGACGCCGTGCCGAGATCGAAGCCCGACCCGGCGCACGTGTTCGCATGCTTTCACGCCATCCGGCAAAATCCGGCGTCGGGACTGTATGTGGGGGACTCCACGATCGATGAAGCAGCAGCGACCGGCGCCCAGGTGGATTTCTTGGCCGTCGACTGGGCGCCCAGAGAGGTCAAGGGAGCCCGGCTCGAATCTTATCTCCACCTACCTGGCTTGGTCTTGGAACCCACCAGGATCTGAAGAGAGGAATCACACCACCATCATGAGGAAAACCATGGATCTGCCCCCCATCAGCACCCGAAACGAGCAGGACAAGGCGAAACTCGCGGCCGGCAAGTTCGCCGCAGAGAACTACGTCTTCGACGGCGGAAAAATCGGACTGGGATCTGGCACCACATCACACTATTTTGTCCGTGCATTGGCCCAACGTCTCCACGCAGAAGATCTTGACATCAACTGTGCCGTGACATCGCGCTCGACCCATGATTTGGCCAGCGAACTTGGTGTGCCTCTGACCGACCTCGATGACATCGGTCGGCTTGACGTATGCATCGATGGGCCCGACGAAATCGACCCGCACGGAGCCATGATCAAGGGCGGAGGAGCATGTCTTCTCTGGGAGAAGTTGGTGGCCCGGAACTCCGACAAAGTCGTCATCGTGGCTGACGAGCTTAAAGCAGTGGAAACGCTGGGTGCGTTCCCGCTGCCCATCGAAGTGGTCCAATTCTCCTGGCGAACGACCGCGCGCGCCGTCCGGGAGCTCCTTGTCGAGTATGGGTATGCCGACGATGTTGTCATCTACCGCCGTGAACGAGAGGGAAAACCTGTCGTCACGGACAACGGAAACTTCATCATTGACGTGAAGCTCGGAGAGGCTCGCAGCATTCGGGAGTTGACGGTTGATCTGAATCGGATTCCCGGAGTCGTGGAGAACGGGTTCTTTGTGGACATCGCTCACGAAGTGGTATTCGGGCGCCCGGACGGCACGGCCCATGCCTACGGTTTCCCCTATGTTCTAGACCGACACTAGGTCGAGCCGCAGCCGGAAGAAGCGGCCCGAAGCATTAGGCTCGAATGGTTCCCGGACTGTTCGAACAGGAGACTCATGACCTGGATGGTGACCGGCGGCGCCGGCTATATCGGTGCGCACGTGGTGGAGGCCTTCCGCCTGGCCGGAATCGACACCGTGGTGGTGGACAACCTCTCCAGCGGCCACCGGGACTTCGTGCCGGAGGACGTGCCGTTCATCGAGGCGGATTTGAACGGCGAGATCGCGCTGGAAGGCGCGTTCCGGGACCACGACGTGGCCGGCGTCGTGCATATTGCCGGGTACAAGTACGCCGGTGAGTCCGTGAAGAGGCCGCTGTACACCTACCGTGCCAACGTCTCCGCGATGGTGGCACTGCTGGCCGCGATGGAGACCGCCGGAGTGCAGAACCTGGTGTTCTCCTCCTCGGCCGCCACGTTCGGCACGCCGGAGACCGAACTCGTTACCGAGGCCAGCCCGACCGTGCCGGAATCGCCCTACGGCGAGACCAAGCTCATCGGCGAATGGCTCCTGGCCGATCAGGCCCGCGCCGCAGGCCTGCGTCACACCTCCCTGCGGTACTTCAACGTGGTCGGCTCCGGCACCGACCGCATCACGGACACCAGCCCGCACAATCTCTTCCCGCTGGTCTTCAACGCGCTGGTCGCCGGCAAGACCCCGCACATCAACGGCGGAGATTACCCGACGCCGGACGGCACCTGCGTGCGCGACTACATCCACGTCGCCGACCTGGCCGACGCCCACGTGGCCGCCGCGCAGCGCTTGGCAGCGGGGGAATCGGTGGAGCCGGTCTACAACCTGGGCTCGGGCTCGGGGACCTCGGTGCGGGAGATCATGGACGCCATGGCCGCGGTGACGGGCATCGACTTCACGCCCGAGGTGAAGGACCGCCGACCGGGAGACCCGGCGCGGATCGTGGCCGACGGCACGCTGGCGGCTCGCGATCTGGGCTGGACCATGCGCCACTCGGTCCAGGACATGGTGGCCTCCGCGTGGAGTGCTCGCCAGGCCTGGGAGCGGCGGGCCGCGCGGTAATTCCTGTCCGGCCGACGGCGGCCTACGGGGCAGCACCAAGGCACCCCGCAGCAACACCCCTCAGGCCAGGTGCCGCACGAACCAGTCCCGCGCCAGCTCGGCGACCCGATCCAGCGTGCCGGGCTCTTCGAACAGATGCGTGGCACCGTCCACGATCTCCAGCTGGTTCTCACACGTCAGTTCGCCCTGAGCCTGACGGTTCAGCTCTAGCACCTCGTCATCGTTGCTGCCGACGATCAGCAGCGTTGGCGCCTCCACCATGCCCAGTCGCGGATTCGCCAGGTCGGGCCGGCCACCGCGAGAGACGACGGCGCCGACGCGGGCATCCGGCTCGGCGGCGGCCCAGAGCGCGGCCCCGGCTCCGGTGCTCGCCCCGAAGAACCCCGTGGGGGAGGACATGCTCTCCGGTTGCTGATGCACCCACGCCTCGGCCGCGGTGACGCGCTGGGCGAGCATCGGGATGTCGAAGACGTTGTCCCGGTCGCCCTCCTCGTCCGGAGTGAGCAGGTCCAGCAGCAGGGTCCCGAGCCCGGCCTGCCGCAGTACCGAGGCGACCTGTTGATTCCGCTCGCTGTGCCGCCCGCTGCCGCTGCCGTGCGCGAAGATCACCACGGGGGCATCGGCCGACGGCACGATGAGATGCCCCTCCAGCACCACGTGGGCCGCGGGAATGTGGGCCTCTTGCGAGAACAGCGGTTCGGTGTCTTGCTGCGGCTGGTCTGCCATGATGCTGAACCTCTTCTTCTCAGGACGAGGGACTGAACGAAGGTCTGAACGAGGGTCTCTGAACACTGTCCCGGTCAGGGTAGGTCCGGCCCACCGCCCGCGTCACCCCTCGAGTCGCCGCCCGCGTCACTCCTCGAGTCACCACTCGATTCACCTGCGTCGACGCATCTGAGCACTCAACGCCTGCAGATCCGGCCGACCACCCAGCCGTTGCACGGTGGAGGAGGCACATGCCGCGGCCAGCTCTCCGGCCTGTGCGGCGGTGACCCCGGACCACAGCCCGACGGCGAGCCCGGCCAGAAACGCGTCGCCGGCCCCGGTGCGGTCCACCACCTTTTCATCGCTGACTTCGCTGAACGGGATGAGCCGGTGACCGCCCGGCCACGCCACCACGTCGCCAGTGCCCTTCACCGAGAAGGCCACCACGTCAGCTCCGCGGTGCAACAGTGGCTGCGCGGCATTGACGGCACTGTCCTCGTCGACCATCTCCGTCCCGGTGATCAGCTCCGCCTCGTGGGCGTTGGCCCGGATCACGTGGGCATATTCGAGCAATTCCGTCATCACCTCGGGTTCCGCGGCGCCATCCACGACCACCCGGGCGCCAGCCTCTCGTGCTGCCCGCGCCGCGGCGATCAGGGCGTCGCCGGGCTGTTGCAGCTGGAGGCAAACCATGCTCGCGTTCGCGAAGACCGACTGCGCTCGCTCGATGTCCTGCGGGGTCAACCAGGACTCCGTGGGGACATGCTCGATCAACCGGCGGCCGGAATCCTCATCGACCAGATCGAGGAACAACGCACTCTCATCACGCCCACCACGGCGGGTCATCCCGCTCGTCTCGATGCCGTCGCGGCGGGCCGACCGCAGGAGTTCATCGCCGACGTCGTCCGCTCCGACCACACCGACCAACCTGACCGGGGCACCCAACTGCGCCATGCCGACCGCCTGATTGGCGCCCTTGCCGCCGAGCTGCTCCAGCCGCGACCGGACCTGAGCACTCGCCTCCGCGCCCGGGAAGCGGTCGACGCTCAGCACCAGATCCCGCGCCACGTGCCCGACGACGACGATGTCACCGTGCGCTGGAGTCCCGACCATGGCTCCGGTCTATCACGATTTCTGCCGTCCTCCGACCTCGCAAACCGACCTCGCAACCTCGACCTCCGACCGAGCAAACCGACCGCGCCAGCTGGCCGGCCGATGGAGCTTCTGGCATGGTTCATTCATGCCCGCCAACAGCCCAGACGACAGCCCCGCCGACAGCCCTGATCACGCCCCCGACCACGTCCCTGACCACACCCCCGGATCATTGGCGTGGGCCCGTCGACTGCAGCTCGGCGAACACACGGTCAACGTGCGCGGAACCGTTCCCGCGGGACGTCAGCCGATTCTGCTGGTGCATGGAATCGGGATGTCGGGGGAGTACTTCTTCCCTTTCGCGGAGGTGCTGGCCCCAGAATATGACGTATACGCGGTGGACTTGCCCGGCTACGGCACCACGCCGAAACCGGAACGCGTCCTGACCCTGCCGGAACTCGGTGACGTGCTCGCGGAGGTGATCGAGACGCTGGGACTGAAGGCGCCCGTCGTCGTGGGTCATTCCATGGGCTGCCAAGTGGTGGCCCAGGCCCTCAGCGGGCATCCGGAGATGGCCGCGGGGTATGTGCTGATCGGGCCCACTGTCGACCCTGATGCATCCAGCCTGCTGGCCCTGGCGTGGCGGCTGGCGCGGGACACGTTCATCGAACCGGTGTCCACGAACATCGTGGTGGCCCGGAACTACCTGCGCATGGGGCCAGTGCGATACCTGCGCACGGCGAGATCGATGGTAGCCGACCGGCTGGACGCCTCCATCGTCCGCTGTGACCTGCCGGGGCTCATCGTGCGCGGTGAACGGGATCCCATCGCCTCGCGCGCGTGGATTCAGCAGCTGGCTCGCCTGGCTCCCGACGCCGGCCCGGCTGAGATCCCCGGTGGGCCTCACGCCGTGCAGCACAACCGGCCACGGCAGTTGGCGGCCGCATGCGCGCCCTTCCTGGCCTCCGTCACGAGGTCTGCCCAGCCATGATCCTCTCTCGTCTCACCACGGTCCGGACCAATCTGACCGCCTGGGTCCGTGACTACGCCTATGCCGTGCGCTGGCAGGCCGACGGCGCGGTGAACCAGGCGGACCCGCAGGCCTATCGCCGTCGCGACTCCGCGAAGCCCGCCATCGTGCTGCTCCCGGGTATCTACGAGAGCTGGACGTTCATGCTGCCCGTGGCCAACGTGCTGCGGGATCACGGGTATGACGTGCACGCCGTCACGGAGCTGGGATACAACGGCGGCACCCTCGAGGAGATGGCGCTCGTGGTCGACCGCTATCTGCGCCGCGAGCAGATCGAGCGCTGTGTTCTGGTGGGCCACAGCAAAGGCGGGCTGATCGGCCGACTCTTGCTGGCCCAGCATCATCAGTCCGCAGTGATCCACGGCCTGGTCGCCGTGAACACTCCCTTCGACGGCTCCCCGTTGGCCCGGTTGCTCCCGCTGCCGGCGCTGCGGGTATTCCTGCCGCACTCACCCGAACTCGCCGAGCTGGCCGAGCTGAGCACCAGCCGCGACGTGGACCGGAACATCGTGTCCATCTACGGCCGGTTCGACCCGCACATTCCCGGCGGCAGCCGCCTCGACGGCGCGCACAACGTCCAACTCGGCACGCGCGGACACTTCCGGCCCCTCAGTGATCGGCAGGTGCACCGAGCCATCCTGGAGGGAATCGAACTCTTGACCTCCGCCCGGGGTGACGCTGCCTAGACTGGAATCCATGTCTGTTCCGTCTCCGTCGACATCTCTGTCGCCCTCGCCATCCTCACCGTCTGCCCGCCCCTTGCTGGCGATCGATGCCTCCGCCACGGCCAGCGCCGCCGTCGTGCGCTCGGGCGAGGTGCTCGCCCGGTTCGCCTCCACGGAGACCAACACTCATGCCGAGGTGCTCACCCCCGCCGTGCAGCGGGTGATGGCCGAGGCCGGCGTTCAGCCGGGGAAGCTGGGAGCGGTGATCGCCGGCGTCGGGCCCGGGCCGTTCACGGGGCTGCGCGCGGGACTGGTGACGGCGCGTTCGCTGGCCTTCGCGTGGGGCTGCGAGGTGCACGGGGTGATGAGCCTGGACGCGATCGCCTTGCCCGCGGCCGAGGACGCTTTCCGGGCGGGTGTGGAGGAGTTCGTGGTCGCCACCGACGCCCGGCGACGCGAGGTCTACTGGGCGCATTACGCCAGCATCGGCGGTCAGTTCCAACGCCTCCATGGGCCCTTCGTCACGGCTCCGGCAGACGTCACTCCTCTGCCGGCCTACGGTGCTGGCGCCGGAAAGTACCCGGATGGGCTCGCCGCCGTGGACGGCTTCTCCACCACCGTTCCCGACGCCGGCCACCTCGGCCTGGTCGGCGAGCTCGCCTTGCGTCGTGGCCGAGGGCTGCTCCCGACCACGCCCCTCTATCTGCGCGAGTCCGATGCCGTGGCGCCGGGTGCCCGGAAGAGGGCCAGCACCGCCTAGTTCGGCTGCTCGGGCTGGTGCAGCTGACTACTCGGTGGTGATCTCGGGGCGTTCCGGCTGAGCGCCGGCCAGCCGGTCCAGCAACAGGCTCAGCAGAGCCGAGGTCTGCACGGGCTGGAGCCGCACGGAGTTTTCGGTGTCGGGCCCGGTGTCGGGACCGGTCTCGCCGCCCTGACCGGTGCCGTTGTCCTGGGGTCGTGACTGCAGAATGAGGTGATTGCCCGTCGAACCGCTGTTCAGGGCAATCAGCGGCGGATCGGTGGTGCCGGCGTCGTTGGCGGGGTGCTCGCCCGCGGCGTACCGCACCGTGTCCAGCCGCCACAGCAGCCATTGCTCGGACCACAGATCGCGCCAACGCGGACTCTCGGCGAGGTCACTCGTCAGGGCCGTCTCCGGCTCCAGCGTCCGGCGCAATAACAGGTCGTTCGGCACGGTGTCCGGCTCGAGGACCCGTGAATCCGAGGGGCCCAGGGCGGCGGCGCGCAGCACCAGTTCGACGGAGCGCTCGGTCGGGTACAGCCCGAACAGCGGCGCATCCGGCAACCCGCGGACGGGCCGGGCATGGACCACCGCCGCCACCAGTCCCGCCACCCGGTACAGCTCCAGCGCCAGATGACGGCCGTGATGAGTGTGAATGGTCAGCGTGGAGACCTGGTCCGGTTGTTGCAGCACGCTCGCCGCGAGCATCGCCCGCTCGGTCAGTCGCTCGCCGGATGCATCCGCCAGTCCTGCCGTGACCACGGCCTGAGCCGCTCGGTGTTGCGGGAGGACTCCGCCGACGTCGTGATGCGGGTCCCGCAGGTACTGCAGGGCCTCGGGCGTCAGTTCGAGCAGGGACGTGCCTGCCCAGGCTCCCGAGGAGGTGGTCCGTTGGCGGCCGGACGGTGGTGGGGTGCTGTCGAGTGGTTCGATGCGGATCTCGGCTGTTTCTTGTCTGCCCGCGGCATCAGAGGGCAACGACGGCGACCAGCCCGCCGGGATGTCGGTGGCCAGGGAATCGAGCACCGGTTCCATCAGGGTCAGGTCGGCGACGGCCAGAGTGGCCGTGACATCCAATGCCGGGGC
The DNA here is from genome assembly GCF_042665635.1 of Citricoccus sp. GCM10030269. Classification (NCBI taxonomy): domain Bacteria; kingdom Bacillati; phylum Actinomycetota; class Actinomycetes; order Micrococcales; family Micrococcaceae; genus Citricoccus; species Citricoccus sp. GCM10030269. The sequence goes on along the minus strand of NZ_JBHTCV010000001.1, from coordinate 242,708 downwards.
GTCGTGGTCCAGGTCGAGGGGCTGAGTTGCTGCTTCGACGGGCCACAGCAGCCAACGGATCTCTGCCAGGGGCTGGCCGGTCATCGAGGGGGCCAGGCGCAGAAAGCGCAGTCCGAACCACTCGCCGCCCGACCACCGGTCCATGCTCACCGGCAGTCCGCGCTCGGGCGCCGGCCCGTGTGGAGCGCCGAACCGTGGGGACGTCGGCATGGAGTCGGTGCGCGGATCATGGAGCGTGCCGCCCAGGGGAGTTTCGCCCCAGCGACGGGCCGTGAAGACCGGGCTGGTGCGGTCGGGACCACTCAACGGCATGATGAGCATGTCCGCGCCCGGCGCCGAACCGCTGGTCCAGCCGGCCGGAGCGACCAGACCCGTCTGGGCCGGCGTCGTGTTTCCGGCTACGCCCCCGGTTGGTTTCGAGGAGGACATCAGGAGAACTCGCCGTTCTCGAAGGCCTCGACCATTTCCTCACGCGTCCAGGTCTCATCCGCCACGTCGTTGATGATGTATTCGGTGACGCCGGTGGCCACATACGTGACCGCCATGCCCAGCAGCGTGCCGCCGGGTCCGAGGATCGAGGTCAGCACGGCCGTACCTGAAGCCGTGGTGACCTCCACACCGTCCATGATGAGGTTCTCGTTGACATACCGTTGCTGGCGGCCCTCAGCCTGCTCCGTGGAGAGCAGTGGCGTGGTCTCTGCGGTGTTCCGTTCATACTGAGCCGCGTCGATGCCGGTGCCGATGAGGGTGACGAGAGCAGTTGCCGTTCCGGAGATGACACCTCTGCCGACTACCTGATCCACGGGAACCAGGGCATTGCCGCCCTGCTTCAGTCCGGTCTGCACCAAGAGCTGTGAAGCGGTCTGGACGTTCTCGTTCGTCCCGCCGAGCGGTGAATCGGGGAAGTTCAACGCGATATCCCGCCAGCGGTCCTCCTGATCGATCACCAGGAGTGCGGACGCGTTCAGATTGGGGTCCATGGGCGAACCGGAGCGCACCAGTTCCCCGTCCGGTCCGAAGACCCATTTGGTCCCGTTGGCGTCCATGTAGTCGTACGGGAGCTGGTCTCGGTTCTCCCACATGCGCTGGGCGATCTCTTCGTAGTCCGCGTCGGTGAGATCGGTGTTGCCGAAGACGTGACTGTTCTTGAGGGCATTGGCGAGTTCCTCGGCCGACTCGTAGGTCTCGAGAGCCTCAGGGCGGTGGGAGAACTCCATCTCCCCGAGCTCGTCCATGTCGATGCCGTCCAGGACGTCGATCAAGTCTTTACGGCACGCACGAATGGTGTCGACGATGAACACCGGCCCGGACATTTCCCGGTTGTCCCGCTCTTCCCGCATTTCCACGGAGAGTTCGTTGTACGGCTTGCCGTACTTGGCGGTGAACTCTTCCTCGGTGTGATTCTGCTGGTAGGACTCCACCTCCCGGTACTTCTCCATCCAGGTGGTGGCCCATTCGTCGTAGTCGGTCTTCATCCCATCCAGAATGGCCAGGCCGGCGTCGTACAGCTGCACGCCGCCGTAGAACACCTCTCCTGCGCGCTTCAGGGCGATCAACTTCTCGATCACCGGGTCCAGCGCACTGAAGACCGCGTCCTTGTCAGCGCCGCCGTAGTATTCGCGGAACTGGTTCCAGGTGCTGCTGGCCTGAATCAGGTGCTGGTAGGTCTCCTGGCAATTCTGGGCCAGATTCTCGGCCGCCGAGACAGCCATCGTCGTCGGCGGGGTGTCCATGGCCCAGGCGCACACGTGGTCCCAATAAGACTCCGTGTGATTCTCCTGGGATGTCTCCAACCAGGTGACATCAGAGAACTTGGTCATCAGATCACTCCGCCCTTTCCTTCACGTTGTATGAGTACTCGAACGGGTGATCGGTGTAGTGCTCGTCCGTGAGCGGATTGTCCGGGTCTGGATCGCGAGGATGCACCGTGTAGTTGCGGCGGTCGTCCGGGCCGGTCTGCGGAGTCTCCAGATCGCTGGTGTCACTGCCTGAACCGGAGCGGAACTCGGGGAACTCGACACCCGGGAAGGCATTGGTGTCGTAGGCCATGGCCGCGTCTCCAGAAACGTAGTAGTCGACGACCTCGGCCATGGAATCAATGCACTGTTGCAGCTCGGACACCGCGCTGTTATACGTCGGAGTCAGCTTCTCGTCGAGGAACTTGTAGTACTGCTCGTCGAGCTGTTCGGCCCGGTTCTTGGTGTTCTGCGTACTTTCCTCTTCGCAATAGCTGTAGCGATCCACCATCAGCAGATCGCTGTCCACCCACTGAAATTCCTCGTTCTTGTCTTCCATGATGGTGCGCAGTTCGCGGATGACCCGTTGGCATCCTTCGACGTCAATCCAGTACTCGGTCACGGTCGTCCCTTCGACTCCGGGCGGCGCAGGATTCAGCCGCTCGCCCACCACGGTAGTGTCCGATGGCGCACGCGGCGATGGGGAGAAGTCCCCATGCCTTGATGCTCGATTCGCCGTCCGACCAGGAGCGGGATCAGTCCTGCGGTGACTCGGTGTCGTCTTTGGACGTGGCCTTGGGGACGTCGGAGTTGGGTTTTTCCGTGGCCTGGTGAGTGGCGGCCGGCGTCGCGTCCCCGTTTGCGTCCTGCGTCGGGGCGGAATCGGCAAACTCCTCAACGACACCGAGGTTTTCACCGCTCCGGTGGCCGCGACGGATGCGTAGGTACCTCAGGCGCTGGGCCGCGGTGGCCTTGGCCGCTGCCCGGTCCTTCGCCGCCAAGGGGTCCTTGCCGAGGACGGGGTCATCGCCGGCTTGGTACCGGTTGGTCCAGACCTGGATCACAGTCCACGCGACGGCGGTGTAGGGAACCGCCAGGATGGCGCCGAAAATTCCGCCGACGATGGTGCCGATGGTCAGGGCCAGCAGCACGATCAGGGCGTGAAGGCTCAGGGTCCGACCCATCACCACTGGCTGGAGCAGGTTGCCCTCGAGCTGGTTGACGGCCACGACGATGGCGATCACGATCAGCGCCGCGACCGGACCCGTCGTGACCAGGGCCACGAGTGCAGCCAGGATCCCAGCGACGGTGGCGCCCACAATGGGGACGAACGCACCGATGAACACGATGACGGCCAGCGGTAGCGCCAAGGGGACGCCGACTACGGCAAGTCCGATGCCGATGAGTACGGCATCGACCATGGCCACAGTGGCAGTGCCACGCACGTAGCCGCCGAGCACCTCGGAGGAGCGGTCCGCGGACTCAGCCAGTTTGGCCCGGGTCTCGCCTTGGAACCATCGCAGGGCGAAGTTCAGGATCTTCGGGCCGTCCTTGAGGAGGAAGAACAACACCACGATCATCAGCACCAGACCGGTGAGGAACTGTGTGGCCACTGAGATACCGGTCAAGGTGCCGCTGGCTAGGCCGCCAGCGAAGTCCCCGCTGGAGACGAATTCGGTGACCTGCTGCGTGGAATCGTTGATGACTGAGGCATCCACGGGAAGGGGCCCGGAGGAAACCCAGTCCTGTAGTCCCTGCCAGCCTTCCGTGGCCGAGTCGACGAGGGAATCCCATTCGTTCTGGATAGCTAAGACCACCGCGGTGACCACACCGCCGAGGAGTACCAAGATGGCCACGAAGGACATCAGGGTCGCCAACAGGTGAGACCATCCCTTTCCGACCAGCCACCGCACCAGGGGTGCAACCGCCGAGGCCAAAATGAGGGCAACCATGACGGCGAGCACCACGACGCTCACACGGAGCAGGACCCAGATAATCGCGGCGGCGACTGCGGCGATCAACAACGTCTGGCCCGCTCGGGCACCAGCTCGTCCAAGTGGATCCGACCAGGGATGGGTCTCCTGGTCCGGCTCGGAGCTTTCGGCGGAGTTCTGTGTGCTCATGTGGACGTTCCTGATCTCGGGCGGGCGCGCTTCGTGCTTCACTTATCGAATCGACTCATCATGCACTGCTCACTGTAGATCCGATAGGCGGGCACACTGCAGCACTGAGAAGCAGAGATTGACATGTCCGCCACATGCCCGACGATGGAACCAGCGCCCAACAAAGGAGCATCAGATGACGAACACGCCAGCCCAGTTCCCAGAACCAGCAGAGGAAGATCAGGAGACCATCGGTGCCACGGGGCAGGCCGAGGACTCTGCTCTGGAAAAGGATCCCACCGATTGGGTCAGCGGTGACGATCCGATGACCGAGTCGCAGCGGTCCTACCTGGACACCCTGGCCAAGCAGGCGGGGGAAGAACTGCCGGCCAACCTCACCAAGGCAGAGGCCTCCGAGCACATTGACCGTCTCCGCGACCAAACGTAGTCCCACCGCGAGATCCTCAACCAGCGAGTTACGCGCACGCTCTTTGTGGTGTTGATCGGCGAGTCGCCCCATCTATCGTGCTCATAACTACTCGGAGTGCTCGTGACTGCTCGTAACGAAGGGGATCCCATCGACGAAGCCAGGCCTCCGCTGCCGCATCCGCTCACGGGCGAGGTGTTCGCCTCACCCGTCTCACCGGGCACCGGTTGGCCCGAGGACCCGGCCGAACGCACGACGCCGGCCGCCACCTCGGTGGATCAGGTCCGGCTCCTGGCCGAGACCTCGGGATCCCTGAGCGATGTCGACGCCCGGGTGTCCGTCTGCCGAGCGTGTCCGAGGCTGGTGCGATGGCGAGAGACGGTGGCCTCGGACAAGCGCCGACGCTGGGCCGGTGAACCGTACTGGGGACGGCCGGTGCCGTCATTCGGAGAAGAGATACCGCGCGTGCTCGTCGTCGGACTGGCGCCGGCGGCCCATGGCGGCAACCGGACCGGACGGATGTTCACCGGCGACCGCTCCGGAGACTGGATTCACGCGGCCCTGTACCGGGCCGGGTATGCCAGCCGGCTGACGTCCGTGGCCGCCGGCGACGGCCAGCGACTGATCGGTGCGCGCATGGTAGCCCCGGTGCACTGCGCCCCGCCGGACAACCGGCCGACGCCGGGCGAGAGGGCCACGTGTGGGCAGTGGTTGGACCGCGAGTTGCAGCTGGCGACGTCGGTCGAATCGATACTGGTGCTGGGAGGCATCGGGTGGCAATCCGTGCACGCCGCCGCTCTCCGGATCGGGTGGACGGTTCCGCGGCCGCGAGCGAAGTTCGGCCACGGCGTGCAGACGGTGTTCGCCACGCCCGACGGCCGCTCAGTTCGCGTGGTCGGCTGCTATCACGTCTCGCAGCAGAACACCTTCACGGGCCGGTTGACCGAGCCCATGCTCGACGAGGTCATCGCGCAGCTCTGATCTCTCTGATACCGCCCAGCGGCGAATCGGCTCAGGCTGCCAGTGGCAATGACGCGACGACCTCATGCCGAGGGCGGTGACCGTGTCCCAGGAGCGTCGATTCGAGCAGGTGCACGTCGTCCACGGTCCAGATCCGTGAGCTGAAAGTCTCCAGCACCCGGATCCACCGAGTGGCGTTCGTGCGGCCCGGGCGGGCCAGCGTCAGGTGCGGATGGAAGGCCTTTCCATCGGGCACGACGCCGGCGCGATTGGCCGCCGCTCTGGACTTGCGTGCCAGCCGGGTCAGGTCTTCGGAACCGTCTTCGACGCCCAGCCACAGTACCGCGGCGCTGTCCGGGTGAGGAAAAGCCCCGGCGCCGCGCAGCCCACACGAGAACGGCGTGACGCTCCGAACTGCCTCCTCTAGATACTCTTCGAGCCGTTCCAGAGTACGGTCCGGAACCGAGACCAAGAACGCCAGGGTTAGATGCATCTGCTCCGGGATCGTCCACGCCAGGCCGGGTCTCACTGACAGGAACTCAGCTAGGTCCTCGCGGACGTCCTCGGGCGGGTACACAGCCACGAACATGCGCGATCCCATGCACAAAGGATACGTGGCGGCTATCCGGCCTTGGGCTCCCGGGAGAACGCCACGTCGTCGGCGATGGTGGCGATGAGACGCATGCTGGTGATGAGCGAGCCGTATACGGGCCAGTCACTGGTCGGGAGGTCCTCGTTCGTCGACATGGTTGTGGCCAGCGCAGTCAACCGGTCGTGGATAGGATCGACTGCGGCGTTCGAATCGGCAATCAGCAACCCACAGTCACGTACGATCCCGTACCACTGTTCGCGGAACTGGGTGTCCCATGTGCCCTCGGCGTAGGTCGCCTCGCGGAGCGTGCGGGTCAGGTGGCGAAGATGGGAGATTCCTTCGTCCAGGCGAACCAGGATCTGCTCGTAGTCGAGGAGCAATTGGGCTGGCGAGCGAGGCACCGTGCCGGGTTTCGGGCGGCGAGTCCGGCTGAGGTAGGCACGGGGATTGGCTAGTCGACTCTCCCGGGCGAATCGGACGATCTGCTGCGCCGAGTGCATCTCTTCGCTCATCGCGTCAGTCTCACGGAGCCATGCATCGGCCTTGTCTGTGTCCCAGGATGTGGAGGTTTCGTCGGCAATATGGACCAGGACATCACCCATACGCTGGTTAATAGAGTCCACGTAACCAGAGGCCTGTTGTTGCCTCAACGGCGGAATGAGCAGAAGGTTGACGGCGATTCCTATGCCCACACCCACTGCCACTTCCACCAGCCGGCTGAGCAAGAGGGGCTCTTGATTGGCGAAACCGCTGCCCAACACGAAAATCGCGGTGGTGGCGATCGCCACGCCTTCCTCGCGGATCCAATTGATGCGGGCTCCGATGAGCCCGAGCAAGAGGGCGAGGGCGAAGGTCCACACATTGACACCGAGGTAATTGCCGATGAGGAAGGACAGCCCGACACCGATGGCCGACGCCACCGTGGTCTGCATGCCGCGCGACAATGAGCGGTACACCGTGGCATGCACCGTCAGCAAAGCCACCCATGGCGCGAGGAATGGTATCGGAGAGCCCAGGACCCTGACCGAGAACCACCAGGCTCCCGTCGCCGCCACCACGCTTTTGAGAACCTGTAGTACACCCGTGGAGAAACCGGGTCTGCTGGCCACGTCGATCAGCCGTCTCCACGGGTGGCGAGATCGCAACTCCTTGCTGTCTTCAATCTTGCTCGTGGTCATTTCGCCTCGACTGTGATCACGTGATCACTTTACTGTGCTCCGTCGCGACGCGGTCGTTGGAGGCCATTTGTAGAATGGCGCGCATGCCTCCACCGAACGGATTCTCGATGCGTCCGATGCAGCGCTTGGACTTGCCCGTGGTGCATGAGCTGGAGAAGCGACTGTTTCCGCAGGACGCCTGGCCGATGTCCTTCTTCGTGGAAGAACTCTCCCAGGCCGGTCCGGCAGCCGACGGCGGCACTCGGGACTACCGGGTCGTCACCGGCCGGGCGACCGATGCTTCGGCGAGCGAAGCGACCGGTGAACCGAACGCAGAGGACGGGGCCGACGTCGTGGTGGGGTATTGCGGGCTAATGTGCGTGCCGCCGCTGGCCGACGTCCAGACGATCGCTGTCGTCCCCGAGGCCGAGGGGCGCGGACTCGGCACCGCCATGCTGGAGTGGATGGTCGCCGAGGCACGGCTTCGTCGTGCCCAGGACTTGCTGCTGGAAGTGCGGGCGGACAATTCTCGGGCACAGGCGCTGTATCGACGCCACGGATTCGAGCACATCCACACGAGGGCCGGTTACTACCCCGGATGTCCGGGCGGACCGATCGACGCGCTGATCATGCGCCGGCGATTGACCGGATGAGGTTCGCGGAGCCACCGCCGTACCCGCCCCCAAGTGATGCGTGGACGTCAGGCCAGGAGGCGCCAACTTCCCGGTTCCACGCGCGCACCGGCACGGAGGCGCGCGGCCCCGGCCTCGTCCCACGGCTGGTTGGCCACAATACGGCTCGCACGCAGTGTCCAGTCCAGGCACGCCTGTGGGATGTACGCGTCCTCCTGGCCGACAAAGACACGACGGCGGAACATCGCCCGCTCAATGGCCGGGGCAGCCACCGGATAGGCGCCGCCGACCTCGACGGCCAGCAGTTCGGCCATGGCCGACTCACGATGTGTTTGCGCAGCGAACCAGAGTCGCGCGGACGGGCGACCGAGGGAAACGGCGACGCCGGCCAGGCCCACGTCAAGAGACGGGTCACCGTCAGCAGGCAACGGCAGAAGGTCCGTGGCGTTGTGCCAGGTGCCGAAGGTCGAGCCGTCGGGCAGAACGACGGTGCCGTCGTCCCCGATGACGGTATGGCGCCAGGGGTCTTCGGGATCGAGGGTCTCGACCAGGTCGGCGAGGACGCCCGAGGCCCAGGCGGCGAACCACTCCGCATCGTTGGCGGAGAGCTGCCGAAGCCCGTCTTCTGCAGCCTGACGGTAGGCGTGGGTCACCAAGGGATCACACCGGGCGATGGTCCATCGGAGGACCGTCTCACTCACCGTGACCATGTTCACCCACCCTCTGCTGTTGTAGGTGCGCTCTGCTGTTGCAGGTGCGGAGTGCAGCCGGGGATTGCCGCACCAGAGCAGCTTACTCGGTGGTAGTGGCCAGGGGCGTACTGTACGCCCATCTGAGTAGAGGTCAAGTATCAATGGACGCTGGCCCAGGTAACTGCCCCGGGTAGCCGGGCGAATGGGGGGTGAGTCCAGAGCGTGAGGACCGCATGGAGAGCCGGCAGATCTCGTGGCGAAATCGACTGCCCGCGTTGCTGTGGGTGGCATAGAGCAGGCATGGCGGAGCAGCAGATGACCCCGGAAGGGCCTCGGCAGGAGTCGACGGCGTTGGGTGGCACTGCTCGGCGACACCCCGCACTGGAAGAACTCTGTGGGCTCCTCGAGGCGATTCTGTGGGGCCGAGCGGCCGAAGCGTTGCTGGCCACTGAGCCGTCACTGGTGGGGCGATCATCGACCCGTACGGTGGTTCTCTTGCCCGCCTGGGACTGGCGCCCGCCGGCAATGGACATCGGACGTAAGGGACGGGACGCCGAGTCCGGTCAACCACTGCTCATGCCGGTTCGACTTGACTGGGGTGGCAACGACGCGCTGGTGCGGGTCGAGGAATTCACAGGACCCTCCGGCCCCTATCGATGGACGGCACATTCCATGGGATGGAATGACTCAGGTGAACTTCTCCCGAAGACTTCTCCTGGGATGGATTTTCCCTCGTCTGGCGCCGGGTTGGTCGGTATAGTTCCTCGAGGCGAACACTTCGCCACCGCTGGGACTAGCCACCACACGGTCGAATTCCTCAGGGATCTCGTTCGCGCGGGCCACGAATCCCGGTGGCAAATGCTGTTCAGCCTCGAACCATTCGTGATGGCTACCGTTCGCAAGGCTCACTCTGCTGTGAGCCATGAGATCGGGGAGCTAACCGGCCGGGTCCAGTCTGTCCTGCATGAAACCGGGATCGAACAGGTGGTGAACATCATGATGGTGGGCGATGCGGCTGTGGATTCCACCGAGGAGGCAAGCGTGTCGCGTCTGGTGGAACAGTGCCTGCGCCACGACCGGTTTGCCAAGGTCGATCCGTTGATGTTCTTCAGTCGCAATCTGCGCCGGGACGCAGAGGACCACGTGCGACGCGCCATCGGCGACCCCCGCATCGGTCCCAAGATCCGCCGGGTGGCTGCCAGGATGCCGGGAGCCGGACTCGAGGAGATCGTCGAGGAGTATCGCCGGGTACATCCCCAGGACAAGCTCTCCACCGCGAGGGCGCAGGCAGCCCTGAATGTCGGTTCTGACCCGATGGCGCTTTCCGTGCTGCTCGACCCGGAGACCAACAGGGGTGCCCAGTGATCATGTGCGTGACCGGCATGGCCCCGGACCTCGAAGAATCGGGCCTGGAAGAGTCGACTCTCGATCAGCTCCGCGCCGTGGTGAGGGCGGAAACCACTGGCGAACGTCGTGCCCTGCGCGACCGGTTCGTGACGGGGCGGCGCAAACTGTTCCGAATGATGGCCCATCGACTGTGTCGCACCTTGGGGCTGCCGCCGGCGCTGCACCGTGACGACGTCGAGCAGCTCGTCGCCCTGGAGTGTCTCGCGTGGCTGGACGAATTGGTTGAGGATCCGGCGCAGATCGAGGGGATTGTGAACTGGGAGGGGCTTCTGCAGGTGCGCGCACGCGCTACCGTGCGAGCCTGGGCGGACCGCAACCTCTCACCGGCGTCGGGCATGGTCGCCTTGAGCCGACGGATTCGTTTGCTGAATCAACTGCGTGATGAGATGCGCGCCGCCACCGGCGCGGAACCCAGTGACCGAGACCTTGAGCGCGAACACAACCGCCGGATGGCTGCCGCGCGTAAAGATGCGGCGAAGCAGGGGATGCTCGTCAGCTCGGGCGAAGTGAACCTGGCGCGGCCTGCTGTCGACATCTTCGCTCTGGAGCTTGCGGTTGCCGCCCCAGAGAGTGGGCTGCTGCATTCCACGGAAGGTCCGTCGATCGTTCGCGCCGTGGTCGACCGAGCCCGACGCATCGGCGGAATCACCGCCGACGTGGCCGATTGCTGGCTGTCCGGAATCTACTCCTCCGAGGGTGACCAGCGCGTTCTGACCTCCGGTGAGGTCGCTGCGCAGTTGGGCCTGACGCAGCAATCCGCCTCAGCGCAGATTCGTAAGGTCCGTGCGCTGGCCAAACGTGTGTTGTCGGAGCAGCTCGACATCCATCACGCCTGACACCATTCTGGGTAAGTGTGACGAAGATCACCTTACGAAACCTGAACAGAACCTGGAAACGCCGCACACAGATGGTGTGTGCGAGCAGAGAACCTCCAGAGTGACGCGGCATGCCGCGAACTCATCGACCGTTGGGTCGCCGGCCATCGATCCGAAACCGAGACGCGCCGTGAGATCGCGGCGCTGATCACCGCATCCGGGATCTGTCGCGAGGTCTCTCGGGAGTATCAGACGTGGCACTACGGTCTGGCCCCGGGACCTCAGTTGAGCCTTGACGTCGAGGCGGAGTTCACCGAGTTCCTGTTCCGCCGCATCACCGAGGAAGGCCCGGAGGCCTTCCTCGACCTGGAACGGGCGAGGAACTCCTCGGTGGTCGGCTGGGCGCGGCAGACCCTCCGCTCGGCACGCAAATCGGTGCTGCGCAATCTCCACAATCGCACGGCGGCCCGCCAGGAGCTCGTCGCTCCGACTGGTGCGGAGGACGGCAAGCACACGGCCGCCAGCTATGCCTTCGCCTCCTCAACGGCCCCGGGAACCCTGGTAGACGGCCCCGAGGTGACGCAGCGCATGCTGCTCGAAGAGGCGACTCACTGGCTCGTCTCCAAGGCGTCGCACCATCGCGGCATCGCCCGCACTGCGGCTGGATCGGCCGCCCTGCGGTTCGCCTTCAACCTGCCGGAACCGGTCCGTCCGGACCTGGCCACCCGACGCCGGGCGCTGGCGTTGCTGGCCGATCCGAAGGCTGCGCACCGTTCCGCGCAGGCCATGCTCGCGTGCCTGAACCGTATTCACGGCTGGCAAGGGATGTTCGACGCAGCGGACCAGGACCTGATGGCCCTGTGGGACGACTACTCCAAGGCGCAGTTGTTCGAACTGGTGTCCCGTGATACCGCAATCGCCCACACCCTCGCAGCGGAAGCGCTGGCGGATCGAGCCCGGCCCGACCGGCCCTCCATCCGAGCCTTCCGGGCCGCCGTGAAAGACCGTGCTCCGATGGTGAAGAACGGCCGCAAGCCGGCTGGCTGGCGAACGTGCGCCAACGCCGTGTGCGACGCCTTTCTCGCCGAGGAGTTCGAGGCCTATTCCGCCTTCGACACCGCCGGGGCCGCGACCCACGAGGCCAAGCTCGCCGAACGTGAAGAAGTGCTGGCCACGGCGCGGGAAGCCTACGAATCGGCCGCCAGGTTCCCGGGTGCACCACTGGGGGCGACGGTTCGTGAGATCCGGGAACAGCTGGACAGCATCATCCGCGGCACCACTCATACAGGGGTGGACATCACCGGCACAGAGCTACCGCAAGTAGTCCAGCAGCGAGGTCTGCAGCGCTTGAGCGGAGACGGCTAGCGCGGCCTGGTAATTGACCTGCTGCATCTGTAGATCGATGGCCGCCTCGGCGAGGTCGACTTCCTCGGTCGCGATGCGGGTGGCCTCGAGTGAGGTCAGCTGGCCCCGCACCGTCTCCAGAGTGCGTCCGACGGTGGCGTGGCGTGCGCCGGAGGTGGTCAGAGCGTCGGTCATCCGCTGCCGAGAGGACTCGACGTCTGTGAGGTTCCCTGAGAGGTCCGCGCCGGAACGGAGTGCAGCGGAGAGTCGGTCCAGTGCGGCGAAGACGGAGTCCTGGCCATCGCCGAAGGCCTGCGGCCCGGGCACATCCACCTGAATGCTGTCCGTGTCCGAGATGCGCCGTTGAACGGTCGCTCCCGGGGCGCCATTCCATACCGGCGGTGTACCGGGGGAGTAGGCGGTGGCACCAGAGTGGGTGCCGGCGAAGAGGTTCCGGCCCATGGCCTGGGTGTTGGCCAGAGACAGCAACTCGGTGCGTAGTTCGTCGACCTCAGTGGCGTTGGCTTCCCGCGCGGCCAGGTCTGTAGAGCCGTTCGCCCCGCGCAAGGCCAGTTCCTGGACCCGGGCCATGATCTGCAGTCCGGACTGGAGTGCGGAGTCGATCGACGAGAGCCAGACGTCGGCATTCTGCAGATTGCGCTCGTACTGGTTCGCCCGCGTGAGGTCGGCGCGAGTGGTGATGGCCGCGCGCGTGCCGACCGGATCGTCCGAGGGGCGGGAGATGGCCTGCCGGGAGGCGGCCTTCTCCTGCAGCTCGGCCAGCGTGCGGGCGGAATCCTGAAGGTTCGCGCGGGTGGTGGCGGCCGTCATGGCTGAGGTGACGCGGTTCATCATGGTCGTCTCGCCTTTGCTGGGCTAGAGGTCGGTCTGCGGTGGGTCAGAGCTGGGTCAGAGGAGGGAGTGGTCAGCGGAGTCAGAGGGAGTCGGTGCATTGGCCCGCGTCAACGGCCGACGAGTCCGGTGCGGTTGATCAACTGGTCGAGCATCTCGTCGACGGCAGTCAGCACGCGGGCCGAAGCCTGGTAGGCGTGCTGGAACGTCACGAGATTCACCGCTTCCTCGTCCCGGTCCACGCTGGCCAATGACTGCTGCGAGGCACGCGCGGCCGACTCGGTCCCCACTGACAGGGACAGTCCGTCCAGGGCGGAACGCGAGGCCCCGCCGGTGGTGGTGACGAAGCCGGTCCAGGGGGCGGTCACCTGGGGACCGAGCTGGGCGATCTGATCGGCGATCGTTCCGTCGAGTGCACCGGCACCCTCGGCACCGTGGGCAACGCCGGACGGGTCCGTGACGGCGACCGCGAGCGAGGAGGCGCCGCGGCCGGCGTCGTAGGCGAAGAAGGGGCCGCCTGCGGTGCCGGAACCGGTGAATCCCGTGCTGTGCACGGCGTTGGTGGTGCTGGCGATCGAGGCGGCCAAGGCGTCATAGGCCTCGGTGGCCGTGGCGAGCGGACCAACGTCCGAGAGCACGGACAGCCGCCCGGCGATCGAGCCTCCGTCGATTCCGGCGGACGCGGGGATGCCGGAGCCCAGACGATGAGACCAGGAGACGGTGGCCGGCTCACCGGGGCCGTTCCCGACGACGGCAGTCAGGGTTCGATGATCTTCACCGGAGACGAGCGCATTGCCACCCACCAGAAAGTCGGACGTCCCGTCAGCCGCGAGACGCAACTGGCCGCCGGTCAGTCCGGTGAGTTGTTCGGCGACCTGATCACGGACGTCCAGCAGTTCGTTGGCGGAACCGTTCGCGGCAGTCGTCTGACGGATGGCGTCGTTGAGTCCGGCGAGTTGTCCGGCCAGAGCGTTGACCTGCTCCACCTCGGCGCGGAGTTCGGTGGACTGCGCGGTGTACTGGTTCTCAAGCTGGTGGACATCGCCGCGAAGACGGCTCGCCAGAGCCGCCGCTTTCTCCAGCAGCACCGAGGCGGCTCCGGTGTCTTCCGGGTGGTTGGCCACATCCGCCCAGGCAGCGTGGAAGTCGTTGACCGCTGTGGACACTGAGCTGTCGCCGGGCTCGCGGAGGAGGTCTTCGACGCCGGAATAGGCCTCGGCGCGGACCTGCTGGAAACCGGACTGTCCCACGGCCGTGCGGACCTGGCGATTCAGCAATTCGCTGGAGGACCGGCCGATCCCCACGACGTCCACGCCCTGGCCGGGACCGGTCGGGTCGGGGAACAGGCCGCTCGGCTGGATGCCCGGTGCGGCCTGAAGCTGCGCGGACTGCCGGGTGTAGCCGACGGTGCCGGCGTTGGCCGTGTTCTGCGCGGTCACGGCGATCTGCGCGCGGGCCGCCTCCAGCCCGCGTGCCGCGGTGTTCAGGGTCGAGAACGTGCTCAGTCCCATCTCAACCCTGACGATCCACGAGTGCGGCACCGGAGGTGGGGGCGGGGGAGCCGGCCGCCGTGTAGGCCACGGGAGCCGAGGGCTGCTGACCGGCTTCTTGCAGAGAGATGTTGGCGGCCCGGAGGAAGCGTTGATTCTCCTCGGACAGGGAGCGGATCTCATCGGCCAACCGCAGGATCGCGCCATGGTGGTCCCGCAGAATTCCACCCCAGGGCCCGTCTTGCGGCGCGGCGGCCATCAACTCACGGAGGGTGGGGGAGGACTCGGTGGTCAGACCCCATTGCTCAGCGACCGCGGCAGACAGCACGTCCACCGTCAGCTGCGTGGTGGACAGCTGGTTCTTCAGCGCATCGATCTCGGCGGTGCACCGGCCCAGCCAGCGCGATTCTCCATTCGTGACGAGCAGGCGCTGGGTCGTGAACTTGTACAGCAGGTTCTCCAAGATGCCGCGCTCGCGCCACAGCTCGTTGGACAGTTCTTCTGCTTGCATTGCCGCACCTTTCACGCCTCCGGCCGGGGACCGGTGGGACGGTTCCGTCCCGAGCTGACCTTGTTATCGGTACACATGGACCGACTTTTCACCCCCGGCCGGAGATTTCTGCGCATGTCTTGGATACATGAGCCAAGCACGGAACGACCTGGTGGAGCAGAACATCCCCCTGGTCGGCTATGCGGTGTCCGAGATGCACCACAGATACCCCATGGTGGAGCGGGACGAGATGGTCTCGGTCGGCCTGGAAGGTCTCGTTCTGGCAGCACGGGATTGGGACCCCGACGCCGGCACCCAGTTCTCCACGTGGGCGCACCTGAAGATCCGGTGGGCGATCCAGGAGTTTCTGCAGCACCTCGACTGGATGGGCCGCCGCGGCCGGGACAAAGCCAAACGCCTGGAACGGGCCCGCGCGCAGCTGACCCATTCCCTGGGGCGGGATCCGGAGAACTCGGAGCTCGCTGCGGCGCTCGGGGTCTCCGTGGAGGACCTGCAGGCGATGACCGCGGAAGCGTCCAAATCGATGGTGCCGATGGACGATTCGATCTCCGACATGCTGGCCGCCACCGAGGACGGCCCAGAGAAGCGGGTGCTCGACGCGGAGAAGGACCTGCTGTTGCACAAGGCGGTGGACTCGCTGCCCGAACGGACCCGTCAGGTGGTGCAGTTGCACTACTTCCAAGGCATGGCACAGGGCGAGGTGGCCCAGCAATTGGGCGTCTCCGATGCCACCGTGTCCAAGGAGAAGAAGCGCGGGCTGGCGCTGTTGCAGGAGGTGCTGGGCACTGCCCTGTCCGTCAGGCCGGCGGAGTCCCTGGCGGCCTCCGTCCCGGCGGCCGGTCGTGAGAGGTTCCTGGCTGCCGCCGGCGGGGCCATGCAGGGCGGGATCGTCCCCCCGGTCCAGCGCTATGCGTAGTGACCGCTCATCATCATCCCCTCATTCCGCTCACCACCCCACCCCACTTCCACCCCCGCCTCACTTCCACACCCGCCTCACTTCCACACCCGCTCCGCTCCCACACCTGCCTGTTTTCGCAGCGATCCTGACCGCTCGTGCTGAAAATGACTGCGACTGGTCAGGATCGGTGCGAAAACTGCTGAGCTGCCTGACTGCCCAGAAATTTTTCGGCCGGGGTGAAAAAACCTCCGTGCCGTGCCGATAAGTGCAGTGTCGGGTCCGCGGCGCGGGTCCGAAACAACCTCTGACCCACGTCCTTTCTCCCAAGGAGCACGACATGACCGTCATCAACACCAACATCGCGGCCAACAACACCTACCGCCAGATGAACTTGGCCTCCGAGTCCGCCGCTTCCTCCATGGAGAAGCTGTCCTCCGGTCTGCGCATCAACCGCGCCGCCGACGACGCGGCCGGCCTGTCCATCGCCGAGGGCCTGAAGGCTCAGTCCAACGGCCTGGAGGTTGCCGCCCGCAACGCCGGCGACGCCGTCTCCCTGATCCAGACCGCTGAAGGCGGCCTCTCCTCGGCCCACGAGATCCTGCAGCGCGTCCGTGACCTGGCCGTCCAGGCCGGCAACGACTCGAACAACGCCGATGCTCGTACTGCCATCGACACCGAGATCAAGGCCCTGGGCGAGGAATTGGGCCGCATGGCCGAGTCGATCACCTTCAACGGCATCTCCCTGCTGAACGGCGCCTCCGGTCCGGCCGGCGACGGCCAGTTCTCCTTCCAGGTGGGGGCGAACGCCACCAACGATCAGATCACTCTGGACTTGACTGCCGCCAGCCTGACCGATGTTGCCGCCGCCGTCTCCGCCCTGGATGTCACCACTGCTGCCGCCGCGGCCACGTCGATCACCGCTGTCGACACTCAGATCGCGTACGTGTCCACTGCCCGCTCCGACCTCGGTGCCACCCAGAACCGCCTGGAGCAGACCATCAAGCACGTCAACATCTCCGCCGAGAACCTGACCGCGGCCGAGTCCAGCATCCGCGATGTGGACATGGCCAAGGAAATGGTGGAGCTGTCCGCCTCCAACATCAAGCAGCAGGCCTCCCAGGCCATGCTGGCTCAGGCCAACCAGTCCACCCAG
Source organism: Citricoccus sp. GCM10030269 (assembly GCF_042665635.1). NCBI lineage: Bacteria > Bacillati > Actinomycetota > Actinomycetes > Micrococcales > Micrococcaceae > Citricoccus > Citricoccus sp. GCM10030269. The sequence goes on along the minus strand of NZ_JBHTCV010000001.1, from coordinate 225,940 downwards.
GGCGTCCTGCAGCTCCTGCGCTGATCCTGAGGCACATCTGACGAGCAGCATCTGACGAGCGGCGGCCGGCACCGGAGTCCCTTCGGTCCCGGCCGCCACTCAGCACCCAGAACCATCACCAGCACAGACCCTCACACCTCGGCAGGAAGGCACAGGCCATGGCCGGCATCAGCTTCGACGGCATCGCCTCCGGGCTCGATACGACCGCACTCATCGGCGCCATCCTGTCTGCAGACAAGATGCCCGTCATGCTCATGGAAGAACGCCTGGCCGAGGGGCAGAACCAGGTCAAAGCTCTGCGGCAACTGAACACGCTCGTCGCCGAACTGGCCACCAAGACCTCCGAGATGTCCGAGGGCTCGGGTTTCCGGCCCGTGACCGGCACCTCAACCCTGGAGGGCGTCACCGTCACGGTCGCCGACGGCGCCACTCCCACGTCCCTGGATTTCTCCGTCGACGCCGTCGCCGCCCGCCACTCCGGCGTTTCCGCCCCGCTGTCCGGCTGGGACGGCTCCGAGCTCGTCATCACCACCGCCGACGGCACCGCGCACACCTTCACCGGCACCTCGCTGAACGACGTGGCCACGAACGTGAACGCCGCCGCGGGACTCGGAGTCTCGGCCACCCTGGTCCGTGCCGGGACCGATGCCGAGGGCAATACCCTGCACCGGCTGCAGCTCGTCTCGAACACCACGGGCACCGCCGGTAGCTTCACGGCCACGGCCGGCGGAACGGACCTCTTCGATCCGGCCAACGGCGGGGCCCTGACCTCCACCGGTGCCGATGCGCAGATCACCCTCTTCGCCGGAACGGCGGCTGCTCAGACCATCACCAGCTCCTCGAACACCTTCGGCGACCTGGCCACCGGCGTGGACATCACCGTCTCGGCCGCCGCCGTCGGGCAGACCGCCAGCGTCACCGCCGAGAACGACCCCGCCGCGGCGACCGACAAGGCGCAGGCGCTCGTCACCGAGATCAACAGCATTCTGGAGACTCTGAAGCTCAACACCACGGTGACCTCCGGCACCGGCACGAGCGGTGACGAGACCAAGGCCGGACTCTTCGTCGGCGACTCCACGGTCCGGTCCCTGCAGAACAGCCTCTTCACGGCTGCCGTCCGACCGGCCGACGGGTCCAGCCAGTCCTGGATGGGCATCGAACCGGACCGCAACGGTCAGCTCACCTTCGACGCGGAGACTTTCGCCGAAGCGCTGGCCGCCGACCCGAGCGCGGTCGCCACGGCTCTGGCCGATCTCGCCGGCCGCGTCTCCACCGCCGCGGACACTTACTCGGACGAGTACGACGGGATGCTCACCACGTCCATCGAGAATCGGGTCACGGACAACCGCCGCACGCAGGATTCCATCACCGACGCCGAACGCCGCATCGAGATGCGTGAGGCCACCCTGCGTGCACGGTTCACCGCGATGGAACTGGCCATCGCCAAGGCCAATGATCTGCAGAAGTACCTGACCGGCCAGTTCGCCATGTTCGCCGACCAGAGCTCCAACAACAACAGCTGACGGCTCGGCCGCCACCGTCTCACCGCACCACGATCCCCGTCACCTGACCCGTACCGCCTGACCCGTACCGCCTGACCCTCGCCACTGGACCATTGGAGGACATCATGTTGGGAAGCTCCCAGCGAAACGCCGTCGAGGAGATGCGTCGTCGCGAGCTCATGACCGCCACTCCGGCCCAGCTCACGGTCAAACTGTTCCAGCGGCTCCTCCTGGATCTGCATCGTGCGGCAGCCGACCTCGGCGCCGGGCAGCCGGGAGCAGCGAGCTCGCACCTGGTGCACGCCCAGGCGATCCTGACGGAGCTCGACTCCACTCTGGACGTCAACGCCTGGTCCGGTGCCGCCGACCTCAAAGCCGTCTACGGCTACTGCCTGAACACCATTGCCGCAGCCAACCGGGACTCGGATCCGGCCGGCGTCGCCAGCGCCCTGGACCTGCTCACCCCGGTGGCCGAGGCCTTCACCCAGGCGGCCCGAACCTCAGGAACACCATCGTGAGTACAGCGGCGAATTCTGTATCCCCCGACGAATCCCCTGCCACCACCGACGCCGTCCTTGCCGAGCTGGCGTGGGAGAAACTGGCGAACGACCTCGAGGACTGGCTCGATGCCGGCCACCAGCCCCCGTTCCCCACGACCCTGGAAAGCCGCCCGGCCGGTACCCCGCCGGAGCGTGTCCGACGTCGGCTCGAGGAACTCAACGCCCGCCTCGCCGACGCCCTGGGTGCTTTGCACACCGAGCGATCCGGCGTCGCCGCCTCTCTCCAGGCCACTGCTCAGGCCACTCGCATGACCCAACCCCACCGTGGCAGCACCCCCGCTTACCTCGACACCGGCGCCTGATCGATTCGCCTGACCGATTCGTCTGGCCGGCCGGCCCCGCACACAAAATGCGCCCCCGTCTGAGCCTGGCGTGCATAGGGATGTCCGTGGCGTCCCGAAAGGGTCGCCCGCGTCCGGAGTTCTGCGCATGTCCATGAGGGCAGGTGAGAACGACGAGTGCACTTCACGGCCCGGCCTCGGGTCCGTGGGTCTGTGGGAAGGGGAGACAGTTGTCCGTGACAGTCAATGCTCTGGAGTCAGCCCTGGACGGGTTGGCGGCGCGTCAGCGTGCCATCGCGAACAACCTCGCCAATGTCAACACTCCGCTGTTTCAGGCCACCAAGGTCCAGTTCGAGGAGCAGCTCGCTCACTCGATCGCGGAGGGGAACGGGCGGGTGGCTCCGGCCGAGAGACCCTCCCTCGAACCCACCCGACTGAACGGCAACAACGTCAACGCGGACACCGAGGTGCTCTCCAACGAGGCCACGGTGCTGAGCTACCAGTTCGCCTCTCAGGCCATCAAGTCCAAGCTCTCCGGAGTCTCCACGGCTGCGAGGACCTCCTGATGCCATCATTCGAAGCGATCGGCATCGCCGGCACCTCGATGTCCACCAACCGCCGCTGGATCGACGCCACCGCCGACAATCTGGCCAACATGAACACGGTCACCTCCGCGGACGGTGACGCCTTCCGTGCTCGCTACCTCGAAGTCGCCCCCAACGAGGCCAGTCAGGGAGTGCAGGTCACCGGTGTCCAGTACGGCGACGCCGAGGGCGTCCTCTCCTATGAGCCGGACCACCCGGAGGCCAATGAGGAGGGCTACGTCCGCCGGCCGGACGTGGACATGGGCGTGGAGATGGGCAACCTGATCATGGCCCAGCGCTCCTACTCCCTGGCCTCTCAGGTCGTGGACAAGGCCAAGACCGTGTACCAGGCCGGCATCGAGATCGGACGCAACTGATGCCTCTTGACGCGCTCAACTCCGTGGCGGCCCTCTCGGCTCTGTCTCCGGCCGTCCAACCCAGCCTCCCGACGTCGGCCCCGCTGCCGGGCGTTCCGCCCACCACCGACATTCACCCGGCGGGGGGCTCCTTCGGGGCCCAGCTCGCCGGTCAGGTCGACGCGCTGCAGGCCGTCCAGGGCGAACGTGACACCCTGAGCCTGAAGGCGGTGACCGGTGACCTTGAGGACATCCACCAGGCCACCATCGCCGCCGCCGAGGCCTCAGCGACGATGGACCTGATGGTCTCGCTGCGCAACAGCGGACTGCAGGCCTTCAACGAACTCATGAGGATCCAGGCATGAGCAGCATGAGCAGTCCAGCCGCGCTGCCGTCTGGCCGGCGTTCGGCCGGCGGTGCCGGCGGCTGGTTCCGGGGGATCGCCGACCGGTTGTCCGAGATGTCCTTGGGGCAGCGCCTCATCGCCTCGCTGCTGGCCGTGCTGTTGGTGGCGGGTGGCATCTTCGCCGCCGTCCAGATGTCCAAGCCCACGCTGTCCCCGCTGTTCACCGGTCTGTCCTCGTCTGACGCGGCCGCCGTCGTCGACCAGCTGAAGTCCGCTGGTGTCGAGTACGAACTCTCCGACGGCGGCACCACCATCCTGGTTCCGGACGACGACGTCTACGACCAGCGCCTGGCCGCCGCCGCAGCCGGACTGCCCTCCGGCGGGGGCACCGGGTACAACCTCCTCGACGAGGTGGGCATCACCTCGTCAGAGTTCCAGCAGGACACCACGTACAAACGCGCGCTCGAGGGGGAACTCGCCGCGACGATCGGACAGATGGAGGGGGTGGAGCAAGCCTCCGTGAAGCTCGCCCTCCCCGAGGAGACCGTCTTCGCCGCCGAGCAGGGTGAGCCGACCGCCTCGGTGTTCCTCTCTACCCTGCGTGGTGGTCTCAGTACCCAGCAGGTCCAGGCCGTGGTCCACCTGGCCAGCGCCTCGGTGGAGGGCATGGATGCCACCAACGTGGCCGTCGTCGATTCGACCGGCAAGGTCCTGTCCGCCGTCGGGGAGGGGCCCCTGGACACCAGCGGTGGGGATCAGGAGCGCTCCGCCGCCGTCAACGCCAACGTCCAGAAAGTCCTGGACAACCTGGTGGGCCCGGGCAACTCCACCGTCGCCGCGACCGTCCAGACCGCCCGGTCCACGTCTGAGACCGTCTCTGAGGAGTTCTTCGACCCGGAAGGAGGAGTCAAAGCCCTCACTGAGGATGCCACCACGGAGGACTACACCGGCGGCGGCATGCCCGCCGGGACCGGCGTGCTCGGCCCGGACAACGTCGCCAACACGGAGGCCGACGCCGGCGGCAACGGCGAGTACACCTCCGAGTCCGAATCCCGCACCAATGCCGTGGACAAGACCACCACCTCCACCACGACGCCGGCCGGAGACGTCGAACGTCAAACGGTCGCCGTGGCCGTGGACGCCGCGGCGGCTGCCGGTCTGACCGATGAGCAGGTCACCGACCTGGTCTCCACGGCCGCCGGGATCGACGCGGCTCGTGGGGACACCGTCACCGTGGAGATCATCCCCTTCTCCACCGTCGCCGCCACCGAAGCGCAGGAGGCTCTGGATGCGGCCGCAGCGGCTGAGGCGGAGGCCGCCCGCGACGCGCTGATCCGGGATCTGCTCCTCTACGGGGTCGTCGGCCTCCTGTTGATCGTGGCCTTCGTCGTGTGGCTGATCCTGCGCCGCCGACGGACGGTGGAGACTCTGGAGGACCTCGGGGAGACCTCTCCGCTGCCGGCGCTGCTGGACCGTTCCAGTGGCCCGGACACCGGCCAGATTCCGGCTATCGAGCACCCGGCCGGCGCCACATCAGGAACGTCGGGTCCTGCCGCGACCGGGCCGGAGACCCAGGCACTGGGAGCAGTCCTCTCGACGCCGACCGAGCTCAGCCCGGCTGAACGGGTCCACCGGGCCGCCGCCGAAGACCCGGCACGGACCGCGGAGATGATGCGCTCGATGATGGAAACGAAGGAGCTGGCGTGAAGCACGTTTCCCGGATCGGTACCCTCAGCGGTGTCCAGAAGGTCGCAGTCCTCTTGATGGATCTGGAACCGGCCGTGGCCTCGCAGGTGATGTCCCACTTCACTCAGGACGAGGCGCATGAGGTCTCCGCCGAGATCATGCGGATGAAGACCGCCACGCCGGAGATGGTGGACGCGGTCATGTCCGAGTTGGCCGTCATGGTGGACTCGGGCCGGGTTCCCGCCCGGGGCGGTGCTCTGCTGGCCCGTCAGCTGATCTCCGGGGCCTTCGGTGAGGACCAGGCCGGAGATGTCATGGACCGTGCCGAAGGCGTGCTGGCCGGCCGGGCCTTCGAATTCCTCGACACCATGGACGCCAGTCAGATCCTGGCTCTGGTTCGCGAGGAGACTCCGCAGATCATGGCGGTGGTGCTGTCCAACCTGGATCCGCGGACCGCCTCGGCCGTGTTGTCCGGTCTGGACGAGCAGGTCCGCAACGGGGTGGCGTTCCGCATCGCCACGATGGGGTCCCCGTCCACGGATGCCGTCCAGGCCACCGCCGAGATTCTCAAGACGCGGGTGTCGTCAGTGGCTACGGCACGGGAGCAGGCCAATGTCGGGGGAGTCCAGTCGCTGGTGGAGATCGTCAACCGGGCTGACTCGGCGACCGAGCGGGGCGTGCTGGAGTACATGAGCGCCACCGACCCGGAGCTCGGCGAGGAGGTCCGGAATCTCATGTTCACCTTCACGGACCTCAGCCGGTTGGACGGCAGGGCGTTGCAGCTGGTGCTGCGCAGCGTGCGCACCGATGTCCTGGCCCGCGCCATGCGCGGTGCCGACCCGGCGCTGGAAGAGAAGATCCGCGCCAACATGTCCTCGCGCAACGTGGTCGCTCTCGACGAGGAGATCCAGTCCACCCCGCGACTGCGCGCCTCCGAGGTGGAGGAAGCGCGCGGAGAGGTGGTCCGCCAAGTGCGGGCACTCGAGGCCGAAGGCGAGCTAGATCTGCACTCGCAGGAGGACGAGTATGTCTGAGCTGATCGCCCATGGCCACCCCGGTCAGCACGAGACCCGTTCTGGAGGCCAGCCCGGATACCGACCTGAGTATCGTGCCGTGCCCGCTACCGTGGTCTCCTCACCCGTGGTGGACGCCGCCGTGATCGAGGGCCGCGCCCGGGGGTACGTCGACGGACTCAAGGCGGCCCAGGGGCACGCCGACGCGCTGGAGGACGCCCGTCAGGCCGAGCACGAGCGATTGATGCGTTCCACTCGCGAGCGAACCGAGCAGGCCCTGACCTCCCTGGAGCGCGCGGCAGTCGAACTGTCCGCCTCCATGGTCCACGCCTTGGACAATGCTGAAGACACCATCTTCGAGGTCGCCTGCCAGGTGGCCGAGATCATCTTGGACGCAGAACTCTCCGATGCCTCCGTCGCCGCGCGCTCAGCGATTCACCGCGCCCTCAGCACCCCTACGCCGTCCCCGGTGCACACCATTCGGTTACATCCCGCGGCCGTCCGCGTGGTGACGCAGGCCGGCCAGCCGCCGGCCGGCGTCGTGCTCCAGGAGGACCACACGCTCCCGCCGGGCGGCGCCGTGGCCGAATACGACGACGGTTGGCTGGAGGCCGGACTCGAGGACGCGCTGGCGCGCGTCGGCGACTATGCGGCACGTCTCCGGAGGGGCTCTGCTGCTGAGCCGGCTGTTGGACGGGCTGCTGAGCCGGCTGACGGATCGACGGCTGTGTTCAGCGGGGAGGTGGCCCGATGAACCGCCCGACGCCCGTCCTGTCTCGGATCATGACTCGGCACGCCGATTCCCTCCGCGGACTCACCGCGCCGGTGGCTCGCGGAACGGTGGTCTCGTCGCAGGGACTGCGCGCCGTCATCGGGGGGCTCGCCGTCGCCGTCGGAGACGTGGTGACCGTCGGTCGGGGGCCAACTCGCACCGAAGCGGAAGTCGTGGCGGTCAACCGCACTGAGGCCACCGTCATGCCGCTGGCCGACGGTTGGTCTCCCGCGGCCGGAACGCCCGTGGAACGCCGAAGCCGTGGAGGCCAGGTTCCGGTGGGTCAGGGACTCATCGGGCGGGTCATCGACGCCCTGGGGCGGCCTCTCGACGGCAAAGGACCCATCCACGACACCCTGCTCGTCCCGGGACACCATTCGGCCCCGCACGCTCTCCGCCGAGCCCCCGTGAACCGTCAGCTCGGCACCGGCGTGCGCGCAGTGGACACCTTCACTGCTCTCGGCCGTGGTCAACGCATCGGCTTGTTCGCCGGCTCGGGCGTGGGCAAGTCGTCGTTGCTGTCCATGATCGCCCGCGGCACTGACGCTGAGGTGTCCGTCATCGCGCTGGTCGGCGAACGAGGCCGGGAGGTCCGTGGTTTCATCGAGGACGACCTCGGGCCCGAAGGGCTGGCCCGCTCCGTGGTCGTGGTGGCCACCGGCGATGAACCGGCCATGATGCGCCGCAAGGCCGCCTTCACAGCGACCCGGATCGCCGAGCATTTTCGAGACGAAGGCCGCCACGCCGTGCTGATGATGGACTCCCTCACACGCGTGGCACTGGCACAACGGGAGATCGGGCTCTCCGCCGGGGAACCGCCGGCCACCCGCGGCTATCCGCCATCCACGTTCTCTCTGCTGGCCCAACTGCTGGAGCGCGCCGGAACCGACCGGGACGGTTCGGTCACCGGGATCTACACGGTGCTGGTGGACGGTGACGACCACAATGACCCGGTGGCCGACTCCGCCCGATCCATCCTGGACGGTCACTTGGTGCTGGATCGCGCGCTCGCGGTGGCCGGGCACTATCCCTCCATTGACGTCCTCGCCTCGCTGTCTCGCTGTGCCTCGGCCGTGACGTCCGCCGCGGACCGAGCGAACATCACGACCGTGCGCCGGGCCCTGGCCGAACAGCGGGATGTGCAGGATCTGATCGACGTCGGCGCCTACGTTCCCGGCACGCGGCCCCTCGCCGATGCAGCCCTGGCCGCTCGCGGTGAACTCGACGGGTTTCTGCGTCAGGACATGGACGACTCGACGCCCCTGGCTGAGGCATGGGCGCGTGTGGGCGGACTCGCCGCTCGCCTGGACGCCGAGAGGCGGGCCGCGTGATGGCCGGATTCAAACTTGCCTCCCTGCTGAGAGTCCGCCGAACCCAGGAAGACCAGGCCATGGCCACCCTCAGCCAAGCCCAGCAGTCCGCTCGCGGGGAACAACGCCGAGCCGTCGAGGAACGGGCGCTGCTCGAGGACCTGGGCGGTCAGTCCGTACTGTCTGCCGCAGGCATCGCCCGGGCCAGCGCGGCGCACCAGCTTGCCGAGATCCGTGCCGCCCGAGAGGTCGCCGACGGTGAGGTGGAGGCCGCCGAGCAAGCGCTGAAACTGGCGCGCCAAGCCCGTCGCAGCGTGGAATTGCTCAAGGAACGCCATGACACGCGAATGCGCGAACTCGAGGCGCGGTCCGAGCAGCTGCTGATCGACGATCTGACCTCGACGCGTCATCACCGGAACCCTGGGCAGAGGGAGTCGTGATGGGCCTCGCAGCGGTTGAAGGGCGAATGGCGCAGATCGAGTCCACTCTGTTAAGCCTGTCCCCGCAGCAGGTCTGGGTGGCCGGCGGAGTCACCAGAGTCGCCGGTGCCGGCGGCATCATCGGTTCCGGCGGATCGGTGTTGTCGGCCGAGTCCTCCGGCCAGGAGGATCCCTTTGCGGCGATGGTGGAGGAGGCGCTCAATCCGGCGTCAGCGGACGGCAGCGGAACCTCTGCCGGTACCGGATCCACGTCCACGCCGGATGCCATTGCGGTGTCGGTCCCTGGCGCCACGACCACGACCACGGGCAGTCCGGTCAGCTCGACCAGCACACGGGGAGGTGCCGGCAGCGACTTCGGGGACTCGATCGTCGAGACTGCCCGGAAGCATCTCGGCGTCCGCTACACCTGGGGCGGAAACTCACCGTCTCAGGGTTTCGACTGCTCCGGACTGGTCAAGCACGTCATGGCTGAACTCGGGGTCAGCATGCCGAGGGTGGCTCGCGATCAGGCCAAGGTCGGCACGGAGATCGGTTCCTTGGCCGAGGCACGACCGGGCGATCTGTTGGGCATGCGCAACGGCTCCCACATCGCCATCTTCCTCGGCGGAAACAAAATCCTACACGCGCCCCGGCCGGGGGAGACCGTGTCCATCCGATCGCTGTTCTCCTGGGATGACATCGACACCATCCGCCGCGTGGTGCCGTCCGGAGCGGGCGCCGCCTCCGGTGTCACCACTGAATCCGGTGCCACTCGCGCCGCCTTCGAGCAAGTGGCCGGAGCACTGTCGTGATCACCTCATCGGTCAGCTCGCTCAACCCCGGCCCGACGCCGGACCCGTCACGCGGCCCGCGTTCGTCCGGTCCCAGCGGCGGCTTCGCGAACAGCCTGCGACATGCGTCGGCTAAACAGGCTCAGGGCGGTCCGTCTCAGGGCGGTCCGTCTCAGGGCAGTCCCGTTCACGGCAGTCCGTCTCAGCGTGGTCCATCCCAGGGCAGCCCAGCTCAGGGTGCGAATCCGGACGATTCGTCCCGGTTGCCCGAGGGTTTCACACCGGTTCGCGCCGGTCGGGAGTTCTTCAGGCCAGTCTCGGTGGACGGACACGCCGCGTCCGACCAGGCGGCCGACCACTCGTCCGACCACGCTGGTCTTCCTGACGAGGGTGATCTTCCCACCCTCGGTGGAGGACCCCTACCCGGTCCAGATGACGCCTCCCACACGGGTTCGGAGGATGTCATGGCCACCGGCTCGGAGCATCCAGTGCCGGCGACAGAGCAGTCATCAGTCACAGCACCGATGACTCTGACATCCAGGGCAACTGAACCATCCAGCGCAACCGAACAGACGGTCGTGAGTGGAGTGCATCAGGTCGTGAGCACGACGTTCGACCCGCTGCACCATCCGGCGCACCGTGTTCAGCCCACGACGATCAAATCCTCGCCGATCCAGTCCGTGGTCGTCGGAGCAAGCCCGCCGTCCACTGCATCGTCCACCGCGCCGACCACTGCATTGACCACTGCGCCGACCACCGCTGCCGCGTCGGGCACTCCTGCCGCCGTGGCGGTGGCTCCCGCAGTGGAGTCGGGTGAATCAGCTGCAGCGACTCCCGGCTCTACGACGACTCCCGGCGCTGCGGCGACTGCCGGTTCTGCAGTGGCTCCGGTGGTGCCGCCCCCGCCGGTTGCCTCGCCCGGCCCGACGGTGCGTGCCTGGACGGTGCAACAACTCTCCACGCCCATCGCACAGGTGGCCGGCCAGGCTGTCACTCGCCCAGACGGCACGCAGGTGATGGTCATCCGCATCAGCCCCGAGTCACTGGGGCCGGTGACCCTGGAGGCCACCCATCGTGACGGCGTCGTGCGCCTGGAGATCGCCGCGGGGACTGACGCCGGGCGGGAGAACCTGCGCTTGGTCCTCGGTGAACTGCGCCGGGAACTGGCGTCAGCGCACACTGGCGCCACGCTCGACTTGTCCACCGGAAGCCGAGATGCCGGCGGCCGGGACGCCAACGCCAGCAACCAGGGTGCCGGCCATCACGGCGCCGGTGCCTCTTTGAATGACCGCACCGGCCAGGGACACGAACCGGAGAAAGATGACGTCGGGACGGCCAGCACCGCGACCACCGCTGATGGTGCCATGGCGAGTCCGGGTGAGCCCGGCGGATCTGCGGAGCACGGCACCGATCGCGACCACGATCCAGGCGGCTTGGACGTCTACGCCTGATCCGCCACTGCATGCATAGACCATCAGCCACCTCGCCACTCAACGGAACCAATTTGAAGGAGCCACGGATGCCCGAGCCGATCACCCCGGTAGCCACCGGAGCACCGACCATCACGCTGGACACCGCACGCCAAGCACGCGAGGCCGCCGCCGGACCAGCCCAGGAAATGAACGAAGAGGTCTTCCTCAAGCTGCTGGTCACGCAATTGCAGAACCAGGACCCGTCCTCGCCGATGGACACCAACCAGATGGTGTCGCAGGCGGCACAGCTGTCGATGACCGAAACCCTCAACGGGATCTCGAAGACCCTGCAGAGCCAGACCGCTGCCGGCTCCATGTCCACGGCATCGGCGCTGATCGGGCAGGACGTCGAATGGCTTCAGTCCGACACCGGGCTTCCGGCCACCGGCACCGTCACCGGCGCACTGTTCCAGAACGGGGAAACCCTGCTGGAGGTCGCCGGCGGCGACCAGACCGTCACCTTGAGTCAGATCACCGCCCTGGCGGCCCGCGCCACGGCCGAGGACTGAGTCACCACTGCCCACCCACCAGAAGATCCCACCAGTCGATTCCACAGGAAGGCACCATCATGCTTCGTTCACTGAACACCGGAGTCTCCGGCATGAGTGCGCACCAGCAGATGCTGGACACCACGGCCAACAACATCGCCAATGTCAACACCTCCGGATTCAAGGCCTCCACGGTCACGTTCCAGGACACGCTGTCCCAGATGACCCAGAACGCCGGGGCTCCCGGCACGGGACTCGGTGGGACCAACCCGGCTCAGGTGGGTCTCGGTGTGCGCACTGCCGCCATCACGACTGACCACTCCACCGGCGCCATGATGTCCACCGGCAAGGCCACGGATCTGATGATTGGCGGCGAGGGGTACTTCATGGTGACCAAGGGCGGTGAACAGCTCTACACCCGTGCTGGCGGGTTCGGTCTGGACGCCGAGGGCAACCTGGTCACCGTCGACGGCGCCCAACTCAATGGTTGGCTGGCCGGTGCCGACGGCACCATCCAGACCGGTGCGGCCGTCCCGTTGACCATCGACGCACTGGCGACGTCCCCGGCTCGCGCCACCACCTCGGCGCAGATGGGCGGCAATCTGCCTCAGAATGCCGAGATCGGCGAGACTCGCGTGCGCGAGGTGACCGTCCGAGATGGCTCCGGCAACGGGCGTTCCTTGACGCTGACCTTCACCCGCCAGGCCGGCGGCTGGGCAGTCGCCGGCCAGGATGCCAACGGGGCCACCGGCAACGGCTCCGTGTCGTTCACCAACGGAGTCCAGGCCGGGGCGAACACCTTGGCCGTCGGAGGAATCTCGGTGGACCTGTCCGCATTGACCGGATATGCGGACATGGACACGTCCGCCTTCACGGGTCAGGACGGTGCAGCGGCCGGCACCATCGAGGGCTTCTCCATCGCTCAGGACGGCACGATCAACGGCACCTTCTCCAATGGCGACCTGCGCGCCGTCGGGCAGGTGGCCATCGCGACGTTCGCCAACCCCGCCGGCCTGGAAAAGGCCGGCTCCTCCGCCTTCCGTGCCACCGCCAACTCCGGCGAACCCACTCTGGGTGCTCCCGGCGCCGAGGGCTTCGGTGCCCTGGCCGCCGGCACACTCGAGGGGTCCAATACGGACCTGTCCAAGGAGTTCACCAACCTGATCATGGCCCAGAGAGGCTTTCAGGCCTCCGCGCGGATCGTGACCACCTCGGACGAAGTCCTGTCCGAACTGACCAACCTCAAGCGATAGCGGACCGACGGCCATGATCTTGTTGACCACCCTGCGCGGAGACCGGTTCGGGCTCAACCCCGACCTCGTCGAAGAGATCCGCGCGAACGGGGCCAATTGCGTGGTCACCATGATCACCGGCCGGTCCTACACCGCCCGTGAGGACATCGATACCGTCCAGGCGATCCTCAATGACCACCGGGTGGATCTGCTGTGGCATGCCGCCCAGGAAACCGGTGAGACGCACGTTCAGCGGACCGGTTACCTGACACCCGTACTCGACCAGGAGGAGTAATCCTGTGGATCCTTTGATGATCATCGGCCTCATCGCCGCCTTCGCCTCACTCTTCGTGATGGTGTTCATGGAGGGCGGGGCCATTTCCTCGCTGTTCCTCGTCGCCCCCATGATCATCGTGTTCGGCGGCACGATCGCGGTCTCGCTGATGGGCACCACGCTCGGCGATCTGAAGAACGTGGGCAGGATCTTCGGGTGGGCAGTCAAAGGCAAGATCCGTCCGCCAAAAGAGGTGATTGACGAGGTTGCCGACCTCTCCGCCAAAGCACGCGGTGGTTCCCTGCTGGAACTGGAAGCCGAGGCAGAGAAAGCCGAGGACCCCTTGGTTCGATCGGCCATCACCGGGCTGGCCGACGGACTGGACTCGGACTCGCTGGCCGACTTGCTGGAGGCACAGAAGAACACCCGCCGCGACGAGGTCATGTCGGTCTCGAACTGGTTCTCGCAGATGGGCGGCTATGCCCCGACCATCGGAATTGTGGGAACGGTGGCCTCGCTGATCCACGTCATGGAGAATCTGGCGCAGCCGGACGAGCTCGGCCACATGATCGCCGCCGCGTTCGTCGCCACACTCTGGGGCTTGCTGACGGCCAATTTCTTCTGGCACCCGATCGCCACCCGCATCCGGCGACTGTGCGAGTTGGAACAGTCCAACATGGAACTGGTGGTGGAGGGCGCGCTGTCCATCCAGGCCGGTGTCAACTCCACCGCGCTCAACGACCGCCTGCACGCCTTGGTGCCGGACTACCGGCTGGACACCAAGGGCAACAAGACCGGCAAGGGCACAGATCCCGACGGCGGGGGCTCCTCCAGCGGGACCACTCGCGTGGGCACCGGCGCGACCTCCGGCAAAGCCGGGAAGTCCCGGGCGGCCTAGGTGGCACGACGGCGCAAACGGCATGACGGCAATCACCCGCCCGAGATGGATGAACGATGGGCCGTCTCGTACCTGGACATGATGACCGTCCTGTTCCTGACGTTCGTGGTGCTGTTCTCCATGTCGTCCATCGACGCGGGCAAATACGACCAGCTCAAGAACGCACTGGCCACCGGATTCGGGCAGAAATTGACCGACCTGGATGATCGACAAGCCGGCCAGCCCATCATGGAACCGGGCAAAGACGCCGTGGATCCCGCGCATCCGGTTCCTCCCGAGGACACCGCCACGCAGCCGCCGGAACCGCCGGCTCAGGAACCCCGAACCGCTCGGGAGAAGCTGGAGGCCATCCGCGCCGGGGTGCAGAGCAACCTGAAGGCCATGAACCGCGAGGCCGATGTCGAGTTCGCCCAGGTGAACGGGGCCCTGGTCATCCGCATCCTCTCGGGCGAGACGCTGTTCAGCCCGGACACCGCGGCCCTGTCCGACTCGGCACGAGAGTTGTTGGCCGGCATCACTCCGGTCATTGAGGCTGAGGAAGGCACCGTCTCGGTCGAAGGTCACGCCGATTATCTGGAGCCACGCAACTACGAGACCAACTGGGAACTCTCCGCTGACCGTGCCGTCCAAGTCGTGCGGCACATGGTGGACGCTCAAGGACTGCCGGCGGCCAGCGTCTCGGCCACCGGTTTCGGAGACACCCGCCCCCTGGACGGTGAACGGGACAATCTGGATCGCAACCGGCGCGTGGACATCGTGGTCAACGCCCGTGACGATCCTGCCACGACTCAGAAGACCCCGGACGATGCCGCCGAAGCGGAAGCGCGGAGGAGTTCGCCCCAGGCGACCACTCCTCGGACGTGAGATGAGACGCCCACGGGCTGGCCGGCGTCGGGCAGCAAATCTGACGGCCGTTCACCGGCGGCGGGCATAGGGGACTGCGCACACCGCAGTTACCCGGTCCGCTCGAAGGAGGTCCCGTGGGTATGGACGACGTCACCGTGGCGGCCCCCGCCGGTCACACCGTGGTTTCCGCACAGCCGGTGCCCTACGACTTCCAGCGGCCCACCACGCTGGCCCGGGAGCATTCCCGGATCCTGGACGTGGCCTTCGACACCTTTGCTCGCCAGTGGTCATCGCAACTGGCCACCCGCCTGCGCACCAAGGCCACGGTGACTCCACTGCCCGCGGCGCTGGCGACCTACGACGCCTACACCGCCTCACTGCCCGCACTGACCTGCATGGTCCTGCTTCATGTGCCCGGGGCCGAGACCCGCGGCATCCTCCAGCTGCCGGTGAGCACCGCTGCCGACTGGGTGTCTCGGATGCTCGGTTCCGACGGCGAGTCACTGCCGGCCCACCGCAAGCTCACCGGCACGGAGATCGGCATTCTCCGACGCACCCTCACCGCCGCCATGGACGACCTGGCGTACTCCTTCACCGGTGTTCTCGACGCCGCCCCCGTACCGGACCTCGCCGTGCACTACAACCCGGGCTTCGCCCAGGCCGCCGCGCCCACCGATCTGATGGTCGTGGCCGGGTTCACCGTCACCACCGGGTCGGGCGAACCGGCATCGTTCAGCCTGGCTCTGCCCTCGGACTCCGTGTTGCCGAAGCTGGGCTCCTCGAATCCCGTGGACACCGGTCAGGATGCCGCCCGGCTCGCCATGGAGCAACTCACCGCCACCCCCGTGGAGGTCCGGCTCGAGGCCAACCCGGTGCGGATCAACTCGATGGCCCTGCTCAAGCTGCAGGTGGGGGACGTCCTGCCGCTCACCCACACCTCGAACCGTCCCTTCAACGTCACCGTGGACGGCCACCATCTGGGCTCCGCGGTGAACGTGGTGGACGGATCCCGCAAGTACATGAAGATCGTTGAAACGGAGTTGGACCAGTGACCGAAGCGAATCTCCCGCCGATCGGTGGGCACACGCACCCGAACGGCATGGACACGGTCACCGGGATCGTCTCCGCCACCGCGGCCGCCCTCCCGCTGGCCGGTCAGATCGAGACCCGGTCGGTGGATTCGGCGGAACAGCTGCCTGCTACCGGACAGCCGCTGGTCTTCCGCTCCGTCGGCTGGCCCGGCAGCATCACTCTCGCCCTGACGGCCAGCGCCCAGTTGCCGGACCTCGTGGCCGACGAGCCTGCCGCGGCGCTCAAACCGGCCGTGGACTCAGGGTTGTCCACTGCCGGTGCCGTCGGACCCTCCACCGTGGAACCGGCGCCTGCTGGCAGCACGCCGTTCGTCGCGAGTCCCCACGAGAGTGCACCGAGGCTCTTCGTGGTGACCGTGGACGGCACGGACGCCCTCGTGATGGCCGTGCACGAAGGCGCCTCGTACGATCGTCCCTCCCGAGACACCAGCGTGGACGAGGACTTCTTGCGCAACGTCCACCGGATTCGCGGCGTGGACATGGAACTGTCCGTGGTCATCGGCCGCACCACCCTGACCGTCGCTGAACTGCTGCGGATCAAGCCCGGGCAGGTGCTCGAGCTCGACCGGGCTGCCGGCGCCCCCGCCGACGTCCTGGTCAACGGACGCCTGCTCGCCTCCGGAGAGGTGGTGGTCCAGGATCTGGACTTCGCCGTGAAGATCACGTCCATCCGGGACGAGAACGCAGAGGTTCTGGGCTGAGATGGAGTTCGGCCAGATCATCCAGGTCGTGCTGTCCCTGGGCATCGTCGCACTCGCGCTGTTTCTGTCCGCCCGACTGGCCCGTCGACGCTTCAGCTCCGGTGGTGACGACGCACTGCACGTCATCTCGCGTCAGTCGGTGTCCCGGACCCAGAACCTCGTGGTCGTGGAGACCAATGGTCGCCGCCACCTCGTGGCCTTCACCGATGGTGGCGCCCACACGCTCGACACCTGGGCCGCCCCGGAGCGTGTGACCTCCGCGGTGCCGGACCGTGCAACGCCCTCCATCGCGCCGCGACGCGCGTCGCCGTCCGGCCCTGCCTCGTCGATGAGTCGGTCTTTCGGATCCCCGGCGGGCCGGCCGGAACATCGCGCACCACGGGAGTCCGGCAGCTTCGCCGCCATGCTCACAGCCCTGCAGACGGGGACCCAGTGGACGGGGCTGGGCCGCAGGGCCGGCTCTGCCTCTACAGAAGACGCCCGACCGTGAGATCCTCTTCCCGGACGACGACCGTCCTACCGGTGCTGGCCGGAGTGCTGCTGGCCGTCGTCGGGCTTTGGCTGTTGACCGTGGTGGGCGCGTCACCCGCGGCCGCCGACACGCTCGACCCCGCACCCGGCACCGATGGTGGCGGCAACGGTGGGGACAACGGGCTGTCCATTGAGATCAACGGGCCCGATGGCGAACCGTCCTCCTCGGTCCTGACCCTGCTGGGCATCGGTGTGCTCATGGTGGCGCCGTCACTGGTGCTGATGTGCACGTCCTTCACCAAGGTCTTCGTGGTGCTCTCGATGACCCGCAACGCCCTGGGCTTGAACACCACCCCGCCCACTCAGGTGCTCGCCGGGATCGCTCTGATCCTGACGGTGTTCATCATGCAGCCGGTGATCTCCGAGATCATCGATGTGGCGATCACTCCCTACGTCGACGGTCAGACCGTCTTCACCGAGGCCGTGGATCAGGCCCAGGGCCCCCTGCGCGAATGGATGCTGCCCCTCACACGGGAGGAGGACATCGCCCTGATGACCCGCTCCGCCGATCTGGAGAATCCGCAGACTCCAGCGGACACACCACTGGCCACCTTGGTGCCGGCGTTCGTCATCTCGGAATTGCGGGCCGCATTCATCATCGGCTTCGTGATCTTCGTGCCGTTTCTCATCATCGACCTGGTGGTGTCCTCGGCTCTGATGTCCATGGGCATGATGATGCTTCCGCCGGTCATGGTGTCCCTGCCGTTCAAGATCCTGCTGTTCGTGCTCGTGGACGGCTGGGGACTGATCATCAGCTCGCTCGTGGGCACGTACTAATCGGGTGAGTCGCGTAGTTGTGAGTCACGTAGTGGAGAGGAGGCGGAGATGGACCAGAACGCCGTGGTGGACCTGGGAGTCCAGTCCCTGCTGACAGCTGCCAAGCTCTCGGCACCGTTGTTGTTAACCGCGTTGGCGGTCGGCCTCGGGATCGGTCTGCTGCAGTCGGCTACTCAAGTGCAGGAGATCACTCTGTCCTTCGTGCCGAAGGCGATCGCGGTGGCCATCGTCCTGGCGTTGGCCGGATTCTGGATGATCCAGGAGATGGTCACGTTCACCCAGTGGTGTTTCAGCCAGATCCCCCACCTGATCAACGGCTAGACGGGTCGGTGCGGACATGGACGTGACGCTGGACATGGCGTGGCTGCAGGCCTACCTGCTGGTGCTGCTGCGGACCACGCTGTTCATTGGCATTGCGCCGCCGTTCTCAAACAACTCCTTTCCGTGGCGGGTCAAGGGGCTCGTCGCGGCCGGTCTGGCCCTGCCCTTCACCGGACGTGTGGAGATTCCCGACGGCGGCCTGGGCGCCGGGGCGCTGCTGGCCGCCGGTACCGCGGAGGCGGCGACGGGCGCCGTGCTCGGTGTCCTCGTGATGGTCGCGTTCGCGGCCGTGGCCTCGGCGGGATCGTTGATCGACCTGGCCTCGGGATTCCAGATGGCCACGGTGTATGACCCGGGCTCCATGGTCAACGGAGCGCAGTTCACCCGGCTGTTCCAGCACGGGATGATCGCCATGATGCTCGCCGCCGGCGCCCACATCCCTCTGTTCCTCGGGTTCGGCACCTCCTTCGACGCGGTGGCTCTGGGCGAGTTCCCGGACATGCCCTCTGCCGCCGAGGCCGCCGGTGCCGCCTTCACGGGGATGTTCGCTGCCGCTGCCCAGATCGCGGCGCCGTTGATCGCGGTCCTGTTCCTGGCCGACATCGGGCTGGGACTGCTGACCCGGGTGGCACCGACGCTGAACGCCTTCTCACTGGGCTTCCCGCTGAAGATCCTGGTGACGCTCGCCTTCGGCGGGATGGTGTTCGGGGCGCTGCCGATGGCCGTCGGGCAGTTGACTGACTCCGCGGTGGAGTTGCTGCGGGAGGTCGGGCCATGACGTCCGAGGCCGGTGAGCGCACTGAACAGGCGTCCGAACGGCAGATGCGCGATGTCCGGAAGAAGGGCAAACTCGGACGTTCGGCAGACGTGTCGGCGTGGGTGGTGGTGGCGGCGGTGGCCGTGATGATCCCGACGACCCTGATCGCCGCTCAGGGGGCCGCGACGGACAGTCTATTTCAGCTCACCCGCGCAGCCCAGGAGGCCGACCCGAAGGTGGCCCTTCAGGTACTGATCCATGCGGGGGAGTCGCTGGGCGTCGTCATCCTGCCCTTGTTGGCCGTGGCGATGCTGGCCGCTGTGGTCACACCGTTCCTTCAGGGGCCGGTGACGTTCCGATCACTGGCCCCGAAATTCGACCATTTCAGTCCGGTTGCCGCCGCCAAGAAGATCTTCGGTCCTCAAGCATGGTGGAACGCGGCGAAAGCCCTGCTGAAATCGGCTGCGGTGGGCTTGCTGATGTATTGGATGATCCAGGCTGTGGCCAGTGGACTGATGGGCGCCGGACTGCTGCCCTTGGAGGCCGTGACGGGGGTGATCACCACAGCGGCCCTGCAGTTGCTGTGGTTCTCCGTGCTGGCCGGACTGGTGATGGCCGCCGCTGACGTGTTCGTGGTCTCGAAGCGCAATCGCAAGCAGACCCGCGTGACCAAGGACGAGGCCAAGCGTGAACACAAGAGCGCCGAGGGCGACCCGCAGGTGAAGTCTCAGCGGCGCTCGCGGCAACTCTCGCTGTCTCGCAACCGGATGATCGCGGACGTCTCCAGCGCCGATGCCGTGGTGGTGAACCCGGTGCACGTGGCGGTGGCAGTGCGCTACCAGCCCGGTGACGCCGCCCCGGTGGTGGTGGCCGCCGGCAAGGGTGAGGTCGCAGCCCGCATCCGCGAACGAGCTGAGGCCGCCGAGGTACCGCTGATCAAGAACATTGAGCTGGCCTGGATGATGCACCGGCACTGCCGGGTCGGGGCGCCGGTGCCTCCGGAGCTCTACGGGGCGGTGGCCGTGGTCATCGCCTTCACTCTGAAGCTGGATGCCCGCGTGCATCGGCGGCGGAAGGGCCGCATCCACTCACTGGCTGACATCCCGCTGCCTGCGTTGGCGACTGAGTAGCAGTGTGTGGCCCTCACCGGCCGTGCCCGATCCTCCGCCCCGCGCCCGCCCCCTGACCCCCCGCATCGAAGTAGCACCATTTGTCGAGTCCTCCGTCCCCGGTCGACAGATCGTGCTACCTCGATGGCAGTTGTTCCACTACTCCACTCGTTCACTCGATCACTCGGAACTCCATGGGACTGAGCTGCTGGGTCTGCTGCTCGATGGCCTTGGCCAAGCGGTCAGTGAAGCTTCGCCACCCTCTGGCGGTGAACACGCTCGAATCGACCCGCAGTGTCTGCCAGTCGCGCATCCTCAGTTGTTCGTCCCGATTCATGTCCGACCGGTACTGCTTGGCCTGAGAGAAGTGGTGCTCACCCTCGTACTGCAGAGCGATCCGCCACAACCGATAGGCCAGGTCCGGGAGTGCCTCCCAGCCATCGTCGAATCGCAACCGGGGATTGACGTCCGGCTCTGGCCACCCGCTGTCCACCAACCTGGTTCTGAGCCGGGATTCGCGTTCAGAGTCCACTCGTTCTCGCAGCAGCTCCAGCGCGATCCGGAGATTCCGGATGCCGGGCACACCGCGGCGCCGTTCCACGAGTTCGCGGAGGATCTCCCTCGACGACAAGGGATTCTGCCCGAGGACACCCATGGGCCGGGGTGGTCCATCCGCCCGTTGCAACAGAGCGTCCCCGGCGGCCACCAGTTCGTGAACGGTCAGTCCCTGTGAGGCCAGTTCGGTCCACGTCCATTCCGGTGACGTGATTCTGACATCGTCGATGGTCCTCAGGTCAGTGTCACGGGCCTTGTGGACGAAATGGCCGACGGCGCCCAGGTACCGGGGCATGCTTCCCTCACCCCGGACGCGGGAAAGGTGTAGGCGGGTTGTTCGCATCCGCGAGGGAAGCCATATTCCCCAGGTTTCGGCGGCCGTCTGGTGGCTGATGACCAAAGACGGGTCACGAAGCGCCAGCATGCGGCCCAGCTCGGCGTTGCTGTACTCGCGCGGTGTCGGATCCGTCTGCTGGGCAGTTTGTTGGGCACTCTGCTGGTGGTCCGGTTGGTGGTTCTGTAGGTGGCTCGGCTGGTGGCTCCGCTGAGCAGAGGGTTCTTTCATGATGCTCTCCGCGGCGGAATTGATCCGGAGGCCCGAATACGGAATCTTCAGCCCGCTCCGGTAGAGCCGGTAGTTCGTCAGGCGAAGTTCGCGGGCCTTGTCGATGGTGAAGACGTCCGGCGTGGACTGTCGGCGGCGTGGGCTCATCCTTCCATTGACCGGCGCCGCGTCTCCGAGTGGGGTTCTGGACGGTTCCACGGTGGATGGATCGAGGAGATTGGCCCTCTGTGCAGGAGCAGACACTACCCATCTCTGCACCACCCACCCTCTGCACCACCCACCCTCTGCACCACTCCGAATCGAGGTAGCACGATGTGTCGAAATTCCGGCTCGGATTCGACACATCGTGCAACCTCGATGCAGGGGTCGATGCAGGGGTCGATGCAGATCGACGCGGCTCGCCGCAAGGAAGCGCATCAATCGGACGCCCGTGCACAGTTCAACTGCATAGAGAGTCTCGGAAGTCGCCCAGACCACCATGTGGAACAGCGAACCGAACGAAGAAGGCAGGCACCTGTGAACCTGGCGACGCTCAAGCCGCTGGCGATGCCGATCGGTTTCGTGTTGATCGTGTTGCTGCTCATCGTGCCGGTTCCGGCGCCCCTGTTGGATCTGCTGATTGTCGTGTCCATCTCGTTGGCGCTGGTGATCCTGTTGAACACCATGTTCGTCCGGCGACCACTGGACTTCTCGATCTTCCCGTCCCTGCTGCTAGCCGCAACGATGCTCCGACTGGGCATCAACGTGGCCTCTACCCGGCTCGTCCTCGGGGAGGCCCACGCCGGCCAGGTAATCGACGCCTTCGGTCAGGTGGCTGTGGGCGGCAACATGATCATCGGCTTCGTGGTGTTCCTGATCCTGATGATCATCCAATTCGTGGTGATCACCAAAGGCGCCGAACGCGTCTCCGAAGTCGGCGCCCGGTTCACCTTGGACGCCATGCCGGGCAAGCAGATGGCCATCGACGCCGATCTCTCCGCCGGGCTGATCACCGAAGACCAGGCCCGCACCCGGCGCACCGAGGTCACCGCGGAGGCAGACTTCTACGGTGCCATGGACGGTGCCTCCAAGTTCGTCAAGGGCGACGCCATCGCGGGCATCATCATCCTCGTGATCAACCTCGTCGGCGGCGTGGTGGTCGGTATGGCCATGCATGGCATGGAACTGATGGAGTCGTTGGAGACGTACGCCCTGTTGTCCATCGGCGACGGGCTGGTCACCATCATCCCGTCGGTGCTGATGGCCACTGCCACGGGCATGATCGTCACCAGGTCCACTGCTGACGAGGATCTCGGCACCTCCACGTCGAGGCAGTTGTCACAGTTCTCCACTCCGCTGGTTGTGGCCGGCGTGGCAGCCATCGCCATGGGCCTCATCCCGGGTATGCCACTACTCACCTTCGCCGCACTCGGCGTGGCTCTCATCCTGGCGGGCCGCGCCGCCGGCAAAGCCCGGGTGAAGAGAGAGGCAGAGGCTGAAACACAGAAGGCCGCCGGTGAGGCCGCAGCTGGACCGGAAACCGACCCCGGTCAGGAACTCCTCCAGCGCATGCGCACCTCTCCGGTGGAAGTCCACCTCGCCACCGACATCGTGGATCTGGCCAACGGCTCGCCGGACGACCTCGTCGCACGTATTCGCGGTGTCCGCGAACAAATGGCACTGTCGTTGGGATTCGTCGTCCCGCAGGTCCGCACGCGGGACAATGTCGAACTGCCGTCGGGAACGTATCGCATCCTGATTGCCGGGACGTCGGCAGCCGAGGGACAGGCCCCGGCCCGGAGGCTACTCGCCCTCGGTGGTGACCTCGCGGCCCTACCCGGTGCTCCAACCCGTGAGGCGGTCTTCGGACTCGACGGCAAATGGATCCCCGAGGAGATGCGGACGACTGCCGAGATGGCCGGGTCGGCTGTCTTTGACCGCACCACAGTGGTCACCACTCAGCTGGCCTCCGTGATCGAGCGCCACGCCTCCCGCCTCCTTTCCCGCGCCGATGTACAGATGATGCTCGACGCGATCGCGGCCGATTCACCGGAAACCGTGGAGGATGTGGTGCCCGCATTGGTGCCCGCCTCCACGGTCCACCAGGTACTGCAGGGGCTACTCGCCGAGGGTGTGCCCATCAATGACCTGGTCCGCATCCTCGAGACGATCGCCCAGCGTGCCGGAACCTCCAAGGTGGTCGAACACTTGGTCGAGTCCTGCCGCGTGGCGCTCGCTCCAGTGATTGCCGAACGGGCCAGCCAGGACGGGGTACTGACCGCCATCACCCTGGATCCATTGTTCGAACAGGGTCTGTTGGAAGGTCTGCGCACCGGACCCGAAGGTTCCACGATCACCGGTTCACTGGAGGTGTTCAACCGCCTAGCGGACGGTGTTCGCTCGGCAGTGGCCGCCCGAGTAGCCGAAGGCGAGCAGCCCGTGCTCGTGTGCGGCGAGGCACTGCGAGCCGATCTCGCCCGCAAGCTGGATTCCTGGTCCGTGGACGTCGCCGTGCTGTCGTACACCGAGGCGTCCTCCCAGCCCGGCTTGCAGGTGAGGACCGCGGCGACCGTGGGCGGCGAGCGTGCGCTGGCGTAGGAGCGTCACGGCACAGACGCTGCCGGAGCTCGCAGCCGAGGCCGAACGGTATTTTCCGCCCGGCACCACATACTCGATCTACAGCATCCGCGAAGATGTGGCCGGCCAGACTCATACGAGCTATCGGGCCGATGCACACCCCGACGGCTCACCCGGCCAGTATCAGACGCGCGCCGGCGGCGTCTCGGGCGCGGCTCCTCAGACGCACGACGCCGGCCCGGTCACCGGCCGCATCGTCAGTCAGCGCCCCGCCGGCGGCGTTGCCGGCTTCAACCCCGCCACCGTCAAAGAGATACCCGCATGGAAGCCCGGTTCCATCCCGACGGCGGCATTGCAGTCCGGCCCTGACCTGAACTCTGCATATGGTCTCTTGAGCGATGCTCCGAGAAATCCGGGGACCAGGGATGGCAGCGGCGGGAACAGGGACAGCAGCGACCGAGTCGACCACATGGAGAGCGCCGACCCGGTACACGGTGATCGTCAACTGGGTCCGGAATTCACGCACGAGATGTTCGCGACCGAGGATCCTCAGCTGCAAGGTCTGTTGGAGCGCGCAGCACCGGACGGTGCTTCAGAAAACCCGGACGGTGCTTCGGCCGGAACGGCCACGCCGAACGAGCCGGTACATCAGGCAACGGCCGGCGGAATCCGCTTGGTGTTCGCTGGATTGATCGACGACGCCGTCGAAGCCGCCGAGCAGTCCGATCACCACAAATGGTCCGCCGCAGGTGTCCTCAACGGTGGCCAGGCCGGGTCGATGGTCGTGTGCTACGGGCTGGGGGACGGGTCCGACGTCGAGCGGCTGGCCGAAGGACTGAGGCGCTATGAGCCGATGACGCTGATACTGGCGGTTGATCCCTCACGCAAGCACGCCGACACCCAGGCGTGGGTTCGGCGGGTGACCAAGGTGATCGAGCCGGCGTCGTTGGTCTCGGTGTCGCGCGTGTGGACCACCAGCCCCGGCACTGTTCACGACCTCGGCTACCCGGTGAGCCTCCCGTCCCACGTCCCGTCCCCTGTGTCCGCTGAAACCCCAGAATCAGCAGAACGTTCTCGCCCACAGTGAGCGGAGCTGCCGCCATCGTCACGCGGGGTGATGCGCAGTCGTCCGGAACTGACCGCCGCCGCGGTGATTCTGCGCATGTTTCAGGGTATGAATCCAGCAGGAACTCAGGAATCCCAGGAGCCCATGGTGCACGATTTCCATGCCGCCGACGATGCTCCCGGTGCGGCCACCGAGACGTGGCAGGACATTGCTGGGCAGTACCGCCTCGACCACACCGGTCCGGAGTGCCTACTGGATGCCGTGGAGGACGTGCTTCTGGAACTCATGGAAGCGCTGTCTGAACGGGCCGCGCGGGAATGGAAGGCCGGCAAGCTCGGACTGGCTAGGCGTACCCGACGGTACCGGGGCCGAGTCCGTGAGTTGTACACGTTGGCCGAAACGGTACCGCAGGCGCAAATGGCCGCCTCAGCACTGGAACTCGGGGCACCGGCTTGGCTGTTCGACCGAGAGGATGGGAAGGCCTGGCGACGGGAGATCACTGCGCTAAGTGCTTACGCGTCCTGGGCCGTCACCGTCCATGGCAGATCCGACGACCAAGCCGGCCAGGATCCCGCTGAGCCCGCTTCTTAGTCCTCGCTCGCACTGCGTAGCTGACACATCGAAGTAGCACGAAGTGTCGATTCCAGCAGAAGAACCAGACACTTCGTGCTACTTCGATCTAGGCGTGCATATCAGCAACGATCGGTTCCGTCAATGGGGAGGCATCCCCATCCTTGCTGCTGGTCGCGCCACTGCCTGCTGAATAGCGTGGACGCATGTGGAAAAACGCGGGTGCCCCATCGGGTGGAGTGAAGATTCTCGACGGTACCGTGACTGCTTCCGCCCGCTTCTCAGGCTCCGTCTCCGGAGTCCTCACGGTCCTGTCCGGCATCACCGTGGACATCACCGGTGTCCTGGAAGATGCTGTCGTTTCCGGTGCCGGCACCGTTCGCGTCAGTGGCTTGATCGCGGAGGTCTTCCGCCGCGGTGACGGCGACCTGCTGGCGAGTGTCGGATCAGTGCTGGCGCCGATGGATCCCGACGGCCCTTGGCATATTCTGCGGGACGACGGCACCTGGGTTGATCTCGAGAACCTGGTGTTTCCGGTCGTTGACGCACAGGGTGGGATGTCGGCCGACCAGAATTGGTATCCAGTCCCGACCGTCTGAGACTCACCGGTCATTTCGGGGCATCAAGCACGCAGATCATTCAGCACAATGCGGGGCGTATACGGTCACGGTTCCGCGGGCGTCAACGGTGAACACCATGGAAGTTCCCGTGCCTGGCACACCGTTGATGACCGGAGTGACCGTAGTTCTCCACTGCCCTGGCCAAATACACGCCCGACGGCGGTGCGGTCACCGTCTCCCTCCGGACCGTCGACGATGGCCCGGGCGAGTGGGCGGAACTCGAGGTGGCGGACACGGGGATCGGCCTGGCTGCATCGGAGAAGGCAAAGCTCTTCACGAATTTCTACCGCTCCGAACACGTGCGCCGGGCAGCCATTCCGGGGACAGGCTTGGGGTTGGCCATCACTCAAGGCTTCGTCCGCGCACACGGCGGCGAGATCGAGGTGTCATCCGAGCCGGGGGCCGGGTCGGTCTTCTCAGTCCGCATCCCGGTGGGCGGTCCACCGGAGACCCCCGGCGAGTGAGACCCGAAGCGGTGACGTGCGCTAAGAGGGAGCAGTTCTAGACTGGACTCCATGCCCGACTCCGCCGCACCCCGCCTCGATTCCGGATCGATCCCCGCGGATTTGAGCGCCGACCGGTCCGCCGCCCCGCTGGTTCTGGGCATCGAGACCTCGTGCGATGAGACGGGTTTCGGCATCGTCCGTGGCACCGAACTGCTGGCGAATGCCGTCGCCTCATCCATGGCCGAGCACGTGCGCTTCGGCGGCGTCATCCCCGAGATCGCGGCCCGTGCCCATCTGGAAGAGTTCACTCCCACCCTGCAGCAGGCCCTCGACACGGCAGGGGTGCGCCTGGAAGACCTCGATGCCATCGCGGTGACCTCCGGACCCGGACTGGCCGGTGCCCTCATGGTCGGCGTGGCCGGAGCCAAGGCCCTGGCCCTGGCCACCGGCAAGCCGCTCTATGGGATCAACCATCTGGTGGCCCACGTCGGCGTCGGGATGCTCGACGCCGTGAAGGCCATCGTGGAGGAGGATACGAGCCAGCCTGAGAACCTCGGCGCACTGCTGGTCTCGGGCGGTCACACCGAGATGCTGAAGGTCGATCGACTCACCTCGGACGTCACCCTGCTGGGCTCCACCATCGACGACGCCGCCGGCGAAGCGTACGACAAGGTCGCCCGGCTGCTCGGCGCGGGATATCCGGGCGGTCCCGTCATCGACCGTCTCGCTCGCGAGGGCGATCCCACCGCTTTTCGCTTCCCCCGTGGCTTGAGCGCGCCGAAGTTCGTCGGCACGGCAGAAAAGCCCGGCAAACACCGGCACAACTGGTCCTTTTCCGGGCTGAAGACGGCCGTCGCTCGCTGCGTCGAACAGTTCGAAGCCGCCGGCGTGCCGGAAACAGACATCCCGACGGCGGACATCGCCGCGTCCTTCCAAGAGGCGGTGGCGGACGTGATCACCGCCAAGGCGGTGCGTGCCTGCACCGAACACGGGATCGACCACCTGCTGCTCGGCGGGGGAGTGGCCGCCAACTCTCGTCTGCGTTCCCTCCTGTCCGAGCGATGCGAGGCGGCCGGCGTCGGGCTGACCGTGCCACCGGTGAAACTGTGCACAGACAACGGGGCCATGGTGGCCGCCCTCGGCGCGCAGCTCGTGGCCGACGGCGTCGCACCCAGCGGTCTGGATTTCGCCGCTGACCCCGGACAGCCCGTGGAGAGCGTCTCGCTGGTGGCCTGAGAAGGCATGGGTAGTTGTGCCCATCGGCCTATGCCGTTCACGGGCGTACCGTGAGCCGTCGACACCGATCGACCAGCTATGCAGGTTTACACCGTCGACGGTTACGGCGATTACCGTCTATCGGTCGCTGAAAGCGCGGAAGAGGTTGCAGACTCGACATCCGGACTGCACCTCGAGCCGGTTTCTGGACTGGCGCTGTATCACGCCGTTCACCCGTGGTGTCGGGCTGTTTCCGGATGACCTCTGCCGAGGATTGCGGACTCGCGTGTATGGGTAGAAGTCCCCATATCGACTTCGATCCAGTATTTGTAGGCTGGTTTCGACACCGAAGGGGAATCAGATGACTGATTACTGGCTCGACTTGGACGGTTGCCAAGCCGTGATCGACGACTTGTACACCATTCTTGACACGGAGAATACGCATTTCACGGGTCATGACGTCGACCTGGATTCCATGGACGTCGGGCTCTATGCCTCAGAAGAGACTGACCTCATCCAGTCCAGTGCTGAAAGTGCCAATCAGGCGATCAATAAGTTCTACGACGAAGAGTTGCTCCCGCAGTACGACGCGATCATCACCGAGATCGAGAACTGTCTTTCCGCCATGCAAGATGTGGTGAACTACTACGTCTCCGGAGATGCGGCCATGGCCGCCGAGAGCTCCGGGCGGGAAGCGCAGTACCCGGAGATGCGCTCTGGTGGTTCCGAAGGTGACGTCGATTCATCGAAACCCGTGCCAGGTGACGCTGAGAACGGTGCGGTTCAGTACGCTCCGGAATCGGACTCCAATACCCCGAGCGACTACAACGTCACTCCTTACACCACGGCGCATACCACCGAGCAGAGCAATGATGGATAGGAACCGATGAGATACGAAGGCGTCAAATGGCTGGAAGGTTCACCGGTCGATAACATCGTTTCCGCCTACCACGACGGGTTTGTCTCTTGGGCTGTGCCACTGCCGCCGTCCTCCCGTGTCGTCGCCGGTGGCGAGGGTATTCAGGAGAAAGTCCAGAAAACCCACGATGTCCTCATGCGCATCGTCTCGCAGTGGACTCGATTCCGCGATGTCTATGGCGGCGCGGATCAAGAGGCCGTTTTCAGCGCCATGACGCCGGTGGCCGAGAAACTCGGTGGGCTGCTGCATGGAGCCGACATTCTGGCGTCGGCCGCCTCGACGTTCGATACGGACGTCCAAGCCAAGAGCGGTGTCAAGGAGCCGTACGACTATTGGGCCCGAGGATGGCTGACCCGCTTTTATCAGTACGACCGGGACAAGAACAAGGTCTACTCAGGCGAATGGACTGAAGACGACTACGTCGAACGGCACGGAGAGACGCCGGAGAGTCACTTCGAAACCCTCGAGTCGGAACGCACCGAACATCAGCAGCAGGCCATCGACTTGTACGAGACCATCGAGTCGGCGCGGAACACCTTCGCTGACACGGTTTCCGGCGTCGATATGGAGGAACTGTCGGAACTGGCCTACGTCAATCGGCCAGCTGCCCTCAACCCCATGGACTCCCCGGATGAACTCGCATCCGTACTGCAGAACAGCAACTTCTTCGGCGGAATGGAGGGACTGACCGAGGAGGACTATCGCGCTATCGCCGAATCCGTTCCGCTGGATGATCTTCCGTATGACTACATGGACTCCGACGGGGTGAAGTGGTCCTACAACGCTGACGGGGAATTAGTCCGCTCTGGATCGGCAGAGGATCCCTATCTGACCTATGCCGTGCAGCTGGCCATCGCAGAGGACGACACCTACGGCAACGTGCCGATGCCCAACGTCACGGCGCCGGACGGCTCGTACTCGAGTAATCCTCCGACGATGCGGGAGTACCTCTCGGCGCAAGGCATCAGTGTCGCAGCGGGCACCATCACGGGCATGCCGAAAAAGGCGATCCTCAACGCGGCCGCAAAGTCCGCGGACCTCTCGCCCACCAACAAGAAACTGTTCACCGCCAACGTCACAACGATCACCACCCTCGTCCAAACAGGCTGGGACACGAGCAAGTTTGAGCAACAATTCTCAGAACAGAACCCGCTGTTGTCTGATGAACAGGTCACCGAGCAGACGCGACGATACATCGCCGAGGAACTCGTCACCTTCCTGGCCACGACGGGAACCGACATGGCTGCCACCGCCGCTATCCCGTGGACCGGTGTGCCCGGATGGGTGCTCGTGACGCTGGTTTCGTGGGGCGCTGGACAAGTGGCGACTGCGGCCGTCGATGAGGTCTTCGACCAAACGTGGACCGAGGAAGAACGCCAAGAAGCCTACGCCAACGGGGAAATCGGCTGATGGCCTTGGACTTGCCCGCCCGGTGGACGAGTGTCGCGCTGCCGGGCACGGATGTCGGCTTGCTTCCACGCATTGAGGGCCGAGCTGTCCGGCCGACGCTGATGGTCTACCGCTGGGGTGACGGCCTCGTCAGCAGCGCCAACCTCGACCTGCGCGATGACCTCCGTCGCCCAACAGGCCACCGGGCTTTCGGCAGTCCCGCGGCCCCTCAGGGCACCTGGACCGTAGGCGTGGACCACTGGCGAGACGGTTCATGGTCAGGATTGCGCTTTCTCCGCATCGCGTCCATCCACGGCGACAGCGCCGTAGCGGAGATCCGGTGGCTGCTTTGGCCGTCCTGGAGCGAAACCGGCTCCCGCCGCCCGGACGTCTGGACGGCCGATCCCAGCGTGTGCGCAACTGCGGTCATCGGACTGGAAGACCTTCCCCTCATGGATTCGATCCTCGACTCCCTCGTCGGTCGGATTCCGGGCGATTGGAGCCCGTCAGTCGGCCGAGGCGATCCCGAGGAAGAAGTCCTCGTGCAGTCTGCAGCGCAGGCAGATGAGGCGGCCGACGCCGTCACCGTGACGGCGCCCACGCAAGTCACTCCTTCCGGCCTGGCTCCCGGATGGGAGACGGTGCCGTTGGCGCCCGTCCCCACGGCGCTCCTCAACTTGCTGCACTCGCATCCCGCTGGCAGCTCCTGGGGGCGGTTGCAGTCCGAGACCACCCAGCTGGCAGTCGACTCAGGCTTGGTGGATCCGGACGGTCTGCACTGGCGAGCGTGGGCCTCGAGCGTGGCAGGCACGCTCCAGGAGCCCGATGGCACGTCTCGGTTGATCGGCTTCGGAGAGTCAGGCCGCGAGGTTCGGTTGCAGCTGTACCGGCGACGGGACGTCAGCGTTGTCATCGCCCCGGGGCCGACGTCGGCCCACTGGCTCGGCATGATCCCGGCGACGCGAGGCAGCGAGATGATGTTTCGCGCCATGGGAATTGTTCCGTCGTTCTCCACCAAGCTCGCGGTAGAGCGCGTTTCCCTGGAGGACCTGATTCGGCGCTCTGCTGATCCACGCCAGCCCTTGCCTGCCACCGTGGCGACCGACCCCCAGTGGAAGCGCCTGTGGGAGACCGAGCAGTTCAGTCTGTGGATGGTCGAGACCGATCGACTGGACACGGCCGAGTCCGTTCCACCGGTCATGGTGCTCACGGCCGGCCACGAGGGAAACTACCTGGCGACGCAGGCTGGCGACGGGGAGGTAGTCGTCCGGCCTATCCAAGGCTCCCAACTCTTCACCTTCTTGATGCCCGAGTTGGCGGGCTTCGTTCCCGGACCGTACCAGCGGAACTTACGGGACCGCGCCACATCGACGGCGTAATCGGCTGGGCCCTGCGCCATTACCCACCGATGGACATCCGCGTCCGAGCCACCGCGTCCTGAACCACGGCACGCAGGGGAGCGCCGCCGTCGTTGGCCTGCACTGCGGCGACCGTTTGCGGGCCCGCCCCGCCGGCGACGCCCTGGGCCAGTTCCGCGGTGCCGTCATGTCGCACCGCCTCCGCCACCCGCCGCTGATGCGCGGCCGCGCCGCCACCGGCCAGGATGTCCGCGACGCCGGCCAGCTCATCCGAGCATCCCAGCCGCTCGGCGACCGGAGCCAGGCGTTCCAGCTCGGTGCGCAGATGATCGGACACCAGCGTCTCCTCGCCGTCGGCGTCCAGAATGATGATCGCGTCCATGCCGTAGCGGGCCGCACGCCACTTGTTCTCCTGCACGTGCCACGGCGGCATGGTGGGGATGGTGCCGCCGGCCTCGAGGGTGTCCGAGAAGTCCTGCACCAGACACTGCGTCAGCGCTGCGATGGCCGAGATCTCCTCGAGCGTGGCCACCCCGTCACAGACCCGCATCTCCACGGTGCCCAGCCGCGGGACAGCGCGGACATCCCAGCGGCACTCGGTGACGTCGTCGATCACCCCGGTCTTGGTCAGGTCGGCCACGCACTGTTCGAAGCCGGACCACTCACGGAACTGAAACGGCAATCCGGCCGTCGGCAGCTGCTGGAACATCAGGGTGCGCTGAGACTGGTAGCCGGTGTCCACGCCGGCCCAGAAGGGACTCGAGGCGGACAGGGCCAGAAAGTGCGGCACGTAATTGACCAGACCGTCCACGACGGGCATCGCCTTGGCCACATCGTCCAGTCCCACATGGACATGGACCCCATAGATCAGCATCTGCCGGCCCCACCACTGGGTGCGGTCGATCAGTTTGCCGTAGCGATCGGCGGGGGTGACCAGTTCGTCGGTGGGCTGGGCGAACGGGTGCGAGCCCTGGCAGTACAGCTCCACATCCATGGCGTTCGTGACGTCCTGGACCTTCCGGGCCGCGTCGCGCAGTTGGGCCACACCCTCGGACACGGTGGTGCAGACATCGGTCACCAGCTCCACGGTGTTCAGCAGCAGTTCCTGCTTGACCTGCGGGTGCTCCTGACCGAGATGGAGACCGGCCTGATCCGCGACGCCGGCCAGCACCTGATCGGCGACCGGCTTCAGTGTGCCGTCGGTGGCGTCCACCAACGCCAGTTCCCATTCCAGGCCCAGGCTGGACTGTCCGGACTGCGCGAAAGGCAGGTGCATCGGGGACTCCTGTCGAACGGTGGGGACGGCGCTCCAATCCTAGGGCCAGTTCTCGGGCCAGGGCTGTCACACGGTGGCTGTCACTGAAGGCCGAACCGCACGACGGTCATACGATGGCGGGGTGATATCCCTGCCCCGTCCGCTCCTCCTCCGTTCCACCGGTTCCACCCGCACGCCTCGCCGGTCCGATGATCGCCGACATGCTGCGGTATTTCCGGCTCTGGCCGTGGTGGCCACACTGGCGTTGACGGCCACTGCCTGCACCACCTCACCGTCCTCACCCGACGCAACTGACGCAACGAACGGGACGAACGGGGCGAACGGCGGTCCGAACTCCGGCTCGGAGGCGTCACCGAGTGCGGACCACCAACCGCTGAGCCCACTGGAGACGGTGTTGAGCGGACCGTCCGAGGAGACCGCCGAGGCCGCCGCCGAGGCCGTGGCCGAGATGGACACCGCCGAGAAAGCCGGGCAGATCCTCGTCGGCCAGCTCGGGAAGGAGGGGACCGATCCGGCGTCGATCGAGGAACTGAACCTGGGCGGCGTCATCGTCATGGGCGACGCCGTCCCGACCGCTGCCGACGGCACGAACGATGTCGATTCGCTCAAAGCCCGGCTCCAGGAGACCCAGCAGGCCCTCTCCGCCGAGCGCGACTGGTCGGGCGTCATCGGCGTGGATCAAGAGGGCGGGCTGGTGGCCCGAGTGCAGGAGCCGTTGACCGAGTGGCCGACGCTGATGAGCTACGGGGCTGCCGCGACGGGTGCTGCTGGTGGGGCTGATGGAGCTGAGGGAACGGCTGACTCGGAGCAACTGACGACCCGGGGCCATGCTCAGATGGGCTCGCAACTGGCGGATCTGGGGTTCACGCTGGACTTCGCCCCGAGCGTGGACGTCACCGTCGGCGAGACCGACCCGACCATCGGCGCCCGGTCCTTCTCCTCCGACCCGGAGCTGGTGGCCACCCTGGGCCGGGCCGCCACCACGGGGTTGCTGCAGGCCGGTGTGCTTCCGGCTCCCAAGCATTTCCCCGGGCATGGTTCCGTCACCAGTGACTCGCACGTGACCGCGCCCGTGCAGGAGTCCTCGGTGGAGGAGCTGTCCGGGCGGGACTGGATGCCGCTCGAGGCGCTGCTGGGCTCTGCTGATGCTGACGGCTCTAATGTCTCTGCTGACTCCGACGGTTCTGCGTATACCCCGATGGTGATGATGGGGCACATCATCGTGCCGGAGCTGGAACCGGACGTGCCGTCGTCGGTGTCTCCGGCGGCGTACGAGGCACTGCGTGACCTGGGACCGGGCGGCTACGACGGCGTGGTGGTCACCGACGCGCTGAACATGGGCGCGCTGGTGGAGCGGTATGGGCCGGACGAGGCACCCGTACAGGCGCTCGCCGCCGGGGCGGACCTGCTGCTGATGCCGTCGTCGTTGCCGGGAGCACGGGATGCAGTGGTCGAGGCGGTGGACACCGGGGAGGTCCCGGAGGACCGTTTGACCGAGGCTGCCGAACGCGTGGTCACCATGCTGATGTGGCGTGACCAGCTGCAGGAGGAGTTGGCCGCGGCATCACCGGAGGAACTCGCGCAGGCGGGAGTCGCCGGTGCTGGTGACGCTGCCGGTGCCGGCGGCTCGGCCGATTCCGCCGACGAGGCCGACCCGGAGCAGACGTCTCAGGAGGTCTCCGAGGCGGGAGTGACGATGGTCGACGGCACGTGTGGCGAGCCGCAGGTCACCGACTCGCTGCAGATCACCGGGGGAACCGCTGCAGATCGGGCACGGCTCGCCGAGGCTGCCGAGTCGGCGGGGTTGACCGTGGGGTCCGGACCCGTCGTGCACCTGCTGGGATCGGCCCGCGAGGCCGGGGAGGGCGACGTCGTCGTGGCTCTGGATGCGCCGTTCGGACTGGCCCGGTCCTCCGTGCCCGCCGACGGCGCGTTGATCGCCCTCTACGGACGGACTCCCGGGGCCTTCGCGGTCTTGGTGCAGGTGCTCACGGGGCAGGCCGAGGCGCCGGGTGCGCTGCCAGTCGAGGTGGGGGAGTGGCCAGCCGGAACCGGGTGCTCGCCGTAGTCCACTGGTGTGCGCGCTGTCACACACCGACATGTGAGCGCAATAACGGATCACGCACGTGACCTAATCGGCTAAGGTAAGGCTTACCAAACGTCGGATCCGGCGGTCACGCCGTTCCCTTCCCCAAGGAGTACCACTCGCATGCAGACCACACACCGACGCCTCGGCCTGGTGGCTCTCGTCTCCTCCGCAGCTCTCGCACTGACCGCCTGTGGCGGGGCGAACGCCGGCTCCACCGGGGAGTCCGCGAGCCCGTCCGCTTCCGCCAGCGCCTCCGCCGGCTCCTCCAGTTCCTCTGCCAGCGCCTCCACCCAGTCCGGACCGGTGAAGGTCACGGACATGGCCGACAGCGAAGTGACCGTGCAGACGCCCGCAGAGTCGATCATCGCCACCGACAATCGCATCTTCCGCACGCTGGAGAACTGGGGTGTCTCGCTGGCAGCGGCCCCGCTGGCGCTGATGAACGAGGACACCGTGGACTACCCCTCGGACGACTCCATCATCGACCTGGGAACCCACCGCGAGCCGGACATGGAGGGCTTCGTGGAGGCCAAGCCGGATCTCGTGCTCAACGGCCAGCGCTTCTCGGGGCTCACGGAAGACATCAAGCCGCTGATCGGTGACGCCGCCTTCGTGGACACCAACGTGGTCGAAGGCAAGCCGCTGGACGAGGAACTGCGTCGCCTGACCACGCTGCTCGGGGACATCTTCGGCAAGCAGGCCGAGGCCGAGAAGCTGATCAGCGACTTCGACTCGTCCATCGACCGAGCCGCCGAGGCCTACGACGAGGACGAGACCGTCGTCGGGCTCATTGCCACCGGTGGTGACCTCTCCTATGCGGCACCGTCCACCGGACGGGCCATCGGCCCGGTGTTCGACATGCTCGAGCTGACTCCGGCCCTCGAGCGGGACGGCTCCACCAACCACCAGGGTGATGACATCTCGGTGGAGGCCATTGCCGAGGCCAACCCGGACTGGATCCTGGTGATGGACCGCGATGCCGCCATCTCCACTTCCGAGGAGGAGGGCTACCAGCCGGCCGCCGAACTCATCGAGGAGTCCGAGGCCCTGCAGAACGTCACCGCCGTGGAAGAGGGCAACATCGTGTACCTGCCGGAGGACTTCTACGTCCACGAGGACATCCAGAACTACACGACGTTCCTCAACAAGCTGGCCGACGCCTTCGACGCCGAGTAAGGCCCGCTCCACATGACCGACACCACGACCGTTCACTCCGCCGTGCCTCGGCGGGGTGAACGGTCGTCCCGCGGCGCCGTCTGGCCGCTGCTGCTCGGCGTGGTGCTGACCCTCGGACTGGTGGCCGTCTCCCTGTTCGTGGGCGTCTATGACATTGCCAGCGCCGAGGGCGGCTGGGAGATGTTCTTCATCACGCGGGTCCCGCGGACCATCGCGCTCGTGCTGGCCGGGGCCGCGATGGCCATGTCCGGACTGGTCATGCAGTTGATGACGCAGAACCGATTCGTGGAGCCGACGACCACCGGCACCACCGAGTGGGCCGGACTGGGGCTGCTGCTGACGATGATCGTGGTCCCGAACGCCTCCATCGTCGACCGGATGCTCGGCGCCGTGTTGTTCGCCTTCATCGGCACCATGGTGTTCTTCCTGTTCCTGCAGCGGGTCACGCTGAAGTCGTCCCTGATCGTGCCGATCATCGGGATTATGCTCGGTGCGGTGGTCGGGGCGTTCTCCACGTACATCGCCCTGCAGACGGAGATGCTGCAGCAACTGGGCATCTGGTTCGCCGGCAGTTTCACCGGCGTGGTCCGCGGGCGCTACGAACTGCTGTTCATCGTGCTGGCGATCGCCGTGCTGATCTTCATCCTGGCCGACCGGTTCACCGTGGCCGGACTCGGCAAGGACATCGCCACAAACGTGGGCCTGAACTACACGATGATCCTGCTCAGCGGTGTGGCCATGATCGCCATCGTCACCGGCGTGACCACCGTGGTCATCGGTTCCCTGCCCTTCCTCGGCCTGATCGTGCCCAACGTAGTGTCCCTGTTCCGCGGCGACAATCTGCGCACCAACCTGCCCTGGGTCTGCTTGGTGGGGGTCTGGGTGGTGACCGTCTGCGACATCATCGGCCGCACCGTGATCATGCCGTTCGAGGTCCCCGTGTCCTTGATCCTCGGCATTGTCGGCGCCGCCGTCTTCATCGGTCTGCTCGTCAGGAGGCGCAAGCATGTCTGAGACCACCGTTCCCCGGACCCGGTCCACCGCCTCGCCAGAGCTGCCGGCCACCGCTGAAGGTGAGGTGCCGGACACGGCCGCGCCCGACGTCGGGACATCCGGTTTCGCTGTTCGTCCCGCTCCTGATGGCCTGACCGAATCCGGTGCCCGGTCCGGCAGTGGTCGACCGGCGCGAACGACGCGGGCCACGCCGAAGCGTCACTCCGGACCGTTCGGCGAGCGCAAACACCTGGTGCGCTATCTCGTGCTGGTGGGTGTGCTCGTGGTGCTCGCGCTGGCGGCGACCGTGGGCAATCTGGCCTGGGACAATCC
This sequence comes from Citricoccus sp. GCM10030269, assembly GCF_042665635.1. Lineage (NCBI taxonomy): Bacteria > Bacillati > Actinomycetota > Actinomycetes > Micrococcales > Micrococcaceae > Citricoccus > Citricoccus sp. GCM10030269. The sequence continues at coordinate 188,697 of NZ_JBHTCV010000001.1, read as the reverse complement.
GATGGAGTTCGGGACCGAGGGGTTCTGGCTGATCGCCGGCATGCGGGTGGAGAGCATCGTGGTGATGCTGGTCGTGGCCACGTGCCAGGCCTTCGCGACCGTGAGTTTCCAGACCGTCACGAACAACCGAATCATCACGCCCTCGATCATGGGCTTCGAGTCGCTGTACACGCTGGTGCAGACCGCGGCGGTGTTCTTCTTCGGTGTGGCCGGGGTGACCATGGTGGTCGGCGTGCAGCAGTTCTTCCTGCAGGCCGGGCTGATGGTGGTCTTCGCGGTGCTGCTCTACAGCTGGTTGCTGTCCGGGCGCTTCGGCAACATGCACATCATGCTGCTCGTCGGCGTGGTGCTCGGTGGCGGGCTGGGCGCATTGTCCACCTTCATGCAGCGGGTGCTGGATCCCAACGAGTTCGATGTGCTCACGGCACGGCTCTTCGGCAACATCTCCAACGCCCAGACCGAGTACTTGCCCTATGCCATCCCGATCATGCTGGTGTCGGGGGCCCTGTTGTGGTTCCGGACGCGCCGGCTCAACGTCCTGGCCCTCGGCGCGGACGCCACCAACAATCTGGGGCTGAACCATCGGCGCGAGACGCTGATCGTGCTGACCCTGGTCTCGGTGCTGATGGCCATGACTACCTCTCTGGTCGGGCCGATGACCTTCCTGGGGTTCCTCGTGGCGACGCTGGCCTACCAGTTCACGGACACCTATGACCACCGGCTCATCCTGCCCGTGGCCGTCCTGATCGGCTACACGATCCTGTCCGGTGCGTACTTCGTGCTGCGCAACATCTTCTACGCGGCCGGGGCGGTGACCGTGATCATCGAGCTGGTCGGCGGTCTGGTGTTCCTGGTCGTCATCATGCGAAAGGGTCGACTGTGATCACACTCGAGGGCGTCACCAAAGACTATGGCGAGGACACGCGGATCGGTCCGGTCTCCGTGCAACTGCCCCAGGGCGGGATCACCGCGTTGGTCGGCCCGAACGGCGCCGGCAAGTCGACCATCCTCACCATGATCGGCCGGCTGCTCAAGGTCGACTCGGGCCGCATCGAGGTGGCCGGACAGGACATCGTCAACGCCCCGTCCAAGGCGGTGGCCAAGATCCTCTCGATCCTGCGCCAGGAGAATCACTTCGTCACCCGGCTGACGGTCCGGCAGCTCGTGGGCTTCGGCCGGTTTCCGTATTCGAAGGGTCGGCTGACCGCAGTGGACGAGGAGTACATCTCCGAGGCGATCGACTTCCTGAACCTCGGCCCGCTGGAGAACCGCTACCTGGATCAGCTCTCCGGAGGGCAGCGACAACGCGCCTACGTGGCCATGGTGCTGGCGCAGAACACCGACTATGTCCTGCTGGACGAGCCGCTGAACAACCTGGACATGCAGCACTCAGTCCAGATGATGAAGCAGTTGCGCCGGGCTGCCGACGAGCTCGGCCGCACCGTGGTGATCGTGCTGCACGACATCAACTTCGCCTCCCGCTACGCCGACTGGATCCTCGCCATGAACGACGGCGCGGTGACCGAGTTCGGCACGCCGGAGCAGATCATCACCGACGAGGTCCTCACGCGGGTGTTCTCCACGGACGTCCGCGTGATCGACGGCCCCGAAAGCCGCCTGGCCGTCTACTACTGACGGCTCAACGTGGGGAGGGGGGAGCTCAGCGCGTGGGGAGGGGCTCGACCTCCACAGCCACGCGCTCCTCACCGATACGCGTCAACACCAGGGTGGCGTGCCGGCCCGAGCGGCTCTTGGCCTTGCCCTGTCCGCTCATCAGCAGTCGGCGCAGTTCCTCGGGCGTGACGTCGACGCCGCGCTTCTTGATGTCCAGGCGCCCGACGCCGGTCTCGCTGACCCAGCGCCGCAGCCCCTTGACCTTGTACGGCATCACCGTCAACACCCGGTAACCGGTGGCGAAGGGAGTGGCCACCGGCTCGTCGGCGCAGAAGTAGGCAATATGCTCATCCAGCAGTCGTCCGTTGACCGCAGCAAACTCCCGGTCCACCAGATCCGCCACCAGCCCCGCCCGAATGACGGCGGCGTCCGGCTCATAGAGATACCCCGTCAGACCCTCGACGCCGGCCACGGCCACCTCCGGCGAGTCACCGAAGTCGGCGGCGGAGGCCAGCTCGGCCGTGGGTGAGGCGGCCTGTGCGGCCGCGGCCCCGTCAGGGGGAGCCGCCGTCGTGGTGAGGACCAGGGCGGCACGGCGCACCTGGGGACGGGCGAGGTCGTTGAACCACAGCACCGCCTCGGTGAGGGACCCATCGACCGAGATCCACTGCGCCTCGCACTCGGCCGGCACGGACTCATGCGGCAGGGCCGGGCCGAGCTTGACGCCGACCGGCGCGCCGTCGTCGGCCAATCCCTCGACGAAGGACAACGGTGGCGAGAAGGCCTCCGGGTCGAAGACGCGGGCCGAGCCGGAGGTGGAGACCACCCGTCGGGCCGGGTCCAACCAGAAACCCTCGGGGCGGGTGCTCGTGCCAGAGCCTGAGTCGCCGGCCGGGTTGGACAGCACATCAGAGACCCACCGCTGCGCGTCGGCGCACACCACGGTGGCGTCGGGGAACGGCATGAGGTTGATGGTGGCCGCGGCAGCGACGGTCTCGTCCCGTTCCACCGCCGTCACCTTCAGCTCGAGGGCGGCCAAGGCCATCGAATCCGCTCCCAGCCCGCAGCCGAGATCCGCCACCGATGTCACTCCGGCCGCGGCGAACCGACCGGCGTGCAGTGCGGCGATGTTCATCCGGGTGGCCTGTTCCAGCCCGGCTCGGGTGAAGACCATGTGGTCCGCGAAAGGCCCGAACTTGGTGGCGGCCTGGGACCGGAGCTTCGACTGGGTCAGCACGGCGGAGACGAGCTCAGGGGAGTGGCCCTCTGCTCGCAACCGCGTGGACAACGTCAAGGCCTCCGACTCCCGGTAACCCTCCAGCGAGTTCAGCAGGCGCCATCCCTCCGGAGTGAGCACCGGTGCCAGGGCCGTGTCGTCCTGACTCGCCGGCTGCGCGGTTACCGGTTCGCCGGGACTGCCGGCAGAGGACAACGACGAGGACGACGACGAGGACGACGACGGGGAAGAAGGGGGAGTAGGCACGTCTCCACGGTACCGGGCGACGTCCCGAGATCAGGCGTCGTCGCCGGCGGTGATGGCTTGGGCCTCTTCGGCCGCGGTGGCGTGCGGACGGCCGATGTGGCGCAGGTTCTGCCGTCCGATGATCAGCACCACGATGGCGACCACCACGGCAGCGGCGCCGCACCAATACGGCACGCCGGCTCCCATGGCAGCCAATCCGCCGGAGACCGCCGGGGCGATGGCCCCGCCGAGGAAACGCACGCCGGAATAAGTGGAGGAGGCGACGTTGCGCGGAAGGTCCGTGGCCTCCATGACCGTTTCCGTCAGCGCGGTGTTGAGCACGCCGAGGAACAATCCAGCCACCACGACGGCGACGATCACCGTGGCCAGGGACGTCACCGCCAGACCCATCACGGCCAGCGTGAGCGCCAACGCTCCCAGCATGGTGAACAGCACGGGCATCAACCCGAACCGTCGGGTGAGGATCGGGGCCAGGAACACCGAGGCGATGGCCAGCATGACGCCCCAACCGAAGAACACCAGCCCGAGCTCATGGGCGCCGAACGTGAATCCGGCCTCGGCGGCCGCCGTCTCCAGGGGGTAGGGAGAGTAGGCCAGGAGGGTGAAGAACCCGAAGTTGTAGAACAGCGCGACGCCGGCCAGCACCAACAGCGCGGGCCGGCCCAGAGCGACCAGCCCGGCGGTGAAAGGCACCTTTGGCGGCGTCGCGGTCGGTGTGCGCAGCAGGGCGACGATGGCGATGGCGCCGATGGCCATCAGCACCGCGGTGCCGAAGAAGGGGCCCCGCCAGGAGACATCCCCGAGCAGTCCGCCGAGCAGGGGGCCCAGGGCCATGCCGATGCCGAGTGCGGACTCATAGAGGACGATCGCCTGGGCGCTGCCACCACTGGCCGCCCCGACGATGGCGGCCAGGGCGGTGGAGATGAACAGGGCGTTGCCGAGTCCCCAGCCGGCACGGAAGCCGATGATCTGGTCCACGGTCTGGGAGCCACCGGCCAGAGCGGAGAACAACACGATCAGCGCCAGGCCCAGCAACAAGGTGCGCTTCACGCCCAGTCGTGAAGAGATGAAGCCCGCGAAAAACATCGCCACCGCAGTGATCAACAGGTAAGACGTGAACAGCAACATGGTCTGTGACGGCGTCGCGGACAGCGAATGGCTGATGGCCGGCAGGATGGGGTCCACCATGCCGATGCCCATGAAGGACACCGCGCACGCGAAGGCGATGGCCCAGACGGAGGCCGGCTGCCGCCACAGCGGCGGTCGCTCCTGCTGATCATCGTGCGGCTGTCCGTGTGGCGCGGACCGGGCCTGCTGACCGGCAGGTTGGCTGGCGTGCTGGTGGTCGGTCTGGGTCATGTCACTCCTGACCTGTGGTGGCGGTGGATGTATCGGCGGACGCCGTCTTCAAGCGACGCACGAGCGACTCCATCAACTCGGCGGCGCGATCCAGGGCTTCCCGGTCGTCCTGGTCGAGTTCATTGATGGCGTCTCGGTAGGTCTCGGAGGCGCGCGCGCGGAAGGCCATCAGTTCGGCGATGCCCGCGTCGGTGATCTGCACGTCGGCGGCTCGGGCGTCCTCCGGATCAGGACGTCTGGTGACCAGGCCGTCCGCTTCGAGGCGGTTCACGGCCGTGGTCATGGAGGGCTGGGCGATCTGCTCGCGTTGAGCCAACTCGCCCACCCGCAGTCCCCCGTCCTGGAACAGGTTGGACAACACGCGCAGGGAGACCAACGATCTGCGATTGCCCGAGAGCTGGGAACCGGTGCGGGCAAAACTGCTGCCGGCGGCGATGAGCCGGGCGGCCAAGTCGCCGTGGGAATCCGAAGGAGAGGGCATGCAGGCAACTATATAGCCAATCTATATACCCGAGCTATGCACTAACTCACCGGTCGCCGTCGCCGACGTCGGCTGAGCATCGCCGACCGCCTCGGGTGGAGGACCGGGAGTGGAGCTCGGCGGTAGGCTGGAACCATGCCTCAGCACCCCGCCCCGCGTTCGCCGTCGACGGACTCCGCGCGCCGCTATCAGGATCATCTGGACCCTGACCATGACTGGGACGGCGAGCCCGGCTTTGACTTCTTCGGCCGGTTCGAGGACGACCATTCAGGGGCCGGTGAGAACGAGGTCGAGCATGACTTCGCCGAGGATGGGGCCCCCGAGACGGCGGGCGCCAGGGGCGCTCGCGGGACGCGTGGCGACGTCGGGCGCGGCTCCCGTGCCTCCGAGCAGGCGGCGACAGCCCCGCTGTGGTGCAAGATCCTGCTCTACGCCTCGATGGCCGTGGGTGTGGTGGCGGCCTTGGTCCTCATCATCACTGTCATCGCCCAGATCTTTGTGGCCGGCACCTTCACGCTCGGCGGCGGGGACATGCTCTCGGATTCCGAGGCCGCCGGCGCCGTGCGCCGAGACGTGGTGTGGGTTCCCCTGTCGGGGCCGCTGATCGCCCTGGGCGTGGCGTTTGTGGGACTGTGCGTGGCGGCGCTCGGGATCTTCTGGGCACGCAAACACGGCTGAGGAACCATGCCGAAGCGCCTTCTCGCCGAGATGCGGCCAGAGGGCAGCGAGCAAGAGAGCGCGACGACGTGGGGCTGCATGGGGAGAACTCCCCATCGCACTGCCCCGCCTCATCGGATAACTTGACGGAGTCCCATCGTCCACGATCTGGAGGCTTGAACGGTGTCCCTGACCGGCTATGACATCGATCCCGCGGGAGCCCGTGGGGTCGTGAACCGAGTGGAGACTCAGGCAGAGGACCTGCCGACCATCCGCGAGACGGCACATGGTCACATGGAGTCCCTCATCGAGGCGGCGAAGATGCGGGCCGTGACGACGGCGCTCACCTCGGTGTGGAACGACATGCTGGCCGTCCAGGCAGAGGCAGCCGAGGTCAGAATTGCGAATGGCAACAGCGGCATGAGGTCAGCCGTCACCGCATTCGAGGACGGGGACATCAACATGATGGAGGCCTCGCACGCGACCATGCACCAGTCGCCGGACCTGGAGATCGACGACGCCATGGTGGTGGAGGACGAGTGACCACTTTCGATACGACCGGATTGACGGACTGGCCCCTCCCGGCTGATATGGAGACGGCCGCCGCAGACCTCGCCACGAAGGCGGGTGAATTCAAGGACGGTGTGGAGGACTGCGAGAACGAATGGAAGGGGCTCTCTGCCCACTTCTCCATGGACGAGTCGACGGCCACGGACCGCGTCCTGAACTTCTACGACCTGGTCACCGCGCACGGTGAGGTCGTCAAGGCCACCGCTGAGAAGACCAAAGACGTCATCGGCGACTTCGCCGAGGACGTCCGTGTGCTCCAGGTGCGACGCACCACGGCCTACGGCCGGATCGACGAGCATAACCGACTGGTCGACGCCGGCGACGAACCCACGGGCATCTACACCGAGACCTCGGTCCAGGAGTACATCAATACCGTGGTCGGTGACCTCGTCACCAAGGCTGAGGAGTGCTCCGGCAAACTCGAGGCCATCACGGTCGACGCTCTCGTGAGCGATGGCCTCACGCCGCCTGGGCTCACCGCGGGTACGGCGGTGTCCGTTGCGAAGATGACGGAGTTCGACCGGGTGAACTTCACCTACAACGTCGTCGAGCGCCACCAGGTCCCCATTTGGGACTACACCACCACCGCACCGAGTGCCGACTGGGTCGTCGACGCGGATGGCAACGTGACCCGCGCGCCGTTCGTCACGAGTCGGGAGGTCTCCGGCTACCGCTACGAGCACCGCACAGTGCAACAGACCGGTACTCGCACGTCATGGGTGGGCCTGCAGACCCCCGTCAACGAGTGGGCCTACCGCCATATTCCGGCCTACCGGGAACGGGTGGACCTCAACCCGGACCGCTATTCCCGCGGCGGGCCGAGGTTCTGGGACGTCAAGGGGCGGCTGCTGGACTTCGAGGACGCCCTGCGCCACGGGAATAACTGGACGAAGACCCTTCGGGTGGCCGGGCCCCTCGCCACGCTGGTCACCGCCGGACTGACGTACAAGTCGGAGTACGATAAGGCGCTCGTCGAGCTGGCCATGGAACACCCCGACTGGTCCACTGAACAGATCCAGGCCAGGGCACAGGAGATGTCCGCCGTCCAAGGGACCACCCAGGTGGCCCTCGACTTCGGCTACGGGGCGGCCGGTGCCGCCGTGGGCACGTTCATCGGCGGGCCGATCGGCACCGTCGTCGGCTTCGGCGTGGGTATGGGTATCGGTTGGATCGCGGAGAACACCGGATTCAATGACGTCGTCAAGGACGGCGCCCAGTGGGTCTGGGACAAGGGTTCGGACGTGGCCGAGGACTTCGGCGGTGCGGTGTCGGACGCCTGGGACTCGATCTTCGGATGAGGAGCGCCGCAGTGACGGGGTGCCTGGCCTGCTGTGATCAGTGGCACCGGGTACGGTAGGGCCAATGGAATCCAACCCTCTCGGCTTCGCCATCGCCGTGGGCCTGGGCGTGCTGCTCGTGGCCAGCGGAGTCCTCGCCTACACCGGCCACTACAAGGGCTGGCTCATGCTCAAGTCCTTCCTTCCGGGGTGGCCGGGCCTGGCCGGCGGGTACATCGGTGTGATGATCCTCCTGGCGGTCTTTCTGCCCCTCGTTGGCGACGCCATGCCGCCGCTGCTGTTCCTCGTCTTCGCCGCGGTGCTTTTCGTCTCGATGCTGATCGGCATCATCGGGATGTTCTGGATGCCACGCTTCCTGTTGCCACAGTGGGTCAAAGAGACCCAGGACGAGATGCGCCGGGGCGAGGACACCTTCTCACAGGCGATGCGGCCGGGCGGAGCCCTCTATGGCCGGCTCGGCGTGCCCCGTGATGAGGCCCCACCCCGTCTCGACGCTCAGTCCCGCGCGGACGGTGGTGATGCCGGAGGCATCGATGGATCGGACTCGGAGGGCCCGGGCCGGTGAGCGACATCGATCCCAATGTCCCGTCCACGTGGCCGCTCCTCACTCAGGGTGCAGCCTCCGTGCCGCGGCCACCGGACTGGGTGGAGGTGGACGAAGGATCGGAGCTGCTCGTCATGCGCCATCCCTACGTGGACGAGGCGACCTTCCACCCGACGATCGTGGTGCGCTCGATGCCGACCTCCGCGTCACTGCCGGCACTCGGGGCGCAAGCGGTCGCCGGAGTGATCGGTGGCATGCCCGGAGCGCGGCTACTCGCCCATGATCGGGGAGAGATCCACGGCCGTCTGGCACGAGGCCAGGTGTACGCCTATGATGCCGGCGTGCACACCATCGTCGCGGAGCGCTGGCTCGCGCTCGCCGGTGCCCATGCGGTCGAGATCACGGCCCAGTGCACGGTCGGCCAGCTCGAGGACATGGAGCCCCTCTTCCGAGCCGTCCTGGACCACACCCTGCTGACGGACTCTGCCGTGGCGGATGGGCCCATGCCGGAGCCGGTGCGGGAACCCACCAGGGACGGGTTCCTCGCGGCGCGGTCTGGATTGGACGTCGAGACGCTGGACCGGGTGTCCGCCGCCCAGCCCTACACTCCCGTGGGCCCGGTTCTCTCGGACGCGGCTTTCCGGCTCGTTCTCGACCACATCGGCCAGCCGTCCATGAATCGATCCCAGGCCTACTCGGCGCATCGGGAGGCAGCCGAGCTGGTGGCCACCGGACTCATGGATCCGGACGGGACCTTCACGGAGGCGTTTCGACTGCTGACCCTCCCGGTGGCCCAGTCCCGGCAGACGATTCGCGTCGAAGGCGTCCATCGCGGTGAGGTCACCCAACTGGACGTGTGGTTCGGCGGTGGAGGGGCCACCGTGGCGTCTCGGGCCTCTCATGCGCAACTGGTCCACGACGACACCAGTCATGCCGTACCCGCAGGATCCGTGCAGGTGGACGTGATCCGTGAGGAGTCGGTGCCCCTGGCCATCGCCGCCTGGGCCGGGGTGGGTCCAGCCTGGACCGTGGTGACCGGGGAGGATCAGATCGACCTGGACCGCTTCCAGGCCCGCCTGGACCACGGACCGCAGATCGGGCCCCCGGAGGGTGCCGACGACGCGCTGTTGCGACTGTGGGCCGAGCCGTGGTTCGCCTGGCGGGTCGTGATGCCCGGCCTGGAGCGCGAGCTGTCGTGGCTAGGGGCGGGTGCCGCCGGACAGGTGAGGATCCGCGGGGTGCGGGACGGGCGCATGCATCTGCTCGCCGAGCCCTCGGGGTACGTCTGGACCACGTTGGTCCGGGAGATCGGGATTCTGGCCCAGGTTCGCTGAGGCTTCTGGCACTCGCCTTGACCGAGTGCTAAAGCCCGCATAGAGTCGTTTCTGGCACTCCGGGGCACCGGGTGCTAAGCCTGAAGGACCTGCCATCCGGCACCCGCGACGACGGTTGGCCAGCCTCCGGCGCACAACAGAATCCATCGACGCCGGCCGGCCCGACTCTACGGCCCCGGCCCATCCCGAAAGAAGGAGAGTACAGACGTGTCTGTCTCCATCAAGCCCCTTGAGGATCGTATTGTTGTCCGTCCGTTGGAAGCCGAGCAGACCACCGCTTCCGGTCTGGTGATCCCGGATACCGCTAAGGAAAAGCCGCAGGAAGGCAAGGTCGTGGCCGTCGGCGCCGGCCGTGTCGACGACAAGGGGAATCGCATCCCCGTCGACGTCGCCGAGGGCGACGTGGTCCTGTACTCCAAGTACGGCGGCACCGAGGTCAAGGTCGGCGGCGAGGAGTTCCTCGTGCTGTCCGCCCGCGACGTGCTGGCCACTGTCACCAAGTGACTCTGATCCGGGCGACCGTCCCGCATGCGGACGCAGTCCCCGGCTGACGTGTTCAGGCCCGGCCCGGCACCGAGCCGGCCGGGCCTGATCTCGTCCGTGCACCATCACCTTCCTTTTTGATTCTTTTGCTTTCCTTAACCGAAAGGAGCTTCGTACATGGCGAAGCAGCTTGCCTTCAACGATGAGGCCCGCCGCGCACTGCAGGCAGGTATCGACAAGTTGGCCGATACCGTCAAGGTCACTCTGGGCCCCAAGGGCCGCAACGTGGTCCTGGACAAGTCCTGGGGCGCCCCCACCATCACTAACGACGGCGTGACCATCGCCCGTGACGTCGAGCTGGACGACCCGTACGAGAACATGGGCGCCCAGCTGGCCAAGGAAGTGGCCACCAAGACCAACGACGTCGCCGGTGACGGCACCACCACCGCCACCGTCCTGGCCCAGGCCCTGGTGAACGAGGGCATGCGCCAGGTGGCCGCCGGCGCCGCCCCGAACGAGATCAAGCGCGGCATCGAGGCCGCGGTCAGCGCGATCGAGAAGCGCCTGGCCGAGAACGCCGTCGAGGTCTCCGGTAACCAGGTGGCCGCCGTCGCCGGTATCTCCGCTCAGTCGGACGAGATCGGCGAGCTGCTGGCTCGCGCGTTCGACACCGTCGGCACGGACGGCGTCATCACCATTGAGGAGTCCTCCACCACCTCCACCGAGCTGGTGATCACCGAGGGCATGCAGTTCGACAAGGGCTACCTGTCCCCGTACATGGTGACCGACGCCGAGCGTCAGGAAGCCGTGCTGGAGAACCCGTACATCCTGCTGAACTCCGGGAAGATCTCCAACGTGCAGGAGTTCCTGCCGCTGCTGGAGAAGGTGCTGGAGTCCTCCAAGCCGCTGTTCATCATCGCCGAGGACGTCGAGGGCGAAGCCCTGTCCACGCTGGTGGTCAACAAGATCCGCGGCACCCTGAACGTCGTGGCCGTCAAGGCTCCGGGCTTCGGCGACCGCCGCAAGGCCATGATGCAGGACATCGCGACCCTGACCGGCGCCCAGGTGGTCTCCCCGGATCTCGGCATGAAGCTGGACCAGGTCGGCCTCGAGGTGCTCGGCTCCGCTCGCCGCGTGACCGTCACCAAGGACAACACCACCATCGTCGAGGGCGCAGGCTCCGCCGATGAGGTGTCCGGCCGCGTGGCGCAGATCAAGTCCGAGATCGAGAACACGGATTCCGACTGGGACCGCGAGAAGCTGCAGGAGCGCCTGGCCAAGCTGGCCGGCGGTGTGGGCGTGATCAAGGTCGGCGCTGCCACCGAGGTCGAGCTCAAGGAGGCCAAGCACCGCATCGAGGACGCCGTGTCCTCCACCCGTGCGGCGCTGGAAGAGGGCATCGTGGCCGGCGGCGGAACCGCGCTGATCAACGCTCTGTCCGCTCTGGACGATGACGAGGCCGTCAAGGGCCTCACCGCTGATGCGGCCTTCGGTGTGGGCATCGTGCGCAAGGCTCTCGTGGAGCCGCTGCGCTGGATCGCCCAGAACGCCGGCGAGGACGGCTACGTCGTGACCTCCCGAGTGGCGGAGCTGGAGCCCAACCACGGCTTCAACGCCAAGACCGGCGAGTACGGCGACCTGCTGGCCGACGGCGTCATCGACCCGGTCAAGGTCACCCGCTCGGCTCTGGCCAACGCGGCGTCCATCGCCGCACTGGTCCTGACCACCGAGACTCTGGTGGCGGACAAGACCGAGGACGACGAGAGCTAAACACTCGTCAGCAGTGACCGCGTCCTAGAGATGCGAAAAGGGCCCGGGAAGCAACCGCTTCCCGGGCCCTTTTTCTTTGGAAGACCGAAGTCAGACGCGGACCGAGTCCTGACCGCGGTCGGCGCCGGTGCCGGCGCCGCCGTCGTCGTTGGTCTCGAGCGGGGCCTCGTCATCGGCCAGCAGGTTGGCGCCGGAGCGCGGAGCGTTGTACCGCTTCTCGTCCAGCAGCCCCTCCTGCTTGGACACGAGCGTGGGGACCAGGGCCTGACCCACCACGTTCACGCCGGTGCGGCCCATGTCCACGATCGGGTCCACGGCCAACAGCAGCCCGACGCCGGCCAGCGGCAGTCCCAGCGTGGACAGGGTCAGCGTCAGCATGACGACTCCGCCGGTGGTGCCCGCGGTGGCGGCCGAACCCAGGACGGAGACGAGGATGATCAGGAGGTAGTCGCTCCAGGCCAGGTCGATGCCGAAGAACTGGGCCACGAACAGGGCAGCGATGGCCGGATAGATGGCAGCGCAGCCGTCCATCTTCGTGGTGGCTCCGAGCGGCACGGCGAAGGAGGCGTAGGCCCGCGGGACACCGAAATTGCGCTCGGCCACCCGCTGGGTCACCGGCAGGGTGCCGATGGAGGAGCGGGACACGAAGCCCAGCTGGAAGGCCGGCCACATGCCCGTGAAGTACTGGCGGATGGACAGCCCGTGGAGCTTTGTCAGCACCGGGTAGACCACCAGCAGCACGATGGCCAGTCCGAGGTAGATCGCCACGACGAACTTCGCCAGGGTGCCCATGGTGTCCCAGCCGTAGGACGCCACGGCGTTGCCGATCAGGCCGACGGTGCCGATCGGGGCGATGCGGATGATCCACCACAGCACCTTCTGGATGACCTCGAGCATGGAGGCCGACAAGTCGAGGAAGGGCTTGGCCTTCTCGCCGAGCTTGAGTGCGGCCACGCCCACAGCAATCGAGATGACCAGGATCTGCAGGATGTTGAAGCTCACGTCGGTGGACATCGAGCCGTCGTCGGCGGTGGAGGTGCTGGCGGAAAGCCCCAGGAAGTTGGACGGGATCAGGCCCTGGAGGAAGGCCCACCAGCTGCCGGTCTTGCCGTCGTATTCGGCCGGAGCCTGCTGGCCGGTTCCGACGCCCGGCTGCAGAACCGCACCCAGGATGATGCCGATGACCACGGCGATCAGGGCGGTGACGGCGAACCAGAGCAGCGTCTTGGCGGCCAGTCGCGCGGCATTGGTCACCTGGGCCAGATTGGCGATCGAGGCGACCACGGCGAAGAACACCAGCGGCACCACGGCGGCGCGCAACAGCGAGACGTAGCTGGAGCCGATGACCTCCAGGGTGCTTCCGAGGCCATTCGGCGATTCGGCCGTGTGGCCGGTGCTGCGGGCCAGAAGACCCAGAATGAGGCCGAGTGCGAGGGCCGCGAGGATCTGGACGCCAAAGTTGGTCATCCAGCCGGGCAGTCGCCGCTGGGCTGTGGGGGAGTCGGTGGAGGAGTCAGTGGTGGAGGATTTCACCAGCAGAAGGGTATCCGCTCTATACCACAGACGACGAACGGTGTTGCGTCAGATGACAGAACGGTGATCCGGGCCTCGAGCCTCTGTGGTGGAGCGAACACCCGGGTAATCTCGGAGTATGACCGGCACCCTGGAGCGACCGCCCGCGGGCGAGGGTCCGCGCGCTGCGGATGCAACAGACGAGACAGATGCGGGACGACGTCGGCCCGGCCGCAGGGGTGCGGGCGCCGGCGCCGGGAGAACCCGGCGTCGGCCGGGGGCCCTGTCCGTCGTCGGGGCCGTGCTCATCGCCCTCGGCGTCATCGGAGGCGGCTATGCCGTCTGGGAGTTGTTCGTGACGGACCTCTTCGCCGAGTCGGAACGGTCTCAGATCGCCGCCGACTGGCGCGCCGCTCAGGGTGATGACCAGCTCGGCGGAGAAGTCGGCGCCAGCCCCGGAGGGACCTCGGGTGCCGAGGTGAGCATCGGGACCGAGCATCGGGAGGACTTCCCCGTGGTCGAGGGAGATTCCACCCTGGGCCTGTTGCATGTGCCGCGGTGGGGATCCGACTATGAGGTCCCGATCGGTTCCAGTGACAGCGATGAGGTCCTGGACACCGGGCAGGTCGGTCATTATGAGAGCACGCAGGCCATCGGCGCTGTCGGCAATGCCGGCGTCGCCGGCCATCGCACCACCCACGGCAAGCCTTTGCGCAAGGTGCACGAGCTGCAGGACGGCGATGCCCTCGTGGTGGAGTCCCGGGATGCCTACCTGGTCTACCGGGTGGTGGCCCGGGACATCGTGAAGCCCGAGCAGTCCGAGGTACTCGATCCCGTTCCTCCGTTCGAGGGAGCGACGGAGGGTCGCTACCTCACCCTGACGACCTGCGACCCGATCTTCGGCATCACCGACCGGTACATCGTCTGGGCAGAGGCGGACTATTGGACGCCGAAGTCCGAGGGGATACCGCCGGCCCTCGCCTAGCCGGACCCCACAGGAGGTGCCGGACTCGCAGAGGTGACCCGCAGATGTGGCTCGCACCACGTCCGGAATAGACCGGGCCCCCGTCGGTGTTTCACAGCGACTACTCCCAGCGGTCCACCCGCCCGTGGCGGGCCTAGACTGGTGACAACCCCGCTGACTGAAAGGCCCTTCGCCCGTGAGTGCACAGATTTCCGGTCCCTCGGATGAACCGGTGGCCACCGCCGCCGATCCCTTCGGCTTTGTCGGCCTGACGTATGACGACGTCCTGCTGCTGCCCGGTGCCACGGACGTCATTCCGGCCGATGCGGACACCTCCACCCGGCTGACCAAGCGCATCACGCTGAAGACCCCGATCGCCTCGGCCGCCATGGACACCGTCACCGAGGCGCCGCTGGCGGTCTCCCTGGCCCGGCAGGGCGGTCTCGGCATCGTTCACCGCAACCTGTCCATCGAGGAGCAGGCCGCGCACATCGACCGCGTCAAGCGCTCCGAGTCCGGCATGATCACCGATCCGCTGACCGTGGGACCGGACGCCACGCTCGCCGAGCTGGACGACCTCTGTGCCCGTTACCGAGTCTCCGGTCTGCCCGTGGTGGACAGCTCCAACACGCTGTTGGGCATCATCACCAACCGGGACACCCGGTTCATCCCGGAAGCCGAGTTCGGCCAGCGCACCGTGGAATCGGCCATGACGAGAATGCCGTTGGTGACCGCGCGGGAGGGCATCTCCCGCGACGAGACGGTGCGCCTGCTCTCCGAGCACCGGATCGAGAAGCTTCCCCTCGTGGACGCGCAGAACAAGCTGCGCGGGCTGATCACTGTCAAGGACTTCGACAAGGCCGACCAGTACCCGGATGCCACCAAGGACGAGGAGGGACGGCTGCGCGTCGGCGGCGCCGTGGGCTTCTTCGGCGACGGCTTCGAACGGGCCATGGCTCTCGTCGAGGCCGGTGCGGACGTGCTCGTGGTGGACACCGCCAACGGTCACACTCAGGGGGTGCTGGACATGATCGCCACCCTGAAGAAGGATCCCGCCTCGGCCCACGTGGACGTCATCGGTGGTCAGGCGGCCACCTACGCCGGAGCCAAGGCGATCGTCGACGCCGGTGCTGACGCCGTCAAGGTGGGCGTGGGACCGGGCTCGATCTGCACCACCCGTGTGGTGGCCGGCGTCGGGGTTCCGCAGGTGACCGCCATCTACGAGGCGGCCAAGGCCACCATTCCCGCAGGCGTTCCGCTGATCGCCGACGGCGGCCTGCAGCATTCCGGGGACATCGGCAAGGCGCTCGTCGCCGGGGCCGATTCCGTGATGCTGGGCTCGCTGCTGGCCGGCACGGCCGAATCCCCTGGCGACCTGGTGTTCTATCAGGGCAAGCAGTTCAAGGCCTACCGCGGCATGGGTTCCCTGGGGGCCATGCAGACGCGGTCCGGCAACCGTTCCTACTCCAAGGACCGGTACTTCCAGGCCGATGTGCCGGATGACGAGAAGCTGATCCCGGAGGGGATCGAGGGCCAGGTCCCGTACCGCGGGCCCCTCTCGGCCGTGGTGCACCAGTTGGTGGGCGGCTTGCGGCAGACCATGTTCTACACCGGGGCCCGCACCGTCGCCGAGCTCAAGCAGAACGGCCGCTTCGTGCGCGTCACCCCGGCCGGGCTGAAGGAGTCGCACCCGCACGACATCATGATGACCGTCGAGGCACCGAACTACCGTTCGCGCTGACTAACGCTGACTAGCGCTGACTAGCCCAGTGCGTCGGCCACCTGACGGGCGGCCTGCTGCAACACCACGGCGGTTTCCCGCACCCGGGACGCGGTCAGTGTGGGTGCGGTGAAGGAGACGGACAGGCCGTCGAAGGTGCGCTCGGCGCCGTCGTCGGGGGTGGTCGTCTGGGGCATGGGAACAGCCACGCAGGCGATGCCCGCGGTGTTCTGTCCGTCCTCGCGGGCGTACCCGCGCTCGCGGGCCACCCGCAACACGCGCCGCAGCTCGGTCGGATCCGTGATCGTGTGGGAGGTGAGCCGTTCGAACGGCGGGACCAGCCCCGTCTCCGGCCGGTCGAGTGCGCTGAGCACGGCCTGTCCGATCGCGGTGGCGTGGGCCGGAAGCCGTCGTCCGACGCGTGGGGCGGCCCGCTCGCGGCCCGGAGCCTCCCAGGTCGCGAGGTAGACGATGTCCCGGCCGTCGAGGCGACCGAAGTTGACCGTGGCGTCGAGGTACTTCCCCACGGACGCCAGGATCGGCCGGACCACCTTGAGTGTGGAATCGGTGTCCAGGTAGGTGGTCCCGGCCAGCAGTGCCCGGATGCCGATGCTGTACTCGGTGTTCTGCGGATCCGTCCGCACCCAGCCGGCGTCGACGAGGGTGCGCAGCAGGGCGTACACACTGCTGCGGGGCGCGCCCATCCGCTCGCAGAGGTCGCGGATCGTCACCGGCATGTTGCCGCGCTCGGCCAGAAGCTCCAGGACCTCCACGGTCCGGGCAGCGGACTTCACTTCGCGGACTCCTGACGGCGACGGCGGTGCAGCGACGTCCTCAGCGACGTCCTCAACGTGATCCACAGCCGTGTTGCGGGGTCTGTTCATCGCCTTCCTTCCACGGGTGGGCCCATCCTAGAACGGCCCTGTGCGAGAACTCGTGGCCCGGCATGGGCCCGAGTCCGTGCACGAATGCTCAGCAACGCTCAGCGGCGAGCCCCGACGCTGACCTTCACCGCGTGCACCGGACATCCGGCCTCGAGCAGGATCCGCTGAGAGGTCGACCCGAGGAACAGTTTGCCCACGGGGGAGCGGCGGCGCAGGCCGATCACCACCATGGCCGTGTCCGCGAGGTAGGACGCGTCGATGAGGGCGTCTCCGAAGTCGGTGCCGTCAGGAACCGGGTCCTGGCGCAGGGTGACGCCGTGTGCGGCGGCGTGGCCGGCCAGTTCCGGGTCGGAAACGGGATCAGTGGCAGTTCCGGTGGCAGGTTCCGAAGCAGTGTGGTGACTGACGGTGCCGGGCTCCGGCATCAGCACGACGTCGGCTCCGCGCAGGGCTGCCTCATCGATCGCCGCGAGCGCCGCGGCGCGGGCTTCAGGGCTGGCGGTCATGGCGACGACGATGTTCATACATTCCTCCGGAGGGGCAACGGTCAGCGGACGGGTCTGGCGCGGATGGATGCGGCGAGAACGGACAGAGTGAACGATCAGCCGATGGGTGTGATGAGGGTGCCGTCCCGGAGGAACTGACGCAGATTGGCCAGGGTCAGCTCGGCCATGTCCGCCCGGGTCTCGCGAGTGCCGCTGCCCACGTGCGGCAGGACGACCACATTGTCCAGACCCAGCAGCGTCTCTGGGACCTGTGGTTCGTGGGCGTAGACATCGAGGCCTGCACCGGCGATGGTGCCGTTGGACAGCGCCGAGACGAGTGCCGGTTCGTCCACCACCGTTCCGCGAGCAATGTTGACCAGATGGCCCTCGGGCCCGAGGGCTGCCAACTCCGCCTCGCCCACGAGGCCGGCGCTGTCCGGTCCACCAGAGGCCGCGACGACCAGGACGTCGACAGCCTGGGCCAACTCCCGGACGGAGGAGTGATAGGTGAATCCGCTCTCCGGGCGTTCGCGCCGATTGTGATAGTGGATCGTGCAGCCGAGGGCTTCCAGCCGCTGGGCAATGGCCGCGCCGATGCGGCCGAGACCGAGAATGCCGACGGTGCGGCCGCTCGCGCGAGTGGTGAGCGGGAATCCCTCTCCGGAAGACCAGCGTCCCGCGCGGACGAACCGGTCGGAGGCGGTGAAGCGGCGCAAGGTGTCCAGATACAGGGCGAGGGCCGTGTCCGCCACGCAGTCATTGAGGACGTCCGGGGTGTTGCTCACGGCGATCCCGCGTTCAGCGGCCTGACGCGCGTCCGTCGCGTCATAGCCCACGCCGAAGTTGACGATGGCCTCCAGCGAGGGAAGGGCACGCATGAGCTCTGTCCCCACGCCGAACCGGCCGGAGCAGACGGCGATGCGGATCTGCTCGGCGTGCTCCTGCAGAAAATCGCTCTGTTCGGCCGGGTCCGTCGGTAACACCAGAGCCCGGAACTCCTCGTCGAGGACCTGCGCGACGTGGGGGTTCACCGGCCCGACGCGCACGATGTGCGTCGCCGTACTGCCGGCGGTGTGAGGGTCGGCGGCAGCGTTCACAGCGGACGAGGTGTCAGTGATCATGACCTGACCCTAGGAATGTGGTGTGGGCGGCGTCCAACACGCAGAACGCATTGATCAATACCTCAAGAGTATGAACTCCTCTTCGGCCGCGGAATCATGCGGAAGTCCGGCCGTCGTCGGGATGCTTTGAGGCCGTTCTGTCCCGCCGCGCCATGCCGCCGGAGAAGATCGGACTGTCGAAAGCCTTGACGGGCCGTGATGGGCATCACAGGCTGGTCTTTACCTCAACGTCAGCGTCTACATCCGTAGACCGGCGGGACCCGGGCCTCCCGGAATCCGGCCTCACGGTTGCTGTTGTCCATTCGCCCACCGATTCCCGCCCACCGTTTCGAAGGAAGACCATCATGCGTGATCACCACACTGCGACCACCCGCGCCGGACACCGCCGTCTGCCGCTTGCCGCCCTGGCCCTCACGGCGGGCGCCGGACTGATCCTCTCGGGCTGTGGCGTCGCCAACTCCGAGAACGCCGCCGGAGGAGGCTCCAGTGACGGCGGCACTCCGGACACGTTGCGGGTGGTGCTCCAGCAAGAACCGCCGACGCTGGAGCCGTGCGAGGCCAACCTCACGAGCACCGGCGTGGTGGACCGCTCCACCATCACCGAACCGCTCGTGGAGCGAAACCCCACCTCGGGTGACCTCGAGCCCAAGCTCGCCACCGAGTGGTCCTCGGAGGACGACACCACCTGGACGTTCACCTTGCGCGACGGGGTGACCTTCCACGACGGCTC
Organism: Citricoccus sp. GCM10030269; assembly: GCF_042665635.1. Lineage (NCBI taxonomy): Bacteria > Bacillati > Actinomycetota > Actinomycetes > Micrococcales > Micrococcaceae > Citricoccus > Citricoccus sp. GCM10030269. The sequence continues at coordinate 169,688 of NZ_JBHTCV010000001.1, read as the reverse complement.
GGAGTTCACCGCGGAGGATGCCGCCCACACCATCGAGCGCGCGGTGAACTCGGATCTGGGCTGCAACGTGGAGGGCTATGTCTTCGGCGACGATGATCTGGAGGTCGAGGTCGTGGATGATCAGACACTCGAGGTGACCTCCGCGGAGCCGGACCCGATTCTGCCGCTGCGCTTGTCGTTCCTGGAGATCGTCCCCGCCGAGACCTCCGACACCGAGAAGGTCCGCGAACCGATCGGTACCGGCCCGTACCAGCTGGACGCCTGGAACGCCGGGCAGAACATCGAGGTATCCGCCTTCGAAGAGTACTGGGGAGACGCCCCGGCCTTCCCGAAGGCCCAGTACCAGTGGCGCGAGGAATCCTCGGTCCGGGCCGCCATGGTCACCTCCGGCGAGGCGGAGATCGCCACCGGGCTGAGCCCGGAGGACAGCATCGGCGAGCTCGGCGTGGATTACCCCAACAACGAGACCATCGCCCTGCGCATGCACGCCGAGTCCGAGCCCTTCAATGACCTCCGCGTCCGTCAGGCCGTCAACTATGCCGTGGACAAGGAGGGCATCGTGGCCAGCCTCTATGGCGGCCGGGACACCGTGGCCGCTCAGTTGGTTCCGGAAGGCGTCGTCGGCCACAACGACTCGCTGGAGGGATGGCCCTACGATCCCGAGAAGGCCAAGAAGCTCGTCGAGGAGGCCAAGGCCGACGGCGTGGACACCTCCGCTCCGATCAGCTTGATCGTGCGCTCGGCCCAGTTTCCGAAGGTCGACGAGTTGGGTCAGGTCCTGCGAGAGCAGTTGGCCCAGGCCGGACTCAACGTCAACCTGAAGATGATGGAGACCAGCCAGCATCTGAAGTATCAGGTTCGGCCGTTCGTGGAGGACGAGGGCGCCATCCTGCATCTGACACAGCACGGCAACCAGGCCGGTGACGCCGCCTTCACCGTGGACCAGTACATGCTCTCCGACGGTGCCCAGAGCGCCTTCGGCACCAAGGAGTTCGACGAGATGATCACGGCCGCGGGCAAGGAGAGCGGCGAGGCCCGCGCCGAGGCCTACCAGGACATCTTCGAGTACCAGAACGAGGAGGTCGTCCAGTACGCCCACCTCGCCCACCAGACCGGCATGCTCGGCATCTCGGATGCGGTGAACTACGAGCCGAACTCCTCCTCGGGCGACGAGCTGCGGCTCTCCGAGGTCACCCCGGCGCAGTAGTCCCGATGCACTTTCCGTATCCCCGGGACCCGAGGGAGGACCCATGCTGACGTATCTTCGCAAGCGCATCATCTCCAGCGCGCTGCCTCTCGTGGTGGTCGTGGTGGGCGTTTTCGCCCTGGCCCGGATGACGGGCAACCCGGCCGCGCTCTATCTGCCCCTGAACGCCACCGAGCAGATGCGAGCCGACTTCATCGCTCGCAACGGCCTGGACCAGCCCCTGTGGGTGCAGATGGCCGACTACTTCGGCGGCGTCCTCCAGCTCGATTTCGGCACCTCGCTGCGGACGGGAGAGGCGGCCGGAGCCATGGCGCTGCGGGCCTTTCCGGCCACGCTGCAACTGGCAGCGATGACCATCCTCGTGGCGATCGTGCTCGCCGTGATCGTCGGCAGCTGGGCGGCACTGCGACCCAACGGCATCGTCGACCGCATTGCGAGCTTCGTGTCGATGGCCGCCGCGTCGATCCCGGACTTCTGGCTGGCCATCGTCGGCATCTGGATCTTCGCGATCACGCTGGGCTGGGTGCCGACCTCGGGGGTCTCCGGCGCTGAGGCATGGGTGCTGCCCATCGCCACCTTGGCCATGAGACCCTTCGGCGCTCTGGTTCAAGTGATCCGCGGTGCCATGGTGTCGGCCCTGTCCGAGCCGTACATCAAATTGGCGCGGTCCAAGGGGGCCTCGCAGACCCGCGTGGTCACCCGTCACGCGCTGCGCAACGCGGCCGCCCCCGCGCTGACCGTGGCCGGAGACCTGACCGTCAGCCTCGTCAACGGCGCCGTCGTCGTGGAGACGATCTTCGGCTGGCCCGGGATCGGCAAGCTGATGATCGACTCGATCCTCCAGCGCGACTTCGCCGTCCTCCAGGCGTGTGTGCTGCTGACCGCCATCGCGATCTTCATCCTGAACATCCTCATCGACCTCGCCTACGCACTGCTCGATCCGCGCGTGCGGCCCTCGAGCGCGGGCCGTCGCCGCACCAAGAAGCGCGAGACCACAGCCGAGGGAACCCCTCCAGGCCCGACGCCGGCCCGGCCCGGTTCCCCGGCCACCGAACTCACCACCGCAGGGGCCTAGGAGATCCACATGAGTACCAACGCTGATACCGCCCCCGAGGCACCGTCGGATTCCACCGCGAAGGGGACCACCGGCGACCACAACACCGGCAGGGAGTCGAAGGGCTCGGGTCGTCCCGGGAAGCTGCTCATGCTGCTGCGGGACCCCTTCGCCACCGCCGGTGCGCTCATCCTGCTGCTGGTCGGGGCCACCGCCATCGTCGGGCCCATGCTCGTCGGGGACCTGGCGACGCGGCAGGACCTGATGTTCGCCAACCAGGCCCCCTTCAATCCGGCCAACGGCTGGGAGTACATCCTGGGTTCGGACTCCCTGGGCCGTTCCATGCTGGCGCGGCTCGTGGTCGCGACCCGCACCACCTTGATGGTGGCCGTGCCGGCGGTGCTCATCGCCATGGTCATCGGGTCGCTGTGGGGTGTCTGGGCCGGTTATCACCGAGGCGTGCGGGAGAACATCTCCATGCGCATCGCGGACGTCATCATGTCCTTCCCGTCCCTCTTGCTGGCCGTGGTGGTGCTGTACGTCTTCAACCCCTCGATCGCGAACATCGTGCTGATCCTGGCGATCACGCGCATCCCGATCTATCTGCGTACCGCTCGCGCCGAGTCCGCGGAGCTGCAGAGCCGGACGTTCGTGGACGCCGCCCGGACCTTCGGCACCCGGCCGAACGCCATCATCGTCCGGCATGTCATTCCCGTGGTCACGCCGACCATCCTGACGCTGGCCACCCTGGAGTTTTGCTACGTGATGCTGGCCGAGTCGTCCCTGAGCTTCCTCGGCATCGGCATCCAGCCACCGGACGTCTCCTGGGGACTCATGGTCGCCCAGGGCCGGCAGTACCTGCAGACCGCATGGTGGCTGTCCGTCTTGCCCGGTCTGGCCATCGTCATCACCGCCATTGCCGCCAACATGCTGGCGGCGTGGCTCCGCATCGCCACTGACCCGGCTCAGCGCTGGCGCCTGTCGCTACCCCGACGCGCCAGGTTGATCCGCCGTGTTCCCGCCACGGCCAGCCGGGCAGGCTCCGGGCAGGACCGCGCTGGGCAGAAGGAGAAGAAGTGAAGACTCGAACCCGCGAACATTCCACGGCCACCACCGCCACCACCGATACCACCGGCGCGACCGCAGGGGCCGTCTTGGAGGTGACTGGCCTGAACGTGGACATCCGCACTCCGCTCGGGACCATCCGCGCCGTCAGTGACGTGGGATTCACCGCCTTTGCCGGTCGGACCCTCGCCCTGTTGGGCGAGTCGGGTTGTGGCAAGTCCATGACGGCCAAGGCCGTCGCCGGACAGCTGGACGCCGTTGCCCATGTGGAGAGCGGCACCGTCATGCTCAACGGAGAGGACCTCACGAAGATCAGTTCCCGGCGCCACCGGGAGATCTCGGGCGAGGAGCTGGGCATCGTGTTCCAGGACGCCCTGACAGCGTTGAACCCGGTGTACACGGTGGGCACCCAGATCGGCGAGGCCTTCCGGATCCACCGTGGCATGAAGGCCAAACAGGCCAAGGCGGAGGCCATCGAGCTGATGCGCCGCGTGGGGATTCCAGAGGCCGAGTCTCGGGTGGACGCCTATCCGCACCAGTTCTCGGGTGGCATGCGTCAGCGCATTCTCATCGCCATGGCCGTGGCCCTGGGCCCGCGGCTGCTGATCGCGGACGAGCCGACAACGGCCCTCGACGTGACGGTCCAAGCGCAGATCATGGAACTGCTGCGCCGGCTGCGCGCCGAGGAGAACATGGCCGTCGTCCTGATCACCCATGACTTGGCCGTGGTGGCCGAAGAGGCGGACACGGTGTGCGTGATGTACGCCGGGACCGTGGTGGAGCAGGGCCCCGTGGAGCAGGTCTTCGCCCTGCCGACCCATCCCTACACGAAGGGTCTGCTCGATTCGGTTCCCACGGGGGCCGAGCGTGGAGGAGACCTGAACTCGATCCCGGGCAGCCCGCCCGAGCTCAAGGACATCCCGCCGGGTTGCGTCTACCAAGACCGCTGCCCGTTGGCCCGTGAGCTGTGCCGGCTCGAACGTCCTCAGCTTCGCGAGACCGTCTCCGGCCAGTATGCCGCCTGCCACTTCTCCGAGGAGTTGCTGGCCGCATCCGCTGCCCTGGCTTCATCTACTGCCCCCGTCCATCCGACCGAGCCGGAGGTTCGCGCATGACCGCCACCCTGACCGCAGACACGCCCACTCCGGTGGCCGGCACCGCCCTCGACGTCCAGAACGTCACGAAGACCTTCCAGGTCCAGCGCAGCGCCTCGGGCAACGACCGGCTAACGGCCCTGGACGGCGTGAGCCTGTCCATCGGCCGCGGCGAGACCGTGGGACTCGTCGGGGAATCGGGCTGCGGCAAGTCCACCCTGGCCCGCACTCTGATGCTGCTGGAAACGCCGGATTCCGGCTCCATCACCTTCGAGGGGCAGAACCCGTTCTCGCTGCGCGGCAAAGAGCTCTTGGCGTGGCGACGGCGAGTCCAGATGGTCTTCCAGGACCCCTTCGCCTCGCTCAACTCCCGGATGACGGCGGGGGAGATCATCTCCGAGCCGTGGGCCACCCACCGCAGCCTGTACCGCACCTCACGCGAGCGGGACGCCCGGCTTCGCGAGCTGCTGCAACTGGTCGGACTGCGTCCCTCGGACATGAAGAAGTCCCCCCAGGAGTTCTCCGGCGGGCAGCGCCAGCGCATCGGCATCGCCCGCGCCCTGGCGCTGAACCCGGACCTCATCATCCTGGACGAACCGGTCTCCGCCTTGGACCTCTCCGTGCAGGCCCAGGTGCTGAACCTGCTCAACGAGCTGCAGCAGAAGCTGGGCGTGAGCTACCTGTTCATCTCCCACGATCTCTCCGTGGTCCGGCACGTCACCGACCGCGTGGCCGTGATGTACCTCGGCCGGATCATCGAGACCGGCAGCACGGAGGACGTCTTCGACCGGCCGCTGCATCCCTACACGGCGGCCCTCATGTCCGCGTCCCCCAAGCTCGACCCCTCCGCCCGCCCGGAGGAGCGGATCGTGCTGCGCGGGGAGCTGCCCTCCCCGCTGGACCCGCCGTCGGGATGCCGATTCCGGACCCGGTGCTGGAAAGCGCAGGAGCGCTGCGCCACCGAGCGGCCCGCCGCTCGCACCGCGGCCGAAGCCGGACGCGCGACGACGGCCCTGCCCGCTCCCACGGTGCGCGACGCCGCCGTCGGGAGCCAGGACTTCACCCAGATGGCCGAGTGCCACTTCCCCATGGAGGAACCGGACTACGGGGACCAACTCACCGCGGTGGGCTAGGTGGACCCCTGGACCTTCGGATGTCTGGTCGCCATCGTGGTGGTGGCGTCGTCTCTGCAGGGGTCGATCGGATTCGGCGCGGGCATGGTGGCCGCCCCGGCCATTGCGCTGGTGGCGCCGGAACTGTTGCCGGCACTCGTGGTGATGTTCGCCTGCCTGCTCACGCTGATGGTGACCATCCGCGAGCGAGCGCACCTGGACCTCGCGGGCGCGGGCTGGGCGCTCCTGGGACGCTTGCCCGGCAGCGTCATCGGGGCGTTCATGGTGGTGGTGCTGCCCGTCACGGCGCTGTCCTGGGTGGTGGCCGTCTCCGTGCTCGCCGGAACCGGCTCGGCTTTCCTCGGCTGGCGCCCGGCACCCACCCGTGGGGTCCTGGTCACGGCCGGCGCGCTCTCCGGGATCATGGGCACCTCGACGTCCGTTGGCGGAGCGCCCATGGCCATCGTCTGGCAGGGTCAGGAACCGGCCCGCACGCGCGGGACCATGAGCGCGTTCTTCCTCGTCGGCTCCATCGTCTCCGTGGTGATGCTGGCCCTCGTCGGTGCCGTGACCTGGTACGCGGTGCACGTCTTCCTCGGGCTCATTCCGGCCGTGGCCGTCGGATTCCTGCTGTCCCGGCGGCTCAACCACTGGATGAACACCGAACGACTGCGCGTGTGCGGACTCATCCTCGCCACCGGCGGGGGAGTGCTGTTGGCCATCCGGCTGCTCGTGGGGATCTAGTCGCGGCGCTGGACGACGCCCAGCCGCTCCGATCCGCTGGCCAGACGATCCACATTGGCGCCGAGATCGGCGGCGCGACCGACGAAGGTGGACTCCGCGTGGCCCGAACTGTGCGGAGACAGCACCACGTTGTCGAGGGCGGCGAAATCCTCATCCGCCGGGGGAGTGCGGCCGGGAACCGGAGCTCCCCACCAGACGTCGAGGGCGGCGCCGCCGATCGCCGCGGCCGAGCCCGCGGGCGCCGTCAAGGCGGCATACAGCGCGTGCTGGTCGACCACCGGCCCGCGCGCCACGTTCACGAGGTACGCGTCCGGCTTCATGGCCGTGAGCTCGGCCGCACCGAGCAGGCCCTGTGTGGCGGCGGACAACGGCACGGACACCACGACGACGTCGGCCTCACGGAGTAGTCGAGTCAGGTCGCCGGGCCCGCCGACCCAGTGCGGAGAGAGGCCCTGCGGCAGGGGACCGGCCGGATTGCCCCGGATGGCGATCGTCTGCATGCCCCACGCGGTGGCGAGCCGGAGCGTCTCCGCGCCGATGCCGCCGAGGCCGACCGCGCCGAGCACCATCGTGTCCAGGGTGCGAAAGGCCGGCATGGTCGGTTCCGTGGCCAGCGTCCGCCAGGATCCAGCCCGCAGCGACCGGTCCCGGCCGAGCAGCCGACGTTCCAGCGCCATCACCGACAGCAGCACGTGCTCGGCGATCGAGCGCTCGTGGTGCGCCGTGGTGGTGACCTCCGTGTCGGCCGGCAGGGCGCTGACCGCCACCCGGTCCAGCCCGGCTCCGGTGACCTGGACGAGTTCGGCCCGGCAGGCCCGAGCGACGTCCGGGCTCAGACGGGAGCAGATGAGCACGTCGCACTCGGCGACCGCGCTGCATTGTGTCGGCTCGTCGGCGTCCGTGAGGAAGGCCCATTCGTGGTCCGGGGCCGCTGAGACGAGCACCTCGGACCATCGGGTGATGATCGGGTCGGTGACGAGCACGGTCAGGCGTCGGGCCGGTGTCGTCTCCTCCTCCACCCTCACCACCGGGCCGGGGACGGATCGAAGTCCGGTTCGAAGCGACGCATGTAACTGGTGTCATCCCGGTCCGTCAGTCCTGCGCGCAGGTACTGCTCGTGCAGCCGGGCCAGGGCGTCCTCGTCGAGCTCGACGCCCAGTCCAGGAGCGGTGGGCACGGCGACCGAGCCGTCCTGGATCGTCAAGACACCGGGGACCACGACGTCGTCGGCCGGATCCTTCCAGGGCGTGTGGGTGTCGCAGGCGTAGTCCACATTCGGCGTGGCCGCGGCCAGGTGCACCATGGCGGCCAAGCTGATGCCCAGGTGCGAGTTGGAGTGCATGGACAGTCCCCAACCGAAGGTCTCGGCCACCCCGCTCAGCATCTGGCTGCGGCGCAGGCCACCCCAGAAATGGTGGTCGGACAGGACAACGTCCACGGACTCGGCCGCGACGGCGGGTGGGACGTCGGTGAATCCCACCACGCACATATTGGTTGCCAGTGACATGCCCGTGCGGCGGCGAACCTCGGCCATGCCCTCAAGGCCGGGAGTGGGATCCTCGAGATACTCCAGGGTGTCTCCCAGGCGCTCGGCCACGGCCACGGAGGTCTCCACGGTCCAAGCGCCGTTGGGATCGATGCGCAGCGGCAGCTCCGGGAACTCGGCCCGGAGGGCCTCGATGGCCTCGCACTCGGCCTCGGGGGCGAAGACACCGCCCTTGAGCTTGAGCGCCGTGAATCCATAGTCGTCCACGAGGGCTCGCGCCTGAGCCACGATGCCGGCCGGATCGAGAGCCTCGCCGTGACGGTCCGGCTCCACACCGGGGTGGCCTGCCCACTTGTAGAACAGGTACCCGCTGAAGTCGACGGAGTCCCGGAGCGCTCCGCCCAGCAGGGTGCTGACCGGCAGGCCCAGGATCTTGCCCTGAATGTCCAGCGAGGCCACATCGAAGGGGGAGAGGACCCGGTCAGCCGTGGCCGAACCCGTAACCATTCCGCTCATGCCATGACCGCCCGTGCTGGTGTCGCGTTCCAGAGCTCGGACGATGCGGCGGCGCAGGTCGTTCGTGTTGAAGGCATCGGCGCCGATGACGGCCTGAGCGGCCATATCGAGTCGGACCAGGTGGGCGGCATCCCCGTAGGTCTCGCCCAGGCCCGTCACGCCGGCGTCGGTGTGGACCTGGACGATTGCCCGGAGGACGAAAGGCTCGTGCACCCCCACCGTGTTGAGCAGGGGCGGATCGGCAAAAGCCACCGGCGTGATGGTGGCACCGGTGATGGCCGGGCCGGCGGTGGCTGAGCCGGCGGTGGCTGGGCCCGTAGTGGCTGAGCCGGTGAGGGTGGAGTTCTGTGCGTTCACGTCTTCAACCTAGGGCGATCGATTGATGCGCGTCCAAGCTAATATGTGGACACAATCATTCAAGGAGTGGATTGATGTTCTCGCTCATTCAGCTGGAGTCCTTCGTCGCCGTGGCCGAGGAGCTGCACTTCGGGGCGGCTGCCGTGCGCCTGAACATGACGCAGCCTCCTCTGAGTCGCCAGATCCAATTACTGGAGAAGGAACTGGACGCCCAACTGTTCATCCGCAGCAGTCGGAAGGTCGAGCTCACGGCCGCCGGGCAGACGCTGTTGCCCAGCGCTCGCCGGATACTGGATCTGTGCACCAAGACGGAACTGGATGTCCGGAGGGTCTCCACGGGGGATGCCGGCTCCATCGTCCTGGGATACACCGCCATCGCGGGCCAGGCGGCCCTACCCTGGCTGCTGCGTCTGGCGCGCGAGCACATGCCCGGAGTCTCGCTGGTCTTGCGGGAGGCCGTCTCCGCGGACCAATTCGAGGCGCTGTCCCGTGGGGCGGTCGATCTCGGGTTGCTCCGGCCGATCGTCTCCCGCCCCGGCGTGCGCACCGAGCTGATCTTCAAGGACCGACTGGTCGCAGCTCTGCCCGAGGGGCACGCACTGGCCACGGGCCGGGGCGTCCGCGTGAAGGACCTCGAGGGGTTGCCCTTGATGATGTACTCCACGTCCGAGGCGCGCTACTTCTACGATCTGGTGATGCGGCTCTATGAGAGCGCCGGAGTCACCCCGACGGTGACGCAGTTGGCCAGTCAGGTTCCGGCGTTGTTGGCCTTTGCGGCGGCGGGGCTGGGCATCACACTGGTTCCGGCCTCGGCCATGGACTTCGCGCCGTCCGGGGTGGTGGCCGAAGAACTCCTCGGCCCGGCCGGACTCGCGGACCTCAATCGTGCCGACCTGCACCTGGCGTGGAACGAGAACGGCGACAACCCGGCCGCCGACCGTCTCCGCGACCTCATCCTCGAGCACATCGCCTCGGAGGACATCCCCGAGGCCAAGGGTTCGCTGCCGGCACACGTCCATCCGGCCCGCCACCTGCACTAGGCTGGCCACCGTGACCCACGAGATCGAAATCGGCCGCGGCAAGCGCGGACGTCAAGCGTACGCACTGGACGACATCGCGGTGGTACCCACCCGCCGGACGAGAGATCCCGAGGACGTCTCCATCAACTGGCAGATCGACGCCTTCACGTTTGACATGCCGGTGATCGGCGCCCCGATGGACTCGGTCATGAGCCCGGACACGGCCATCGCTCTCGGCCAACTCGGCGGAATGGGCGTGCTGAACCTCGAAGGCCTGTGGACCCGCTACGAAGACCCGAGCCCGGTGCTCGAGGAGATCTCCTCCTTCGAGGCCCAGGATTACTCACCCTCGAACACCCGTCGGCTGCAGGAGATCTACTCCCGGCCGATCCAGCCCGAGCTGATCACCGAGCGCCTGGCGCAGATCCGTGAGGCGGGTGTGGTGGTCGCCGGCTCGCTCACCCCTCAGCACACCCAGGAGTACTACGAGACGGTGCTGGCCGCCGGCGTGGACATGTTCGTCATCCGCGGCACCACCGTCTCGGCAGAACACGTCTCCCAGAACCGGGAGCCGCTGGATCTGAAGAAGTTCATCTACGAGCTCGACGTGCCGGTGATCGTCGGCGGGGCGGCGGGTTACACCCCGGCCCTGCACCTGATGCGCACCGGTGCCGCCGGCGTGCTCGTGGGCTTCGGCGGCGGTGCCTCCTCGACCACGCGCCGCGCCCTGGGCGTCCGGGTGCCGATGGCCACCGCCATCTCGGACATCGCCGAGGCTCGCCGTGACTACATGGATGAGTCCGGTGGACGCTACGTCCACGTGATCGCCGACGGCGGCGTGGGCACCTCCGGTGACATGGTCAAGGCCCTGGCCATGGGCGCCGACGCCGTCATGCTCGGGGCCGCCCTGGCACGGGCGGAGGAGGCCCCCGGCCGGGGTTGGCACTGGGGCGGAGAGGCCGCTCACGCGCAGATGCCCCGGGGTGACCGCACCTGGGTCGGCACCGTCGGCCCGTTCAGGGAAGTGCTGTGGGGCCCGAGCCACCACACGAACGGCACCTCGAACCTCATGGGAGCGCTCAAGGGAGCCATGGCCACCTCCGGCTATTCGGACGTCAAGGAGTTCCAGAAGGTCGAGGTCCTCGTGGCACCGGCCCGCGAACGCTGAGCCCATGAACACGACTGGCGCCCTGGGACCCGCGAGCAGAGCCGCTGCGCTGGGTGTACTGCGTGCCACGAGCCCCGAACGTCCACTGGATGTGCTCGTCATCGGCGGGGGAGTGGTCGGCGCCGGAACCGCTCTCGACGCGGCCTCTCGGGGGCTGTCCACCGCTCTCGTGGAAGCGACCGACTACGGCTGGGGAACCTCCTCACGATCGTCGAAACTGGTCCATGGCGGCTTGCGCTACCTGGAGATGCTCGACTTCCCGTTGGTGCATGAGGCTCTGCGGGAACGCGGACGGCTCATCGAAGACGTCGCCCCTCACCTGGTGCGGCCGGTGCCGTTCCTGTACCCGCTGGCCAAGCCGTGGGAACGCCCGTATGTGGGAGCGGGTCTCGCCCTCTATGACGGGATGGCCGCCGGACGCACCGGCCACCTTCCCGTGCACAAGCACTTGGGCCGTTCCGCCGTGGCCCGCATCGCTCCGGGCCTGAAGCCGGGCGCCTACGTCGGCGCCATCCGCTATTACGACGCCCAGGTGGACGACGCCCGACTGGTGATCGAGCTGGTTCGCACCGCCGCCGCGCACGGGGCGCACTGCGCCTCTCGCCTCGAGGCCACCGCGTATCTCGGCTCCGGGAGCCCCAGCCCGACGTCGGCCCCGGCCACGAGCGCATCACCGCAGGCCGGCGTTACCGGCGTCGAGGTCCTGGACCGGGAGAGTGGCGAGCGGTTTACCGTCCATGCCCGCCGGACGATCAACGCCACCGGGGTCTGGACGGGCTCGATCCCGCTGCGCCACCCCGACGGCCGCGAAGAGACCCTGCACGGTGGAATGCCGCGGGTCACCGCCGCGAAGGGTGTTCACCTCGTGGTCCCGCGGGACCGCTTCACCTCGACCTCGGGGCTGATCCTGCGCACCGAGAAGTCGGTGCTGTTCGTCATCCCGTGGGGCCGGCATTGGATCATCGGCACCACGGACACCCCGTGGGAGCTCGACGTCGAGCAGCCCGCGGCCACCAGTGAGGACATCGACTACGTCCTGCAGCGCGCCAATGTCGTGCTGGCCACGCCGCTGGAGCGCGCCGACGTCGTTGGGGTCTTCGCCGGGCTTCGTCCCCTCGTGGTCCCCGCGGGCGACGAGACCGGCGACGAGACGGGTGACGAGGCGGGTGAGGAGAGGGTTCGCTCGACTGGCCCCTCCACTGCTCCCACGAATGCTCCCTCGACCGCCCGGGTCTCCCGCGAACACGTCGTGGCCACCCCGTTGCCGGGACTGACCGTGGTGGCCGGCGGCAAGCTCACGACCTACCGGACCATGGCCGCTGACGCCGTGGACACGGCCGTCTCGGCCGCCGGAGCCCCCGGGACCGGCCCGCTCACCGGTCAGGACGGGAGCGGCTCCGGCGAGGGGGTGCCAGAATCCTGCACCCAGGACATGCCCCTGCTCGGTGCGCGGGGCTGGACACCGGCGTGGAACCGTCGGGCTCTGCTGACCGCCGAATCGGGGTTGCCGGCGCCGATCGTCGAGTCCCTGCTGCATCGGTACGGTTCCGGTGCTCCCGAGGTTATCGAGCTGGCCGTGTCCCACCCCGAGCTGGCCCAGGAACTCCCAGGCCTGCCCGGCCACCTCGCGGCCGAGGCCGTGCACGCGGTGACCCATGAGGGCGCGTGGTCGGTACAGGACGTGCTGGCACGGCGCATCCGCGCGGTGTTCGAAGCGGACGACGCCGGTGCGGCCGCGGCCGGGACGGTGGCTGAGTTGGTGGCTCCCCAGTTGGGATGGGACGCTGAGCGGGCGTCCGCCGAGGCCGAGCGCTATCGTCAGTGGATCCGTGCCCAACGGGCCACGCAGGAGGCCGGCTCGGACGCCGAGGCACACGGCCTGCTCGCCGAAGCGGCTCAGGACTCGGCCCGAGACCCGTCTCGCGGGGGCCTGCCCGTCACCAGAGATTTCTACACGCGGTAGAGAAACCGCGTAGGCTTGTCAGGTGCTGAGAACCGCCCTGAAGCCGCAGTGGATCGCCGGACTGTTGTTGGCGCTCGTGGTGTCCGGAATCTTCGTCTTGCTCGGCAAATGGCAGATCGACAATGCCGCCTCGGCGCCGCCTCCGCTGACCCGCACCGAGACCCCCGTGCCGCTGACTGAGCACTATGCCCCCGGTCGGCAGATGTACGGCACGGAGGCGGACCAGGTGGTGACGATGACCGGTTCCTTCCGGCAGGGCACCGACGTGTTCGTGTATCCGCGGGTCCAGGACGGCCAGGAGGGCCAGGACGGCCAGGAGGGCCAGGAGAGCGACGAGGACGAGGTGGGCTACTGGGTGGTCACGGCCTTCCGCGTGGATGGCGCTCCCCGCGGTGAGGTCATCCCGGTCGTCCGTGGCTGGACGCCCACGCCGTCGTCGACGGATCCGGCGCCCGAAGGCCAACTGCACATCACGGGCCGCCTCCTGCCCACAGAGGGCCCGCAGCCGGAGGGGTTGGAACGAAGGGATGCGGGCACCGTGGTGGCGAGCCTGTCCTCGGCCGAACTCGTGAACCTCTGGGACGTGCGCTCCTACGCCGGCTATGTGGCCGCGTTCGACGTGGTGGCCGAGCCAGCGGGCGAGGAAGTCGGGGCCAAGGCCCCCGGAGGTGTGCTGGAGCCGGTCGTCGTCGGGCCGCAGCCGCAGCAGATCAGCTACAGCTGGATGAACATCTTCTATGCCATCGAATGGGTCGTGTTCGCCGGCTTCGCCATCTTCCTCTGGTGGCGCTTCCTGCGTGACGACTACCAACGCGATCAGGCCGAGGAAGCCCTGGATCGCCAGTGGGCGCAGGAGTGGAAGGCCGCCGAGCTCGAGCGCCGCCGTGAGCAGGCGCGTGAGGCCAAGCGCCGCGCCATCGAGGACTACGAGCGATATCAGCAATTCTCATCAGATCAGTCATCCCAGGAGGACCAGTGACCAGCCCGGACCAGCAGCCCCCGGTAGACCCGAACACCTTGCCGGACCCGGAGGACATCACCGAGGCAGACCTGCCTGCGCCGCCACCGCGGCCTGGCAAGGACGCTCCGCGACGCTTCGGCGGCACGCATCAGCAGATCAAGTCCGCCCTGACCATGTACAAGATCTGTGCCTGGATCACCGGCATCATGCTGCTGCTGCTCGTGTTCGAGATGATCTTCAAGTACGGATTCGGCACGGAGCTCTACGCGGGCGGCACGTTGGTGGACGGCTCGGCCAACGGCCTGTCTCTGCAGCCCGAGGACTCCGTCACCGGCGGGTTCAACATCTCGATCGCCGTGCTCATCGCCCACGGCTGGCTCTACGTCGTGTACCTCGTGGCGGCCTTCCGTCTGTGGTCGCTGATGCGCTGGCACGGCATGCGACTGTTGGTGATCGCCGGCGGCGGTGTGGTGCCGTTCCTCTCCTTCATCGTGGAAGCCCGCGTCCACCGCGAGACGTTGCAGGAGCTCGAAGAACACCCCGAGGCGCTGCGGCGGTACTGACCTCACGACGAGCAGACGACCCCCCCATCTAGTCATACAAGTGGTGAACTTGTATGATGAGTTTCATGTCCACTGCTCCGTACACCGCCGACGCGATCCGGCACGTCCGACTCTCCACCGCGCGTCTGCCCTTGGCAACGCCGATCTCCGACGCCAAAGTGTTCACCGGCCGCCAGAAGCCGATGACCGAAGTAGCGTTCCTCTTCGCCGAGATCACCACGGAGCAGGGTCACGAAGGGCTGGGATTCTCCTATTCCAAACGCGCCGGCGGGCCGGCTCAGTACGCGCACGCGCGAGAGGTCGCCGAGACCGTGATCGGCGAAGATCCGAATGACATCGCCAAGCTGTACACCAAACTGCTGTGGGCCGGTGCCTCCGTGGGCCGCTCCGGGGTCGCCACTCAGGCGCTCGCTGCGCTGGACATCGCCCTGTACGACCTCAAGTCCAAGCGCGCCGGATTGCCCTTGGCGAAGTTCCTCGGTTCCCACCGAGACTCCGTGCGGACCTACAACACCTCTGGCGGTTTTCTCAGCGCCAGCATCGAGGAGGTCAAGGAGCGAGCCACCCGGTCGATCGAGGAAGGCATCGGCGGCATCAAGATCAAGGTGGGCCTGCCCGACTCCACTGAGGACCTGCGTCGGGTCAGCGCGGTACGGGAGCACATCGGCCCGGATGTCCCCCTGATGGTGGACGCCAATCAGCAATGGGACCGGGCCACCGCTCTGCGGATGGGCCGCCGCTTGGAGGAGTTCGATCTGGTCTGGATCGAGGAGCCGCTGGACGCGTACGACGTCCAGGGGCACGCGGACCTCGCTGCGGCACTAGACACGCCGATCGCCACGGGGGAGATGCTCGCCTCCGTAGCCGAGCATGAACGGCTCATCGACGCCCGCGCGTGCGACATCATCCAGCCGGACGCCCCGCGAGTGGGCGGTATCACCCAGTTCCAGCGCCTGGCCACCCTGGCCGACCAAGCCGGTCTAGACCTCGCTCCGCACTTCGCCATGGAGATTCACCTCCACCTGGCCGCGACCTATCCCCGTGAGCCGTGGGTCGAGCACTTCGACTGGCTCGATCCGCTGTTCAACGAGCGCCTCGAGACGCGCGACGGGCGCATGCTCGTGCCCCAACGGCCCGGTCTCGGCGTGACCCTCAGCGACCAGGCGCGCGCGTGGACCCTCGAGAGCGCAGAGTTCGGCCGGAACTGATCGGGCCCTCACGCTGCCTGCCAGAATGAGCTCATGACTCCCGCGTCCGCCCTCTCCGGCCCTTCCGGTTCTTCCGGTCCCTCCCGCACCGAGGCACTCGTGGACCATCTGCGGCGCCGGATCGTCGGTGGTGAACTGGCGCCGGGTCAGAAGCTGCCCAGCGAGAACCGGCTCGTCACGGAGCATGGAGTCAGCCGCACGGTGGTCCGTGAGGCCATCCTGCGTCTGCAGGCCGAAGGTCTGGTCCATACGCGGCGGGGCAGCGGCAGCTTCGTGCTCACTCCACCCCCGGACCACGACGCCGGCCCTCCGGTTCCCCCGTCGGCCGCGGCCTCAACAGTGGCTGGGAGGATGGACCTCATCGACTACCGCGTCGCCATCGAAACCGAGGCCGCCGCGCTGGCGGCGGCCCGCCGGACCGAGTCCCAGGGCAACGCCGTGCAGCGGGCCGAGCGGGACTTCGCCGATCGGGCCGAGGCCGAGGCACCCGGGCAACCGGCTGAACTGCTCGGCCTCGACTTCGCGTTTCACCGCTGCGTCGCAGAGGTCTCCGGCAATGCGTTGCTACTCCAGGCCCTGGATGCCCTCGGACCGGCGATGATCGCCATGCCCCGCGCCCGGCTGGCCGGGACTGCCGGCACCGAGCCGGCGGGGGAGCGGCGTCGCGCCACGGTGGTGGCGGCCGAGCACGCGGCGGTGGCGGCCGCCGTCGTGACCGGTGATGCCGCGGCGGCGGCTGCGGCCATGCGCACTCACCTGCGCAACTCGGCCCGCCGATTCCAGGAGGAATCGACGGGCGGCTGGTAGCCGAGGGCTACCCCGCCTGCAGCGCTCCGGTCCACTGCAGCATCATCTTCTCGACCAGGAGCCGGTCCGGTTCTGTGAGGGTGCTGATGGGCGGCCTGACCTCCCGTTGGCACAGGCCCATCTGAGCCAGGGATTCCTTGACGACCGTCACGTTGTGTTCGGAATCATTCCGTGCGCGCAGCTCCTCGAACGGGCGAATGAGCTCCCAGATCTGCAAGGCCTCTTCGGTGTCGGAGGCCCGGAGGGCGTCGAGCAGCCGTAGCGAGAGAGCCGGCTCGACGTTGGCGAACCCGGAGGTGAATCCGGTCGCCCCCACGGCCCAGTAACCGGGGGCGGACAGTTCGGCCAGCCCGGCGATCCAGACCAGTGCCGGGCGATCGCAGTCCCGGGAGACCGTGGCCATCCGCACCGGGTCCGGAACGGCATACTTGACGGCTGCCAGGTTGGGCGCGGCATCGGCCAGTCGGGCCACCGTGGCTCCGTTGATGCGCGGGTTGCGCACGTAAAGAACCACGCCCAGCTCGGGCACGGCCTGAGCGATGTCCCGGTGGTACTGGAACCATCCCTCCGCAGACATGAACGGATGTGGGGGTTGATGGATCATGATCGCCTGGGCTCCCGCGGACCGGGCGTGGAGCGCGGCTTCGACGGCCTCCGGTACCGAACCACCCACACCGACCAGGGTTGAGCACGCCTCACCGGCGGCCTCGACGGTGAGCTCCACGCAGCGCCTTCGCTCAGCGGCGGTGATCGAGTAGTACTCGCTGGTGTTGCCGTTGGGCGTGACCACCTGGATCCCGGCGTCGATCATGCGGCTCACCACCCTGGTGAAGGCTGCGCCGTCGAGCGCGCCGTCGTGGTCGAAAGGCGTCACCGGAATGGCGACGACTCCGGCCAGCCGTTCCCGGAGGAGTTCAGAGGTCATAGGTGCTGTCCCGTCAGTCGTTGAACCTGCTGGTTGATGTCGTGGCTCAGGCCAGCCGGTCACGGGGTGGCCTGGTGCATGTCGGCGACGCGCATCTCGTCACCGGTGGCGGTAGTCGGTTCGTACTCGACTTTGGGAGAGAGGGCCAGAATGGCGCCGACCTGCACCATCATGGCGTCGCGGACGATCTCGTCGTTCTGGTAGGCGAGGGCCTCGGCGAAGAGTTCCTCCCGTTCCTCACCGGACGCCACTTCGGCGGCGGCGATCAGCTCGTCCAGCTCGGCCGTTCCATAGCTGCTCTGAGAGCCTTCGCTGCCGAGGTTGTTGGCCATGGTGAAGGATGCGTCACCGGCCTGGTTGCCGTGCATGCCCATCAGGAGACGGGGCCCGAAGTCGGTCGGCACGGGGCGGAGCAGGTGCTGCAGCCAGGTGTTGACGTCTCCCATTTGGATCTCGACGTTCAGCCCGGCCTCCTTCAGCGAGTTTTGAACGATCTCCATGGCCTCATCGGCCTTGGGGTAGAAGCCGGAGCGCCCGATGATGGTGATCTTCTCGTCAACCGGGACGCCGTCGGCCTTGGCCTCCGCGATGAGCTCCTTGGCCTTCTCCATGTCGAACGGCCACGGCTCGATGTCCGGGTTGTGTCCGACGACGCCCTCGGGAACCAGCTGCGTCGCCAGCTGGCCGTGGCCGGCGAAGACCGAGTTCAACAGGCCCTCCTTGTCCAAGGCGAAGTTCACGGCCTCGCGCACCCGGCGGTCGTCGAGCGGCGGGATGCCGGCATCCATGCGCATGTAGGTGACCTCATTGGTGTTGTACTGGACCGCGGCGTCCCCGGCGCCGTCTTCGGGCGCCAGCGTGATCGCGACGTCCGCCTCGTTGTTGGTCACCATGGCGGCACGGATCGAGCCCTCGGAGCGCCAGAGGTACTCGACGGAGGCGAAGTCGGGGGCCTCTCCCCAGTAGTCGTCGAAGCGCTCGAGGGAGATCTTGGTGCCCGACTGCCACTCGGTGAACTGGTAGGGACCGGTGCCGATGGGTTCGCGGACCTTCTCCGTGTTGTCCGTGGTGGTCGGGACGATTCCCACGAATGCGAGGCGCAGCGGGAGGATCGGATCCGGCGTGGCGGTCGTCACCTCGAGCGTGCTGTCGTCGACCACCGTGGTGGTGAGCTCTTGATCACCGAAGAACTGCCCCGCGACGTCACAGGCCATCTCGGGCAGCAGGGCCCGTTCGATGGAGTACGCCGCGGCCTCGGCGTCGAATTCGCTGCCGTCGTGGAACGTCACTCCCTCGCGCAGGGTGAAGGTCCACGTCGTGTCCGTGGTCTGTTCCCACTCGGTGGCGAGCGCCGGGTCCAGCTTTCCGGTGTCCGCATCGCGGGAGGTGAGACCCTCGGCGATGTTGGCCCTGGTGACCAGACCGGTGGAGTTCTGGGATCCCTGACAGGTCTCCAGCGTGGGAGGTTCTTCTTTGAGCACGATCCGGATGGTGTCCGTGGACGCCGAGGAACCCGCTGACTGCGTGTCCATGGCGCAGGCCTGCGTGCCGATCAGCGCGGCCAGCGCCAAGGTGGCGCCGGCGATGCGACGAGTGCGAATGACATGGGGCGTTGATCCTGCCATGGCTGTCCTCCAGGAAAATGGACCGGTGGGGACGCGTCCCGGTGCATTCCCCACCGGTGCGTCAAGGGGTTCGATGACTGCTCGGACGGCGCATAATGAGAGCAGACGGAAAATGTCCGATATCTAATATACGATGTATGAAGATTAACCAGGCCCGCCTGATGTGTCAAGAGTCACACTCGGTGGCTGGGGTCTTCTCGTCCCCGGCGGACGCCGGAGAAGTGGGAGAGGTGCACGCGTGACCATCAAATTGGACCTGCCGCAATCGCGGATCGAGGTGGTGTTGGAGGCCATTCGACGGGGCATCCTGACGCACGAGCTTCGCCCCGGCGAGCCCCTGGTCGAGGCGGAATTGGCAGCCCGGTTCGGGGTGTCCAAGACTCCGGTGCGGGAGGCCCTGAAGATCCTGTCCCATTCCGGGCTGGTGCAGTCCGTCGCCTACAAGGGCATGAGGGTCCAGACCGTGGATGGGGACTTGATCCGTTCCGTCCGCGATCTGAGGCTGCTGATCGAGCCCGAGGCGGTGCGCCGGGCCGTCGCGGAGGGGTCGGCGGAGTTGTTCGATGAGGCCGGCCGGGTCCTGGAAACGGCCCGGCAGACGATCGACGACGGCGGCGACCGGGCGAGTCTGAGCCTGGTGAACCGCGATTTCCATGCCCTGGTGTACGCCGGTTGCGGTAACCCCCTGATGAAGGAGGTCATGGACAACCTGCGGGATCGGACCGCGCTCATCAGCGTGGTGGCGTGGCACGAGGCCGAGGGGCGCAGCCAGCACCCCTCGGAGTTCGAGTGGGACGAGCACCGCGAGATCCTCGAGGCGGCCCAGGCCGGCGATGCCGAACGAGCCGCGAGTCTGACGCAAGGCCACATCGGCAGGTTCTTCGACCGGGTGCTGACCGACTCGCACGAGGGCTCGACCCCGGGAGACCAGCGCGACTGAGCTGCCCCGCAGCGACTCCGGAGGTTAGCGCTGCGCCTTGACGGCCAGCACCGGACGCTCGGCCTGGAGGAGTATCCGCTGAGCGTGCGAGCCCATGATGAACTTGCCCACCTGGGTTCGCTGGCGCAACCCGATGACGATGAGCGCGACGTCGTGCTCTTCGGCCAGCTCGAGAATCGCCTCAGCCAGATCGTCACGGTGGGTCGGCCGGAGGATCAAGGCGCTGACGCCGGCCGCCTGAGCCTCGGCCATCACGCGGTCCAGGTCCGACTCCGAGGCGACGGAGGCGTCGGCGAGCGCGCCTTCGCGCTGTGAGTTGACGATCAACAGCTCCTGATCCCGGAGCCGGGCCTCTTCGATGGCGGCTGCCACGGCCGTCTCTCCGACGGGTGTGGGGACGTATCCGACCAGGATGCTCATACGTTCTCCTTCTTCTGGGTGCTGGACTCGCTGGCGTCCGATGATCCGGCGTCGTCGGTTGCGGGGGAGGAGGAATTGGCGCCCACCCGCTGACTCTGCCGGCGCCTGTTCCGAGCGGAGGTGATGATCGGCCAGACGGCCACGGCCACGAACAGCACCAGGAGGGTGCCGGAGATCGGACGGGTGGCGAATCCGAAGAGATCACCCTCGAAGACCAGCAGTGATCGACGCAGGTTCGACTCGAGCAGCGTGCCGAGCACGAAGGCCAAGACGAGCGGTCCGGGCTCGAAACCGAACTTCTTCATCAGGTAGCCGACGGCTCCGAAAACCACCACCAGCACGACGTCGAACATCGAGTTGCGAATGGTGTACGCGCCCAGCAGGGTGATCAGCGCGGTGATCGGGGCCAGAATCGCCCCGCGCACCCGCAGAACCCGGACGAACACCCCGATCAGGGGGATGGCCATGATCAGCAACAGGATGTTGCCGATGTACATGGAGTTCACCACGCCCCAGAACAGCTCCGGATCCGAATTGATCAGGTCCGGACCGGGGGTGACACCTTGAACGAGCAGGGCGCCGAAGATGATCGCCATGGTGGCGTTGGCCGGGATGCCCAGGGTGAGCAGGGGAATGAACGAACTGGTGGCGGCCGCGTTGTTGGCCGTCTCCGGTCCGGCCACCCCCTCGATGGCACCCTTGCCGAAGCGGGAGGGATCCTTGGCCGAACGCTTCTCCATGGCATAGGCGGCCAGTGAGGAGATGGTGGCGCCCCCGCCGGGCAGAATCCCGAGGAAGAAGCCCAGGACCGATCCGCGTCCGATCGCCGGCGCCGAGGTCTTGAGCTCAGCGCGGCTGGGCCACACGTTCTTGACCGAGTCGGGGGCCTTCGCCGCGCGGTGGCGCTCCTCGAGGTTGTAGAGGATCTCACCGATGCCGAACAGACCCATGGCCACCGGGACGAAGTCGATGCCGTCGGCCAGTGAGAGGTTGTCGAAGGTGAACCGTTCGGCGCCGGTGAACGTGTCCCGCCCGACGGTGGCCAGCAGCAGACCGAATCCGGCCGCGATCAGTGCCTTGATCTTGGCGCCGCTGCTGATGGTGGCCACGAGCAGGATGCCCAGCAGCGCCAGGGCGGTGTACTCCGGCGGGCCGAAGTCCAGGGCGAAACCGGCCACCACCGGAGCCAGGAACGTCAGCCCGACGATGGCCACGGTGCCACCGACGAACGAGCCGACGGCGGCGATACCGAGAGCCGTACCGGCCTTGCCCTGTTTGGCGAGCTGATACCCGTCGAACACGGTGACCACGGTGGAAGCCTCGCCCGGCAGGCGCAACAGCACGGAGGTGATGGTGCCGCCGTACTGGGCGCCGTAGAAGATGCCCGCCAGCATGATGATGGCGGTCACCGGCTCGACGCCGTACGTCAGCGGCAACAGGATGGCGATGGTGGCCGCCGGGCCGAGACCGGGCAGCACGCCGATCAGCATGCCGACGGTGACACCCAGCAGGCAGTACAAGAGGTTGCCGGGATCGAGGACGACGCCGAAGCCGTCCAGGACGGGCTGGAGGAAATCCATGGTGGTCCTTAGGGGTCTTCGGGATCAGAGCAGGTGGGGAATGGTCGTCCCCAGGGCTGCGATGAAGATGGCGTAGAAGGCCGCGACGACGATGACGGAGTACACCAGCGCGGCCCGCCAGCCTTCCCCGCCGAGGAACTTCATCCAGACGATGCATAAGGCCAGAGACGGAATCTCGAAACCGATGACCGGGACGAGCACGGCCATGCCGATGAGCGTGAGAAATCCGACGAGAGTGATGAGCGAGTACCGGTTGAACTTCTCCCCGTCCGACCCGCCGCGTCGGCCGATGACCAGTTGAGCCAGGGCCAGGGTGCAGATCAGCACGCTGACCGCCAGGGGCCAGGTGCCGGAATCCGGATTGACGGCGCTGCCGGGGCCGAGGCCGATCGAGATCACGACGCCCAGAATGCCCAGCGCCAGCACCACCAGCGATGCCGCGAGGTTCGCCACCGGTCCTGCCGCCTCCGGGCCCTCGGCGGCCCACGCCTCGGCCAGCTCTTCCGGAGTGAGATCGGCCGGATCCTGGTTGGCGACCGGACGTTCGTCACTCTCCGGGGTGGTAGCGGGCATCGTGTCTCTCCGTTCCTGTGCTGGTGGTCGAGCAGGGGCGCACCGTTTACTCGCCGGTCAGGGAGATGTCGTATTCCTCCACCAACTCGGCATAGCGGTCCCGGAGATCGTTCCACTCGGCCGTGACCTCTTCGCCGGAGATCTCGTGCGGGGTGAGGAGATTCTCCTCGTTGAAGGACTGGTAGGAGTCCGTGGCCAGGGCCGCATCGACGGCCTCCACCAGTCGGCTCTTGGTCTCTTCGGGCAGGCCCTTCGGCGCTGCCAGAGCGCGGTACTGGGAGACGGGAATGTCGTAGCCGGATTCCGTGGCGGTCGGGGTATCGGGCAGGAAGTCGTTGCGTTCTTCCGAGAACGTCATGATCGGGGTGACGGTGCCAGCGTCGATCTGGGGTTTGGCCTCGCCGAGCTGGATGGTGGCGACCTGCACCTGATTGCCCATGACGGCGGTCAGCGCGGGCGAGCCGGAGTCGAAGGGCACCTCGGTTCCCTCCACCTCCGCCTCGGCGAACAGGATGGCCTGCGCCAATTGCGATCCGGTGCCCACACCGGTGGTTCCATATGACAGATTCTCGGCGGATTGGATGTCCTCCATGGACTCCAGCCCCGACTCTTCCGAGGCCACCAGCACGTAATCATCCTGCGAGAGGCCCTTGATGACGTCCAGATCCTCGAGTTCCACCGCCTCCTGATCCGGAACGGCCAGCGGGGTGATGGTGATGAGCGAGGCATTGAGCAGCACCAGCTCGTGGCCGTCGGCCTCCTTGCCGGCGACCTCTTTGGTGGCCACGGCACCATTGGCGCCCGGCTGGTTGACGACGCTGACGGGCTGACCGAGGTCCTCGGACATCCCTTCGCCCACAGCCCGCGCGATGAGATCGGTGGACCCGCCGGCGGCCTGACCCACCGTCAGCGTGAGGGCTTTCTGGGGGAACGAGGCCGATTCGTCCCCACCTCCTCCGCTGACGTTTCCACCGCAGGCGGTGGCAGACAGCAGGACGGTGACGGCTGCGGCGGATAGGGCAGTGCGGCGAGTGATGGTGAACGTCATGTCCGGTCGCTCCTCGAGGGTTCAGCGCGGGTCTGCGGTGGTCGGCTCGGTCGGCCGCCACGGGTGTCCGATGGGTGTGAAGTGGCTCACGTGCCGACTGAGCTTTGAGCCTAGGGAGGCCGTAGGATGCATGTCCAAGCCCTTAAGTGCATGTTGTGATTCCCGGAAGGCATCATGTTTACGCTCGACCAGATCCGCTGTTTCGTCGCCGTGGCGGAGGAGCTCCACTTCGGCCGGGCCGCAGAACGACTGCAGATGACTCAGCCGCCCCTGAGTCGCCAGATCCAGAAGCTGGAGCGGTCACTGCAGGTCAGCCTGCTCAATCGCGACCACCGCAACGTCGAACTGACCGCTGCGGGACACGCCTTCCTGACCGAATCGCGCGAGCTGTTGGCGGCCGCTGAGCGCGCCCCCGCCACTGCTCGGTCGATCGCCTCCGGGCAGGAGGGTGTGGTTCGCATCGGTTTTACGGCAGCGGCCGGGTTCGGCGTTCTCGGGGAGTTGCTGGCCTCCATCGCCGAGACTCTGCCCAAGGTGTCACTCGAACTGTCCGAACTGGTCACCCGCCAGCAGGCCGCAGCGCTCATGGAGGGCTCTCTGGATCTGGGTCTGGCCCGGCCGCCCTTCGACGCCGAGACGTTCGAATCCCACCTGCTGCTGGCCGAGGACCTGGTGCTTGCGGTTCCGTCCGGTCATCGCCTGACCGGAATCCGGGGCGCCGTGCAGGAAAGCGACCTGCGCGGCGTGAAACTCATCATGCATTCACCGCTCACGGCGAGGTATTTCTACGATCTGATCGTCCGGATGCTGCCCATCGACCACGGGCAGGTGGTGCACACGGTCGGACAGATCACCACCATGGTGGCCCTGGTGCGCGCTCGTCGGGGGGTGGCGTTCGTGCCCGCCAGCGCGCGACTGCTGGGCATCGACGGGGTCGAGTATCTGGACTTGGGGCCGGTGGCGCGAGATGCCGTCCAACTCCACGCCATCTGGCATCAGCATCATGCCAATCCCGCGCTGGACCGAGTGTTGGAGCTGTTGGACGCCGGACTCGAATGACGATGCCCTCAGGGTATCCAAGGATACAAACTATGCCTTGGACAGGAATGAAGAGCCGTTCCTACGGTGGTGTGTGAACGGCGAGGAAGCCGTCCAGCTCAACGCGGAGACCCGCGTTGCCGACTAGGAGGATGGTCTTCGTGGCCCAGTACACCCCGCAGGAACTCGCCGCCCGTCTCAAGGACGGCCTGCTCTCGTTCCCCGCCACCGCCTTCGCCGCGGACCTGTCTGTGGATGAAGACGTCCTGCGCGAACACGTGACATGGCAGTCCGGCTTCGATATTGCCGGCCTGTTCGCCGCCGGAGGCACCGGCGAGGGGTTCTCGCTCGCGCCGGACGAGCACGCCCAGGTGATCCGGGCCGCCGTCGAGTCCTCCCGACCGGAGGTGCCGGTGCTGGGTTCAGCTGGTGGGTCCACCCGCCAGGCCATCGGGCAGGCCCAGGCCTGCGAGGCCGCGGGCGCCGAGGGTGTCCTGCTGCTGCCGCCATACCTCACCGAATGCGATCAGCCGGGACTGCTCGAGCATGCCTCCACCATCATGGCCTCCACTCGATTGGCCGTCATCGTCTACAACCGCGGCAACGCGATCTACTCGGCTGAGACGGTCGCCGAGCTGGCCCGACGCCATGAGAACTTCATCGGCTTCAAGGACGCCATCGGGGACATCGAGCACCTCGCCAAGGTCTATGCGCGCAACGGCGACCGGATGTTCTACCTCGGCGGCCTGCCCACGGCCGAGACATACGCCTTGCCGCTGCTGCAGCTGGGCATGAGCACCTACTCCTCGGCCATGTTCAACTTCGTGCCCGAGTTCGCGCTCGAGTTCTACGGTGACGTGCGGCGCCAGGACCGGGATGCCGTCACCGAGAAGCTCAATCGGTTCGTCTTGCCCTACCTCGAGATCCGAGACCGCGGCAAGGGTTTCGGCGTGTCCATCGTCAAGGCCGGCATCCAGGCCATCGGACGCAACGCCGGAAGCGTGCGACCGCCCCTGCATGATCTCTCCGAGCAGGACCACGCCGATCTGGCCGCCCTGATCGACCACGCCGGGATCCGTCCCGTCATTCGCACCGCTCCAGTCCCCGCAGCCTGAGGACCCCACCGATCTTCCGACCCCGAAGGAACGCCCGATGACTTCCACACAGACGTCCACGCAGAACTCCACCCCGACGGAACTGACCGGCCACTCGATCATCGCCGGAACCTCCGTACCCGGTACCGGCGGAAGCGTTCACGGCCACAATCCAGCCACCAACGAGGCCCTGGAGCCGGGCTACTCGCTGTTGGAGAAGGACCAGCTGGCCCAGGCCACGGACGCGGCTGAAGAGGCGTTCGCGTCCTTCAGCGCCCTCGACCCCGAGACCCACGCCGCGTTCCTGGAGCGGATCGCCGACAACATTGACGCGGTCAAGGGCGACCTCGTGGCTCGCGCCATGGCCGAGACCGGATTGCCGGAGGCACGTCTGCTCGGCGAGACCGGCCGAACCACCGGTCAGCTGCGATTGTTCGCCCGGGTGGTGCGCCAAGGCGATCACCGCGGCGTGCGAGTGGATCCGGCGATGACGGAACGCACTCCCATGTCCCGGGCCGACATCCGCCAGCGCAAGGTGCCGTTGGGTCCGGTGGTCGTCTTCGGCGCGAGCAACTTCCCGTTGGCCTTCTCGACGGCGGGCGGAGACACCGCCTCGGCTCTGGCCGCCGGCTGTCCGGTCGTCTTCAAGGCACACAACGCCCACCCCGGAACCGGTGAAATGGTGGGCCGGGCCATCGCCGACGCCGTGCGTGAGCTCGACCTGCACCCCGGCATCTTCTCCCTGGTCTACGGCCCCGGCGCCTCCATCGGCCAGGCGCTCGCCGCCGATCCGAAGATCAAGGCGATCGGCTTCACCGGATCCAGGGCCGCCGGCACCTCGCTCATGGCCACCGCCGCCGGACGGACCGAGCCCATCCCGGTCTACGCCGAGATGAGTTCCATCAATCCCGTCTACTTCTTCGAGGGTGCCCTCGGCGTCGATGACGAGGCTCTGGACGCGCTGGCCACCGCCTACGTCGGGTCTGTGACGGGATCGTCCGGACAATTGTGCACCACGCCGGGCCTGGTCTTCGTCCCAGCCGGCGAGACCGGAGACCGATTCGCCGCGGCCGTCTCCCGCGCCCTGGCCGGCCAGTCCGGGCAGACGATGCTCACCGCCGGTATCGCGAAGTCCTGGACGGACGGCGTCGACCAGTTGTCGTCGCAGGACGGCGTCGAGGTGGTGGGTCAGGGCCAGGACGGTCCCACCGAGAACGCGCCCGCCCCGGTCGTCTACGGCACGGATGTGGACACCTTCCGGTCGAACCGGCTGCTGCACGAGGAGATCTTCGGCGCCGCCTCTCTGTTCATCCGGTACACCTCCGCGGAAGACCTGATCGAGGCCACCCGTCACATGGAGGGCCAGCTCACCGCCACGCTCCACGTCACCGACGCCGACTACGCCACCGCCGGGCCCTTGATCCCGGAGCTGGAGCGGAAGGTCGGGCGGATCCTCGCCAACGCGTGGCCGACCGGCGTCGAGGTGGGGCACGCCATGGTCCACGGGGGACCCTTCCCGGCCACCTCCGATTCCCGCACCACGTCGGTCGGCACCCTGGCCATCGAGCGTTTCCTGCGTCCGGTGGCCTACCAGGACCTGCCGGACGCCCTGCTTCCCCCTGCGGTGCAGGAGTCCAATCCGTGGCATCTGAACCGACGAGTGGACGGCGAGCTGCGCCTGGATGAGGGCAACTCCAGATGACCTCCGCACCGACCGTCGCCGCCGTCGAGGTCGTCCCCGTCGCCGGGTATGACTCGATGCTGCTGAATCTCTCCGGCGCGCATGGGCCCTTCTTCACGCGCAACGTCGTCATCGTCACCGATTCCGACGGGCGCACCGGATTGGGCGAGGTGCCCGGCGGGGAGGGGATCCGGACGACCGTTCAAGAAGCCGCCCCCATGCTCGCCGGTCAACCCGTGGCCCGGTATCGCAGTCTGCTGCGTGCCGTCACCGAGGCGTTCGCGAGCCGCGACGCCGGCGGTCGCGGACTGCAGACCTTCGATCTGCGGACCACGGTGCACGCGGTGACGGTCCTCGAATCGGCCCTGCTGGACTTGCAGGGACAGTGCCTCGGCGTGCCGGTGGCCGAGTTGCTCGGGGACGGACAACAGCGTGCCTCCGTCCCCATGCTCGGCTACCTCTTCTATATCGGCGATCCGGACTGTACGGACCTGCCCTACCTGCGGGAACCGGACGGAGCCGATCAGTGGGAGCGGCTCCGCCGTGAGGAAGCCATGACCCCGGAGGCCGTGGTGCGATTGGCCGAAGCGGCGCAGGAACGCTACGGCTTCCAGGACTTCAAGCTGAAGGGCGGCGTCCAGCAGGGCGACCTCGAGGTGGATGCCGTCACGGCTCTGAAGGAGCGCTTTCCCCAGGCCCGCATCACCTTGGACCCCAACGGAGGCTGGCTCCTGAAGGACGCCATTCGCCTGGGGCACCGGATGCGGGGTGTCGTCGCCTACGCCGAAGATCCCTGTGGCGCCGAGGGCCGGTTCTCCGGCCGCGAGATCATGGCCGAGTTCCGACGTGCCACCGGATTGCCGATCGCGACCAACATGATCGCGACCGACTGGCGGGAGATGGCCCACGCCATCCGCACCAACGCCGTTGACATCCCCTTGGCGGATCCGCATTTCTGGACCATGTCCGGTTCGGTCCGGGTGGCCCAGCTCTGCCACGAGTTCGGTCTGACGTGGGGTTCGCACTCGAACAACCACTTCGACATCTCTCTGGCGATGTTCACCCACGCGGGCGCCGCCGCTCCGGGGGCGATCACCGCGCTGGACACGCATTGGATCTGGCAGGACGGCCAGAACATCACTCGTGACCCGTTGCAGATCCGGGACGGGCAGATCCGGGTGCCGGACGCTCCCGGGCTGGGCGTGGAACTCGACCGCGATCGATTGGCCGAGGCCCACCAGCTGTATCTCGACCATGGGCTCGGGGCCCGTGACGACGCCATCTCCATGCAGTACCTCGTGCCGGGTTGGACCTTCGACGCCAACCGTCCCTGCCTCGTGCGCTAGCGTCACAACCCGTGGAAGGAGTTCTCCTCGGGTTCGGCATCGTCCTGGTCATCATCGGGGTCGGGCTGCTGAGCGCTGCGCTCCTTCCGCGGGACACCGCGGTGCAGATGCAGCGGGGCCTGACTCCCGCCATCTACTACGTCACCAACCCGCTGCTCATGGTGGTGCTCCTCGCCGAGGCCGATCTGGCGGTGCTGGTGGGGACGTTCGTGCCGGTGGCCCTCGTGGTGGCCGGCGTCGGGGCCGCGGCATACGCCGTCGTGTCCTGGTTGGTCCTGCACAGACCGCTGGCCCAGACCGCCGTCGGCTCCATGGCCTCGACGTATCTCAACGCCGGCAACATCGGGCTGCCCATCGCGATCTACGCCGTGGGCACCCCGGCACCGGCCGTGGCCGTGTTGATGGCCCAGTTGCTGGTGGTCGCCCCGCTGTACCTCACGCTCTTCGGCTGGTGTTCACGTCAGGCGGGCTCCGCCCAGCCGCGACTGTGGCGCACGATCATCCGGTCGGTGGCCAACCCCGTGACGGTGGGCGCCGTCGTCGGGGTGGCGATGGCCCTCATCGACTGGACGCCTCCGGAGATCCTGTGGACCCCGGTGGACATGCTCGGCCATGCCTCCATCCCGTTGTTGCTGCTGCTGTTCGGCATGTCCCTCTATGGCCAGCGGCCCTTGCAGGACCGCGCGCTGGTTCCGGACATCGTGTGGGGCTCAGTGGTCAAGCTCGCCGTCATGCCGGCCGCCGCGTGGGCCATCGGCCGATTCGTCTTCGGGCTGAGCGGGGCCGAGCTGTTCGGCGTGGTGGCGATGGCCGCCCTGCCCACCGCTCAGAACGTCTACCTGTTCTCCAGCCAGTTCAAACTGCCCAACCTCTTGGTCCGGGACATCGTGTTCACCAGCGCGGTGCTCTCGTTGCCGGTCATCCTGGTGGTGGCCGTGCTGCTCGGGCCGTGAACCCACCGACATCTGCACTATCCTTGGCAGGTGACTTCGACGCAGCCGGACAACCCAGAAATCGCCGCAGACTTCCCGACCGTTCTCGTGGTGGACAACGGGGCTCAGTACGCTCAGTTGATCGCCCGCCGCGTCCGCGAGGCCAACATCTACTCGGAGGTCGTCCCGCACACGCTGTCGTCCGAGGAGATCCTGGCGCGCAATCCGGCCGCGCTGATCCTCTCCGGTGGCCCGTCCTCCGTCTATGCCGAGGGAGCTCCGGCGCTGGATCCGGAGTTGCTCACGGCCGGCGTTCCCGTGCTCGGACTGTGCTACGGCTTCCAGGCCATCGCGCAAGAACTCGGCGGCACCGTGTCCAAGACGGACACCCGGGAGTACGGTTCCACGCGCCTCGAGGCGATCAACCCGTCCTCGGAACTGCTGGGGCGGCAGGACGTCGATCAGGTCGTGTGGATGAGCCACGCGGACGCGGTCTCCGAGGCTCCGGCCGGGTTCTCCGTGACCGCCCGCACCCCGGGATCACCGGTGGCCGCCTTCGAGAATCCGGAGAAGAAGATCTACGGCGTGCAGTGGCACCCCGAGGTCGGCCACACCGAGCACGGGCAGGAGGTGCTGGAGAACTTCCTGTACCACGGCGCCGGCCTCAAGGAATCCTGGACCACCACGTCCGTGATCGACGAACAGGTGGAACTGATCCGTGAACAGATCGGGGAGCACCGCGCCATCTGCGGGCTGTCCGGCGGGGTTGACTCCGCCGTGGCCGCGGCCCTGGTGCAGCGCGCGGTGGGGGACCAGCTGACCTGTGTCTACGTCAACCACGGATTGATGCGTCAGGACGAATCCGAGGAGATCGAGAAGGCCTTCGGTCGCTCCAGCGGCGGTGCCAAGCTGGTCATGGTCGATGCCGAAGACGTCTTCCTGGAGGCCCTCGCCGGCGTCAGCGACCCGGAGGCCAAGCGCAAGATCATCGGTGAGAAGTTCATTCGGACCTTCGAGAAGGCCCAGGCCGACATCATCGAAGAGTCGCGCCACGACCCGAATGCCCAGGATGTGAAGTTCCTGGTCCAGGGCACGCTGTACCCGGATGTGGTCGAGTCCGGCGGCGGGGAGGGCACCGCCAACATCAAGAGCCACCACAACGTCGGAGGTCTGCCCGAGGACATCGAGTTCGAACTGGTGGAGCCGCTGCGGGCGCTGTTCAAGGACGAGGTGCGCGCTGTCGGTTCCGAGCTCGGGCTGCCGGACGAGATCGTCTGGCGCCAGCCGTTCCCCGGTCCCGGACTGGGCATCCGCATCATCGGCGAGGTGACCCGTGAGCGCCTGGACCTGTTGCGCTCGGCGGACGCGATCGTGCGTGCCGAGCTCACCGCGGCCGGACTGGACCGCCACATCTGGCAGTGCCCGGTGGTGCTGCTCGCCGATGTCCGCTCCGTTGGGGTCCAGGGCGATGGCCGGACGTACGGTCATCCCGTGGTGCTGCGCCCGGTCACCTCCGAAGACGCCATGACCGCGGATTGGGCTCACCTCCCGTACGAGCTGCTCTCACGGATCTCGAATCGGATCACCAACGAAGTGGACGGCGTGAACCGCGTGGTGCTGGACGTGACCAGCAAGCCTCCGGGCACCATCGAGTGGGAATGAGCCGTCCGGGAGACGGGCACCGCGAGAACCGGCCCGTTTCCCTCGACGGAATCCGCCGTACCCCTGTGTACCGTGGAACCAAGCATTGGCGCCTCGCGGCCCGCCCGTGCCCGCCGTCGCCGTGGGTGGGCCGGACCAGCGGCCGGCGGCAGGAAGGACAACTGTGACTGAGCAGGACCCCACGCAGAGCCCCGCGGCACCTCATCTCAACGAGGCAGACGCAGGCCTGCCCGACGACGGCGCCGTCGAGTCCGACTCCCGTCTCACCTTCCCGGCGTGGTTGTCCTCGCTGGGCTCGGGCACGGAGAATGACACGATGCTGCGGTTCGCCCCGTCGGGCGCCAACAGCATCGACATCTCGCACTCCCACCCCTCGGGGCTGTCTCAGTTCATGTCCGGACGCCGCACGCGCCTGTCCACGCTGCTGCGTGACCAGGACGCCTTCACCCACGCCCGCGGGGCGGCCCGTCAGCTGCGGGGCAAGATCCAGGAGCTGGCCGAGGATCGTGGCGTCGACGTCGGGTATCTGGCCGCGGGGCTGGCCACCTGGCGCGTCATC
Source organism: Citricoccus sp. GCM10030269 (assembly GCF_042665635.1). Taxonomy (NCBI): domain Bacteria; kingdom Bacillati; phylum Actinomycetota; class Actinomycetes; order Micrococcales; family Micrococcaceae; genus Citricoccus; species Citricoccus sp. GCM10030269. Next base: position 137,941 of record NZ_JBHTCV010000001.1, on the reverse strand, counting down.
GAGGACGGCCGGTCCACCCAGATGTCCGCCCCGGTCATGCTGGCGAGGCTGACCCTGACCCTGCGGGCCGAGCAGGACGACTACGAACTGCAGATCACCGAGCCGGGTCGGCTGAATCCCGCGCTGTCCCGGTACTTCCGCGACCACTTCGGCGTGGTCCTGGACCCGGATGACTACCAGCGGGCGGCCTATGCCACCGCGAAGTTCGAACCCATGCCGGCGATGGAACTGCTGCGCTCCCAAGGCCGGGATGTGCGCGGGCTCGTGGTGGAGCACCGCCTGCTCGTCTCCACGTTCGCCGATCTGGCCGATACCGCGTCCGTGGACGTGGTGGACTCCACTCATCCCGTGGTCTCCGCCCTGTACGACGCCGGGACCGGCATGGTCCCGCGGCAGGCGGAGCTGCGAGATCCGGGTCTGCCGCCCCTGGACGAACGCGACCCCAAGGACGAAACGCTCATCCTGGACGCCGATCCGTCCCAGCAACGCGCCCTGGACCATATTTCCGCCGGTCAAGACCTGGTGGTGGTCGCCCCGCCCGGGACCGGTCAGACGCAGACGGCCGCCAACGCTGTGGCGCAGTGCGCCGCTGCCGGCAAGCGGGTGCTCGTGGTGGCGGAACGAACCGCCACCCTGGCGGATTTCCGCCGTCGGCTGGGTTCGGTCAATCTGGACTCTCTGGTACTGGACATTCCGGCTGCGGCCACGGCGGAGGTGATGCGCCGCCAGTTGATCGAGGCGCTGCTGCGCGTCGAACGCGCTCAAGAACCGGCCGTGAACCGGCTCAACGCCACCCTGGTGGAGCGCCGTCATCAGCTCAATGACCACTTGAGCAGTCTGCACAACGTACGTGAGCGTTGGGGCTGCTCGCCCTTCCAAGCCATGCAGTCCTTGGCGGCGCTGACGGCCCTGGATCCGGCTCCGTCCACCACGGTGCGGCTCAAGCGGTCGGTGCTGGACGCGACGGTCAATCGCGAGGAGACTGCCGCACAGCTGGTCCGCGCCGGAGAGCTGGGTGCCTTCTCTCGGTCCTCGACGGAGAGCCCCTGGTACGGGGCGCGACTGCGGAATGTGCAGGAGACCGAGGACGCCTACGGCCTGGCCGAGGACCTGGCCGCCGCGCTGCCCGTGTTGCGCGAACAACTCGACCAGGCCACGGAGCAGGCCCAGCTGGCCACCGGTGACACCTTCGCCGAGTGGGTCCGCCAGATTCAGCTGCTCTCGGCCGTTCGCTCGTCGCTGGACCAGTTCACGCCGGACATCTTCGACCGACCCGTCACGGACCTGATCTCCGCCACCGCCTCCGGTCAGTGGCGCAAGCAGCACGGTGTGGAGATGTCCTCGATGACGCGGTCGCGGTTGCGCCGCGTGGCCAAGGAGTACATCCGGCCGGGCGTGCACGTGTCCGACCTGCACGAGTCCCTGGTGGACGTGCAGAACCAGCGCGCCGAGTGGACGCGGTGGGCCACGAGCAAGCGACACCCCTCGGTCCCCGTGGGGCTCGAGGCCCTGAGCGCCAAGGGCGCCGAAGTGGCCGGTCAGCTGGCCCGGTTGCAGCGGGTCCTCGCCGAACCACGCTCGGAGGCCGAACGGCTCGAGAACCTGCCGGTGGACGAGCTCGGGCGAATCCTGGACCGGCTGGTGGCCGACCAGGAGACCCTCAAGACGCTGCCGGAGCGGACACTGGTCGCCGATCAGTTGCGCGAACACGGTCTGCGGGAGCTGATGACCGACCTGCAGAAGCGCGAGGTCCCCACGGAGCAGTTGCGCTCCGAACTGGAACTGGCCTGGTGGCAGTCCGCCCTGGAGGCCATGATCTCCGGAGACGACTACCTCGCCATGATGGACGCGGAGTCGCTGCGCAAGATCGAGGCCGAATACCGTCTCGCGGACACCGCCCATCTGGAGGCCGGCAGCCAGCGACTGAACTGGAAGATGGCGCAGCAGTGGAAGAAGACCTCGTCGTATCACCGGGCGTCGGCCCGCGTGCTGCGCTCGTTACTCAAGGACGGCCATCCCGACCCGGAGTCGCTGTCCGGGCTGGAGCCGGAGATGCTGCAGTCCTTGGTGCCGGTCTGGACGACGTCGCCGCTGGCTTTGGCCGAGTTCCCAGCCGACATGGGCTTCGACACGGTCATTCTGCTCGATGCAGAGTCGCTTGCCCTGAGCACTGCTCTGGGAGCGATCAGTCGCGGAAAACAGGTGGTGGCGTTCGGTGACGGCACCTCGGGCTCCCCGAAGCCCTTCAACGTCTCGGTGGACCCGACCGCGTCGATGGAGGTGCCGCGCGACGTCGACTCCGCGTTCTCCGCGTTGACCCGTGTGCTGCCGAGCGTGGAACTGACCACCATGCACCGGGGCCTGGAACGTAAGTTCACCCGGTTGCTGGGCGAGCAGCTGTACGACGGCACACTGGACATGCTCCCCGGAGCCTCGGAACTCACCGGTTCGGAACACCCTGTCCGAGTGGAGTTCCTGCCCGGGGGAACCGGGATGCCCGGAGCCGGTGACGAGGGGGTGGAATCCACCGTGGCCGAGGTCAATCGGACCATGGACCTGGTCTTCGACCACATCCGCACCCGTCCGGATTCCTCGCTGGCCGTCATCACGGCCAGCCCCTTGCATGCTCGCCGGGTCGCCGAGGCCATCCGGCTCAACCTGCCCAACAATCCCGCGGCCTCGGCCTTCTTCAACCGTGACGACGAACCGTTTGTGGTGGCCCCGATGGCCCGTGCTCAGGGCATGGTGCGGGACCACATCATCTTCACCCTGGGCTACGGCCGCACGCCGCACGGACGGGTGGTGCACCACTTCGGCCCCTTCTCCGAAGCCGGCGGTCGGGAACTGTACGCCACGGCCATGACCCGGGCACGGAAGCGTCTGCATGTGCTGACGTGTGTTCATCCGAATGACCTGGACCCGGACCGGCTCGGCAACGGCGCCGCCGACTTCTACGCCCTGCTCTCGGCCTATCTCAACGACGCCGGTCCCACCGCGCCCGCCGGTCCGCGCGACCCCCTGGTGGCCGACCTGGCGGACCGGCTCGCCCAGCGGCATGCGACCGTGGTCCCGAACTTCGCCGGCAACATCGATCTGGCCGTGTGGAATCCGCTGGGGCTGCCGTCCTGGGACGGTCAGGCCTCCGCCGAGCAGGCGGTGCCGGTGGCGCTGATCTCCGATGGCTCCGAGGAGTACCGGCAGATGAGCGTGCGGGAACGGTCCCGGCAGCAACCGCAGCAACTCGAACGCAGTGGCTGGCGGTATCACGCGCTGTGGACCATTGACGTCTTCGCCGATCCCGAGGGCTGTTCTCGGACGATCTCCGATTTTCTCGGGCTCCCCGCGGCCGAGGACGGCCCCACAGAACTGCCCGATGACGGCCCGGTCGCCCCGCGGCCCGAGACTCTCACGCAGGATGATGGGAACCGCTGACCTGGACCGCCCCCGCCAGCCTCGAGACACACAGCCTCGAGACACACAGCCTCGAGACACCCCGCGCCGAGACGCCCAGCCCCGGGGCCGGCCCCGCCGGGCCGACGCCCCGGGAACGGGTCCGGCGGCCGCGGATGGTCCCGAGCCCACTCTGGAAACCCGCGACGTGGCTCCGGAGCCTGACCCGGTCGTCTCCTCTGACGCCTCCACGTCCTCCGGTCCCGTCAGGACTTCCCGCCCGCGCTCCCGCTCCACGGACGACCGCACACTCTCCGAGCGGGAAAGGTGGTTGCTGGAACAGCGGCCGCCGCACTGGGACTGAGTCCTCATCTCGCGCCGTCGGACGCCAGCACCACGGTGAGGTCCTGGGCCATGGCCGCCGCGGCCACCTCGGGAGCACGATCCCGGGGGAGGGCCAGCACCACGACGGCGGCCTGTTCGGCGGAGCGATCCTGCAGTACGGCGACGTCTGCGGCCAGCACGCTCCCGTCCTGTCCCACCACATCGACCCGGTCGTCCGGTGCGACCAAGGACAGGGCCGCCGGATCGGCGATGCGCACGGCCACCGGTCGATGACCCGTCGGCGCCCGGGGGAGTGGTGCCGGTGCCACCGGTGCCGATGAAGCGCCGGAGCCGGGATGAGGCGTCATTGCCTGGTGCTGCTCGGTGAGGACGTCGGCGACGGCCGGTCCACTGGGTGACTTCTCGGATGGAGAGGCCACCGGGTCGCCGGAACCGTCCAGCGCCTGGACCGAGAAAAGGACGATGGCCAGCGCTACGGGCGTGGCGGCCAGCATCAGTTTGAGGGAGGTCCGCCGTCGTCCGGTCTGCGGTGCGTGCGAGTCAGGGTCCTGATCGGATTCGTCGGCAGTGCCACCGGAGTCCATCAGGTACTTCGGCGGAGCCGCGTGGAGGCGGCGGCGAATCTCGTGCTGTTGTTGCGCCAGTCGCCGGCGGTGCGCTCGCCGATCTCGCCGAGGCGTGGTCACGTGTGATGGCATGCCACGACTCCATCAGGCTCAGTGCCCCGGAGCCAGCCGCACGACGCCCACGGTGGACGCCCCACCGGAATCGGTCAGCAGTGGAGGAGTGCGCTCACGCCGCAGAGCCGGCCGGGGACGGTGCCGGAGACGCCGCCGACGACGAAGTGCCCGCCCCGGAGGTCGAGGCGCCCTTGCCGGCGTCGGAGGAGGAACTTGCGGAAGATCCTGAGGAGGAGTCGGAGGACGTGCTGGTGGAAGATTCCGAAGACCCGCCCGACGCGCTGGCCGAAGTCGACTGAGCGGCCTGGGAGGAGCTGCCCTCCGCGCGGGAATCGTTGCGGTAGAAGCCGGAACCCTTGAACACCACGCCCACGGAGTTGAACTTCTTCCGCAGGCGGCCCTCACACTCAGGGCACGTGGTCAGCGAGTCCTCGGTGAACGACTGGACGATGTCGAACTCATGTCCGCAGTCGCGGCACGCGTAAGCATAGGTGGGCACCGGAACGGTCCTCTCGTTTTGGCACTCTCACGTTTCGAGTGCCAAGTCTACACCGCCGACGCCGAGCCAGGGGCTCTAGTGGGCACGGGGCTCAGGAGGGCGCGGGACCGAACCACGTGAACCCGTCCGCGGTGACCGCGCCGTCCACGGGCTCGTCATGCTCAGAGGCAGGCAGCTCGTCGCCGTCGGCCAACAGCTCATGCCGGAACACCATGGCTACGGTCACGGGCATCGGGAAGTCGTCCTGCTGATCGACCTCCTGCCGCAGGGCTGCGAGGAAGCGGTCGTAGTAGCCACCGCCCTGACCCATCCGGTAGCCCCTCCGGTCCACTGCTTGCGCCGGGACCAGCACCAGGTCGACCGCGGCCATGGTCTCCACGCCCAGCCGTTCGCCCACGGGTTCGTCGATGGGTGCCACCGAGCTGCGCTCCACGTCGACGCCGGGGTGCCACACCGACCACGACATCTGCCGCCCGGGTTCGGTGACCGGCGCCAGGACCTCCACGCCGGCCTGATGAAGCGCTTCGCGCAGCGGGTCGGTGTCCGGCTCGGTTCCGTAAGACAGCACGACGGCGACCCGCCGGTGACGCGCCCGCGGCAGGTACCAGCCCAGCACGTGCTCGGTGAGGTCGGCGGATTGCGTGGTCCGCTCGTGGGGGCTGAGCGCCCGACGCCGAGCCCGCCACCACGACCGCAGCTCGTCCTTGCCCGCTGCGGGCGGGGGAGGTGGCCCGGCCGGCGCAGGCTCGGGGGACAATTCTCGAGGGGGCTGGTTTTCGGCTGACTGACGGTCGGACACGCCCCCTATTGTGCCTGCCGTTGGCGCCTGTTGGTCGCCCCGGCACGCACGAAAGCCGTCACGGGCTGTCTCCGGGTGACCAAGGATGCCTAGTATCGGCCTCATGCCCCCTGCCGCCACTCACACCTGGCCCGTGACGCTGGAACACGGAGATCTTCTGCTGCGGCCGTTCCGCCGCTCGGACCAGGAGGAGTGGTGGTCACTGCGGGCACGCAATCGGGAATGGCTGCGGCGGTGGGAGGCGACGAATCCCGTGCCCGGTTCCGGGGTCCGGACCTTCGCGGAGATGGTCAAGAACCTGAATCGCTCGGCCAAGGACGGCACCTCCCTGCCCTGGGTGATCTGTCTGCGGACCGGGGCAGACGGCACTCCCGTGATCGCCGGACAACTGAGCGTCTCGCCCATCATGCGGGGCTCGGCGCACTCGGCGGCGATGGGGTACTGGATCGACCAATCACATGCGGGCCAGGGGATTGTGCCGACCGCCGTGGCGTTGGCCACCGACCACTGCTTCACTCAATTGAGTCTGCACCGCGTGGAGATCAATCTGCGCCCCGAGAATGCCGCCAGCCGCCGCGTCGTCGAGAAACTGGGTTTCCGGTATGAAGGCCGGCGGAAAGCGTATTTGCACATCGACGGTGACTGGCGGGACCACGATTCCTACGCACTCACCGCGCCCGAGGTTTCCCACGGTCTCCTCGCCCGTTTCGAGGGTGAAAGACACGACACGGCAGACACACCGAAGTGAATCACAACGGTGTAGTTATCGCCCGGTACCGTTTGAAGGGTGGATGCAAGCACGGGTAGTCTTGAGGAGTCGCTCAGTCTTGCACTGGGCTACCTTCCGGACATCCGCCTGCACGGATCATTGGTGCTTTGCGCGCTGGTGGTGGCGTGGCTGATAGCTGTCCACCGGAGGGCAAACACCCAGCCCCTGTCCAGGAGCCACCGGAGGAAGACCATGACGCGCACCGCCCAGTCCACGGCACAGGACGCTGGCCACCGCCCGTTCACCTCGTCCGGCACCATGCCGTCCACCGGCTTCCGCGTGAAATGGGACCGCACGGCCATCGCGCTCGTGGCCCTGCTCGCCGTGATCTCCGCCGTGGGCACCGGCATCGCTACCGCCCTGGGCGCTGGACTCGGCCTCGTGGCGGGTGTGGCGGCCCTCGTGGCTGTGGCCGCCGTCGTCGGTCTGCGTTTCTTGGCGGTACGGGACCGCAAAAAGCGGGCGAATCAGCGCATCGACCAGGCTTTTGACGAAGCCATGAATTCGTCCCAGCAGGTCACCGGAGAACCCCCATTCGGACCCCACGGTACTGCGGGGGCCGCCGGTGCCACTGGCCCGGCCCGTCCCTTCGACGCCGCCAGGCCATCCACGGCGCGTCCGTCCGCAACGTCGAACGGCGCCGCCACGTCAGCGGGGGTCGCATCAGACCGGGGTGCCGCCGAGCACACCGAGCACACCGAGAATGCGACCGGCCGGCAGCACGTCGCCGAAGGCGCCGGACACGAGGCCGGACACGAGGGCGCCGGACATGAGGGAGCACAGACGTCGGCCACCGAGCAGGGTGCGCCGGCCTCCACCGTGCCGTCCGTTCCACGTCCGACGTACCTGGACGCCCCGGAGACCCACCGCGCTCATCCCGAGCCGTTGACCATTCCCGAGCCCCCGCTGGCCAGCCCCGGCACCAAGCTGAAATCCGGGGTGTCGGCTGAGTACCGCGCCAAGGTCGAGGCCACCGCGAACCGGACGCTGGACTTGGACAAGGTCCTGGAACGCCGCCGGGCCGTCTGAGACCCGGACGACCACGTTTGCGCAGCGTCGCGCACGAGGACCGGGACAGCGCCGAGAACGCTCAGGTCAGGTTCCTCTCGTCACCGGCCGTGCACCAGCCCCTGCAGGTGGTGCTGGAGCAGCGGGGTCTGCGGCTGGAACGGGCCGAACTCGTCGATCTTCAGCACCGGCCGGGGGCTGGGGCCACCGGAGTGTTTCGGGTCCATGCCACCGGAGCGAATCACACCGGCTCAGCCTCATCGCTTCCATCGGTCTCACCGGCCGAGCCCGCTGAACTGTATCTGGCGCTGACCGCCGAGAAGACGCCACCTGAGGCCGTTGTCGACGCCGGTATGGGCGCCGACACGCGCTGGTCGGGGTGGTTCCATCCTCACGATCCCCTGCTCACCGGACTGGCGCTGGCCTGCGACCCGGAGTCCGTGGCCGCGCTGTGGGGACGTGGCGCCTCCATCAGCGAATTGCAGACCGTGAGCTACCGGCCCTTGCGGCGCGCCGTGCTCCGCGCGGTGCTGTCCGAGGGAACCGAGCGCCACACCGTCTTCCTCAAAGTGATGAGAGACGGGCTGGCCACGCCATTGCACCACCGCCACGTGTTGCTGGCTGCGGCCGGGATCCCCGTGCCGACCGTCCTGGGCCCGCCCGTGGCCGACGTGCTCGCGTTGAGCCAAGGCGACGGGGAAGTCCTGGCCAACTCCATCATGGCCGACGGTGGCCGCCACCTGGATCCGGCAGAGATCGTCGACGTGCTGGACCGGATGCCGAGCGAACTATTGGACCTGCCGCGCCGCGATGCCTGGGCTGACCGTGTCGCCGCCTACGGCCACGCCGCTGCCACCGCGCTGCCGCATCAGGCACGGCGAATCCAATCGCTGGTGGAACATGTGCAGCGCCAACTCGACTCCACCGATCGCGGACCCGTGGTGCCGGCCCATGGTGACTTCTACGAGGCCAATCTGCTGGTCCGCGATCACCGCATCACGGGTGTGCTGGACATCGACGGGGCCGGTCCGGGACACCGTGTGGACGACCTGGCCTGTTTCCTCGGCCATCTGGCCGTCCTGCCGGCCGTGGACTCCGGTTACGTGTTCGTGTGGCAGGCACTGCGGCGATTCCACTCCCATTTCGTGGAGACCGTGGACCCGAAAGCACTGGCGTGCCGATCGGCCGCCGTGGCGCTGTCCCTGGTGGCCGGCGCGCGCGACTCCGGACGGTCCGACTGGCAGTCCTCGGCCCGGCAGCGGCTGGAGATCGCCGAGTCGCTGCTGCAGCTGCCTCAGTCAGCGGCGGGCTGGTAGTCCTTCTCGTCCACCAAGCGGTACCCGACGCCCCTCACGGTGGTGAATCGGGCCACCCCCAGCTTGTTGCGCAGGTAGCGCACGTACACGTCCACCACATTGGATCCGGGGTCGAAATCGTAGCCCCACACCCGGGACAACAACTGCTCACGGCTGAGCACCTGCCCCGGGTGGCGCAGGAACGTCTCGGCCAGGGCGAACTCGCGGGCGGACAGATCCACCTCCACCCCGCCGACGGTGACCACATGACGCAGCGGGTCCAGTTCGAGGTCGGCATGGCGGAGCACGGGGTCCGGAGCCGGAGCCGAGCCTGCCTCTGGACGCAAGCGCAGCCGCACCCGGGCCACCAACTCGGCGAAGCGGAACGGCTTGGGCATGTAGTCGTCCGCCCCGGAGGTCAGTCCCGTGACCGTGTCCTCTCCGGACGCCCGCGCCGTGAGGATGATGATCGGCAACGCGGAGTCCTGGGCCCGAATCTTCTCCAGCACCGTGAATCCGTCGATGTCCGGCAGTCCCAGGTCGAGGATGACGAGCTCGAAACCACCGGTCAGGGCCAACATCAGGCCCTCACGTCCGGTGGGGGCCACGGTGGTGCCTAGGCCCTCGGCCTTGAGGCCCTTGGCCACGAACGAACTGATCCGCGGCTCGTCTTCGATCATCAGGATTTGGCTCACGGCGCACCGTCCTCGGAGTGAATGGTCGTGCTCACCTCTGAACCTACCTGCCCGGCCGTCCGTCCGTCCGACGGGTCGCGATCAGGTTGTTGTCGCGCCGTCAGGGGCAGATCGAGGTAGAACGTCGAGCCGACCCCGGGGGCAGACTGGACGTCCACGCTGCCGCCGTGGGCGCGGACGATGGCGGTGACGATGTTCAGGCCCAACCCCGATCCTTCCGCGCGAGTGCTGTTGGACCCGCGCCCGAAGCGCTCGAAGATGCCCTCCCGGTCCTCGGGGCGGATGCCGATGCCCTGATCGCGGACCCACAGGCGCAGGGTGCCGGACAGCGCCTGCGAACCGATGGAGACCGTCGAGCCCTCGTCCGAGTACTTCACCGCGTTGGACGCCAACTGCAGCCACGCCTGGGTGATGCGCTGGACGTCCAGCGGCACCGTCACCTCGGCAGCGTGGTCCAGAGTCCAGTTCCGCGGTCCCAGGCCGGAGGCCTTGCCCAGCACCTCGCGCGTGAGATGCCCGACGTCGGCCGGTTCGGCGGTGATGAAGTCCGGCCGGCCGGATTTCGCCAGGGTGACGAGGTCGTCCACGAGCAGCCGCATCCGGTCCAGCTCGTCGAGGGCCACGTCACGGACCTCGAGGACGTCCTCGGCGTCCTCGGCGTCCTGTAGTTCCAGGTGGCCTTGGATGATGGTGATCGGGGTCCGCAGCTCGTGACCGACGTCGTCCAGCAACTGCCGCTGGGAGGAGAAGGCGCCCTGGAGGCGGTCCAGCATCTCGTTGAACGTCTTCGCCAGCTCGGCCACGTCGTCCTGGCCGGAGACCGGCACGCGACGACGCAGATCGGTGCCCGAGATCTCCGCTGCCGTGGACTGCAGAGTCCGCAGGGGGTGGAGCAACCGGCCCACCAGGAGCCATCCGGCCACGCCGACCACGATCAGGACGCCGCAGCCCACCAGACCATAGGTCAGGAACGTGCTGTCCAGGTCGCCGAGCTCCGCCGAGAAGTCGTAGGCGAGCAGCATCATGGACGGCGCGGTGTCATTGTCGAAATGGATCGGCACGGCCACTGCCCGGTAGGTGGTCTGGGCCGTGCTGACCGTCTGGATGGCGACCCCTTGAGTGCCGAACTGGTCCGCCGCCCACTGCACGAGTTCCGGATCCGACTCGAGGCGGAGTTCCACGGCCGAGGACGCCGTCCAGCTGATCTCGCCGTTGCGGAAACCGAGCATGCCCTCGTGTTCTGCCGGAAGGGTGCGCTGCATGGCCGTGAACACCAACTGGTCGGAGGCGGAGAACCGCTCGCCGGTGTCCGGGTCGATGCCTTCCTGCGCGAGGATGCGGAACTCCTGGACGGCCCTCGACAGGGAGTCGTCGACCTGACTCGCGGTCGCGCTGCGCTGCAGGGCGTAGGCCGTGGCCCCGGACAACAACAGGGCCACCGCGGTCAACGCCACCAGCAACCCCACCACCCTGGTCCGCACGGGCAGGGCGTTCCAGTTGGTGGCCAGAGACCGGAGGGTCCGCAAACGGTCGCCGGGCCGGGACTCCTCCCGGGCCGGCGACGCTGGATGTGGTTTCGGGGCAGTGGCCATCACGACGTCCCGGGACGGCAGTGACGATCAGTCGTCATCGTCCACATCATCTGCGTCGTCATCCGAGTCGTCATCACCGTCATCATCGTCGTCCCAGTCATCATCATCGTTGTACGAGGGCTGCTGGGGGGCAGGGTTCGGGACCGTCTGAGGTGCGGTGGGCGCCGGGGGAGGGGTGTCCGTGCCGGAACCGCCGGAACTGGTACCCGTGCCGGAGCCGCCGGTCCCCGATCCTCCGGAGCTGGAGCCACCCGAACTGGAGCCACCAGTGCCACCGGATGGCGGTGCCGTGGTCTCGGGGCCCGGCTTGGACGAGATCTTGATCCGGGAGGACGGCGGTTCGGTGGAGCCATCCGAGGACGTCGACGCGTCTGGTGAGGAGGACGAAGAGGAAGACTCAGACCCGGCTGACGGGGACGCGGCCTGGGCCGACGCCTCACCGGCCGACGACGGGGCGTTGCGCCCACTCGCGGACGGGGCATCGCTCACGGCGATCATCGCCCCCAGATCCACTGGCCTCGTCTGAGCAGAGGCCACGGCAATGCCCATGGCAGCCAGCACCGCCACCACCATCAACGCGACAGTGGCCTTCAGTCCGTTCCCGGCGTTCTTCATGTCACCGATGATCTCGCGCGATCATGAGGTGAAGATGAGAAACGGGCCAGACTGCCCATGTGGCCCGGCATTCGGTTACTCGTCCGGGTCCTCGTTCGCCGCGGCGGCGTCGGCTTCGAGGCGAGCGGCCGTGGCGCCGGCCTCGTCCCCGGACAGATCCAGTGACTGGGCCAGACCCAACCAGGCGGCCATCCGCAGGTACCGGGCCGTATCCGGCTGCTCGGTGATCATCCGGAACAGGGTGGCGGCCTCCTCGGCGCGCTCCTGTTCCAACAGAACGTAGGCGGCGAACAGCTCGGCATTCGAGGCCGCGGTGGCATCTTCCGAGGCCGCGAAGAGATCGGCTGCGGTCAGGGCCGAGGACACCGCGGCCGGGCCTTGGCGCAGAGCCCACAGGCCGCGAGCCCGGGTATCGGTGAAATCGGCCTCGTACCAGGAGGCGGCCGAATCCTGGGCGAGGGCGATCGCCTCATCCAGGAGGGCGACCCCGCGTTCCTGGCCCAGCTCACACAGCACATGTCCGAGAGCATGGAGGGCTTGTGGCAGCACCACTGGATCCTCACCCGGAGCACTGCGCGCCAACTCCACGGCTCGGGAGAACTTCTCCGCAGCCTCCTCGGCCTTCTCCTGACGGTTTAGCAGGGCTCCGGAGGCCAGATACATCCGGGCGGCCTCGTCGATGGACCCGGCCTCCTCGAACAGCGCGGACGCCCGTGCCCAATGGTCCAATGCTTCCTCGGGGCGAGACTGGTGACGTGCCGCATGGCCCAGATCGACCAGGGCGCGGGCCAATCCCGGCAGTCGACGGGCGGCCTCTTCACGGCGCACCAATCCGGCCAGCACCCGCTCGGCCAGCGCATGCTCCTCCGCCTCGAGCAGTTGATGTCCCAGAGCCAGGGTGAGGTCCGAGGCCTCCGGGACCTCGCCCTGTTCAGCCTGAGCGACCGCGACTTTCCAGGCGAGAATGGAGGCCTGCTGATCACCGGCGTCGTCGGCGAGCCCGGCGAGCAGCGCTGCGGCGGAGGCGGCCCCTTTGCGGACGCCGGCAGTGGCATGCAATTCCACGGAGCGCAGAGCGTTCCGGATGGCGGTGGTGGTGTCCTCGTGTTCATGGGCGACGACGGCCTTGAGCATCCACATCGCGGCCCGCACGGCACGATTGGCCTCGCGGGACAGCACCTCGTCGGCCACCCCTGCGGACATCTCGGACTCGTGGCTCATCAGATGCACATGGGCGAGAAACATTCGCGTGGAGGCGAGTGTCTCGGCCGGCACCGAGATACCGGCCGCCACCCGCGCATCCAGGATCTCGAGGCATTCATCCAGCAGATCCACGGCCGGATCCAGATCTCCGTCCTCGACGCGGCGCACGGCCAGAGCCACGAGCACATCCGGCAGGACGGTGTCCACGGAGTGCGCCGACCGCGTCCGCTCGGAGTCCAGCACGCCTTCCAGCACGGTCGCCTCGAACGATTCCGGTTCGCGCAGCAGCATCGCCCCGAGCTCCATCTCCATCCGGGCCTGATGGGGGTACCCGGCCTCGGTGAGCACGCGTGCACGATCAGCGATGTGACGGGTGGCCGCCGCGTGATCGCCGGTCATCTCCGCCACCGAGGCCAGCGCCCGCAACAGGCCCGCGCGGTGAATCGGGTCCTGGCCACCCGGGGCGTCGAGTCCAGAGCGGGCGGCACGGGCTGCGCGCGGAAGGTCCTCGGCGTAGGCGGCCTCATAGGAGATATCCAGCCAGCCACGGGCGGTTTCCGGATCGGCCGACCCGCCGCCGGTCAGTGAGCGACGGGTCAGCACGGCCTGCAGCCGCGGCTTGACGTCGTCGGGCACCATCGGACCTTCTGGAGTGGCGCCGTCGACACCCTCAGCGGCATCGCCGGGCTCCAGGTGATCAGCCGCATCCGTGGGGTCCGTGGGATCAGTGGGATCAAGGGGATCAGTGGGTTCGGAGGAGTCGCCAGGGAAGTCCTCGCCGTCGTGCTGGCCCGGGTCCGTCATGGCAGTTCCTCCTCAGTTCCACTCGTCCAACAGTTCAACCCACCCAGTATTCCAGACGGGTCGTCCGCCCGCGGGGTCGTGGTCAGGAGGGCGGCCCGCATCATTAGACTGGCCTGCATGGTCCTCGACACCCGGCCTCGCCGGCGCACCCCGCGTGCGGCAGCGCTACTGCACCGGGCCGCCGTCGTGGTGCTGGCGGTGAGCGTTCCCGTGAGCGTGCTGGCCGGGTGCACGCCCGCTCCGGGCCACGACGACCCCACGGCGCCGGAAGCCTCCGCTTCCGAGACGGAGGCGGCGCAGGACCCGGTCATCGTGGTCGGCGGGACCACCCCGGAGGAACATCTGCTGGCACAGGTCATGGTGCGCCACCTGGAGAACCGTGGCATTCACGCCACACTCGGCGACGCGTCCGGCCAGCCGTGGGAGGCGGCCGGCAATTCCCAGGTGGCCGTGGTGGACACCCTCGCCATGGCAGCTCAGGTCGCCCCGGAGACTCTCGCCGGACAGGTCCCGACGCCGTCCGCCTCACCTTCCGCCTCTCCTTCAGCGTCTGGTTCGTCTGCTAGCCTCGGACCGACTGCTTCCGGGGGTGCGTCGCCCTCCGCGTCCTCGATCGACTCGCCGTCAGGCTCAGCGCCGTCACCTTCACCGTCGGATCCCGCGCCGGTGTCTCCCACCGGACATCCGACGGCGACCGGTTCGGCCACACCGCTGCCCGAGGGGCGCCCGGCGCCGGACGCGCAGGCCACCACCGCCCTGGTCACGGAGTTCTTCCCGGACGGTGCCGAGATCGTCGGCTCGTCCGGGGGCGCGGTGCGGCTCGAGGCGGTCACGACGTCGGCGCTCGCCGGGTTGTACGACCTGGACGACCTGACCGACCTCAACGGCCTGTGCGACCGGATGGTGTTCACCCCCTCCGCAACGGGGGCCGTGCACGCCGACCGGCTCGCCGCGCTGGCCGGATGCGAGCCGGCCGAATGGGCCCACCCCGGCGACGAGGGACCCGCCATGGACCTGGTGACTGGACGGGCCGACGTCGGGCTGCTGTACGGGACGGACCCCGCCATTGCCGACAACGCGCTGGAGCCCCTGGCCGATCCGGGGCGGGTGCTGCCCGAGGGACGGATGCTCGTCCTCGCCGAGCCGGGGGACCTGCCCGGCGGCACGGCCGACGCCCTCAACGAGGTCGCTCAGCGGCTGGACGCCGAGATGCTCTCCGAACTGCAGCGGCTGGCGAGCGGCCCGGACGCGCTGCCCGCGGACGAGGCCGCCCAGTTCTGGCTCGTGACGGCCGGACTCGAACAGACACCTGAGGGCTGGTTCTAGCGCGCTGGTTCTAGGATGTAACGCATGGCAACGTCACGGACCGGTCAGATCAAGCAGTCTTCCAAGCTTCTCAATGTGCGCTATGACGTGCGCGGACCGATTCTGGAAGAGGCCCAGAAGATGGAAGCGGCCGGTCATCGCATCATGCGGCTGAACATCGGCAACCCCGCGCCCTTCGGTTTCGAGGCCCCGGACGCCATCCTCAAGGACATGGTCTCCCACCTGCCGCATGCCCAGGGCTATTCGGATTCGCAGGGCATCTACTCGGCGCGGACCGCGGTGAGCCAGTACTACCAGTCGCGCGGGATCATGAGCATCGACGTGGAAGACGTGTTCATCGGCAACGGCGTCTCCGAGCTGATCTCCATGGTGCTGCAGGCGCTGGTGGACAACGGGGACGAAGTCCTCATCCCGTCCCCGGACTACCCGCTGTGGACCGGCGCCACCACCCTGTCCGGCGGCCGCGCCGTGCACTACCGCTGTGTGGAGGAGGAAGGCTGGGCGCCGGACCTGGAGGACGTCGAATCGAAGGTGACCCCCCGGACCAAGGCCATCGTCGTCATCAACCCGAACAACCCCACCGGCGCCGTCTACTCACGCCAAGTGCTCTCCGGCATCGTCGAGATCGCGCGGAAGCACAACCTCGTCCTGATGAGCGACGAGATCTACGAGAAGATCCTGTACGACGGCGCCCGGCACATCAACGCGGCCGGACTGTCCGACGACGTGGTGACGCTGACCTTCTCCGGACTGTCCAAGGCCTATCGAGTGGCCGGTTTCCGTTCCGGCTGGGTGGCGATCTCCGGACCGAAGCACCGGGCCAGCGACTTCCTCGAAGGACTGACGCTGCTGGCCAACATGCGCATGTGCGCCAACGTTCCGGCGCAGCATGCCATTCAGACCGCGCTGGGTGGCTATCAGTCCGTCAACGATCTGATCCTGCCGGGCGGACGACTGCTCGAGCAGCGCAACGTCGCTCAACGGCTGCTCTCGGAGATCCCCGGGGTGACCGTACAGCCCGCCCAGGGCGCGCTGTACCTGTTCCCCAAGCTGGATCCGGAGGTCTACCGGATCGAGGACGACGAGAAGTTCGTGATCGAACTGCTGCGGGCCCAGAAGATCCTGGTCTCGCACGGTCGGGCGTTCAACTGGCCTGACACCGACCACCTCCGGCTGGTCACCCTGCCCAGCGTGCGCGATCTGGAGGAAGCCATCGGCCGCATCGCCGACTTCCTGGAGAACTACCGTGAGCGCTAAGAAGCACGTGATGGGGTTTCACGAGAGCCCGTGGGACCTCTTGCGTGCCCGTCACGGTGACCGAAGCGGCTCCCTCGTGGCGCCCGCTGACGTGGACCCAGAGTCCAAGCCCGGCTACCTCGGTGGCAAAGCCGAGGGGCTGGCGACGCTCGCCTCCCGCGCCGAGCGACTGTCCGAACTGCAGGAACTGCTGTACGCCAACGGCTCCCGGCAAGGACCGTCCCTGCTGCTGGTCGTTCAGGCCATGGACACCGCCGGCAAGGGCGGGATCATGCGTCACGTGGTGGGATCGATGGACCCTCAAGGCGTGAGCACCGCGTCCTTCATCGCGCCGACCGACGAAGAGAAGCGGCACCACTTTCTCTGGCGCGTCCGCCCGCACGTGCCCCGCAACGGGTTCGTCGGGGTCTGGGACCGGTCCCACTACGAGGACGTGCTCATTCACCGCGTCCGCGAGCTCACGCCGCTTCCCGAGGTGCAGGAGCGCTATGCCGAGATCCGCGCCTTCGAACAGGAACTCGTGGACGACGGCACCCGGATCGTCAAGGTCATGCTGCACCTGTCCAAGGATGAGCAGCGGGAACGACTGGCCGAGCGCTTGGACCGCCCGGACAAGTTCTGGAAGTACAGCCCCGGTGACGTGGACGAGCGCGCGTACTGGGACGACTACATGGACGCCTACCGGATCGCGATCGCAGAGACGGACACGGAGGCGGCTCCGTGGTTCATCGTGCCGGCAAATCGCAAGTGGTACTCGCGGATCGCCGTGCAGGAACTGCTGATTTCCGCCCTCGAGTCGATGGAGCTCGAGTGGCCGCCCGCAGATTTCGACGTCGAGCGCGAGAAGCGGCGGCTGGCTGCCAGCTGACGGACGTCCCGAGTCGCTGGCCTACAGGGTGAACAGCGCCGAGGCCTTGATGCCGGTGTCGATCAGGCCGTAGGCCAGGGCGGCGACGACGATCACGGCGAGGATGAGCGCCACGATGCGGTACGCGCCGCCGGAGGCGGCAGGCTCAGGCGCGGCGCCGCCGTCGGGCTGCTGTTCGTGTGGGCTGGTGTTCGGGGTCTCGCCCGCGCTGTTGCTCATGAGGCGTGCTCCTGTTCCCGGATTTCTGTCTCGGAGATGTGGTGCTTTTCATCGACCGGCCGCACCAGCAGGTTGGCCACGAAGCCCACGGCCAGCAGGCCGACCATGATGAACAGTGAGAGCGTGTAGAGCTCCGCGCCGGTCAGCCCGGCATCGGCCTGGGCCTCCAGCACGCTGTTGACGATCAGTGGTCCGGCGATGCCGGCGGCAGACCAGGCGGTCAGCAGACGGCCGTGGATGGCTCCCACCTGATACACGCCGAACATGTCCTTGAGGTAGGCGGGAATCGTGGCGAAGCCACCGCCGTAGAAGGAGATGATGACCATGGTGGCGATGATGAACAGCACCAGGTTCGCGCCGCTGGTGAGAGCGATGAGCAGATACATCGCCAGCCCGACGCCCAGGTAGATCATGTAGTTGTTCTTGCGCCCCAGGTAGTCCGAGGTGGTGGACCAGATGAACCGCCCGGCCATATTGGCGATCGACAACAGTCCCACGAAACCGGCGGCGGCCGCCGGGGTGATCGTGTCGAAGTAGTCGCGGATCATGGGTGCGGCGTTCTCCAGAATGCCGATGCCCGCGGTGACGTTGCAGAACAGCACGATCCACAACAGCCAGAATTGGTAGGTCTTGATGGCGGAGTTGGCGGAGACGTTGCCCTTCGTCTGCATCGGCTTGTTCTCCACCTGCTCCGGATCCCAGCCGGTGGGCTTCCACTCGGGATGGGGAACGCGGATCACGATGGCGCCCAGCGTGATGATGACGGCGTAGACCACGCCCAGCGTCAGGAACGTCTGCATCAGACCCGACTGCAACTGCTCCGGCTCCGTGCCGCCGCCGTAGAAGGACATCAGGCCGTTGGACATCGGGCTGGCGATGAGCGCACCGCCGCCGAACCCCATGATCGCCAGGCCGGTGGCCAGCCCGGGGCGGTCCGGGAACCACTTCATCAGGGTCGAGACGGGGGAGATGTAGCCGATGCCCAGGCCGATGCCGCCGATCCCGCCGTACCCGAGGTAGACCAGCCAGAGCTGACCCGTCGCGATGCCCAGGGTGGCCACCAGGAAGCCGGCGACCCAGAACGAGCCGGCCACCACCATCGATTTGCGCGGTCCGGACTTCTCCACCCAGGTCCCGCCGAAGGCCGCGGACAGCCCCAGCATGGCGATGGCCACCGAGAAGATCCACCCGACGGCGACCTCTCCGGTGCCGAAGTGGCCCATGAGCGGATTCTTGAAGACACTGAAGGCGTAGACCTGACCGATACACAGATGAATGGCCAGGGCGGCAGCTGGTATCAGCCACCGATTGAAGTCTCGAGGAGCGACGATGGCCTCTCGTTCCAGAATGTGGGGCATCACAGTGTCCTTCTTTGCCCTTTCGGGCGTTCAGCGAGTGTGCAGGCTGGTCGGCAAGCGATGATCACAACAGGCGGTGACAGTAGTGAATATGAGATTCGGTGCTGACACTAACTGGGCTTTTACGCGGGGTCAATGAAGGCTTTCCGGAACCATGGGATCCCTGAATTGATGTCCCTCGCGCGGCGAGGTCGTGGTGTTCGTCATACAGCCCTTCACAGTCTCGTGGGGCCGTGTCTAAGGTGCCGAGTATGACTACACAGCAGCTTCAAGGACAGACCATTGCCTTCCTCGCCACCCGCGGTGTGGAACAGGCCGAACTCACTTCTCCCTGGGACGCCGTCAAAGCCGCTGGAGGGGAGCCGAAGCTCGTGTCACCGGAGGCGGAGAGCATCACCGCCATGAAGGGCGACTGGGAGCACGGCGACTCCTTCCCCGTCGACCACCAGACCGGTACCGTGTCCGCCTCCGACTTCGACGCCCTGGTGATGCCCGGCGGCACCGTGAATGCTGACACCCTCCGCGTGGACAGCGCTGTGCAGGACTTCGTGCGTGGCTTCTTCGAACAGCACAAGCCGGTTGCGGCCATCTGCCACGCGCCGTGGACGCTGATCAACGCGGGAGTGATTCAGGGCCGCAAGCTGACCAGCTATCACTCGCTGTCCGAGGACCTCAAGAACGCCGGGGCCACTTGGGTGGACGAGGAGGTCGTGGTGGATCAGGGTCTGACGACCAGCCGCAACCCGAACGATCTGGACGCCTTCAACGCCAAGCTCGTCGAGGAGTTCGCCGAGGGCAAGCACTCCGGCCAGACCGCCTGACGATCACCTTCTCGCCCACCGAGGAGCGCGGCGACGACGACGGCCCCGGGCCTCAGGTCAGTCCGATGGGGCTGATTCTCCGCCCCGGGCCGTCTCTGTGGCCTGCATCGACTGTGCCGTCTTGGCCCGGACCTCCTCGAGCTTGAGCCGAGCACCGTCCAGCCACGATTCGCACCGATCGGCCAGCGCCTCGCCGCGTTCCCACAACGCCAGGGATTCCTCGAGCCCGGCTCCGCCCGTTTCCAGGCGCGTGACCGTCTCGACGAGTTCCGCCCTCGCCTGCTCGTAGTTCATCGTGGCGATGTCCGAGGTGTCGGCGGCGGAGAAGCCGTCCACGGCCACTGCCTCGTGAGGTGCCGGTCCACGACCGGATGTCGTGTCCGACGACTCATCCGCCGGTGCTGCGGTCTGGTCGGAGGCTTCAGGGACTTCGGCGTTCATGCGTTCTCCTGCTCGGGGCTGTCGCTGGGGCTGTCGCTGGGTGAGGGGGCTAGCGGGTGAATGCTCGTGACGGCGGCTCCGAGGCGCCCGGCCGCCACCAGAACATCCAGTGAGTCGCCGACGTCGACCTGCTCGGCACTGCGGATCACCTCGTCCGCATGCCGGACCACCGCGTAACCGCGGTTCAGTGTCTTTTGGGGGGAAAGTGAGCGCACCCGGGCACGCAGGTGTCCGACGGCGTCGTGCTCACGATCCAGCCGGCCGGCCAAGGATGTACGGGCGCGCTCCCGGATTCGCTCGAGGTCTTGCGCTCGTTCGTCGACCCACCGCTCCGGCTGGGCCATGACGGGCCGGGACCGCAGATTCGCCAGCCGTTCGGCCTCGTGCTGGACCAGCCGTTCCACTCCGGCGGCCAGGCGCAATCGTGCCCCCGCGACGGCGTCGCGCTCCGCGGCGGCGTCGGGGACGATGTGCTTGGCGGCATCGGTGGGCGTGGAGGCGCGGAGGTCGGCGACGTCGTCGAGCACGGGATGGTCCGCCTCGTGACCGATGGCCGAGACCACGGGAGTCTGCACCTGGGCCACGGCCCGCACCAGTGTTTCGTCGGAGAACGGCAGCACGACCTCTTCCAACGCACCGCCGCCACGAGCGACGACGATGACGTCCACCTCCGGATGAGCGTCCAGTTCGGCCAGCGCGGTCATCACCTCGCGCGGTGCGGAGGCTCCCTGGACCGCCACCTCTCTCACCTCGAACCGCGCCTGGGGCCACCGCAAGTGGGTGTTGCGAATAACGTCCTTCATGGCGTCAGAGTTCTTGCCGGTGACCAAACCGATCAGGTTCGGCAGGACGGGCAGGGACTTCTTGAGCGCCGGGGACGTCAGGCCCTCGGCCTCCAGGGTGCGGCGGAGGTTCTCCACTCGTGCCAGCAGATCGCCGAGGCCCACCGGCCGCATCGCCGAGGCGACCATGGTGAGCCGGCCCGTCTTGGTGTAGAAACTCGGCTTCACGCGGGCCACCACCCGAGAACCCGGCTCGACCGTTCCCTCCAGTGTGGAGGCCACGGCACGCCAGGCGGTCACGGGCAGGGAGTAGTCCCCGTCGAGGTCGCGCAGGGTCATCCAGGCGTTGCCCCGGATCACCTTGAACTCGATGAGCTGGCCCTCGATCCAGGCCGCGGGGGCCCGTTCGAAGTACTGTTTGAGGTTCTCCGAGAGCACTCGCAAGGGCCAGGGAGCGTCCGGGCCGGTGCCGGCGGCGGTCGCCGGAGGTCCCGATGCCTGCTGGTCGTCCATGCGCGGGTGAGTCCTCTCGAGGTGTTCGACTGTTCTCCCCATAGGCTAGGCGGGGATCTCGCGGTGCCGTGAACTGACCCGCGCGAAATCCGCTCGAACCCCGCCTGGCCAGCACGAAGCCAGCACGAGGCCAGCACGAAGGGAGCCACCATGCGCACGCCGCTGTCGATCCTGCTGGCCGCGCTGGCCGGTCTGCTCGCGGCCCTGTCCTTCGTGGCCGCGCGGGCCGATGACCTCGTCCACACCCCGGAGCCCCTGCAGCAGATCGCCGGGTCGATGTCACAGGACCAGCGACTGCGGGAAGCGGTGCCCGAGGAGCTGGGCCGCCTGGTCGAGGAGCAGCTGCCGGACGCGGGAGACTCCGGCGGCTCGTGGGACGGGTTCGCGGGGCTGCTGCAGACCGGCCTCGTCCAACTGGTGCAGCGCTCGGCCGAGGGCCTGGTCACGGATGAGCGCTTCCCGGCCGCCTGGTCCGAGGTCATCGAGCAGACCCGGACCGATTGGGTGGCGCGGATCGATCGCCTCGCTGAGGACCTCCCGACGCCGGCCGACGCCGCCCGGGAAGCCGCCTCCTGGGATGCCGCCTCCCCGTCAGAATCCTCCCCGTCAGAATCCTCCCCGGCCGACGACGCGGCGACCGTGCACCTGCAGATCGCCCCGCTGATGGACCTCGGGGTCGACCGACTCGCGGATGCGGTGTCCGGAGTGCCCGGCGGTGAATCGATCGCCGAGACCTTGGAGAACGGGCTTGCCGACGCCTCGGAGGACTCGCTGACGTCCGTGGATCTGTCCGTGCCCGATCCGGATGCCGTTCCCCGAGACGCCATGGTGATGACCGTGGACAACCTGCACCGATGGCCGTGGCTGGCCGGTGCGTCGGCAGTCCTGGCGCTGGTCGCCCTGCTGGTGGCACCTCGTCGGCGCAGGGGTGTCCCGCTGGTCGTACTCGGGATGACGATCCTCGCCGTGGGAGTGGTGTGCCGATGGGGGCTGGAGGAGATGGCGCCGGCCGCGGGGGTGGACGGGATCGCCCGGGCCGCGTCGGCGTCGTTGTTGGACGGGATCCGGGACTACTGGATGCCGGACACGGCGATCCTCCTCGGATGCGGTGGCCTGGCCTTAGCCATGGGGGCGGTGACCACCATGGTCTCCCATCGTCGCCGCCGCGCCATCAGCTAGCCCGCATCAGTTGTCGGAGGTGGCCCCAGTGTTGACCTCCACCACTGGGGTGGGATCCGACAACTGATGAGTGGTCATCGCCACGGGTGGCCAGGGACCGGGTGGCCGGTAGAATGGAACATATGTCCACCCCCACTGTCGCCCCTGCCTCCGGCTCGCCGATCGCCGTCGGGATGCCCCAGGTGCCCCGCGTCCGCCGCACTCGTGAGGAGGTGGAGGCCGCCGCCGTCGTGAACGGGGAGAAGAAGGTTCTGCTGGCTGCGCCGCGCGGGTACTGCGCCGGCGTGGACCGGGCCGTCGTCGCCGTGGAGAAGGCCCTGGAGCACCACGGGGCGCCCGTCTATGTGCGCAAGGAGATCGTGCACAACCGGCACGTCGTGGACACGCTGGAGTCGCAGGGCGTGAGGTTCGTGAACGAGCTCAGCGAGGTCCCCGAGGGCTCGCTGACCGTGTTCTCGGCGCATGGTGTGTCTCCGGCTGTGGTCAACGAGGCCGCCGAGCGGAATCTGCGGACGATTGACGCGACCTGCCCGCTAGTGACCAAGGTTCACCGCGAGGCCGTGCGCTTCGCCAAGCAGAACCGCCGCATCTTGCTGATCGGCCACGAAGGTCACGAAGAGGTCGAGGGCACCTACGGTGAGGCTCCCGAGAACACCACCATCATCAACAATCCTGATGAGGCCCGGACGGTACAGGTCGAGGAGACTGACGACCTGATCTGGCTGTCTCAGACCACCCTGAGCGTGGACGAGACGCTGGAGATCGTGGCCATTCTGCGCGAAAGGTTCCCGCACTTGCAGGACCCGCCCTCGGATGACATCTGCTATGCCACCTCGAATCGCCAGGCGGCGATCAAGAAGATCTCACCGGACTGCGATCTGGTCATCATCGTCGGCTCGGCCAACTCTTCGAACTCCGTGCGCCTCAAGGAAGTCGCGCTGGAGTACGGCGCGCGGCAGGCCGAGCGAGTGGACTTCGCCAATCAAGTCGACGAGTCCTGGTTCGAAGGAGTGGCCACGGTCGGACTGTCCTCGGGCGCGTCTGTTCCGGAGGTCCTCGTCCAAGAGGTGCTGGAACTGCTGGCCGACTACGGCTACGCGTCCGTGAACGAGGTCGTCACGGCCGAGGAGGACATCATCTTCTCCCTGCCCAAGGAACTGCGGGCCGAGATGAAGAAGGCCGGCGACGTCGACCGCTCCCTCGGCGGCCACCAGCGCTGACGACCGGAGTCGTCAGACGCGTGGCTGCCATTGTGCCGGTCTGAGCGGCAGGAGCGATGGAACCGCCGGAAGCGGCAGTGGCGTCAGCTGCGGGTTGAGCGCGAAGGCTGACGGCGTCCACGTCCGCCACGGGAACGGCCGGAGCCGCCCGCGCGACCGGACTCGCCGCCGCGCGAAGCGCTGACGTCGTCACGGCCGGACTGGTTGTCACTCGGGCGCTGACCGGTCTCGGAGGTGTAGACCCGTCCTCCCGACGTCGGCGCGCCGGCTGACGAGCCCGCGCGCCGGTTCCCGGGACGGCCGGCACCACTGCGACCCGCACCGTTGCCACCGGAACCGGCACCGCGGTTGCCATGGGCACCGCCATTGGTGGCGCCGCCCTGCTCACCCTGACCTGACTGGCCACGGTGCTGACCACGCTGGCCACCACCCTGGCTTGCCTGGCCTCCGCCCTGTCCGCGCTGGCGGCTTTGTTGCTGACCACGTTGCTGACCGCGCTGCTGGCCCTGACGGCCGTTACGGCCGCCCTGGTTGCCCTGTCCGCCCTGGTTGCTCTGAGCACTCGGGGTGGACACGGCGAGCAGCTTCTCGAGCTCGGCTGTCTCCAGGAAGGTGCGTTCGCCGGGGGCCAGCGTCTCCAGCAGAGCGTTGTCCGCGCCATCGGCGTGGACGGTCGGACTGATCTTGGCGGCGCGCATCAGGGTGCGGACCTCATTGCGCTGATCCCGACTCGCCAAGGTCACCACGGTGCCGGCCTGACCCGCGCGAGCGGTACGGCCGGAGCGGTGCAGATAGGCCTTGTGCTCGGTCGGCGGATCCGAGTGGATCACCAGGGAGACATCGTCCACGTGGATGCCGCGAGCGGCGATGTCCGTGGCGACGAGGGTTCCCGCCGTGCCGTTGTGGAAGGCGTCCAAGTTCCGCGTGCGGGCGTTCTGGGATAGGTTGCCGTGCAGCTCGAGCGCCGAGACACCACGCTGGCGCAACTGCTTGGCCGCCTTCTTGGCGCCGTACTTGGTGCGGGTGAACACGATGGTCCGGCCCGGAGCCGCGCACAGGTTCGCCAGGGTGACCAGTTTGTCCTCGCCATCCACGGAGACCACATGGTGGTCCATCTTGGACACGGGGGAGACGGCCGAATCGGCTTCGTGCACCACCGGGTTCTTGAGGTACTTCTGGACGAGGACGCCGACGCCCTCGTCCAGGGTCGCGGAGAAGAGCATCTTCTGCGCCGTCGTCGACACCTTGTCCAGGATGCGGCGGACCATGGGCAGGAACCCCATGTCGGCCATGTGGTCGGCCTCGTCGATGACGAGCACTTCCACGGCGGACAGGTCGACGTGGCCCTGGCCCATGAGGTCGAGCAGGCGACCGGGGCACGCGACGAGCACATCGACACCGCGCGCCAGGGCCTTCACCTGCGGGTTCTGACCGACACCGCCGAACACCGTCTGCGAGGACAGCCCGGTGGCCGCGGACAGCGGGGCGAACGACTCTTCGATCTGTAGGGCCAGTTCACGCGTCGGCGCCAGGATCAGCGACCGCGGACGGCGCGCCGTGGCGTGACGCCCGCCCTGAAGACGAGAGGCCAGCGGCAAGAGGAAGGCGTAGGTTTTGCCGGATCCGGTCCGGCCACGGCCGAGGACGTCACGACCGGTCAGGGAATCCGGAAGGGTGGCCTTCTGGATGGGAGTCGGGGTGGAGATACCCTGCGGTGCCAACGCTGCGGCCAGGCCGGCGGCGACACCCAGTTCGGCGAAGTCCCCGGCCTGGCCGGAGGTCTCCGCGGAGGAGGGCAGGGTGGTGGAGCCGCCAGTAGTGGCGGCATGCTGAAGAGAAGTCACGAAGAAGGAATCCGTCCGGGTGGAAGAAAGACCCGGCCCTAGCACGGGCGGCTGCGGCATGACAAAAGCCACTCAACGCGGTGCTGGCCGGCACCGGAGAGGAAGGGTCCTACCCGGCTGGCTGTCCCTCAGTCTACGGCATGGCCCTGACGTCCCAGACCAGCGCTCCTTTTCGTCCCACCGTCAGCCACTCCGTCAGCCGCCCCGTCAGTCTCGACGCCGGCCGCCCAGTCTTCGTCCAGCAGTTCTGCTGCAGACAGGACCCGGGGATTGGATTCCACGGGTTTGAGCGGCTCCAGCTCGGAGCCGTTCGAGGGATCCAGATCGCCGATCCGCCGCGCCGAGGGCAGCACCCGTGACTCCAGGGTGCCGACCAGCGAGTTGTACTTCTCCACCGCGGACCTCAGGGAGCCGCCAAGTTTGCTGACGTGACCGCCCAGAGTCCCGAGCCGCTGGTAGAGCTGCCGGGAGGCCTCGAAGAGTTCACGGGCATTGTCCGTCAGTGTCTCCTGGCGCCACGCGTAGGCGACCGACTTCAGGGCTGCCAGCAGGGACACCGGCGCCACCAGGGCCACGTTCCGCGAGAACGCATGATCCAGCAGTCCGGGATCGGCCTCCAGAGCGGAGGCCAGGAAGGACTCGGCGGGCAGGAAGCAGAGCACCATCTCGGGCGAGTCCGGCAGTCCCTGCCAGTACTCCTTGGCGGAGAGTGCATCCACATGCGCCCGGACGGCCTTGGCATGGGCCGCCTGCAACTCACGACGCCGGCTCGCTGCCTCGGCGCTGACGTCACCGGCCAGCTCCTCGGCCTCCAGAACGGCGGCCAGGGGAGCCTTGGCGTCCACCGCGAGCGACTTGCCGCCGGGGAGCCGCACCACCAGGTCGGGGCGGAGGATCTGCTCCTCATCACCGCGCAGGACCTGTTGCTCGTCGAAGTCGGTGTGGGGCAACATGCCGGCCGCCTCCACGACTCGGCGCAACTGGACCTCACCCCAGTGGCCGCGGGCGGACGTGGACTTCAGCGTGGCCACGAGGGAGCGGGTGTTGACCAAGAGCGCTGAATCCGTGGCGGCGGCGGTCTTGAGCTGTTCGGACAACTGCCCGTACTGCTCCACCCGGTCCCGTTCGAGCATGCCGACCTGACGTTGCAGGGTCTGCAGCCGCTGATCCACCGGCGCCAACGCCGTCAGCACCTTCGACTCAGCTTCGGTACGGTCCCGGTCAGCCGAGCGCTCCGCCGTCAGTACGCGGCTCTCAGCCTCTGCCGCAGCCAGCGCGGCCTGCACCTCGGCCAACTCGCTCCGCGCCGACTGTGCCTCCTCCCGGGCCCGCTCGGCCGACTCCTGCCATGTGGCCCGAAGACGCGCGAACACCAGCCAGGCGCCGAGGGCGGCCCCCACCACCAGTCCCGCGAGCACGCACGCCACACCGGTCAACAGCACTGCAGATGTCTCCATGGCACCAGCTTCCCAGAGCTGGCGGACACGTTAACGGACCTCGCTCGAATCCAGGGCACGCCGACTCGCTGGCCAACCGTCGATTTTCCGAGGTCAGAACGCTTAACGTGATACTTGCCATACTCGCCGGTCCACCGGCCGGGGGAAGCAGGGGAAGTCACGAGAAGCTGGCTACAGCTGGCGGAAGGACGGGACACGATGCCGGACACAGCAGCCCGAGCGGGACAGGTCGATCACCGGTCGCCCGGAGAACGCGCCGAGGCCGAGGACCAGAGCCAGCACCGGCGGCGGTGGACCGGGTTCGGTGCGGGCCTCATCCTCGCCGTCGTCATCTTTCTGGCGATGCCCGCGGACGTGGGCCAGAACGCGCGACTGACGGCCGCCGTCGCCGCTTTGATGGCGGTGTGGTGGATGACCGAGGCGATCCCCATCCCGGCCACCGCGCTGATCCCGCTGATCGCCTTCCCCGTTCTCGGTGAGGAGATCGCCGTGGACGACGTCGGCGCCTCCTACGGCAGCGACATCATCTTCCTGTTCATGGGCGGATTCGTCCTGGCGCTGGCGATGCAGCGGTGGGATCTACACCGACGGATCGCACTGCTGACTGTCCGTGCCATGGGCACCAAGCCCAGTGGTGTGGTCGGCGGCTTCATGATCGCCACCGGCTTCCTGTCCATGTGGGTGTCCAACACCGCCACGGCCGTCATGATGATCCCCATCGGCGTCTCGGTGCTGACGCTGGTGGTGGCGGAACGCTCGGGCCAGGTGACCAAGGATTCCGCCCCCGAATCGCGCGAGGTCAAGGACGCCGTCATCCGGTCGAACTTCGGCACCGCACTGATGCTGGGCATTGCCTACGCCGCCTCGGTGGGCTCCCTCGGAACGCTGATCGGCACGCCGCCCAATGCTCTGCTCGCCGGCTACATGTCCCAGACGCATGACGTGACCATCGGTTTCGGCCAGTGGATGCTCGTGGGCGTGCCGCTGTCCCTGGTGATGATGGTGATCATCTGGTTCCTCTTGACCCGGGTGCTGTTCAAAGCCGAGATCGACGAGATTCCCGGCGGGCGGCAGCTCATCACGGACGAACTGTCCAAGCTGGGCCGGATGTCCTCCGGGGAGATCCGGGTGCTGGTGATCTTCGTCTTGGCCGCGGCCTCCTGGATCATCATGCCCCTGGCCTTCGACGGTCTGATCAGCGACGCCGGCATCGCCATGACAGCCACCGTGCTGCTCTTCCTGTTGCCGGCCGGAGCGGCCCGAGGGGTGCGCCTAATCGACTGGGAATCGGCGGTCAAATTGCCCTGGGGAGTGCTCTTGCTCTTCGGCGGCGGCCTGGCGCTGTCCGCTCAGTTCAGTGATTCCGGACTGGCCGACTGGATCGGTGAGCAAGTCGGTGGTCTCGGCGGGCTTCCGGCGTGGTTGCTGGTGGCCATCATGGGCGCGGCGATCCTGTTCCTGACCGAGCTGACCTCGAACACCGCGACGGCGGCCACCTTCCTCCCGGTCGCCGGCGGCATCGCCGTCGGCGTCGGCGTGGACCCGATGCTGCTGGCCATCCCGGTGGCCCTGGCCGCCTCGTGTGCGTTCATGCTCCCGGTCGCCACGCCCCCCAACGCGATCGCCTTCGGGTCCGGCTACGTGACCATCGGTCAGATGGTCAAGGGCGGGCTGTTCCTGAACATCACCGGCATCGTCCTGATCACCTTGGTCACCATGACCCTCGGAGTGTGGGTCTTCGGCCTCGCGTTCTGACCAGCCCTGCGTTCTGACCCCTAGAGCCAGCCGTTGTCCCGAGCCGTGAGAGCCGCCTCAGTGCGGTTGGCGGTGTGCGTCTTGCCGATCGCCGAGGACAGGTGATTGCGGACTGTGCCGGGAGAGAGGAACAGTTCCGAGGCGATCTGGCGCACGCTGGACCCGTCCAGGGCGGCGCGCAGCACGTCGCGCTCGCGGTCGGTCAACGGGTTGGAACCGGAGACGAGGGTCTCCTCGGCCAAGGAGGGATCCACCACGCGGTGGCCGGCGTGGACCCTGCGGACCGCCTCGGCCAGCTGCTCCGCCGGCGTGTCCTTGACCACGAACCCGCTCGATCCGGCCTCCATCGCACGGCGCAGATAGCCGGGCCGGCCGAACGTCGTGACGATCAGCACCCGGCATCCGGTCCCGCCCGAGGTCACCGCTCGGGCGGCCTCGATGCCGTCGAGTCCGGGCATATCGATGTCCAGCAGTGCGACGTCGACCTGCCGTTCAGCAACCGTGGCAGCCACCGACGACCCGTCGCCGACCTCGGCCACCACCTCCAGGTCCGGTTCCATGGCCAAGAGCGCGGCCAGCGCACCTCGGACGAGCGCCTGGTCGTCCGCGAGCAACAACCGAATCCTCCTGACGCCGGCCCCGTCCCGCGCCGTCACAGCCGCACCTCCAGCAGGGTGCCGGGACGGTCCTCGCCCGGTTTCGCCTCGCCGACGCTGAGGGTTCCGCCGGCCTCCGAGACCCGCTGGTGCATGCCGCGCAGCCCATGGCCGGACTCCTGGGGAGCGCAGGGCCCGACGCCGTCGTCGCTCACGGTCAGTCGGTCCGGGTTCAGGGTGACCGTGCACCGGCGGGCCTGCGAGTGCCGCACCACATTGGTGACGGCCTCCCGCAGGCACCACGCGAAGAGTTCACGCCGGGCGGCGGGCCATCCGGCCGCCACGGACACCGAGGGGAGCCGGGGCTCGATGCCCGCGGCGTCCAGGGCAGTGCGGGCCGCAGCGAGTTGTCCGCCCAGATCCGGTGAGTGCAGTCCGCCCACCGTGTTGCGAACCTCGGTGAGAGATTCACGCGCCAGGGACAAGACCTCGTCGAGCTCGGCTTTGGCCCGGGTGGCATCCGCCTCCGAATCCGAGTCCATCAAGCGACGGGCGAGTTCGGTCTTCAGGGTGATGACGGTGAGTGAATGGCCCAGCACGTCATGCACATCCCGGCCGAACTGCTCGCGCTGACGGTACAGGGCCACCTCTTCGCCGAGAACGCGAGCGTTCTCCTCGCGTTCCATCGCCAACCGGAGCGATACCATGATGACCAGCGCCAGAGCGGTGGGCAGGATGATCCACAGCTGCTCTGTTCCGGCGTCGATAAAGAAGGTCGCGATCACCCACACGATGGCCAGCCCCACCGCCACCGGCAGTCCGATCTTGATCCGGTGGGGGAAGATCCAGATGGCCAGGGTGAAGGGAAGACAGTTGTACGCGTTGAGCCCGGCCGCCGGAGCCATGGCCAGCACACACAGGCCCAGCAGCAGGGTCACGGCCAGCGTGTTCGCCCAGTGCGGCAGGGACTGCAACGGCCACGGCCAGATGAAGTGACCGAGGTACACCGTCACGAAAACGGCCATGCCCATAAAGCCCAGAATCTTCAGATTCACCGGAGCGTCGCCGGTGATCATGGTCACCAGCGGCCAGACGAGGAAGACCAGCCACACCCCGGCTGTCACTAGGACGGGGAACCGTTCGTGGCGTTTGAGGGGGACCAAGGGCCATTCGCCGGCTCCGTAGGGCGCCCCCGTCGTGGCCGCGGCGGAGTGGTGATCGAGGGAGTGGTGATCGGGGGAGCGGTGATCGGGGGAGGTGCGCTCGACGGAGCCGGCCACGGACCCGCCGGTGGGCCGGGTGGCCATCAGCTCAGCCCCGGCGCGTTGAACGGCGGGAAGCCGCCAGACAGATCCCCGCGAAGATGATGGTCCATGCCACTACGTTTAGCACGATCGCCCACAAGGGGTCGCTCGTGGGGGAGCTGCCGTCCGTGCTGATGGTGGCTCCCTCCAGCTGCGGCCACCGGGTCAACGCCGCGATTCCGTACACCGGAGTGAACTTGGCGATCTCCAGCAGCGTGCCGGTCAGCGGGATGAACAGGTTGCCGAAGAAGGCCAGCACCACCAGGAGTCCGGAGGCGGCGGACACGGCCGCCTCGGAGCGGAACAGCAGTGCCGCGGCGAGTCCGTAGAGAGCGAAGGGGATGGATCCCAGCAGCGCCAGTCCACCCGAGGCCGGCCAGATCCAGGCGGCGTCGAAGCTGGCGCCGGTGAGGGCACCGGCCACGAAGACCACCACGATCGGCAGCACGGCGATCCCCAGGGCGACGAGGATCTTACCGACCATGTATCCCGCGCCGGTCAGCCCGGTGAGCCCGAGCTGGCGTCCCCAGCCCTGCTGTCGTTCCAGTGAGGCCGATCCGGCGATCGCGCTGGTGGCCGTGGTGGCGCCGTAGACCGTCATGGCGGTCATGTTGTACGCGGCCACGTTTCCGTGGCCGACGGCGGCGTCGCCGTAAGCGGCCAGGGCACCGAACATCAGGTACAGCACGGTGGGCAAGACCACGATGAAGAAGGTGGATTCGACCATCCGCGCATTACGCATGAATTCCCAGGCCGCGAAGGCGGTCACGATCCGGACAGAGGATTTCTTCTTCCCGGTCGGCGAGCCTGTCCTGCTCGCATCAGCCCCCTTCGGGGCGGGGGACTGGGCGGTGATGCTCATGAGAGGGTCCGTTCGCTGGTGCTGGTGCCGGTACTGGCTGCTGTGCCGGTGCTTTCTGCGGCGTCGGCCGTGAGGTCGAGGAAGACGTCGTCCAGGGAGGCAGCGGTGATCGTGAGGTCGTGCGCCAGCTCGGCCGACAGCAGGAACCTCGCCAGAGAGTCGGTGTCCTCCACGGTGAACCGCACCCGGCCGTTCTGGTGCACGACGGCGTCGGGAAGTCCCAGCTTCTGGGCAACCTCCTGCGGGGTGCCGGGACCGTCCCAAAGACATGAGAGGGTGCGGTGACCGGTGTTGGTCACCTCCTCCACGGGACCGTCCAGGGCGATCCGACCGGAACGCATGAGCACGATGCGATCGGCGAAGTCCGAGGCTTCCTGGAGGAAGTGGGTGGCGAAGATCACCGTGCGACCGCGCTCGGCCTCGGCATGCATGGTCTCCCAGAACTCTTTGCGAGCCCGGACGTCCATGCCGGCCGTGGGCTCGTCCAGCAACAGCAGCTCAGGGTCGGTCAGCAGCGCGAGAGCGAAACGCAGTCGTTGCTGTTCACCGCCGGAGCACTTGCGGACCTTACGGGAGGCGATTCCGGTGGCTCCGGCCCGCTCGAGGGCGGAGGCCACGGAGATGTGGCGAAATTGGCAGGCCGCCACCATCGAGACCGTCTCCTTGACGGTGAGATCGCTCAACAGCCCTCCGGTCTGCAGGACCGCGCCGACGCCGCCGTCGTGCACGGCCTGCTTCGGGGAACTGCCCAGCACAGTCAGGGACCCCGAGGTGGGGGAGGCGAACCCGAGGATCATGTCCAGGAACGTGGTCTTGCCGGCGCCGTTGGGTCCGAGCAGGGCGACGATCTCGCCCCGCCGGATGGTGAGGTCGACGCCGTCGACGGCCCGGACGGTGCTGGCTCCACTGCCGAAATGACGGTGGACGCCGGAGGCGTGCAGAGCCGTCCCGGGGTCGGGATCGGAGCCGGAGGAGTTGAGAGGAGTGCTCGTTGAGGTGCCCGAGGAGGCCGGCGGAGCGGGCGTGATGGCGTTCATGATCCCAGTGTGTCCGGCCGGTGCCGGCAGCGGATCTGCCGAGCGTCATGCTGTGGCCATGACATTCGTCATGGGCGGTGCCACGGACGAGAAGCTGGCCGGACCTGCACTGACATCGCGGGATGGCTTAGCGTGACGGCATGGAAAACGGGAGGGAACACCGGATGGAACACGGCATGAAACTGCGCATCGAACCGGGGGACATCACGGAGATCTCCGTCGACGCTGTGGTCAACGCCGCCAACTCCACCCTGCTGGGCGGGGGAGGCGTGGACGGGGCCATCCACCGCAAGGGCGGACCGGAGATCCTCGCCGAGTGCCGACGGCTGCGCGAGACGGAGTTGCCCGATGGCTTGCCCGCCGGGCAGGCAGTGGCCACCGGAGCGGGACGGCTACCGGCACGGTGGGTGATCCACACGGTGGGACCGACCTATGCGAAGACCATCGACAAGTCGGACACGCTGGCCTCGTGCTACCGCGAATCACTGCGAGTCGCGGCTCGACTCGGGGCGCGCAGCGTGGCGTTTCCGGCCATCTCCGCCGGAATCTACGGTTGGCCGATGGATGATGCGGCCCGCATTGCCGTGCAGACGTGCCGTGCCATGGCCGCGGAGGTCGGACCCGGCGCCGGTCCCGACGCCGGCTACGTGGAGTCGGTGACCTTCGTTCCGTTCTCGGCAGCAGCCGAGAACGCCTTCCGCGCGGCCATGGACGGCTGAGCTTCTCGTAGGCTCGGGCGCGCTCAGGCGCGCAGGACGTTCTCTCCGTTGGTGAACAGCTGCGGGGAGCCCACGGCCTGGGCCTTCTCGCCATCGGCGCCGGCCGGGGTGTACAGCTGGATGATGGTCGAGGAGATCGGTTCGGCGTTGTCGAAGGCCTCCAGGACGAAGGCGTCGTGCGGCTGGTTCTCGACTTCGAGGCGGGCGTCGAAGACGGACACGGCCATCTCCGGACGCGGCTCCAGCTGCGAGATCTGTGCTCGCATCTGGTCCTCGTCAGCGCCGGGCAACTTCCACATGCCCTTCTGCTCCTCGTCGATGTAGCCCAGGAGGAACGGCTCGACGGCTTCGGAGCCCTCTTCCGAGGCGAACTCCAGCGCCTGCTCGATGGCCAGGAAAACCAAAGGCGAGATGCGCTCCGAAGGAGGCTGCGGCTGCCCTTCCGGCAGGGGGGTGCCTGCAGCGACCAGGTTGGGGTCCGACGTCGTGCTCTGGTCTTCCCCGGAACCCGGGGTTGCTGCGGGGTCGGTTGATGGGTTGGTGTTCTGCTCTGGTTGCTCAGTCACGTCCTCGACGCTAGCGGTCACCGGTAGCATGGACAACCGTGGCTCTTACTATCGGAATCGTCGGCCTGCCCAATGTTGGCAAGTCCACCCTCTTCAACGCACTCACCCGCCAGACCGTTCTCGCGGCGAACTACCCGTTCGCCACGATCGAGCCGAACGTCGGGGTGGTGAACCTTCCGGACCAGCGCCTGGACACGCTGGCCGAGATCTTCTCCTCGCAGAAGATCCTGCCCGCCACGGTCTCCTTCGTGGACATCGCGGGGATCGTCAAGGGCGCTTCGGAGGGAGAGGGCCTGGGGAATCAGTTCCTGGCGAACATCCGCGAATCCGATGCCATCGCCCAGGTGGTCCGGGCCTTCGACGATCCCGATGTGGTCCACGTGGACGGAGACATTAATCCGGCCTCGGACATGGAGACCATCAACACCGAGTTGATCCTGGCCGACCTGCAGACGCTGGAGAAGGCGATTCCGCGCGTCGAGAAGGAAGTCAAGGGCAAGAAGCGCGACGCCGCCGAGCTCGACGCGCTGCACGCTGCCCAAACTGTCTTGGAACGCGGCGACACCATCTTCTCCTCGATCACCTCGGACCGGCTGGACATGGACCGGTTGCGCGAGATGAATCTGCTGACAGCCAAGCCCTTCATCTACGTGTTCAACGCCGATGAGGGCGTGCTCGGCGATGAGGCGAAGAAGCAGGAGCTGCGCGACCTTGTGGCGCCGGCGGATGCCGTCTTCCTCGATGCCAAGCTCGAGGCCGACCTCGTGGAACTGGACGAGGAGGAGGCCCGCGAGATGCTCGAGCTCAATGGCCAGGAGGAGTCGGGTCTGGATCAGCTCGCTCGCACTGGCTTCCACACGCTGGGACTGCAGACCTATCTCACCGCCGGACCCAAGGAGGCCCGCGCGTGGACCATCAGGAAGGGTGACACCGCGCCGAAGGCCGCTGGCGTGATCCACACTGACTTCGAACGCGGCTTCATCAAGGCCGAGATCGTCTCCTTCGACGACCTCGTGGCCGCCGGGTCCATGGCTGATGCGAAGGCCGCCGGCAAGGTCCGGATGGAGGGCAAGGACTACGTCATGCAGGACGGGGACGTGGTCGAATTCCGCTTCAACGTCTAGTCGCATCCCGGTCTCGCAGGCGTGGCCTTCTCTGCTCGTTGAGTGAACGCCGCTGGACGAAACGGTAGGTCTACAGTCGGCGGCTGTGTCTAGAGTGATGCTCGTGATCGAGATTGGTTCTCACCTAGGAAGAGCAATATACGAGAATGTTGCCTACGCAGATGCCGCGACTCGACGGCAATTCCGTGCTTCTTCGTCCGTTTGAGAAATGCGACGCGAAAGTGGTCATGTCTGTGGCAACCGATGCTTTGATTCCGCTCATCACAACAGTCCCAACCAGCGGCATTCATGAAGACGCTATGGCGTATATCGAGCGGCAGCACTCCCGTCTGGCCTCAGGAACTGGATACTCGTTCGCGATCGCCGATTCTGTCAACGATGAAGCCGTCGGTCAGATTGGACTCTGGTTGCGTGACATCAGAGAGGGGCGAGCTTCTACGGGATATTGGATTGCCCCTCAGCATCGGGGCAACGGTTTCGCCCGAGCGGCACTAACGGCTTTGACTGAATGGGCGCTCAGCCTGAATGAGGTGCGCCGGCTGCAGTTATTCGTCGAGCCTTGGAATGAAGGTTCGTGGCGGATGGCCGAGTCGTGCGGCTTCGAGCGGGAAGGGCTGTTGCGGTCGTGGCAGCAGGTCGGGCGTGAGCGCAAAGACATGTACGTCTACAGCATCGTGGCATGATTCTCAGGTGAAGGGCGACGTGTGTCCCTTCAGTGCTGAATATCGATCGATGAGGTTGGGATGAGGTTGGTATGTGCCGGAACGTGGTGGAATTCCGGTTTAACGTCTGAACGACGCGCTGCGCACGCGCCCGCCTGAGGTGTCGGGCCAGAAGCACGAGGACGGAGCTCAGCGGGAGCAGAACCGCGCCTCCGGACGGCTCCCAGCGTCATCCGCTCACGGCTCCGATGACTCGTGAAAAGCTTGACCTCATGACCGTGCCTATCGGCCTTGCCAGCCCGGACGAGATCCCTGCGTGCGCTCGCCTCATCGCCGAGGCACTGCGGAACGACCCCGTTGTCGGTCAGGTTGTCCGAGGCGATCGTGACCGGGTCAAGCGACTGACGGCCCTCTACACCGCGGCCCTCCGCACCGGTGCCCTTCCGCGTGGTGTGATCGACGTGGCTCGTGCCGAGCCCGGCGGTCCGATCATCGGCGTCGCGGCCTGGGAGGGGCCGCATCGGTCTGCCGAGGTGTGGCGGCATCTGCTCGAGGTTGCCCGGTACCTGCGTGCGATCGGGCTCCGCCACCTGCCGGCGGCACTGCGTGCGCTCGGAGGGTTCGGCGATCACCGGCCGAAGGATCCGCACTGGTACCTCGCCGACATCGCCGTCGGCCCGAAGGCGCGCGGTCTCGGCGTCGGGTCCGCGCTCCTCCTGTATCGCCTGGCGGCGATCGACGCCGTGGGTGCTCCCGCGTACCTTGAAGCCACCACGCCGGCGAGCAGGCACCTGTACGAGCGACACGGGTTCGAAGCGGCGGGCGCCATCGACCTCGCACCCGGTGTCAGCGGAACGGCGATGATCCGAAGCACCGCTGACCGCGTGTGACCGGTCTTGAGTCCATGGCCAGGACCTATCGGCCGCATTTGACGCCGTTCGATCGCGTGGAGTTCGCGATTCTTCAGGACGTCGGGAGAGGTTGGCGGGACCTGGGTCGAGCAGAGCAGCGTCAAGTGCCAGCGTACATTCTTGATGCTCGAGCGAGCCGTGTCACGAGGTCATCGGGGACCGGCTTGCGAGGTGTGAAGGTGACGCCGGACTTGCTTGCTTTGCGGCCCGCGTCGACGATCTCCCCGGCGAGCTGGGCGATCGCGGGGCCGAGGAAGTGCAGCCCGATCTGCTTGCTGAACGCCGCGTAGCTCGCCGCGACCATGTCACCGACCTTGAACCCCGGCAGGTTGTACGCCGTCATCTCCGCCGCGTCCGGCAAGGCTTGGCGCAGGCGGTCGCGCAGGCGAGGGAGGGTCGGCCGGAACGCCTCGGGCACTGCGGCGATGTAGGAGTCGTCGTCGGCGGTGGTGCCCGTGTCGTGCCATCCTCCCGCTCCTGCGGGAGGCGGCCAGAATCGCGTCGGCCTCGAAACGTCCGGACTCGGCCAGTTGCTTGAGGATGGCTGTGGACACTCCGATCGCGGCTCCTCGGGTGCGAGGCCTGAGTTCGCGCGATCGGTCGACTACTCGCGGACGAGCGCCACCAGGTCGGCGAGGAGCGCGTCGCGCTGATTCGACGCGTACGGCGGCGACTGCATCGCCTCGTCGATCCAGATGCCGTCGGACGCCGCCAACGCGATCTGCTGTATGCACTCGTCGTAGAGTTCAGGTCTAACGCCTAGACGTTGACCCGGACCTGGCCGATGTCTGACACGGGTACTACAATGGGATTCATGTCGGCAGTAACGAAGCGTGATCTCAACCAGCGCACGTCAGACGTGCTCGCCCGAGCCGCGGAAGTCGGCGAAGTGATCGTGACCGAGCGAGGTGAGCCTCGTTGGAGGGTGAGTTCATATCGCGGCGAGGACGACGCGCTCGCTCGAGCGGAGCGGCAGGGGCGTTACACGGCTCCAGCATCAAAGCGCGTGCCGTGGCCTGAGGCTGCTGGTGGGCCTCCTTACGAGTCCGAGGATGTCGACGCGTTGCTGGATGAGATGAAGGGCGACCACTGAATCGTGAGCATCGTCTATCTCGATTCGTCGGTGGCCCTGCGGACGATCCTTGATGTTCCTGAACGTGTGCAATTACAGAGCTGGATGGATTCCTCCGGTGCGGATTTCGTGTCGTCGCGGTTGTTGCGGACTGAAGTGGTTCGCGTGCTGCGGCGTGACGAGCGCCCTTTGTCGGACGCGGAACCGCTGCTGAGTCGCGTCGGACTGTTCGATATTTCTCGTGAGACGCACGCCGTTGCGGAGTCGATCGAGCGGCCCGTTAAGACGCTCGATGCCCTGCACCTTGCTACGGCTTTGCTGATCGGGGAGTCGGTCAAGGTCGCGAGTCATGACGCCAACATGAAGGCAGTGGCCGAACACCTCGGGCTCAGCACGGTCGATCCCGTGGTATCCGCCTAATCGAGGAACGGTTCGATTAGTGATGGCCTCTCAGTGCATCAGTGGTCGAATCGCCAGGTGCTCACGTCGCACTGGTTCTCGGCGTAGTCGCCCGCGGCTACAACGGTTCCCTCGGCGAGTAGTCCCAGAGAATGCGTGGACCCGGCCGAGATGGCCCTCACGTCGGTCCACGACTGAACGTCGCACTGGCCGAAGTGGTTGTCACCGGTGGCGTACACCGTCCCGTCTTCGCGCAGAGCGAGCGTGTGGTGGCTGTCGGCCGCCACAGACTCGATGTCCGATATCCGCCAGAGAACGGGCTGCGCTGCTCACGGGAAGTGAGGTGAGCAAGAACGGTCGGGCGGATTGGTGTCTGCCTCCTTCATGCTTGAGTCATGAACGAACGCAGGCCAGGGCGTGACCGCGTCAGACAGTTGCTCGATGCGGTCCTTGGAGAACACGAGAACGGTACTGCCCTCGAGCAGATTGCGGCGACCGCGTATTCGTCGACTTTCCACTTCAGCCGGCAGGTGAGCAGCACGGCAGGTGAATCGCCGGCCGCGCTGCGGAGGCGGGTGCTGCTGGAGCGCGCAGCCTGGGAACTGCAACGCGGACAGTCGGTCACCGACACGGCCATCTCAGCGGGGTACGAGTCGGTCGACGGGTTCTCGCGCGCCTTCGCCCGTGAGTTCGGATGTCCACCGAGCGTGATGCCGACGAGGCGCGAACGAGGCCACTGGCTGCCGTCGGCGAACGGGATCCACTTTCACTCGCCGACGGTGCTCTACGTTGACGCCGATCAGGAGCAGTCCGCTGGTGATGTGGTCGCGCTGATGGTCCGCCACGACCTCGAAGACACCGATGCAGTGCTTGCCGCCGCGGAGACGGTCAGCGACGAGGAGTACCGCCGTATACGGATGCCCGGTCGTCGAGTGTTGGCATGGTCGGGCGACGAGACATCGTTTGCCGACGTCCTGCGTCACCTGGCGTTGGACAAGTTGCCGTGGCTCGCGAGTATCGAGGGGCAGGACGAGCCCGACTTCGGCGGGTCCGACGATGCCGTCAGCCTGCGGCGCAGGCACACGGAGGTCGCTTCCCGGTGGCTTGCGATGACCAGAGACGTGGAGCGTCGCGGCGCGTGGGGAGACCGGGTGATCGACGCGCTCTGCGACCCGCCCGAGTCGTTTCTGCTCTCTCAGATCCTGGCCCACGTACTGACATTCTCAGCGCATCGCCGCCAACTCGCCAGATGGATGCTGACCAG
Source organism: Citricoccus sp. GCM10030269 (assembly GCF_042665635.1). Taxonomy (NCBI): domain Bacteria; kingdom Bacillati; phylum Actinomycetota; class Actinomycetes; order Micrococcales; family Micrococcaceae; genus Citricoccus; species Citricoccus sp. GCM10030269. The sequence goes on along the minus strand of NZ_JBHTCV010000001.1, from coordinate 98,691 downwards.
TTGCGGCGTTGACGTCAGCCACCTCGACCCTGACCCGATCATGTGGCACCGACGTGCCTCAGGAGGCAACCAATGACCCGCTACCGCTATTACACCGCCACCACACTGGATGGCTTCCTGGCTGATGACGCAGACTCGCTCAACTGGCTCTTCAGGCAGCACCTGGAAGAGGACGGTCCGGGCAACCCCACCGCGTTCCTCGCCGACATTGGTGCGCAAGTCATGGGGGCGACGACCTACACATGGGTCCTCGAGCACGAGCCCGCGTGGCTTCCGGAGATGCCGACCTTCGTGTTCACCCACCGCGACCTGGAACCGGCGAACGAACAGATCCACTTCGTCGCGGGATCGCCCACCGACCAGCGTTCGGTGCTCGAGACGGCAGCCGGAGGTCGTGATGTGTGGGTGATGGGAGGTGGTGGGCTCGCCTCGGAGTTCGCCGCGGCCGGGATGCTCGACGAGGTATTGGTCTCCATCGCGCCCGTCACGCTCGGCTCGGGCAAGCCGCTGATGGGCGGTGCCTACGACCTCGCGCTACAGGAGTGCGACCGCAACGGAGACTTCGTCGTCATCAAGTACGACGTCGTCGGGCCCTTGTAGTCTCTGCGCTCCTGGTTGACGGCGCGAGCGGTGCAGAGGAGGATCTTGCCACGTGAGGACCATCGAGTCCGCCGGCGCGCGCTTGGTAGTCGACGAGTTCGGTGAGCGCAATGAGCCGACGGTGCTTCTGATCGCCGGCGCCACGCAGTCGATGGACTGGTGGCCGCCGGATTTCTGCTCTGTCCTCGCCGCGGGAGGGCTGCATGTCGTCAGGTACGACCAGCGCGATACAGGCCAGTCGACGACCAGTCCGCCAGAAAGTCCGGGCTACTCGGGCACTGACCTGGCAACCGATCCTCTGCGGATCCTCGACGAACTTGGCATCGACGCCGCCCACCTCGTGGGTCTGTCGATGGGCGGCGGGATAGCGCAGCACGTCGCCGTGCATTGTCCAGGTCGTGTCCGGACGCTCACGCTCATCGAGTCGTCGCCAGCGGGAGGGGACGCTGGCGAGTTGCCGCCACCGGATGCGCGATTACGTGAGGCAGAGAGTGCGCTCCCGGAGGTGGTCGACTGGGCAGACACCCAGGCGGTCATCGAGTACCGCGTTGCGGCAGAACGGCCCTACGCGGGCACGCTCGGCTTCGACGAGAAACGATGCCGCGCGATTGCCGCAGTGGAGGCCGGTCGCAGCCAGAATATGGAATCGTCGATGTCGAACCACTTCGTCGTCACGGCTGCGTCGGACGTCAACCCGTCTCGGATCGTAGCCCCGACGCTCGTGGTTCATAGTGACGCCGACCCCCTGTTCCCGCTGGCCCACGGAGAAGCACTGGTTCGGTTGATTCCGGACGCTGCACTCCTTCGGGTGCGAGGTATGGGACACGAGACACCACCGCCACCGGTGTGGGCCACAGTCGTCCCGGTGCTCGTCGACCACATACGGGCGAATGACGGTCCCTATGCAGGCCCGGAGGGGGAGGGTAAATGAGCGAGGATGAGGTGCGCTCGTCCTCGCCCGTCGATGACCGCAGGGCTCGGGCTCAGGACGGCAGGCCGTTCATTCGCCTCGGAACGCTGCCGCATGGTCGTCCGCGAAGTCCACGGCATCCCGCCCAAGCCATGGGACGAAGCAGATCCCCGCTGGGGCGATACCGATCTGAAGCACTTGCGTCGGTCCATTGGCCTCAGTCCTCAATGTGGTTGCGTGATGCTCGTGCGAGCCTGAGCACGAGGTCATCTGGGATCGGCTTGCGCGACGTGAAGGTGACACCGGTCTTACTCGTTCTGAGGCCCGCTTCTGCGATCTCTTCGGCATGAGCTGAGATGGCGGGCGCGAGGAAGTACAGCCCGACCTGCTTACTGAACGCCGCATAGCTCGCAACGACAGTGCCACGGATCCTGAACCTTGGCATGTTACACGCCGTCATTTCCTCCGCATCCGGCAGGGCCCTGCGCAGGAGGTCTCGGAGATGGTTGAGAATTGGGCGGAATGCCTCCGGCGCAGCGGCGATGTAGGAGTCGTGGTCAGGGATGGTTGCCATATCACTGCCTTGCTCTCGAGTGTGGAGATTCGTAGTGGATTGTGTGATGAAAGGCCGCTCAAGCAGCCGCTTGAGGCAGGTCAACTCTTCCCTTCGCGAACATCCTTCCCGTGTTCGGCGAACTCCTTGAAGTCCTGCATGTGTTGTTGCGACTGCTGGTGGAAGGTGCGGGGCATGATGAGCGCCACCAACCGCATCACCAGGCTGCTGAATCGATATTCACTTTCTTGCTCCCAGAGCGTCGTCGTCGGATTTACCTCGGTCAGCCGATCGCGCACGACGCTCCACATACCCGCACCGACGATCTCGCGGTCGAAGTGAACGACGACTTCTTCGGGGATCTCCTGTAGGTCTGCCGGCTCCCGGCGGGTGATCGTCTCGGTGCATTCGAATTGCCTCTTGCCTGACTCCATCACGACTCTCGATGTGGTTCCGAGCTGCCCATGTATTCCACTCACCGGCTCATGCAGCACCACTCCTCGAAGCCACTTCGGTACGTGTGCCGGGTCGGCGAGTAGCTCGGCCACCCTCTCGCGTGGCAGGTCGATCTCGATCGAGTTGGTGTATTTCATGCTGCCCCCGTCACGCGTGGGTTCCGACGTTGACCACGCGACCCGACGAGTCGCGGTAGAAAAACCGGGTCACGCCCCACTCTTCGTGGCTGAGCGGGTGCACGATCTCGACTCCGGCTGACACGGCGGCGTCATACGCCGTCTTGACGTCGTCGACGAAGACCGAGACGTCAGGATTGACGACCGCCGTGGCGTCGGAACTCATCAGGCTCAGGTGATGGCCGGCGTCGTCGGCGAGGGTGACGATCCAACCGTGGTCCATGACCACTTCAAGCCCCAGGATCTCGGTGTGTTGTCGAACGGCGCCGGGCAGGTCGGAGACGGTCAGATCGGGAACGATCCGTTCTATCTGCATGCGCTGAGTTCACTGCACTAAGGTGGTGCGGTCAACACGTGACGCTGCGGGTCGACCTTCGAAGGCCGTAGGCAATTCCTCCATCGACGACGAAGAGCAATCCCATTGCGCCGGCACCGAGTCGATTCCCGGCGTAGAGGTACTCTCGGGCGAACACGAGGTGCAGCAGGCTCCGTGCCGCAACCGTGGTCCACCGCCACTGCGCAGATCGACTGGCCATGATCGCAATGCCGAGACCGAGGTCCGCGGCTCCGAGGGCACGATGTCGCTTGTCGCGGGAGCCAGGAAGGCTCAGCCGCCGCGCAGCCGTCTGTGGTGCCACCACCAGAAGAGTGCCGAGAACAGTCGATACCGCCCCCACGGCATCTGCTGCCGTGGTGAAGGTGGCCTTCGGAGTGCGCATGCGAGGAACTCTACTGACCGGTCCGGAGGGCCACTGCGGCAGTGATGATGTCGCCGACGTCGATGTGCTCGGCGCGTTGGACCGCGACCTTGATCGGCAGCAGGAACCGGCCGTGCTGGGGCCACATTGCGGTGTCGAAGTCAGTCGACCCGACCGTGGCAACGACGGGGATTTGACCCCAATACGTGAGCCCCCGAGCGGCCTCTTTCACCTCGTTAGAGACCTCGACTGGCAAAGGCGCGAAGACGTACGGGGCGGGGCCGCGCCACTCGATCAACTCCGCCGTGAACTCCCACGTCATGGCTTCGAGAGTACTGGCGGCGTCATTCGAGGACGGCGCCCGAATTGCTGTGCAGGTAGAGATCACGGAGCAGACACACCTCGGACAGGTGGTGGATCAACTCGCGATTGATGTGCAGGACGAGGTCGGCCATCGGCGCCTCCGGGTACGGTTCCTTGTCCCCCAGCGGTTCAACCAGGTCGTCCGGACTAAGGTCGCGTACGCCTTGTAACCAGACGTCCACCTGTCTGTCGAGCTGGGCGAGCGCTTCCGTTGCGGTGCCAGCGTAGGTCCAGTCCTCATATGAGGCCGCTGGCGCGCCGAAGTGGGTGGCGTTCCGAGTGGCCAACACGCCCACGATCACGTGCCCCAGACGCCACGCAATGGTGGTGAAAGGGGCCGGATGGGGCTCGGGAATCGCGAATTCGATGATGAAGTCGCCGGTGCCGCCCTGGACTGGAGCGGTCGAGGCGCCTCGCGGCCTGACACTCCAGGCGTCGCCCACCGGCGACCAGAAGTACTCATCGTCGGTCAAGCCTTCGAGCCGTGGTCGGACCTGGTTGTTCCAATGGGCCTCCCATTGTTCCAGCAGTGCGCGGTTCCAGTTCACAGTGTTGTTCGTCATGGGGCTACCTTGGCACCGGAAGCGGACAGGACCTGTCCCCGTGGAAGCGGCCGGAGACGATGTCACGGACCGCAAGCAGGATCCATGTGAAAAGAAGCCACGTGACTCTAGGGTACGAGTGACCCTCTATTGCAACTAGCTAACGGAGCACTTCATGCCACGCACGCGAGTCCATAGCCTGTTCGTCTCCTTGGATGGATATGCCGCCGGCGACCACGTGACATTAGAGAAGCCGATTGGCGACGCCGGGGCGCTCTTCAGCAAGTTCGACGGACGGGTCATCCATGGCATACAGGGCGTGGACAGCCCGATCACCATGGACCACGCCCTTTTCAGTATGTGGGGCCAGGGCATCGGCGCCGAGATCATGGGCCGCCGAAAGTTCGGCCCACAGCAAGACGAATGGCCCGACGACGGCTGGAACGGATGGTGGGGCGAGGAACCTCCCTTCCGTACTCCAGTTTTTGTCTTGACCCACTACCCACGTGAACCTCTCGAGTTCGCCAATGGCACCAGCTTCTACTTCGTCGACGCCTCACCGCAGGAAGCGCTTCGCCTGGCGCAAGACGCAGCGGACGAGTCTGATGTCCGTATTGGTGGCGGGCCGTCGACGGTGCGAGACTTCCTGGAGGCCGATCTCATTGACTTTCTCCACGTGTCGATCGTCCCGGTCGTCCTCGGTGCTGGGGTCCGGTTGTGGGATGACCTTGCCGGGGTAGAGGAACGATTCACTGTTGAATCCATCAGCACATCCAGCGGCCTGACGCATCAACTGTGGAACCGGAACCGCTGAGTCTCGGCGCTGTTTCACCGGGAGGAACTTGATGACAGCCGACCAGTACGACGGTTTCGCGGAGCGCTACGAGGCAGAGAACGCGTCGAGTCTGCTCAACGCCTATTACGAACGGCCGGCCATGCTTCGCCTTGCCGGTGACGTGCAAGGTCGTCGAATACTCGACGCGGGATGCGGATCGGGGCCGCTGGCCGAGGAACTTCGCGCCAGAGGCGCTCTCATGACCGGGCTCGACGGCAGCCCGGCGATGATCGAACTCGCTCGACGGCGACTGGGAGACGAGGTTCCGTTGCATGTGGCAGACCTCGGCCAACCGTTGCCATTTGGGGACGAATCGTTCGATGACGTCGTCGCTTCGCTCGTCCTGCACTATCTCGAAGATTGGGAAGGGCCTCTCGCCGAAATCCGGCGAGTATTGAAGCCTGGCGGTCGACTGATCGCGTCGGTGAACCATCCCACTGTCCGGCTGTTCACCTTTCCGGACGAGGACTATTTCGCCACGAGGCAGTACTCGGAGGAGCTTGATCTGGCCGGGGAATCGACAACGCTGACGTTCTGGCACCGTCCTCTCCGGGCAATGACCGAACCGTTTTCCTCGGCGGGATTCTGCATCTCGGTGATCGACGAGCCGCCACCGTCATCGGAGACCCCGGTCGAACTCCTTCCACCGCGCATCGTCAATGGCGAGCGGACGGCTTTTCTGTGCTTTCTCTTCTTCGTGCTCATAGCGGAATGAACCATGGCCGTGGACCGTGACTCGGGCGTCACCTGATTCGATCGAACCGGAGAAGTCGGGCGCGATTGGCCCCAAGTGGGACAGAGTGGATGGTGAAGGGAGCGACCATGATCGAGATCCTCAACCGGCTCGTCAACGAGATCGAAGAGCAACGTGGCAATGACATCGACCTCGATGCTCTCGCTGCGGCGATGGGCACGACGGGATATCACGCACGGCGCATGTTCTCGTCGTTGGCAGGCATGCCGGTGTCGGAGTACGTGCGACGCCGTCGAATGACGCTCGCTGCGGCCGAGGTGATCGGCGGCGGAGACCTGCTGTCGATTGCTGTGCGCTATGGATACGGATCCACCGAGGCGTTCGGCCGTGCGTTCCGAGCCGTCCATGGTGCGGGCCATGGTGACGTGCGTCGTGACGGTGGCCCCCTTCGAAGCCAACCCCAACTCAGGTTCCGCCTGACCGTCGAAGGGAGCGTTCCGATGGATGCCCGAATCCTCAACCGTCCGGCACTTCGTCTCATCGGACATGCCACCCGCGTGCCGCTGATCCACGAGGGCGTCAATCCGCATATCCAGGAACACATCGCGTCCTTGCCGGCCGACGAGCACGACCGGCTCAAGCAACTGAGCAACACGGAACCAGCCGGACTGCTGCAGGTGAGTGACGACGTTGATCCCGACTACACCGAAGGCAGTGAACTGACGTATCTGCATAGCGTGGCGATCGACATTGATACCGACGTGCCCCATGATCTCGACGCCATCGAGGTTCCGGCGGGGGAGTGGGCGGTGTTCAGGACCTCGGGTGACCACCCTGCGGCACTGCAGTCCGTCTGGGCCGCGACGGCGACCGAGTGGTTTCCGTCCAATCCCTGGCGCCTGCGCCCGGGCCCGTCGATCGTCACCATTCTCGAGCGCTCGCCAAACTTCAGCTCCGCTACCTGCGAGCTATGGCTGCCGGTCGAACGGGCGTAGACTCAGCTCGGTCAGACGCAGTGCGTGACCGACGACGGCCGACGGTCCGGGCTCATCGCCAGTTCTCTCCGGTGAACCAGCCCAGGGCATCTGTGCTGAGTTCTTCGGTGAACTCAACTGGCACGAGGTGACCAGCCGCAGGAAAGGTGACGATCCCGACGTCGGCCGGGAGTCGATCTGCCAGTTCGGCTGCCTGCCCCACGGGAATCCACTGATCCTGCCCGCCCCAGCCGATCCGGGTCCGGCACCGTACCTGATCCAGATGTTCGACGATGGGTCGGGTGTGAATTGGACTCAATTGCGCGATCTGGCGGTAGAAGGCCCTCTGGCCCTCGGCTGAGCTCCACGGGCTGGCGAGTTCATTGATCCAGGCGGGGTCCAGTGGGTTGCTCCCTGCACTGGAAATGTACTCGCGGACGAGTGCGTCGTGCAGGTTGAGGGGGAGTGCTGAGAAGACGTCCTCGTGCTGGGCGACGAGCCGGAAAAAGGGCGAACCCCAGGGCTCGAGGGTCACGATGTCGACAAGATAGAGAGAGTCGAACTCGCTGTCCTCGAAGAGGTGCGCGCCCAGCGCGACTGCTCCGCCGACGTCGTGGGCCAGAACATGCGGTTGGTCCAGATTCCAGTAGTCGATCAACGAGGCCAGCCGTTGACGCTGATGGATCAGGTCGACCGCTGGTGCAGGTTCCGTGATCGATGATCCGTAGCCGGGCATGTCCCAGAGGAAGACGCGGTACCTGTCTGCAAGTACTCGCGCCACCGGCATCCAGGACGCGGCCGACCACGGTGTCCCATGACAGAACACCACCTCGCCGTCAGCCTCACCTGGAGGCGGACCGAATTGGTAGGTCGCGATCTCAGTCCCGTTGATGTGGACGCGAGTGCACTTCGGGTCAGTGCCGTCGAGGAGCATGCTCCACACGCTACGGCGCGGAAGGTGCGGAGCCTAGCTTCCGTTGGAGAACGGTTCCTGAACTTCGTGGACTTCTGAACGCAGAGCCAGACGCACCAGGAGGTCGAGGAGCGCATCCCCATCAGCGTTCCATTTGTCCGGAGGCAAGTGCCCGGCAATCTCCAGATCGGCGACGCCGTGAGCAGCGGCCGTGAGGAGGCCGGTGAGCTTCTCGGCCGGCTCACCGAGTCCGTTGCGCAGCACGGCGAGGAAGGCTGCCTGCGCTCGCAGCGCTGCCGTGCTCACCTGACCAGTGTCACCGGGCGCGGGGGCATACATCAGTCGATACAGGTGGGGTCGAGTGCGCGCGATGGTGAGGAGCGCGGTCAGGGACGATCGCACCGCACGTTCCAGATCAAGCGCGGAGTCCGCCGCGATCTCCTCGATCTCTGCGGCCAAGGAGTCCCATGCTCGCGCCGCTACGGCGAGCAGCAGGCTCTCCTTGTCGGGGAAATGTCGATACGAAGCAGATCGAGAGACGCCGGCGCCATCCCCGACCTCTCGCATCGTGACTGCGGCGCTTCCACCCTGGTCGAGAAGTGTTTCGGCTACGTCCATCAGGGCGCGACGGGTCGCCGCCGCCGATTCTGCTCGCGTGATCATGCGGCGATTCTACAGTTGACAACGTTCACTCAGCGAATACAGTTGACAGCGTTCACTGAATCAAGGGTTGCGCTGACGGCGCGACGAGAGGGAGAGCCATGTATACGTTGCTGATGACAGGTGCCACCCGCGGCATCGGCCGTGCTGCGGCCGAAGAGATACTTCGGCGCAGTTCCGATGTACACCTCGTGGTCTTAGCGCGTGAGGCGTCTGGCCGCACCTTTCGCGCCTCACTGGGGGCGGCGGCTCGGGCCGTCACGGTGGTGGACGCGGATCTCGCGGACCTCACCAGCCTCCGCACCGCCATCGTGGAGGTTCGCCGGCTGCTGGACACCGGCCAGGTTCCGCCGCTGCGCGGTTTCGTCGGCAATGCCGGGGTGCAGTTCGTCGACCACACCCATGCCACCGTCGACGGATATGAGACGACCTTCGCGGTCAATGTGCTGGCCTATCACGTTCTCCTCCGGGGCCTCGAAGACCGCTTTACCGCTCCATCCAGGATCCTGATCACGACGAGCGACACCCACTTCGGGGACTTCGCGCACACGATGGGCATCGTCCCGGCGCCCCGGTGGTCGGAGCCCGCGAAGCTCGCCCGGCCGGGCACCTTCGACCAGCCAACCACCGTGGCGGCCGGCCGGGCGGCCTACTCCACGAGCAAATTGGGAGTCATCTACTTGGTGCATGCCTGGTCGAGGCGACTGCCGGACGGTGTCGACATCGTCTCCTACAATCCCGGCCTCGTTGGCGGCACGGGCCTGACCCGAGCGGCCGACGCCCGGGACCGTTTCATCAGTGGCCGGATCATCCCGCTCTTGTCGCTCACGCCGATCGTCGACACGGTGCGCGGTGCGGGACGCAAGCTCGCCGACGCGGCGCTGAACATCACGCCGGCCCCGAACGGGGCCTACATCGACCGCTTGAAAGAGACGCCTTCCTCAAAGGAGTCGTACCACCCGGAGCGCGAGCAAGAGCTCTGGGACTTCCTCGATCGGATGAACGACGAGGCGGTGCAGGGGTCTGACACGATAGGCGCATGACTTCGCAGGACGTCCCCGGAGAGGCCTCCACCTCCCAGCGCCCCACTCCAATCCCGACGACGTCGGCGCACCACCTGCGCCGGATGACCGGCCGCAATCCACATCACCCTCACCGCGCGGCGACACCCCTGGAACTGCTCTTCGATCTCGCCTTCGTGGTGGCGTTCAGCTCCGCCGGCAACGAGCTGGCGCATGCCGTGAGCGAGGGGCACATCGGCGCCGGCATCGGGGCTTTCGCGTTCGTGATGTTCGCGGTGGGCTGGGCCTGGATCAACTTCTCCTGGTTCGCCTCCGCCTATGACACAGACGACTGGCTGTACCGCATCTGCACCATGGTGCAGATGATCGGCGTCGTCATTCTCGTCTTCGGCATTCCGGCGCTGTACCACTCGATCGACGAAGGCCATCACCTGGACAACGAGGTGTTGGTGGCCGGCTACGTGGTCATGCGCGTCGCCCTGGTGGCGCAGTGGTTGCGCGCCGCGCATCAAGACCCGGAACGACGGCGGACAGCGCTCACCTACGTCGGGTTCGTCTCCGCCGCCCAGGTGGGATGGGTGATCTTGGCGGTCGCTGACACCTCTCTAGGGGTGGCCGTGGTGGCGTCGCTGGTGCTCTTCCTGATCGAGTTCTCGGGACCGTACGCCGCTGAACGTCGGGTGAAGGAGGGCGGCACGCCCTGGCATGCCCACCACATTGCCGAGCGGTACGGGCTGCTGACCATCATCGCCCTTGGCGAGGGAGTGCTCGGCACCGTCACCGCCGTCTCGGCCGCGATCGAGCGCAGCGGATGGTCGGGCGAGGCGATGCTTCTGGTGGTGGCCGGCATCGGGCTCACCTTCGGTGCCTGGTGGTCCTACTTCCTGATCCCGGCAGGCCAGGTTCTGCACCGGCGTCGGGACCTGTCTTTTGGGTGGGGATATGGCCATCTGGTGGTCTTCGCCGCCATCACCGCGACGGGAGCGGGCCTGCACGTGGCCGCCTATGTACTGGAGGGCGAGTCAACGTTGGGCACTGTCAGCGCAGTGCTGAGCATTGCCGTGCCGGTGCTGTTGATGCTGGCGGCCTTCTTCGCCCTCTACTGCTACCTGCTGGGACGGATCGATCCCTTCCACATTCTGCTCTTCGGGCTCACGATTGCCCTGCTGCTCGTCGCCGTCCTCGCCGCAGTGTGGGGTGCGCCCCTGGGCGTCTGCCTGGTGCTGATCACCCTGGCTCCGTTCGTCGTGGTAGTCGGATACGAGACCGCGGGGCACCGGCACGAGGCCGCCGCGCTGGAGAAGCGGTTGGGGTGAATCGCGGGCCCCGCCGACTCGCCGACGTCAAGAGACAGGCCGTGGTTCCGCCCCAACCATGTTCCTGACCACATCCCTCACACGCACACCCGTGAGATCTTCGGCCACGGTCCACAGGGATCGTGCGAGGTCGCTGCCGCGAGCCGAGCGACTGAGGATGCGGAAGGCGGGCGCGGCACCGCCGGACTGACCGAGGAATCCGGTGCCGCCGTAATAGCCGCCTTGTTCGGCGGCGGGATCGGCCACAGCGTAGAGCAAGGACTCCGTGCCTTGTTCTGGAGTCATGGACGTCCGACGATAGATGTCAAGCAACGTCGCAGAGGTGCCACGACCGCCGGCGCTCCGGCCCGCGGCGATGAGATTGGTCTTGGTGATCCCAGGATGAGCGGCCGTGCTCAGCAGTGGCCATCCTTCCGCGGTAGCGATCTCGGCCAGTCGCTGAGTTAACAAGAGATCTGCCAGTTTGGATTGCGAATAAGCCGCATAGGGTCGGTAGCCCTTCTCGAACTGCAGGTCGCGGAAGCGGATTCGTCCCACAGCGGCCATCCCCGAACTCATGGTGGTCACGCGAGGGCGGTCGGCCTGGAGGAGAAGGGGGAGCAAGCGCAGCGTCAAGGCAAACGGTCCGAGGAAGTTGCTGCCGAACTGCAGTTCGAAACCGTCCTCGGTCTCGAGTCGCACCGGTGGTGCCATGACGCCGGCGTTGTTGACCAAAGCGTCGATCCGTTCTCCGTCGGCCGTCATCTGTTCCGCGAAGGCGGCCACGGAGGTCAACGAGGCGAGGTCGATCTGCCTGATGTCGATCTGTGCATTCGGATGTTCGGCGAGGATCTCCGCACGGGCGGCCTCGCCCTTAGCGGGCGTTCGCACGGCCATCACGACGTCGGCTCCCGCGCCGGCGAGCCGACGCGCCGCCTCCTTCCCGGTGCCGCTGTTGGCTCCGGTGATCACGATTCTGCGTCCGGTCTGATCGGGTACGTCGTACATGTGCTCCTCCTGGGGCAAGAGTTGGGTGCCCAGCCTGTAACAGACCAGTGGTCTCTTACCATAAGAGACCACTGGTCTGTTGTCAATGGAGTCAACTCGTAGAATGACCGATCATGATGACGTTTCAGCGGGCACGAACGGTGGAGCAGCGCGAACGACGGCGGCGCTCCATCCTTGACGCGGCGGCCCAGATGCTGACCGAGATGCCGGTGGCCGAGCTCAGCCTGAATGAACTCAGCCGCCGGGTCGGTCTGGCCAAGTCGAATGTGCTGCGCTACTTCGTCAGCAGAGAGGCGGTACTGCTGAGCCTCCTCGTCCAGGAAACGGATGCCTTCGTGGGCGCGCTGACCGAACGGCTTGCTGAACCTGCGGACCGCCGGCGGTCCCCGGTCAAGCGCGGTGAGTCCCTGGCGCAGGTGGTCGCCCAAGACCTGGCGCAGCGGCCTCTGCTGTGTGAGTTGACGAGCGTCCAGGCGAGTGTTCTGGAGCGCAACATCTCCACTGAGGTCGCCTACCAGTTCAAGCACAGCACGCTGGAGCACCTCGGCCGGTTCGCCGGCCTGGTCCACCGGCAACTACCCGAGCTCGACGAGGAGGCATGTGAGGAGCTGGTCGGCCACCTCAGCCTGCAGATCGGTGCGGTGTGGGCGATGTCCCGTCCGTCTCCCGCGCTGGCCACGGCCTATCGCGAGCATCCCGAGCTGGCCCGGCACGCCATGGACTTCACCGGCACCCTGCAAAGACTGATGGGAGATCTCGTTGCCGGCTCCCTGGTGCGCGCTGGCGCACTGTGATGTTCAACAGTGTGACGGTCAGGACTGGGGCGTGAAGACGTTGATCAGGTTGCCGTCGGGATCGCGGAACAGCAGTGACCGATTGCCCCACGGCATCGTCGTGGGCTCGTTGACGAAGGTGTCGACGACCGATTGAAGCCGGAGGTAGGAGGCCTCGACATCGTCCACGAGGAAGTCCAAGGTGACGGACTGATTCGCGTTCGCACGGACCGCGCCCTCAAGCAAGGGCGCCGTCTTCGAGCTGGCGATGGCGAGCGTTCCTGTTGAGGTCCGCAATTCGGCGAACAGAGGATGAAGTCGAGTCGCGGTGACGCCGGTGACCTGTTCGTAGAACTGGACCAGGCGGTCGACGTCGTCGGTGATGATGCGGGTGGCTGCAAGCTGCATGGGAACTCCTGATGATTGATGTGTTGTGGGGCGCCTGAGGGGAGTGAGTGGAGCCTTCAGGCATCACTCGCCTCCCGGGCGGCCCCGATGTCGTTTGATCTCTGCCCGGCGGCGCTTCGACTCAAGGCGTCGCCGCTGTGACCCCTTCGTGGGCCGGGTCGGTTTCCTGGTGACGGGAGGCGCCATGGCTTCGCGCAGCAGAGCGGCGAGGCGTTCCCGCGCGGCGACGCGGTTGCGTCGCTGTGAGCGGTGTTCCTCGGCGCTGACCGTGAGGACGGTTCCCGTCAGTCTGTTCGAGAGTCGCTCCAGCGCCCGCTGACGCTGAACCTCGCTCAGCGCCGTCGTCGTGCTCAAATCCAGGCTCAACTGGACCCGGGAATCGGCGGTGTTGACACTCTGTCCGCCGGGCCCGGACGAGCGGGAGAACTGCTCGACGAGCTCGGCCGCTGGGATCCGGAGGCCGTCGGGTGCGCCCGGGCCGGCAGGCACATGCAGGTCGTCCATACCTCGAGTGTGCCTTCTTGGCTGCGGATCCGCAGACGCACGGCCGACGCATCAGAGTTCGTAAGTCAGAGCTCGTAGTCTGCCCATTTGAACTCTTGGCCCTCGTCGCGAGCATTGAGCGAATAGGCGATCTCGCCGTCGATCGCCTCGCGGATCACATCGGCGTGGCCGACATGCCGCGCCACCTCGGTGCTGAGGTGGTGGGCGATCCAGCGGATGTTCCAGGACTCGAGGTCCTGGGGGAACCACGGTGCCTCGGGGATCGGGACGCGGGCCTCGAAGTCAGCAGCACCGAGAACGGGCTGAACCAGGTCGGTGGCCTGCTGCAGGCAGAGACGAATCTGATCACCGGTCCAGCCCTCAGGAATCTCGGCCCCCGAATAGAACGCGTTGAGCTCCAGCGTGAACGATTCCGGACTCAGGTTCAGCGACGACTGATCCACGCCGTTCTCGTAGACACCCTGCAAGTACTGAGCCACCGTCTGGGCCACGTGGGCGAATAGGCCGGCCAGGCTCAGCGAGCTGGCGATGGGCGCTGTCCGGAGTTGATCGTCGTCCAGTCCGAGAGCGCAGATGCGCAACTGATCCAGCTGTTGGGTTAAGAAGGTGACGTGTGCGTCGCGCTCGTCGGTGACGGGGCCGGTGAGGAAAGGCATGAGGTGCTCCACAAGGGTCGATTGCTCTAACGTCTTCAGTCTCGGACCACAAGCGGACACTATCTGTCCTGATCTCCGAATACAGTGACGTCATGAACGTCACCTCCGCGTCCAGCCCCGACACCGATACTGAACCCCTCGGACGGTGTCTGCGACTGCTCGGCATCCTGCAGGCGCGCTCCTATGTCAGTGCGAGCAGCCTCGCCTCCACGATGGGTGTCACCACGCGCACCGTGCGGCGCGATGTCGTTCGCCTACGTGATCTCGGATACCGCATCGACAGCGTTCCCGGACAGGGCGGCGGATACAGCATGAGGTCAGGACCGAAGACACCGATGCTGGTGTTGGAGCCGGACGAAGCACAAGCCGTGGCACTGAGTCTGGCCCAGTCCGCCGACGTCGGGCTGTCGGGTCTGGACGAACCCGCGCTCACTGCGCTGCTGAAGATCCGGCGCACGATGACGGCGCAGGCCGCCGCCCGAGCTGAGACGATCCACGAAAGTACCGCCGTCGTCGGCGGTTATGCGAACCAGCCGTCCTTCGCCGATGTGTCGGCCCTGGCCGAGGCGGTGGCGGCTCGGCGAACCGTGGTGTTCACTCATCAGCGGGGTCGGCGCCAGCAACGAGGCGGTGCGGCCCCACAGGAACTCGAGCGCCGAGTCGATCCCTACCGCGTGGTGACTTTCGCCCGCCGGTGGTACCTCTTCGGCTGGTGCCACCTGCGCCAGGATTGGCGGACCTTCCGCGTGGACCGGATCTCATCCGTCCACGTCACCACGCTGTCCTACGTTCCGCGAGAGGCGCCCGAGGCTTCGGAGTTCGTGCGGCACGCCGTCCTGGAGGCGCCTTACACCGTTTTCGCTCGGGTGGTCGTGGACGCCCCTCCCGCCGACGTCAGCGAACTGCTGCCGCGCAACGCCGCCGAGGTGCACGGATGGCCAGAAGGCGAGGCCGTGCCACAGCGCTCGCTCATCGTCACCGGCGGCGAGGGGCTGAACTACCTGGCGCTGCACCTGGCCCTGCTCAACGTGCCGATGACGGTGTTAGACCCGCCTGAACTCCTCGACGAGTTGCACGCCTTGGGGCGCGGTCTGCTGGGCATCGGTGGCGTGGAGCCGCCTCCACCGAACGGGCGCGAAGGGTTGACATCGCCGACCGGGGAGACAGGATGAACCCATGAGCGATCAGAGCATCCACCAGCAGATCAACGACCTCGTCGATCAGGAGCACCGACTGCGCGACTCGCTCGGGGACGAGGAAAACGAGTCGGAGGAGCGCCAGCAGCTGCGCGACGTGGAGACCCAGCTGGACCAGTGCTGGGACCTGCTGCGCCAGCGTCAGGCCAAGCGCGACGCCGGCCAGAATCCCGACGACGCCCAGGTTCGGCCAGCGCCGGTGGTCGAGAACTACCGGAACTGAACTACCGGCTGGAGTGAGCCCCGAGCGGACGTTCGACGTCCGCGCACAACGCCTCCGGCCAGCGGTCGACGTCGGCCGGGCTCTGGGCAATGTCCAGGGTCGCGTGCGGCAGAAGATCGACGAGAGCCTCCGCCGTGGAGAGCGGGTGGGCGGGATCGTCCACCCAGGCGAGCACCGTGGTCGGCACCTCGATGCCGGCGATCTGCTCGGGGTCGGGGAGGTCGCTGAGCGCAGCACCACGGTAGATCGCCGGCAAAAGGCGCTCGTCGACGTCGGGCGTGGTTTCCGGCGTGCCGACCGTGGCCGGCGGGCGAGGCATCGAGCGGCTGGCGGCGATGAACCGCTCGGCCCCGTGGGCTTCGATGAAGGCGGCGATCCGCCGGTAGTCCTGGGCCTGAGCCACTCGGGTGTGCCACGCGGTGGGAGGCAACAAGAGCGTGAGACCGCTGAACCGGCCGGGAGCCTGAACGGCGGCATGCAGCAGCGTGGCCGTCCCCATAGACGGGCCCACGCCGTGAACCTGTTCACCGGGGAACCAATGCTCGAGCAGGTGCAGCAGATCTTCGGCCAGGGCGGGCCATCGGTACTCCTCCGGCTCCGTCCCGCCGGAGGACTGCCCGTGACCGCGGGCGTCGTACCGGAGTAGCCGGGTTCCCGAGAGGCCGCGTCCCAGGTCCAGATCCAGCACTCGGTCACGCGCGCGGCTGGAGGTCAGTCCATGGAGCTGAACCACCGGGCGCCCGAACTCGTCGCTGAACTCCCACGCGATCTCGGCACCCCGCACGCTGAATCTGGGCATGTCAGCTCCCTCTGATCCGTTCACCAGCTGATTCCACCTTTCGGATAGGGTACCGCCATGCGGCTCACACACGTCGCCCATCTCCGGTTGCCGTTCGGCCCCTTGCTGAGTTATGAGGTGGCGGTCTCTGAGCTGGGCCGACCTCTCCCGGTGTCCTTCGACCAGCGCCGGCATGTCGGTGCCGGGGACCGTGACGGGTCCTGGATGGCCATGGCGTTCCGCCTCTCCGAGCCGGTCTCCCGCGAGGATCTCGCCGCCGCCTGGCTGGCCGTCATCGCAGCCCACGGCACCTTGCGCTCGGCCTTCGTGGAGGACGACGACGGCCGCGCTCACCTCCACGAGGTAGAGATCGGCGCCGGAGCCTGGGTCGAGCACCCCGTCGGCCCGGGGCAGGCGATGAACGACGCCCTGCGAGAACTCCTGGACGGCGCCTGCACCCCGTACGCCCGACCCTCGCACCGTTTGTGCCTGATCGAGACGGCCGCCGGCCCGACGCTGGTCGTCGGAGCGGATCATTCCCATGTCGATATGTGGTCCATGCTCGTGATCGCCCGGGATTTCCTGGCAGCGCTCGACGACCAACGGTCCGGACGCACGCCGACGCCGGCCAGGGTTCCCTCGTTCGCCGAACACACTCAAGCGCTGATGGACCGGCCGAAAGCGCCCGAGGAGGTGCACCGCCGCTGGGCCGAGGTAATCGAGGCCAGCGGGGGAGCGATGCCACGGTTCCCCCTGCCACTGGGGGAACCCACGATGCAGCCCGAACGGGTGGAAGTGCGCGGCGTGCTGGACATCGATGGCCTGGCGAGCTTCACGGCGCGTGCTCACGAGGCCGGAGTGTCCACCCTCGCGCTCACCGTGTCACTGATGACCGACGTGACGCGCGAACTGGCCGGCACCGCGCTGCGCACCGTGTTTCCGGTCCACAGTCGGTATGAGCCTCAGTGGCATGACTCCGTCGGCTGGTTCATCACCAACTCGGTGCTGGAATGTGCCGATGCGTCACCTCGCTCCGCAGCGGAGTCGGTGAAGGAGGCTGTCCGGCTCGGGTCCTGGCCGCTGTCCGATGTGCTCGCTCCGTGGGGCGGCTGGCCGGAGGCGCCCGGGGTTTTCGCCGTCTCGTGGCTGGACTTGCGCCGGCTGCCGGTCCGCATCGACGCCGGCGGGCTGGAGGCCATGTACGTCAGCGCGATGATGCACACGGACGGAGTCATGCTGTGGTTCATCATCGACGACGTCGGCGTGCACTTGCGCTGCCGGTACCCCGACACCCTCGAGGCCCGGGCCAACGTGGGAGCCTGGCTGGACGCCCTGGTGGGTCGTATGAGCTCACGCTAGCCCAGCACAACTCGGCAGCGGATTCGATCTCCGTCTGTCGGTCGGTGGCCTGGTCTGTCCCGTGCAGCGCGCGGCCGACCCGTCCGGTGCGGACCTCGAAGGTTGCCCGGATGATCCAGCCCCTTCCGATCTAGAGATTCAGAGCTGTCATGGAAGACGCTATGTGCCATGCACGACGTCAGGGCTGAACGGCTCGCTCTTCACTGCTGCGACCCGGGCTGAGGTGTCCGGCGTCCGAGAGTCGGAAGGGCTCGAACTGCCCCTCGGCGTGCGCGGACAGTACTCGAGTGGTGAGGCAGACGTGGTCCCCGCCGGCGTCGAGCACGGCGATGCGTTCGAGTAGCATCCGGTGCGGGCACGACGCGATCAGCGGAACACCGTGCGGGCTGGAGTCGATCTCGAGTCCGGCGAACTTGTCCGTGTCCTCACCTGATTGAGTGCCAAAACGATCCGCCAAGGCACAGTCCTCAGCTGTGAGGAAATGGGCCGCGAAGTGCGTTGCCCTCAGGCCCACCCGGTAGGTGTGGTTCGCTTTGGACAGCCAAAGACAATAGCGCTCCGGTGAGATCCCCGATTGCGAATGGAAGCCGACCAGACAGCCGGCAGGTTCGTCTTCGGCCACGGTCGTGACCACGATCATGGCTGAGTTCGTGGATGACATCAGCGTGTTGAACGAACCGTCACTCATCCTTGTCACCCGTCTCTCGTTGTTTCTCGTACCGGTTCTCGTACCGGAGGAAGAGGGTGTCGTCGTCGACCATGGTCGATTTCAGGGCAAAGGTGGAGATGTCGGCGCCGTCGGGATTCACGCACACCGGCAGCGGATCGCCGCCGATCAGTGGTGAGATGGACAGGCACAACTCATCGAGCCGATCCGCCGCCACCAGCTCGCCGAGCCACGTGGGGCCACCCTCGCAGAGCACCACGCGGTGGCCGAGGTCCCGCAGGGCCCGCAGCGCTGCCTCCGGCTCCACGCGGTCGTCACCGGCCACGACGACGGTGGCGTGCCGTTCCGCTTCGGCTCGGCGTTCCGGATCCGCTGTGGCGCAGGTGATGATGTGGGTCGGTGCGCTCTCGGCGGCATCGGCGAACACGGTCGCGGTCCAGTCGAAGTCCAGGCTCCGGCTGACCACGGCGACCGGCGGGATCGGCGACTGACCGAGCTGCTCACGCTGGGCTTGTGCGTCTTGGCTGAGTTTGATCGGCGCATACCCCTCGCGGCGCACCGTTTCAGCGCCCACCATGACGATGTCCGCGATCTGGCGCATCCTGCGGAACAGCTCCTGGTCCGCTTCGGTGGACAAGGCGCCGACGCGGCCCTGCACTGCGGCCGTTCCATCGAGACCGGCGACCATGTGGCCGGTGACCCAGCATTCATTCCGCGGCTGTGAACGGTCGACCTCCAGATAAGGGCTCAGCGGGTCGTTAACGTGAGTGCCCGGCTGCAGAACGTCCATCCCGTCATCGTAGGACGAGCGGTGTGGCCGAGGGTAGAGCCGGCGAATGTCAGCGAACTTCGAAGGTCTCCGGCAGGTCGGCGACCTCGTCGCGTTCCAGATCCCGGGTGTCGACCCGGTCCACCTCTGCTCGGCCGGGCCCGTGATGGCACCAGTCGATCAACGCCGTGACGTCGTCCTCCGCACCGGAGAACACCGCTTCGACGGTCCCGTCGCTCAGATTGCGCACCCATCCGGTGACATCCCTGGATTGGGCCGTCTGGAGGCAGGCCACCCGGAACCCCACGCCCTGCACGGTGCCGGACACGATGACTGTGGTCGTTCTCATCCCTGGCCTCCCCCTTGCCGCCCCCGTCGCCAGCTGAGGACGAGAAACATGGCGGCCAGCGCGAGGAACGCGATGCCCACGGCCCAGTCTTCCTGAGCCACACCGGTGGTCACGCCGACCGCCAAGAAGACGATGCCGAGCACGCCGAACGCGGATCGGTCCCGAGCTGGTTTCGTCGTGCGGTCCGTGTCGTCGGTCATGGGCCCACCTTATCGACACGAATTCGAAAACGCCTGTCATTCGCCCCCGAGGTGAACTAGCGTAGGAGTCATGTCAGGAAAGGGCTTTCTGGGGTGGCCGGTGCTCCGGCAATTCCGTACTGCGGACTCATCAGGCCGCAGCTCTTCCGTGGTGTCCAAGAAGACCACGGAGATCACCGCCCGGACCTCCACCGCGGACCGGGCCGTCCAAAGCGTCTGCCCGTATTGCGCCGTCGGCTGCGGTCAGAAGGTCTTCGTCTCGGACGAGAAGGTCGTCCAGATCGAGGGCGATCCGGATTCGCCGATCTCTCGAGGGCGGTTGTGCCCCAAAGGCTCCGCCAGCGAGCAGCTCGTCAACTCGAGCACCCGTCAGACCACCGTGCTCTACCGTGCGCCACGGGCCACCGACTGGCAAGAACTCGATGTCGAGACGGCCACCGAGATGGTGGTCGACCGTTTCCTGGAGTCCCGTCGCAACAAGTGGCAGGACACGGACGATCAGGGCCGCCACCTCGGCCGCACCATGGGCATTGCCTCGCTCGGTGGTGCGACCCTGGACAACGAAGAGAACTACCTGATCAAGAAGCTCTTTACGGCGGCCGGCGCCATCCAGATCGAGAACCAGGCCCGCATATGACACTCCGCCACGGTTCCCGGTCTGGGGACCTCCTTCGGGCGCGGCGGCGCCACCCAATCGCTGCAGGACATGGCCAACGCCGACTGCATTGTCATCCAGGGCTCCAACATGGCCGAGGCCCATCCCGTGGGCTTCCAGTGGGTGACCGAGGCCAAGTCGCGGGGTGCCAAGGTCTTCCACGTTGACCCGCGGTTCTCCCGGACCTCTGCGGTGGCGGACAAGCACGTCCCCATCCGCGCCGGATCCGACATCGTCCTGTTGGGCGCCTTGATCAACTACGTCATCGAGAACGAGAAGTGGTTCCCGGAGTACGTCACCGCGTACACCAACGCTGCCACGATCGTCGGCGAGGATTTCCGCGACACCGAGGACTTGGACGGCCTGTTCTCCGGCTTCGACCCGGAGACCGGCGGTTACGACATGTCCAGTTGGGCCTATGAGCCGGAAGAGCGGCATGATCCCGACGTCGGCGACGAGTCCAGCGATATCGACGACGCCGCACCATCAAGCGAGGACGGCCGGTCGGGTGAGCGCCACGTTGAAGACCGGGGCGCGGAGAAGTCGGTGTCGGCGGGTGGCGATCAGTACGGCATGGGCGGTCCGGGCGTCGAGTCGAGCCGCCCGAACCGGGACGAGACACTGCAGCACCCACGCTCGGTGTTCCAGATCCTCAAGCGTCACTATGCGCGCTACACCCCGGAGATGGTGCGCGACGTCTGCGGCATCTCCATCGCTGATTTCGAGGACCTGGCGCGGACCATCACCGAGAACTCCGGCCGGGAACGCACTACCTGTTTCGCCTACGCTGTCGGCTGGACCCAGCACACCGTGGGAGCACAGTACATCCGCACGGCCACCATCCTCCAGCTGTTGCTGGGCAATGTGGGCCGTCCGGGCGGCGGCATCATGGCCTTGCGCGGCCACGCCTCCATCCAGGGCTCCACGGACATTCCGACCCTGTTCAACCTGTTGCCCGGCTACCTGCCGATGCCGACGGTGGAGAGCGAGGATCTGAGCACCTACCTCAGCGGCATCGCCACCAAGCAGCAGAAGGGCTTCTGGGCCAATGCCGACGCGTACACCATCAGCCTGCTGAAGGCCTGGTGGGGCGGTGCGGCCACCGAGGAGAACGACTGGGGCTACGGGTATCTCCCGCGACTGACTGGTCCCCATGGGACATATCAGTCGGTGGAAGGCATGATCGCCGGGGAAGTCGAAGGCTACTTCCTGCTGGGCCAGAACCCCGCCGTCGGGTCGGCCAACGGGCGCATGCAGCGGATGGGGATGTCCAACCTCAAGTGGCTCGTCGTCCGCGACTTCCAGCTCATCGAGTCCGCCACGTGGTGGAAGGACGGTCCGGAGATCGAGACCGGGGAGCTGAAGACGGAGGACATCGAGACCGAGGTGTTCTTCTTCCCGGCGGCGAACCACGTCGAGAAGTCCGGCACGTTCACCCAGACGCAGCGGCTCGTGCAGTGGCGTCATCAGGCCGTGCATCCGCCGGGAGACGCGCAAAGCGAACTGCAGTTCTTCCATGAGGTCGGCAAGCGCATCCGCGCCCGGCTGGCCGGTTCCACCGATCCGCGGGACCGCCCGTTGTTGGATCTGACGTGGGACTATCCGGAAGACGACCATGGTGAACCGGATGCCGAAGCGGTGCTGGCTGAGATCAACGGCCGGTTCGTCTCCGGACCCGACGCCGGCAAACCGCTGTCCACCTTCAACGAGATGAAGGCGGACGGTTCCACCGAGGGCGGTTGCTGGATCTACACCGGCGTCTACGCCGACGGGATCAACCACGCCGCCGACCGCAAACCGGGACAGGAGCAGGACTGGACGGCCTCTGAATGGGGCTGGGCCTGGCCGGCCAACCGGCGCATCCTCTACAACCGTGCCTCGGCCGACCCTGAGGGCAAGCCGTGGAGTGAACGGAAGAAACTGATCTGGTGGGATCCGGACCAGGGCAAGTGGGTGGGCGACGACGTCCCGGACTTCCCGCTCACTCTCGCCCCCGGTACCCAACCGGACCCCGATGCCGGCGGACCGGCCGCGCTCGCGGGAGACGATCCTTTCATCATGCAGGCCGACGGCAAGGGCTGGCTGTTCGCGCCCAAGGGCATGGTGGACGGTCCTCTGCCGACCCACTACGAGGCACAGGAGTCTCCGGTGACCAACGCGCTCTACCGGCAGCAGCACAATCCCACGCGGATCACCCTGCCCCGGACGGACAACTACAGTGCGCCGAGTGCCGGCACACCGGGATCGGAGATCTATCCCTTCCTGTTCACGACCTACCGGCTCACGGAGCATCACACCGCCGGCGGCATGAGCCGTTGGCTGCCGTACCTGTCTGAGTTGCAGCCGGAGATGTTCTGCGAGGTCTCACCGCAGCTTGCGGCCGAGCGTGGGCTCGAGCCTTACGGTTGGGCCACCATCGTTTCGGCGCGCACGGCCATCGAGGCCAAAGTGCTGGTCACCGAACGGATGAAGCCGTTGCAGGTCGGCGGAAGGACGGTCCACCAGATTGGTCTGCCGTACCACTGGGGAGTCGGCGGTGACGCCGTGGTCAGTGGTGACTCGGCGAACGACCTGATTGGGGTGACTCTGGATCCCAACGTCCTGATCCAAGGATCCAAAGTCGGCGCCTGTGACATCCGTCCAGGCCGTCGCCCACGGGGCACCGAGTTGTTGTCGATGGTGGCCGGGTACCAGGATCGTGCCGGCTTGACCACTGAGAGTGGCAACGAGGGCGTGACGGGCAGTGGTATCCCGGGGGGCGCCGCGTCCGATGCTCTCTCTCACCAAGGGCAGGCGGGCGAGCCGAGGCGCCGTGCCGGAAAGCACACCGGGGCGCACACTGGAGTGCAGGCCGAGTCTCCAGACCACCCGAGCACCGAATCGACGAGGGAGGACTAGATGGCGCACTTGACCGCACCGTATGACGCCGCGGTGGACGGAAACCCCACGGCGGACGCCCGTTACGAGCACCCTCAACCGCGCAAGGGCTTCTTCACCGACACGTCCATCTGCATCGGCTGCAAAGCCTGCGAGGTGGCGTGCAAGGAGTGGAACCAGAACCCGGTGGACTCGGACTACGAGCTGTCCAATTCCTCCTTCGACAACTCGGAGGGCCTGGGCGCTGACACCTGGCGCCACGTGGCCTTCATCGAACAGGACCGCGAACGCACCGAACAGGCCCGTGAGTCCGGCCGTGCCCTGGTGAGCCTGGGCATGCCCACTGTTCGTTCCGCTCCCTCTGGTTCTCCCGCTTCTTCCGCTTCTTCCACTTCTGCCGGTCCTTCGGCCGATTTGGCGCCCGCTCCGGACCTCGGGGGCCTGGATGTGCTGTCCTCCCTCGGCGGGCCGGTGGACTCCTCAGCCGTGGACACCACGCCGCCGGACACGCCGGAATTCCGCTGGCTGATGTCCTCGGACGTGTGCAAGCACTGCACCAATGCCGGCTGTTTGGACGTCTGCCCCACGGGGGCGCTGTTCCGCACTGAGCACGGCACGGTGGTCGTCCAGGACGATGTCTGCAACGGCTGCGGGACCTGTGTGGCCGGCTGCCCCTTCGGCGTGATCGAGCGCCGCAGTGACGGCATCGCCCAGCCCAAAACCGACCGGGCGCCGGCACCGGGTGCGCACGCTCAGCCGGGACCCGGGCAGGCGCCTCAGAAGCCGCCGAAGCCGGGCAAGCCCGAGAAGAAGGAGAAGGCCCCGAAGAACCACAATGCCGGCGTGGCTCAGAAGTGCACCCTGTGCTACGACCGCATGGTCGACGGACAGACCCCGGCGTGTGCGCAGGCCTGCCCCACCACGTCCATCAAGTACGGCGAACGCGAGGACATGCGCGTCACCGCTCAGGAACGGGTGGCTCAGCTTCACGCGCAGGGCCGCACCGAGGCCCGGCTGTACGGGGCCAACCCGAAGGACGGCGTCGGGGGCACCGGTTCCGTCTTCCTGCTCTTGGATGAGCCCGAGGTCTACGGCCTGCCGCCGGACCCCAGGGTTCCCACGGCCGACCTGCCACGGATGTACAAGCGGGCCGGGATGGCCATGGCGGGCATGGTGGCCGCCGCCGGCCTCGCCTTCCTCAGCGCCGGTTCGAGCAGAGCCGGTTCGATGAGCGCCGGCTCCAGCGGAGGGCTGCGGTGACGACGTCAGAATTCGACGCCTACCGCCCGCCCGAGGAACCCAAGCGGCGCCGCCGTCGGGCTGCCGTTTCACCGGACCAGCCGGGGCAGCGGGACCGCAAGAGGCGCAGCGGCCTCGCCCCGGCCACCAGTGACGGTGCGCGGGAGATGGCCATGGTGCCCGAGCCGAGTTTCACAGCCTCGGACAGCTCGGACAGCTCGGACAGTTACTACGGCCGCCCGATCATCAAAGCACCGCCGTGGGATGAGCGCGTCGCCACCTATCTGGTGTGCGGTGGCATCGCCGGAGGGTCGTCCCTGTTGGCCCTCGGCGCCCAGCTGACCGGCCGTGACGTGCTGCGTCGCAACACCCGCCTGGCCGCGCTCGGCACCGCGGGAGTCGGCGCCGTGGCCCTGATTGCAGACCTGGGGCGCCCCGAGCGGTTCCTCAACATGATGCGCACCATCAAGCCGTCCTCGCCGATGAGTCTGGGCTCCTGGATCCTCGCCGGCTTCAGCACCGGCGCCGGAGTGGCGGCCGCGGCAGACGTGGACCGGCTGTTGGGGGAGAGGCTTCCGCTGGGGCCGTTGCGCGGCCTGTTGCGCGCCGTGGAGACTCCCGCCGGCGTGGTGGCCGCCCTTTTGGGCGCTCCGTTGGCCGGATACACGGCGGTGCTGCTCTCGGACACGGCGCTGCCCACGTGGAACCACGCCAAAGACCACTTGCCGTTCGTCTTCGTCAGTTCCGCTAGCCTCGCGGCCAGCGGACTGGCCATGATCACGACGCCGGCCAGCCAGACCGCGCCCGCCCGGGCCCTCGCGGCGGCCGGGGTGGTCGGGGACGTGGTGGCGACCCGGGTGATGGAGCACCAGATGGACCCGGTGGCCGTCGAGCCGCTGACCATCGGCCGTCCCGGCACCCTGATGAAGTGGAGCGAACGCCTGGCGATCGCCGGAGGCGTGGGGGCGCTGTTCGGTGGGCGGCACCGGTGGCTGGCCGCTCTTTCGGGCGCCGCTCTGGTCACGGCCTCGGCCTTCACTCGCTTCGGTGTGTTCTATGCCGGCAAGGACTCGGCGAAGGACCCGAAGTACACGGTGGAGCCGCAGCGAAACCGACTGGCCGCGCGTCGTGCCGCGGGCATCACGGACGATTCGATCACCACTGTGCGGTGATCCGATAGGCTCCCGCTGGGTGCCTGTCACGATGAACGGGCCGATCCCGCTGGGCGAGGTGCCGAGAATTCCGTGCGCGAAACCGTAGGGTATGGGCATCATTGTCGTCTCCTGCGAGGAACCGTATGGCCCCGAAAGATCCGATCAGCCGGCTTAATGCCCGCGTCATCGGCATATGCATCGCCGCCGCCCTGGGCGGCTTCCTGTTCGGTTTCGACACCTCGGTCATCAACGGGGCCGTCGACGCCTTGTCCGAGGAGTTCAATCTCGGTCCGGGGCTGACCGGTTTCGCGGTTTCCTCGGCGCTGATCGGCTGCGCCGTGGGAGCCTGGTTCGCCGGGCCTCTCGCCAACCGGTTTGGGCGGGTGCCGGTCATGCTCGTGGCCGCGGTCCTCTTCTTAGTCTCCGCGCTCGGTTCGGGACTGGCCATCGGGGTCTGGGACCTCATCCTCTGGCGCGTGGTCGGCGGCCTCGGCGTCGGCGCCGCGTCCGTGATCGCCCCCGCCTACATCGCCGAGGTCAGCCCGGCCGGCGTCCGGGGTCGCCTCGGATCCCTTCAGCAGCTGGCCATCGTCTCCGGCATCTTCGTCGCCCTGCTCTCGGATGCCCTCTTCGCCAACGTGGCCGGCGGCGCTGCCGAAACATTCTGGCTGGGCCTGGAGTCCTGGCGCTGGATGTTCCTGGCCGAGGCCCTGCCCGCGGTCCTCTACGGTCTGTTCGCCTTCCGGCTGCCCGAGTCGCCGCGCTTCCTGGTGGCGCGCGGAGACGTGGATCGCGCAGCCCAGGTCCTGTACGACTTCACCGGCGTGGAGAGGGTCAACCTCAAGATCCAGGAGATCCGCGACACCCTCGACTCCGAACACCGCAGCTCCTTGCGCGACCTGCTCGGTCCGCTGATGGGCCTCAAACCGATCGTCTGGATCGGCATCGCCCTCTCGGTGTTCCAGCAGTTCGTGGGCATCAACGTCATCTTCTACTACTCCACCACGCTGTGGCGTTCCGTCGGTTTCGAGGAATCGGACGCCCTCACGGTCTCGGTGATCACCTCGGTGACGAACATCGTGGTGACCATCGTGGCCATCCTGCTCGTGGACCGGGTGGGCCGGCGGCCGATGTTGTTGGTCGGCTCCACCGGTATGGCGGTGTCACTGGCGCTGATGGCGGTGTCCTTCTCCTTCGCCACCGCGGTCGAAGGCGCCGATGGAACGGTCTCGGCCGAACTCGGCCAGCCCTGGGCCACGGTGGCCCTGCTCGCGGCCAACGCCTTCGTGGTGTTCTTCGGTGCCACGTGGGGACCGCTGGTGTGGGTCCTGCTGGGGGAGATGTTCCCCAACCGCATTCGCGCCGGCGCGCTCGCCGTGGCCGCTGCCGCTCAGTGGGCCGCGAACTTCACCGTCTCCACCACGTTCCCGTGGCTCTCCGGGATCGGGCTGAGCTTCGTCTACGGCCTGTACGCCGCCATGGCCGCGCTGTCCCTGATCTTCGTCTGGCGGTTCGTCCGGGAGACCAAGGGACTCGAGCTGGAGGAGATGACCGACTCGCTCAGCAGACGGTGAGTCCCGAGCCGACGACCGTCTCGCCGATGACCGGGTAACCCGGGACCTCCCCGACCACCAGCAGGCCTCCCGAGGTCTGCGCGTCGGCGAGCAGGAGCAGGTCGTCTTCGGTGATCGACGCGGCCGCTGTCAGGTGCGGACGGACCCAGTCCAGGTTCCGCCGAGTGCCGCCGGAGATGTAGCCGTCGCGCAGGGCCTCGGCGGCACCGTCCACCAGCGGCACGGCCGAGCGGTCGAGGACGGCACCGACGCCGGAGGCCCGGGCCATCTTGTGCAGGTGGCCCAACAGCCCGAAGCCCGTCACGTCGGTGGCGGCCGTGATCCCGGCGGCCAGTGCGGCGGCCGCGGCATCCCGGTTCAGGGCCGTCATCGTCTCGACGGCGGCCTCGGAGACCTCCCCGGTCTGCTTGTGGCGGTTGTTCAGCAGCCCGACGCCGATCGGCTTGGTCAGCGTCAAGGGCAGCCCGGCCTGGGCGGCGTCGTTGCGCAGCAATCGGTCCGGGTGGGCGGTGCCGGTCACGGCCATCCCGTAGGTCGGTTCGGGGTTGTCGATGGTGTGGCCACCGATGACGGGTGTTCCGGCCAATTGCGCGACGTCGAGTCCGCCCCGGAGCACCTCGGTCAGCACCTCCAGGGGCAGAATGCCGCGGGGCCAGCCCACGAGATTGATCGCGACCACCGGTGTGCCGCCCATCGCGTAGATGTCGGACATGGCGTTGGCCGCCGCGATGCGCCCCCAGTCGTAGGCATCGTCCACCACGGGGGTGAAGAAGTCTGCCGTGGAGAGGACGGCCAGCCCGTCCTGGATCCGCACGGCCGCCGCGTCGTCGCCGTCGTCCAAGCCGACGAGCACCTCAGGGTTCGTCTGCCCACCCAGGCCCCGGACTGCCTCTTCCAGCTCGCCGGGCGGGATCTTGCACGCGCAGCCGCCACCGTGGGCGTAGCCGGTCAGCCGGAATTCAGTGGGGGTTCCTGCAGTCTCCATACGGGAAGCCTATCGGCGGTCCAGCGCTGCTCCGTCCTTGTCTCGGTCCTTGTCTGTCCTCGTCCGTCCTTGTCTCGGTCGGCCGCCGTCGTGCTGGTAAGTTCGGGGACGGAGGCGTCTGAGTCCTGGTGGGCTCCCCGGTCTTCAAAACCGGTGAGGCCGAGCATCTCGGCCTGGCGGGTTCGATTCCCGTCCGCTTCCGCCAGCGCACGTCCATTACTGGACACCCGCGGCTCCCCGCCGCACACCAGCAGCCGGACACGAGGAGAACCTGTGAGCGACCAGCAGGGCGACCCCCGGCGCCGGATCCCGCGCACCGACGACCTGCTGTCCCTGACCGAGGTGGAACAGGCCCGTCGACGCCTCAGCGAACAGGTCGTCCGTTCCCTGATCTCTCGGACGCAGTCCCGCGCTCGCTCGGGGGAGATCGCCCCGGAGGATGTGGTGCCCGTGCTCGTCGAGGCGCTCTCTAACCGGACCACCACGAGCCTGCGCCCGGTCCTCAATGCCACCGGCGTCGTCGTCCATACGAACCTCGGCCGCGCACCGCTGTCACCGGCCGCCGTGGAGGCCCTGATCTCCTCGGCGGGTTACGTCGATGTCGAGATGGATCTCACCACGGGCCAGCGCTCGAAGCGCGGCGCCGGCACCCGTGAAGCTCTGCTGGCGGCGTGTCCGGCCGCTGAGGAAGCCCTGGTGGTCAACAACGGGGCGGCGGCGCTGATGCTCGCCACCACGGCACTGGCCGACACGGGCGAGATCATCGTCAGCCGCGGGGAGCTGGTCGAGATCGGCGCCGGGTTCCGCCTACCGGACCTCATCGCCTCCACGGGCACCCGGCTCCGTGAGGTCGGCACCACCAATCGGACTCATCCAGAGGACTACGCCGATGCCGTCGGCCCGGACACTGCCGCCCTGCTGAAGGTCCACCCCAGCAACTTCCGTATCGGCGGTTTCACGTCCGCCGTCTCCATCAGCCAACTGCGCGTCCTCGCCGATCGCCACGGCCTCCCGCTCATCGTGGATGTCGGCAGCGGGCTTCTCGCCCCGGACCCGGCGCTGCCCGAGGAGCCCGATCTGACCAGCGCGCTGCGGGACGGCGCCGACGTCGTGATCGCCAGCGGTGACAAACTGCTCGGCGGGCCTCAGGCGGGCCTTCTGCTGGGCCGCACCGAGACGATCCGGCGGCTCGCGAGGCACCCGATGGCCCGGGCCGTGCGGGCGGACAAGCTGACCCTTGCGGCCCTGGAGGCGACTCTCACGGGGGGCCCTGCACCCGTGGCCCAGTCTCTGCACGCCGACGCCGGCCGTCTGCGCGAACGGGCCGAACGGCTCGGCGCGACGCTCGGAGCCCCCGTCGTCCCGCACGATGGACGCGTGGGCGGCGGGGGAGCACCCGGCGTGCCGTTGCCCGGCTGGGCCGTCCGCCTGCCGGAGGAGCTGGCGCCGCACCTGCGCACCGGGACTCCCGCCGTGCTGCCGCGAGTGCACGAGGGCGCGTGCCTGCTGGATCTGCGCTGCGTCCCCGAGAACGACGACGGCCGGCTGGCCGAGGCCGTCCGTGCGGCCCAGGAGCGCTGACGTGCATGTCATGGCCACTGCCGGGCACGTGGACCACGGCAAATCCACGCTGATCCGCGCACTGACCGGCATGGAACCCGACCGCTGGGCCGAGGAGAAGCGCCGCGGACTGACCATCGACCTCGGTTTTGCCTGGACCCAGCTGCCTTCGGGGCGCGAGGTCGCCTTCGTGGACGTCCCCGGCCACGAACGCTTCCTCGGCAACATGCTCGCCGGTCTCGGTCCGGCTCCTGCGGTGTGCTTCGTCGTCGCCGTGGATGAAGGGTGGCAGGCCCAATCCGGTGATCACCGAGACGCCATCGCCGCCCTGGGCATCCGGCACGGGATCATCGTCCTGACCAAGGCCGATCGCGCCCCGGACCGGGTGGACGCCGTGCTGGCCCAGACCCGTGCCGAACTCGCCGGCACCGGGCTGTCCGAGGCGCCCGCCGTCGTCGTGTCCGCTCGCGAGGGCACCGGACTGGACGCACTCCGCCGGCAGCTGGACGAGACCCTGCGTGCCGTGCCTGAACCTCCGGCCACTGGTCGCATCCGCTTCTGGATCGACCGTTCGTTCACCGTCAAGGGTGCCGGGACCGTCGCCACGGGCACCCTCACCGCCGGCACCCTGACGGCGGACGACCGGCTGGAGCTGCTCGGGCAGAACACTCGGCAAACGGTCACAGTGCGCGCGCTCCACAGCAGGAATGAGCCGCAGCAATCCACCGGGCCGACCCAACGCGTGGCCGTCAACCTCCGCGGGGTCTCGGCCGACGACGTTCACCGCGGGGAGGTGCTGGTGACGCCGGACGCCTGGCCGCTGACCGACGTCGTGGATGTCCGCCGCTCCACCGGTACCGAACTCAGCGAGGCCCCGAGTTCATTGCTGGTCCATGTCGGAACGGCGACCGTTGGCGTCCGCGTGCGGCCCTTCGACGGTGGCCATGCCCGGCTCACCCTCGAACGCCGGCTGCCGTTGATTCCGGGCGACCGACTCGTCCTGCGTGATCCCGGAAGCCGGACGGTGTTCGGTGGCGTCCACGTGCTCGACGTCGATCCACCCCCGCTGACTCGGCGCGGGGACGGCACCCGGCACGCCGCCTACCTCAACACCGTGCCCGACGGCGGTGACGCCCGCCTCGAGGTGGTGCGCCGCGGCGCGGTGCGGGAAAAGTTCCTGCGCACACTCGGACTGGTCGGCGCCGAGGCTGACAGCGGGGCCGCGGCCGATGAGGGGTCTGGACCTGCGACTGATCGCGTGCCCGAGGGTGTTCGGTCCCTCGCCGGCTGGTGGGTCCACGAGCCCGTGTTGGCGGCATGGTGCGAACGGCTCAGAGCTGCGGCGCGAGGGCTGTCCGAACGCGATCCGCTGGCGGCCGGACTCACTCGTGGCGCGGCAGCCGATGTGCTGGCCGCTCAAGACCTGGATTCGGCACAGGTGGATTCGGCGCAGCTGGAAAAGGGGCTGCTGGAAACGGGGCTGCTGGATGTCGTGGTGGCGGAGGCGGGACTGCGGCAGGAGGGCGGTTACCTCTCATGGCCCGGTGCTGATGCGGGCCTCGGCCCGGCGGAGCGCGCGATCGCCACCCTGGAGGCGCGACTGGCCGAGAATCCGTTCGCCGCCCCGGAAGGCGACGATCTGACAGAGCTGAACCTGGGCCCGAGGGAACTGGCGGCAGCCGAACGGACCGGACGTCTGATCCGGCTCGACGGGGCAGTGGTCCTGCTGCCCACCGCCCCCGCGCTGGCCATGCGTTCGCTGGCCCGGCTGGAGCAGCCATTCACCGCCAGTCAGGCCCGGCAGGCGCTGGGCACCACGAGGCGCGTGATGATTCCCCTGTTGGAGCATCTCGACGCCCGCGGATGGACCCGTCGCGTGGACGGGAGCCGGCGCGAAGTGGTCCGGTAGTTGGCGCGATCCTGGCACGGTCCCGGCAGGATCCAGCGGTCACGAAGGATCCCGGAACTCACCCGTATACCAGTCCTCAGGGTATCGACCACCGCCATCGCGGCGGTCGTCGTAGACGATCTCTCCAGACCAGTGCTCCTGTCCTGTCCAGTGCTCTTGTCCTGACCAGGAATCCTGTCCCGGCCAGTACGTCGAGTAGCCAGAGGGCCATCCACCACGAAGGAAGTCTTCGGCGGCGCGCTCAGCCCTGGTGGCGATGTGGTCGAAGAAGCTCTTGCTCACGTCACGTTCCAGAAGATGCCGCGCGAGCCGATCCCGGAGTTCCCAGGAGAGAGGAGCCTGACTGAGCGCGCACGCCACGGCCAGATCGACCAGGTCATGGTCGGTCAGTGCGCCCAGGCCCCTGGCGTCGGCCGCCTCCTCAACCTCCCGGCGAATCTCCCATGGCGATCGGGGCTTCTGTGACAGGGCTGTCAGCCAGTCGTAGTTTCCGTCCTGATCCAACTGACGAAGTCGTGCGGGGACGAGGTCCGGCGGAAGGTGCCGTTCCTCCACGGGGAGTATTCGCCGGAGCTGTGGGCGCAGGCTGTTCTCGGAACGCCCGATCCTCCGGGCAATGTGTTCCAGATTGCAGCCGTCTCGGGCCGCGCGGACAATGCCGGCGAAATCGTCCTCGTTCCATGGTTGACCATGGCGTCGTGGTGGATCCCCTGGCGTATCCGGTTGCTCGTCCTCGTCGGGAGGGACTGTCTCGTGAATCCTGGTGGTCGTGTCGGTCAGGGTGGTGATGTCGGTCATGAGTCCACTCTGGTCTGCTACAGCTCGGACTGGTCCCGGAGATCTGCGATCAGTGGACACGGTCGCGACAGCGGTGACCTGTGGAGGAACCCGTGGAGTGCCATCATGGGGCCATGGACAGTGATCACCGGCGTGGGGGCATCGAGGTCATCACCGGCCCGATGTTCGCCGGAAAATCCGAGGAACTCATGCGTCGGGTCCGTCGGGCGACCATTGCCGGACAGCAGGTGGTGGTGGTTCATCACGCCCTCGACGACCGTCGCGGAGTCGGTGCGGTGTCCTCGCATGCCGGAGGCCGGATTCCCGCGCACGCCGTCGCCGGGGCAGCCGACCTTCAGCGTCTGGTGACCGGTCAACCGGAGTCGGAGCCAGCGCCAGCGACTGCCAGGAGTGACGTCACCCTCGAGACCACAGCCGTCGATCTGGTGGCCGTCGACGAGGCGCAGTTCTTCGGCGAAGACGTGGTGCCGGTGGTCGTGGACCTGGCTGACCGGGGCGTCACGGTGGTGGTCTCCGGGCTCTGCCTGACCTTCGACGATCAACCCTTCGAACCCGTGCCGAGTCTCATGGCCTGTGCCGAGTCGGTGACCAAGCTGTTGGCCGTCTGCGCCGTGTGCGGCGCTGACGCGCCGTTCCATCGGCGGACGAGCGCCGGCGTCGGGAATGCGCTCGCGTCCAGCAGAGACCATGTGGGTGGCGGGGATCTCTATCAAGCTCGTTGCCGCCGGCACCGCTGAGCCGACGCTGAGCCACGGCAGAATCCGCTGAGCCGCCGCTGGAGCAGGACTGATCTCGGCCAGAGGTTTTTGACCTTCCATGGAGGGTTCGTTCAGAAAGTGCTGCCATCGTGATCGGAATGAGCTTTGTCCAGAAGGCGACCTCCACCACGGCGGGCAAGATCATGGCGTTCCTGGGGATCAGTGTGCTGTGTGGCCTCCTCGTGGCGGGGCTGTTCCTGCCCCTGGCGGTGACCGGTGGCGCCACCGCCGCCACCGGATCCGACCTGATCGAGGAGTTCCCGGCAGAGTTGCGCGAGGAGCCGGTCAGCGTGCCGTCCCGCGTGCTGGCAGAAGATGGGACGGAATTGGCGCGGTTCTACGCCGAGAACCGTCAGCCGGTGACGCTGGATCAGGTCAGTTCGTCCATGAAGGATGCCATCGTCGCCATCGAGGACGAGCGGTTCTACGAACACGGGGGAGTGGATCCACAGGGCGTCGGACGTGCGCTGGTCTCCAATGTCTCCTCGGGGACTCAGCAGGGTGCCTCGACCATCACTCAGCAGTACGTCAACAACATGCTCGTCAACGCGGACATGCTCCGCGGCGAGGAGCGGCTCACCATCTCCGGGACCAAGACCTACGCGGACAAACTCAAGGAGATGAAGCTGGCCGTATCGGTGGAACAGGACCTTTCCAAGGAGGAGATCCTCGAGGGCTACCTCAACATCGTGCTCTTCGGAGGTCGGAACTACGGCGTGGAGGCGGCCGCTCAGTACTACTGGGGTGTTCCGGCGGCGGAGCTGGATCTCGCCCAGTCCGCGACGCTGGCCGGCCTCGTGAAGTCGCCCAACGGCTACAACCCCGAAACGCACCCCGAGGAAGCCGTCGCGCGCCGCAACGTGGTCCTGGACTCCATGCTGCAGCAGGGCAAGATCAGCGAGCAGGAACACGAGCAGGCCACCTCCAGCGGGTTGGACCTGAACATCAACCGCCAGTCGACCGGCTGCATCGCTGCGTCCCAGGCACCCTACTTCTGCGACTACGTCAAGAAGGAAGTGCTCGCAAACGAGGCGTTCGGTCCGGACGTCGAGTCCCGCGAAGAGTTGCTCAACCGGGGCGGACTGGAGATCAAGACCACGCTGGACACCAGTCTCCAGAAGAAGGCACAGGACTCCGTGGAGAAGACGGTGCCGGTCGGGGATTCCTCCGGCGCCGGTTCCACGCTGGTGACCGTGGAGCCGGGTACCGGCAACGTCAAGGCGATGGCCCAGAACACCCATTACTCGCCCGAAGGGGGAGAAGGCACCGGAAACACGGTGTTGAACCTCAACGTGGACGCGGCTCAGGGCGGCGGCAACGGCTTCCAGGGCGGTTCCTCCCTGAAGCCCTACGTCGCCGCGGCATGGTTGGAGAACGGCCACTCGATGTATGACATGGTCGACGCCTCGCAGGACTCGTGGCCGCAGGGCTCCAAATTCAAGGCCTCGTGTCAGCCCGGCGGATCGATCTCCATTCCGGAGGACTGGGAAGTGAACAACGTCATCGGCGATATGAAGCGCGAGATGACGGCTGACTTCGGCCTCTATTGGTCCATCAACACGGTCATGGTCAACATGGCCGAGGAACTCGACCTCTGCGACATCACCGACGTCGCCTCCCGACTCGGCGTGCACCGCGCCGATGACGGCAAGCCGCTGAACCCGGCCAACCCGTCCTTCATTCTCGGCGCCGAGGAGTTCGCGCCGATGACCCAGGCCGCCGCGTATGCGGCGTTCGCCAATGACGGTCAGTACTGCCGTCCCCGCGCTTTGTTGTCCGTGAAGGACGCCAGCGGCAAGACCTACGACGTCGGCGCCCCCGAGTGTGAGGAAGCGATCGATCCCGAGGTGGTCGCCCAGCTCAACGAGACGCTGACCAACATCGCCACCCGCAATGCTGAGGAGACGGGGCAGCCGGACGTGACCGAGCAGGTGCCGATGGGCGGCAAGACCGGCACGAACAACTCGCAGTCCTCCACGTGGTACATCGGCTACACCTCCGGGTTGGCCACGGCCAGTTGGGTCGGTCGGTTCACGGACTTGAGGTCCTTGGCGGGCGAGCCGATCAATGGACAGAAGCACGAGGACTTCTGGGGAAGCACTCTGGCTGCGCCCCAGTGGTTCGATTACATGGGCGGCCTGTCGGACCAGTATCCGGCCCAGGAGTTCCGCAAGCCTCAGGACTCGCCGTTCGAGAATCCCGAGTCGCGCGACCGTTACCAGATGGGCGGAGACGGCTCCGAGCCGGGCCACGATCCCTCGCGACCCGGTGACGCCGCCGACGGCACCCTGGACGACCCGAACGCCAATGCGGAGGACGCGGAGCAGGATGCAGGGTCGGAAGCAGAGTCTGATGCAGGGTCGGGTTCGGACGACGGCTCGGATCCAGCTCCGACCACGGAACCGTCGACGGCGCCGTAGTCGAGGGCGCCGTCGTCGGCAGTCGGGCGGAGCCGTCGGCAGCGGGGCGTGTGATCCGGCTCTCGATTCCCAGGCTACTGACGAGTAGTGTTTTCAGAGACCAGCCTCCACCACGGTGGCTGTCATTCTCTGGGAAGGACCGCACCATGCGCCGTCGCATCTTTGAGACCGACCACGAAGACTTCCGCGACGCCGTGGCGGAGTTCGTCCAGCGCAACGTCACCCCGAACATCGAATCCTGGAGTGAGGCGAAGGGCCTGCCGCGCCAGTTCTGGACCCAGGCGGGGGAGCAGGGGCTACTGGGGCTCGAGGTCCCCGAAGAGCACGGTGGCGGCTATCCGCGCGACTACCGCTTCAATGCGGTCGTGTTCGAGGAACTGGCCAAGGCCAGCTTCGCCGTGGCCTCCTGCGTGGGCATTGATGCCGACATCGTCCCGCCGTACATCGTGGAACTCGGCACCGAGGAGCAGCAGGCTCGGTGGTTGCCCGGAGTGGCGGAGGGATCCACGATTACCGCCATCGCCATGACCGAACCGTCCGGCGGATCCGATCTGGCCAGCCTGAAGACCACGGCCGTCCGGGACGGAGACGACTGGGTGATCAACGGGTCCAAGACCTTCATCACCAACGGCTATTCCGCCGATCTCGTGGTGGTCGCCGCTCGGACCAGTCCGGAGAAGAAGGCCAAGGGCATCACCCTGTTCGGCGTGGAATCCGGCACGGAGGGCTTCGAGCGCGGACGGAAGCTGGACAAGGTCGGTCAACCGGAGTCCGACACCTCTGAGCTGTTCTTCCGCGACGTGCGAGTCCCCTCGGAGAACATCATCGGCGAGGTGGACACCGGCTTCATGCAGATGATGAGGAATCTGCCGCAAGAGCGTCTCGGGGCCGCCGTCTACGGATTGGCACACGCCCGCCAGATCCTGGACGAGACCATCCTCTACGCCCGAGAGCGCCAGGCCTTCGGCCAGTCCATCGGCGCATTCCAGCACAACAAATTCTTGCTCGCCGAACTGGTGACCAAGGTCGAGGTGACGCAGGCCTTCCTCGACGACGCCATCATGGCCCACACTGCCGGCGAACTTTCAGCGGTCGACGCGGCCAAGGCCAAATACTGGGCCTCGGACGTCCAGAACGACGTCCTCGATCATTGCGTCCAGCTCTATGGCGGTTACGGCTACATGAACGAGTACCGGGTGGCACGGGCGTGGAAGGACGCCCGCGTGAACCGGATCTGGGCGGGCTCGAACGAGATCATGAAGGAGCTCATCGGCCGCGACCTGGGCCTTTGATGCTCGCGTCGGGACGAGCTGGGTGGGGAATGATCAGGAATAACCCTGGAGATCGTCCGGTTGCGCTGAACATGCGAGCTATTGGATTCCGTGAACCTGGTGAACCAGACGTCCTCGAAGTGGTCGAGTTGCCCGATCCGACGCCCGGCGACGGCGAAGTCGTCATCCGCGTCCACGCGGCGGCCGTCAACCCCACCGACACTGCCCGTCGCTCCGGCTTTGCCGGCCCCTCCAAGCAACCGCCGCCATACGTGCCCGGTATGGATGCCGCCGGGATTCTCGAGGAGATCGGCCCGGGAGTGCAGACCGATCTGTCCGTTGGTGACCGCGTGATGGCCATCGTCCTGCCTCGCGGATCCCATGGGGCGTATGCGGAGAAGGTCGCCGTGCCGGCCGACTCCGTGGTCGCCGCTCCGCGAGACACCAGTCACGCCGAGGCCTCGACCCTGCCCATGAACGGACTCACGGCCCGGCGGTCCCTGGACATGCTGGGACTGGAGCCCGGCAGTACTCTCGTCGTGACCGGCGCCGCGGGGGCCATGGGCGGTTATGCCGTTCAGTTGGCCAAGGCCGACGGGCTGTTCGTTATCGCCGACGCCGCGGAGAAGGACGAGACGCTGGTCTCGGACTTGGGGGCCGACGTCGTGCTGCGCCGTGGTGAAGGCTTCGCCGAGCGGGTCCGAGAGCGCTATCCCGACGGCGCCGACGCGGCGATCGATGCGGCTCTGCTGCTGGACGCCGTCGCCCCGGCCGTGAAGGACGGCGGAACGATCATCACCCTGCGCGGCCAGGAGGGCACCCCCGAACGGGACGTCGTGTTCCGGCCCGTCTTCGTGGCCGAGTACGCCACCGAGCACGAGAAGCTGGACACGCTGCGCCGTCAGGCCGAGGACGGCACCGTGACGCTCCGCGTGGCCGAGGTGTTGCCCAAGGAACAGGCACCCGAGGCCCATCGCCGGTTGGACGCCGGGGGAGTGCGCGGTCGGCTCGTCCTGGAATTCTGAGCTGCTCTATACAAACCTCTAACCGAGGTCGAAACCGTCGAAGCTCGGCTCGTCCGCGTACCCCTGACCTCGTGAGCGCAGGAATTCCCCGACGACGGCGGCTCCCAGATCTTGAGGGTCCGGTGCCACGACGCGTCCGCCCACCCGGCGAGCCATCGCCGCCAGGAAGCGTTCCAGTCCGGGATCGCTGCCCAGTCGAAAGAACGTGGATTCCGTTCCGAGGCGACCCACCCGGTCGAGCTCGGCCACCGTGGCCCGGAGCGTCTCGGGTTCAGGCGGGTACGAGAACCAGGCCTCGGGTCCTGCCGGGCCGTGCGGCATGAGGTGGGCGGTGGGCTCGCCGTCGGTGACCACCAACAGGACGGGCTGCTTGGTGGGGTGCTGCCGGAAGAACCGGCTGGCCAACAGCAGCCCGTGGTGCAGGTTCGTGCCCTGTTCCCGCAGTGGGGGCAGTGACGTCAGTTCTCCGATGTCCACTCTTTGGGCGTAGCGGCCGAAATTGATCAGTTGCAGCTGGTCGCCCCGGAATCGGGTGGAGACCAGATGGTGCAGGGCGAGCGCGGTCCGCTTCATCGGCACCCACCGCCCCTCCGCGGCCATCGAGAACGAGGTGTCCACCAGCAGGGCGACCGCCGCTTGGGTGCGGGCCTCCGTCTCCTGGACTTCGACGTCGCCGACCTGGATCGACAGGCCCGCTCTCGGGTCGAGTCCCTCCGCGGCTGTGCGGCCGATGGCGTTGGTGATGGTCTTGGTGACGTCCCACGGCTCGATGTCCCCGTATTGCCACGCGCGGCTGGATCCGGTGAGTTCCCCGGCGGCGCCGGAGTGGCGTGTGTCGCGCTGACCCTGACGGCCGGAGAGGCGGCCGGCGGCGTCCTTCAACAGGGACTTGCCGAGTTTCCGCATGGCCCTCGGAGACAATTTCAGGTCCCCGTCGGTGCCGCGTCGCAGCAGATCGCTGTCCCGGAGGGCCTTCTCCAGCTGCGTCAGAGTTCGAGCGTCGACGGCGGCGTCATCGCCGAGCTGGCGGGCCAGCTTGTCCACGTCCACGTCGTCCAGCACCGACCCGGGATAACCCTGGGAGAGCTGTTCGGCCAGCTCGTCGAGGTCGGCCAGGTCCTGCAGCACCCCGGTGCCGTCACCGAGACCGAGGCCCTGATCGCCGTCGAACTGCTCCGATCCGGTCCAATCCTCACCGGGGCGCAGCCCTTGGAGGTTCGCGTCGAGGCGGTTCAGCTGCTCCATGAGCTCCGGCGAGCCGAACGCCTGGGCGGAGAGGGCCATGAGCTCTTCGCGCTGTTCCGGGGACATGGAACGGAGCATGCGCTGGGCCGCCGCTGACCGTTGAGCAAGGGTGTCGATCAGTTCGTCGATGTTCTCCGGGTTCTCCGGGAACTGGTCGCCGTGCTTGGACATGAAGTTGTCGAAATCAGCAGCGGTGTCCTCACCGCGCGAGTGCTTGTCGAGAAGCTGGTTGAGGTCGCGAAGCATCTCGGCGATGGCCGCTCGATCCTCATCGGTGGCGTTCTCCATGGCGTTCTTCATCCCGGCGAACCGCTGGTCCAGCATCTCCCGGCCGAGGAGATCCTTGATGTCCTCGTAGCGTTGCCGGGCCGTGTCTGACTGCCAGTCGTAGCCGGACAGCTCGGTCACGGCAGCGGCGGTCGACGGCGGCAGGTTCTGCAGCTGCATCTCCCGGAAGGACCGGTCGGTGTCGTCCATCCGAATGTCCCGGGCCAGCTGCTTGCGCTCTTCCAGCACGGCCTCGTCCAAAAGCCTCTTGGCCTCCTGCAACGTTCCGTCGAGCCGGTGACGGCCGAGGAGCTCTCGACGTCGTTGCTGTACCCGGCCGGCGAGATCGTCCAGCCCCGGCATGTCGCGGCCGCCGCGGCGGAGGAACTCGCGCAGCGCCTGTTCGGGGGAGTACCCCGCCATGACGTCCTCCGCGACCGCGTCCAGGGCTTCGGAGAGGTCGATGGGCGGGGCCAGCGGATCCGGACCGCCGGTGTACCGGCCGTAGCGGGAAGAGCCGTGGCGGGGCGAGTAGCGGGAGGAACGGGGGGAGGGATTGCGAGGGTTCATGATGCCTCCTTACCGAGGCTGTCGAGCCATCGGACGTCGGCCGGCGAGCGTCGGGGTGGCGCCGTCGCGTTCACCTGCCACTTTACGACGTCGGCCGTCCGGCGTCGCGTGTTCGTCCGGTGGGGTCTGGTGCCGCCGAGTCCAGCGGGTTCGACCGCCGATAGATCACCATCTGCCGGCAGGTATCGACGTGCCCGGCTTCCGCACATCCGCCCGGCTTCCGCACATCCGCCCGGCTCCTGCACACCCGCCCGACTCCTGCACACCCGCCCGACTCGCGACCGTTCTCCACAGTTTGCTCTGCGGTCCTTATCGTGTCCGAAGGGTGTGTTCGAATATATGTACTAGAGCGAGACGGTGCGCGGCAGTAGCAGACAGCGCGAGGCAGCGCAGCAACGGCACGCAACGGACAGCAGCGGCCGGCAGCGGCCGGCATGAGGCAGCACGAGGCGAGGAGGTGGCGGGAATGGTGACCGTGAATACGGACGAGCTGTCGTCGGTGAGTACTGCCGCGCTCCTTTCCTGCGCCCAGACGATGGCTGCAGAGTTGGCCGCCCGTGCGACCGATCCGGAGTGGCTGAACACTGTCGAGTCGTTCCAGCCCGGGGCGGACCACGATGGCGACGGAGCGCTCGATCGTTCCGGCGAGTGGGGCATGTATGCCGGTGCCGACAGTCCTGGCCACCATGATCTGACGTCCTATGAGGGGCACGCCGATGTGAGGCCTGTCGATGAGGGGTCTGTCGATGAGGAAGGTGACGGGCGAACTGATGACGCGGGAACCGGTGACGCGGGAATCGACGCAACTCCGCCGGAAGGGTCGTTGCCCATGGTCCAGTTGGGCGTCGAGCAGCTGGCCAGGTCAGTCGATGCCATCCGCACCGCGCTCGCAGGGCACACCGATCGTCTCTTCGACCAACACGAGACGCGGCAGGAGATCCTCGGCATCGCACCGGGAAAATGTGCCTATCGCAATGCCGCGGAATACCTCCAGGAGCATTTACGGATTCATCGGCGAGAGGCGCAGCGGCGAATTCGGCGTGCCGGCCAGGTGATGGCCACGAAACATCTGGACCAGTCGGGAACGATCGCTCCCAAGATGCCGTTCGCCGCCGAAGTCGTCGATCACGGGCAGGCGGACGTCTCAGCCGTCGACATGGTCGTCGAGACTCTCACGTCCGCCCGGCAGGATGCGTCGCGAGCCGGTGCGCCGGGGCACCTGGTGGATCAATTGCTGCACGACGGTGAACAGGTGCTCGTCGCTCAGGCCAGGGATGTGGACCCGCAGACGCTGAAAAAGATCTGCGCCTATTGGCGTCAACGTTTCGATGCGGTGGCCGATCCGGATGGGACCGAGCCGACGGAGGCCCAGGCCAACGCCGCTCAGGGGCTCTTCTATCACGGCCGTGGGGAAGCCGAGTTGCATCGGTGGTCACTGTTGGCCACTGACGCCCAGCATGAGGTTCTCAAGACGGTCGTGTCTGCGGCGTCCAATCCCCGCAGGACCGAGCAGCAGCCTGGCGAGGGCTCAGCGACGTGGGGTGAACACGTGGACGAAGCAGAACCCCTGGACGGGCGGAGTCGTGCGCAACGAGAGCTGGATGGGCTGGTCAGCGCCCTCAGCGGTGCCCTGGCCCTCGTCCGTCCCAGCTCCACCCGTCTCAGTTCGACCCGTCTCAGCTCGACCCGTCCCGGCTCCGCCCGTGCAGGCTCCACACCTCGCGGCGACCAAGACTCAACCGCGCCTCATAGGACGTGCGTTCAACCCGGTACGGGCAACGCCCCGCCCGGCGCAGACGCGGCCCTACCTGGCGCAGACGCGGCCCTACCTGGCGCAGATGCGGCCCTACCTGGTGCGGTCAGTCACGTGCCGGGTGCGGCCGGCCTGCTCCTGCCCGACGTCGGCGGGGGAGGTGCCCGACCACAGGTGCTGGTCACCATTGATTACGAGACGCTCAGCGGACAGCTGGCGAATGCGAGTGGCCACCCCACGGATCGGCTACTGGCTTCGACTGCCTACGGAGGGCCGGTCAATCCACAGACCATCCGGACGCTGGCCTGCGACGCAGACCTGATCCCCGTGGTCCTCGGAGGCCAAGGCGAAGTGCTGGATGTCGGCCGGTCTCAACGCCTTTTCAGTCGGAAACTCAGACGCGCCATCACCGCGCGGGACGGAGGATGCGCGGCACCAGCGTGTTCGATTCCGGCACCCTGGTGCGAGGTCCACCACATCGAACACTGGGAGCATGGTGGGCCCACGTCAGTCGAGAACGGGGTCATGCTCTGTTCTCATCACCACCACACCGTTCATAACGGAGCCTGGCGGATTGACGTTCGCGGTGGGATTCCGTGGTTCATCCCGGCCCGCTACCACGACCCGTATCAGCGGCCACGCCGAAACCTCTACTG
Organism: Citricoccus sp. GCM10030269; assembly: GCF_042665635.1. NCBI lineage: Bacteria > Bacillati > Actinomycetota > Actinomycetes > Micrococcales > Micrococcaceae > Citricoccus > Citricoccus sp. GCM10030269. The sequence continues at coordinate 56,394 of NZ_JBHTCV010000001.1, read as the reverse complement.
GCGGCCGGGCGATCTGCCTGAGGCCGCATGAGGCGGCCCGAAGCGGCCCGAAGCGGCCCGAGGCGGCCTGAAGGGGCCTGAAGCGGCCCGAGGCGGCCCGAGGCGGTCTGGTGTGGCCCGGGGTGGGCTGAAGCGCCAGGGTAGGACTGACTCGCCCGACCTGGCGGCAGGCTCTTCCTCAGCCGTATACCGTTTCTCCGTCACCGGATTCCTTCGAGAGTTCACGGGCCAAGTACAGCCCCTCGAGGGCCAGCTCGATGGCGCCAGCACGCTGCCCATCAGAGGCAGCCGAGGTCTCCGAGTCGGCACCGGCCAACCGTGCGGCAATCTCGTCGTACAGCTGCGGGTCGTCCAACTCCGGAAGATCGGCGAGGAACTCAGCGGCGGTGACGCGTTCACCGGTCGTCGTGGTCCGGCGTCCGTCGAAAGCCTCGACGAGGGGAGTGAAATCCAATCCGCCGAAGTGCTCACGTACGGCTTGTGCAGTGGCCGTGCGCAGCAGGTGTTCGAGGATGTCCTCCTCGCGGCCCTCTTCTCCGGATTCGAACTCGATCTTGCCGCCCAAAACCTCGACGGCCGACTCCACGTCCACCAGCCGGGCCACCGGATCGTCATGGCGTGCGGTGGCCCGGTGTCGAGCGGCCGCTGCAATCGTCTCGGCACCGGCGATCGCGAAGCGAGCCGAGACTCCGGAGGCCTGATTGACCGCGCTGGAGGACCGCAAGGCCCGAGTGAACCGGGCCAGGATCTCCAGGATGACCTCCGGAACCTCTGCCGTGAGGTTGGCCTCTTGCCGGATCACGGAGATCTCGTCGTCGATTTCAATCGGGTAATGAGTACGGATCTCGGCGCCGAAACGGTCCTTGAGTGGCGTGATGATGCGGCCACGGTTGGTGTAATCCTCCGGATTGGCCGATGCCACGACCAGCACGTCCAAGGGCAGTCGCAGTACATAGCCGCGCACCTGAATGTCCCGCTCCTCCATGACATTGAGCAGGGCGACCTGGATCCTCTCGGCCAGGTCCGGCAGCTCGTTGAGGGCGACGATGCCGCGATTGGCCCGCGGGACCAGGCCGTAGTGGATGGTTTCCGGGTCCCCGAGTCTCCGGCCCTCCGCCACTCGCATCGGGTCGACATCACCGATGAGGTCAGCCACGGAGGTATCCGGCGTCGAGAGCTTTTCCACGTACCGCTCGGAACGGTGCCGCCACGCCACCGGCAACCGGTCGCCGTCGTGCGCGGCACGGTTCCGGCTCTCCGTGGTGATGGGGTCGTAGGGGTGCTCATGGAGTTCGGAGCCCGCAATGACGGGCGACCACTCATCGAGCAGACCGCTCAGAGTCCGCAGTAGCCGGGTCTTGCCCTGTCCGCGCTCGCCGAGCAGGACGACGTCGTGACCGGCGATCAGGGCCCGCTCCAGTTGGGGAATGACGGTTCGGTCGAAGCCGTGGACCCCGGGCCACGGATTCTCGCCGGCGGCCAGCGCGTGCAGCAGATTCGTTCGAATCTCCTCACGCAACGATTTCTGCTCATGCCCGGAAGCACGCAGTTCGGCCACAGTATTGATTTCAGGAGGGGTGCCCATGCCCTCACCGTAACGGCGGGCGCCACCGCCGTCGAGAGTGTTCCGGGTCACGGCGGTCGGCGTCCGTGACGGAAGCACAGCGTCGGCTTAGGCTGACACTGATGGCGACCGACGACACAACAGACAACACCCCCACTCCACCGACCACGTTGATTCTGCTGGTCCGGCACGGTCAGACGCCGACCACTGGACGGGTGCTGCCGGGACGTGCCCCCGGACTCCATCTTTCCGATGCTGGTCGCGAGCAGGCCGATCGCGTCGCCGGTCGCCTGGAGGCTCTGCCCATCACCGCCATCTATTCGTCGCCCTTGGAGCGGACCATGGAGACCGCCGGCCCGACGTCGGCCCGTACGCAGGTGCCCATCGTCCAGGACGAGGGATTGGTGGAAGGGGACTTCGGAGACTGGACGGGAGCCAAGCTCACCGATCTGTACGGGAAGCCGGAATGGAAGACGGTCCAGCAGGAGCCGTCGCGCTTTCGATTCCCCCAGGGGGAGAGCTTCGTTGAGATCCGCGACCGGATGGCCGGCACGCTGGAACGGCTACGGCGGGCCCACGACGGGGGAACCGTGGTGTGTTTCTCGCATGCGGACCCCATCCGTGTGGCCGTGTCCGATGCCCTGGGCACACCGCTGGACCGGTTTCAGCGACTGAGTATCGGCCCGTGCTCCGTGTCCGCCATCTCCTACCAAGAGGGTCGTGATCCCGTGGTGTTGACGGTGAATTCGTCGACACAGGAGTCGCTAGCCCAGTTCAGGTCGACGTCGGGAACGTCATGACGGGGGAGGAAGCGCTCGAGCTCCTCACCCACGGAGGCATCGAGCTGCTGGGGCAGCTGGCCAACAGCAGCAACGAGACGTTTCTCATCGAGCTGACCCACGATGATCGGCAGCACTGGGCGATCTACAAACCGGAGCTGGGTGAACGACCTCTGCGGGATTTCCCGCCGGGCCTGTATCGCCGCGAGCGGGGAGCCTACCTGTTGAGCGAGTCCTTGGGATGGGGCATCGTGCCACCGACCGTGGTGCGCGAAGAGGCGCCCTTCGGCATCGGCTCACTTCAACTGTTTGTGGAGCACGACCCGACGCAGCACTACTTCACCCTCGTCGCCGAGCCCACCATCCACGCGCAGTTGCGCCAACTGGCGCTCTTCGACTTAGTGGCCAACAACGCCGACCGCAAGGCTGGTCATGTGCTGCAAGCCTCGGACGGTCGGCTGTGGGGCATTGATCACGGGCTCTGCTTTGCGGCTCCGTTCAAGCTCCGTACGGTGCTCTGGGATTTCGCAGGCGAACCGGTCGACGCCGGCCTGCTGGCCGACGTCGCGCCTCTTGCCGACGCTGTGCCGGACGAGGTCGCCGAACAGCTCAGCTGGTTCGAAGCCGAGGCTCTCCGCCGCAGGGTCGGGGAACTCCTGGAACTGCGGGAGTTCCCCGACGACCCCACGGGAATGCGGTTTCCCTGGCCCCTCGTGTGACGGGGGCGGCCAGGGAACCAGAGCTCTGAGCAGATCTGGGCAGTTCTGTTCAGAGCGCGATCAGAGGTTGATCAGAGCTTGACCTGAACGTCGGCGTCCTTGCGCAGATCCTCGATCTTCGCGGCGAGCGCCTCATTCTCCTTCTGGGACTTCACCTGCTTCTCCAGCTCGGGCTTGAGCTCCTCGAAGGACGGTGTCTCGGCAGAAGCGCTGGCGCCGTCCTCGGCCGGTGGCTGAGCGGCCTTGGTCTGCTCGTAGAGTTCCTTCAGCTCTTCCTCTGTCGGCTCCTCGATGTCCATCTCGGCGATGGACTGGTCCAGTAACACCTGCTTCTTGGCGTCTGAGCGCAGCTGATCCTCGCTGTAGCCCTGCTCCTTGAACTTGGCGACGAGTTCGTCGACCGACTTCACGCCACTGGACTCGGCCGTCTTCTCGAGGAAGGCGTTGACCTTCTCATCGTCAGCGGAATGGCCTTGAGCTTCTGCGTCCTGAACCAGCAGCTCAGTACCGACCATGGAGTCAGCCAACTGCTTCTTCATGTCGTCCTGATTCATCTCCTGACCGGTCATCTGAGACTGCATGGCCATCTGCTGGAACTGGGCTTCGTAGGCACTCGTGAATTCTTCGCCGGTGATCTCCTCGCCGTTGACGGTGGCGACGACCTCCGGCACGTTCTTGACGTCTGGTTCGGGCATCGAGGGCTGCCCTTCTGACGGCGCCGCCTCGGCACCCTCTGAAGCCGGCTGTGACGCCGAGGCACTCGCGCCCTGATTGCCGTTTTCTCCGGCAGAGTCGCCGGTCTCTCCGCCGCCGCAGGCTGCGAGACCCAGCAGGGACCCGACCAAGGCGACGCTGGTCAGCAGTTTCTTCCGCATGGCGATTACCGTCCTTTCGATGGTGGCCTGCGCAACATAGCAACCGAGGCTGGATACCACGGTCAGCGTCTTGCCAGGAGGTGTTCAGGTCGTCAGCCTGTTGACGTGCACGCGTTCCATGTCGTCCAGACCATTGACCGGCTCACGACTGCCCGCTAACGTACAACCATATGGTTGTAAATAAATCAGCTGTCTCGAAGGCAGCTGGCGCGCCGTTCGGCGACGCGGCATCCCTGGGCGACGACGAGGTGGACCGGATCTTCCGGGCCTTGGCCGACGCGACCCGCAGGGACATCGTGTGGCGAACCCTCACGGAGGCACAATCCGTCTCCGCACTGGCCGACGAGTACGACATGTCCTTCGCGGCCGTCCAGAAGCACGTCTCAGTCCTCGAAGCGGCAGGACTCGTGAACAAGAACCGTCAAGGCCGCGAGCGTCTCGTTCGCGGCAATCCCGAAACCATCCGCACGGTCCAATCACTGCTGGACCGGTACGAATCTCTCTGGCGTCAGCGGATCGACCGTTTGGACGCCTTGCTGGCGGACGATCCTCAGGACGACAACTCCACCTGACTCTTTTGACACCTGACTCTCTTGACACCTGAAAGGTACGACCATGCCTGTCACGAATGTTTCCCAGGACCCTCAAGCCCTGACGATGACCGTCGTCGCAGATTTCCCCGTTTCCGTTCGGCGGCTGTGGGACGCCTACGTTGATCCACGCCAGATCGAGAAGTTCTGGGGACCGGTCGAGTGGCCGGCCACGTTCACCCGCCACGACGTGTATCCCGGCGGTGAATCGCATTACTACATGACCGGCCCGGACGGGGAGAGATCAGGCGGCTGGTTCGAGTACCTGGCTGTCGATGAGGGGCGCTCCTTCGAAGTCCTGGACGGGTTCGCCCGAGAGGACGGCACTCGTGACCCCGAGTCGCCGGTCATGCGCATGGTGTTCGAGTTCGAAGAGACCAGCACAGAGACCGGTACAGGCTCTCGACTCATCAACACCACCTACTTCAACTCGGCCGAAGAGCTCGAGCAGATCCTCGGGATGGGGATGGAAGAAGGCCTGCTCTCGGCCATGAGTCAGATCGACGACGTGGTCGCCGACCTACAGTCCTTTGCCGCGGGTCGGGCCGTGGACACCCAGCTCATTGGCGACAACCAGGCACGGATGAGCCGGGTGATCCGCGGGCCGGTGGAAGAGGTCTGGAGGGCGCACCACGAGCCGGAGCTGCTGCGGCGGTGGCAGCTGGGGCCCGACGGTTGGACCATGCCCGTCTGCGAGGTCGGCACGTCGGTGGGGGACACCTACCGCTTCGTCTGGGAGAAGGCTGACGCAGGGAAGGACGCAGGGAACGACGGCGGCGAACGGTTCGGCTTCACCGGCACGGTCCTCGAATCCGCACCACCGCATCGGGAAGTCACCACCGAGGCCATGATCGACGGCGACACGAACAGCGGCGACATGAACGGCGGCGACATGAACGGCGGTGAGAACACCTCGACCACCAACGAGATGACGCTCACATCCGTGGAGGGTGGCACGCTTCTCTCGCTGTTGGTCACGTACCCGAACGCCGAACTGCGCGAGACCATCCTCGCGACCGGCATGGCCGATGGCATGGAATCGAGCTACGCACGCCTGGAGTCCGAGGTGCTGGCCGCCCTGTAGTCCGGCGTCCGGCATCCCTTAGGCTCAGGATGTGGCTGACTATTCCTTGAGCTCCGTGCACACCGCAGTCGTCGGCGGTTCTGAGTCCGGCGGTTCTGAGTCCGGCGGCCCCGAATCACCCGGTGCGTCAGTGCCGAGCAGCTCGCCGAGCAGCACGCCCAGCAGCAACCGCGTGGTGTTTCTGCACGGACTGTTCGGGCGGGGCAAGAACTTCACCCGGGTCGCCAAGGAACTCTCGCCGGAGTACCGCTCGCTGCTGGTGGACCTGCCCAACCACGGAGAATCCGACTGGACCGACGTGGTGGACTATCGCCAGATGGCCGATTCGGTGGCCGAGACCCTCCGCGGCGACTTTGCCGCGGAGGGCCCGGTTGCCGTCGTCGGGCATTCTCTGGGCGGCAAGGTGGCCATGGTGCTGGCGCTGCGCCATCCCGAACTGGTCTCCCGACTCATCGTGGTGGACATCGCGCCGACGAAGTCCGGGGGAGAGGAAGGCGAGTTCGCCCATTTGCTCGACAGCCTGGCCGCGCTGGACCTGTCCACCGTCGAGCGTCGTTCGGACGCCGACGAGGCGCTCCAGGAGGCGATCCCGTGGGACACCACTCGGCTGTTCCTGTTGCAGAATCTGCGCAGCACCGAGGACGGTTACACCTGGGAACCGAATCTGGAGCTGCTGCGCACGTCGTTGGCGACCATCGGCGGTTTTCCCGATGCCGATGGTGCGACCTACGAGGGCCCCATGCTCTGGATCGCCGGCGGCCGTTCGGACTATGTGCGGGAGGAATACACCCCGATCATGCGGGAGTTGTTCCCCTCCACGTACAAGGTCACCATTCGCGAGGCCGGCCACTGGGTCCACTCCCAAGCGCCCGAGACGTTCGTCGAAGTGCTGCGCGAGTTCCTGGAGCGCACCGGGCAGGACTGACGGGCAGGAATAGGCGTTCGGAAACTCCTGTTGCACCGGACATGCGAGCCATGACCTATTCCCAGTACGGAGACACTGACGTTCTCGAGCTGTCTGAACTGCCTCAGCCGAAGGTCGGTCCGGGGCAGCTTCTCGTCCGAGTGACGCGCGCCTCGGTCAACCCGGTGGACTGGAAGGTGATGTCCGGCGGCCTCGACGGGATGATGGACGCCCATTTCCCGGCCATCCCCGGTTGGGACCTGGCCGGCGTTGTGGAGCAGACCGGCCCGGACACTCCGGAGTTTCAGCCCGGTGACCGCGTGGCGGCGTACGCACGCAAGATGGTGGTCTCCGGCGGAACGTTCGCCGAGTATGTAACCATTCCAGTGGAGTTCGCCGCCGCCATCCCGGACTCCGTTCCCGACGAGGTGGCCGCAGCGCTGCCACTGACGGGGCTCACGGCCCTCCGCGCCATCGAAGCACTGGACCTGTCCGCTGATGACACCGTCCTGATCCATGCGGCCTCCGGAGGCGTCGGGCACATCGCCACGCAGCTGGCCGTCGCTACCGGCGCCCGGGTCATCGGCACCGCCTCGGAGCGCAACTTCGGCAAGCTCGAGGCCGCCGGCGCCATTCCGGTCGAGTACGGAGACGGCCTCGCCGAGCGGGTGCGTCAGCAGGCGCCCGACGGCGTCACGGCGGTCGCGGACTTCGCCGGCGCCGACGTGCTGGAGACGACTCTGGCGGTGCTGAAGGACGGCGGTCGCCACGTCTCCATCACCGATTCCTCGGTGACCGAGCACGGAGGACGCTGGCTGTGGGTCCGCCCGGACGGTTCACGACTGGGCGATCTGCTGCGCCGGGTCGCGGCCAAGGAGCTCGTCGTCGATGTCGACCGGATCCTGCCGCTCGGCGAGGTCGCTGAGGCGTTCCGGATCAGCCAGGAAGGCGAGGCGCAGGGCAAGATCGTCATCGACGTCGAGCACTGAGTCCTCGTCGAGCACTGAGTCACTGACCGGCTATCCGGTCGAGCTCCGCCACCGACGCCTCGTAGGCCAGGTCCGCGCGCTCTGCCGTGTGCTCCAAGGATATCATCGCCTTGAGGCCGCGGACCTTGGGCTTTCCTCCGGTCGGCAGGACGTGGACCGTGACGCCGTCGGGCACGTGGTCCATGGCATGAGTGAAACTGTGCCGGCGCGAGATGTCCACGTAGACGTTGAGGGTCTCCACCATGGACGTCGGAACGCGGAGCTGTTTGTCCAGCTGCCCGGCCTGCAGGACGTAGATCGTCGTGGCACCCCGCCGGATCGCCTGGCCGAGGGGCACCGAGGCCACCAGGCCACCGTCAAGGTAATGCTCGTCGCCGATCCGGGTGGGCGGCAGCAAACCCGGAACCGAGGCGGAGGCGACGACGGCCGGAACCAGCGGTCCGGAGTCGAAGGACTGCTCCGCGGCCCGCTCGATCGAGGTGGCCACCGTGACGAACGGCACCGCCAGATCTTCGATCTTCGCGCCGTCCGGGAAGTGCATGGAGATCAGATCCACCAGGGGCTTGTCGGACAGGGTGTAGGTCCGTCCGCGGATGACCCGGCCCAGCTGCCGCGACCAGGACTGGCCGAAGACGGCCCGTGCCTCTTCCGTCTCCCAGAAGGACAGGATCTCCTCGGCCACGTCGGGATGGGGGTCACGGGCCACGACGGAGCCGTTGATCGCCCCGACGGAGGTGCCCACGATGAGATCAGGGGTGATGTTCCGCTCGAAGAGGGCCCGCAACTGGCCCACGTGCACGGCCCCGCGATTGCCTCCGCCGGCGATCACGAACGCGGTTCCGGATGACGTAGCTCTCACGATTCGACTGTAAGCGGACCAGTGGTCTGCACCCAACAGTCCGGATCCGTGGAACAGGTCACGTCATCCTCGCCAGTAGCAGCCGGACAGATCTCCCGGGAAGCGCAGGATCGGAGAGGGCGCAGGTCAGCGGCGCAGGGCATGCTGGTGCGTATCACCCACCGATTCCATCGAGAACGAGGAGCGCACCATGGCACCGTCGATCGCCACCTACATCTCCCTGCCCGGGACCACTGCCGAAGCCTTCGGGCACTGGCAAGAGGTCTTCGGCGGCGAACTGAACCTGATCCGCTACGGCGATATGGACCTGGAGGGCCTGCCATTCGAGCCGGACCCACAAGCGGTCGCGCACGTCACGCTCAGCGCTCCCGGCGGTGAGCTGGCCGGCGGCGACGTCATGGACGACGGCGACTACCCGGTCAAGGACACCGCCTACTCCCTGCTGTACACCGTGGACAGCCCCGAGGCCGCTCGGGACCTGATGGGAAAGCTGGTGAACGGCGGAGGGTCCGAGAACATGCCGTTCGACAAGGCCCCGTGGGGCGACTGGTACGGACAGGTTTTCGACCGCTTCGGCGTGATGTGGGCCTTCTCAGTCCCCGCCGCGAGCTGATTCGCCCGGCGCTGACTCGGTCGGCGCTGATTCGGTCGGCGCTGATTCGGTCGGCGCTGGCCGGTGCGAGCCATCGCCGCTGCTGGTGTTCTTGTCGCTGTTGTTTCCACTCCAGGGCAGGATCTTCAGCAGCGGCGTGGCGACCACCAGCACCAGAAGGCCCCAGATCAGCCCGACGACGGCCGAGCACAGAGTGTTGACGAGCCAGCCCAGCACGGCGCCCACTGCGGGGACCGAGGCGGCCGGCTCCTCGATCGCATGAACCCAGTCGTACGCGGCGTGGAAGCCCAGCTCGGACGACTGCTGCAGGAGGATATGGCCACCGACCCAGAGCATCGCGATGGTCCCGATGAAGGTGATGGCGGCGAGGATCACCGGCATGGCTTTGACGAGGGATTCCCCGAGGCGACGCGTCGCCGGCCTGTCCCGCTGCGCCAGGTGCAGGCCGACGTCGTCCATCTTGACGATCAGTGACACCGCTCCGTAGACCAGAGCGGTGATGGCGATGGCGACGACCACGAGGATCAGGGCCCGCCCCCAGATGTTCTCGGCGGCCACCTCGTTCAAGGCGATGACCATGATCTCGCACGAGAGGATGAAGTCCGTGGTGATGGCGCCCTTGATCACCTTGGCTTCGGCCTCCGGACCCTTCGCCGGAGCGGGCTGGTCGTCTTCGGGCTCGTGGTCACCGCGGAGCTTGTGCCATACCTTCTCGGCGCCCTCGTAGCAGAGGTAGGTGCCACCGAGGATCAGAATCCAGGGAATGACCCACGGAATGAACGAGCTGATGAGCAGCAGCGCGGGCAGGATGATCAGCAGTTTGTTGCGCAGCGAACCCCAGAAGATCTTCATGATCATCGGCAGCTCGCGGGACGGGTCGACGTCGGACACGTACTGAGGGGTGACAGCGGCGTCGTCCACCACCACCCCGATGGCCTTGGTGCCGGCTCTGGCTGATCCGGCGGCGATGTCGTCCACTGAGGCGGCTGCGATGCGGGCCAGTGCGGCGACGTCGTCGAGCAGGGCGACGAGGCCGCCGCTCACCGGGAGCCTCCGCGCGCGCCGAGGGAGCTGGGGCAGGAGTGCGTGGTCATGCTCAGAGCATACGACGGCGGCGTTGGCCCGGCGTAGTCGCTGCGAGTTGATAGAATGGCTCCACGGTGCTGACCCCGGGAACGGCCGGCTCGAGAGGAGCAGCCTGTCCCGCCGCGCATCACCCAGCATCCAGTTCCATGGACGCGAACCAGTAGAGGTCTTCCCATGGATTTTCGCCAGGAGGTCTCTTCACCATGCCCACTCACGCGCCGTTCACCGCATCGACCCCGACCGTCCGCCGGCAATCTCCGGCACGCCAAGCACCGATGGCACCGGGGGGACGCCGAGCCTTAGTGAGGCGCCCCGTCTTCCCGACGCCGGCCGTCCGCCGCGTGGTATATGCCGTGGTGTTCGAAGGGCTCGCCATCGGTTTCACCACCGTCATCCTCGCTTTGCTGGGCAATCCCGCCGGTGCCAGCGCCGCCGTCGGGGTGACGTCCTCCGTGGTGGCCCTATTGTGGAATCTGGTCTTCAACACCCTCTTCGAGCGCTGGGAACGTCGCTCGGGCAGCACCGGCCGGCCGGTCCGGGTGCGCCTGATGCACACGCTGTTGTTCGAGACCGGGCTGGTGATCCTGCTGGTTCCGGCCGTCGCACTGCTGCTGCAGGTCAGTCTCGTGGAGGCGTTCCTGTACGAGGCGGCGTTGATCGTCTTCTTCCTCATCTACAACGCCGCCTATGCCTGGTGCTTCGACCGGGTGTTCGGCTTGCCCGAATCGGCGCAGTAATAGCCTCTCAGCTCAGTAGCCTCTCAGCTCACGGGCAGCCCCAGGAACTCCCGGAGGGCCGGCAGTTCCCGGCGGGCCTGGGCCAGACCCATCTCATGGGCGGCCGCCAGCTTGCGGACATCTTTTTCACCGTTGGACACGGGCATCGTCTCCGGGACGAACAGGTAGGCCCGGCCCTCGCGTTCGAGTTCGAAGAGTCGCTCCCGTGTCTCGTTGTATCGCCGCCAGCGGGTGATGAGAGCCTCCGCGATCGCCGGGTGCTTGCGGAAGTACCGCTGATAGAACGCCGGGAACCGTTCGGGAGTCTTGACGTAGTCACGCTCGCGGGTCAGCACGGCGAGGAACCGGTCATGACCGGCGTCCTCGGCCGCGGACAGCGGGATGCCGCCGTCGGGGCCCAAGGCGCCGTCCACGTAGGTGCGTCCGTCCAGCTGGACCGGTGGCATCAGCACCGGCATGGTCGACGACGCCCGCACGCGCACCATCAGGTCCGCCAGAGTCGGGGTGTCCTCCCGGCCCCACCACACCGCTTCGCCCGACTCCGCGTCGAAGGCGCCCAACCGCATGGTGGCCGGATTGTCTCGGAACGTCTCCCACGGGTAGGGCAGGGCCTGGTCCGGCAGGCCGGTCTCTTCGTAGATGTACTTGGCGTTGAACAGACCGTCCCCGCGCAGGAAGGTCCGCCAATTGCCGAACTTGGGGTCGGCGGCGAAATCGACGAAGGAGTGGCGAGCTCGCCACGCGTCGCGGGCGAGATAGTTGCCGGTGTTGGAGGAGCCCGCCGAGATCCCGGCCACGAAGTCGAAGTGGATTCCCGCTTCCACGAGAGCCACCACCATGGCGGAGGTATACGAGGCCCGCATGCCTCCACCTTCGAACAACAGGGCGGTCCCGGTGATGTTGCTGCGCAGTTCCACCTCGCCAGCCTAAACCGATAGGTTGGAGCACATGGCTACTACCGCATTCAACTCCACCCCCGTCAACACCGTCGGCGAACTGCCCTCCGTCGGATCGACCGCCCCGGGTTTCGAGCTCACCGGTTCCGATCTGTCCCCGGTCACGCTGGAATCCTTGTCCGGCCGCACCGTGGTGCTGAACATCTTCCCGTCTCTGGACACCGGCGTCTGCGCCGCCTCCGTCCGCAAGTTCAACGAGTTGGCGGCGAGCCTGGAGAACACCACTGTGCTGGCCGTCTCCGCTGACCTGCCGTTCGCCGCCGGTCGTTTCTGCTCGGCCGAGGGCATCGAGAACGTCGCCACCGGTTCCGTGTTCCGGTCGTCCTTCGGCGAGGACTACGGCGTCACCCAGGCGGACGGCCCCATGGCCGGACTGCTGGCTCGCGCTGTCATCGTGATCGATCCGCAGGGCACGGTGAAGTACACCGAGCTCGTTCCGGAGATCACTACCGAACCCGACTACGACGCCGCCCTCGAAGCCGTCCGCGCCTGACCCCAGGTCACGGTGAACGAGACTGACGACGAACGGGATCCCGGTCGCTCCGCGGCCGGGATCCCGCCCTTTCCGGACCGGCCTCCCGCCGTCGGCCCGATCTATTCAGCGCCCTCAGAGCCATCAGCGCCTTCAGCGCACTACTCGTATCCGTACTACCCGCACCCCCCGCAGCGCCGCCCAGCCCGACGTCGGAGCGCCGGATTCCGCTTGATCATCACCGCGGGATTCGTGGCGGCGGCCATCCTGACCGGCGGGGTGGGCACCTTGGTGTTTCAGGAGATCCAGGATTTCGTGGCCGGGGACGCGCCGGCGCTGCCTGCTGCCGGGGACACTCCGCTCACGGAGTCACTGGAGCGCAGCCATGACGGCGTCCAGGTGGATTGGAGCGCCGGTCCAGTGCTCGATGATGAGGGTCTGGACCGGGGCATCGAGGTCACCGATGCTCCGGGCGTGCTGATGGTGGACACCCGGTTCATGCAGGGGATGGGGACCGCCACGGGAGTCGTGCTCTCCGCCGAGGGCCTAGCCGTCACCAACTATCACGTGGTGGAGGATGCCTCCGAGGTCACGGTGACGGTTGCGGATTCGGGCGACGTGTACTCGGCGAAGGTGCTGGGCCGGGACTCCCTTCATGACATCGCGGTCCTGCAGATCGAGGACGCCCCAGCCCTGCAGACGGCCTCCATCGACACCGAGAAGCCACAGCGGGGGGAGCGGTCCGCTGCCGTGGGTAACGGCGGGGGACAGGGATACCTGACAGCCGTGACCGGTGAGGTCACCGGGCTGGACGAGGCGATCGTCGCCTCCTCAGAGGTGCCGGACGACTACTCGCGACTCTCCGGGCTGATCGAGACCAGCGCCGATGTGGTCCCCGGCTACTCGGGCGGGCCGCTGGTGGATGGCAACGGACAGGTCATCGGCATCACCACGGCGGCGTCCAAGGGCGATTCGGCCGAGCAGGTCAGTGGATATGCGGTGCCGGTGTCCACGGCCCTGGACGTCGTGGAGCAGGTGCTCTCCGGTGAGGAGACCGAGACCGTCAGCATCGGGGTGGACGGCGCACTGGGCATCGTCGTGGGCACGGAGCGCGACAGGGCCGTGGTGATCGAGGTGACTCCCGGCTCCTCGGCGGATCAACTCGGCCTGCAGGCCGGCGACGTCATTCACTCGGTGGACGGCCATCCGGTGCGCTCGGGCGCAGAACTGTCCGAGATCGTCAACGACCACAACGTCGGTGACGTCATCTCTGTGGACTGGACCACCCAAGACGGCGAGGAACGCTCAGCGGAGGCCACGCTGCAAGAAGCGGTCGTCTACTGAGGCTCCCTGAGGGGACCGGTCAGGCCTGGACCTCGTCGTCCACGAAGATCCGGCCGGACACCCGCAGCCCGGCCACCGCCAGGACCACGCCGGAGCAGGCCAGCAGAATGAGCACCAGCGTCCAGTTGCCCAGGGCCGAATGGATCATCCCGACGGCCATCGGTCCGATCGCGGCGACGAGATAGCCGTACGGCTGGATGAAGCCGGAGAGCCGGGCCGTGACGTGGGGCTGGCGGCTCCGGGCCGGGATCAAGGAGATCGCGGTGGGGAAGGCGAAGCCGCCGACTCCCAGCAGGAGCGACCAGATCAGGGCCCCCTCGGCCGGCGCGATCAACACCCCCAGCCAGCCGGCGGTCGTGAGCGCACCGAAGCCGATCATCCACGGGGCCAGCGTCCGGGAACGGTCGATCACCGTGGGCATGATGAGGCCACCGATGACGCCCATCGCGGCCACGACCGCGGTGAGCGTACCGGCCAGGTTCGCATCGAGGCCGGCGTCGCGATACATCTGCGGCAACCAGCCGAACTGGACGTAGGCGTTCATCGATTGGAAGCCGAACAGGATCATGAGGAACACGGCCGTGGGGGACGTCCACAGAGGCCGGTCCGGTCGGTCCTGCGCGGGGGTGCCGGGGAAGTCGTGGCCGGTGTGGCGGGCCACGAGCAGCCACAACACCATGGGCACAGCGGCAACCACACCCCAGAAGGCCAGAGCCCAGCGCCAGCCGTCGGCGGGATCACCGAGGGCACCGGTCGCTCCGGCTGCTCCGGCGAGGGGAGAGGCGAGGCCGGAACCGGCCGAACCGCCCACCGTCAGGAACATGCTGTACAGCGTCATCAGGGCCACGGTGTGCAGGCCGCCATGGCGTTTGATCCAGGCCGGCACGAGGACGTTGCCCACGGCCATCCCTCCGAGAGCCAGCGCGGTCAGGGGCATGAAGCCCCAGAAGGACGTGGAGAACGGACGCAACACCAGTCCCAGGACCACCACGACCAGGCTGAGGGCGATGGTCAACGACAACCCGGCTCGCTGCCCCATCCGGACGGCGATGAACCCCACCAGTCCGAACATCAAGCCTGGCAGGGCGGTAAGGATGCCCGACGTGGATTCGTCGATGCTCAGGGAGCTGGACACCTCGGCCAGCACCGGGCCCAGGGACGTGGCACCGGGGCGGAGGACGACGGAGATGAACAGCACCGCCAGCATGGCCAGGCCGAAGCCGATCGTCCGAACCCGCCTCGGGCCGGTCGTGCCAGCAGAGGCCGGCGAGTCAGGAGTGTGTTCGGCGCAATCGCCCCGCGGAGTGGTCATGATTCTGTTCTACACCCGGGGTCGAGTCGCCTCGGGCGTTCAGATGCTGTTGAAAAGCAGCAGAGACACCGCCATCACGGCCATTCCCGCGACCACCCCGTACATCGCCAAGTGATGACGACCATACTCCCGGGCGGTGGGCAGCAACTCGTCCAAAGAGATGAACACCATAATTCCGGCGACGACGGCGAAGGTGACGCCCAAGGTGAAGTCGTTCATGAACGGCATCAGCAGCGCGAAGCCGATCAACGCCCCGGCCGGTTCAGAGAGTCCCGTGATGAAAGACCACAT
Organism: Citricoccus sp. GCM10030269; assembly: GCF_042665635.1. Lineage (NCBI taxonomy): Bacteria > Bacillati > Actinomycetota > Actinomycetes > Micrococcales > Micrococcaceae > Citricoccus > Citricoccus sp. GCM10030269. Next base: position 41,220 of record NZ_JBHTCV010000001.1, on the reverse strand, counting down.
CACGGCCCGACGGCGGGACCCGGTCGCCTCACGAATCGGCACCGCCACAGCCACGCCTTCGGGAATGTTGTGCAGGGCGATGGCCAGGGCCACGGGCAGCGCCACCTGCAGATCGGTCATGCCGGCCATGAAGGTCGCGAAGCCCTCGGGGAAATTGTGGACACCGATCGCCACGGAGGTGACGGTGCCGGTCCTTCTCATGCGACGGCGTTTGAGCGCCGCGCCGGGATCGTGCACCAGCCCGGGCTCGTGGGGGTTGATGGGATCGGGCACCAACCGGTCGATGAGACCGATGAGCAGGACGCCGCCGAAGAAGGCGACCACAGCGGCCCAGGGGCCGGCCGTCTCCCCATTCGCTTCCGTCAGTGATTCCAGCGACTTCGGCAGGATCTCCATGAAGGAGACGTAGAGCATGACGCCGGCCGAGAAACCGAGGGACACCGAGAGGAACGGGCCGGAAGTCCGGCGTGGAACCACGGAGGCGAGGCCGCCGATGCCGGTGCAGAGACCGGCGAGCAGGGTCAGCCCGAACGCCAGCCAGAAGGTCTCCACGTGCCGAGTGTAGGGCCCACTACGGTGGTGCCATGGACACGACGCCGGTGCACGACCCCGAGTCGTGGCACCAGATTCTCCTGCTGGCCGGATCTCGTGGCGCCTCGGTTCAGCTGACGATCATGCATCACGGAATCACGGTCCTGGATGATGCCGTCCGGTGCCGGCGCGAGGCCCTGGGCTGGTTGTTCTCTGCCTCCAAACCCTTCACCTCCCTGCTCATCCACCGCCTCACCCGCCGAGGAGACCTCGATCTCGACGCCCCGGTGGCCGATCTCTGGCCGGAATACGGAGCCGCCGCGCGCAGGTCCAAGGCAGCGACCACCGTCCGGGAGGTCCTCACGCACCGCACCGCCCTTCCCACGGCTGGGCCCTATCCGGCCGCGGTCCTGACCATGCACCGAAGGGAAGACTCCGTGCAGCGGGTCGTGCGGGGCCGACGTCGGGACCGGCGTTTTGCTGCCCGCTCCGCGTACCAGCCGTTGGATTTCGGTTTCATCCTGGCGGAAGTGGCCCAGCGGGCAACTGGCCGCCCCTGGGCGGAACTGCTCCGCGAACTCGTCCTCGAGCCCGCCGGCCTCACCGACGTGCATCCCGGGGTTCCCGACGGCGAGTTGCACCGGTGCCTGCCCGTGGACGGCTCATGGCATGCGGTTCCGGGCGGACCGCTGGTCGCGGCCGTCGTCAATCGGCGGGACGTACGCCAAGCGCAAATCCCGGCGGCGGGGATCTCCACTACCGCGCATCAACTGGCCTCGCTGTACCAGCACCTTCTCACGGCCCCGTCCATGGATCCCGGAACGGCATCGGACGCAGCACGGGAGACAGCATCAGACCGCGAGGCGCTGTGCATGCCGAGTTCCAACGGCAGCAAGGACGCCTGGACCAGGTTGCCGACGCGGTGGGGGACTGGCATCCAGTTGGGCGGCACGGGCGAGGGCTGCCCGATGGGAGTGACCAGCACCGAGCGAACGTTCGGCCACAACGGGTCCGACGTCTGCCTCGGATGGGCCGATCCGAACCTCCATCTCGCCGTCGGTCTGGTCACGGACCGAGCCAGTGGTCACCCGGCGGACCGGCAGCTGCTCGTTCGGGTGTCGGATGCCATTCGCCGCGTCGCGACGTCGTCGTCATCGGCGGCAACCGTCCCCTGAGACGCCCCTGAATTGGTAGGGTGGAAGCCATGTCCACCGCCCTGACTCTTGCCCTCTTGGCGGTCGGGCTTCTTCTCACCCCGGTGTTCTGCCGCGGTCTCGGTCGCAATGCGGGGTGGCCCCTCGCCGGCGTGTATCTGGTGGCTGCCGTGGCCTACCTCCCGGCCCTTCTCTCGTCGAGCGGCTCCGACTCGGGACCCGGTGACTGGTCGGTGCCGTGGATCCCCGATTGGGGTGTGGACCTGGCGTTCTCGGCGGATCCCATCGGCAGTGTGTTCACGATGATCGCGCTGCTCATCGGGGCCGTGGTCCTGATCTACTCCACCCGGTATCTGGATCGCGGCATGCCGCCCTCTCAGTACCTGAGCTTCTATCTCGGCATGGCCATGTTCACGGTGTCCATGGTCGGGCTGGTGACCGCCGATGACCTCGTGGTCCTGTTCCTCTGCTGGGAACTGACCTCACTGGCCTCCTTCCTGCTCATCGCCCGCTCCGGGGACCCGGCGTTCCGCCCCTCGATGCGGACCCTGCTGGTCACCTTCATGGGTGGTCTAGCGCTGCTCGTCGCGGTGGCGCTGATCGCCGCGCGGATGGGCACCACGGACCTCGGCACCGTTCTGGCGTCCGACCTGTGGGCCACCGACCCGGCCTTCACCACGATGGTGGCCGTGCTCATCGCGCTCGCGGCCATGACCAAGTCGGCTCAGTTCCCCTTCCACTCCTGGCTGCCCGATGCCATGGCTGCCATCACCCCCGTTTCGGCCTATCTGCACGCCGCCGCGGTGGTGAAGGCAGGCATCTTCCTGCTGATGCGCTTCTCGCCGGTCTTTCATGACAACCCGGTCTGGTCGATCCTGCTGGTGACCGTCGGGCTCGTGACCTCGGCCGTCGGTGGATGGAGAGCGCTGCAGCAGTATGACCTCAAGAAGCTGATGGCCTACTCCACGGTCAGCCAGCTCGGACTCATCGTGGCGGCCATCGGTACGGGAACCGAGGCCGGCCTGGCGGCAGCGCTGATCCACACCATCGCCCACGCCCTGTTCAAGTCCGGGCTGTTCATGATGGTCGGCGTCGTGGACCACGCCGTCGGCACCCGCGACCTGCGTCAACTGCCCGTGATCCGCTCAGTGCTTCCCGCGACGTTCACCGTGACGATCCTCGGGGCGGGCGCCATGGCGGGCATCCCGCCGCTGCTGGGGTTCGTCTCCAAGGAGTCGATCTTCACGGCACTCAACGGCTGGGCCTCCGACGGCGGGGCTGCCGGAATGCTCGCGGGCTGGGCCGGACCGGTGGCGTTGGCCGGGGCCGCGATCGGCTCGGTGCTGACGCTGGCCTATTGCGCCAAGATTGTCGTGGGGGGCTTCGTCGACCCGGTCCGGGGACCTGCGGGAGATGCCGAGGGAGGTTCCGAGGGGTCTTCCGAGGGAGAAACGCACGACTCGGACTTCCATGCCCCTGGCGCGATTCTGGCGGGTGCCACCGCCGTGCCGATCCTGGTCTCCGTCGTCGCGCTGCTGGCGCTGCCGGTCCTCGACGTGGTCGTGGGCGCCGCGACGAACACCGCATTGCCCGAGGCCCACGCGCACCCGCATTTCGTCCTCTGGCACGGGGTCACCCCAGAACTGCTCACCACGGTCGCGGTGCTGGCCCTGGGGCTGGGCACGCTCGCCGTGCGGCATCGCCTGTGGCCGGCCCTGGAAGCTCATGGACTGCCCTTCAGTGGCACGTCGATCATCGAGGCCGGAATCCGGGGGCTGACTCGGCTGGGTGCCGGACTCGAGCGTCTCACCGCGCGGGACGCCGCTGTCTCCCACGCGGCCGTAATGGTGCTGTCGCTGGCCGCCATTGTCGTGCCGGGGGTGCTGATCCTCCACGCCGGCGACGGGCTGCCGCCGCTGCAGTCCAACCTCAACCGGCCGATCGACGTCGTCCTGCTGGTTCTGCTGGCCGCTGCCGCCTTGGGGCTGGCCCTGGCCAAGTCCCGGCTCGGCGCGACGGTGGCCCTGTCCGCGATCGGGGGTCTGATGACCGTGCAGATCGTGTCCTTGGGCGCCCCGGACGTGGCCTTGACTCAGCTGCTGGTCGAAACACTGACCGTGGTGGTCATCATGCTGGTGCTGCAGAAGCTGCCCCGCATGTTCCAGAAACCGCCGAAGCGTCGCGCCATTCCGGCGGCGATCATCGCGATCAGCGCCGGCCTGGCCACCGGCCTGGCGACGTGGGGACTGACGGGTCGCCGCGGTCGCTCCGAGGTCGGCACCTACCTGCTGGAGAACGGGGAGGACATCACCGGGGGCTACAACATCGTCAATGTGGTCCTGGTGGAGTTCCGTGCCCTCGACACCTTGGGGGAGCTGACCGTGCTGGGCATGACCGGTGTGGCGATCGCCGCGATCCTCTCCACGGTGCGCAATCGCCACATGGATCCGACCCTGGTTCAGCTGGACGTTCGTGAAGACAGCGGCTCAACAGGTCCTGCTGGTGATGCTGGCAGCGCTGCTCACGGCCACGTCGACGACCCGGCTGCGGATGGCTGCGCCCCTGAGGGTCCGGCCCTGGGCAGTCCGACGGCGCGCCGGGCGATACTCAGCTCGTGGGGCAACACCAGCCAGCTACAGCTCCTGGTCCGGGTGATGCTCCCCATTCTGGCGATCGTCTCCGCGATTCTGTTCCTGCGCGGTCACAACGAGCCCGGTGGCGGATTCATCGCGGCCCTCGTCGGCTCCGCCGTGGTCGGCCTGCTGTATCTGTCCACCTCCAAGGACCGGCAGATCGGACCGCCACGAGCCCCGCTCTATCTGATCGGCGGCGGGGTGATGGTCTCCGTGGCCATCGGGCTCTGGAACATGGCTTTCAAGGGGACGTACATGGAGCCGCAGCACGGTTATGTGTTCGGGCAGCACGTCTCCACGTCCATGGTGTTCGACGCCGGCGTCTACCTCACGGTGATTGGACTGATCATGCTCGCCTTCAACGTCCTCGGCACCGCACCGACGGCCGCCGCGAGCTCTGAGGGCGAGAGCACTCGCGAGCGTGTGGACGAGGCCGTGGTCGGCGAGATCGAGGGACCACTGGAGTCCGCCGTGGACGACGTCGTCGGCTCGGACACCAGCACGAAACGGGTCCAGCCGGGTACACGGCACATCTCCACCGGTAACCGTCCCAACGAATGGGGGCGCTGATATGTTCGTGTTGGCCATCACCGTCGGCGTGCTGACCACTGCGGGGGTCTGGCTGCTCTTGCAACGGGACATGGTGCGCACCATCTTCGGCCTGACTCTGGTCTCCCACGCCGCGAACTTGCTCCTGCTGGCCAGCGGCGTTCCCGGCTGGCGCAACGAGCCCCTGATGGACGTCAACACGGCGACCGACGCCGCCGACCCGCTTCCCCAGGCCTTCGTCCTCACCGCGATCGTCATCTCGATGGCGACCACGATCCTGATGCTGTCGCTGGCCGTGATCGGCCAGAACGATGATCAGGAGAAGTCCCCGACCGTCGAAGACGAACCAGCCAAACCGGCTGAGCCAGCTGAGCCAGCGGAGCCAGAAGACGAGATGGAGGCGGAACGCGCATGAACATCGCCGCATCGCTGCCCCTCTTCGTCGCGGTACCCCTGTTGTTCGCCGGACTGTCCGTGGTCCTGCGCCGGCGATCCGTGGACCGGGTCCTGATCATCGCTGTCCCGGTTCTCGTCCTGGCCGGAGCCGTCGCCCTGCTGCTGCACCACCGGGACGTGCCCGTGCTGGCCAGTGCGATCGGCAACTATCGGGGCGGGATCGCCATCCCGTTCGTCTCGGACACGCTCACCGCGCTGATGCTCGCCACCACGGGTGTGGCCACGGCCGCGTCCTGCTGGTTCCTGACTGCCTCCGGTGACTACCGTCTTCGCTTCGTCCCGGCGCTGGCCCTGATGCTGATGGCGGGAGTGAACGGTGCCCTGTTGACCGGGGATCTGTTCAACCTGTTCGTCTTCGTCGAGGTCATGCTGCTGCCCTCCTACGCTTTGATCGCCGCCACCGGCAGTTGGCGACGGTTGGGTATCGGCCGCATGTTCGTCGTCGTCAACCTGGTGACCAGCGCGATCCTGGTGATGGGTGTGGGCCTCGTCTATGGTTCAGCCGGGACCGTCAATCTGGCCGCCCTCGCGGGGCGTGCGGGGGAGGACCCGCAGGTGGCTCTGGCGGTCACCGTGGTGCTGTTGGCCCTGGCCATCAAGGCCGGTGTGGTCCCGGTCCATGGCTGGCTGCCCCGGGCGTACCCGGGAACCTCGGCCGGCATCATGGCGCTGTTCTCCGCGCTGCACACCAAGGTCGCGCTCTACGCCGTCTTCCGGATCTACTTCACCACGTTCGCTCCGGGCGGCTCTGGCGCCTCTGGCGGTGGCGCACCCCACGGCACGGCCACGACGGTCGCGGTGGTGCTGGCTGTCGTCGTGCTGGCGACCATGGTGCTCGGAGCGCTCGGTTCACTGGGGGAGAGCCGCTTCCGCGGAGTGCTGGCCTTCCAGATGGTGGCCGGCGTGGGGCACATCCTGATCGGTGCCGCGGTGGCCTCTCCTGCCGCGGTGGCGGCCGGACTGTTCTACCTGATCCACCACGTGGTGACGATGGCGTCGCTGTTGACCGCCGCCGGCGCCGTGGAGCACACCTACGGCACCGGTCTGCTGGGGCGGCTCTCGGGTCTTCTGCACCGCGATCGGCTGGCCGCGATCGTCATCGCCCTGGGACTGCTGTCCCTGGCCGGACTCCCGCCGACGTCGGGATTGTGGGGCAAGCTCGGCCTGGGGATGGCCGTGGCCGAATCCGGTGCTGACACCGGCGCCGGCTGGCCGTCGGCCGTGTACCTGATCGCCATCGTGGTGGCCTCGGTGGCGACCCTGCTGGCCCTGCAACGGTTGTGGAGCGGCAGCTTCGCCGGTCGCCCGCTGACGGGGTATCGTCCGGCGCTCGACGACGGCACGCGAGGTCCGGTGCAGGCGATCACGGATTCCGTGCGCGTCCCCGGACGGTTGTTGGCGCCGGGTGCCGTGATGATGGGAGTCTCCGTGTTGCTGTTCGTGTTCGCGGGCACGCTGATGCCCTTCGTGGATTCGGCGGCGGCCGGACTGCTGGAGACCGGACCCTACGTCGAGGCGGTGCTGCCGTGATGCGATGGCGATTCAGCTTCGTCAATATGCTCGGATACCTCGGTTGGCTGATCGGGCAGATCATCCTCGGCTCCGTGACCGTGGCGCGCCGCTCGCTGACGCCCGGTCGTTTCTCGAATCCCTCCGTGGTGGCCTTTCCTCTGCGGTGCCGAACCGACCTGGAGGTGACCTGGATGGCCTCGTCCATCACGATCACGCCGGGAACGCTGGTGGTCGGCACGGCTCACGGCTCCGACACGGAGCCGGTCACCGTCTTCGTGCATTCCGTCTTCGACCAGGACCGGACCTCGGTCCACGAGGGGCTCCGAGCCATGGAAGACCGGCTCTTGCGAGCCACCCGCGGTAGCCGGTGGACTGACGTGAACGGCGAGGAGCACTCATGACGATCGACTCCCTGGGCGATGCCCTGCTGGCCATGGCCATGGGCGTGCTGGCCTTGGCCATCCTGCTGGGGCTGTACCGTATCTACTCCGCCACCTCGGCCGCAGAACGAGCCGTGGTCGGCGACCTGGTGTTCTTCGCCTCGATCGGCATGCTGATGATCGTGGGTATCCAGATCGAGTCGGCGATCGTCCAGGACGCCGCCATGCTGGCCGCCTTCCTGGGCGTCCTGGCCACCGTGGCCCTGGCCCGTATTCTGACCCGAGGGGAGCGCTGATGACCGCCTTCGAGATTCTCGCCATCGTGCTGATCCTCTGTGGAGTGCTGTTCGTCCTCCTCTCCGCCTGGTCCATGGTCCGCGCCCGGGACGCGCTGCAGATGATGAACGTGTTCTCGCCGGCCACCGGGATGGGACTTCCCCTGGTGGTGGCCGGAGTGTTCTTCCATCTGACGGGCCGTGACGGCTTTCAGTGGTGGACCCTGCTGGTGGCCGCCTTGACCATCTACGCTTTGGTGGTCGTGTCATCCCTGGCCTCGAACACCCTGGCCCGCGCGGTGTACCAGTCCGGCGCGCCCTTGGAGCCGCGCACCGACCCCCAGGACTTGGCCGCCCCCGGCGACTGAGCCGAACACTCCTCTCCCCACCTCTTCCCCCCTCTTCTCACGCTCCTCTCACCCGCGGCTCATCACCGTCTCATTCCGGCCCTGCAGGGTATGCACAGGATCTTCTAAGGACGGATACAGGCTCAATGTCGAACCACGCTATGGACCGCTTCTCCGGCGGACAGGACCACCGCACTCCGCCGACAGACGGCGACGCCGGCCGACGCGCCGTCGTCGTGGGCTCCGGACCCAACGGCCTCACGGCCGCGGCGGTACTGGCCCGGGCCGGCTGGGACGTCGACGTCCACGAGCGGAATGCCGCCTACGGCGGGGCGTCGGCTTCCTCGGACGTCCTGGGGCCGGGGACGATCGTGGATCTCGGAGCCGCCGGTCATGCCTTCGGCGTCGCCAGCCCGATCTTCCGCGATCTCGAACTGACTCGATACGGGCTGGAATGGCTGCAGCCGGACCTGCCGATGGCGCATCCGCTGGAGGGACAGCCCGCTGCGCTCTTGCACCGCTCTGTGCAGGAGACGATGGCGGGCCTGGGCCGAGATGGGGTGGCGTGGAAGGCGCTGCACGCACCCTTGGTGGACCATATCGACGCCCACCTGGAGAACATCCTGGGCCCGTCCCTGCTGCGGTGGCCCCCGCATCTGGTGAGCATGGTCCGATTCGGCGTTCGTGCCCTGTGGTCCGCGGGTGCCACCGGCCGGGCCCTCTTCCGGGAAGAACCGGCCCGGGCCCTTTTCGCCGGATCGTCGACCCACGCGATCCTGCCGCCGTCGCACGTGCTGACCTCCGCTTTCGGCCTCATCTTCGGCGCCTTGGGCATGACCCGTGGCTGGCCGGTGGCCCGGGGCGGCTCGCAGGGCATCGCCGACGCGCTGGTGGCGGTGCTGAGGGCCCACGGAGGCCGAGTGCATCTCCAGCACGAGGTCACGGACCTCCGGGAATTCGAGGACGCCGATGCCGTCTTGCTGGATCTGACACCTCGCCAGCTACTCGCTCTGGACGGCACCGACCTCAGCAGTCGCTACTCCGCGCATTTGAGGCGCTGGAAGTACGGCACGGCGGCGTCCAAGGTGGACTACCTGCTGGATGGCCCGGTGCCGTGGACCGATGCGCGGGTCGCCGGCGCCGGCACCGTGCATGTCGCCGGCACGCTGGCCGAACTCGAGCATGCCGAGCGCGAAGCCCAGGCTGGACGGCTGCCGGATCGGCCCTTCGTCATGGTGTGTCAGCAACAGTCGGCCGACGCCAGCCGGGCCACTGGGGAAGCGGCCGGCAAGACCGTGCTCTGGACCTACGCGCACGTCCCCGGCGGGTGCGACGTCCCCGTCGAGGACCTCATCGAGTCTCAGATCGAACGGTTCGCCCCCGGATTCCGCGACCGCATCGTGCATCGGGTGGCCACTCCGCCGTCGGCCTTGGAGTCCTGGAACCCGAACGTCGTCGCCGGGGATGTGGCCGGCGGGTCGATGGGTGGCCTGCAGCAGGTCCTGCGCCCGGCGCCCGTTCTCAGTCCTCACCGCACGTCCGCACCCGGTCTGTATCTGGCCTCGTCCTCCACTCCGCCCGGCGGGGGAGTGCATGGGATGGCCGGCCTCCATGCCGCACGTGCTGCTATGGCCGACGCCGCCGCCTCGCGACGCTGAGGAAGAATCATGACTCTGTTCACGACCGTCGACGTCTCCCGCCATCGCCCTGACTCTGTGTGCGCGGCTGAACTGCGCGCCACCGAACGTGACCTCTGGTCCCTCGCGGTCGGGACCGCCTTCGCAGTAGTCCTGCTGTCACCGGTGCGCCACTATTTCGGCGGCCATTGCGGTGAGCGGCAGGGCGGCAAGGACCGAAAAGACCAGGACCGGAAAGACCAGGACCGGAAAGAGCAGAACCGCCGCAAGTTCGCGAAGGACTCGTTCCCGCTGTCCACCTACCCGATGTTCTCGGAGGATCGGAAGGACCGTGTGCGGGTCCCGCACGTGGCCGGTTTCACCGCCGAGGGGGAGCGGATCGTCCCGCACTACAGCCATTTCGGGGCCGGCGGCCTGAACCAGGTCCGCAAGCAGATCGCGCGCATGGTCCGTCAGGGCCGTGGGGCGGAGATTGCCCAGCGCTATGCCGATTCCCTGGCCGAGCAGCACGGGCGACATCGGCGCCGGGAAGCGGACATCGTTCGCGTCGAGGTGGTGCGCTCGCGGTATGTCTTCGACACGTACTTCGGCGGCAACGTCGTCCCGCAGACGGAGACGGTCCATGCCCGAGCCGAGGTCGGCGGCACCGCCGTGGCCGTGTCCGCCATCCGGTCCGACGTCACGCAGGAAAGTGAACTGGAAGGTGAACAGGATGTTGAACAGGAGGCCGCACGATGAGTGTCGGCGACCCTGGTGTCCCGTTCGGTTTTCCGTCCTTCCACTCGCCGGTGTTTCAGCATGTGGTCGACCTGCTCCGGCCGGCGGCGCAGCCTTTGCGTCCTGCCGTGCTGAGGGTGGCCACCGGTGTGTTCTCCGCCGCGCACAACTTCAAACGACGGTCCATGTTCCAGAAGCTGCACGCCCAGGATGCCTCCCAGTTCAGCCCTGTGGGGGTGGTCAAGGTCCTGAGCAAGCCGTTGCCTCCGCGGTGGGCGGACGCGATCTTCGACGCGACACAGATCGTCAACATCGCGGCCACCTTCGGTGTGGGACACCGGGTGACGGGACCACTCAACGCTGTGCTGCAGTGCTGGACCATCAGCTACCGGAACTCCTGGACCATGCTGCTGCACAACGACAACATGCTGACCCTGCACCAGATGATCCTCGGCTCGACCCAGTCCGCCGATGCCCTCAGTGTGGATGCGCTGCTGAGAGAGGGCACGCTGTTCCCTCAGCGCTATGGCCGCGAGTATGGGGCCGTCCCGACCGCGATGAACGTGGCCACGGCAGCGGTGTACTTCATCTCCGGAGTGGCCAAAGTACGCGGTCCGCTCGGGGTGAAATGGGCCGGGGGAGACGTCCTTCGAGGACAGATCGCCGTGGACGGGATACGTAAAGAGCTCTTCGGCTCCACCAGGCCGGCAGCCGGGACGGCGCTGTACCAGCAGAAGGGACTGTTCACGCTCCTGGCCGTCGGATCTCTGGCCGTGGAGCTCGGCGCCCCACTGTCCCTGTTCCACCGCCGAGGGGGTCAGCTGTTCGCCCTCGCCGCCTGGGGGATGCACGTGGGGATCAGAATCATCATGGGAATCAGGTTCAAGTACAACCTCTCCGGGGTTTCCTACCTGCCGTATTTCCCTGTCGGGCCCCAGTTGCCCCGCTGAGCACACCCATCGGCCCTGTTCAATCTCCGCCGGCCTACACCGACCTTTGCGGGCGTCGTGATATGAAACACCCCTTTCGAGAGTGGCGTTCATCATGGGGTGCTTGTTGCGTAACGGCCCGGAAACACGCGGTTTTCTGCGGACGTTGGGAAAGTTACGGCCTGGTAACGATTGCCCGATCCGCCCACTATTCAATGTTGCTTTCGCATGTTGCGCGGCTATTCTCTTGCAGACCTTGTGGTGTTGCTCACCCTGCGGCCGTGATCCGGAGTCTCGGATCACGGCTTCTTTCGGACCGACCCTCCCACCCCTTTCGGGTCGGATCGGGAGCACACCATCACTCGCACCTGTTTGAATGGAGACGCTTTGATGAAGTACACAAAGCTTTCTGCCGCTGCTGCCCTTCTGGCCAGCTCGGCACTCGTCATGACCGCCTGCGCGCCGGGCGGCCCGGCCGAGGAGAATGAATCCGGCAACGCCTCCGAAGGCGGCAACGGTGAGACGATCACCGGTGAGGCCGGCCAGAAGCTCACGGCCGAACCGGCGGACACCGGACTGGCCGACCTCGGAGACATCGAGACGCAGGACGGATCGATCTCCTACTCCGTGGGCGAGGACGAGTTCATCTCCTACAACTCCATGACCCCGGAGACCTACTCCACGTACAACTCGGCGGTCACCGAGCGCATCATCTCTCAGTTCGCCTACTTCGGCACCGACGGAGAGATCTACCAAAACGAGGAGTACGGCACCTACGAGAAGATCTCCGATGATCCGCTGCAGGTGAAGTACACCCTGAACGAGGACGCCGTCTGGTCCGATGGCACCCCGGTCACGGCCGCCGACTACATCCTCAAGTGGGCCGCCGAGAACCCCCGCATCACCAACGCCGACGGTGATCCGCTGTTCAACGCCATCTCGCAGGAATACGGCAGCCGTGTTCCGGAAGCGCCCGAGGGCGAGGCCGATGGCAAGGAATTCACCATCACCTTCGACGAGCCCTACGCCGACTGGCCGATCCTGCTGGACACCGCCCAGCCCGCCCACGTGGTCGCCGAACAGTCCGGCATGGGCATGGATGAGATGATCGAGGCCATCCGCAACGAGGACTCCGAGGCCCTGGCTCCGGCCGCGGAGTTCTGGAACACCGGCTGGAACACTTCTCCGGGCACGCTGCCGGACGAGGAGATCGCCCCCTCGAACGGCCCGTACAAGTTCAAGAGCTGGGAGCCGGGCCAGTCCATCACACTGGAAGCCAACGATCAGTACTGGGGCACGCCGCCGGCCACCCAGGAGCTGGTCATCCGCTTCGCCGCAGCTGATACTCACGTGCAAGCCTTGGAGAACGGTGACCTCGACGTCGTCGAACCGCAGGCAACCGTGGACACGCTTGAGCAGTTGAAGGGCCTCGGCGACCAGGTCGTCGTCCAGCAGGGTTCCCAGCTGACGTGGGAACACTTGGACTTCAACTTCATGGACGGCTCCCTGTTCGCGGACAGCCCGGAGCTGCGCGAGGCCTTCGCCCTGTGTGTGCCGCGCCAGCAGATCGTGGACAACCTGATCAAGCCGCTGGACCCCGAGGCCACCGTCTTGAACGCGCGCGAGGTTTTCCCGTTCCAGGACAGCTACCAGGAGGTCGTGGAGGCCTCCTATGACGGCCGGTACGACGAGGTGGATCTGGACCGCGCCTCGCAGCTGGTCGAGGAGTCCGGCGCGGACGACCTGACCGTGCGCATCGGCTACAGCTCCCCGAACCCGCGTCGCTCCGAGACCGTGTCCATGATCAAGTCGTCGTGTGATGAGGCGGGCTTCGATGTCGTTGACGCCGGCCACGCCGACTTCTTCGGCGTGGTGCAGCCTCAGGGTGACTGGGAAGTCGCGCTGTTCGCCTGGGCCGGATCCGGACAGATCGCCTCCGGGCGCAACATCTACCACTCGGACGGTCCGCAGAACTACGGCGAGTTCTCCAGCGAGGACGTCGACGCCGCCTGGGACACCCTGGCCAGCTCGGTCGATCCCGAGGTGCACGCCGAACAGACGAAGAAGATCGAGAAGCTGCTGTGGGACGAACTGTTCGGCATCCCGCTGTACACCCACCCCGGCGTGGTAGCGCACTCGGCTGACATCGCCAACGTCCGCCAGACCTCTACCCAGAGTGGCGCCGTCTGGAACGCGCAGCAGTGGCTCCGCGCCGAGTAATCGACTGAAACGATCAGTTCCCTGATCATCTGGCGCTGAGCCGCCACCACCGTTGGGGCCCGACCGCATTCGGCCGGGCCCCAGCGGTGTTCTACCGGACTGAGTGGTTACTCTCCGGTACGATCGGTCGATGCATCGGCCGGTGGAACCGGCCGGCGTGATCAGGGTGACGTCATCGACCCCACGGTACGGAAGGCAACGTTCTGTTGTGCTGAAATTCATCCTCCGCCGCTTCGGCAGCTCGTTTCTGGTGCTCCTCGGCGCCTCGCTGTTGCTGTACGTCCTCACCATCAACTCGGGCGACCCCCTGAGTGACCTGCGGGAGTCCAATGCGGACAACCGCGAGTTCCTCATCGAACAGCGCGTCAACTTCATGGGCCTGGACCAGCCGTGGTACGTGCGGTATTGGACCTGGCTGACCGGCGTCGGCAAATGCGTCATCGGCCAGTGTGACCTGGGCACCAACCGCTCCGGCCAATCGGTACTCGATCTGCTGGGCCTGGCCGCCTCGTCCACCCTGCGACTCGTGGTGTTGGCCACGGTGCTCGCCATGATCGTGGGCATCGCCATCGGCATCCTCACCGCCATCCGGCAGTACTCCGGGCTGGACTACGTGGTGACGTTCTTCACGTTCATGTTCTTCTCGCTGCCGGTGTTCTGGGCCGCCGTGCTGCTGAAGGAGTACCTGGCCATCGGGTTCAACGACTGGATCGCGGATCCTACGTACGCCTGGCCCACGGTGATCGCGATCGGCCTGGTGCTCGGTGTGGCGTTGCAGGCGGTCCTCGGGGGAAATCCACGACGCCGGCTGTTCACCTTCCTCGGTGCCTTCATCTTCGTCTGCATCGCTCTGCCGTACCTGGACTGGCTGAACTTCGCACGCTTCCCCCAGCTGGGGCCCATCGCCCTGACCCTGGTGGGCGCGGCCGCCGCCGTCGGCGCCACCGCACTGGGCGTCGGCCTGCAGAACCGACGGGTGCTCTACTCCGGCCTCATCACGGCCGGACTCGGCCTGGTGGCCTACTACGCCACCTACAGCCTGCTGTGGGACCCGAATTGGCTGATCCTGTTCGTTATGGCCGTCGTAGCGATCGGCGTGGCCGTCGCCGTCGGGCGTCTGACGGGGGGATACTCCAAAGGCGCTGCCACCATCGTCTCGGTGTTCACCACGCTGGTCATGGGCGGGTTGATCATCGTCGAACACCTGTTCCGGGCCTGGCCGAGCTACCTGGCCGAGGTCGGCCGGCCCATCGCGACCATCGGTTCTCAGACGCCGAACTTCACCGGCACCTTCTGGGAGGACTTCCTGGACAAGGGCACCCAGCTGTTGTTGCCCACGATTCTGCTGGCCCTGATCTCCCTGGCGACGTATTCGCGCTACACGCGTGCCTCCATGCTCGAGGTCAGCCAGCAGGACTACATCCGCACCGCCCGGGCCAAGGGGCTGAACGAACGGCAGGTCATCCTCAAGCACGCCTTCCGCAACTCGCTCATTCCGATCACCACGATCATGGCGTTCGACTTCGCCAGCCTGATCGGCGGCGCGGTCATCACCGAGCAGGTCTTCGGTTGGAAGGGTATGGGCGAGTTGTTCCGCACGGGACTCACGCAAGTGGACCCCGCACCGGTGATGGCCTTCTTCCTGGTCACCGGCACGGCCGCCGTGCTGTTCAACCTGCTGGCGGACATTCTGTATGCCGTCCTTGACCCCCGGATTCGAGTGTGAGCGAGATGAGCAACGAGAACGGGGCCGCCCGCACGGGCAACGGCCCCACACAGCAGGCCGTGGACATGGCCAACCTGGCCGAGGTGGAAGACGCCAAGCTGCGGCAGCAGACCGGAAAGTCCTACAGCCAGGGCCAACTGGTGATGCGGCGCTTCCGCAACCACAAAGCAGCCATGATCTCGGCCGCCTTCCTGGCGCTGGTCTTCATTCTGGCCTTCAGCTCGATCGGCTATGCCGGCATCCCGGGCTGGTGGGACAAGGACTACACAGCCGCCGGTTCCGTGGTCGACGGCGGCGTTCCGACCTTGTCGATCGTGCCGCAGTGGCTGGGCGGCGAGGGACTGCGCTGGGGAGAGTATCCCTTCGGGCAGGAGTCCACTGGTAAGGACTATTTCGCGCTGGTGATGCGCGGCACGCAGCAGTCGTTGATCATCGCCCTGGTGGTGGGCCTCGTTTCCACCGTCATCGGCTCCGTGGTGGGTGCGCTGGCAGGGTACTTCCGGGGCTGGCTCGATTCAGTCCTGATGCGGATGACCGACCTCGTCATCGTCATTCCACTGCTGGTCCTGGCCGCCGTCCTGGGACAGATGTCCTCGGGGCTGGGCGCCGGCATCCTGCCACTCGCCCTGGTCCTGGGGCTGGTCACCTGGACCTCCCTGGCCCGACTGGTGCGCGGTGAGGTGTTGTCCCTGCGGGAGAAGGAATTCGTCTCTGCCGCGGTCGCGATGGGCGCCAAGCCTGGGCGCGTGATCCTGCGCCACCTGTTGCCGAACACCATCGGCGTCATCGTGGTCAACGCCACGTTCGCTATCGCCGCGGCCATTCTGCTGGAGACCTCGCTGTCCTTCCTAGGCTTCGGCGTGAAGGCGCCGGATTCCTCCCTCGGCCTCCTGATCAGTGACTATCAAAACGCCTTCACCACCCGTCCCTGGTTGTTCTGGTGGCCGGGCATGATGATCCTCGGCATCGCCCTCTCGGTGAACTTCATCGGTGACGGGCTGCGGGACGCCTTCGACCCGCGTCAGGGCTCCCGCGGCAAGAAGCGCGGGTTCCTGGGCTTCTCTGGCCGCTCCCGGGCCCTTGAGGCGGCCGTTGCCGGCTCCACCCGACCCGCTGGCAACACCATGGACGCTGGTCCAGAGGTTCCTGAAGGCGGCTCCCAGATCGGCGGCGCCAACCCGACGCAAGGACCGTCCGACCCCCGCGGTTCCGGAACGATTGGAAACCCATGAGCATCTTCGGACGTCAGAAGAAGACCCAGCAGCCCGACGGCGGCATCGCGCCCGAACGCCCGACACCGATCGGGCCGGTCACCGGGGCCATGGGACTCGTCCAGCGCCACCCGGACCGGGACGGCCAGCCGATCCTGTCCTTCGAGGACGTGTCCGTCCACTTCGACACCGAGTTCGGTGCCGTGCACGCCGTCAAGGGCGTCAGCTTCGACATCAAGCCGGGCGAAGTGGTGGCTCTCGTCGGGGAGTCGGGATCCGGCAAGTCCGTGACCTCGTCCACTGCCATGGGGTTGTTGCCGTCGAATGCCTATGTCACGGGCACCGTCAAGCTGGGGGACCGCGAGGTCACCGCCTTGGATTCGAATGGCTTGCGCGCCATCCGCGGCCGGTATGCCGCCATGGTGTTCCAGGAGCCGATGACCGCGCTGAACCCGGTGCTGACCGTCGGCGATCAGCTCACGGAGTCACTCAACGTGCACGGCATCGCCTTCGGCACGGACGCCGATCGCCGGGCGGCAGAGCTGTTGGACATGGTGGGCATTCCCGACGCGAAGAACCGGCTCAAGCAGTACCCGCACCAGTTCTCCGGCGGTCAGCGACAGCGCATCGTCATCGCCATGGCCATCAGCTGCTCGCCGGAGGTGATCATCGCCGACGAGCCCACTACGGCGCTCGACGTGACCGTTCAGGCGGAGATCCTCGAGCTGTTGCGGTCGCTGAAGGACCAGCTGAACACCGGCATCCTGCTGATCACCCACAACATGGGCGTCGTGGCGGACATGGCGGACCGGGTCTGCGTGATGCTGCGCGGCGAGCTGGTGGAATCCGGTGAGGTCCATCAGGTCATGCAGAATCCGCAGCATCCCTACACGGAGCGGCTGCTGGGTTCGGTGCCGCGGCTGGGAGCCCAGGTCACTGTCGACGCTGCGGAGGCTGACGACACCGGCGCCGGCCCCCTCGATGCTGCTGGCCCCTCTCAGCCCGCCTACGCGATCGAGGCACAAGGCCTGTGCATCGAGTACGACCACCGCGGTGCGAAGAAGCGCGTGGTCCACGGTGTTGACTTCTCCGTCGCGCCGGGGGAGATCCTCGGGCTGGTGGGCGAATCAGGGTCCGGCAAGTCCACGATCGCCAAGACCGTCCTCGGCCTGCTGCCCGTGGCCAAGGGCTCGCTGAAGATCCACGGGGAGGACCTGACCCGCATGGCCGGCCGGCAGGCACGAGCCCTGCGCAAGCGCATCGGAGTGGTGTTCCAGGACCCGGCGGCATCGCTGGATCCGCGGTTCCCCATCGGCGACATCATCACGGAACCGATGGTCATCCACCAGGTGGGCAACCGCGCATCCCGGCTGGACCGGGCCTACGAGCTGCTCGACGCGGTCAAGCTGCCGCGCTCGGTCGTCAATCGCTTTCCGCACGAGCTTTCCGGTGGCCAGCGCCAGCGCATCTCCATCGCCCGGGCGCTGACGCTGGATCCGGAGGTGCTCATCGCGGACGAGCCGACGTCGGCCCTCGACGTCTCGGTGCAGGCCGCGGTGCTGGACATGTTCGCCGAATTGCAGTCCCGGTACGAGTTCGCCTGTCTGTTCGTCTCGCACGACCTGGCCGTGGTGGACATGCTCGCCCACCGGGTGCTCGTGCTCAAGGACGGCCGGCAGGTCGAGCAGGGACCGACTCAGGACGTTCTGCATCACCCCACGCAGGAGTACACCAAGCGCCTCCTCGCCGCGGCACCGGTGCCGGATCCGGACGAGCAGCTCAGCAAGCGCACCGAACGTCGCCAGCTCCTGGAGTCGCTCGGCGAACGCCCGTACTGATCGTCACGTACAATCATTCGGGGCCGGTGTCGGTAATCGCCACACGGGCCCTCGCGGTGCGGGACCGTCGAGCCGCTGCTGAAAGTCGAGTGACACCGAGCTTCAGGGCGCCCGCCGAACTTCACCTCCGCCCCTGACACCATCCGACGAACAGGTCCCCCTATGACTGAAACCCTCACCCAGCGCACCGATCTCCGCAATGTCGCCATCGTGGCCCACGTTGACCACGGCAAGACCACCTTGGTGGACGCGATGCTGCGCCAGACGGGTGCCTTCTCCAGCCACGGTGACGTGGCGGACCGGGTGATGGACTCCGGAGACCTGGAGCGCGAGAAGGGCATCACCATCCTGGCCAAGAACACCACGGTGTTCTACTCCGGTCCCTCGGCCAACGGTGAGACCGTGACCCTCAACGTCATCGACACCCCCGGCCACGCCGACTTCGGTGGCGAGGTCGAGCGCGGGCTGTCCATGGTCGACGGCGTCGTGCTCCTCGTGGACGCCTCCGAGGGCCCCCTGCCCCAGACCCGGTTCGTGCTCCGCAAGGCCTTGGCGGCCAAGCTGCCCGTCATCCTCGTGGTCAACAAGACCGACCGCCCGGACGCCCGCATCGAGGGGGTCGTCTCGGACACCATGGATCTGTTGCTGGGCCTGGCCTCCGACCTGTCCGAAGAGGTCGACGACCTGGATCTGGACTCGGTGCTGAACCTGCCGGTCGTCTACGCCTCCGGGAAGGCCGGCAAAGCGTCCCTGGAACAGCCCGCCGACGGCGGTTTGCCGGACAGCGAGGACCTCGAGCCGTTGTTCTCCACGATTCTGGAGCACACCCCGCCCCCGACGTACACCGAGGGTGAAGTCCTGCAGGCGCACGTCACCAACCTGGACGCCTCGCCGTTCCTGGGCAGGCTGGCCTTGTTGCGCATCTTCAACGGCACGCTGAAGAAGGGCCAGCAGGTGGCCTGGGCTCGTCAGGACGGACAGCTGAAGAACGTCAAGATCACCGAGCTGCTCGGCACCAAGGGTCTGTCCCGCCAGCCGATCGAGCAGGCCGGGCCCGGCGAGATCGTGGCCGTGGCCGGCATCGAGGACATCATGATCGGTGAGACGCTCACCGATGCCGAGAACCCGAAGCCGTTGCCGTTGATCACCGTGGACGCTCCGGCGATCTCCATGACCATCGGCATCAACACCTCGCCGCTGGCCGGCCGGGTCAAGAACGCCAAGGTCACCGCGCGGCAGGTCAAGGACCGCCTCGATGCCGAGCTCATCGGCAACGTCTCCCTCAAGGTTCTGCCGACCGAGCGCCCTGACTCCTGGGAGGTCCAGGGCCGTGGCGAACTGGCCCTGGCCATCCTGGTGGAGCAGATGCGCCGCGAGGGTTTCGAACTGACCGTGGGCAAGCCCCAGGTCGTCACCAAGATGGTGGACGGCAAGGTCCACGAGCCGATGGAACTGATGACCATCGACAGTCCGGACGAGTTCATGGGCGCCATCACCCAGTTGATGGCCGCCCGCAAGGGCCGCATGACCGAGATGAAGAACCACGGCACCGGCTGGATCCGCATGGAGTTCAACGTCCCGGCCCGTGGGCTGATCGGCTTCCGCACCCAGTTCCTCACGGACACCCGTGGCGCCGGTATCGCCTCCTCCTACGCCAACGGCTTCGAGCCGTGGGCCGGTCCCATTGAATACCGCACCAACGGCTCGCTGGTCTCGGACCGTGCCGGCACGGCCACTCCGTTCGCCATGATCAACCTGCAGGAGCGTGGCACCTTCTTCATCCAGCCGGGCTCCGAGGTGTACGAGGGCATGATCGTCGGCGAGAACTCCCGCGCCGATGACATGGACGTCAACATCACCAAGGAGAAGAAGCTCACGAACATGCGAGCCTCGTCCTCCGACTCCTTCGAAGGCCTGACGCCGCCGAAGAAGCTGACGCTGGAGGAATCTCTCGAGTTCGCCCGCGAGGACGAGTGCGTGGAGATCACGCCCGAGGACATCCGCATCCGCAAGGTCATCCTGGACAGCAACGAACGCTCGAAGGCCGCCCGCGCTCGTGCCCGTTCCTGACGCTCCTCGGGCGTCCACGCCCGAGGCCGCGCGAGGCGCCGAGTCAGCGGCGCCGCCGGTTCGCGGACGACGCCGCTGGGCGCCGGTGGTGATCTCCGTGCTGTTGGGGGCCGCCGTCGGGATCCTGGGCACGGTGCTCCACCTGCACGTGGTGTGGGTGGGGCCCGTGGTGCTGCCGTGGGGCTCGGTGCTGGCATTGCTGCTGGTCGGATCGGCGCAGCTGTGGTGGAGCCTGAGGTCCTCGCTCGCCTGGACCGGGGGAGTCCTGGCGATCGCGGCGTTCACGACGGCGCTGGCGCTCGGCAATCTGACCGGCATGGAATCCTTCTCGGTGGCCCTCAACGAGTACACCCTGGAGGCAGTGCCCGGAGCAGCCATCGCCGGAGCCGTGTGGGCCTGGGGAATCCCCGTGGTGGCGGTGGTGACGATGCTGACGTCACACCGACTGAGCACCGTGACCACGGCTGGACGGGACTAGAATGGCCACGAAGCTCTCCGTGCCCGGACGCGTCCGGGCTCCATATCCGACCCGCTGGAAGGTGGACGGTCTCACGTGACGTACGTCATCGCCCTGCCGTGTGTAGACCTCAAGGACAAGGCCTGCATCGAGGAATGCCCGGTCGACTGCATCTACGAGGGCGAACGCTCTCTGTACATCCACCCGGATGAATGCGTCGACTGTGGTGCGTGTGAGCCAGTGTGTCCGGTCGAGGCGATCTACTACGAGGACGACGTCCCGGACGAGTGGGCTGACTACTACAAGGCCAATGTCGAGTTCTTCGATGACATCGGGTCTCCGGGCGGCGCCGCGAAGATGGGGCTGATCAACAAGGACCACCCCGTGATCTCGGCGTTGCCGCCGCAGCCTCAGCCCGAGAACCTCTGACGCCCGGACCGGACGACGAGACACTGTGCTGACCCTGCCCGAATACCCCTGGGAGTCCCTGACGCCCTATCGCCGGACCGCCGAGGCCCATCCCGAGGGGATCGCCGATCTGTCGATCGGCACGCCCGTGGATGACACCCCCGCGCTGATCCAAGAAGCATTGGCCGCCGCGGCCAATGCCCACGGTTATCCGACCACGCAGGGAACGCTCGCCCTGCGCCAGGCCATTGCCGCGTGGTTCGAGCGCCGCCGCGGAGTGCCGGGACTTGATCCGGCCACCATCTTCCCCACGGTGGGCTCGAAGGAGTTCATCGCCTGGCTGCCCCTCCTGCTCGGACTGGGGCCCGGCGATGTCATCGTGCGGCCCTCCGTGGCCTACCCGACCTATGACATCGGTGCGTTGCTCGTGGGGGCCACCGCGGTTGCTGCGGACTCGCTCGACGAGCTGGATGCCGAGACCCGTTCCCGGGTGAAACTCGTCTGGCTCAATTCCCCGGCCAACCCCACCGGCGAGGTGACCTCGGCGGCGCAACTGCGCGCCGTCGTCGGGCACGCTCGCGAGCTGGGGGCCGTGGTGGCCGGAGACGAATGCTACGCCGAGCTGGGGTGGGAGCAGTGGGACGACTCCGAGTACGGGACCCCCTGCCTGTTGTCACCGGAGGTCAGCGACGGCGACCACACCAACCTGCTCAGCGTGTACTCCCTGTCGAAGCAGTCCAACCTGGCCGGCTACCGTGCGGCCTTCGTGGCGGGCGACGCGGCGTTGACGGCCACCCTGGTGAACACGCGCAAGCATGCGGGCATGATCGTGCCGATGCCGGTCCAAGCGGCCATGACCGTGGCGCTGAACGATGACGCCCACGTGCGAGCGCAGAAGGCGCGGTATCGCGTCCGTCGTGCCCTGCTCAAGGACGCCCTGGAGGCCGCGGGGCTGGTCGTCGACCACTCCGAGGCCGGCCTGTACCTGTGGATCCGGGACGGCCGCCGTCCCGGGAGCGACGCACCGGCCACAGCTGAGGACAGCTGGGAGCTGATCGGCGAGTTGGCGGACCTGGGCATTCTGACTGGGCCGGGAACCTTTTACGGCGCCGCGGGCAACGGCTATGTCCGGGTGGCCATCACGGCCAGCGACGAGGCGGTCTCCCGGGCCGCCGACCGCCTGCGAACCTGGCGGTGACATCGCAGTACGGGCGTTAACGGCGTCACCGATTCCATGCCAGGGTCCGGCTCTTGATAGCGTTGGCGTGGATTGCATCACTGGCAGCACCACCGTGCGCCGTGGTCGGCACATTGATCAACTCATGAGGGAGCACCCATGGCCGAGAACACTTCAGCTCAGCTGTCCGTTGACGGCACGAACGTCGAGCTGGCCCGCGAACAGGCCACGATCGGCAACGACGGGCTGAACATTGGACCGTTGCTGAAGAACACAGGTCTGGTCACCTATGACCCGGGCTTCATGAACACGGCCAACACCAAGTCGGCCATCACCTACATCGACGGTGAGGAAGGCGTGCTGCGCTATCGCGGCTATCCGATCGACCAGTTGGCCGAACACTCCTCGTTCCTCGAGGTCGCCTACCTGCTGATCTATGGGGAACTGCCCACCGGGGATCAGCTGGGCACCTGGGATGACGAGATCCGTCACCACACGATGCTGCACGAGGACCTCAAGGGCTTCTTCTCCGGTTTCCCGCGGGACGCCCACCCGATGCCGGTGCTGTCCTCGGCTGTCTCCGCCCTCTCCACCTTCTACGCGGACTCCCTGGACCCGTTCGATGAGGAACAGGTCCACATCTCGACCATCCGCCTGATGGCCAAGCTGCCGGTCATCGCCTCCTACGCCTTCAAGAAGTCCATCGGTCAGCCGATGCTGTACCCGGACAACTCCCTGAACCTCGTGGAGAACTTCCTGCGGCAGTGCTTCGGCGTCCCCGCCGAGCCGTACGAGCTCGATCCGGACATGGCCAAGGCCCTGGACCTGCTCTTGGTGCTGCACGCCGACCACGAGCAGAACTGCTCCACCTCCACCGTGCGCCTGGTTGGCTCCTCCCAGGCCAACATGTTCGCCTCCATCTCCGCCGGCATCAATGCCCTGTACGGTCCGCTGCACGGCGGTGCGAACGAGGCCGTGCTCAACATGCTGCGCGGCATCCAGGCCGAGGGCACCGCCCCCGAGGACTACATGGAGAAGGTCAAGAACAAGGAAGACGGCGTGAAGCTCATGGGCTTCGGTCACCGCGTCTACAAGAACTACGACCCACGAGCCACGATCGTGAAGAAGACCGCCCACGAGATCCTGGGCAAGCTCGGCGGCAATGACGAACTGCTCGAGATCGCCCTGCGACTCGAGGAGAAGGCCCTCGCCGACGACTACTTCATCGAGCGCAAGCTGTACCCGAACGTGGACTTCTACACCGGGCTGATCTACAAGGCCATGGGGTTCCCGGAGAAGATGTTCACCCCGCTGTTCGCCCTCGGTCGCCTTCCCGGCTGGATCGCCCAGTGGCGCGAGTTGATGGCGGATCCCTCCATCAAGATCGGCCGTCCGCGCCAGATCTACACCGGCCACGACCGGCGCGATTACCCCACCAGCTGATCACACTGGCCACTGATCACCGCTCCAGCTGATCACACTGGCGGCTGATCACCCCGCGAAGGTGATGGTCACCGCACCATCGGCGCCGGTGGCCGTCGCCCAGCCGTGGTCGGCTCGGATCCAGCGCTGGCCGCCGAAGGACGCCGCGGTGACGCCGAACTGATCGGCGTTGGCCACGACCCACTGCACCAGCGCCCAACCGCGTTGTCCCGTGGCGGGGATCGCCACGGTGCGGCCGCCCTCAGCCGATGCTGCCCGGCTCAGCGGGGCCTGAGCGGACGACTGCGTGGAGGGCCACTGGGCCTGCAGCGCCTCGAGCATAGCCGCTGGATCACCGCTCTCGTCGGGCGCCTTCAGCACACAGTTCAGCGCCGCGGGGGAATGCCCGGTCAGGGCCGAGGCGTAGGCGCGGGCCTCCGGCTCATGATCCGCGTAGGCGTCGGGGTAGGCGGAACGCTGCACGATCTGGGCGGCCACCGTCACGTCCAGATCCTGGAAGTCGGGCGCCAACTGCTCGAGCTCGTGGAAGAACCGGTTCGCGGCGTAGACCGGGTCCATGACCTGTTCCTCTGAACCCCAGCCCTGAGAGGGCCGCTGCTGGAACAATCCTCGCGAGTCCGGGCCGGCGTCGTCCCCGTAGTCGATGTTGCGCAGCTTGGACTCCTGGATGGCGGTGGCGATCCCGATCGAGGCGGCCCGTGCGGGCAATCCTCGCTCCATGGAGACTGCTGAGATCAGGGCGGCATTCGCGGCTTGTTCCGGGGACAGGTCGAAGGAGTCAGTGCCGACGATCGCGGTGCAGCGCTCGCGCACGAGCACTTCCGAGGTGTCGATGAACCGCCACGCGGCCCAGGAGCCGCCGGCCACCAACCCGGTGCAGACGGCCAGAACCCCCAGGGCGCGCCAGCGACGGCGAGAACGAGAACTCATCGGTGTTTCGGCTGACGACGCGGTCGCAGGTCAGTGAGCGCGGTCAGTTGGCGTGCAGAGCGTCATTGAGGGTCACGGTCTGACCGGCCCGCGGCAGCGCCTGCACCTGACCGGTGGACGAGTCCCGGCGGAACAGCAAGTTCGGCACACCGGACAGATCCAGGGCCTTCACCTGTGTCTGTTCCCCGTTGTCCTGACGGACCGTCACCCGGGTGCCCGCGGTGATGTACAGACCGGCCTCCACCACGGAATCGTCGCCGATCGAGATGCCCACTCCGGAGTTGGCGCCGAGCAGCACTCGCTCACCGATGGAGATCCTCTCGGTTCCGCCCCCGGACAGGGTGCCCATGATCGAGGCGCCACCGCCCACATCCGAGCCGTTGGCGACCACGACGCCGGCCGAGATGCGGCCTTCGACCATGGAGGCGCCCAGGGTGCCCGCGTTGAAGTTGACGAAGCCCTCGTGCATGACCGTGGTGCCGTCGGCGAGGTGCGCGCCGAGCCGGACGCGGTCGGCGTCGCCGATGCGCACACCGGACGGGATCACGTAGTCGGTCATCCGCGGGAACTTGTCCAGACCGTAGACCTGAACCGGTCCGCGGGCGCGCAGCTTCAGCCGGGTGGCCTCGAAACCGGCCGCGGCGCACGGACCGAAGTTCGTCCAGACGACGTTGGCCAGGAAACCGAAGATGCCGTCCATATTGATCGTGTTCGGCTTCACCAGTCGGTGGGAGAGCAGGTGCAGCCGCAACCACACATCCAGGGCGTCGGCCGGTGCGGCGTCCAGATCGATCTCGGGGGAGACCACTTGCTGCGCCGTGCCTCGGTCAGCGTCCCGGACGGCGACGGCGGCCAAGGCGCTCTCCAGGTCGGCCTCAGTGTGGTCCGAGGCTGCGCCGGTCGCCAAAGGGCCCAGCGCCGGTGCCGGGTACCAGACGTCGAGGATCGTGCCGTCGCTCGTCACGGTGGCCAACCCGGTGCCCGAGGCGATACGAGCGCCCGACGGCAGGTCCGACGGCAGGTCCGACGGCAGATTGGACGAGTCAGCGGGCGAGTCGGAGGACCGGCCGGAATCCGGCCGCGAAGGCGTGGAAGTCATGCTGACATCCTACCGGCAGCAGCGTTCACTCAAACCTAGACTGACGGGCATGAACACCCCTGTCTCGGCCGAAAACCCGCCAGCCTCGTCTCCTGCTCTTCCACCCCTGGACACAGATGTGGCGATGCTGACGGCTGCGCTGCTGGACATCCACTCCGTCTCCGATCACGAGACCGCCTTGGCCGACGCCGTCGAAGCCGCCCTCCGGAGCCTGCCGCGGTTGACGGTCCACCGCTTCGGGGACGCGATCGTGGCGCGAACCGCGATGGGCCGCTCGACCCGGGTGGTGCTGGCCGGGCATCTGGACACCGTTCCGCTGCCCACCACCCCCGGCTCCCGCGGAACGGTGCCCTCGAGCTGGGAGCGCCAGCCCGGCGTCGGGCAAGAGAACGGGCGAGAGAGCGGGCGAGAGGAAGAGACTGAGTCTGGTCCCACTCCGGCGGACGAGGACGTCCTCTTCGGCCGCGGCGCGACGGACATGAAGTCCGGCGTGGCGGTCCAACTGGCGCTGGCGGGACTGCTCGGGCACGACGACGGCCCCGCACCGGAGCGCGACATCACCTGGGTGTTCTACGACCACGAGGAGGTCGGTTCCGAGCTGTCCGGACTGGGCCGGGTCGTCCGGCAGGCGCCCGAACTGCTCGAGGCCGACTTCGCGGTGCTGCTGGAGCCCACCAATGGCGTCGTGGAGGGCGGATGCAACGGGACCACGCGGTACCTGATGACGGTGCCAGGCGTGGCCGCGCACTCAGGCCGGGCGTGGAAGGGGTCCAATGCCATTCACGCCGCCGCCCCGCTGCTCTCGGCTCTGGCCGACTACGAGCCGGCCACCGTGACGGTGGAGGGACTCGAGTACCGAGAGGGGCTCCATGCCGTGCGGATTCACGGCGGAACCGCCGGCAACGTCATCCCTGACGCCTGCGCTGTGGAGATCAACTACCGCTTCGCACCGGACAAGACCCTGGAGCAGGCCCACGCCCATGTGCTCGGGATCCTGGCCGCCGTCGGAATCTCTGCGGAGGCGGTGGAGATCACGGACGCCTCACCGGCGGCCCGTCCCGGCCTCGACCACCCGGCCGCCGCCGCGTTCGTCTCCGCCGTCGGGGGCACCCCGCTGCCGAAGTACGGCTGGACCGACGTCGCCCGATTCTCCGAGCTGGGCGTGCCCGCCGTGAACTTCGGCCCGGGCGACGCCCTGCTGGCCCACACGGACGACGAGCACGTCACCGCCGGAGCGATCCGTCGGTGCCTGGCCGCGTTGCGGCGCTGGCTGCTGCCGGAGGCCTGAGACCAGATGGCTGACGCCTGAGACCTGACGGCTACTTGGCGGGGAGTGTGGTCGCCACGGCGGGCGCCTCCGCCGTCGTGACGATGCCGGTCCTCGAGGTCAGCCGGCCGGCCAACCGGGTGGCCAGCCAGGTCAGGATCATGTTGATGACGATGAAGATCAGCGCCGCCACCACCAGCGTCTGCAGCATGTTCGAGTAGCCCGAACCGAGCTGACGGGAGTACTGCAGCAGCTCGTAGAAGCCGATCAGATACCCCAGGGCCGAGTCCTTGAGGATGACCACGAACTGGCTCAGCAGGGAGGGCAGCATGGCCGTCAGGGCCTGGGGGATCTCCACCAGCCGCAGGGACTGGTTGTTGGTCATCCCGACGGCGGCCGCGGCCTCCCGCTGGCCGTGCGGCAGCGAGCGGACACCGGAGCGCACGAGCTCGGCGATCACCGCGCCGTTGTAGACCGTCAGCCCGACGATGACGCCGTAGTAGGCGGCGTCCGCGGAGGCGATCAGTCCGGCCGGAGCCACGACCCTGGCGAAGAAGAAGTACAGGAAGAACATCATCACCAGGACCGGCACCGCGCGGAAGAACTCCACGATGATTCCGGCCAGCCACCGGATCGGCCCGAATGGCGCCAAACGGAGGAAGCCGAACACCAACCCGAAGATCAGCGCGGTCACCACGGCGATCCCGGAGGACTGCAGCGTGAACTGGAGCCCCGGCAGGTAGTAGTTCGACCACGCGTTGCCGTCGAGGGCGCTGATCCACATCTCCGGAGCCAACTGACCCCGCTGGCCCAGCTGCATCAGCACCAACACGACGACCACCAGGACGGCCGCGAGGGCCACCACGTTGGAGACCAGAATGTTCCGTTTGGCCCGGGGACCGGGAGCGTCGAACAGGACGGAGACTTGTGCGCTCATCGTTGCACCGCCAGCTTGTCGGAGAGCCAGGTGGTCACCAGACCCATGGGGATCACGATGACGCAGAAACCGATCGCGATGGTCAAGAAGATGTAGATCATCAGGTCCGGGTTGGTCTCGATCATGGATTTCATCAGGCCCGAGGCTTCCGCCACGGAGGCTGCCGCGGCCACCGTGGTGTTCTTGGTCAGCGCGATCAAGGTGTTGCCCAGGGGCGTGATGGCACCGCGCAGGGCCTGTGGCAGCACGACCAGACGCGCGGACGGCAAGAAGCCCAACCCGATGGCGCGGGCCGCCTCGGCCTGGCCGAGGGGCACCGTGTTGACGCCCGAGCGGATCGCCTCACACACGAAGGACGCGTGATAGAGGGTCAGCGAGATGACGGCGTAGGTGAAGAAGTTCAGATCGAAGTCCGAGAAGAACTCGAGCTTCAGCTGCCCCCACACCGCCAGGACGCCGAGGACCATGATGATCGTCAACGGGGTGTTGCGCACCGTATTGACGTAGGCCGCGCCGATGTTCTGCAGCGAGCCGACCGGGGAGATCCTGAACAGCGCCAGGATCGTCCCCAGGACGAAGGAGCCGACGGCGGCCAGGGCCGTCAGCCGGATGTTCATCCAGAAGGCGCCAAAGATGTCATAGTCGGCGAAGAGTTCAAAGAACCCGTTCATGAGCTACCTCTCTGGTGAACATCAGGATGCGCAGGACTCCATCTCGATGTCCGAGTTCAGCTCCTCGTTCGGGGTGTAGCCGGTGCCCTCCGTGTTGGCGGTCAGAGCCTCTTCCAGGTCACCGTCTTCGCGCATCTTGGTGATGGCGTCGGTGATGGCCTGGCAGTCCTCCGAGCCGTTCTGCAGGCCCACGCCGTACCGCTCCTCGGAGAACGGGTTGCCGACGACCTTGAACTTGCCGGAGTTCTCCGGGGTGGCGGCGAGGCCGGCGAGGATGATGTCGTCAGTGGTCACGGCATCGACCTGACCGGACTCGAGGTAGGTCACGCATTCGGCGTAGCCGCCCTGCTCGACCAGGTTCACCCCTTCGGCGTACTCGTCCTTGATGTTCTGCGCGGAGGTGGAACCCGTGACGGAGCACAGGTTCTTGCCGTCCAGATCCTCCGGGCCAGTGATCTCGGACTCGTCCTCGCGGACCAGCAGGTCCTGTCCGGCCACGAAGTAGGGCCCGGCGAAGTCGACGCGCTGCTTGCGCTCGTCGGTGATCGAGTAGGTGGCGAAGATCATGTCCACCTCACCGCCCTCGAGAGCGTTCTCGCGGTTGGCCGAAGGGGTCTGGACCCATTCGATCTGGTCTTCGGAGTAGCCGAGTTCGCCGGCCACGTACTTGGCCACGTCGACGTCGAAGCCGGTCGGGTCGCCGCTGCCCTCGCGGAAGCCCAGGCCCGGCTGGTCGAACTTGATGCCGATGCGGACCGAGTCGCCGCCGCCCGCGGACTCGCTGCCGCCGGACTCGCCACCCTCGTCGGTGGACGACGGTGAACAGCCGGTCAGCACGAGAGCGGCAGACGCGGCGATCGCAGCAGCGGAAAACAGTTTCTTACGCATGGTTCCTCCAAAGACGGTGATGACGGTGGTGAGAGTTGATGACGGTGGTGCGGTGTTGACGGTGCGGTGTTGACGGTGCGGTGTTGACGAGTGAGGTGTTGATCAGTGGGTCAGGATCTTCCCGAGGAAGTCCTTGGCCCGGGGGTGTTCGGGATGGTTGAAGAACGTTTCCGGGTCGGTGTCCTCGAGGACGGCCCCGCCGTCCATGAAGATCACCCGGTTGCCGGCCCTGCGGGCGAATCCCATCTCGTGGGTGACCACAACCATGGTCATGCCCTCGTGGGCCAGTTGGGCCATGACGTCCAGGACTTCCTGCACCATCTCGGGGTCCAGCGCCGAGGTCGGCTCATCGAAGAGCATCACCTTGGGCTTCATCGCCAGGGCACGGGCGATGGCCACGCGCTGTTGCTGACCGCCGGAGAGCTGAGCCGGCATCTTCTTGGCCTGTTCGGCCACACCGACCCGTTCCAGCAGGGTCATGGCCTCATCTTCGGCGTGGGACTTCTTGACTCCCTTGACCTTGATCGGGCCCAGCGTCACGTTCTCCAGGACGGACTTGTGGGCGAACAGGTTGAAGGACTGAAACACCATCCCGACGTCGGCCCGCAGCGTTGCGAGACCCTTGCCCTCGGCCGGCAGCGGCTTGCCGTCGATGCGAATGGTGCCGCCGTCGTCGATGGTCTCCAGTCGGTTGATGGTCCGGCACAGGGTGGACTTACCGGACCCGGACGGCCCGAGGACGATGGCGACCTGGCCCACCGGAATGGTCAGGTTGATGTCCTTGAGAGCCTGGAACGAGCCGAAGTGCTTGTTGACGTTCTCCAACTCGACGAGGGCTCGCCCATCGGTGGCGTCGGTCTCGGTGCGATCCGTGGGCGCCGGTGTGCTCTGCGTCATAAATCGACACTATAGGACACTGTGGCTCTTCGGCTGACATTCTGACCGGCGAATCTGCCGCTGACTCGAACGTTTTACACAGATGTTTCCTGCTGGACGCATGGGTTAACGGCGTCAGCCGCCCACTAGCATGCTGCTATGAACCTCTCCGTGGTGCTGGTGCTGGTGGCGGCCGTCGTCGTGGTGGGTCTCCTGGCCCTCGCGCTGACCGGCCGGACGGGATTCGCCCGGCCGTTGTCCGAGCCCGTGCGCACGCTTCCTCCGGTGCTCCTGCCGGAAGACCCCGATCCCTCAGATCTCGAACGTCTCCGGTTCTCACCCGCGCTGCGGGGTTACCGGATGGACCAGGTCGACCAGGCGCTCGACCGGCTCGCTGAGGCCTTGGCCGAGCGTGATGCGGAGATCGAACGGCTCCGTGAACGCGCGGCAGACACGGCGTGAAATGCCGTGTGATTAGCAGCACTGCCCCGAATCCGGAATAATAGCCACGTCAAGCGCTCCGCGACCGGCTTCAGGTGTACCGGCCGCACGAACCGTCATGCGGCCCGCGATGAATGTCGTGTCCGCACTGAGAAGGGAACACAGATGGCAGCCATGAAGCCTCGAACCGGCGACGGTCCCATGGAAGTGACCAAGGAGGGCCGAAGCCTGATCATGCGCGTGCCGATCGACGGCGGCGGTCGTCTGGTTCTCGAACTCAACAAGGAAGAGGCGAACTCCCTGAAGGAGTGTCTCGTCGGGGTCACTCAGGGCTAGGTGAACGCCTAGCGCCGTACGGCCAGGAGCACGCCGGAACCGGTCGGAACCAGTGCGGAGTGCCAGATCTCGTCCTCGCGCAGCAATTTGCCGGCTTCCCGTGCGGCCACCGTGGAAGGCTCGCGCACGGCCGGCTTGGGGACACGGTCGCCGTCGAGCGCATCATTGATCACCAGCAGTCCGCCCGGCCGGAGCAATCGCGCCGACTGCTCGACGTGGAACACCAGGGACGCCTTGTCCGCGTCCAGAAAAACCAGATCGTAGGATTTGCTGTTCAGTCGCGGCACCACGGTGCGGGCCCGCCCGGTGATCATCCGGGTGCGGTTGGCGGGAAAACCGCCCTCGGCGAATCCCTCCCTGGCGGCCCGGAGGGCTTCGGCGTCCGGGTCGATGGTCGTGAGCATCGCATCATGAGAGAGCCCCCGCATCACAGCAATGCCCGAGACGCCGGCCCCGGTGCCGATCTCCACCACGGTGGCGGGAGAGCGCGTCGCCGCCAGGACCGTCAGCAGAGCCGCGGTGCCCTCGGAGACGGGGTCAATGCCCAGGTCGGCCGAGCGTTCGCGGGCCCGAAGGAGGACCTCGTCCTCGGCCGGACGGGATTCGGCGAATGCCCAACTGGCATGCTTGTCCGTCTGGTGGGGGCTCAGGGCCTTCATGCGGCGTACTCGTTTCTCTCGGGTGAAGAGGCTGAAGAAGTTGGTAGAGGGTGGTAGAGGGTAGAGGAGGATTGAAGCGGGACATCCGGGCCGGTCTTTGACGGACCGGCACTCCAGTCTAGGGCGACACGCTCTCATGCTCAGGCTCCTCACAGAAAAAGGGACCAGACTGAACGGATACGGAAAGGAGTCGACTGCAGTGATGACCCCCAGCTGCACCACCCCCTTCGTCGCACCGTCTGGTTCCGTCGCTCCCGTCGGAGGGAAGGGACCTCTCTGATGGCGGTGTTCCACCCCGGTTTTCACCCCCGTGCGCGGCTCGACTCGTATATCGAGGGTGTGTTGCCCCCGGTAGTGCACCAACGGATTGCTGCCCATCTGGCGCGCTGTGACGAGTGCCGCCGGGAAGTCGAACAGCGTGAACGCATCCTGCAGGCCGCCTCGTCGCTGAGTCAGTCGAGAGCCGACTCCGCGGACCTCGGAACATCGACGACCCAGGACCGTGAGGCATCGGCGAGCTGGAGAATCGCGGCCGGACTGAGCGCCTTCGGTCTGCTGAGCCTGGGAGCGATCTCCATCGCCTGGATCGCCGGTGACCCGGCCACCATGAGTGACCCGGACCGAGCGGAAGCGTTTCTGATGCCCACCTCCAGCCCGGCCTCGTCGGCGGTCGTCTCACCGTCGACTGGAGGGTCGGGACCTGACTCGGGCGCCAACACAGGAACCGGCGCTCCGCGTGAGACGCTGACCAACCCCGACGCTGCTCCGGTGGGCTCGTCGAGCGGCGATTCCGGCTCCTCCTCGGCGATCACGAAGGGTGGCGCCGGGGCAGCAGCGTCCGGAGGAACAGCGACCGGGGGAGCCGAGGAGACCACACTGGCCGGCGTGGTCGAACTGACGCCGTCGATGGTCACGGACCTGCGTCAGCTGGGGTGGAATGTCCCGACGCTGCACGGGCTCGGCATGCGTAGTCAGTCCACCGGATGGCACCTGGGCGAGCGCGCCGGCGAAGTCGTGGTGTCGCTGCACAATGACGAGTCTGCGCTCGTCCTGCATGAGTGCCGTTCTCTGGCAGATGAGGCGGATCAGACTGGCGAGGCAGCGAAGACGCCGGACTGCCCCCTGGGCCAGGACGAGGCGGCGGTCGGAGAAACCCGGGAATTGCCGGTGGGCGTCGAGATGACGATCCAAGAACACGACGACGGCTCCTGGACGGCCAGCACACAGACGGCGCACGCCACGTACCACGTGCACTCGGATCTTCCGGCTGAGAGCGCCGCACGCATCATGACCGTCGTGGTCGTCTCGGAACGTTCCCGCGTCCAGGCCGGTACCGCCCCCGAGAGTGCGACGGATCGACTGGCCCGTGGCTTCGAACGGCTGCTCCCGTGGACGGGCGGACCCGAGGCTGCCGCCCGATGAAGAGCACCGATCACCGCGGATCG
Source organism: Citricoccus sp. GCM10030269 (assembly GCF_042665635.1). Classification (NCBI taxonomy): domain Bacteria; kingdom Bacillati; phylum Actinomycetota; class Actinomycetes; order Micrococcales; family Micrococcaceae; genus Citricoccus; species Citricoccus sp. GCM10030269. Next base: position 8,001 of record NZ_JBHTCV010000001.1, on the reverse strand, counting down.
TTACGCCGAAATCCGGCCCTGGTCCCTCGGGTAGGCTGAGGTTTCGTGACCTTCGGCATCAACGGCGCAGAGCTGATCATCCTGATTCTGTTGGCCGTGCTCATTCTCGGTCCGGAGAAGCTCCCCGAGTACACGCGCAAGCTCACGGAGTGGATCCGCAATCTGCAGCGGATGGCGGAAGGGGCCAAAACCCAGTTCCGGGAAGAGACGGGCACAGACTTCGACGAGATCGACTGGAAGAAGTACGACCCTCGTCAGTACGATCCGCGCCGCATCATCAGAGAGGCCCTGGCCGAGCCCGCGGACGAGGCCGACTCCGGTTCGCGGAGCACGGCGAACCCGACCGATGCCGCTCCCGCTGACACCGATACCGCCGACGCCGCCAGGAGTGGGGTATCCCCGACATCCTCCACGTCCGAGCGGGCGGCGCTGCGTCGCGATCTGGAATCGGTCCGGTCCCAGCGCGATGAGTTGCGGGACGATCTCAAGGACATGGACCCACGGTCGCTGTTCTTCGGCAAGTCCTCCAGTCGCTCCACGACCGGTAGCAGGAGCGCCGCTGCAGGACCTCCTGCCGCTGCAGGACCTCCTGCCGCTGCAGGACCTCCTGCCGCTGCAGGACCTCCTGCCGCTGCGGGACCTCCTGCCGCTGCGGGACCTGCTGCCGGAACTGCTACGGCCGTGGGCACCGCGGCGGCCGCTGGCGCCGCTGCTGAGTCCTCCAGCGCCGATTCCTCCAGCACCGACCCCGAAGACAGCGAGGGCAGCACCGCCCGCCGGAGCCGTGGGGACCAGCACGCGGAGGCGGGCGCCGGCGAGGTGGCCCCGACCCCCTTCGACGTCGACGCCACCTAGGCAGTCGACCGTGCCACCGTCAGCCGCCGCGCCCCCGTCGCAAGTGTCAGTCGCGTGGCGTGACCGGCAGCTTGAGCCCGGACAGTCCCCTCGGCCGGACGGCCAGGGACTCAGCGATGCGCCGTAGCTCGGTACCGGCTGCCGAGCCGGGATGCTCCAGCACGACCGGCGTGCCGCCGTCGCCGTCCTGACGCAACTCCTGGTCCAAGGGAACCGAGCCCAGCAGCGGAACGGTCGAGTCCAACCGCTCGGTGAGCCGATCGGCCACGATCTGTCCGCCCCCGGACCCGAAGAGGTCAAGCACGGTGCCATCCGGCAGGGTCATGGCGGCCATGTTCTCGACGACTCCGGCCACCTGCTGACCGGTCTGCCCGGACAGCTCGCCGGCCCGGGCCGCCACCTGTGCCGCCGCCTGTTGAGGAGTCGTCACGATCAGCAGCTCCGAGGTCGGCAGCAGCTGTGCGGCGGAGATGGCGATGTCACCGGTGCCCGGAGGCAGGTCGACCAGGAGTACGTCGAGGTCTCCCCAATAGACGTCGGTGACGAACTGCTCCAGCGCCCGGTGCAGCATGGGGCCGCGCCACGCCACCGGTCGGTCGGCATCGAGGAACATGCCGATCGAGACGACCTTCACGCCATGGGCCACCGGCGGCAGGATCATCTCGTCCACGCGGGTGGGTCGTGCGGCGGTGCCCAAGAGGCCGGGGATGGAGAAGCCGTGGATATCAGCGTCGATCAACCCGACGGCGAGCCCGCGTTCAGCCAGCGCGGCGGCAAGATTGGCCGTCACCGTGGATTTGCCGACACCGCCCTTGCCTGAGGCCACCGCATACACGCGAGCCAGCGTCCCTTCCCCGAACTGGTTCGCCGGCCGGCCCTCGGTGAGCATGCCCTTCAAGGCGGCACGCTGCTCGGCCGTCATGACGGCCATCACCACCTCGGCCCCGGAACAGCCCGGCAGTCCCTCGAGGGCGCGGGTGACGTCGTCGGTGATGGTGTCCCGCATCGGACAGCCGGCGATAGTCAGCCGGACGCCGATGGTGAGGTGCCCGGACGCCGGGTCTTCCGTGATGGAGGCGACCATGCCCAGTTCGGTGACGGGGCGCCGGATCTCCGGGTCCAGCACTGTTCCGAGCCGTTCCCAGGCGGCCCGTTCCAGGTCGGTGGTCAGCTCGGGTGGCGGCAGAGTTTCGTCGAGCGTGTGATCAGGCGTGCGGTCAGGGGAGTGGTCTGGGGTATCGGTCATTCGGTGGAGGTGTCCTGAGAAGTCGGGTGGTCTTCGGAGGGCGGGGTGACCTCCGAAGGAGAGTCGTCCGGGGAAGGCGAGCCGGTCGGTTGGGTGGCCTCTTCGGCAGCGATGATGGCCAGCGTGGTGGTCTGGGGACTGTCGTCATCGCCCTCGATGCGTTCACGAACCTCGCGGCTGACCCGGTTCTTCTTCTTCTTGGGCTTCCGTGGGCCGGTGCCGGACGCCTTCGGTGCCCGGCCGGCGTCGGGATCCTGTTCGATCTCCTCGAGGATCTCGGCCCGGACCTGTTCGCGCAGTTCGTCCTTGAGCTCCTGGGTGATCTCGACGACGGCGTCACGCATCTCGGAGCGGACGAAGTCGCGAGTGGCCACGTCCTGCAGGGCGATGCGCAGGCCGGCCAGCTCACGGGTGAGGTATTCGGTGTCCGCGAGATTGCGTTCAGCACGGTTCCGGTCCTGGCGCAGGGAGACTTTGTCCCGGTCGTCCTGGCGATTCTGCGCCAACAGCAACAGGGGAGCGGCGTACGAGGCCTGCAGGGACAGCACCAAGGTCAGGGCGGTGAAGCCGATGGCGGCCGAGTCGAACCGCCATTGCTCCGGGGCGAAGGAGTTCCAGCCGAGCCAGAGCGCACAGAAGACGGTCATCCACAGGATGAACTGCGGTGTGCCCATGAACCGGGCAAAGCCCTCCGTGGCCTGGCCGAAGGCGTCCGGATCAGGGGTCAGTCGTGGCCAGCGGCGCCCGCGGGCACCCAGTGGCGTGTCCAGTCCGGCCCGCCGCTGTCCTGGCGGGTCGATGTTCTTCTCAGGCATCACGTCACCTCCTCATCCGAATCGTCCATGCTCCGCCAATCCTCCGGCAGCAGATGGTCCAGTACATCGTCCACCGTGACGGCCCCGACCACCCGGTGATGCTCGTTCACCACGGGAACACACGTCAGGTTGTAGGTCGCCAGCTCGCGGGTGACGGCAGGCAGGGGCGTCAGGTCGGAGACGGGCTCCAGGTTCTTGTCGAGCAGATTTCCCAGGGGCTCCGGCGGGGGATAGCGCAGCAGGCGCTGGAAGTGGACGACGCCGAGATAGCGACCAGTGGGTGTCTCCAGCGGAGGACGGGCCACGATGACCAGCGACGCCAGCGCCGGGGTGAACTCCTGCTGACGAATGTTGGCCAAGGCCTCGGCCACGGTCGCCTCCGGCGGCATGATGACCGGAACGGTGGTCATCACGGAGCCGGCCGTGTTCTCCTCGTACTCCATCAGGCGCCGGACGTCGTCGGCGTCCTCCGGCTCCATCAGTTCCAGGAGCAGTTCCTGTTGGGAATCGGAGAGCTCGTGGAGCAGGTCCGCCGCGTCGTCCGGGTCCATCTCGCCCAGGACGTCCGCGGCGCGGTCGATGTCCAGGTTGGAAATGATCTCGACCTGGTCGTCGTCGGGAAGTTCCTGCAGCACGTCGGCCAGCCGACCGTCCTGTAGTTCGGTGGCCACCTCGACGCGCCGCTTGGTGGTCATCTCGTGCAGGACGTCGGCCAGGTCGGCCGCCTTGAGGTCTTCGTGGGCCGCGACGAAGCTGGAGGCGCCCTGCGGGTCCTCACGGGCCGCCCAGCGGGCCTCGTTCCAGCTAAGCAGCACGTGGTCCCCGCGGGCCCGGCCGAAGGCGCCGCGGCGGGCCTCACGGCGCACGTAGAGATCGCTGACCAGCCAGTCGCCGTTGCGCTGCTGCTCGAGGCCGAGATCCTCGAGGACGGCCTGTCCGGAGCCGTCGGCGAGGGTCACGCGGCGGTCGAACAAGTCCGCGGCGACCATCATCTCCGCGCCGCGGCGTTCGAAGCGGCGCAAGTTGATCAGGCCCGTGGTGATGATCTGACCGGCACCCATCGAGGTCACGCGAGTCATCGGCACGAAGACGCGCTTCTTTCCCGGCACCTCAATGACGAGCCCGACGGCGACGGGAGACAATCCCGGTCCTCGATCGGCGACGACGGCATCACGCATCCGGCCCAGACGGTCACCCAGGGGGTCGAACACGTCCAGGCCCAGCAATCGGGCGACGAAGATCTTGGGCGCACTCACCCATCCAGACTAGTCGGCCTGACGGGGTGGATTCCTTACGCCGGTGGCGGAGAAGCCCGGTGCCGTGGTGACCGGTCAGGCCGGGGACGGCACAATGGGATGCATGTCCATGCTCTTCGGTCCTGCCACCTCCGATCCCTCGGTCAGCGGGCTGCCCCGCGGCGAGGTTCTGGGTTCCTACCCGACCTACAAAGAGGCGCGGAACGTCGTGGACCAGCTGGCCGAACAGGAGTTCGATGTGCGGACCGTGTCAGTGGTCGGCACTGACCTGCGCACGGTCGAACGGATTCGCAATCGGCTGACCTATCCCTCGGTGGCCTTGCGTTCGGCCGTCCAGGGCGCGTTCTTCGGTCTGATGATCGGCATCCTGTTGAGCTTGATCGACCCGGACGCCAGCGGCTTCCAAGTGCTCTATACCGTGGGACTCGGCGTCGCGGTCTGGGTGCTCTTCGGGGTGATCGGCCACGCGATGCGCAAAGGTCGCGGCGTGAGCTCGGTGCAACAGCTCGTGCCGACCAACTTCGATGTGGTCTGTGAGTTCGAGTCCGCCCGCCAGGCCAAGCAGTTGTTGGGCAAGGCAGCTGGCTCAGCGCCGACGGTTCAGCAGACGCAGCAGCCGGCTCCACGACCTGAGGAGCCGGAGCGCCCGGAGCAAGCACAGCAGCCGGCGCCGCAGCCGACACAACAGCCGACACAGCAACATCCCGTCCTGACGTCACCGCAGGACTCGTCCTACGCCGATCTGCCGGATGGGCGTCCACAGTACGGGATCCGGTTGCCCGAGCACGAGGCCAAAGCACTACAGGAGCGGATCCTTCGGGAGAACTCAGCGCAGCCTGCTGCAGCCTCATCGGCCACGGGGTCCTTCGCCGCTCCGGCCTATGGCAAGGGCGGTCCTCGCGAAGGCACGGTCTCCGGTCACACACCGGCGGAGCCGGGTCAACCCGGTCAGTCGGCTCAGTCAGCCGACGAGGCTAGCGACGACCACGGCAAGAAGGACGACCACAGCGAGAATCAGGCCGACCAGTACGAACGTCCCCGCTATGGGCGCCGGGACATCACAGCGGAGCCCGAGGACACCTCGGCGACCTCGAGTGAGACTGAGCCCGACGCCGGCCCTGACGCCGGCCGTCAGGCTGGCCCGCGCGACTGATCACGCCGCGCTGACGGCCGGAGCGGAACTAGCCCAGCAGCTTCGCCATCCAGGCCTCGACGTCGTCGGGCCGGCGTGGCAAGGCAGCGGAGAGGTTCTCGGCACCCGCCTCCGTGACGTAGATGTCGTCCTCGATGCGCACGCCGATGCCCCGGTATTCCTCCGGCACGGCGAGATCCTCGTTCTTGAAGTACAAACCCGGCTCGATGGTGAACACCATGCCCGGTTCGATCTCCGCATCCAGGTACAGCTCGCGCTTGGCCTGGGCGCAATCGTGCACGTCGAGGCCGAGGTGGTGGCTGGTTCCATGGGGCATCCAGCGGCGGTGCTGCTGCCCTTCGGGGGAAAGGGCCTCATCGATGGAGACCGGCAACAGTCCCCATTGATCCAAGTGCTCGACGAGGACCTGCATCGCCGTGGCGTGGACATCACGGAACGTGAGCCCCGGCTTGACGGCCGCGAAGGCGGTGTCGGCTGCATCGAGGACGGCCTGGTAGATCCGGCGTTGGACCTCGGAGAAGGTTCCATTGACCGGCAGTGTCCGGGTGATGTCCGCGGTGTAGAGCGACTCGGCTTCCACGCCTGCATCAACCAGAACCAGATCTCCGTCGCGGACCTCACCGTTGTTGCGGATCCAGTGCAGGACCGTGGCGTTGTTGCCTGCTGCGGCGATCGTGTCATACCCCAGATCGTTGCCGTCGAGCCGGGCCCGTGAGAAGAAGGCTCCCTCGATGATGCGCTCGCCGCGCTGGTGTCCGCGGGCAGCCGGCAGAGCCCTGACGATGTCCTCGAACCCGTCGATGGTGGAGGCCACTGCCCCGCGCAGTTCCTCGATCTCCCAGCTGTCCTTGACGAGACGCAGCTCGGAGAGGAACTCGGTCAACTCGGCGTCCAGGCCGTCCGAGGTCTCCAGGTCCACACCGGTGTTGATGCGGGAGGTGTCCACCAGCGCCTCGACGTCGAGGTCCGAGCCGCGCAGCAGCCGGATGCGGACGCCGCCGATCTCCACGGCGCCGGCGTTCTTCGTTACCGCCACCTCCAACTCCGAGAGGTCGGCGGTGCGGATGCCCGTCCGCGCCTGCAGTTCGCCCAGGGTAGGACGAGGGCCGACCCAGAACTCGCCGGTACGGGCGTTGGAGTAGAACTCCTCGGAATCGCGGCCGGCCATGGGGCGGAAGTACAGGGTCGCCTCGTGGTTCGAACCATGGTCGCCGGCGCCCGGATCGACGGGTTCCAACACGAGGACGGCGTCGGGTTCGTGGTCCACGCCGAGCCCGGTGAGGTGGGCGAAGGCGGAGTGCGCCCGGAACCGGTAGTCCGTGTCATTGGATCGGACCTTCATCGGCCCGGCCGGAATGACCACCCGTTCACCCTCGAACCGGGAGGACAGCGCCGCCCGGCGTTCCGCAGCGAAGGGCGCCGAGGGGTCCGGGCCGACCTCAGGAGCCTCAGCCGGGGCCCAACTGGAGCCCATGAACCTCTTGAAGGCCGCCGACGTCGGCCGTTGCGAGCGGTTGTTCACCCGGTCTTCGACGGGCTGGCTCTCGTCGGGGGATTCTGTGGCGGACTCAGCGTCATGCTGGGCCGCAGGGGCGGGCTGGTCGGCGTGCTCCGGGACTTCAGGCGTTTCGTCGTTCATGGCTTCCATCATCGCACTCGTTCGGCCGTTGGCTAGGCTGGGGTACATGCCGTTCGACTTGCACACGCACTCACATGTCTCGGATGGCACGGAGCCGCCCGCCGCCGTCGTGCGTGCCGCGGCCAGTGCGGGACTCACGGGGCTGGCGCTGACCGACCATGACTCCACCGCCGGGTGGAAAGAGGCGCACGAACAGGCCCTCTCCTCTGGAATCTCGTTCATCCCGGGCATGGAGGTGTCCTGCTTCTCGGAGACGGGCATCAGCGTGCACCTGTTGTCCTACCTGCATGACCCGCACGCTCCGGGTCTCTACGGGGAGATCGAGAGATCCCGGCAGTCCCGGTTGAGCCGGGCACAGCGCATGGTGGAGCGCCTCGCCGGCGACTACCCCATCACGTGGGAGATGGTGCTGGAACACTCCAGCCCGAATGCCACGATCGGCCGGCCGCACATCGCCGATGCTCTGGTCACGGCCGGCGTGGTGGATGACCGTTCGGCGGCCTTCAGCTCCATTCTCACTCCGCGCTCGCCGTACTACGTCGGCCACTATGCGCCCGACCCGGTCGAGGCCGTGCGGTTGGTGATCGAGGCCGGCGGCGTGCCGGTGTTCGCCCACCCCATGGCCTCGGTACGTGGGCGCGTCGTCGGAGTGGATCTGTTCCGGGAGATGATTGACGCCGGACTGGCCGGCGTGGAGGCAGACCACCGGGACCATTCCGAGGAGGACCGCCGGACACTGTGGGACCTGGCCCGGGAACACGGGCTGTTCGTCACGGGGTCCTCGGACTATCACGGCGCCGGAAAACCCAATCGGCTCGGCGAGTACACCACGCCGGACGCCGTGGTCGCCCAGATCGAGGAGCGAGCCACTGGATCAGCGGTCATCCGTCCCTGACCCTCGCCGCCCCCCGGAGCCACCCCCGTTGCGTGCAACTGGAGGTCAAAAGTGCCCCATTATGAGCGGTTTACGGTGTGTGTCAACCTGTTTGGAGTCAGTGATCGGGTTGATCAGGCTCTGGACCAGGATGGTTAATGCC